>NZ_AMXA01000004.1 GCF_000310145.2 Thauera sp. 28
CCTGCCCCCTCCCTGTAGGAGCGGCCCCAGCCGCGAGCCTTTTGTAGTCGAAGTGGTACGCACACAAGAACAGGAGCGAGGACGACACGATGAGCAGCACCGCAAGCTATGTGCACGGCGCATCCGAAAAGCAACTGATCGGCCAGACCATCGGCCGCTTCTTCGACGAGGCCTGCGCCTCCCATGCCGAACGCGAGGCGCTGATCGTGCGCCACCAGGACGTGCGCCTGACCTACGCCCAGCTCAAGCTCAAGGTTGACGCGCTGGCCTGCGGATTGATGCGGCTTGGCCTCGAACCGGGCGATCGCATCGGGATCTGGTCGCAGAACAACATGGAATGGGCGCTGACCCAGTTCGCCACCGCCAAGGCCGGGCTGGTGCTGGTGAACATCAACCCGGCCTATCGCCGCTCCGAACTCGAGTACGCGCTCAACAAGGTCGGCTGCCGTGCGCTGATCCTGTCGCCCGCTTTCAAGACCAGCAACTACCTCGAGATGATCGCCGACCTCGCACCCGAACTCGGCCACTGCGAGCCTGGCCTGCTGCGCAGCCACCGCCTGCCCGCGCTCGAGATGGTGATCCGCATGGGCGCGGACAGGTCGCCCGGCATGCTCAACTTCGACGAGCTGCTGCGTGCGCCCGCTCGCGAGGAGTTCGCTGCGCTGGCTGTACTGTCCGAGAGGCTGCAGTTCGACGACCCGATCAACATCCAGTTCACCTCCGGCACCACCGGCCATCCCAAGGGCGCGACGCTGTCGCACCACAACATCCTCAACAACGGCTACTTCGTCGGCGAAGCGATCAAGCTCGTGCCGGGCGACCGCCTGTGCATCCCGGTGCCGCTGTACCACTGCTTCGGCATGGTGATGGGCAACCTCGGCTGCCTGACCCACGGCGCGACCATGGTGTACCCGGCCGAGGCCTTCGAGCCGCTGGCCGTGCTGGAGACGGTCGCGCAGGAGCGGTGCTCCGCGCTTTACGGCGTACCAACGATGTTCATCGCCGCGCTCGACCATCCGCGCTTCGCCGAGTTCGATCTCTCCAGCCTGCGCACCGGCATCATGGCCGGCAGTCCGTGCCCGATCGAGGTCATGAAGCGGGTGATCGGCAAGATGAACATGTCGGAGGTGACCATTGCCTACGGCATGACCGAGACCTCGCCGGTGAGCTTCCAGAGCGGTACCGACGACCCCATCGACCGCCGTGTATCGACCGTCGGCCGCGTCCAGCCCCATCTGGAAGTGAAGATCGTCGATACCGACGGCCGCATCGTGCCGCGTGGCACGCCGGGCGAGCTGTGCACGCGCGGTTACTCGGTGATGCTTGGCTACTGGGGCGACGAGGCCAAGACCCGGGAGGCGATCGACGCTGGCGGCTGGATGCATACCGGCGACCTTGCGATCATCGACGACGAGGGCTATTGCAACATCGTCGGTCGTATCAAGGACATGGTGATCCGCGGTGGCGAGAACATCTATCCGCGCGAGATCGAGGAGTTCCTCTACGCTCACCCCAAGGTGCTCGATGTCCAGGTGGTCGGCATTCCCGATCAGAGGTTCGGCGAGGAACTGTGCGCCTGGATCATCGTGCGCGAGGGCGAGGGCCTGACCGAGGACGAGGTGCGCGCCTATTGCCAGGGGCAGATCGCGCACTACAAGATCCCGCGCTACATCCGTTTCGTCGACAGCTTCCCGATGACGGTGACCGGCAAGATCCAGAAGTTCCAGATCCGTCAGAAGATGAAGGAGGAACTCGGCCTCGACGAAGCGAAAACCGCCTGACCAGGAGCGTGCATACATGACCACACCGAAGCTGCCCAACGCCGTGCGCATTGTCGAGATGGGGCCGCGCGACGGCTTGCAGAACGAGAAGCAACTGGTTCCCACCGAGACCAAGGTCGAACTCGTGCGTCGTCTTGAGCGTGCCGGGCTCAAGGCGATCGAGACCACTTCCTTCGTGTCGCCCAAGTGGGTGCCGCAGATGGGTGACAACGCCGAGGTACTCGCGCGCGTGCTCGCGCAGCCAGCGGCTGGTGTCGCGTATCCGGTGCTGACGCCCAACCTCAAGGGCTTCGAGGCGGCGCTTGCTGCCGGGGCGAAGGAGGTGGCGGTGTTTGGCGCCGCGTCCGAGTCCTTCAGCCAGAAGAACATCAACTGCTCGATCGCCGAGTCGCTGGCGCGCTTCCGTCCGGTCACCGAGGCGGCGCACGCGGCCGGCGTGCGCGTGCGCGGCTACGTGTCCTGCGTGGTCGGCTGCCCCTACGAGGGTGCAGTGGTGCCGCCGGCGGTGGCCGAGGTCGCGGCCACCCTGCGCGACATGGGCTGCTACGAGATCTCGCTTGGCGACACGATCGGTGTCGGTAACCCGGCGAGCATCCAGCGCATGCTCGAGGCCGTGGCGATGCGTGTGCCGGTCGAACTGCTTGCCGGCCACTATCACGACACCTACGGCATGGCGGTCGCCAACGTGCATGCCTCGCTGCAGATGGGCGTGGCGGTGTTCGACGCTTCGGTTGGTGGCCTGGGCGGCTGCCCGTATGCAGCGGGGGCATCGGGGAACGTTGCGACCGAGGATGTGGTCTGGCTGCTGCACGGCCTGGGCATCGATACCCGCATCGAACTCGACGCCCTCGTCGACACCGCGGCCTGGATCAGCGGTCAGCTCGGCCGCGAGCCGGCATCGCGCGTGGCGCGTGCGGTGCTCGCCAAGCGCGCGCAGCGCGCGCCGGCTGGTCCATAATCCTGGCTTTGGATCATGAGCTTGCCCGCACGCACGGGCGGCCGACCTGCCAACAGAGAGCTTCGCATGAGTGTTCCTTCCCCCTGTATCAACATCTGCCGCATGTGTCCGGACACCGGCTGGTGCGAGGGCTGCCAGCGCACGATCGACGAGATCACGCGCTGGAGCCGCAGCAGCGACGACGAGCGCCGCACCATCCTGGCCGCGGTTGCCGAGCGTCGTGAATGGCTGGGTGCGACTGCGCCGATAGCGGAGACACGTGCATGAGCGGCGACGCCCTGTGTGTCGGCGTGTGCATGATCGACTGGGATTCCGGCGTCTGCCTCGGTTGTGGGCGCACCGCCGACGAGATCAACGGGGTGCCGGTTGCACCGCCGCCGCCGGCACTCAAGGCCGATGACGCGCCGGTACCGCTGCCGGCCAATGTCGCCGCCGAGCTCGGGGAGGGCAGCGATTGACCCAGCGCCCCCGTCTGCCGCGTACGCTGCAGGTTCTCGAGCGTGGCTGGCTGTCGGCGAACAACGTGGTGCTGGTCGACGGCGACGAGGCGACGCTGGTCGACTCAGGCTACGTGAGTCATGCCGCGCAGACGGTAGAACTGCTGCGCGACGCGCTCGATGGCCGCAGGCTGGGTCGGCTGCTCAACACGCACTCGCATTCGGACCACATTGGCGGCAACGCCAGCGTGCAGCGTGCCTTCGGCTGCTCGATCACCGTGCCCGTCGGCATGGCGCCGGCGGTGAATGAGTGGGACGAGCAGGCCTTGCTGCTGAGCACTGCAGCGCAATCGGGCGAGCGCTTCCATGCCGATGCCACGCTCAGCCCGGGCGAGCGCTTCGTCGCCGGCGAACTCGAGTGGGAGGCGATTGCAGTCCCTGGGCACGACATGGATGCGCTGGCCTACTACAACGCCGAGCGCCGCATCCTGATGTCGGGCGACGCGCTGTGGCGCGACGGCTTCGGCATCCTGTTCGCGGACGTGCTCGGCACCGGAGACGGCCTTGGCGAGGCGCGGCGGACGTTGGAGGAGATAGGCCGGCTGGCGGTGGATGTCGTCATCCCCGGCCACGGCGCACCGTTTGCCGAGTTCGACGATGCGCTCGGACGCGCCTTCGCCCGCTTGCGCGCTTTCGAGGCCGACAGCGCGCGCATGGCGCGCAACGCCATCCGCGCATGCATGACCTTCAAGCTGCTCGAGGTGCGCAGCATGGCGCTCGACGAGTTGCCGCGGCATCTTGCCGAGACGCCGCTCTACCGCGAGGCCAACGCGCGTTTTCTTGGACTGGACCCGGATGCGCTTGCTGCCTGGCTGGTGAAGGAGCTGGAGCGTGCCGGCGTTGCCCGCCGTGAGCATGGTGAGCTGGTTGCGCACTGAGCCATGCTTGCCCGCCTGATCCGCTCCGATCGGCCCGACGAACTGCAGCGCGGCCTGCGCTGGCTCTACGGTTTCGTGCGGCCGCAGCGACGCGCGATCGCGGGCCTGCTGTTGCTGTCGTTCGCAGCGACGCTGCTCGTGCTGCTGCAGCCCTGGCTGATCAAGCTGCTCATCGACGAAGGCCTGCTCGCGCGGGACTACGGCGTGCTGCTGGCCGTCGCCGGGACGATGGTCTTGGTCGGCATCGTCGGCACCGTCCTTGCCGGCATCAACCGGCTGCTCCACACGCGGCTCTCCGGCACCATCCTGTTCGCCTTGCGCAGTGATCTCTACGGCCACCTGCAGCGCCTGTCGCCCGCATTCTATGGTCGTCAGCGCATGGGCGACCTGATGTCGCGCATCGATGGCGACGTCGCCGAGATCCAGCGCTTTGCGGTCGATAGCCTGTTCGCGGCCGTCAGCAGTCTGATCGGCCTCGCCGGGGCGGTGTTGCTGATGCTCAGCCTGTCCTGGGAACTGTCCTTGCTTGTTCTGGTGCTGGTGCCGCTCGAGGTGGTATGGCTGCGCTGGATGCGGCGCAAGGTGGAGGTCGATACGCGGCGCGTACGCGAGCGCGCTGCCGATGTGTCGAGCTTCCTGGTCGAGACCCTGCCGGCGATGAAGTTCATCCAGGCCTCCAGCCGCGAGGCAGACGAACGCGCACGCCTGGACGCGCTGGGCGCGCACTACCTGGGCGGGCTGCTGCGTCTGCAGCGCACCGAATTCCTGACTCATGCCGTGCCGGCGACCCTGACCTCGCTGACACGCGCTGCCGCATTCGTGATCGGCGGCTGGTGGGTGATCAACGACGCCTGGCAGCTCGGCGCGCTGATTGCGTTCTCGACCTACCTCGGCATGGCGACCGGCCCGGTCAACAGCCTGCTCGGCCTGTACGTGGCAGTGCAGCGCATGAGCGTGAGCCTGATGCGGGTGAGCGAGTTGCGCGAGGCGCCGGTGGACGTCGAAATGCGCGTCGGGCTGCATGCGCCGGACGCCGCATGGCGGGGCGGGATCGAGCTCGACGGTGTGGTCTTTCGCCACCCTGGGCGTCAGGAAGCCGTGCTCGATGGCGCTTCGGTGAGCATTCCGGCCGGCAGCAAGGTGGCGCTGACCGGCGCCTCGGGCGTGGGCAAGTCCACGCTCATCGATCTGTTGCATCGCCATTACGATCCTGCCGCCGGTGCAATCAGGATCGACGGCGTGGACCTGCGCGCGCTCGCCCTCAATGAGCTGCGTCGCGCGGTGGCGGTCGTCAGCCAGGACATCGTGCTGTTCCGCGGCTCGCTCGCGGCCAACATCCGCTATGCCGCGCCGCAGGCCGACGATGCCGCTGTACGTGAGGCGGCGCGGCGGGCGCAGCTCGATGTGCTGATCGCGCAGTTGC
Organism: Thauera sp. 28; assembly: GCF_000310145.2. GTDB lineage: Bacteria > Pseudomonadota > Gammaproteobacteria > Burkholderiales > Rhodocyclaceae > Thauera > Thauera mechernichensis. Next base: position 5,538 of record NZ_AMXA01000004.1, read on the forward strand.
CGCAAGGGCTCGATACGCCCTTGGGCGAGCGCGGCCAGCAGTTGTCGGGCGGCCAGCGCCAGCGTATCGCGATCGCCCGTGCGCTGTTGCAGGACCCCTGCGTCCTGGTCCTCGACGAGGCGACCTCGGCGGTCGACGAAGCGACCGAGGCCGCGGTGATCGCCGAGGTCGATGCCCTGTTCGCTGGGCGTACGCGCATCCTGATCAGTCATCGTGCAGCCACGCTGTGCGGGTGCGATCTGCGCCTGCGCCTGGAGGGCGGCCGGATCGACGTCCTCGACCTGCCTGCGGAGCTCGCCTAGGTGGCGGCCGCGGCGCTGCGGGTGGCGTTCGTCGATAGCGGCTGCGCCCCCAGACACCAGAATTGCGTTGCGGCCGCGGCAGCCTTCGTGCTCGATGACCGCGGCGTGCGGCGCATCGAGGCGGCGCCCGACGCGCTCGGACATGGCAGCCGCGTCGCCGATATCCTGCTGCATTGCGCACCCCGGATCGAACTCCTGGTCGCCCAGGTGTTCCGCGAGCGTCTCGGTACCACGCCGCTGCAGGTGGCTGCCGCGATCGACTGGGCGGTCGAGTGCGGTGCCGGCCTGATCAACCTCAGCCTTGGCCTGCGTGAGCCGCGCCCCGTGCTCGCCGCCGCCTGCGCGCGCGCGCGCGCCGCGGGCGTGGTGCTGTGTGCGGCTGCACCGGCACGGGGCCCGGCGGTGTATCCCGCAGGCTTCGCGGGCGTGCTGCGGGTGACCGGCGATGCGCGCTGCGCGCCGTCCGAGATCGCGGCCCTGGGCGCGGAGCATGCCGATTTCGGCTCCCATGTGCGGCCGCTGGACGGCACACTGTCCGGCGCCGGCGCCAGCATGGCTTGTGCCTGGCTGAGTGGCCTCGCTGCCCGTCACCTGGCGGCGGCAGGCCGTGCCGACCAGCTGCATGCATGGTTGCGTGCGCAGGCTCGCCACCATGGTGCGGACAATCCGGGGAGCAGGACGCATGAGCAATGAGGGAATCGTGGTCATCGGCGCCGGGCCGGCGGGTGCGGCGACCGCGCTGGGGCTGGCCCGGCTCGGCGAGCCCGTCGTGCTGGTCGGTGAGCCGCGCCGGTTTGCCGCTGTCGAGGGGGTGTCGTCGCGGGTCATCGAGGCCCTCCGCAGTCTGGGTTTCGAGCGCGCGCTCGATGCCTTCGCGCCGCCCTCCCCGCGGCGAGCGAACTGGAACGGGGTGCATGCCGAGGCCAACTCCGAGAGCCTCGTCGATCGGCAGTGCTTCGATCGCGCCATGCTCGTGGATCTGGAGCGCCTGGGGGTGCAGGTGGTGCGCGGGCGCGTTACCGCCGTGCACGCGGAGCAGGGGCGCTACCGGATCGGCGTGGACGCCGCCGATCGCCGTCTTGCCCTGGCTGCGGACTTCGTGGTCGAGGCCCGTGGCCGTGCTGCCCCTGCAGGCGGGCGGCCGCGGCTGCGTGGGGTGGAGACGGTGTCGCTGCTGCAGTACTGGAGAGGCCCGGAAACCTCACCGGGTTCGACGGTGCAGAGCTGCGAGGATGGCTGGATGTGGATGGCTGCACTGGCAGATGGGCGGCGCTATCTGCAGCTGACCCTGGATGTCGCCACCGCAAGCCTGCCTGCCAAGAAGGCGCTCGGCGACTACTGTCGTGCCCGCTTCGAGGCTGTCGACGCGGCTGCAGCCTTCATGGCCGATGCGGCGCCGGTCGGCGAGCCCCATGCGCGTACCAGCACGGCCGTGCTCGGTGGCGAGGTCGCCGGCGACGACTGGCTTCGCGTCGGCGATGCGGCGATGGCGGTCGATCCGCTATCGGGCAACGGCATCTTCCAGGCGCTGTCTTCCGCCTTGCAGGCGCCGGCGGTGGTGGCGACGCTGCGCCATGACCCCGAGCATGGCGGACTTGCCCGGCGCTTCCACCAGCAGCGCATCGAACACCTTTTTCACCGCTTCGCCCGCATTGGCCGGGACTTCTACGCGCAGGAGTCGCGCTGGTCCGATGCGCCATTCTGGGCGGCGCGGCGCAGCTGGCCCGACGCCGCACCAGTGCACGCGGCGGTGACGCCGGAGACGGTGGGCATCGACAGCCGTCCGGTGGTCAAGGACGGCCGCATCGTCGAGCGGACGGTGGTGGTGACGCCCGAGCAGCCGCTCGGCGTGTGGCATCTGGATGGGGTGGAGCTTGCGCCGGCGCTGTGCGCGCTGCGTGCGGCGGGCGCAGGGGTGTCTCCTGAGGCGGTGCTGGAGGCCCGGCTGGGCCTTGCCGCGCCCCGGGCTTCGCAGATCGTGGGCTGGATGAAGGGTCAGGGGTGGATTTCCTGAGGCTGCGCGTTGCCAATTTGGGCTAATGGGCGTAGCAAAAAAACTAATTGGCGTGCAGCCAGAGTCAGATCCGGCGCTTGAGCGTTTCGGAGGGCAGTTCGTCGAACATGGCCTTGTACTCGGCGGCGAAGTGCGACAGGTGCCAGAACCCCCAGCGTGCGGCAATGTCCGCGACCGTCTCGCGGCCGTTCGCGTCTGCGCTCTTGAGTGCCCGCCGCACGGCGTTGAGTCGGATCGCGCGCAGGAACTTGACCGGGTTGAGGTTGAGCACGTCCTGGAAGCTGTACTGCAGCGTGCGGCGCGATACGCCGAGCTCGATGCACAGGTCGGCCACCGTGATCGGCTCGTCGATGTGGGCCTCCATGTAGGCGCGTGCTTGTGCGACCACGAGCTGGCGGGTGCGACATGATGCGGGGCTGGCCGATGCGGTGGTGGCGGACGCAAGGGTGTCGAGCAGCGTGGCGAACAGGGCCTGCTCCATCGCCTTGCGCATCTGCGCGTGGTGGAGGAGCGCAGGCGTGGCCCGCAGGCTTGCCATCATCGTCGCCAGCAGCTTGCCGAGGGCGGTAACCTGCTCGGGGCTGGCGGGCGCAATGCTGCGTGCCGCGAGTTCGGCCTCGATGTTGCGGTGATCGACCTGCTGCGCGTAGTCGCACAGTGCCCTGGCGTCCGCCGTACAGGCCAGGATCTCGAGCCGGCGGGGAGTGCGGAAGTCCAGTTCGTCGGCGCCGCCCAGCGTCAGCATCGAATGCGCGTCATAGACCTCGCCACCAAACCAGCCCGTGCCTTCGATCGCAACCGGTACCGCGAAGGTGCGCGATCCAGGCCAGGCGATCCCGGATTGGTGAACGGACTGGTTCAGCCCCTCGCGGAACAACTGAACGTTGCCGAAGCAGAATTCCTCGAACACGCCGGAAAAGCTGCCGGCGCTCAGTTGATCGTAGCGCTGTTGCCAGTTGCTCAGGCATGCGGCGTGATCGTCCGCGTCTTTCGTTTCGCGTGAGGAATGCGAGTAGGGGAGGCGGTCCGTCCTGGTGGCGGCCGGGCTCATTGCCGGTACTCCCCCGGGGGGCTCCCGGTGGTGCTGGCCAACATGTCTCTTCCTTGTCCGATCGGTGTGCGATCGCCATTGTCGTTATGTGATCCAGTCAGGGGCGGGCGTGGCCTTCACCGCAGCCTTGCCCCCGGTCTGTGCCTGGAGCATGGCACGTCGGTGTCCGCGATGGCAAGCCGGAGCCCGAGCCTGCCCTTGCCGTTTTCGGATAACAGGACCGGCGGTCCGACGCCTAGGATGAATCGAACCCTTCACAGGAGCCCGGCGGCGATCGGGTGCGGCAAGGGCTTCATCAGAGGACACAAGAGGAGATCCGGTCTTGAAGATCAAAACGATTACGGCTGCGCTGGGCAGCCTGGCGGCCCTTGGTGCAGCGCTGGCGCCGGCGCCGGCCCTGGCATCGGCCGAGGCGCTGATACGTGCGAAGTGCCTGCCCTGTCACACCGAGGGCGATGAGGGAATCAGTCGCATCAGTCAGCAGCGCAAAAGTCCCGAAGGGTGGCTGATGTCGGTGGCACGCATGCAGATCGTCCATGGCCTGAAGGTCACGGACGACGAGCGGCGCACCGTGGTCAAGTACCTCGCCGACACGCAGGGTCTGGCGCCCTCCGAGACCGACGGCGTGCGTTACGCGCTCGAGCGACGCTTGAATGCGGTCGAGCAGTTCGAATCCGAGCAGTTCACCCAGATGTGCGCGCGCTGCCATTCCGGCGCCCGGGTGATGCTGCAGCGCCGGCCTGCGGAAGAGTGGGAGCATCTGGTGCATTTCCATCTCGGTCAGTACCCGACTACCGAGTACCAGGCGCTGGGGCGTGACCGCGACTGGTTCGGCATCGCGCTCAAGGAAATGGTCCCCGAGCTGGCGCGCACCCTGCCCTTGCAGACGGAGGCCTGGACGCAATGGCAGGCGCGTGCACCGCAGGTGGTGAAGGGCGAGTGGAGCATGAGCGGCCACATGAGCGGGCGCGGCGGCTTCTCGGGTGTCATGAAGGTCAGCGCCGCCAAGGGCAAGGACCTGTACGCGCTGAGCTTCGACGGGCGCTGGGATGACGGCAGTGAGATGAGCGGCAAGGGGCAGGCGCTGCTGTACACCGGTTATGAGTGGCGCGGCGATCTGGTCGTCGATGGCACGCCGATGCGCCAGGTGTTTGCGCTCGAGGACGGCGTGCTGCGCGGACGCATGTTCCTGCGGGATCAGGACGAGATCGGCGCCGATGTCGTGGCCAGCCTGCAGCAACCCGGCAACAGCCGTGTGCTGGCGGTGCACCCGGCCCACCTCAAGGCCGGCATGGCGGCCGAGTTGCGCATCGTCGGTTCCGGCCTGCAGGGTGAGGTGAGCCTGCCCCCGGGGGTGCGCTTGCTGGAGACGATCCGGCGCTCCGATGCCGAAGTCGTGTTGCGCGTGGAGGCGGCGGATGACGCGCGTGGCGTGCACCAGGTCGCAGTGGGTGAGGCGCGTGGCGGCACGCTCGCTGTGTATGACAGCATCGCGGCGGTGAAGGTGATGCCGGCGTTCGCGGTGGCCCGCATCGGTGGCAATGGCACACCGACGGCGAAGGTGGAGGCCCGCTTCGACGCCGAGGCCTGGGCGGCCGGGCCGGATGGAAAGATCGGTACCGAGGACGACTTCCGCATCGGTTTCGTGCCGGCGAACTGGTCGGTCGAGCCCTTCGACGAGGTTGCCGTGCGCGACGAGGACGTCAAGTTCGCCGGCCTGATGGACGCGGCGAGCGGCGTGTTCGTGCCGGGTGACGCCGGGCCCAATCCGGCGCGCCGGATGTCGGCCAGCAATGTGGGCAATCTCAAGGTCGTGGCCGAGGTGGCTCAGGGTGCCGAGCGCCTGCGCGGCGAGGGCCAGGTGATCGTGGCGCCGCCGCGCTGGAACAACCCGCCGATTCCGTGAGCGGGTCCGCTGTCCGTGCCTGCAGGCGTTTGCCTGCACCCCGAAACCCGCGATTCACGAGGAGTTCCCCATGAGTGCGGTCCTGAATCTCGTGCATGACAACCTGCACGAAGTGCGCGTCGATGGTACGCGCATGCTGTTCCATATCCCGAGCAGTTCGCTGTTCGCGCTCGACACGCTGACCGCGGCCTTGCTCGACCGTATCCGCCGCCAGAGCCTGAGTGCCGAGGCCCTGATCGACGGCCTGCGTACGGAGTTCGAGGCCCATGAGGTGGCCGAGGCGATCCGCGAGCTGGTCGCGCTCGAGCTCATCGACGACGGCCGCCCGGCCGGCGCCACCGCGCTCGCGCACACCTTCGAGCGTTTCCCGCTCACCACGGTGGTGCTCAACGTCAACACCGGCTGCAACCTGAGCTGCACCTACTGCTACAAGGAAGATCTCGACAAGCCCTCGGCGGGTCGCAAGATGGCCTTCGAGACCGCACGCGACGCGATCGAGATGATGCTGCGCGAGTCGCCCGACGAACCCCGCTACACCGTCGTCTTCTTCGGCGGCGAGCCACTCAGCAACCTGCCGCTTATCAAGGACGTGGTGGCGTACTGCGAGACGCGCTTCCCCGAGCTCGGCAAGCAGGTCGATTTCGTCATGACGACGAACGCCACGCTGCTTGCAGACGACACCATCGACTGGCTCAACGCCCACCGCTTCGGCCTGTCGATCAGCATCGACGGTCCCAAGGCGATCCATGACCGCAACCGGCTCACGGTCGGCGGTCAGGGCACCTACGAGACCGTGCGCCGCAAGGCCGAGCGCCTGCTGTCGCGCTATCGCGCGCGGCCGGTCGGCGCGCGTGTCACGCTGACCCATGGCACCACCGAAGTCGAGCGCATCTGGGATCACCTGTTCAACGAGCTCGGCTTTGCCGAAGTCGGCTTCGCGCCGGTGACCTCGGGCGACATCAGCACCTTCAACCTCACGGGCGAGGAGCTGGTCGAGGTCTTCGCCGGGCTCAAGCGGCTTGGCCAGCGCTACCTGGAGGCAGCGCTGGAAGGTCGCAACATCGGCTTCTCCAACATGCACCAGCTGATCACCGACCTGCACGAAGGCCACAAGAAGGCGCTGCCCTGCGGCGCCGGGCTGAAGATGCTGGCGGTCGATCACAAGGGCGAACTGAACCTGTGCCACCGCTTCACCGGCTCCACGCTGCCGACTTTCGGCGATGTGAAGAACGGCATCAAGCGCGAGCAGCTCGGCGACTTCCTGTCCCAGCGCCTGGATCGCACCGATACCGGCTGCGCCAGCTGCCGCATCCGCAACCTGTGCTCGGGCGGCTGCTACCACGAGAGCTACGCGCGCTACGGCGATCCGGCACACCCCACCTACCACTACTGCGATCTGATGCGCGACTGGGTGGACTTCGGCATCGAGGTCTACAGCCGCATCATGGCCGGCAACCCGGCCTTCATCGAACAGCATATTTCCCCGAGGAGGGCGTCATGAAACATCTCAAGGCGATCAATAACAAGGCGCGGCTGCTGGACAAGGCGGTTGCGGAGGACCGGATCGAGGAGGTGGTGGCGATGAGCGCCCTCGCCGGCTGCACGGCGACGGTGGACCCGGGCTGGGAAGTGGACGCCTTCGGCGGCGTGGCCTCGCTGTGCCAGCCGATGGAGTCCGACCTCTACGGCTGTGCTGATCCGTGCTGGTGGCCGGCCCAGGTGCCCGATGTGATGAACACCTACCCGGATTGGAACAAGGACGCGGCCAACACCCGCGAGGACTGGCGCAATCTCGGCTCGGTCTTCCCGGGCGACAAGCTGTAAGGGGGCGGACATGAAGACAACGATGACCGGCGGCGCGCTGCGCCGCACCGCGGCCGCGCTCGCCTGCCTGGCCGCCAGCACCCTGCCTGCGGCTGCAGGCAACGAGGCGCTGGCGCTCAAGCCCGGCAACGAGTACCTGATGGTGGCGAACTATCCGAACAACCTGAACGTGGTCGACCTGGCCAGCGACAGTGTCTACAAGACCTGCAAGCTGCCCGACGCCTTCGGGCCGGGGATCACGCAGATCGCACCTGACCGCCGCACGGCCTATGTCCTCAACAACCGCTTCGGCACGATCTACGGCGTAGACCTCGATACCTGCAAGGTGACTTTCCGCGCCGAGATGTCGCAGGGCGAGAACGAACGCGCCAAGTCGATCGGGTCGTTCACCATCAGCCCCGACGGCAAGGAGCTGTACGCGGTGCAGAACCCCACCCGGATCAACCGCGACCACTATCGCGTCGGCGAGCCGCGCTTCGTCGCCTATGACACCCAGGCCGGTCTTGAGGCCAAGCCGGTACGTACGTTTCCGGCGCCGCGCCAGCTCAACATCATGCTTGCAGGTGACGACGGTGCCGTCTATGTGGCGGGTCCCAACCTCTACAAGGTGGATGTGAAGACGGGCGAGATGACGGTCGCGCTGCCGATCCGCGACTGGCAGCGGCCCACCCATGCCCCGCTCGACGTGCTCTACCTGTGGCCGGTACAGACGCCTACGCGCGACTTCACCATCCTCTACACCACGGCGAAGTTCCAGGACGACAAGCAGGACATGGAGACGGCCGAGTACCAGTACGGCTTCCTCAACGTCGACCTCAAGAGCGGCGAGACCGAGGCGCGCGAATTCGGCCCGCTGACCGAGATCTATTTCACCGGGATCCGCTCGCCGAAGGATCGCAACATCATCTACGGCCTGCTCCATCGCCTCACCAAGTACGACATCGCGCAGCAGAAGCTGGTGGAGGCGGCCGAGCTCGATCACACCTACTACACGTTGCTGACCAACCAGGCGGGGAGCCGGCTGTATCTCACCGGAACCTTCAACGACATCTCCATCCACGACGCCGACACGCTGGCGAAGGTCGGCCAGGTGAAGCTGCCAGGCGGCGACATGTCGCTCGGCACCGGGCAGGTCTTCGTGCGCTGAGTCCGCACACCCAAGCACTGATCCGCTGATCCGCGAGGCGGGGCGTTCATCGGGACCTCACGGGTCCTGAGGGGCTCCTGCACGCCAAAACAATCAATCAGGAGACGAACATCATGCGCATTCACACGACCGTGGTCGCCTTGCTCGCAGGGCTGGCCACACTGGGCAGCGCACAGGCCGCCGACTTCTACGAGCGCGACGGCACCACCCTGGGCTTCAACGTCGACGGCATGGCGGGCGCCTTCTCGACACGCGAGGACTACCTCGGCGAGGGCGGCAAGAAGTGGCGAGAAGCCTTCGTGCACGGCGTCCTGGTCGGCAAGGCTCGCGCCGGCAACGGTGAACTGTACGGCGGGTTGGGCGCGATCGCCCAGGGCTCCTGGGGCGACGGCGATGCTGGCGGCTATACCACCGGGCGTGAGCGCGACATCGACCTCGAGGATGCCTACCTCGGCTGGCGCAGCGCCGGCGGCCTGCTTGACTTCTCCTTCGGCCGCCAGCAGTTCCAGCTCGGTGACGGCTTTCTGATCGCGGGCGACCGCATCAACCTCGGCAAGGGCCTCGACGTACTCGGTGTCGATGTCGATCGCGGCGGCGCCTACTACCTTGCTGCGAAGAAAAGCTTCGGCAATACCGCCATCCTGCGTGTCGACCCCGACGGCCCGTTGCGCGGCGACGCGTTCTGGCTGCAGTCGGACAACCCCTATCACCAGGACACCGAGCTCGGCGGCCTGAACGTGGAGTACGTGTCGGAGACGTACGGCACGCTTGGCCTGAGCTGGATGAAGGTGCTCGATGTGGACAAGGGCACGGGGCTGGGCATCTTCGACCGCCGCGATGGCATGCGCATCACCAGCGTTCGCGGTCAGGGCAGCCTGGGGGTGGAGAACCTGTTCCTGTCCTTCGAGTACGTCGACCAGCGCGGTGGCAGCACGGATGTGAAGAACGACGCCGACGCGTGGACCGTCGAGGGCGGGTGGACCTTTGCCGATCTGCCGTGGAGTCCGACGCTCAACTACCGCCATGCGCGCTTCTCGGCCGACAAGGCCGGAACGGCCCGCAACGAGGCCTTCGATCCGCTGTTCTTCGGTCTCAGCCGAGGCCTGGGGACCTGGTTCCAGGGCGAGGTTGCCGCCAACTATGCCGGACCGGCCAACAGCGGCGACAAAGTGGACCGACTTGAGCTGACCCTGTCGCCGCGTGCCGATCTGTCGGTGACCCTCCAGTACTGGGACATCAAGTCCATCGGTGATGGCGCCGAGCTCGATGGGCGCGAAATCGACCTCTTCGCCTTCTGGCAGATCAACGACAACTTCACCTTTGTGCCGCTGCTCGGCCTCTATGAGCCGCGCGGCGGGGACGTGAAGGCGCTGCAGGGCAACGACCGCCGCAATGTCTATCTGCAGGCCGTGCTGCTGTTCAACTTCTGAGCGCGCCGCAGTTCGCGCCCAAACCGATACCTGATCAAACCAGACCCAAACCTACATACGGAGACGAACGATGGATCGATACAAGGGTGAGTTGCTGAGTGCCAACACGCGCCGCTTCCTGGCCCAGCCCAAGCGCATGCTGATTGGCAGTGAGTGGCTGGAGGCCGTCGGCGGTGGTGTGCTGGAGGTGGTCGACCCGGCCAGCGCACAGGTGTTTGCCAGCGTGCCGGCCGGCGAGGCGGCCGATATCGACCGCGCAGTGGCAGCGGCGCGCAAGGCCTTCGAGCAGGGGGAGTGGCCGCGCATGCGTCCGGTGGACCGCGAGCGCCTGCTGCTGCGCCTGGCCGACCTGGTCGAGGCGAACGCGCAGGAGCTGGCCGAGATCGAGGCCCTCGACAACGGCAAGCCGGTGACCATGGCGCGCGCGGTCGACGTGGCGCTGGTGGTGGATTTCCTGCGCTACATGGCGGGCTGGGCGACCAAGCTGGAAGGCTCGACGATGGAAGTCTCGGTGCCGCTGGTGCGCAACCGCGAGTTCTTCGGCTTTACCCGGCGCGAGCCGGTGGGGGTGGTGGGTGCGATCATCCCGTGGAACTTCCCGCTTCTGATGGTGGCCTGGAAAGCGGGGCCGGCGCTGGCCTCGGGCTGCACCATGGTGCTCAAGCCGGCCGAAGAGACTCCGTTGTCGGCGCTGCGCTTTGCAGAGCTGGTGCTGGAGGCGGGCTACCCGGCCGGCGTGTTCAACGTGGTCACCGGTCATGGTCATACCGCGGGCGCAGCGCTGGCCTCGCACACCGGCATCGAGAAGGTTGCCTTCACCGGCTCGACCGAGATCGGCAAGCTGGTGGGCAAGGCGGCGCTCGACAACATGACGCGGGTGTCGCTGGAACTCGGAGGCAAGAGCCCGGTGATCGTGCTCGACGACGCCGATCCGGCGGTGGCGGCGGCGGGTGCGGCGCAGGCGATCTTCTTCAACCAGGGGCAGGTGTGCTGCGCGGGTTCGCGCCTGTATGTGCATAAGAGCCGCTTCGAGCGCGTGGTCGAGGGCCTGTCCGAGATCGCCGCCGGCATGAAGCTCGGTGCCGGCATCGATCCCACGACCCAGATCGGTCCGCTGGTGTCGGCCACCCAGCAGCAGCGTGTGCTCGGCTACATCCGCAGCGGTTTCGAGCAGGGCGCGCGCGCCCTGGCGGGCGGTGCGGCAGGCGAGGGCGAGGGCTACTTCGTCAAGCCCACCGTGCTGGTGGACACCCGCGACGACATGAAGGTGGTGCGCGAGGAGATCTTCGGTCCGGTGGTGGTGGCAATGCCGTATGACGACCTCGACGAGGTCGCCCGCCGCGCCAACGACACCCCGTTCGGCCTGGGCGCCAGCATCTGGTCGAACGACCTGTCGCGGGTGCATCGGCTGGTGCCGAAGATCAAGGCCGGAACGGTGTGGGTCAACTGCCACAACATCCTCGACGCCTCGATGCCCTTCGGCGGCTACAAGCAATCGGGCATCGGTCGCGAGATGGGGCGCGCGGTGCTCGATCTCTACACCGAGAGCAAGTCGGTGATCATGGCCCTGTAAGCACCCTGTGCGCCGTCGGCCTTGCCGCGGCGCACAGGACGGGGGCCTGCGGGCTGGTGGCCCGCGACCCCTGCGGCCGCGAGGAGGAACGGGAATGAATGCCCCTGAACTGGCGGTGGCGGCCTGCCATGCGCTCGATCTGGCGTGGACAGCGGCTGCAACTGCGGAACGCGCAGAACACTGGCAGCGTCTCCATGGCGATGCGGAGCTTGCGACCTGGCTGGCGCCGCTGCAGCCCACCCATCTGTATTTCGGCAGCGAGTTCTGCGAGCACCTGCTGCCTTCCGCACGGGCGTTGCGCGAGGCCCTGAGCCAGGCTAAGAGCGCCGGGCTGCGTCTGGTCCTGCTCACTCCAGTGGCCTCGCCCGAGGTTCTGGCGCAGCTCGATGTGCTGCTGCCGACGCTGCCCGCCGGCAGCGAGGTGGTGGTCAATGACTGGGGTGTCGCACACGAGCTTGCGAGCCGGTTCGGGGACTTGCGTCCGGTGGCCGGGCGCGTGCTGTGCCGCATGACCAAGGATCCCCGTATCGACGCGGGCTGGGCGGGGCGCTGCGGCCATGGCCTCGCCGCACCGACGATGCACGCCCTTTTCTCGCGCCTGGGCATTCGGCGCCTGGAGATCGACGTGCCCTTGTTCGCCGATGAGGAAGTATTCGCCGACCTGCCGCTGCCTGCCGCGGTACATCTGCCCTACGTCTATGTGGCCAAGGGCCGGATGTGCCGGGCGGGTTCGCTGTCGGTGACAGGAACGGAGCGCTTCGCCGTCGGGCGGCGCTGCCAGAAGGAATGCCTGCGCTTTTCGGCGCTGGCGTCGCGGCCCGGGCGGGCGGATGTGGCTGCCAGCGTGCAGCTTGGCAACACCTTTTTCAGCCGCCATTCGGCGGCGATGGCGAGCAGTCTGCGGCAGGCGGTCGACAGCAAGCGTGTCGCCCGCCTGGTCGTTCCGGGAGCGCCGCTATGAGGATCGTTGCCCCGGTGTCGCGCGTTGCCGAGATCGAGCCGCTGGCGCAGGCGGGCGCCAGCGAGTTCTACTGCGGCCTGGTGCCGCCCGATTGGCTCGGCCGTTTTCACGCCATCAATGCCAATCGTCGCCCGTCGGGCAACCTGACGCGCTACGAGGACCTGGCGCGTGCGATCGACATTGCCCACGCCCATGAGGCCACCGTGTCGCTCGTGCTCAACGCCCAGCACTATTCCGCCGCCCAGATCGGTGCCGCGGAGGATATCGCCGGGCGCTTCGCGGCGCTGGGCGGCGATGCGCTGATCGTCAGCGATCTCGGCCTGCTCCATGCGCTGGCGCTGCGCTTTCCGGCGCTGCGCATGCACGTCAGCTCGGTGGCGACCTGTCGCAACGCCGGTGCGGCGCGGCTGTGCCGCGAGCTCGGCGCGCAGCGCCTGATCCTGCCGCGTGACGTCACCCTGGCCGAGGCCGCCAGCATTGCCGCCGAGGTCCCCGACATCGAGATCGAAGCCTTCGTACTCAACGACGGCTGCATCTTCGAGGAAGGCGCTTGCCACACCATTCACCTGCCGGGCCAGCTCGGCGGCCCGATCTGTCTCGACCGCTTCGAATACCGCTACCGCCGCCGCGATGGCGGGGCGGTGTCGCCGCGGCTGGCGGCGCGCCTGCAGCAGAATGACGCAGAGTACGAGCGCTGGCTGTGGTACCGCTTCTCCTGCGGTTTCAGCACCACGCCCGAAGGCCTGCCCTACGGGCCGTGCGGCCTGTGTGCGGTGCCGGTGCTGCGGCGCGGGCGGGTGGCGGCGATCAAGATTGCCGGGCGTGAAGCGCCCACCGCGCGCAAGCTGGCGAGCGTGCGCATGGTCCGGTCGGTGCTCGAGCGCGTGCGTGCGGGCGAGGACGATGCGGCGGTGCGCGCGTTCGCGGTCGGGCTGCGGCCTTCCGAGTCGCACTGCGCAACGGGCTACATGTGCTATTACCCCGAAGTGCTGCGCGTGGAGGGGCGCTGAGATGGACGCCATCTCCCGCCGCACGCCGAGCGGGGCGGTCATGGCTCTGGCCGCGCTCGCGCTCGCGATCTGGCCCGAACTCGGCCAGCCGGTTCTCGCAGTAGTGGTGGCGCTCGCCGTACATGCCGCGCTGAGGCCGCGTGGGCGGGCTCTTGCGTTGACGCTGTCGGCGGCGCTGGCGTGGGCGTGTGTGTTGGCCCTCGGCTGGCATTTTGCCAGCGACCGTTTCGAGGTGCGCTATGTCTGGCTGTACAGCAGCGCGGAACTGCCGCTCCACCTCAAGCTCGCCAACCTGTGGGGCGGTGATGAGGGCACGACGCTGCTGCTCGCAGCCCTGTGCATCAGTCTCGCGGCAGGCGGTGCGCTGCGTGCGCGGGTCGGGCCCAACCTGTCGCCGACCGCGGCGATCGCGGCGTGGCTTGTGTTGACCGCGCTGTGGCTCGCGCCCTTTGCGGAGACACCCCCGGAATGGTTGGTGCAATCGGCATCGCAGGGCATGAATGCGCATCTGATGAAGCCGTGGATGCTGTTCCATGCGCCCCTGGTGCTGGCGGCCTACGCCTGGACGCTCGCACTCGCGGAGCCGGCGCTCGAGGCGCTGTGCGGTCGCCCGGCGCCATGGCCGATGCTGGCCAGAACGCGGGCGCGGCGGGCGTGGGTGGTGCTTACCGCCGGCATTGGCTTCGGCATGCTGTGGGCGTTCGAAGATGCGATGTATGGCCAGGTCTGGCACTGGGATCCGGTGCAGACTGCGGTGTTCTGCACCTGGTGCCTGCTGGGCGCTCACCTCCACGGATTCGGGGGCTGGGCAGTCGGACGGCGGCGCTGGCAGGTCATGCCGTGGGCGGCGGTGCTTGCTGCAGTCACGATACCGCTTGCGATGGCCGTGACGCGCAACCCGCTGCTTGCGAGTTCGCACCGTTACGTGGGTGCAGACTCGTGGGTCAGCCATGTCGTTCTCGCTTCGATCCTGCTGCTGGCGGCGGTCGGCGCGGGGATTGCGGGCAGGCGGGTCCGCGCCGACCGCCTGCCGGCTACCGACCGTGGCACGCAGCGGCTGGGGATGTGGCTTGTGCAGATCTGCTTTCTGGGCGCGGCCGCGATTGCCGCTGCGCAACTCTTGCTCGCCTTCGGCGCTACCGCGCTTGATCTGCCACGAGCGGAACATCACAAGCCCTTCCTCGCGATGCTTGCCAACCTGACTACCGGTGCCGAGCTCGCGGCCCTGCGCGCGGCCTTCGAGCAATGGGATGTCGACGGTCACGCCGTTGGGCGCATGCTGTCGCTCCCGCTCGTGGCCGTGGGGCTGATCGGCGGCTGGTACTTCTGCCGCCGGGCATCTGCGCGGGGGGCTGCGGTGTCCTTGCCGCTTGCGGTCGCAGTGGTGGCAGGAAATGCAGTGTCTGGCGGTCTGCTGACGGGGGGCTACCAGGGCACGGGTGTCCTGTCGCAACAGATCGTCGCCGTCCTGCCCTTCCTGGATGCCGGATTGGCCAGTGGCGCCTACTTCGCGCTCGGGTGTGGCGCCTGGCTGCTGGCGAGTCTGCGCCGGCAGGGGGCAAGGGGGGTGTCGGCAGCATTGCCCGTGGTCGCGATCCATGCCGGGCTGGTTCTTGCACTGTGGGGCGGGCTGCTGGCAACCGCGCTCAACAGCTACACGCAGCATGAGATCGTCTTCGCTGGCGAGCCGACGGAGTGGGTTCGGGATCGCCATGGCTTTGCCTTGCGCCTGACTGGCCTTGACATGGCACCGCTGCGCGATGGCGGGGTCGGAACGACTGGCGGTGTGCATGCGCTTACCCGCATTGAGCTGCGCGAGCCGGGAGGTGCGCTGGTGGATGGGCAGACGCTGTATCGGGACAGTCGTGCGCCGCCCGAGCGCTACGATGGCCCCCTGCGCCAGGTCTGTGAATTGCTCGACTACCGCTATGCGCGCCATACGGCAACGCCGGGTTACCTGTTGCAGCCCCTGGTCGACCAGGGCTTGTGGCGCACGACCCAGTTCTGGATTGCCCCGGGTGCGGTGGTCGAGTCGCTGGCTGCGGGCGGCAGCGGCGGGGAGGTCATCGTCGTGGTGAAGACCTTCCCCTTCCTGTCGCTGCTGTGGGGAGGGCTGTTGATCATGCTGGCGGGCAGCGCCTGGCTCGCTTTCCGCACCCCTGGCAGGGATGGTCCGACGCCACAGGCGCGGCCGAGGTGATCGCATCGTCGTAAGCGCCGTCGATAAGAAGCCTTTTCATTGACCTGCAACAAGCGGATACAATCGAGCCTTCAATTTTTGGCAAGCGTGGTCATGCAAGAATCCGTCGATTGGATCAATGGCTGGGTGTGGAGCCCGGCCCTGGTGTATCTGTGCCTTCTGGTCGGGCTTTACTTCTCGATCCGCACGCGCTTCATGCAGGTTCGCCATATCGGTGAGATGGTGCAGGCGATGTTCCGCGGCAAGAGCTCTGCAGCCGGGGTGTCGTCGTTCCAGGCCTTGACGATCGCGCTGTCTGGCCGTGTTGGCACCGGTAACATCGCCGGCGTGGCGACGGCGATCGGTTTTGGCGGTCCGGGAGCGATCTTCTGGATGTGGATGGTCGCCTTCCTGGGCGCGGCGACGGCCTATATCGAGTCTGCGCTCGGCCAGATCTACAAGACCGAGCAGCATGGGCTCTACCGCGGCGGACCGGCCTACTACATCGAGAAGGGGCTGGGCTGGCGGGTGTATGCGATCGTGTTTGCCGTCGCCACGCTCTTTGCCTGCGGCGTCCTGCTTCCTGGGGTGCAGACCAACAGCATCGCAGCGGGCATGCAGAACGCCTTCGGCGTTGCGCCTGCAGTGACCGGCACCATCATCGTCATTCTGCTCGGCCTGATCATCTTCGGTGGCGTGCGTCGTATCGCGCAAGTGACCCAGGTGGTGGTGCCCTTCATGGCGCTGGGCTACATCCTCGCTGCAGCGGTGGTGGTCGCACTCAATGTCGAGAAGGTGCCCGAGGTCGTGCGCCTGATCGTGTCCTCGGCCTTCGGTCTGGAGGCTGGGTTCGGCGCCATGATCGGCCTGGCGATCCAGTGGGGCGTCAAGCGCGGCGTGTATTCGAACGAGGCCGGCCAGGGCTCCGGCCCGCATGCCGCCGCCGCGGCCGAGGTGCCCCACCCGGCGGCGCAAGGCCTGGTGCAGGCCTTCTCGGTCTATGTGGATACCTTGTTCGTATGCTCGGCAACCGCCTTCATGATCCTCGTGACTGGCACCTACAACGTGATGGGCGCGGACGGCCAACCGGTGTTCACCGGGCTTGCCAACATCGCCGCCGGTACCGGCTACACCCAGGCCGCGATGGAGGCCGTACTGCCCGGCTTTGGCGCGGTGTTCGTCGCCGTGGCGCTGTTCTTCTTCGCCTTCACGACGGTGCTTGCCTACTACTACATTGCCGAGACCAATCTCGCCTACCTCACCCGCAACCTGCGCTCGGATGCACTGATCTTCGTGCTCAGGGTCGCGCTCATCGGCTCCGCCCTGTACGGCTGCGTGCGCACCAGCGACCTGGCCTGGGGGCTTGGCGACATCGGCGTGGGCATCATGGCCTGGCTCAACATCGTTGCGATCCTGGTGCTGCAGAAGCCGGCCCTGCTTGCGCTCAAGGACTATGAGTCGCAGCAGGCCAAGGGCCGGCTCGTGCCCGAATTCGATCCGCGCCCGCTCGGTATCGAGAATGCCGATTTCTGGGTGCGGCGTGCGGAGCGGCGCAAGCACGAGGGCTGACACCCAGCCTCAGGTTCAGGCCCGCCCTCACTGCGCTATAGTGTCGGCGGGCCTTTTCACATGTGCAGGACCATGCAGATCGTACTCATCAGCGGCTTGTCCGGCTCGGGCAAGAGCATCGCGCTCAACGTACTCGAGGATGCGGGCTATTACGTCGTCGACAACCTGCCTGCAGCATTGCTGCCGCAGTTGGTGGCACACCTGCGCGGTGCAGGGTGGCGGCGGGTGGCGGTCGCGGTGGACATGCGCTCCGGCGCCAGCATCGCGGCGCTGCCGCAGCAGGTGGAGGCACTGCGCGCCACGGTGCGCGACCTGCGGGTGATCTTCCTCGAGGCACGTGACGATGCCTTGATCGCGCGCTTTTCCGAAACGCGGCGCAGACACCCGCTGGCAATCGACGACGTCAGTCTCGAGGAGGCCATCCAGCGCGAGCGCGATGCCCTGGAGCCCATCGCCGCGCTTGGTCACCGTATCGATACCAGCGAGCTGCATCCCAATACCCTGCGTGCCTGGGTGAAGGATTTCATCCAGATGTCGGCGGGCGAGGGCATGACGCTGATGTTCGAGTCCTTCGGCTTCAAGTACGGCATTCCGCTCGATGCCGACCTGGTGTTCGACGTGCGCTGCCTGCCCAATCCCTACTACGATCCCAGGCTGCGCCCACTCACCGGGCGTGACCAGCCGGTGGTGGATTTCCTCGAGAAGCTGCCCGAGGTCGAGCGCATGGCGGGTGATATCCGTCGGTTCATCGCCGACTGGTTGCCGGCATACATGCGTGACAACCGCAGTTATCTCACAGTGGCGATCGGCTGTACCGGCGGCCAGCACCGCTCGGTGTATCTTGCCGAGTGGCTGGCCGTACAGTTTCGTGACCAGGTGGATGTGCTCGTGCGCCATCGTTCGGCGGCGCGCCGCGCTGCGGATCGCGCGGCGGGCAGTGTCCATGACGCGGCGTCTGGCGCAGGCGATGCCCGGGGAGGCGGGGCGGCCGGGACCGTACGCGGCGCCAGCGTGTGAAGCGCAAGCTTGGCGACTGGTGGGCGCTGCTGCGTCCGGGCGATGTGCTGGTCGTGCTTGCCGGCCTGATGGTGTGCGGGCTCGCAGTGCGCAGCCTGTGGCAGGGCGGTGCGCCGGATGGCGCCGTGGTACGCGCCGGTGGAAGGGTCGTGGCCGAGGTCGACCTCGGGCGCGAGCGCTTGATTGAAGTGCCCGGCCCGCTCGGAGTGACGGTGATCGAGATCCAGCCCGGGCGTGCCCGCGTGGCTTCCGACCCGGGGCCGCGTCAGTACTGCGTGCGTCAGGGCTGGCTGACCCAGGCCGGCGCTGTTGCGATCTGTGCGCCCAACGAGGTCAGCCTGAGCCTTACGGGGCGCTCGGCAAACTATGACTCCCTCAACTATTGAACTGACGCCGACGCCGGAAGATCGACGGATCGCGCGCCATGCTGCTGCCGCGATCGTGCTCACCGTGGCCGAGGCCGCCATTCCGCTGCCCCTGCCGGGTGTGAAGCCAGGGCTGGCCAATATCGTCACCCTGGTGGTGCTGGCACGCTGGGGTTGGCGCGAGGCGGTGTGGGTGTCCTTGCTGCGCGTGCTCGCCGGTAGCCTGCTGCTCGGGCAGTTCCTTGCGCCCGGCTTTTTCCTCAGCCTGTCGGGTGCAGTCGCCAGCCTGCTGGTGTTGGGCATTGCAGTGCGCTTGCCCAAACGGTGGTTCGGGCCGGTGAGCCAGAGCATCCTGGCCGCTTTCGCCCATATTGGCGCCCAGCTCGTCGTGGCCCGTCTGTGGCTTGTGCCCCATGATGGTGTGTTCTATCTGTTGCCCGTCTTTGCGCTCGCAGCGGTCGTGTTCGGGTTGGTCAATGGCCTGATTGCAGCTCGATTGCTCAGGGAACTGGGGGCGCGCTCGAGCAAGGGTGGGGCCAGTGCGACGGGCGAGGACGTGGAGAAATAGCCGGAACGCTGCCGCCGAGTTTGCGTCCAACATCGCGTCTGAGCCCCTTGCGGGCGAAAACCATGGGCGCGGAGGAGAGATGCGGGGAAGCTGGTGGCGATGGCTGAGTGCGCTGCTTGCGACGCTATGCGGGCTTGCCTTCGGCTGGGTTGCCGGCATGGGGCTGGTGAATGCCGCCGCGCACGCCGATCACCCGTCCGGGACCGTAATCGGCGATGCGATGGGGCGGCCGCTGCCGCCCGTGGGGTGTGATGCTCAGCCGAGGTGGGAGGATAGCCACTCGAGCAGCCGTTTCCAGCCGTCCTCCGCCTCTTCCCGGCGATAGCTCGGCCGGTAGTCGGCATGGAAGGCGTGGTGTGCGTCCGGGTAGATGTGGATCGTACTCGGGCTACCGGCCTTGCGCAGCGCTTCCTGCATCATCTGCACGCCCTCGAGGGGAATGCCCTGGTCCTGTCCGCCGTAGAGGCCCAGTACCGGTGCGTTCAACCTGTCGGCGACGTCGATCGGTTGCAGGGGAGTATTTGACGACGGGGTGCCGACCAGGCGGCCGTACCAGGCAATGCCCGCGCGAACGCGGGCGGTATGCGCCGCGTATAGCCAGGTGATGCGGCCGCCCCAGCAGAAGCCGGTGATCGCGATCTTTTCAGGGTCTCCGCCCTGAGCTGCAACAGCCCAGTCAGCGCAAGCGTCGAGGTCGGCCATGACCTGGGCGTCAGGGACCTTTGCGACGATTTCCTGGAGAATCTCGGCCACGCTCTCGAGCTTGCTCGGATCGCCCTGGCGGAAGAAGAGTTCGGGAGCGATGGCGAGGTAGCCCTGATGTGCAAGCCGGCGGCAGACGTCGCGGATGTGTTCGTGGACGCCGAAGATCTCCTGCACCACGAGCACGATCGGGAGCCTGCCAGTGGCCTCCGCCGGGCGGGCGAAGTAGATTGGAAGGCGGTCACCGTTGACGTCGATGGTTTCGTCGCCGGTCGTGAGCTTGCTGTCATCGGTGGTGATCAGCGTGCTTGCGTGCACTGGCTGTACCGCGAGCGCAAAGCCTGCCGCGGCAAGTGTGGTGACGAAGCCGCGGCGGTCAAGGCGGGCGGCTGGAAGCAGGCTGTCGAACTGCGGGTTGTCGTGTCGGGTGTCGGGCGTCGTCATGCTCTCGTCTCCTGAGTCCGGGGGGCGCTGTCAGGTGGGCGGCGGGGCAGGAGGCTCCGCGCTACGCAGCCTGGTGAAAGGAGACAACGCATCGAGCTGGCATGTTCCGCACGGTGGAGGGCATCTGCAGATGCAACAACGCCCGCTGCGGCCTTAAGGCACGGAGCGGGCGTGTCGTGCGATGCGCTGTCGCGCTTCAGCGGCGACGGGGAGGCGGCGCAGCCGCTGCGCCGGCCGGCCGGCCGGGCAGGTGGCGGAAGGTGATGCGGCCCTTGGACAGGTCGTAGGGCGACATCTCGAGCGAGACGTTGTCGCCGGCGATGATGCGGATGTGGTGCTTGCGCATCTTGCCGCCGGAGTAGGCAATGAGGTTGTGGCCGTTGTCGAGGGTTACGCGGTAGCGGCCGTCGGGCAGCACCTCGGTAACGGATCCGTGCATTTCGATGAGTTCTTCTTTGGCCATGTTCGGGCTCCTTGTCGTTGTTCCGGCGCTGCACGGTGAGCAGGGTCGGGCTGTTTCGCCTCCGCCGGGAGCGAATCGGGGACCAGGGCGTAGCGCGCAGCGTGCGCAAGGGCCTGGAGAAATCGGCGCGATGTTCGGCGGACCGGTGGGTGGAACTCGCAGTGACGATCCTGCGCGCAGGGCGAAGTGATCTGGGCGAGTACGTGGCGTGGGGGCGGAGGCGTGTCGGCGGTGACGGGGGAAAGCCCCTGTCCGGACGCAAGCGTGCTGCTCCTGACCCATGAGTGCCGAATCAGGACCGCGAACTAAAGGACCGTGAGCGCAAATTCGGCGAAACGTCAATCGGAGACTATACGCGATTCGATGAGGGGCGTCCATCGTTCAGACGTCTGCTCCGTCAACGCCGTACTTGCAGCAGGCGATCGAGGCGGTTTGCGAATGCTTTGCTGTCGGCGCTGCTGAATGCTGCAGGCCCGCCGGTGTCGATGCCTGTGCTGCGCAGCGTATCCATGAAATTGCGCAGGTCCAGCAGCTCGCGGATGTTCTCGCGGCTGTAGCGCTCGCCGCGTGGCGAGAGCGCCTCGGCGTTTCGTTCCACCACGGCAGCGGCAAGTGGAATGTCGGCCGTGATCACGAGGTCGCCGGGTTCGACGTGCGCAGCGATGTACTTGTCCGCCTCGTCGAAGCCGCCCGGCACCTGCACCATGCGGATCAGCGGCGATGGGGGCGTGCGCAGGAACTGGTTGGCCACCAGGATCAGCGGTAGCCGGGTGCGTTCGGCGGCACGGAACAGGATGTCCTTGATGACGACAGGACAGGCGTCGGCATCGACCCAGATCTGCATGGAAACGCATCCTGTAGAAAAGGAAATGCCCCAGCCGTGGCTGAGGCATTTCCCCGTTTTCTTGGTAGGCCGTGCTGGATTCGAACCAGCGACCAACGGATTAAAAGTCCGCTGCTCTACCAGCTGAGCTAACGACCCGAAAAGCGAGGCGAAATTTTAGTTCGGCTGGCCTGTCGCGTCAATAGTGGCTCGCAGTTGTGGCGTTTGCCCCGGGGCGGCATGTGACTCAGGCTTCGCGCATCAGCAGCCAGTACTGGATCTTCAATGTGACGGCCGAGCCGGCGATGATGGCGATTGTGGTGAGCACCGAGCCCAGGGCGAGGGTGGACAGCCCGGTGATGCCCTGGCCGATCGTGCAGCCCATGGCCGTGACCCCTCCGAAACCCATGAGCAAGCCACCAGTCATGTGACGTACCAGGTCGCCGCTGTCGCGGAAGCTCTCGATGCGAAAGTCGCGACTCGCCAGTGCGTGGGCCGCCGAGCCGACGATTACGCCGAGTGCGCTGGCGATGCCGAAAGTCACCACGCGGCTGGTGTCGCTCCACAGCATCAGGAGCTCGAGCGTGTAAGCGAGGGGGGCTACGAAGGTCAACGATTCGGCACGCCCGCTGTTGGTGGCTATGAAGGCCTCCTCCAGCGTCTCCGGGTGTTCGGCGACATAGCCGAGATGGGCGGAGACATACCAGCCGGCCACCACCGTTGCGCCGACGACCACGCCGCCGACCAGGACGTCGCTGCGCCAGGCCTCCCGGTCGGCCAGCGCCCAAAGCAGCAGGCCGCCGCCTACCACCAGCGCGCCCACGAGCAAGGCTGAAGCGGGCGCCATGCCGGAAGCCGCGCTCAGGAATGCGGGGATATCCTGAGTGTGGGGCAGTACGGTGGACACGGTGTCGATGTGGCGTACCCGCCAGACGCCGAACAGGCCCCGCATTGTCATGTAGGCCCCGATGGCGAGGAATACGAAGACCACGATCGATTTGAGGTTGCCGCCACCGATGCGGATCAGCGTCTTGCTGCCGCAGCCCGACGCGAGGGTCATGCCGATGCCGAAAGCCAGGCCACCGACCAGATTCGACAGCCAGATCAGGCGATTGCCGGTGTAGAAGGACTTGCTGGCATCGAACAGGCCAAGGGCCTGCAGGGCCGTCGTGCCGAGGATGGCGATGGCGATGGCAAGTGCCCACATCCGCATTCGGCCCCAGTCGCCCATATTGACGACATCCGATACCGCGCCCATGGTGCAGAAGTTCGTGCGGTTGGCGACGAAGCCGAACACCGCGCCGATGGCGAAGGCGAGCCAGACGATGGTCGAGGCGGAGACCAGGGGTTCTTCCATGATTTTGGCCAGGGGACGAGGGGGAGGCCGAATTCTAACTGCAAAGCGCGATGTGGCCGGGTTGTCGCTGCGGGAGGCGTCAGTGCGCGTGTGCCTGATAGGGCGTGGGATCGGGTACGCCTGCAGCCTCGAAGCCAGCGGCACGCAGGCGGCAGGCTTCGCAGCGGCCGCAGGCCCGGCCACCATCGTCGGCCTGATAGCAGGTTACGGTAAGGCCGTAATCAACCCCCAGTGCGATGCCGCGGCGGATGATGTCGGCCTTGGTGAGTTCGATCAGCGGGGCGTGGATGCGCAGTCGTGCGCCTTCGACGCCGACCTTGGTCGCCAGGTTGGCCATCGTCTCGAAGGCCTGGATGAATTCGGGGCGGCAATCGGGGTAGCCCGAGTAGTCCACTGCGTTGACGCCGACGAAGATGTCATTGGCGCCGAGTACCTCCGCCCAGGCGAGTGCGATGGACAGCATCACCGTGTTGCGGGCGGGGACATAGGTGACCGGGATGCCTGTGTTCTCCTCATCGACCGGCACGGCAATGCCCGGGTCGGTGAGCGCCGAGCCCCCGAACTGGCCCAGGTTGACCCGTGCCAGGCGGTGCTCGCGTGCGCCAAGCGCTTCGGCGACCCGTTTCGATGCGGTCAGCTCGGCCGCGTGGCGCTGGCCGTAGGCGACCGAGAGTGCGTAAGTCTCGAAGCCCATGTCACGGGCGATGGCAAGGCAGGTGGCCGAGTCGAGGCCACCTGAAAGCAGTACGACGGCGCGGGCGGTGGAGGTCATGGGCAATCCGGTTCGAGACGGGGCGGTCTGCGGGCGAGCAGTGCTCAGCGCCCGCGGGCGTCGTTCCACAGCACCTTATGGAGCTGGAGCTGGAAGCGCACGGGCAGGCGGTCGCGGACGATCCATTCGGCGAGCTCGGCCGGGTCGAGCTCACCCGCCACCGGGGACAGCAGCACGTTGCAGCGTTGGTCGAGTCGATGGCGTGCGATCTGCTCGCGCGCCCAGTCGTAGTCGCCTGTGTTGGCGAGCACGATCTTGAGCTCATCGTGTGCGGTGAGCTTGGCGAGGTTCTCGTAGCGGTTCTTGTCGACCTCGCCGGATCCGGGCGCCTTGAGATCCATGATGCGCGACACGCGCCGATCGACACCGGCAATGTCGAGCGCGCCACTGGTCTCGAGCGAGACCTCGTGGCCGGCGTCACACAACGCTTCCAGCAGTGCCAGACAGCCCTTCTGGGCGAGCGGTTCGCCGCCGGTCACACAGACATGGCGCAGGCCATGGCTAGCCACCTCGGCGAGGATGTCATCGAGCGCACGCGTGTGGCCACCGGTGAAGGCATAGGCGGTGTCGCACCAGGTGCAGCGCAGCGGACAGCCGGTGAGGCGGACGAACACGGTGGGCAGGCCCACTCGGCTCGATTCGCCTTGAACGGAGGCAAAGATTTCGGTGATGCGAAGGCGGACGGTCGCGGCCGTCCGCGTGGCTTGCTGCGACATTGCGCTCAGCGCGCGTTCAGGCGCTGGCGTGCGACCTGTGCGGCGTTGCTTTGCGGGTACCGTTCGACGAGCCCCTGCAGGGTGCGGCGGGTGGCGGCTGCATCGCCCAGTGCCTGTTGGCTATTGGCCAGGCCGAGCATGGCGTCGGGGGCGACGTCGTCGTTGGGCCACTTCTGCAGCACGGCATTGAAGTGCTTGGTCGCGGCGGCGACATCGCGCGCCTGGAGCGCAGCGTTGCCGGCCCAGAAGTGGGCGCCTGCAGTGAAGCCGCCCGCGGGGTAGCGGGTCACGAAGGTTTCGAAGGCGGCGAGGGCGTCCTTCTGCTTGCCGTCCTTGAGTAGGCCGAGTGCGGCCTGGTAGTCGGCCGACTCTGCGGCAGGATCGCCGGAGGCGGCCACCCCGGGGGCGCCGCCGCCAGTCTCGATCTGGCGCAGACGTGCGTCCAGGTCGACGTAGAAATCCCTCTGCCGCTGCTTGAGCGTCTCGACCTCGTTCATCAGCAGTTCGATCTGGCCACGCAGGCGCGCCACTTCGGCGCGCAGTTGCTCGTTCTGCATGGCCAGTTCGAGCTGGCCGCGACCGGCGGTCTCGAGCTGGCCCTGAACATCCTGCCTGAGCTGGATGATCTGGTTGCGTGCCTCGGTGTCACCCCCGAAGAGTTGGGCGTGCGCCGGTGCTGCGGCGACGAGGGCAAGCGATGCTGCGAGCGGCAGAAGGCGTTTCATGACGTCTCTCTCTTAGAACTCGCCCGAGTAGAGCATGTCGCCGCGACGATTCTCGGCGTAGCAGGTCTCGGTGCGGTCGTCGCAGCGCGGCTTCTCTTCACCCAGGCTGACCGATTCGATCTGCGCTTCGCGCGCGCCCAGCAGCATCAGCGCCTGCTTGACGACGTCGGCACGCTTCTGGCCCAGGGCGAGGTTGTACTCGCGGCTGCCGCGCTCGTCGGTGTTGCCCTGGACGAGCATGCGCATCTCGGGGTTCTGCACCAGGAAACGGGCGTGGGCTTCGATCAGCGGGCGACCTTCGGGCTTGATCACGTAGCTGTCGAAGTCGAAGAACACGCTGCGCTTGGACAGGATGTTGTTCGGATCGGTCAGCGCGGCGATGCCGCTGCCGCTCATGCCGGGGGCAGTGACGGTGGCCACGCCGGCGCCACGATCTTCAACCGATGCGCCGGCGGTGTCGGTGCCGGTGCTCGAGCACGCGGCAAGCGTCAGGGCGATGAGGGCGGGGAGGACGAGTTTCTTCATGGGTATAGCTCCAGTACTTGTGTTGAAGACAGCAGAGAGGATTGCGGCGTTTGCGCCGCGTTGTGTTTACCGGATCTGCGGGCCCCAGGCGGGCTCGCGGACATCCGCAGCCTGCACCGTCAGCCGCTGTCGGATGCGCCCGTCCGTCGACACCGCGGACAGCACGCCCCTGCCACCGCTGTCGGTGGCGTAGAGGATCATGCGGCCGCTGGGTGCGAAGCTGGGCGATTCGTCGCGTGCCGAATCGGTGAGGATCGTGGTCTGCCGCGTGGCGAGGTCCTGCACGGCGACCTGGAAACGGCCGGCATTGCGGGTGATGAACGCGAGCAGCTTGCCGTCGAACGAGAGTCGCGGCGAGACGTTGTAGTTGCCGTCGAAGGTGACGCGCTGTGCGCTGCCTCCGGCGGCCGGAATTCGGTAGATCTGCGGGCTGCCGCCACGGTCGGACGTGAAGTAGATATGGCCGTCGCTGCCCCAGAAGGGCTCGGTGTCGATGCCCGAGGATTGCGCCAGGCGGCGTACGCCGGAGCCATCCGCATTGATCACGTAGAGCTGGGACTGGCCATCCTTGGTCAGTACCACGGCAAGCTGGTTACCGTCGGGAGACCATGTCGGCGCCGAGTTCGAGCCCTTGAAGTTGGCGATGACCCGACGCTGGCCGGTGGCCAGCGTGTGCACATAGACGATCGGCTTCTTCTGCTCGAACGACACGTAGGCCAGGCTCTGGCCGTCGGGTGACCATGCCGGTGAGATGATCGGCTCGCGCGAGCGCAGCGCGGTTGCGGCGTTCATGCCGTCGGCGTCGGCGACCTGGAGTTCGAAGTTGGGGCCGGACTTGATGACGTAGGCCACGCGGGTGGCGAAATAGCCCGGCAGGCCGGTGAGTTTCTCGAACACGAAGTCGGCGATGCGATGGCCGACAATGCGGTTCTGGGCCGGGCTCATCGGTAGCGCCATGGCCCCCAGTTCGAGCTGCTTCTGGGCGTCGAAGAGGCGGAAGCGTACCTCGTAGCGGCCATCGGCCATCGGGATCAGGCTCCCGGTGAGGACGGCATCGGCGCCGCGCGCGCGCACTGCGGCGAGATCCGGCATCACCGACTCGGGCATCGGCAGCGGCCCCATGTCCACCAGGTTGAACAGGCCGCTGCGTTCGAGGTTGGCGCGCACGACGTCTGTGACGCTCTGCGGCAGCCGGCCTTCGTTCTCGAAGATCGGGATGATCACCGGAAAGCGCGTGGCGCCGGCTCCGGTGATCTCGATCGAGAGCTGGGCGTGCGCGCCCAGCGCGAGGCTGGACAGCGCGGCGGCGAGGAAGAGGCGGAAGGCGGTAAGCAGTTTCGTCATGGCGGGCGGACTCCAGCCGCGGATTATAGACAAGGCGGGCTCAATCGTCGGCCAGCGGGCGGAATTTCAGTTCGAGCGAGCGTTGGAACAGGCTGCGGTTGTCGGGCAGAGGCAAGGGGCTCGAGCGCCGGATTGCGCGCTCGATGGCGTCGTCGAGCGCGGGTACGCCGGACGAGCGCTTCAGGCGCACGTTCAGCACCTCGCCGCTGGGCAGTTGGTCGACCTCGAATACCGCCTCGGGGTTTCCGATCAGGCCGGGCGGACGCAGGAGGTTGCCGCGCACCTTGGCCGCGATGGCTGCGCGGTAGCGATCCACATCGCCTGCTGCCGCCGCGCGTGCGCCTTCCTGGCGCAACAGGTTGTCCAGCTGCGCCTGCTCAGCACGCCGGGTTTCTTGCGCCAGGCGCTGGGCCATGTAGTCATCCTGCACCGGCTTGGGCTCCGGCTTGGGTTTCGGTTTTGGCTGAGGCTTCGGCTCGGGCTTGGGGGCGGGTTTCGGGGGCTCGGGCTTCGGTTGCGGCTTTGGCGGTTCAGGTTTGGGTTCCGGTTTTGGCTCGGGCTTCGGCGCGGGCTTGGGTTCCGGCTTGGGGGGCTCGGGCTTCTTCTCCGGCGCCTTGGTGGTGATCTCCGGCTTGGGGGCCGGTTGCGGCTTGGGCGGCTCAGGAGCCGGCTGAGGTTTGGGCGGCTCGGGAGCCGGCTGAGGCTTGGGAGGCTCAGGCTTCGGCGGCGCAGGCCGGGGCTGGGGAGCCGGCGCAGGAGCGGCGGCGAGTTGAACTTCAAGCGCGGCCGGCGGGCTGCTTTGCCAGCGCACGCCGAAGAACAGGAACAGCGCCAGCCCGAGGTGGACGGCCACCGTCAGGGCCAGCGATGCCCACTTGCCCGGGAGCTCGCGAGTACGGACGACGCGTTCGTTCATCGGCCGCTGGTGCTCGACTGGGTCTGCAGGCTGATCTTCCGCACGCCTTGTTTCCTAGCAGTTTCGAGCACGTCGATTACTTGCTGGTAATTCAGATCGCGGTGGGCCGCAAGCAGGAAGGGTTGCTCCGGGTTCTCCGTTACGAAGTCCTTCAGCATCGTCGACAGTCGCTCTTTAGAAATGGATTCGGGTTGAGCGCCAGTTCGGCGGATGATCGAGTAGGCACCCTTGTCATCGACCTGTATCACTATGGCTTCGGTAACCGGCGCCTCTGCAGGGCCTGCCGAGGGTACGTTGATGTTTCCGGTCTGGACCATGGGGGCGGTGACCATGAAGATCACCAGAAGGACCAGCATCACGTCGATGTAGGGCACGACGTTGATCTGGTTCATCAGGCGGCGTTGGCGCATGGCAGGTTGCTCCGGTCCGTTCAGCGCAGGTTGCGCTGCAGGATGTTGGAGAACTCTTCCATGAAGCTCTCGAAGCGGATGCCGAGGCGGTCGATGTCGTGCGCGAAGCGGTTGTAGGCGACGACCGCCGGGATCGCGGCGAACAGGCCGATCGCGGTGGCGACCAGAGCCTCAGCGATGCCGGGCGCCACCTGCGCGAGCGTGGCCGAGCCGACGCTGGCCAGGCCGCGGAAGGAGTTCATGATCCCCCAGACCGTACCGAGCAGGCCGATGTAGGGCGAAACCGAGCCCACCGAGGCGAGGAAGGCAAGGTGAGCTTCGAGGTCGTCCACCTCGCGCTGGTAGGTCGCGCGCATTGCACGGCGAGCGCCGTCGAGGGTGGCGCCGTGGTCGTGGCCCTTGGCGCGCAGCTTGGTAAACTCGCGGTATCCGGCCTCGAAGATGCGCTCCATGCCTTCGGCCTGGCCGCGGCTTGCCGAGTCGTAGAGCTTGTTGAGGTCGCCGCCGCTCCAGAAGTCGCGCTCGAAGTTGTCGGTGGCGATGCGTGCCTGGCGAATCTGGAAGCGCTTGCGGAAGATCCAGTACCACGACATGACCGACAGGCCGGCGAGCAGCGCCATGACGAGCTGCACCAGGATGCTGGCCTCGGCGATGAGGCTGATGATGGAAAGGTCTTGGGTGACGGTCATGCTTGGCTTTCGAGGAGAGCGTACAGGGGAGCCGGGATGGCGGTGGGTTTGTGGCGGTTTACGTCTACGCAGGCGACGATGACACTGCTCGAGAACAGAAGTTCACCGTCGCGCAGCGCTTGTTGCTCGAACTGGATGCTGGCACGGCGCAGTGTGCCGATGCGGCTGACGATCTGCAGCGTGTCGTCGAGCCTGGCCGAGCCGCGGTAGTCGGCCTGCAGCGAGCGCACCATGAAGGCAATGCCGCTCTCTTCGAGCAAGGCCTGTTGCCCGACGCCGAGCGCGCGCAGCCACTCCGTGCGGCCGCGCTCGCAGAATTTGAGATAGTTTGCGTAGTACACGACGCCCCCGGCGTCGGTGTCTTCGTAATAGACTCTGATGGGTAGGACATGGCTTGCCTGTGCCCGGGCTGGCGCGCTTGGGCTGCCGGGGCTGCAAGTGATATTCGGTTGCATTGCAGCATTCTAGCCGAGCCCGAGCGTACGGTGCGCGCCTGTTGCAAATGTTGGCGATTGTCGCCGCAGGTGCTGCTTAATAGTTGTTTGAAAAGCTTTTTTACCTAAATATTGTTTTTGCCGGTGACGCGTCGTTTGCACCCTTTCGGGCGTGGAGCGGGCGCTCCGGAAATGCAGGAAATCCGCACGTGGCTCTCTCCTTCTTCGGCAAGAAAGTGCCGTCCGTGACTCCTGTGCCAGAGGTCGAGCGGGCGCCGGCTGCGGTCGAGTTGCCGCCGCCGACGGAGCTGTCCGGCCTGGATTTTTCGGCAACAGATCACGGTCGCGCGCTCGGGCGCGCCGCAGGCCTGGTCGAAGTGCAGGAAGTGGGGGCGGGAATTGGTGCCGCCTACGAGGAGGCAGCGGTGCTCTACGCCAATGGCAGCGATGCCGAAGCGCTGGCTTTGCTCGAGGCCACCGTGGGCGATGAGCGCGCCAATGTCGGCGAGGGCATCTGGCTGATGCTGCTCGATCTCTATCGCCTGGGGGGGCACAAACAGCGCTTCGAGTCGAGTGTGCTCGACTACGCGACCCGCTTCGAGCGCTCGCCGCCTGCCTGGCTTGACCTGTCGGGTCGGCTGGTGCGTCCCGGGCAGCCTCTGCCGCCTCTGGTCAATCTCACGGGCCAGCTTGGCGCCCAGGCCGGCAAGCAGTTCGAGCAGGTGGCGGCGATCGCGCGCAGGGCGGGCGCCGTGCGTATCGACGTCGGCCGCGTCCGCGGTGTGGATGACGCGGGCTGTGGCGTGTGGCGGCGCCTGCTCGCCGAACTGGCCGCAGATCGGGTCAAGGTCACCCTGCTCAATGTGGCTGCGCTGGCAGACATCCTGGGGGGGCGTCTGGCGCCGGGCAAGGCCGAGGAGCGCGATACCTGGCTGATGATGCTCGAGTTGCTGCAGTACGCCGGGGACCAGGCACGCTTCGAGGACATCGCCGTCGACTACGCCGTGACCTTCGAGGAGTCGCCGCCGTCCTGGGAGTGCCGCGGCGCAGAGCCGCGTGCCGTATTGCCCCAGGCGGCCTCGGCGCCGGCGTCGGTCACCGATCCGGATGTGCTGGTGCTCGAAGGGGAGTTGAGCGGCGCGGCCAATGATGCGATCAAGCGGCTGGCAGCGTTTGCGACCGAGCGCCGGGTGCTCAAGGTCGATTGCGCGCGCCTGCGTCGAATCGACTTCGTCTGCGCCGGGACACTGTTCAACATTCTCGCCAACCTGCAGGCTCAGGGTACACTCGTCAGCCTGTTCGACGTCAACGCCATGGTCGGCGCGCTGCTGCGCGTCATGAGCGTGGATCAGGTTGCGCACGTCACCCTGCGTCAGTGATTACTTGAAACGCCGGCACTGCGCCGGCGAGGAATCGTCATGGAACAATATCGCGGCACTACCATCCTGTCGGTGCGGCGCGGCAATCGCGTCGCCCTCGGCGGGGACGGCCAGGTCACCCTGGGCAACATCGTCATCAAGGCCTCGGCGCGCAAGGTGCGTACGCTTTACAACGGCCAGATCCTCGCCGGTTTTGCAGGCGGCACGGCCGATGCCTTCACCCTGTTCGAACGCTTCGAGGCCAAGCTCGACAAGCACCAGGGCAACCTGCTGCGCAGCGCGGTCGAGCTCGCCAAGGACTGGCGTACGGACCGCATGCTGCGCCGTCTGGAGGCCATGCTGGCAGTGGCCGATCGCGATCATTCGCTGGTCATCACCGGCAACGGCGACGTGCTCGAGCCCGAGCAGGGCATCGTCGCCATCGGCAGCGGCGGCGCCTATGCGCAGTCGGCGGCGCGGGCCCTGATCGAGAACACCGAGCTCGACCCGAAGGAGGTCGTCTCCAAGGCGCTGTCGATTGCCGGCGACCTGTGCATCTACACCAATCACCACCACACCATCGAAGTGCTGGATTGAGAGCGAACGCATGACCCAGATGACCCCGCCGGAGATCGTCTCCGAACTCGACAAGCATATCGTCGGCCAGGACAAGGCCAAGAAGGCGGTCGCGATCGCGCTGCGCAACCGCTGGCGGCGCGCGCAGGTCGATGAGCCGCTGCGCAGCGAGATCACGCCCAAGAACATCCTCATGATCGGCCCCACGGGGGTCGGCAAGACCGAGATCGCCCGCCGCCTGGCGCGCCTGGCCAATGCGCCCTTCATCAAGATCGAGGCGACCAAGTTCACCGAGGTGGGCTATGTCGGGCGCGATGTCGACACCATCATCCGCGACCTCATGGAGATTGCCATCAAGGATGGCCGCGAGCGCGCGATGAAGCGTGTGCGCGACCGCGCCCTCGATGCCGCCGAGGATCGCGTGCTCGATGCCCTGCTGCCGCCGGCACGCCCGGTGGGCCTGGCCGAGGCCGAGCCGCAGGACTCCGCCACCCGGCAGAAATTCCGCAAGAAGCTGCGCGAGGGAGAACTCGACGACAAGGAGATCGAGATCGAGGTTGCCGCGCCCTCGATGCAGGCCGAGATCTTCGCCCCCCCTGGCATGGAGGAGCTTACCCAGCAGATCCAGGGCATGTTCCAGAACCTGGGCGGTGGCAAGAAGAAGCAGCGCAAGCTCAAGATCCGCGAGGCGCTGAAGCTGCTCGCCGACGAGGAGGCCGCGCGCATGGTCAATGACGAGGAGGTCAAGCTCGAGGCCGTGCGCGCTGTCGAGCAGAACGGCATCGTCTTCCTCGACGAGGTCGACAAGATCGCGGCGCGTACGGATGCGCATGGCGCCGACGTGTCCCGCCAGGGCGTGCAGCGCGACCTGCTGCCGTTGGTGGAGGGGACGACGATCTCGACCAAGTACGGCATGATCAAGACCGATCATGTCCTGTTCATCGCCAGCGGTGCGTTCCACCTGTCCAAGCCCAGCGACCTCATCCCCGAACTGCAGGGCCGCTTCCCGATCCGCGTCGAGCTCGAGTCGCTGTCGGTGGAGGACTTCGAGCGCATCCTCACCAGCACCGACGCCTGCCTCACCCGCCAGTACGAAGCGCTGCTGGCCACCGATGGCGTGACGCTCAGCTTCACCGCCGATGGCATCCGCCGCCTCGCCGAGATCGCCTATCAGGTCAATGAGAAGACCGAGAACATCGGCGCCCGACGTTTGTACACCGTGATGGAGAAGCTGCTCGAGGAGGTCTCGTTCGAGGCCGGCAAGGGTACGCTCGATGCGGTCGTCGTCGATGCGCCGTATGTTGACGGCCGCCTCGACATGCTCGCACAGCGCGAGGATCTGGCGCGCTACGTGCTCTGATCCGCGTCCGCGCCCAGCATGCTGATCCGCATCGTCGAAATCCTCTTTCCGCTGTTCTCGATCACGGCGCTTGGCTACTTCGTCGGTCGCCGTGTCAAGCCCGACCTGTCGCAGGCCAACAAGCTCAACATGGACGTGTTCGTGCCCGCGCTGGTGTTCGCCGCGCTGGCCAACAAGGCCTTCGACATCAGCGCCTTCCTGCCGCTCATCGCCGCCTCGATCGTGATGGTGGTGGGCTCGGGGGTGGCGGCTTGGGTGCTGGCGCGCGTCACCGGCATGCAGCCCAAGACGCTGGTGCCGCCGATGATGTTCAACAACTGCGGCAACCTTGGCCTGCCGCTGGCCGTGCTCGCGTTCGGGGAGCTGGCGCTGGCGCCGATGGTGGTGATGTTCATGGTGTCGAACCTGCTTCACTTCTCCTTCGGTGCCTGGTTGCTGGATCACCGCGTGAGCGTGCTGACGGTGTGGCGTGTGCCGTCCGTGCTTGCCACTGCACTCGGCCTTGGTGTCAGCCTGACGCATTTCGAGGTCTGGCCGCCATTGCTGACCGCGATCCGGATGCTGGGCGAGATCGCAATCCCGCTCATGCTCTTTGGCCTTGGAGTGCGGCTTGCCAACGCACGCATCGGCGCGATCGGGGTGGGCGTGTTCGGTGCCGTGGCGCGGCCTCTGGTCGGGCTCGCGCTGTCGTGGATGGTGCTGCAACTCATCGAACTGCCGCCTCGTGAGGCGGCGCTGGTGCTGGTGTTCGGTGCATTGCCGCCAGCGGTGCTCAACTTCATGTTTGCCGAGCGCTACAACCAGGAGCCGGACAAGGTCGCCTCGATGGTGCTGATCGGCAACGTGGCCGCGGTGGTATTCCTGCCACTCGCGCTTGCGTTGGTGCTGGATTGGGCCTGAGCTCCGGGCCTGCAAAATCCATGGTGGCGGCTCTTTGAGTGCCTCCGGTGCAAGGGCGTACTCGCCCTCAACCCCTCGCGGCTGAGCTTGCTCAGCTCTGGGGCGGTCTTGCTGAGCCTGGCGCACCCATCAGCTTGCCCAGCAGGTCCACCGGCACCGGAAACACCAGCGTCGAGCTCTTGTCGCCTGCCACCTGGGTCAGCGTCTGCAGGTAGCGCAGCTGCATTGCGGCGGGGTCGCGGGACAGCATCTGCGCAGCCTCGAGCAGCGTTTCCGCGGCCTGCTTTTCACCCTCGGCGTGGATCACCTTGGCGCGCCGCTCGCGCTCGGCCTCGGCCTGGCGGGCGATGGCGCGCACCATGGTCTCGTTGAGATCCACATGCTTGATCTCGACGTTGGCCACCTTGATGCCCCATGCATCGGTCTGGGCGTCCAGGATCTGCTGTACATCGGTGTTGAGCTTCTCGCGCTCCGACAGCATCTCGTCGAGCTCGTGCTTGCCGAGTACGGCGCGTAACGTGGTCTGGGCGAGCTGGCTGGTTGCGTTGAAGTAGTCCTCGACCTGGATGATGGCCTTCTGTGGGTCAACCACGCGGAAATACACCACCGCATTCACCTTGACCGAGACGTTGTCACGCGAGATGACGTCCTGCGAGGGTACGTCCATCGTCACCACGCGCAGATCCACCTTGACCATCTGCTGCAGGCCAGGAATCACGATCACCAGGCCCGGGCCCTTGACCCGCCAGAAGCGGCCGAGCATGAAAATGACGCCACGCTCGTACTCGCGCAGCACCTTGAGCGCGGCAATGACGAGGAAGAGCAGCAGCAGGATCAGCGGGCCGAGCCCGAGTTGAAGGTCGATCATGGCGGGAGGCTCCCTGGTTGGGGTTGGAACGGATCGGATTGGGCGGAGGCGGGGGTGACGTCGAGGATGAGCCCGTCCATCGCCACGACGCGGACGTGGCTGCCGGAGGCAAGTGGCTGCGCGCAGCGGGCCCGCCACGTCTCGCCGTGCACATGGATCCACCAGCCGCCACCTTCGGCCGCGGCGCCGACGGTGCCCAGTGCGCCGAGCATTTCCTCGCTGCCACTCACCACCGGGCGGCGGTGGCTGCGTGCGGCAAAGGTACCAATGGCGATGATGATGGCTGCGCTCGCCAGTGCCATGCCGATCACGAGCGCGAGGGGCAGGCCGAAGCCGGGCACGTCCGCATCCATCAGGAACACGCCGCCGACCACGAAAGCGATGATGCCGCCGACGCCGAGGACGCCGAAGCTGGGCAGGAAAGCCTCGGCCAGCATCAAGGCCGCGCCCACCGCCAGCAGCAACACGCCGGCCCAGTTCACCGGCAGGAGCTGGAAGGCGTAGAGGGCGATCAGAAGCGAGATCGCGCCCGCCACGCCGGGTACGCCGAAGCCGGGTGAGGTGAATTCGAAGAACAGTCCGTACATGCCGATCATCATCAGGATCAGCGCCACCTGCGGGTTGGCGAGCGCAGCCAGCACCCGGTTGCGCCAGTCGGGCTCCAGGCGTTCGAGCGCGATGCTGGCGGTGGCCAGCGTGCGTGTGCCGTCGAGAACGGCGACCTCGCGGCCGTCGAGCTGCTTGAGCAGATCGGTGGTGTCGAAGGCGATGAGGTCGATCACACCCTGGGCGAGCGCTTCCTCCGCCGACAGGCTGGCCGCCTCGCGTACCGCGCGTTCGGCGAAATCCACATCACGCCCGCGTAGCTGTGCCAAGCTGCGGATGTAGGCGGTGGCGTCGGACATCGACTTGGCTGCCATGGCGTCGGTGGGCGTGGTGGCCTGCGGGCGTGTGGATGCCGCGGGCGGGGCTGGGGTGGGGGCGTCGGCGTCCCGGTCATCACCCGCCGTGCCCGCTTCCTTGCCGGAGGCTGGGGCCCGCTGCGCACGCTCCTCGGCTTCTGCTCCCGCCGCAGGCGAGTCCTCGCGCGGCGCGGTCCTGCCTGGTTGAGGGCCGCCCACGCCGATCGCCACCGGCGTGGCTGCCCCCAGGTTGGTGGCAGGCGCCATTGCCGCGATGTGGCTGGCGTAAAGGATGTAGGTGCCCGCGCTTGCTGCGCGTGCGCCCTCGGGGGCTACGAAGGTCGCCACCGGTACCGGTGAGGCGAGGATGTCCTTGATGATCGTGCGCATCGAGCTGTCGAGCCCGCCCGGCGTATCGAGCTCGATCACCACCAGCTGCGCGCCGGTCGCGGCCGCACGCGCCAGGCCCTTGTGGATGTAGTCCGCGCTCGCCGGGCCGATCGCGCCATCGACACGCAGTACCAGCGCAGCGCCGCCCTGCTGGGCGGTCAGCGTGCCTGCCAGTGTCATTGCCAAGGCAAGGACGACCAGCATAAGTCCGAACAGCCTGCGCGCATGTCCGCGTGCACTTGCACCCATCCTCGTGTCCTCCGTCGTCCAGTGCCGCGCGCTTGTGCGGTGGGCCGTGTCAGTCCGAGTGTAGATGGTCCGAACAAGTTCGCTCGATCAACGTCCTTGCACGGAGCATTTGCAGCGGGTGGCGACGCCGGCCTCGTTCGTGGTCAGCCGGCAGGGCAGGCTGCCGCAGGCTTCAGCGCGCGCCGAAACGGTCCATGCGCCGGCGGTCGCGCTTGGTGGGGCGGCCATGCAGGTCGGCTCCGGGGGCCGCTGCGACCGTGCGCAGCGCGCGGGCGCGCTCGCGGGCGGCGACGCTCTCGGCCGTCTCTTCGTAGAGCGTCTGCGCAACGGTGGCCGAGCCGCGTTTGTCCGCGATCGCCCGCACGATGACCGTGCGGATGTCCTCGCCGATGGTGATGTCGAGCCGGTCGCCAGCCTTCACGTCACGCGCGGGCTTCACCGCGATGCCGTTGAGCTTGACCTTGCCGCCCTCGACGGCCTCGGTCGCACCGGTACGATGCTTGAAGAAGCGAGCGGCCCACAGCCACTTGTCGAGGCGGGTACGGGCGGTTTCGACAGGGTTGGTGGTGGTCTGGGGCATGGGCGGACAAAAAGGAAACGGCGCTGCCGACATTATCGGCAGCGCCGCGAGTGTGCGCAAAGCGGGTCGGCCGGCAATCCGCTCAGCCGATCATCCCCGCGCCCACGGTGTTGTTGGTGCTTTCGTCGATGATGATGAAGGCACCGGTTGCGCGGTTGTCGGCGTAGCGGTCGGCGACGATCGGCTGCGCGAGCTTGAGGCTGACGCGGGCGATGTCGTTCATGGCCAGGCCTGCGGTCTCCTCCTGCGCCAGGGTATTCACATCCAGCCGGTAGTCGATCCGGGCGACCTTGGCCTTCACCTCGCGCGTGGTGTGGCGCAGCAGGTAGGTGCGCGCGGGTGACAGCGGCGTCTCCGCCAGCCAGCACACGGTGGCGTCGATCTGCTTGACCGGCTCCGGCGCCTCGGCGGACTTGACGATGAGGTCGCCGCGCGAGATGTCGATCTCGTCCTCCAGCAGCAAGGTCACCGACTGCTCGTGGATCGCGCGCGGCAGGCGCTCGCCGCCGAGTTCGATCGCCTTCACCCGGCTGCTGGCGCCCGAGGGCAGTACCGTCACCGCATCGCCGACGGCGATCTCGCCCGACTCCACCCGGCCCATGAAGCCGCGGTAGTCGTGCAGCTCGGGGTTGGCGGAATCCTGCGGGCGGCACACGAACTGTACCGGGAAGCGGAAGTCCTCGGCCTGCTCGGTGTGGGCTGCGGGGGCGTTCTCGAGGACGTCGAGCAGGGTCGGGCCGTCGTACCAGGACAGGCGCTCGCCACGGTCGACGATCATGTCGCCCTCGAGTGCCGAGATCGGGATGAAGCGCAGGTCCTTGATGCCGAGCTTGGCGGCGAAGGCGAGGTATTCGGCCTTGATGCGCTCGAACACGGCCTGGTCGTAGTCGACCAGGTCCATCTTGTTGACCGCGACCACCAGGTGGGGGATGCCGACCAGGCTGGCGAGGTAGGAGTGGCGGCGGGTCTGGGTGAGCACACCCTTGCGGGCATCGATGAGGATGATGGCGAGGTTGGCGGTGGAGGCCGCGGTGACCATGTTGCGGGTGTACTGCTCGTGGCCGGGGGCGTCGGCGATGATGTACTTGCGCCGGCCGGTCGAGAAGTAGCGATAGGCGACGTCGATGGTGATGCCTTGCTCGCGCTCGGCCTGCAGCCCGTCGGTGAGCAGGGACAGGTCGACCGCGCTCATGCCACGCTTGGCCGAGGTCTTCTCGATGGCGTTCAGCGTGTCGGCGAGGATGGTCTTGGTGTCGAACAGCAGACGACCGATCAGGGTGCTCTTGCCGTCGTCGACGCTGCCGCAGGTGAGGAAGCGCAGCAGGCCGTTGTCGATCTCGGGCAGGTGTTCAAGGGCGGACATGGTCATGATTCCTTCAATTCTCTGTGTTCGGGCGCGGGTCAGAAGTAGCCTTCTTTCTTGCGCTGCTCCATCGACGCTTCCGAGGTCTGGTCGTCCATCCGCGTCGCGCCGCGCTCGGTGATCGTCGTCGTTGCCGTCTCGGCGAGGATCTTCTCGACCGTGTCGGCGTCGGACTCCACCGGCGCCGTGCAGGTGATGTCGCCGACGGTGCGGAAGCGCACCAGCACGTCCTCGACCACGTCGCCGTCCCTGGCCGGCGTCAGCTCGGTCACCGGCTGCAGCAGGCCGTTCTTGCGCACCACCGGGCGGGTGTGGGCGAAGTAGATCGACGGCAGCTCGAGCTGCTCGCGCTGGATGTACTGCCACACGTCGAGCTCGGTCCAGTTGCTGATCGGAAACGCCCGGATGTTCTCGCCCTTGTGCGAACGTGCGTTGTAGAGGTTCCACAGCTCGGGGCGCTGGTTCTTCGGGTCCCACTGACCGAACTCGTCGCGGAAGCTCATGATGCGCTCCTTGGCGCGCGCCTTCTCCTCGTCGCGGCGGGCGCCGCCGATGCAGGCGTCGAAGCCGAATTCCTCGATCGCCTCGAGCAGCGTCACCGACTGGTGCTTGTTGCGCGACTCGCCCGGGTGCTTGAGCACCACCGTGCCACGCGCCATCGAGTCCTCGACCGAGCGCACGATCAGGCGTTCGCCCAGCTCGGCGGCGCGCTTGTCGCGGAAGTCGGTCACTTCCTTGTAGTTGTGGCCGGTATCGATGTGCATCAGCGGGAAGGGGAAGCGGCCGGGGCGGAACGCCTTCTCGGCCAGGCGCAGCAGGCAGATGGAGTCCTTGCCGCCGGAGAACAGCAGCACCGGGTTGGCGCACTGGCCTGCGACCTCGCGCAGGATGTGGATGGCTTCGGCCTCGAGCCAGTCGAGGTGGGACAGCGTCTGTTTGGTGAGCGTCGACATGATTTGGTTACCGTTGCGGATGCTTGATCGGGTGCGAGCGCAAGGCGCGCAGGGCGGCCTTGAGGCCGGCGCGCAGGGCGCCGAGGCGGTGTTGCAGGCTGCGGCGACCGGCGCCGACGACCGGCGCGTGCGGGGCCTGGGCGGGGTGCTTGCCGTTCATCGCTTCAGCCCTTCTTGACGTGGAGGCCGCACTCCTTGGAGGCGGGGTCTTCCCACCACCAGCGCCCGGCGCGCACGTCCTCGCCCACGGCGACGGCGCGCGTGCAGGGCGCACAGCCGATGCTGGGGTAGAACTGGTCGTGCAGCGCGTTGTAGGGCACCTCGTGAAGGCGAATGTAGGCCCAGACTTCCGTCTCGCTCCAGTCCGACAGCGGGTTGAGCTTGTCCAGGCCGTTGGCGCTGTCGAACTCGCGCACCGGCAGGCCCGTGCGGGTCACCGACTGGGCGGCGCGCAGGCCGGTGATCCAGGCCTTCTTGCCGGCGAGCGCGCGGCGCAGCGGTTCCATCTTGCGCACGCCGCAGCAGGCCTTGCGCAGCTCGACCGAGTCGTAGAAGGCGTTGATGCCCTGGCTGCGCACGAAGGTCTCGACTGCGCTCGCGTCCGGGAAATAGATCTTGAGCTTGGTGCCATAGCGCTGCTCGACCTCGCCGATCAGGGTGTAGGTCTCGGCGGGCAGGCGGCCGGTGTCGAGCGAGAAGATCTCGATCGGCAGCGCGTTCGCCAGAATCAGGTCGGTCAGCACCATGTCCTCGGCGCCGAAGCTGTTGGCGAAGGCGAGCTCGCCGCCGGCACCGAACTCGGCCACCGCCTCGCGCAGAAAGGCCTGTGCTGCTGCGGCCTTGGCGCCTACGGTGGCGCGCAGCGCGTCGGTGAGCTCGGGGCGGGTCGCCGGGTTGGCGGCGGCCGGGCGCAACAGGGACACGCTGGCGTTCATCAGGCGGCTTCCTTGTGCAAAGGGGTGCGCGGCTGGCGGCGGAACAGCGGTTCCGGGCGATCGACCGCGCCCTGGTAGGGCTCGGAGAAGTCGCGCAGGCTGGCGAGCGCTGCCTCGAGCTGGGCGGCGCTGTACTTGCCTTCGCGCGGCTGCAGCACCGAGAAGCCGCAGCGCAGCAGGAAGAAGAACTGGTCGCGCAGCACGTCGCCGATCGCGCGCAATTCGCCGCCATAGCCATGGCGAGTGCGCAGCAGCGTGGCGATGGAGTAGCCGCGACCGTCGGCAAACTTGGGGAAGTCGACCGCAATCAGTGCCAGTGCGGACAGGTCGCCGGCGAGGACAGCCGGATCCTCGTTGCCGGCCAGCCATACGCCGAGCACGCCGGCTTCGGCCTGGGCGTGCAGTGCGTCGCGGCGCGCCAGCCACACCGCCAGCGGCACGATCACACGACCGGCGGGCAGGGCGACGGCAGCGGGGTCATCGCCCTCGGCCAGGCGCAGTACCGTCCATTCGTCGGCCTGGACGCGGCCACTCTTGATGATCTCAGACATGAGCGCTTTCTCCGGCTTGCTGGCGTGCGCTGCGTTCGGCATACACACGGGTCTTGAAGGATTCCACCCCGATGCGGCGCACGGTGTCGATGAAGCGCTCGTCATCCTGGCGGTTGTCGATGTAGTTGTTGATCAGCGAGCTGATCACGTCGGGCATCTCGGCGGCGGCAAAGGAGGGGCCGATCACCTTGCCGAGCGCGGCCTGGTTGCCCTGTTCGCCGCCGACGGTCACCTGATAGAACTCGGCGCCGTTCTTGTCCACGCCGAGGATGCCGATGTGGCCGACGTGATGGTGCCCACAGGCGTTCATGCAGCCCGAAATGTTGATCTCCAGTTCGCCGATGTCGAACAGATGGTCGAGGTCGTCGAAACGGTCCTGGATGGCGTTGGCGATCGGGATCGACTTGGCGTTGGCGAGCGCACAGAAGTCACCCCCCGGGCAGGCGATGATGTCGGTGAGCAGGCCGATGTTGGGCGTTGCCAGGCCGATCGCACGGGCGTCCTGCCACAGTTGATGCAGGTCGGCCTCGCGCACGCTGGCGAGCACGATGTTCTGCTCGTGGGTGCTGCGCACCTCGCCGAAGGCGTAGCGGTCGGCGAGATCGGCAACGGCGTCGAACTGCTCGGCGGTGAGGTCGCCCGGTGCCACGCCATAGGGCTTGAGCGACAGCACCACGCTGGCGTAGCCCGCCACACGGTGTCCGCGCACGCTGCGCCGCGCCCAGGCGGCGAAGGCCTTGTCCGCGACGAGCTGTGCGCGGTAGCCGGCGTCCGCCTCCAGTGCGCTCAGCACCGGGTCGTTGAAGCGGCTGGCGACACGGTCGATCTCGGCCTGGGTCAGCGTCGACGGGCCGTCCTTGAGGTGGGCGAACTCTTCCTCGACCTGGCGTGCGAACTCGGTCACGCCGAGCGCCTTCACCAGGATCTTGATGCGTGCCTTGTAGGCGTTGTCGCGCCGGCCGTGCAGGTTGTAGACGCGCAGGACGGCCTCGCAGTAGTTGAGGATCTGCTGCCAGGGCACGAAGGCGGCGACTTCCTCGCCGATGATCGGCGTGCGTCCCAGGCCGCCTCCCACCAGCACGCGGAAGCCCTGCTCGCCGGCGGCGTTGCGTACGATGTCCAGCCCGATGTCGTGCACCTGGATCACGGCGCGGTCTTCACGTGCGCCGTTGACCGCGATCTTGAACTTGCGCGGCAGGAAGGCGAATTCGGGGTGGAAGGTGCTCCACTGGCGAAGGATCTCGCACCACGGCCGCGGGTCGACGTGTTCGTCGGGGGCGACACCGGCGAAGGGGTCGGAGGTGACGTTGCGGATGCAGTTGCCCGAGGTCTGGATGGCGTGCATCTGCACTTTTGCCAGCAGATCGAGGATCTCGGGCACGTCTTCCAGGCGCGGCCAGTTGAACTGGATGTTCTGGCGCGTGGTGATGTGGCCGTAGCCGCGGTCGTAGGTGCGGGCGATATGGCCCAGGGTGCGCAGCTGCGTCGAGTTCAGGTTGCCATAGGGGACGGCGATGCGCAGCATCGGCGCGTGGCGCTGGATGTAGAGACCGTTCTGCAGGCGCAGGGGGCGGAACTCGTCCTCGCTGAGCTCCCCGGCCAGGTAGCGGCGGGTCTGGTCGGCGAACTGGGCGACGCGCTCATCGACGATGCGCTGGTCGTATTCGTCGTACTGGTACATGGCTGGACTCTCGATCTGGGGGTGCGGAGGGGCGTGTTCGTTGTGCGCTGCATCGTATCTTTGTCGTTTAGTTTGAAAAAGACATTTTGAGTTAGTATTCAAGAAGATTTGGTTATATAGGTGCGCGATGAACATCCAGCAGCTGCGCTATATCCAGGAAGTTGCCCGGCGCGGGCTCAACGTGTCCGATGCGGCCGACGCCTTGTTCACCTCGCAGCCCGGCGTGTCCAAGCAGATCCGCCTGCTCGAGTCCGAGCTGGGTATCGAGATCTTCGTGCGCCACGGCAAGCGCCTGGTCGATATCACCGAGCCGGGGCGGGCGGTGCTCGCCATTGCCGAGCGCGTGCTGCACGACCTCGGCAACCTTCAGCAGGTGGGCGAGGAGTTTGCCAACGAGGCCAGCGGTAGCCTGTCGATCGCCACCACCCACACGCAGGCGCGCTACGTGCTGCCCCGGGTGGTGCGCGACTTCATGCAGCGCTATCCGCAGGTCAGGCTGTCGCTGCACCAGGGCAATCCGCGCCAGGTGTGCGAGATGGTGCTCGACGGTACGGCCGACATCGCCATCGCCACTGAGGCCATCGCCGACTACGACGACCTCGTCATGCTGCCCTGCTACCAGTGGAACCGCTGCGTGGTGGCGACGCCGCGCCACCCGATCCTGCGCGAGTCGCCGCTCACCCTCGAGGCCATCGCGCGCTATCCGATCATCACCTATGACGACGCCTTCACCGGCCGCAGCCACATCAACAAGGCCTTCCTTGGGCGTGGGCTGAAGCCCAATGTGGTGCTCACGGCGATCGACTCGGATGTGATCAAGAAGTATGTCGAGCTCGACCTGGGTGTCGGCATCCTGGCGCGCATGGCCTATGACTCCGAAGAGGATCGCAAGCTCGGCATGGCGGACGCCTCGCATCTGTTCGAGTCGAGCACCACCCGCATTGGCCTGCGCAGGCGTGCGTGGCTGCGAGCGTACGTCTATGCCTTCATCGAAGGTTTCGCGCCGCACCTGACCCGACGCATGGTCGAGACCGCCGTGGCTGGCGGCGGGACCGATCCGGGGCTATGAACTGCGGCGCTGGCGCCGCATCAGCCGCGTTCGAACCAGCGCCGCAGGCGGGCGCCGCGCAGTCCTGCCGCCAGCCCCGCGATGAGGCGGACGCGCGCCTTGAGCGGATCGAGTCCGCCTGCGTTCAGCCAGTTGCCGGGCGTGCCGGCGCGCTGCGCGCTGACGCCGCCGCCACAGCGGCTGGCCAGCACCACGGGCACTGCGCTGGGCAGTGCATCGAGCGCCGGTCTCCAGCTCTCGGGCAGGCTGGCATTGCCGGGCAGGCCCAGCACCAGACCGGCGCCGCCGGTGAGCAGGCTGGCGCGCGCCAGCGCGCGCGCGACGGCGGAGGCCAGCGCTGGCGAGCTCCCTGCACCTACGGTCAGGAGTTCGACCGGCGGCAGGGTGACGACCTCGGCGGGCAGGGCGACGCGGCTGTAGCGGTTGGGCGTGAGCGCCTGCAGCGCTGCGTCGCTGGCCAGTACGCTGAGCGACTCGGGCGTGCTGAAAGCATCCACCGCTGTCGGGTGGCGCTTGGCGAGACTGGCCGCGGGCAGGATGCGGTCGCCCAGCACGGCCAGCACGCCCGCGCGTGCCGCGGCCGGGCGACAGGCCAGTTCGACCGCCTGGTAGAGGTTGAGCGGTCCGTCCGCTGACAGCGCCGTCGCCGGCCGCATCGCGGCGGTCATCACCACCGGCTTGGCCGCATTCACCGTGATCTGGAGAAAGTAGGCGGTCTCTTCCAGGGTGTCGGTGCCGTGGGTGATCACGATCCCGTCCACCCCCGGGAGCGCAGCGAGCATCTGTACCCGGCGCGACAGCACCAGCCAGTGCTGCGGCGTC
The DNA here is from genome assembly GCF_000310145.2 of Thauera sp. 28. Lineage (GTDB taxonomy): Bacteria > Pseudomonadota > Gammaproteobacteria > Burkholderiales > Rhodocyclaceae > Thauera > Thauera mechernichensis. The sequence continues at coordinate 49,331 of NZ_AMXA01000004.1, forward strand.
ATGTCCTTGCTGTCGATATTGAACAGCTGCTCGAAGGTCAGCTCGGCCAGGCGTGCAAGCTGCGGCACCGCCGCCACCAGGGCCTCGGCGCCGAGCTGGCCGGCGGTGTAGCCATGGGTGTCGGTTGCCGAACTGGCGGTGCCGGCGATCGTGCCGCCGGTGGCGAGCAGGACGATACGGGGTCTGCGGGGGCTGAGGGCTGTGCTCAATGCAGTCTCGGCGCGAGTGGGGAACAGGCGCGATTCTACGGGATCGCAGACATCTGCAGGTTTGCGCACGGTGGTCGCTCGGATGTGGCCTGGCAACCTGCCCCTGAGGATGACGCAGTGCACGCTTGCCCCGGCAATGCGCTCGTATACTCGTGCCAGTTACGATTCACTTATCCGTCCCGGTCCCAGATGACACCCGCTCTCCGCCCGCTCGCCCGCTGTCTTGCCATCGCCCTTGCCCTCGCCCTGCCGCTGACGCCGGCCCATGCAGACCCGGCGGCGGCCAGTCGCTATTACGAGGATGGTCTCAAGCGCTTCGAGAAGGATGATGTTGCCGGTGCGGTGATCCAGCTCAAGAACGCGTTGCAGCAGGACCGCAACATGCTTGCGGCGCAGTTGCTGCTCGGCCGCGCCTACCTGATCCAGGGCGAACTCGGGCCGGCCGAGGTCGCCTTCAACGAAGCGCTGCGTCTGGGGGTCGATCCGGCCGAGGTCACGGTTCCGCTGGGCGAGATCTATCTGCTGCAAGGGCGCCACGCCGAGTTGCTCGAGCGTGTGCGTGCGGACCGCGTGATCGGTGAGGCCCAGGTGCGGGTGCTGAGCATGCGCGGCAGGGCGCTGGCGGCAACAGGCTCGTTCGCAGAGGCCCAGCGCAGCTTTGCCGAGGCGCGTACGCTCGATCCTGCGTCGCCGGCGCCGCTCATCGCCGAAGTGCCGGTCCTGATCGCGGCTGGCCGCGTCGATCAGGCGCGCGAGCTCGCCAATGCGGCGGTCGCGCTTGCGCCGGGCAGCGCGGCGGCCTTCAACATGCGTGCGTCGGTGGCGCACGCGACCGGCGCCCTGGCTGAGGCGCTGGCCGACTACAGCAGTGCGCTCGAACTCGATCCGAAACATGTGGATGCACGCATCGCACGTGCCGGCATCCAGATCGACCTCGGCAATGAAGCGGCGGCGGCCGAAGATCTCGCGCGCCTGGCGGTCGATGTGCCCACCGAGCCGCGCTCGAACTTCCTGCGTGCGCTGCTCGCGGGACGACGGGGCGATCGTCAGGCCGAGGCCGCACTGCTGACAGAGGTCGCGCGTGTCGTCGATACCTTGCCCGCCGAGTGGCTGGCGAGCCAGGAGCAGTTGCTGATGGCCGGTGGCCTCGCGCACTACTCGAGCGGCCAGCTCGAGAAGGCGCGCAAGTACCTCGAAGTGCTGGTCGCGCGCTATCCGCGCAACGCTGGCGCCCGCAAGCTGCTTGCTGCCGTGCATATGGATGGCGAGGACTACGCGCGCGCCCAGCTCTTGCTCGAGAGTGTGCTGCGCGACAGTCCGGCCGATGCGCAAGCCTTGTTCCTGATCGGACGTATCCATCTCGCACTCGGGCGCAATGCGCGCGCGGTGGAGGCGCTCGAGCGCGCTGTCGCCGGTGGCGAGCAGGGTGCAGGGGCGCTGGCTTCGCTCAGTCAAGGGCTGTTGCGCACCGGCGAGCGTGCGGCGGCGCTGGAAGCCCTCACACAGGCTTTCGACAAGCTGCCTGCTGACTTCGGCCTCGCTTCCGGGCTGGCCACGCTGCGCCTGCGCAGTGGCGATGTGGCGGGGGCGCTTGATGTCGCTGGTCGCCATGTCGCCGCAGGTGCGCAGGGGGCGGAGGCGCTGCACCTGCTCGGGCAGATGCAGGCGGCCAGCGGTGATGTGGTTGCGGCGCGCAAGTCCTTCGAGTCTGCCTTGTTGTCGCAAGGCGATTTCCTGCCTGCGCAGGTTGGCCTCTTGCGGCTGGATGTGCGTGCGGGCGCATTCGATCAGGCGCGGCGCGCGCTCGACCCCTTGTTGCGCAAGCATCGCCACGACGCCGGGCTGATGTACGAGTATGTGCTGCTCGAGCGCAGGGCGGGGCGGCTGGCAGAGGCCGAGCGCTGGGCGGAGAAGGCGCTTGCCGAGGCAAGCGACAACCTTCAGTACGGCCTCACCCTGATCGAACTGCGCTCGGCGGCCGGTAACCGCGACGGCGCGCGTGAGGTGGCGCGAGCACTGGCGGCGCGGCGTGCGGGCGACCTGGTCGCGCTAGCGGCGCTCGCGCAGACCGAGATCGACGCCGGGGACAACCGCGCCGCTCAGCAGGTGCTGCGCGAGATGGTGCGCGCTGCCGGCTTCGATACCGCACACCTGGTACGCATCGGGTACATGCAACTGGCTGCGGCCGATCCTGTTGCCGCGCGCTACTCGGCCGACAAGGCACTGCAAGGCCGGCCAGATGATCTCGACGCGCTCGTGCTTGCCGTAGAGGCGGCGGTCGCCGAGCGCAACATCGTGCTTGCAGCGGGCTACCTTGAGCGCGTGCTTGCAGCGCACCCGAACCATTTCGAGCGCTATCGCCTGGCTGGTGATCTCGCCCGCGAGCGGGGCGAGCATGCAGAGGCGGCGCGCCTGTTCCGTGAGGCGATGGCGCGTGCTCCATCCACGGCATTGCTGTACCGGCTTGCGGACGTCCATGTCCGTCAGGGTGAGCCGGTGCAGGCGCTTGCCCCGGTGCGCGCGCGCGTGCAGCAGGCGCCGGGCGATATCGCCGCGCGCGAGCTGCTGGCCGAGCTGCTGATGCGCAGCGGCCAGCTGCGCGAGGCCCGCGAAACCTATGAAGCCTTGGTTGCGGCGGGCCGTACCAGCGCTGCCGTGCGCAACAACCTCGCCATCGTGCTGCTGGAGCTGGGCGAAGGCGATCCGCTCGCCCATGCCAGCGAGGCGCTGCGCCTTGCGCCGGGCGACGCCGCGGTGATGGACACCATGGGGTGGGTCCTGGCCTCGCTGCAGCGCTACGAGGAATCGATGCGCTACCTGCGCGATGCCCGCCTGCGCGCGCCGAACAATGCCGAGATTCGCTGGCACTTGGCCTACGTGCTGGCGAAGATGGGGCGTCGGGGAGAGGCAGCGGATGAGCTGAAGGCTGCGCTTGCCATGCCGGGTGAGTTTTCCTGGCGCGGCGAGGCGCGGGCACTGCTTGCCGAACTGGGCGCAAAATAGTCGGAAGTTTTTACACTTGCTCGCGGCAAGGCCAAATGTTTTTGAGCATGTTATTGTTTTCAAAGAAATTGTTTTTTATGGCATGAAGTGTGCTTCAGTGTCGTGAAAGCAGTAGAAAAGAACTACGTGAGAAGGTAAAAAAGATGAATCACAAACAGCTCGCATGTGCGTTGGTGACTGCAGGCCTGGCCTTGGGTTCGGGCGCGGCAAGCGCCTCGACGACGTGGAATCTCAATACGTCGACCACCGTGCCCGCAATGAGCGCGTGGTACAACTTGAACGATGGAAAGCTCGGCTCCGGTGCGGTTACCAAGTGGGACGGCGGTGTCGGCGTGCAGCATCTCGGTGCAGACGGCAAAGCCGGTGGTAGCAACGGCAACGCCGACGAAACGCTCTCAGCGCCTGAGCATGCGATGGATACGAACGGCCGCTTCGAGTCCCTGCTGCTCAATTTCGGGCCGCAGGAGGTCAAACTCGACAAGGTGAGCATTGGCTGGGTCCAGACCGACTCCGATTTCTTCCTGCTCGCCTACACTGGCGCCACGCCTTTCTCCGGTAGTCTCGCCAACAACACGTACGCGAATCTCTTGAGTAGCGGCTGGTCGCTGGTCGGCAACTATGCCAACGGCGCGTCCACCGGGACTTACAACACCGGCGCCTCGGTGTATTCGAGCTTCTGGCTCATCGGTGCCGGTGCGATCTCGGCTTCGGGCGTCACCAACGGTGACGGCAGGCACGACTACATCAAGATCGCATCAGTTGCAGGTGTCACCAAGATCCCGCCCCCGCCTCCGCCGTCGGGCGTCCCCGAACCCGGCTCGCTGGCCCTCGCCGGCCTGGGTCTGCTTGGCCTGGTCGCGACGCGCCGGCGCTGGAAGTCGGCCTGATCGGTCTGCAAGCATCAAACAAAAGAGGCGCCCGCGGGCGCCTCTTTTGTTTGGCGGTGCGCCGCGCTCAATCCTGTGCGGCGTCCTCCTGCTGCTGCAGCAGCCACATCTGCGCATAGGCGCCGCCCTTGGCGAGCAGCGGCGTATGGCGACCGCGCTCGACGATGCGGCCCTTGTCGAGCACGATGATTTCGTCGGCGTCCATGATCGTCGACAGGCGGTGGGCGATCACCAGCGCGGTGCGGCCCTGCGCAGCGAGCTCGATCTGCGCCTGGATCGCCTTTTCGGTTCGCGAGTCGAGCGCGGAGGTGGCCTCGTCGAAGATCAGGATGGCGGGGTTCTTCAATAGCGCGCGCGCGATCGCCACGCGCTGCTTTTCGCCGCCGGACAGTTTCAGGCCGCGCTCGCCGACCCGCGTCTCGTAGCCGTCGGGCAGCTGGTGGATGAAGTCTTCCAGCTGTGCCGCACGTGCGGCGGCCTCGACCTCTTCGCGACTGGCGCCGGGACGGCCGTACTGGATGTTGTAGTACAGGGTGTCGTTGAACAGCACCGTGTCCTGCGGGACGATGCCGATCGCTGCGCGCAGGCTGTCCTGGCTGAGGTTGCGCAGGTCGTGGCCGTTGATGCAGATGGCGCCGCCCTGCACGTCGTAGAAGCGGTAGAGCAGGCGGGCGAGGGTGGACTTGCCCGAGCCCGAGTGCCCCACCACCGCCACCGTGTGCCCGGCCGGAATGCCGAAATCGACGTCGAACAGGATCGGCCGCTTGGCGTCGTAGGCGAAGCTCACGTTCTCGAAGCGCACGCTCGCCGGGCCCGCTGGCAGTGTGCGCGCGTCGGGCGCGTCCGCGATCTCGCGCTGGGTGTGCATGAGGCCGAACATGCGCTCGATATCGGTGAGCGCCTGGCGGATCTCGCGGTAGAGCACGCCGAGGAAGTTGAGCGGGATGTAGAGCTGGATCATGAAGGCATTCACGAGCACGATGTCGCCGATCGTCATCTCGCCGCTGGCCACCCGGATCGCCGCCTGCCACATCATCGCCGTCACCGCGACCGCGATGATCGCCGCCTGGCCGACGTTGAGCGCCGACAGCGAATACTGGTTGGTGACCTGGGCCTTGGTCCATTTCTGCAGCTGCTCGTCGTAGCGTCTGGCCTCGAATTCCTCGTTGTTGAAGTACTTCACTGTCTCGTAGTTGATCAGGCTGTCGATTGCGCGCGCGTTGGCGGCGGAGTCGAGCTCGTTGGCCTGGCGTCGCAGCGCGGTGCGCCAGTTGGTCACCTTCACGGTAAAGGTGATGTAGATCGTCAGCGCGCTGAGCGTGATGAGCGCGAACACGGCGTCGTAGCTCACCAGCAGGATGCCGATCACCATGCCGATCTCGATCAGCGTGGGCAGGATGGAGTACAGCGTGTAGCTGATCAGTGAGCCGATCGAGCGTGTGCCGCGCTCGATGTCCCGCGTCAGCCCGCCCGTCTGGCGTTCCAGATGAAAGCGCAGCGACAGCGCGTGCAGATGGCGGAATACGCGCAGCGAAATCTCGCGCACCGCCTGCTGGGTTACGCGCGCGAACACCACCTCGCGCAACTCGGTGAGTAGCGAGGTCGAGAAGCGCAGCACGCCGTAGGCCAGCAGGAGCGTGGCCGGCACGACGATGAAGGCCTGCTCGGGCGTGATCGTGAGGCCGTCGATCAGGTGCTTGAAGACCAGCGGCACCGACACGTTGGCGCCCTTGGCGGCGACCAGGCAGGCGAGCGCGAACAGCACCCGGCCCTTGTAGGCCCAGATGAAGGGGATCAGGCTCTTGAGAGTCTGCCAGTCGCGGCGTTCGGTGGGTTCGGGGCCGGGCAGGGCGGCGGAGGGGGCGCGTCTCATCAGGGGGTCCAGTTCGGCTTGGGCGCAGGGCAAGGGCGGATGCCGGCAGCGGATTCTGTTGGCAGGGCCGGCCGGCGTCAAATCCGCAGCGGTTTGAGCGCCTGAGCAGATCGTGCCATGTGGAAAATTTCCTTCTCCCCGCTTGACTTGAGCGCAGGAGTTTGTACTATTCAAACAAACGTTTGAATTAGAAAAATGGATGCGCCCATCAGCAGGTATCAATCGGTTGATGCGGTCTTTCCCCAAAGAGATAAGTGTTTATCCCGAGGAGACAGCGCGGTTGCCTCTGCGCATGCTCTGCCCTTGGGCGCCGCAAACGGCCGGATGCCGTCTGCGGATGCATTTGATTGCAGCACCCAGATACACCCGCCCGCTACAGAGTGCGGGGTTGCCACCGAGGAGGAGTCAAATGAGTCGGATCAAGCATCGAGCAGCATCGCACCGCCCCGCACTGGCACTAAGCACCCTGGCCTCAGCCGTCGTGCTCGCCTTTGCTGCGCCTGCCAGCGTGCACGCCTTCGAATTCACCAGCGCCAGCGGCGAGGTGACAGGCAGCTTCGATACCACCCTGTCGGTGGGTGGGCTGTGGCGGATGCAGGGTAGGGATGCTTCGCTGGTCGGGATTACGAACGGCGGAACCTCTCGCTCAGTGAACGAAGATGACGGCAATCTCAACTATGACAAAGGCGATCTGGTTTCGCTTGCTTTAAAGGCCACTCACGATCTAGAGCTGAACTACCGAAATTACGGTGCGTTTGTTCGGGCGTCGTACTTCTATGACCATGCTGTCATGAACAAGAGCGGCTTGAGTGACGCGGCACGCAGCCAGACAGGCCGTGACTTTGAATTGCTTGATGCCTATGTTCGTGGTCGCTTCGACGTGGGGGGGCGCGCGCTCAATGTTCGTTTGGGTAACCAGGTGGTCAACTGGGGGGAGAGTACGTTCATTCAGAACGGCATCAATGTGCTGAATCCGGTGAACGTCAGCCGGCTAAGAATTCCTGGTTCAGAGCTTCGCGAAGGCTTGATTCCCACCAATATGCTTTGGGCGTCTCAGGATCTTACAGACCGCTTGTCAGTTGAGGCGACTCTGATGCTTGAGTGGGAAAAAACGAAGATCGATCCGGCAGGAACTTTCTTTAGTAACAACGATTACTTGAGCCCTGGGGCGAATAATGTGTTTGTCGGATTTGGTCGCAGGAAAGATCTGGGGACGCCAGCCACTAATCCGGTGCCGCCAGTTGGGCCTTCGGCTGCCCTTTATCCCGTAACTGAAGCACTTGCTGGGCCGTTCGATCCCGAGGCGGCTGTGTGGGCGCCGCGCAGCCCGGATCGAAAGGCAAGAGATGGAGGCCAGTTCGGCCTTGCGGCTCGTTACTTCGCTGATCACCTAAATAACACCGAGTTCGGTCTTTATCACGTTCGCTATCACAGTAGAACGCCCTTCGCCTCCGGTATAAAAGGAGAGCCAACGACCGCCTTGACGGGAACAGGGACGCTCGTTCCGGTTCCTGTTCCCGGAGTTGGTGTTGTGAATTTGCCGCTTGATCAGGTGTTGTCGCAACGAGGTACTGCGCGCTATTTCGCAGACTATCCGGAAGACATTCGTCTCTGGGGTATTAGTTTCAATACGCCTGGCCCAGCAGGGATTGCCTTGCAGGGCGAGTATTCATACCGTCCAAACCAGCCGCTTCAGATTGCTGCGCCTGAGCTATTGCTGGCAGCGCTTGGGCAGGCTAACCAGATCCCGGGTACCGACGCGATACCGGTTGGAGGAGAGATCACAGGCTATCGCCGGGTGAAGATGCACCAGTTGCAATTGAGTGCCACGAAAGCAGTTCCTCAGATGGCGGGTGCCGATCAGGTCGTCATGGTCGGCGAGGTGGGTTACACGAGGCTCAGCTTGCCGGCTGGCATCCCCTTCAATGTGTCTGGCGTCTATCTTCCGGCTCCGGGCTCGGCGACACAGACTTCATTCGGTTCGACTCAGTCGTATTTCGCCACTGAGAGCTCATGGGGGTATCGACTTGTCGCGCGGGCCGATTATACGAACATCCTTGCCGGAGCAACGGTTTCCCCCCGCGTCGCGTTTGCTCATGATGTGAACGGACGCAGCCCCACTTTCAACGAGGGAGCGAAGGCCTTGACGCTCGGGGTAGGCGTCAATTACCGACAGAACTGGCAAGCGGATATTGCCTATACCGCGTTCTTTGGGGGCAAGACGATCTCAGGCGTAGACCCGACTTCAAGCCCGGCTGCGGGTTTTCCCGCGGGGACTCAGAGCCCGAGCTATGCAAGCAGCACCAATCCCCTTAAAGACCGCGACTTCCTGTCGATCAGCGTCAGCTATTCGTTCTGAGCACCACACCGGATCTGGAGACAAACGACATGCGCAAGACTTTCACGATTCTCGGCGCGGCGCTCGCGGTGGCGCTGTCCGCGCCGGCATTGGCCGACGCTTCACGACTGGGTAAGGACCTGACGCCGATGGGTGCGGAGCGGGCGGGCAACGCGGCGGGCACCATCCCCGCCTGGGACGGCGGCCTCGCCTCGGCGCCGGCCGGGCATCAGGCGGGCGGACACTATGCAGACCCCTTCGCCGCTGACAAGCCGCTATTCACCATCGATGCGGCCAACGTCGATCAGCACGCCGACAAGCTCACCCCGGGCCAGGTGGCGATGCTCAAGACCTACTCGACGTGGAAGATGAACGTCTACCCCACGCGGCGCAGCGCGGCCTTCCCGCAGGGGCACTACGACCAGACCATCGCCAATGCCAGTCGCGCCAAGCTGGTCGATGGTGGGCGCACGATCGAAGGCACGACCGGCGGCATCCCTTTCCCGATTCCGCAGGATGGCGCCGAGGCGATCTGGAACCACCTTGCACGCTACCGCGGCGAGTCCTACGCGATGAACTGGAGCCAGGCCGCGGTGACGCGACAGGGCACCTACACGCCGGTGCGCTTCGAGTACCAGTACGACTTCCACTATGGCAGCCTGAGCAAGTCGCCGGAGCAGATCGAGCAGGGCAAGCTGTTCAACTTCCTGCAGACGGTGACCGCACCCGCTCGCCTGGCGGGGCAGATCCTGCTCGTGCATGAGTTCCTCGACCGCCGCCAGGCGTGGACCTACAACCCGGGCCAGCGCCGTGTGCGCCTGGCACCGAACGTGGCCTACGACAACCCGGGCACGGCGGCCGATGGCCTGCGTACCAACGACGACTTCGACATGTACAACGGCGCCATCGACCGTTACGACTGGAAGCTGGTGGGCAAGAAGGAGATCTACGTCCCCTACAACGCCTACAAGCTGGTCGGCAACACGGTGAAGATGGCCGATGTGCTGCAGGCCGGGCACCTCAACCCGGAGCTGGCGCGTTACGAGCTGCACCGCGTGTGGGTGGTGGATGCCACGCTGAAGGACGGCACCAGCCACAGCTACAAGCGCCGCACCTTCTACCTCGACGAGGACTCGTGGTCGATTCTCGCCATCGATAAGTACGACGCCCGCGACCAGCTGTGGCGCGTCTCCGAGCTGCACACCATCAACTGGTTCGACATTCCGATGCTGTACCCCAGCCTCGAGGTGCACCACGACCTGCAGTCCGGCCGCTACATCGCCATGGGCCTGCGCAATGACGAGCCGCGCGTGTATAGCGTGATCGACGCCCGTCCGGCCGACTTCACGCCTTCGGGCCTGCGCGGCGTCGGTACGCGCTGATCCTGTAGATGAGGGCTCGGCCTTGCGCCTCCGGGGCGCGGGGCCGAGCCACTACCCGCATTTTCCTCCTTTCCCCAGGGTTCCATGAAACGCGCGATCGGCAACCTCTTCGTCGTCGTCGTACTGGCAGCGGTGGCGTTTGCGTTCTCCGAACGCAGCGATCCGCCGATGCCGGCGACGCAGACGCGTATCGACCACCTGCAGATGCTCGACCTTGCCGAGCGCGATGACGGTCGCCTGATCGCGGTCGGCGAGCGCGGCCACATCTTCGTGTCCGATGACCATGGCGGTGCGTGGCGCGCAGTGGCATCGCCGGCGGGTGCCACGCTGGTCGCGGTGCGCTTTGTGGATGCGCAGCGCGTTGTCGCTGTGGGTCACGACGCGGTGATCGTTCGCAGCGAGGATGGCGGCGAGCATTGGGTAAAGGTGCAGTCCGACCCCGAAGCCGAGGAGCCGCTGCTGGGCGCCTGGTTCGATGCCGATGGCCAAGGGATTGCGGTTGGCGCCTATGGGCGCCTGGAGCGTACGGCCGACGGCGGAGCAAGCTGGGCGCGTCAGGAGGTCGAGGCCAATGAGGACGGACTTCACCTGAACGCGGTGGTCCGCCTGGCTGGCGGAGACCTGCTGATCGCCGGCGAAGCCGGCCTGCTGCTGCGCTCGCGGGACGACGGCGACTCCTGGGAAGCGCTCGAGTCGCCTTACGCAGGTTCGTTCTTTGGTGCGCTGGCCTTGGCCGACGGCGGGGCGCTGGTGTTCGGCATGCGTGGCCATGTGTTCCGCTCGGATGATGGCGGCGACAGCTGGCAGGAGGTCGGTCCGGGTGTTCCCAGTTCGCTCTTCGGTGGCCGTGTGCTCGCTGATGGGCGTGTGGTACTGGCGGGCCAGGCGGGTGTCGTGCTGATCAGCGAGGATGGTGCGCACAGTTTCGTGCGAGTCGACAACGATGACCGCCGCACGCGCGCGGCGGTTGCCCAGGGCGAACAGCCGGATGCGCTGCTGCTGGTGGGTGAGGAGGGGGTGGAGCGCCTGTCGCTGGTGCCCGCTGCGGGAGGACGTTCCTGATGTTGAAGGCCTTTGTGGAGTTTCTCGGCCTGCTGCTGTTCCGCCGCCGGCGCGTCTTCCTCGGGCTGTTCGTGGTGATCACGCTGCTGCTCGGCGCCTCGGCCTCGCGCCTGCAGGTCGATGCGGGCTTCGAGAAGATGATCCCGCTCGAACACGAGTACATGCAGACCTTCATGGCCTACCGCAACACCTTCGGTGGTGCCAATCGCGTGCTCGTCGCCCTGCGCCAGCATGAGGGCGACATCTACAACGAGGCCTTCATGAGCAAGCTGAAGGCCGCCACGGACGAGGTCTTCTTCATTCCGGGGGTGGATCGCGCCACGGTGACCTCGCTGTTCACCCCCAACGTGCGCTTCATCGAGGTGGTGGAGGCCGGCTTCGCCGGCGGCAACGTCATCCCGGCCGACTTCGAGGGCACGCCGGAAGACCTCGAGACCGTGCGCGAGAATGTGCTCAAGTCGGGGCGTGTGGGGCGACTGGTGTCGAACGACCATCGCGCGGCGATGATCAGTGCAGAGCTGCTCGAGATCGACCCCAACACCGGTGCCCGCCTGGACTACCTGGCGGTGGCGAAGCAGCTTGAAGATCTGCGCACGCGTCATGCCGACGATGGCCTGGACGTGCACATCATCGGCTTCGCGAAGGCCGTGGGTGACATTACCGACGGTGCGCGCGGCGTGCTGATGTTCTTCGTGGTGGCGTTCCTGATCACCGCGGTGCTGCTGTATTTCTACTCCGGGTCGGCAAAGCTGGCCGCGCTCACGCTGTTGTGCGCGATGGTGCCGGTGGTGTGGCTGATGGGTCTGCTGCCGCTCATCGGCTTCGGCATCGATCCGATGTCGATCCTGGTGCCCTTCCTGATCTTTGCCATCGGCGTCAGTCACGCGGTGCAGATGACTCACGCCTGGCGCCTGGAGATCATGGAGGGGGCGGGACCGCTGACGGGAGCGCAGAACGCTTTCAGGCGCCTGTTCCTGCCCGGGTCGATGGCGCTTACCACGACGGTGGTCGGTTTTCTGGTGATCATGCGCATCGAGATCGACATGGTGCGCGAGCTTGCGCTCACCGCCGGCCTCGGTGTCGCCCTGATCCTGCTCACCAACATGTTGCTGTTGCCGCTGCTGCTGTCGTGGACGCGGCTCGACGCGGCGGAGATGCGACGCACAATGGGCGCAGAGTCGAAGGACCACTGGCTGTGGACGCGCCTGCGCACGCTGGCCGAACCCCGGCGCGCGACGGTGGTGCTGATGGTCACTGCGCTGCTGCTGGGCATCGCGACGTGGTTGTCGCGTGATCTGCGCACCGGCGATCTTGGCCACGGCATTCCTGAACTGCACGAGGATGCGCGCTACAACCAGGATGCAGCCGCGATCGTCGAGTCGTTCTCGATCGGCGTCGATGTGCTGTCGGTCATCGTGCAGTCCAGGGGCGTCGATGGTGCCTGCACCAACTTCGACATCATGGACACGATCGACCGCTTCGAGACCACCATGCGCGGTGTGCATGGGGTGCAGAGCGTGGTTGGCCTGCCCGGCGTGGCGAAGACGGTCAATGCCGGCTGGAATGAGGGTAACCCGGCCTGGCGAGTGCTGTCGCGAAACCCCACGGTGCTGGCGCAGTCGGTCACCCCGGTTGATACCAGCACCGGCCTGCTCAACACCGATTGCAGCGCGATGCAGGTGCTCATCTTTACCCGCGATCACGAGGGGGCGACGATTTCGCACGTCATCCGCGAGGTCAAGGCCTTCCGCGACGCCAACCGCGGCGAGCATCTCGACTTTCTGCTCGCCTCCGGCAACGTCGGCGTGATGGCGGCGACCAACGAGGCCGTCGATGCCGCCTCGGTAACCATCCTGGTGCTGGTGTTCGGGGTGATCAGCGTACTGTTCTTCCTCGAGTTCCGCTCCTGGCGCGCAACACTCTGCATCATCCTGCCGCTGATGATCGCCGCGGTGTTCTGCAATGCGCTGATGGCGCTGCTGGGCATCGGCCTGAAGGTGTCCACCTTGCCTGTCGTCGCGATTGCGGTCGGTATTGGCGTCGACTACGGGATCTACTTCTACGAACGCATGTCCGACCGCTTCCGCAAAGGCGATGCGTTGCCGGACGCCTTCTATCAGGCACTCTGCCAGCGTGGCACCGCGGTGATGTTCACCGCCACCACGATGAGCGTAGGCGTGGGCACCTGGGTCTTCTCCGCGCTCAAGTTCCAGGCCGACATGGGGTTGCTGATGGCGTTCATGTTCATCGTGAACATGCTCGGTGCGCTGCTCCTGTTGCCGGCGCTTGCGGCCCTGCTGCTCAAGGCAGGGCCCGCGCAGGAAAAGAAGATTTCCTGAATCGATCCATCAATATTCTTGACACGGGCAGTAATCGCCGTAGAATTCAAACGAACGTTTGAATGAGTAAGCTTCGATCCATCCAGTGCTCGTTCAGGAGAATGATGATGAGCAGTCCTTCAGCGCGGTCGGGCCCCGAGACACGCGGTCGCATCCTTGATGCGGCCGAGGCGCTGTTTGTCGAGCATGGTCTGGATGCCACCTCGATGCGCATGATCACCACTGAGGCGGGGGTCAACCTGGCCGCGGTCAACTACCACTTCGGCTCCAAGGACAGCCTGATCCACGAGGTTTTCAGGCGCCGCCTCGGCGAGCTCAACCAGTCCCGCCTCGCTGCCCTCGATCGTGCCGAGCAGCGCGCGCGAGCGAACGGGACACAGATCAAGCCGAGCCAGGTGCTGGAGGCCTTCTTCACCCCTTCGCTGGAGATGGCGACCGATACCGTGCATGGCGGCCGCACCTTCATGCAATTGCTCGGTCGGACCTATACCGAGCCGAACGCTTTCGTGCGCAAGTTCCTGGCCGAGGAGTATGCGCAGACCCTGCAGCGTTTCCTGCAGGCGCTGTACGACTCGCTGCCCGGCGTGCCGCGCGAGGAGATCCTGTGGCGCTTCCATTTCATGATGGGGGCGACCTCGTACGCGATTGCCGGGACCGACGCCCTGCAGCTGTTTGCCGGGCGCTTCGACGACGAGGACCCCGCGCACATGCTGCCGCGCCTGATGTCCTTCCTGCTTGGCGGCTTGCGCGCACCGCTCCCCGACTTCGTCACTGGCGCGGAGTCTGTGGCGCGGAATGCCGAATGAATCTGCAGCTGCGTCTCGGCGCGGCTGCAACACCTGATTGATGTTGTTCTGGAGACAGAGATGACCTGGTTGCTACTGCTTTCCCTCCCTCCCTTGGCAGGTGCGCTCGCCTACGGGCGAGCGCCACTTTTTGCCTGGCTCTGGGCAGGGCTGGCCTGGCTTGCGGCGATGGGCTGGGCGGCCGGTTGGGCAGTGGGCTGGACCCTGCTCGCGATGGCGGTGCTGGCTGCCGTGCTGGGGGTGTTCATGCATGATGGCCTGCGGCGCCAGCGCGTGACCGCACCGATCCTGAAGGCCTTCCGCGGGGCCCTGCCCGCGATGTCACAGACCGAGCGCGACGCGCTCGAGGCCGGCACGGTGTGGTGGGAAGGCGAGCTCTTCGCCGGCCGCCCGGACTGGAACAAGCTCGGTGCCTACCCCTGGCCAAAGCTAAGCGCCGAGGAGCAGGCCTTCCTCGACAACGAGACCGAGGCGCTGTGCCGCCTCACCAACGACTGGGCGTGCACCCAGCAGCAGGACATGCCCGCCGAGGTCTGGCAGTACATCAAGGACAAGGGCTTCCTGGGCATGATCATCCCCAGGGAATATGGCGGCAAGGGCTTCTCGGCCTACGCTCACTCGCAGGTCATCACCAAGCTGTCGACGCGATCTTCGGCACCGGCGGTGACGGTGATGGTGCCCAATTCGCTCGGTCCGGCGGAGCTGCTGCTGCACTACGGCACGCCGGAGCAGAAGCAGCACTACCTGCCCGGCCTGGCCAGCGGCCGCGAGATCCCCGCCTTTGCGCTCACCAGCCCGTGGGCGGGCTCGGACGCAGCCTCCATCCCCGATGCGGGTGTGGTGTGCAAGGGCGAATGGAATGGCGAAGAGGTGCTGGGCATGCGCGTCTCCTTCGACAAGCGCTACATCACGCTCGCGCCGGTGTGCACCGTGTTCGGCCTCGCTTTCCGCCTCTATGACCCCGAGCGCCTGCTGGGGGGCGACGAGGATCTGGGCATTACCTGCGCGCTGGTGCCGCACGACCACCCGGGGGTGGACATCGGCAACCGCCACTTCCCGCTCAACGCGGTGTGGATGAACGGGCCGGTGCGCGGCAAGGACGTGTTCATGCCGCTCGACTTCATCATCGGCGGCCCGCGCATGGCGGGGCAGGGCTGGCGCATGCTCATGGAGTGCCTGGCGGCCGGGCGCAGCATTTCGCTGCCCGGTTCCAACACCGGCATGCAGAAGCTCACTGCGCGCGCTGTCGGCGCCTATGCCCGTGTGCGTTACCAGTTCAAGACCGCGATCGGCCGCTTCGAAGGTGTCGAGGAGGCGCTGACCCGGATCGGTGCCAACACCTACCTGTGCGATGCCGCGCGGGTGATGACGGCCGGTGCGATCGATCTTGGCGAGAAGCCCTCGGTGGTGTCGGCGATCGTCAAGTACCACGTTACCGAACGTGCACGCCAGGTCGTCAATGATGGCATGGACGTCATCGGCGGCAAGGGCATCTGCCTGGGGCCGCAGAACTTCCTCGGTCGCGCCTACCAGCAGATTCCGGTCGGCATCACGGTCGAGGGTGCGAACATCCTCACCCGCAGCCTGATCCTGTTCGGCCAGGGCGCGATCCGCTGCCACCCCTACGTGCTCGACGAGATGCACTCGGCGCAGAAGAACGACCTCGAGGCTTTCGACAAGGCGCTGTGGGGCCACGTCGGCTTCACGGTGTCCAATGCCGCGCGTGCGGTGGCGATGGGGCTGACCGGCTCGCACTTCGTCAAGGTGCCGGCCGACGTGGCGCCCGAGACGCGGCGCTACTACCAGCAGCTGACCCGCTTCTCGGCCGCCTTCGCCTTCATCTCGGACATCTCCATGGGCACCCTGGGCGGTGCGCTCAAGCGCAAGGAGAAGCTGTCGGCGCGCCTGGGCGACATCCTGTCGCTGATGTACCTGGCCACGGCGACCCTCAAGCGTTACGAGGCCGAGGGCCGACAGGCGGCGGATGCACCGCTGATGCACTGGGCGATCTGGGACTGCATGTTCCGCATCCAGCTCGCCTTCGAAGGCGTGATCGCCAATTTCCCGAACAAGCTCTTCGCCTTCCTGCTGCGTCGCTTGGTCGTGTTCCCGCTTGGTCGTCCCTATGTCGTGCCTTCGGACAAGCTCGGCCACCAGGTTGCCGCGCTGCTCATCGAGCCTTCGGCCACCCGCGACCGTCTCACCGCGGATGTCTACCTGCCGGAGGACATCGAGGAGCCGGTGGGCGCGCTCGAGGCCGCGCTCGCGGCGACGATCGCCGCCGAGCCGGTCGAGGCCAAGCTCAGGCAACTGCAGCGCGATGGCCGCTTCGCCCCCGGGTTGATGACTGGCGGCGATGTCGACGAGGTGTGGCGCCGCGCACGCGAAGCCGGCGTGATCAGCGATGAGGAGTTCCGCCTCGTCGAGCGCCGCAACATGCTGCGCAACAAGGTGATCCGCGTCGATGACTTCCCTTATGACTTCGGCCTGCGCGCCGCGCTCGAGGAGGCGCCGCGCTCGGCGCCTGCGTTGAAGGTGGCTGCATGAGCCGGACGGTCTATGTCGTCGATGGTGCGCGTACGCCCTTCCTGAAGGCGAAGAACGCACCCGGCCCCTTCACCGCCGCCGACCTCGCCACCGCGGCGGGCAGTGCGCTGCTGGTGCGCCAGCCTTTCGCGCCCGACCAACTTGACGAGGTCATCCTGGGCTGCGCCAGCCCGTCGGCCGATGAGGTCAACATCGGCCGCGTGGTTGCGCTGCGCATGGGCTGCGGCAACGCAGTGCCAGGCTGGACGGTGATGCGCAACTGCGCCTCGGGCATGCAGGCGCTCGATTCCGCGCTCACCAACATCCGCAGCGGCCGCAGCGAGCTCGTTCTTGCCGGTGGTGTCGATGCGCTCTCGCATGCGCCGCTGCTGTTCTCGGACAAGATGGTGCGCTGGCTGGCGGGCTGGTATGCCGCCCGCAGCGTGGGCCAGAAGCTTGCCGCGCTGAAGTCGCTGCGCCTGGGATATCTCGCGCCGGTGATCGGCATCATGAAGGGGCTTACCGATCCGATCGTGGGCCAGCTGATGGGTCAGACAGCCGAGAACCTGGCTTGGAAGTTCGGCATCACCCGCGCCGACATGGATGCCTTCGCGGTCGAAAGCCACCGCCGCGTGTGTGCGGCGCAGGATGCCGGCCACCTGCGCGCCGAGATCGTGCCGCTGATCGATCGCGACGGCACCGTGTACTCGGCCGACGACGGCGTGCGGCGCGATTCGTCGATGGACAACCTCGCCCGCCTCAAGCCCTTCTTCGACAAGAAATATGGCCGCGTGACGCCGGGCAACAGCTCCCAGATCACCGATGGCGCTGCCTGGCTGGTGCTGGCCTCCGAGGAGGCGGTGACGCGCCATGGCCTGCAGCCGATCGGGCGCATCGTTGATAGCCAGTGGGCCGGCCTCGCGCCCGACCAGATGGGCCTGGGGCCGGTGCATGCGGCGATGCCGATCCTGCAGCGTCACGGCCTGGCGCCGCAGGCGCTGGATGCCTGGGAGATCAACGAGGCCTTTGCCGCCCAGGTGATCGCCTGCCTGCGTGCGCTGGCCGACGATGCCTACTGCCGCGAGCACTTCGGTGTCGACGCGCCCGGCGCCCCTGATGCCGCACACCTCAACCTCGATGGTGGCGCGGTGGCACTCGGACATCCGGTGGGCGCGAGCGGTGCGCGCATCGTCCTGCATCTGCTCCATGTGCTGCGCCGCAAGGGCGGCGGGCGTGGGCTGGCGTCGATCTGCATCGGCGGTGGCCAGGGCGGCGCCATGCTGGTGGAGACGGTTTGATGAGCGAGAACATGCAACACGACTGGAAACACTGGCGTCTGCGCCGGGAAGACGGCGGGCTGGCCTGGCTCGAGCTGGACAAGGCGGACGCGAGTACCAACGTGCTGTCGGCCGAGGTGATGACCGAGTTCGGCCGCGTGCTCGATGCCCTCGATGCGGCGCCGCCCAAGGCGCTCGTGATCGCATCGGCCAAGCCTGCGGGCTTCATCGCCGGTGCCGACATCGAGGAGTTTTCCCGCATTGCCTCGCCGGCCGCCGCGCGTGCGCTGGTCGAGCGCGGCTGGGGCTTGTTCAACCGCCTGGCTGCGGTGCGCTACCCCACGCTCGCGCTCATCCGCGGGCATTGCATGGGCGGCGGGCTCGAGCTCGCGCTGGCCTGCCGTTACCGGCTCGTGGTCGATGAGCCCGGCACGCGGCTCGCCCTGCCCGAGGTCATGCTCGGCATCGTCCCGGCCTGGGGCGGCATGCTGCGCCTGCCGCAGGCGGTGGGGCCGGCGACGGCGCTCGATCTCATGCTCACCGGCAAGGCGGTGGATGCGAGGAAGGCCAAGCGCATCGGGCTGGCCGACGACTACGTGCCGGCGCGGGTGATGGAATCCGCAGCACGCATGATGGCACTGGCAGCGGCCCCGGCGCGCCGGCCGCCGCTGCAGGAGCGCTTGCTGCGCCTGGCGATGAACGGTCCGCTGCGTCGTGTCGTGGCCGACAAGGCGCGCAAGCAGGCGGCAGCCAAGGTCAGCCGCGAGCACTACCCGGCGCCCTTCGCCATCGTCGACATCTGGGAAAAGCATGGCGGCAACGCACTCGCCGTGCCTGCGGGCGATCCTGCTTCGCTCGAGGCCATTTTCGATTCGCCCACCGCCAAGAACCTGGTGCGGGTGTTCTTCCTGCAGGAGCGCTTGAAGGCCTTCGGCAAGGAGAGCGACTTCGCGCCCCGCCATGTGCATGTCGTCGGCGCAGGCGTGATGGGCGGAGACATCGCTGCGGTGTGCGCGCTGCGCGGCATGACGGTGACGCTGCAGGATCAGTCCGTCGAGCGCATCGCACCGGCCATCCAGCGTGCGGCCAGGCTCTTCGAGCGCCGCCACAAGGGCGATGCGCGTCAGGTGCGCTTCACCCTGGACCGCCTGATTGCCGATCCAGAAGGCCATGGCGCGGCGCGCGCCGACTTGATCATCGAGGCCATCTTCGAGGATCTGGCGGTCAAGCGCAGCCTGTTCGCCGAGCTCGAACGCCGCGCCCGGCCCGAGGCCGTTCTCGCGACCAACACCTCCAGCCTGCGTCTGGAGGATATCGCCAGTGCGTTGCAGGACCCGTCGCGACTGGTCGGCATCCACTTCTTCAACCCGGTGCCGATGCTGCCGCTGGTCGAGGTGGTGGCAGGTGAGGCCACCGCGGCCGAGGTGCTGCGCCGTGCGACCGGTTTCGTGCGCCGCATCGACAAGCTGCCGCTGCCCGTGAAGAGCGCGCCGGGCTTCCTCGTCAATGCGGTGCTCGGGCCTTACATGCTTGAGGCCCTGCGCTGCGTCGAGGAGGGCATTGCGCCCGAGACGGTGGACGCCGCGCTCACGGCCTTCGGCATGCCGATGGGGCCGGTCGAACTGGTTGATACCGTCGGCCTGGATATAGCGGTTGCTGCCGGCAAGGCGCTCGCAGGCAGCGGGGCGGAGCCACCCGCGCGCCTGCTGAAGCTGGTTGCTGCGGGCAAGCTTGGACGCAAGTCGGGCGAGGGCTACTACCGCTGGCAGGATGGCAAGGTCGTCAAGACGGCTGCCGAGGGCGGCAAGCGCGCTGGCGCGCCCGCGCCTGCGGTGCCTGCGGGCCTGGCCGAGCGCGTGCTCGCACCGCTGCTCGCGGCGACCGAGCGCTGCGTGCGCGAGGGGGTAGTGGGCGATACGGATCTCGCCGATGCGGGTGTCATTTTCGGGACGGGTTTCGCGCCGCACACCGGCGGCCCGCTCAACCTGCTCGCCACGCGCGGGAAAGCGTCGGCCTTGCCTGGCTGACCATGGAGGAAAGACTGATGTCACAGACCACGAACGCACCTTGCGCGCTGCCCGAACACAAGCAGCCCGCGCTGCGTGTGATGCCGATGCCGGCAGACCTCAATCCCGCCGGTGACGTGTTCGGCGGTTGGATCATGTCCATGGTGGACATCGCCGGTGCGATCCCCGCGCGTCGGCGCGCACGCAGCCGGGTGGCCACGGTGGCGGTGAACTCATTCACGTTCAAGCAGCCGGTTTCGGTGGGCGACCTGGTCAGCTTCTACGCCGAGATCGTGTCGGTTGGCGTGAGCTCGGTGACAGTGGATGTGGAGGTTTACGCCGAGCGCGAGCCGGAGAATCCGGTAGTGGTGAAGGTTACCGAGGCGCGTCTGACCTATGTCGCGCTCGATGACCGTGGCCGCAAGCGCCCGATCCCGCCCGAGTGAGCGGCTGCGGGGCCCCGTTTTGCTGGTCGCGCGACACGCGTGCGGCCGGTCCGATGCATTGAATGGACTCTTCAGGGAGGTGGAAGTGAGCAGACTGATTATTCGCAAGGTCGCCGTGCTCGGCGCCGGTGTGATGGGGGCGCAGATCGCTGCCCACTGCGCCAACGCCGATGTGCCGGTGATCCTGTTCGATCTGCCGGCGAAGGAAGGTGACGCCAATGGGGTGGTCGCCAAGGCGATCGCGGGCATGAAGAAGCTTGATCCGGCGCCGTTCGCGGCCAAGGACCGGGTCCGTCATGTCGAGGCCGCCAACTACGGCAGCGACCTTGCACGGCTTGGCGAGTGCGACCTCGTCATCGAGGCCATCGCCGAGAAGATGGAGTGGAAGCTGGATCTGTACGCCAAGGTGGCGCCGCATCTGAAGGCCGGGGCGATCTTCGCCTCGAACACCTCGGGCCTGTCGATCGAGGCGCTGGCGGCGGGCATGCCGGCAGAGCGCCGCAGCCAGTTCTGCGGCATCCACTTCTTCAACCCCCCGCGCTACATGCCGCTGGTGGAGCTCATCCCGACGGCAGCCACTGAACCGGCGCTGGTGGACGGCCTGGAGGGCTGGCTCACCACCCGCCTGGGCAAGAGCATCGTGCGCGCCAAGGACACGCCCAACTTCGTCGCCAACCGCGTCGGTGTGTTCTCCATCCTCGCGGTCCTGCACCATACGCAGCGCCTCGGCCTGGCCTTCGACGAGGTCGACCTGCTCACCGGGCCGCGCATCGGTCGTCCCAAGAGCGCCACCTTCCGCACCGGCGACGTAGTTGGGCTGGACACGCTGGCACATGTCGTGGGCACCATGCAGGCGACACTGCCCGATGACCCGTGGAGCGCGCACTTCCGCACGCCCGATTGGCTGCGGGCGCTGATCGCCCGCGGCGCGCTCGGGCAGAAGACCAAGTGCGGTATCTACCGCAAGCAGGGCAAGCAGATCCAGGTGCTCGACCTGCAGCTGCAGGACTATCGCGACAGCGGCGGTGAGGTGTTCCCTGAGGTCGAGGCGATCCTCAAGCTGAAGAACCCGGCGGAGAAGTTCGCCCAGCTTGCAGCGCACCCGCACCCCCAGGCGCAGTTCCTGTGGTCGATCTTCCGTGACGTGTTCCATTACTGCGCGGTTCACCTGGGCGACATCGCCGACAACGCACGTGACATCGACCTCGCCATGCGCTGGGGCTTCGGTTGGGCGCAGGGGCCGTTCGAGACCTGGCAGGCCGCAGGCTGGCAGGCGGTGGCCGAGATGATCCGCGACGACATCGCCCATGGCCGTGCAATGGCCGCGGTGCCGCTGCCGGCCTGGGTGTTCGAGCGCGAGGGCGTGCATGCACCAGCTGGCTCCTACAGCGCTGCCGAGAACTCGCTGAAGGCCCGCGCAGCACTGTCGGTGTACCAGCGTCAGCTCTACCCCGATCGCGTGCTCGGCGAGGCGCCCGACGACCGCGGCGAAACGCTGTGGGAAAACGCCGGTGTGCGCTTGTGGCGGCGGGCGGATCAGGATGCGCGTATCGGCATCGTGTCGATCACCTCGAAGATGCATGCGATCGGCGACGAGGTCATGGACGGCTTGCTCGAGGCGGTCGCGCGTGCCGAGTGCGAGCTCGACGGCCTGGTGATCTGGCAGCCGGCGCCGTTCGCGGTCGGCGCCAACCTGCAACAGGTCGGCGAGGCCTGCCGTGCGGGCGAGTTCGACCTGCTGGAGAAGATGGTGGCCAAGTTCCAGCGCACCTCGATGGCGATCAAGCATGCCCAGGTGCCGGTGGTGGCGGCTGTGCAGGGCATGGCGCTCGGTGGTGGCTGCGAGTTCGTCATGCATGCGGCGCATCGCGTGTTCGCGCTCGAAAGCTACGTAGGACTGGTCGAGGCGGGCGTGGGCCTCATTCCGGCGGGCGGCGGCTGCAAGGAATTCGCCTTGCAGGCGCACGCCATGGCCCAGCGCGCGGCAGGCGGCGACGTGTTCCCCTACATCCAGAACGCCTTCCAGACCATCGCCATGGCGACGGTCGCCAAGAGCGCGCTGGAAGCGGTACAGCTGGGCTTCGGCCGCGGCAGCGACGATGTGCTGTTCAACGCCAACGAGATCCTGTTTGCCGCGATCCGGCGTGCGCGGGCGATGGCGGAGTCTGCCTGGCGCCCGGCGTTGCTCGATCCCCAGGTCACCGTGGCAGGGCGCAACGGCGTTGCCACCTGCGAGATGATGCTGATCAACATGGCGGAAGGCGGTTTCATCTCGGCGCACGACTATCGTGTCGCGCGTGCAGCGGCCACTGCGCTGTGCGGCGGCGAGGTGGACTCGGGCAGCCGGGTCAGCGAGCAGTGGATTCTGGATGTCGAGCGTGCCCAGTTCGTCGAGCTGCTCAAGACCGAGAAGACCCAGCAGCGCATCGCGCACATGCTCGAGACCGGCAAGCCCCTGCGTAACTGATTGAGGACATGAGAATGAGCAAGCAGATTCAGGACGCCTACGTCGTCGCCGCGGTGCGTACGCCGGTGGCCAAGCGCAATGGCGCCTTCCGCCACGTGCGCCCCGACGACATGCTGGCAACGGTGCTGCGCGCGCTGGTGGCCAAGGTGCCCAACCTCGATGCCAGCCAGATCGGTGACGTCGTCACCGGCTGCGCGATGCCCGAGGCCGAGCAGGGCATGAACGTGGCGCGCATCGGCGCGCTGCTGGCCGGCCTGCCCGATGCGGTGCCGGGGATTACCATCAACCGCTTCTGCGCTTCCGGCCTGCAGGCGGTGGCCGACGCTGCCAGCCGCATCCGCCTCGGCGAGGCGGACGTGATGATCGCCGCCGGCACCGAGAGCATGAGCGCGATGCCGCAGATCATGGGCAACAAGGTCAGCCTCAATCCGGACATCTTCGCACGCGACGAAAATCTCGCCATTGCCTACGGCATGGGTCTGACTGCGGAGAAGGTTGCCCAGCAGTGGCAGGTGAGCCGTGAGGACCAGGACGCTTTCGCGGTCGAGTCGCATCGGCGCGCGTGCGCGGCGATTGCGGCAGGGCACTTTGCCGACGAGATCGCGCCCTATGCCGTGCGTGCGCATGTGCCGGGCGAGGCGGGTACGGTGCGCATGGTCGAGCGTGTGCTCGAGAACGACGAAGGGCCGCGCGCCGACGCCAGCCTCGAGCGACTTGCCAAGCTGCGTCCGGTGTTTGCAGCGCGTGGCTCGGTGACCGCTGGCAACAGCTCCCAGATGTCGGACGGCGCGGGGGCCGTGCTGCTGATGAGCGAGGCTGCGGTCAAGCGCTACGACGTCAAACCGATTGCACGCTTCGCCGGTTATGCGGTCGCCGGCGTGCCGCCCCAGGTGATGGGCATCGGCCCCGTCGAGGCCATCCCGCGCGCGCTCGCCCTGGCCGGTGTCAGCCTTGGCGACATCGCCTGGACCGAGCTCAACGAGGCTTTTGCCGCCCAGGCGCTGGCCGTGATGCGTCAGCTCGATATGGACCCGGCAAGGGTCAATCCGCTCGGTGGGGCGATCGCGCTCGGTCATCCCCTGGGTGCCACCGGAGCGATCCGCACCGCGACGCTGATGTCGGCGATGCAGCGCGATCCGGCGTTGCGCTACGGCATGATCAGCATGTGCATTGGCACGGGTATGGGGGCCGCGGGGGTGTTCGAACGCGTGTAATGCCCATTCCGACCGGGCCGGTTCGCGTTGTGGAAACTACGGATTGGTAGCAAGTTGTTGATCGTTCGGCGTGATCGGGCGGTAACAATCTTTTATAATCCGTGCGTTTGTAGACGCGGGACCGGCCCGACGTCGCCGGGCTGAGGGGCCCGGTGACGGCCAGACGGCGGTCTCGTCCATTCCCACGAGTCTTTGGGCGAGAGGCGCATGATAAGAATCAAACGCGGTCTGGACCTGCCCATCACCGGCGCACCTGCGCAGCGTATCGAGGACGGTCGTCCCGTGCGCAGCGTGGCCGTCATCGGCTTCGACTACCACGGTATGAAGCCGACCATGGCGGTTCAGGTCGGCGACCGGGTGAAGCTGGGGCAGGTCCTTTTTTCCGACAAGAAGACGCCAGGCGTGGTGTTTACCGCGCCCGGTGCCGGCACGATCAGTGCGATTCATCGCGGTGAGCAGCGCGTGCTGCAATCGGTGGTGATCGACCTGGAGGGCGAGGACGCTGCCGACAGCGCTGTCGAGTTCGCACGCTACAGCGATGCGCAGATCGATGCCCTCGACGACGCAAAGGTGCGCGAAAGCCTGATCGAATCCGGTTTGTGGACCGCACTGCGCACGCGTCCGTACAGCAAGGTGCCGGCGATCGACGCCAAGCCGCGGTCGATCTTCGTCACCGCCATCGACACCCACCCGCTCGCGGCCGACCCCACCGTGGTCATCGCCGAGTACAAGGAAGACTTCGCGCGCGGCCTGCGCGTGCTGGCGCGCATCGCCCGCGTTGTCGTCTGTCATGCCGAGGGCACGCAGATGCCTGGCGTGGGCCAGGGCGGCATCACTGGCGAGACTTTCGACGGCCCGCACCCTGCGGGGCTGGCGGGCACGCACATCCATTTCATCGATCCGGTCAGTGCGCACAAGAGCGTGTGGTACCTCAACTACCAGGACGTGATCGCGATCGGCAAGCTGTTCGCCACCGGCCGGCTGTGGACCGAGCGTGTGATCGCGCTAGGCGGGCCGATGGTTTCGAACCCGCGTCTGGTGCGTACGCGCCTGGGCGCCAGCCTGGATGAACTCACTGCTGGCGAGGTCAAGGTCGGCAAGAAAGTGCGCGTGATTTCCGGCTCGGTGTTCGGTGGTCGCACTTCGCGCGGCGCCTGTGCCTACCTCGGCCGCTATCACCTGCAGGCCTCCTGCCTGGAGGAAGGTACGCAGCGCGAGATGCTGCACTACCTGCGCGCCGGTGCGGAGAAGCATTCGGTGCTCAACCTCTACATATCCAAACTGTCGGCGGGCAAGCTGTTCGACTTCACGACTTCGACCAACGGCAGTCCGCGCGCGATGGTGCCGGTCGGCAACTACGAAGAGGTGATGCCGCTCGACGTACTGCCCACTCAGCTGTTGCGTGCGCTCATCGTCGGCGACACCGATACGGCGCAGAAGCTCGGCGCGCTGGAGCTCGACGAGGAAGATCTCGCGCTGTGCACCTATGTGTGCGCGGGCAAGTACGAATACGGTCCCATCCTGCGGGATAACCTCACACGCATCGAGAAGGAGGGTTGAGAATGGGTCTGCGCTCCTGGCTCGACAGCATCGAGCATCATTTCGAAAAGGGCGGCAAGTACGAGAAGTTCTACGCCTTGTACGAAGCCATCGACACCGGCTTGTTCAAGCCCGGCAGTGTCACCCGCACCACCGCTCACGTGCGCGACGGTCTAGACCTCAAGCGCATGATGATCACGGTGTGGCTGTGCACCTTTCCGGCCATGTTCTTCGGCATGTGGAACGTCGGCTATCAGGCCAACACCATCCTTGCGGCCAACGCCGAACTGATGGCGGCCCAGGAGGGCTGGCGCTTCGCGCTGCTGGGCGGCATTGCCGGCTTCGATCCTGGCAGCCTGTGGGCCAATTTCCTGCATGGCGCGGCCTACTTCCTGCCGATCTACCTCACCACCTTCATCGTCGGCGGCTTCTGGGAGGTGCTGTTCGCCTCCATCCGCAAGCACGAGGTCAACGAGGGCTTCTTCGTCACCTCGGTGCTGTTCGCGCTGATCTGTCCGCCCGACATGCCGCTCTGGCAGGTCGCGCTCGGCATCAGCTTCGGCGTGGTGGTCGGCAAGGAGGTCTTCGGCGGTACGGGCAAGAACTTCCTCAATCCGGCGCTGACCGGTCGTGCCTTCCTGTACTTCGCCTACCCGGCGCAGATGTCGGGTGATGCGGTATGGACGGCGGTCGATGGCTACACCGGCGCAACCATGCTGTCCTTCGGCGCCTCGGGTGGCCTGGAGGCGATCATGGCCGGTGGTATCACCTGGTGGGATGCCTTCCTCGGCACGGTGCATGGCTCGATCGGCGAGACCAGCACGCTGGCGATCCTGCTCGGTGGCGCGGTGCTGCTGATCATGAAGATCGCGGCCTGGCGCATCGTGCTCGGCGTTTTCCTGGGCATGGTGGCGATGAGTCTGCTGTTCAACGCTATCGGCTCGGACACCAACCCGATGTTCGCGATGCCCTGGTACTGGCACCTGGTGATGGGCGGCTTCGCCTTCGGCATGATCTTCATGGCCACCGACCCGGTGTCGGCATCGATGACCAACACCGGCAAGTGGATCTTCGGTGCGCTGATCGGCGTCATGACCGTGCTCATCCGCGTGGTAAATCCGGCCTTCCCGGAAGGCATCATGCTGGCCATCCTGTTCGGCAACCTTTTCGCGCCGCTGATCGACCACTTCGTGGTGGCGGCCAACATCAAGCGGAGGCTCGCGCGCGATGTCCAATAAGGAATCCACATCCCGTACCCTGAAGGTGGCGCTGGCGGTCAGTCTCGTCAGCTCCGTCTTCGTGGCCGGGGCAGCGGTGTCGCTCAAGCCGCTGCAGACCCAGAATCGCCTGCTCGACAAGCAGCGCAGCATCGCCGCGATCGCTGGCATGGGCGGGCGGGAATTGCCCGCCGCCCAGGTGCGTGCGCTGTTCGGCGAGACCATCAAGGCACGCCTGGTCAACCTCGAGACCGGCGAGTTCGCCGACGACTTCGACGCCGTTACTTTCGACCCGCTCAAGGCGGCCAAGGACCCGCAGCAGTCCGTGCGCCTGTCCAAGGCGGAGGACGTGGCCTCGATCAAGCGTCGCGAGCGCTTCACTACGGTCTACATGATCGAGGATGCACAGGGCGGCATCGAGACCCTGATCCTGCCGATCCGCGGCTATGGCCTGTGGTCGACCCTGCACGGTTTCATGGCGCTCAAGGGCGACCTGAACACGGTGGTCGGCCTTGGTTTTCACCAGCATGCGGAGACGCCGGGCCTGGGTGGCGAGGTGGACAACCCGCGCTGGCGCAACCAGTGGGCGGGCAAGCGTCTGTTCGATGACCAAGGGCAGCTGGCAGTCGAGATCGTCAAGGGCACGG
Organism: Thauera sp. 28; assembly: GCF_000310145.2. Lineage (GTDB taxonomy): Bacteria > Pseudomonadota > Gammaproteobacteria > Burkholderiales > Rhodocyclaceae > Thauera > Thauera mechernichensis. The sequence continues at coordinate 76,569 of NZ_AMXA01000004.1, forward strand.
TCGATCCGCAGGCGAGCATGGCGGCCTATCAGGTCGACGGCCTGGCAGGTGCGACGCTGACCAGCAACGGCGTCAACAACCTGCTCCATTTCTGGCTGGGTGAGCAGGGCTTCGGCCCCTTCCTCGCCAAGCTGCGTTCGAAGGAGGCGTGATCATGGCCAAGCTCACTCCAAAGGAAGTCCTGCTCAATCCGGTCTTCAACAACAACCCGATCGCACTGCAGATGCTGGGCATCTGTTCTGCGCTGGCGGTGACGACCAATCTCAACACTGCGCTTGTGATGTCGATCGCGCTCACCCTGGTGACCGGTTTTTCCAACCTGTTCGTGTCGCTGATCCGGGCGCAGATCCCGAGCTCGATCCGCATGATCGTGCAGGTGGTGATCATCGCCTCGCTGGTGATCGTGGTGGACCAGACCCTGAAGGCCTTTGCCTACAGCCTGTCCAAGCAGCTGTCGGTGTTCGTCGGCCTGATCATCACCAACTGTATCGTGATGGGACGTGCCGAGGGTTTCGCGATGCAGAACCCGCCGATGTTGTCCTTCCTCGACGGTATCGGCAACGGCCTGGGCTACAGCATGGTGCTGATCGCGGTGGGTTTCGTGCGCGAACTGTTCGGTGCAGGCAAGCTGTTCGGTGTCACCATCCTGCAGCCGGTGACCGAGGGCGGGTGGTATCAGCCGAATGGCCTGCTGCTGCTGCCGCCTTCGGCCTTCTTCCTGATCGGCTTCCTGATCTGGGGGCTGCGCGAGTGGAAGCGTGACCAGGTCGAGCACAACCAGTTCAAGATGGCACACCAGGTGCGCAAGGAGGCCTTCTGATGGAACACTACCTGAGCCTCTTTGTTCGTGCCGTGTTCATCGAGAACATGGCGCTGGCCTTCTTCCTGGGGATGTGCACCTTCATCGCCATCTCCAAGAAGGTCGAGACCGCGATCGGTCTGGGTGTCGCAGTGGTCGTGGTGCAGACCATCACCGTGCCGCTCAACAACCTCGTCTATCACACCTTCCTCGCCGACGGCGCGCTGGCCTGGGCCGGTATGCCGGATGTGGACCTGTCCTTCATCGGCCTGCTGTCCTTCATCGGCATCATCGCGGCGACGGTGCAGATCCTCGAGATGCTGCTCGACAAGTTCGTGCCCAGCCTCTACAACGCGCTGGGCGTGTTCCTGCCGCTGATCACGGTCAACTGCGCGATCATGGGCGGGGTGCTGTTCATGGTCGAGCGCGACTACAACTTCAGCGAGTCGGTGGTGTACGGGCTGGGCTCGGGCTTCTCCTGGGGCCTGGCGATCGCGCTGCTGGCAGCCATCCGCGAGAAGCTGAAGTACAGCGACGTGCCGGATGGCCTGCAGGGCCTGGGCATCACCTTCATCACCATCGGTCTGATGTCCCTGGGCTTCATGTCCTTCTCGGGCGTGCAGCTGTAAGGAGGCAATGAAAAGATGAATCCGGAAATCGTACTGGGCATCGGCATGTTCACCGCAACGGTGCTGCTGTTGGCGGTGGTCATCCTGTTTGCCCGTTCAAAGCTCGTCGCCAGCGGCGACGTCACCATCGACATCAACGGCGAGAAGAAGATCACCGTGCCGGCCGGCGGCAAGCTGCTGCAGACCCTGGCCGAGAGCGGTCTCTTCCTGCCTTCGGCCTGCGGCGGCGGCGGTACCTGCGCGCAGTGCAAGTGCATCGTCAAGGAAGGCGGCGGTTCGATGCTGCCCACCGAGGAGTCGCACTTCACCAAGCGCGACGCGCGCGAGGGCTGGCGCCTTTCGTGCCAGACCGCCGTCAAGCAGGACATGAAGGTCGAGGTGCCCGAGGAAGTGTTCGGCGTGAAGAAGTGGGAGTGCACGGTCGAGTCCAACCCGAACGTCGCGACCTTCATCAAGGAGCTCACCCTGCGCCTGCCCGAAGGCGAGGACGTCCACTTCCGCGCCGGCGGTTACGTTCAGCTCGAGTGCCCGCCACACGTCGTCAGCTACAAGGACTTCGACATTCAGGACGAGTACCGCGGCGACTGGGACAAGTTCAACCTGTGGCGCTACGTGTCCAAGGTTGACGAGACCACCATCCGCGCCTACTCGATGGCGAACTACCCGGACGAGAAGGGCGTGGTGAAGTTCAACATCCGCGTCGCATCGCCCCCGCCGGGTCGTGACGACATCCCGCCGGGCAAGATGTCGTCGTGGGTGTTCAACCTCAAGAAGGGCGACAAGGTCACGGTGTACGGGCCCTTCGGCGAGTTCTTCGCGCGCGAGACCGATCATGAGATGGTCTTCATCGGTGGTGGCGCTGGCATGGCGCCGATGCGCTCGCACATCTTCGATCAGCTCAAGCGACTGAGCAGCCAGCGCAAGATCAGCTTCTGGTATGGCGCGCGCTCGATGCGCGAGGCCTTCTACGTCGAGGAGTTCGACAAGCTCGCCGCCGAAAACCCCAACTTCAAGTGGCACCTGGCGCTGTCCGACCCGCTTCCCGAGGACAACTGGACGGGCTACACCGGCTTCATCCACAACGTGCTGTACGAGAACTACCTCAAGGACCACCCGGCGCCCGAGGACTGCGAGTTCTACATGTGCGGCCCACCGATGATGAACGCCGCAGTGATCAAGATGCTGCTCGACCTCGGCGTGGAGCGCGAGAACATCATGCTCGACGACTTCGGCGGCTGATCCGCGTCTTCGCTTCAAGAACAACCGGTGCCGGCGATTGCCCGCACCGGTTTTTTTCGTCCTGGCGCTGGACTTCAGCGACTCCAGCGGTAGGCGAGCCCGCCGAGCAGTTCATGGAGTGCGAACCAGCCCGCATAGGCCGTGTTCTGGCTGGGCAGCAGGGGCAGGGCCTGATCGGCGCCTGCATCGTCCTCGCCGCCCCCGAGCCAGGCGGTGGGGGCCGGGATGACCGCCAGGCCTGCAGCCTCGAACTCCGCCTGTGCCCGCTTCATGTGCATCGCGTGGGTCACGAGCAGCACGGCGTCGATGTCCGCCGCACCCAGATGCACGGCGGAGAAGCGGGCATTCTCGCGTGTGTCGCGCGCCGCTGTCTCCACCCAGCGCGCCTCCAGCCCGAAGTCTTCGCGCAGGGCTGCCTGCATGAGCTGCGCTTCGGGTGTCTCGTCGCGGACCGTGCCGCCTGTGACGAGAATCGGCAGTCCGGTTTCGCGCGCCAGCCGCGCACCGTAACGCAGGCGCTCGAGCGCAAGGCGATTGACCGTCTCGCCGCCGAACTCGGGTGCGTGGCTGCGCCGGCCTGCACCAAGGATCACGATCGCCTGCGCCCGCCGGGCTGCATCCGCCTCGAGGGCTTGTGCATGTTCGACCTGGCGTACCAGCCAGCTCACGCTTGGTGGGCTTATCAGCAACAGGTTCAGCGCCACGCCGGACCACGCCAGGGCGTTGCCGAGGCGGCGCCAGCGCATGCCCAGCAGCAGGCCGAGCACGATTGGCAGCAGGGGCAGGAGCGGCGGCAGGACCAGTGCGGCGACGATCTTCTTGAGCCAGAACAGCAGGGGGGTGAGTGCGAGGTCCATCGCGCCGTGGTCCATCGTGATTTGTGGGTGAGGGAGGGCGGCAGTATTATCCGTGCATTCCAATTGTGCCGAGCGACATGTCTCGATCGCATCCTTCGTCCCATTCAAGTTGCGACCGTGTCCGCGGCCTCCGGCCGTTGCGCGGCGGCGTGGGGCAATGATGGCGCCGCGCGAGTTGCTCTGGCTGGCGGTGGCGGTGTTGGCCGGCTATGCGGCATGGCAGTTTCTGCTGGCGCTGAGGGGTGGGGCGGAGAGGCGCTCCGGGCGTGATCCCGGGGCTGCGACAGGCGCTGCGCCGGACGAGGGCGACGATGATGACCATGTCGACTACGCGCCGGTGCTGCGCAAGGACCTGGGCGCGCAGCCTGCTGCCGTGGCAGCGCCTGCCCAAGCCGGCGCGGACGACGAGCGCTTCCGGCTCCAGCTCGAGAACCAGCATCTGCAGCGCCAGCTCGCCGCGCTCGAAGGCGTTGTCGCCCGCCAGCAGGAGGAGATCGCCAACCTGCTGGCCGACATCGATGATCTGAGCGCGCGCCAGTCGCACGAGCTCATCGAGCCTGGCTCGTCGCCCGAATACAGCGAGGCCTTGGTGCTTGCGCGCCAGGGCCTCAACGCCGGCATGATTGCCGAGCGCTGCGGGATCACCCTGGCCGAGGCCGAGCTCGTCCTCGTGGTGGCGAAAGGCGCGGGTGGGCATTCATGAATTTGCCGCCGGGCCTTCGGGGTGAGGCGGGTGCGCTCCGCCGTCGCGCACTGCGCCGCGCCGGGCTGGCCCTGGCCGGGGCAGTCGTGCTCGGGGTTCTTCTTCTTGCTTACGGTGAGCGCCAGCCCCGACCGTCCGCCGTGGCGTCCGCGCTGCCGGTGGCGCCGGATCCCGAGCGGGTGCAGACGCCGGTTGCGGACACAAAGGTCGTGCCGGATGAAACCTCCGGCCTGGGTGCGGTTGTCGAGCGCCTTGTCGATTCGCCAGCACAGGTACAGGCGGATGCGTCCACAGCCATTGCGCCCGCCGTGCCCGTGGCGGGCGTGCTGCTGCCGCTGGCTGCGGTGCAGCCGGGCGGAGAGGGGATTTATCTCCAGCTGGGCGTGTTCGGGGACGTGAGCAACGCGCTGGCGGTGTACGAGCGCCTTGCGGAGGCTGGCATGGAGGCCCGTATCCAGAGCCGGGTCGTCGTCGGCCCATTTGCGGACCGGCGTGCAGCGGAGCGGGCTCAGGCTGCGTTGCGCAAGGCAGGGGAGCCCGAAGGCATCCTTGTGCCACCCCGGTCCAGATGAAGCGTCGTTGAAGGGCTGTGCGAGCCCCCTGTCGGATAACAACCTAGGAGTGAGAGATGCAGATCAAGAGCCCTGTCTTCGGCAACATCGAGATCGCCGACGAGAAAGTCCTCGATTTCCCCGCAGGCCTGCCGGGTTTCGAGCATTGCCGCCGCTTTGCGCTGGTGCATGAGGAGGGCCATGACCCCGACGTCTTCCTGCTGCAGAGCCTCGATGACGCCGAGGTTGCGTTCTCGGTGACGGGGCCCGAGCGTCTGGGCATCAACTTCGAGTTCGAGCTGGACGACGAAGAGCTTGCCCTGCTGCAACTGAGCGAGCCCGCAGATGCCGCGGTGGCGGTCATCATCCGCCGGGAGGCCGAAGATGAGGCCGGGCCTGCGTCCACCGGCCTGCGTGCGAATTTCATGGCGCCACTCGTCATCAATGCGGCCACCCGCAGGGGCCTGCAGAAGGTCATCAGCAAGCTGGGTTGCGAGATTACGCTGCGCGCGCAGAGCTGACCTGGCGTTTGAAGCAGAGCGCAGGTGCGCCTGCGGCTGTGTGCCACCGCGCGCCGGTTACAATGCGGCCTTTACGAACTTGGAGCTTCACCCATGGCGAGACAGATCATTTCCACGCCCGATGCCCCGGCTGCGATCGGCCCATATTCGCAGGCCGTCAAGGTCGGCAACCAGGTTTTCCTCTCCGGTCAGATCGGTCTCGATCCGGTCAGCATGCAGCTCGCCGACGGTGTCGAAGCGCAGGCCGTGCGCGTGTTCGACAACCTGAAGGCGGTGGCCGCCGCTGCGGGTGGGGGCTTTGCCGATGTGGTCAAGATCAATATCTACCTTACCGATCTGGCCAACTTTGGTGTCGTCAACGAGATCATGACGCGCTACTTCGCCGAGCCCTATCCCGCGCGCGCGACGGTCGGTGTTCGCGAGTTGCCGCGCGGCGCCCTGGTCGAGGCCGACCTGGTGCTGGTTCTCGACTGAGCCCCCGTCAGCGGCGGGCCGGGTCGGGTCGTGGGCGCAGTGGAGCCGGCGCGCGGCTGGGAGGGCGTGGGTAGCCAGCTTGCCGCTCGCCTGGCGAAGCTCGATCTGCGTGGCCCGCGCGACCTGCTGCTGCACCTGCCCCTGCGCTATGAGGACGAGACCAGGCTGACGCCGATCGCCAGTGCGCGACCGGGTTGGCCGGCCCAGGTGGAGGGCGAGGTGGTGTCCTGCGAGGTGGTGCTGCGGCCGCGCAGGCAGCTGGTTGCACGCATCGCCGACGCTTCAGGTGCGCTGGTCGCGCGCTGGCTCAATTTCTACCCTTCGCAGAAGCAGCAGCTTGCCGTCGGTCGCCGCGTTCGCCTGTTCGGCGAGGTGCGGGGCGGCTTCTTCGGCGATGAGATGGTGCATCCGCGCGTACGCGCGGTGGAGGCCGGCGAGGGCCTGCCCGAGGCGCTCACACCGGTGTATCCCACCACGGCCGGCCTTGGCCAGGCGACCTTGCGCAAGCTGGTGGCGCGTGCGCTGCGCAGCGAACGCCTCGATGAGCTGCTGCCTGGCGATTGGCTGACACAGCTCGACCTGCCCGGCTTTGCCGAGGCCTTGAAGGCCCTGCATTGCCCCTCACCTGATGTCTCGCCGGCGGATCTGGAGTCGCGCCAGCACCCGGCCTGGCGGCGCATGAAGTTCGAGGAACTGCTGGTACAGCAGCTGTCGCTGCGGCGCGCCTACCTTGCCCGTCGCGCGCGCTCGGCCGTGCCCCTGCCCGACACGCGTGCGCTGACAGCGGCGCTGCTCGATGTGCTGCCCTTTGCGCCCACGGGCGCGCAGCGCCGGGCGGCGGCGGAGATCGCCGCGGACCTTGCCGCGCCGCACCCCATGCAGCGCCTGTTGCAGGGCGACGTGGGCTCGGGCAAGACCCTGGTGGCGGCGCTTGCCATGCTGCAGGCGGCCGAGAACGGCTGGCAGGCGGCGATGATGGCGCCGACCGAGATCCTTGCCGAACAGCACCACCGCAAGCTCGCCGCCTGGTTCGAGCCGCTCGGTCTCCAGCTGGCCTGGTTGTCGGGCAGCCGGCGCAAGCGTGAGCGCGAGGCAGCGCTTGCGCGCCTGCAGCGCGGCGAGGTGCTTCTCGCAGTGGGCACCCATGCGCTGCTGGAAGACCCGGTCAACCTGCCGCGGCTTGCGCTTGCGGTGGTCGACGAGCAGCACCGCTTCGGCGTTCGCCAGCGCCTTGCGCTGCGCGAGAAGGGGGCCTTCGGGCAGCGTCCGCACATGCTCATGATGTCGGCCACGCCGATACCGCGCACCCTGGCGATGACGCATTACGCCGACCTCGACGTCTCGGTGCTCGACGAGCTGCCGCCGGGGCGCACGCCGATCCGCACCCGGTTGGTGTCGGACGCACGGCGCGACGAAGTGGTCGCCCGCGTGCGCGCAGCCTGCCTGGGCGGCCGTCAGGCCTACTGGGTCTGTCCGCTCATCGAGGAGTCCGAAGCCTTGCAGCTGCAGACCGCGCAGGAGACCTACGACACGCTGGTCGCGGCGCTGCCCGAGCTGCGCGTGGGGCTCGTCCATGGCCGCCTGAAGAGTGACGAGAAGTCCGCGACCATGGCTGCCTTTGCGGCCGGCGAACTTGACGTGCTGGTAGCCACCACGGTCATCGAGGTCGGTGTGGATGTCCCCAATGCCAGCCTGATGGTGATCGAGCACGCCGAGCGCTTCGGCCTTGCCCAGCTCCACCAGCTGCGCGGTCGGGTCGGGCGTGGAACGGTGGAGTCGGTGTGCATCCTGATCTACGCCCAACCCCTGTCGCAGACCGGTCGTGAGCGCTTGAAGGTCATCTTCGAGCACACCGACGGCTTCGAGATCGCACGCGCCGACCTGCGCATCCGCGGCCCGGGAGAGTTTGTGGGTGCGCGTCAGAGCGGCGTGCCCTTGCTGCGTTACGCCAGCCTGGAAGACGACGGCGACCTGATCGATCCCGCACGCGAGCTGGCCGAGCATCTGCTGGCGCACGAGCCGGCGCGCGCAGATGCGTTGATGCGGCGCTGGCTGGGTGCGCGCGAGGGCTTGCTGCAGGCCTGAGAACTCATGCGCGCGGTGTCGCTGAGCGCTCATGCGCGCGGTGTCGACCTGCGAGGTTGGTAGAATGCCGGCCTCCGTCCGTTTCTCTGTTCATGCGCACCCGAATTCACCACGAAACCTGGCACCCGGTGCCGCCGCGCGCCACGCTGCCGCCGCTGCTGCGCCCCTGGCTGACCGATCCCGCGTCGCTGACGGCCCGCATCAAGGCGCGTTGTGGTCGTTTCGCCGTGCGCGTGCTGCGCCAGGGCTTGGGTCAGGCCCAGCGCGACGAGGCTGCGGTGCTTGGCCTGCGTCCGGGTGAGCGGGTGTGGGTGCGCGAGGTGCTGCTGATGGCCGATGGCCGGCCGGTGGTCTTCGCGCGCTCCCTGCTGCCGCGCGCCAACGTGCGCGGCGCGTGGAATCTGTTCCACGGTCTTGGCGCACGGCCGCTTGGCGCCGCACTGTTTGCCGACCCTGCCATCGCGCGCTCGCCGCTCACCTGCGCCCGGCTCGACCGCCGTGACGCGCGCTATCATCGGGCAAGTGCAGTGCTTGCCTCCGCCACCAGCGCCGGGGTCCTCGGGCACGACCTGTGGGGACGGCGCTCATTGTTCCGCCTTCACGGCCGTGCGCTCATGGTGAGCGAGTTCTTCCTGCCCGCGATCTTCGACCTGTCACAATGATCCAGACGATGCCTCTCGCCGACCGCCTGCCCCTGTATGCCCGCCTGATGCGCATCGACAAGCCGATCGGCACGCTGCTGCTGCTGTGGCCGACACTGTGGGCGCTGTGGGTGGCGGCAGAGGGCTGGCCGCCGCTGCACATCCTGCTCATCTTCGTGCTCGGCACCTTTCTGATGCGTTCGGCCGGCTGCGTGATCAACGACTATGCCGACCGCGACTTCGATGGCCATGTCGAGCGCACTGCCAACCGGCCGCTGGCGACCGGTGCGGTGAGCACGCGCGAGGCGCTGTGGCTGGCAGGGGGGCTCGCCGTGCTTGCCTTCCTGCTTGTGCTGCCGCTCGACGCGCTGGTGATCTGGATGTCGATACCCGCGCTCTTTCTCGCCGCCAGCTATCCCTTCACCAAGCGCTTCTTCGCGCTGCCGCAGGCCTACCTGGGCCTGGCCTTCGGCTTCAGCATCCCGATGGGTTTTGCGGCGGTGCAGGGCACGGTTCCCGCCCTCGCCTGGCTGATGCTGCTCGCCAACACCCTGTGGACCATCGCCTACGACACCGAGTACGCCATGGTCGACCGCCCGGATGATCTCAAGATCGGCATCAAGACCTCGGCCATCACCTTCGGCCGCTTCGACGTGGCCGCGGTCATGCTGTGCTACGCGGGCGCAATTGCCCTGCTGGCTGTCGTGGGCGGGATGATCTCGGCGGGAGCGGCCTACTACCTCGGCCTCGTCCTCGCGGCCGGCATCGCCGGCTACCACTATGTCCTGATCCGCGGCCGCGAGCGTGCGGCGTGCTTCAAGGCCTTCCGCCACAACAACTGGTTCGGTGCCGCCGTGTTCGCCGGCATCGTCCTCGACCATCTGCTGCGCGCGGCTTGAGCGTCGTGCGTCGTGCCCGAACCCCCTTTGCGCTTGCCCCCCTTTTGCGCCTGAACGCCTCTTTCCGGACCTGCCCATGCACTTCATGACCGCCCTCCAGGCTGCCTGGCAGCAGCGCGACAGCCTGCTCTGTGTCGGCCTCGACCCCGATCCTGCCAAGCTCCCGGCCCATCTGCAGGGTCGACCCGATGCCATTTTCGAGTTCTGCAAGGCCATCGTGGACGCCACCGCCGACCTGGTGTGCTGCTTCAAGCCGCAGATCGCCTATTTCGCGGCCCACCGTGCCGAGGACCAGCTCGAGGCGCTGATCGCCCACATCCACGCTGCCCATCCCGCCACCCCGGTGATCCTCGACGCCAAGCGTGGAGATATCGGCAGCACGGCCGAGCAGTACGCCGTGGAGGCTTTCGAGCGCTTCAAGGCCGATGCCATCACGGTCAACCCTTACATGGGGCGCGATTCGGTCGACCCCTATCTGGCCTGGCCCGACAAGGGCGTAATCCTGCTCTGCCGCACCTCCAACCCGGGCGGTTCGGATCTCCAGTTCCTCGAGGTCGACACCCCGCACGGCCGCATGAAGCTCTATGAGCACGTGGCCCGTACCGTCGCCGAGGACTGGAACGCCAGCGGCAATTGCGGCCTCGTGGTCGGCGCCACCTTCCCGGCCGAGATCGCGCGCGTGCGCGAACTCACCGGGGACATGCCGCTGCTGGTGCCCGGCATCGGTGCCCAGGGCGGCGACATCGCCGCCACGCTCGCGGCGGGCCGCACGGCGAACGGCACCGGGCTGATGATCAACTCCTCGCGCGCCGTGCTCTATGCCGGCAAGGGCGAGGACTTCGCCGATGCCGCGCGCCAGGTGGCGCTCGACACCCGCGACGCGATCAACGCCCAGCGCTGAGCGCGCGCACGCCACCGCGGCTGCAACTTCCAGCCGGATGCGGCGTCCACCAGCGCCCGTGCCTGCCGTGGCCCGCATCCATCACGAGACGCCCAGCATGAAATACGACGACCTCCGCGACTTCATCTCCCAGCTCGAGGCGCGCGGCGAGCTCAAGCGCATCACCGTTCCGGTAGACACCCACCTCGAGATGACCGAGATCGCCGACCGCGTGCTGCGCGCGGGTGGCCCCGCGCTGTTGTTCGAGAAGCCGGTGACCAAGGGTGTGGCGCAGTCCATCCCGGTGCTCGCCAATCTCTTCGGTACGCCGCAACGGGTGGCGATGGGCATGGGTGAGGACGTCGCCGACGGCAACTGGAGCACGCCGCTGCGCGAAGTCGGAAAACTGCTCGCCTACCTCAAGGAGCCCGAGCCGCCCAAGGGCCTCAAGGACGCCTGGGAGAAGCTGCCGGTACTCAAGCAGGTGCTGAACATGGCGCCCAAGGAGGTACGTTCCGCCCCCTGCCAGCAAGTGGTGTGGCAGGGTGACGAGATCGACCTCGCCAGGCTGCCGATCCAGCACTGCTGGCCGGGGGATGCGGCGCCACTGATCACCTGGGGCCTGGTGGTGACGCGTGGGCCGCACAAGAAGCGTCAGAACCTGGGCATCTACCGTCAGCAGGTGATCGGCCGCAACAGAGTGATCATGCGCTGGCTGGCGCATCGCGGCGGTGCGCTGGACTTTCTCGAGCACCAGCGCGCGCATCCGGGCGAGCCTTTCCCGGTGTCGGTCGTGCTCGGCTGCGATCCGGCCACCATCCTCGGTGCCGTGACGCCGGTGCCGGATACGATCTCTGAGTACCAGTTCGCCGGCCTGCTGCGCGGTGCCAAGACCGAGCTGGTGAAGTGCATTGGCAACGATTTGCAGGTGCCGGCATCGAGCGAGATCGTGCTCGAAGGCGTGATTCATCCGAACGACATGGCGCCCGAAGGGCCGTACGGCGACCACACCGGCTACTACAATGAGGTTTCCGACTTCCCGGTGTTCACCATCGAGCGCATCACCATGCGCCGCGAGCCGATCTACCACAGCACCTATACCGGCAAGCCGCCCGACGAGCCGGCGATGCTGGGCGTGGCGCTGAATGAAGTCTTCGTGCCGCTGCTGCAGAAGCAGTTCACCGAGATCGTCGATTTCTATCTGCCGCCCGAGGGCTGCTCCTACCGCCTGGCGGTGGTCAGCATCAGGAAGCAGTACCCGGGCCACGCCAAGCGCGTCATGTTCGGCATCTGGAGCTTCCTGCGCCAGTTCATGTACACCAAGTTCATCATCGTGGTGGACGAGGATGTGAACATCCGTGACTGGAAGGAGGTGATCTGGGCGCTCACCACGCGCATGGACGCCACTCGCGACACCACCCTGGTCGATAACACGCCGATCGACTATCTCGACTTCGCCAGCCCGGTTGCCGGCCTGGGCAGCAAGATGGGCCTGGATGCGACCAACAAGTGGCCGGGTGAGACCAACCGCGAGTGGGGCACGCCGATCGTCATGGACGACGCAGTCAAGGCGCGGGTGGACGCGATGTGGGGCGAGCTCGGACTGTAGGCGGCAGACCGGCCAGCTTGCGTCTTGCGGTTGCGTTGTCTGCGGATTCGCGGCATGGTCCGCGCTTCGCCCACCCATCCATCCGGTGCGGACGCCTTGGCGCGGTCCGCGCTACGAGGAGCTTCGATGAACAGCCCCCACCCGGCCCCGCTGGCCGCCGGCCAGCCGTCCGAGAACATGGTCACGGTGACCCATCTGGTGTATGCCCTGCACGCCTTCGCGGTGTTCACCGCGGTGGCCGGCTCGGCGACCATCATCTTCAGCTTCATTGCCAGCCTGCCGTCGATCGCGGCGGTGGTCATCAACTACTGGAACCAGACGGCGGTACGCGGTACCTGGCTGGAGAGCCACTTCCGCTGGCAGATCCGCACCTTCTGGTTCGCAGTGATGTGGGTCGCTGTGGCGGTGCTGATGGTGCTGACCGTGATCGGCGTGCCCTTCGCGATCCTGGTTATCCTGCTCGCCGGGCTGTGGATCCTGTACCGCGTGGTGCGTGGCTGGTGGGTGCTGACGCAGCGGCGCGGCCTGCCGATGGACTGATCAGGGCGTTGCCGTCCACAGCCATTCGAGCAGGGCATCCTGTGCCTCGGCGCTGTTGTGGGCCTCAGGGTGATTGACCATCATCACCACCGCATGGCGGTGGCCATTACGGTCGAGCAAGTAGCCGCCGATCGCGCGCACGCCGTTGAGCGTGCCGGTCTTGATGTGGGCCTGACCGTTGGCCGGGCTGCCCGCCAGGCGGCGGCGCGCCGTGCCATCTACGCCCGCCATTGGCAGCGCGGCGATGTACTCGGGCATCCACGGACGCTGCCAGGCCGCTACCAACATGCGGCCGAGGCTGTCGGCGCGGATGCGCTCGATGCGTGACAGGCCGGAGCCGTTGTCGATGACCAGCCCCTCGGTGGCGATGCCTGCGGCGGCGAGCTGGGCGCTCGCGACGCGTGCGCCGCCGACCACCATGTCCGCTGCGTCCTGATGCGCCGTCCCAAGGCTGGCCAGCAGCTGGCGCGCGATGACGTTGCTCGACCACTTGTTCATGTCGCGGATGATTTCGGCAAGGGGCGGCGAATCGTCGCTGAACAGCGGTTGCGTGCCGCTGGCCGGACGCACGCCCGCACGCACGCTGCCGCCCAGGTGTCCGCCGACTTCGCTCCACAGCGCGGCGACCAGGGCGATGCCGAATTCGGCTGGCGGGAGAGGTGCGGCACTCCATGTGCGCGGGCCGCAGGCGGCGGGTAGGGTGCCGCTCAGCACCAGTCGACGCCCGCCTTCGACGCTGGCCTGCAGGTCGCGGTACCAGGTCCCGCAGGGGGCGTTGGAGGTGAGGATGCGGTTGTCGATGACGATGCCCGCGAGCGGCGGCTCGGCGGCAAGGGTGACCGGCTCGTTGGCGCCCTTGCCCGGGTAGAGTCCGAGCAGCAGGGTGTTGTAGTGCAGCAACAGGCCGTGTGGACCGCTGTTGTAGGGGCGCAGGCCGCGTCCGTCGAAGGCATCGGGGTCGTGGGGTGGCAGGCGCAGCGCTGACGCATCGAGCACGATGTCGCCCTCGATGCGCTCGATACCCAGTGCACGCAGCCGGCGCAGCAGTTTCCACAGGCGGTCATAGCCGAGCACCGGGTCGGCGCCGCCGACGAGGAAGAGGTCTCCGTGCAGCACGCCTTCGCGTACGCGCCCCGACATGGCAATCTCGGTACGCCAGGTATGCGCCGGGCCTAGTTGCTCGAGCGCAGCGAAGGCGGTGACCAGTTTCATCACCGAGGCGGGGTTCATCGCGCGCTCGGCGTTGACTGCCAGTGTAGGCTGAGCGCCGGTGTCGACCGGCTGCACCCAGATGGAAACCGCATCCACCGGAATTCGTGCGGCGTCGAGTGCGAGGCGCACGCTGGCCGGCAGGGTGGTGCTGGCACTGGTTTGTTGCGCTGCACAGAGCATCAGCGCGAGTACGAAGGCCTTGCTGATGGGCATAAAAATAAGGCTTATCCTGCGTAAATGCGTCATGTTCGTGCCGGATTCACTGACGATCTGGCTGCAGACTGGATTAGCATTGCAAACATAAGGCAATGGAAATCACGCAATGCAGCATGGGTTGCGTTACCAGCGGCACACAGCTTGCCGGAAAGGATCGGATTATGAGCGGATTCGGACACTACGAGCGCACTGCAGACGAGCTTGAGCGTGAGATCGTCAAGCGCGGTATTGCAATCGGCATCGACTGGCAGGATGCCGCGCGCCTGCGTGAGCTGGCGGCGAGAGCGCTGAGCTGCACGCCGGGTTGCATGATGAAGATGCTGCGCAGTCCCATTCGACAGGAAAAGCTCACCGGAGAGCTGTTCGCGCTTTCCGAGCTGATGTTCGAGAACATGCGCCAGAGCGCGGAGGTGGGCATGCATACCCACGGTGGGCCGGCCTGGAAGGCATTTGGGCGCGCCCTCTATGAGGCCTACGACGCCGGGGTGGTGCGCGACGCCGACCCTGTTCCCGCCATGGAGGGGTGAAGCTGCGATGAGGGTGAACGGGGCCGGCGCGGGCACGGCCCCACTGCGTCAGGCCAGCGTGCGTTCTGCGGCAAACAGTTCGGCAACGGTCTCGCGGCGGCGGATCTCGTGCATTTCGCTGCCGTCGATGAGCACCTCTGCCGCACGCGGGCGCGTATTGTAGTTCGAGCTCATCGTCATGCCATAGGCGCCGGCGGACAGGATGGCGAGCAGGTCGCCGGCGTTGACCTTCAGACTGCGGTCATGGGCAAGGAAATCGCCACTTTCGCAGATCGGTCCGACAATTTCGTACACCTGCTCGTCGCCGTCATGCGGGGTTACGGCGACCACCTCGTGCCAGGCATCGTAGAGCGCTGGGCGGGCAAGGTCGTTCATGGCGGCATCGACGATCGCGAAGTTCTTCGTCTCGCCTGGCTTGAGGTACTCGATGCGGGTGAGCAGCAGGCCGGCGTTGCCGACCAGGGAGCGTCCGGGCTCGAAGCACAGCTTTTCCTCGCGCCCTGCGAATACAGCCAGCAGGGGGGCGAGGTAGTCGGCCACCGTCGGCGGCATCTCGTCACGGTAGCGGATGCCAAGTCCGCCGCCGAGGTCGATGTGCTCAAGGGCAATGCCCGCGGCACCGAGCCGGTCGACCAGATCGAGCAGCTTCTGTGCGGCCTCGGCCGTCGGTGCCGGGTCGAGGAGCTGGGAGCCGATGTGGCAGGCGATGCCTGCGACGCGCAGGTTCGGCAGCGCGGCTGCGCGCTGATAGAGCGCGAACGCGTCGGCGAAGGCGACGCCGAACTTGTTGCCCTTCAGTCCGGTCGAGATGTAGGGGTGGGTCTTCGGGTCGACATCGGGATTCACGCGCAAGGCGATTGGTGCCGTGCTGCCGAGCTCGCCGGCCACGGCGTTCAGGCGCTCGAGTTCTGCCGCAGACTCGACGTTGAAGCAGCGGATGCCCGCCTCGAGGGCGATGCGCATCTCGGCTGCGGTCTTGCCGACGCCGGAGAAGACGATGCGGTCGGCACGTCCGCCTGCGGCCAGCACGCGTGCAAGCTCGCCTGCCGACACGATGTCGAAGCCGGCGCCCAGGCGCGCGAATACCGACAGGATGCCCAGGTTCGAGTTGGCCTTGACCGCATAGCACACCAGGGCGCGGCGGCCGGCGAGTGCCTCTTGCCATGCCGTGAAGGCCGACTCGAGCGCGGCCCGGGAATAGACGTAGGTGGGCGTGCCGAAGCGCGCTGCGATGTCGGTCAGCGGCCGCTCCTCGAGCCAGAGTGCGCCTTCGCGCAGCTGCAGCGTGGGTACCGGCAGGTTGGGGCAGGCAGGGGTGTTGGCGTTCATTCGATCAGGCGTTCCGGGCGCAGGTCCGCAGGGACGATGGGTTTGTTATGATCGGCGCCCGCCGGGGCCTGTCCGCCGGGGGCAGGCAGGTAGAGCGGGCCTTTGATGCCGCATGCCGACAGCAGCGCGCAGGCAAGCGCGATCGCGGTGAGTTTGGCTCGCATGGCCGTCATTCTGGAAAAACCGGAATCCTAACAGAAGGAATCAGCATGGAAGAGTCTGCATTCAACGCCCTTGCCGAAGCCGAGCTCGCCCGCATCGAGACCGCACTCGAGGCGTGTGGGGCGGACATCGATATCGAACCCAAGCCGGGCGGCATCCTCGAGCTCGAGTTCGACAATGGCAGCAAGATGATCATCAACCGTCACACCGCCGCGCGGGAGATCTGGGTTGCGGCGAAGTCGGGCGGTTTTCACTTCCGCTTCCAGGGTGAAAGTTGGGTCAATACGCGTGACGGCCGTGAGCTGTGGGCCATGCTTGCGGACCTCGTTACCGCCCAGGCCGATCAGCCCGTGCAGCTGAATCCGCAAGCCTGAGCGAGCTCAGCGCCCGATGGGGGTCGGCATGCGATCCACCACGGGTGCCGGAGCCTGGGCCGGAGGGGGCAAGGGGGGCAGGCGCGCAGGCGGCGCGGGCGGGATCGCCTCGCTGGGGGCTTCCATGGCCGGTGAGGTGTCGGCTGCGAACATCTGTTGCAGCCAGTCCGGCGCGGCAGGCGGCTCGGGGGGCGCGTATTCCGCGTAGTGGAAGTCCTGTCGCGTACCCAGGCCATTGTCGACCAGGATCAGCCCGTTGGGGCGTGGCAGCTGTGTTTCGGGCACGCCTTCCAGGGCGCTGGCCATGTAGTTGATCCAGATCGGCAGCGCCGCCGCGCCGCCCGTCTCGCCGCGCCCCAGGTTGCGCGGCTGGCTGTGGCCGACCCAGGCCACGGCTACAAGTTCGGGGTGATAGCCGCAGAACCAGGCGTCGACATAGTCGTTTGTCGTCCCGGTCTTGCCGGCGAGGTCGGTGCGCTTGAGGCTGCGCGCGCGGGTCGCCGTGCCACTCTGGACCACGTCGCGCATCATCGAGTCCATGAGCCAGGCATTGCGGGCGTCGATCACACGCGGTGCGCTCTGGCCTGCGACCGGCGGGTCGGTGCGGGCGATCAGGCGACCGTTGCCATCGTAGATCTCCTTCACGATATAGGGCTCTATGCGATAGCCGCCGTTGGCGAATACCGCATAGCCCGCGGCCATCTCCCAGGGCGTCGCTGCGCCTGCGCCCAGTGCCAGCGTCAGGTAGGCCGGGTTGCGCGCGCCATCGAAGCCAAAGCGGGTGAGGTAGTCGCGGGCATACTCCGGGGTGATCTGCTCGAGCAGGCGGATCGCGACCATGTTCTTGGAGCGTGCGAGCGATTCGCGCAGGGTCATCGGCCCGGCATAGCGGCCGTCGTAGTTCTTGGGCTCCCAGGCCTTGCTGCCGGTGACGCCGGCCGGGTAGTAGAGCGGTTCGTCGGCAAGCACGTTGCCCGGGCCGAACTCGCGCTCGAGCGCAGCCGAGTAGATGAAGGGCTTGAAGCTCGATCCAGGCTGGCGCAGCGCTTGGGTGACGTGGTTGAACTTGTTGCGATTGAAGTCGAAACCGCCAACCAGGGCGCGCACCGCGCCAGTGCGCGAGTCGATCGACACGAGGGCGGCCTGCACCTCGGGTAGCTGGGCAATCTCCCAGGCGTCGTTGCCGCTGTTGCGCAGGCGCACGACAGCGCCGGGGCGGATGCGGCGGCTCTGTGGCGCCTTTTCGGCGAGCATGGGGGCAACGAAGGCGAGGCCTTTGCCGCTGATCGTGATCTGCTGGCCTCTGCGGTAGGCAACGACCTCCTTGGGCGAAGCCTTGACGACCAGTGCCGCGAGCAGGTCGCCATGGTCGCTGTGGTCGCTCAGCGCTTCGTCCAGGCGCGCGGCGTCGACCATTCCCGAGGGCAGGTCGACAAATGCCTCCGGGCCGCGGTAGCCGTGGCGGCGGTCATAGTCGAGCACGCCGCGACGCAGGGCGGCATAGGCGGCCTCCTGGTCCTTGCGGGTCACCGTGGTGACGATGCGGATACCCAGTTCGTAGGCCTGCTCGCCGAACTGTTCGACGGCAATCTGGCGCGCCATCTCCGCGACATGGTCGCCGGGCACGACGATGTCCTGGTTCTTGCGGGCAGCCGCGATGTCGCGCTGGCTCTGCTTCGGGGTGGCGAATGCAAGCGCCTCTTCGTATTGCGTACTGCTGATATAGCCAGCCTCGAGCATGCGGCGCAGCACGTATTGCTGGCGTACCGCTGCGCGTGCCGGATTGACGATCGGGTTGAAGGCAGAGGGCGCCTTGGGCAGGCCGGCAAGCATGGCCGCTTCGGGCAGGTTCAGCTGGTCGAGTGTCTTGCCGTAGTAGGCGCGCGCAGCTGCAGAGAAGCCATAGGCGCGCTGCCCGAGGAAGATCTGGTTGATGTAGAGCTCGAGGATCTGGTCCTTGCTGAGGTTCTGCTCGATCTTGAGCGAGAGCAGGATCTCGTAGAGCTTGCGGTTGTAGGTCTTCTCGCGCGAAAGAAAGAAGTTGCGCGCAACCTGCATGGTGATCGTCGATGCGCCCTGGCCGCGGCCTCCGGTCGATAGATTGGCGATCGCCGCGCGCGCAAGACCGACCAGGTCGATCCCGGGGTGCTCGTAGAAACGCTCGTCTTCGGCGGCCAGGATGGCGTGCTTCAGCGTCGACGGAACGTCGGCGATGCGAACTACATCACGGCGTTCTTCGCCGAATTCGCCGATGAGGTGGCCGTCCGCCGTATATACTCGCAGCGGCACGCGCGGCCGGTAGTCGGTGAGCGTGTCGAGGGCAGGGAGATTCGGCCAGGCAAAAAAGGCCATCGCCGCAAGTGTGGCGAGGCCGAGAGTGATCAGCGCAAGCAGCGCTGTGATCGGATACAGGACCCAGCGCATGGGAAATCCGGGGTTGTGGCAGGTGGGCAGGCATTATAAGGGAAGCGCAAGTCTGGCCCCAGTCGATCCTGTATGCAGCATGTGTCAAAAATGCAGTTTGCTTTACACCCCATGGCCTTGTTGCTAGCATTCTAGAAGCCTGCTCAGGTTTTGCGCGTAACATAAAGAAATGTAAGGACTTTCTTTGTGATTGAAATCCCCTTTCTCAGCTCAGCGGCACGTCAGCTTGCCGGGCTCGACATCTCGTCCTCATCGGTCAAGCTGGTCGAGCTGTCCGGGGGTGACAAGGACGCTTACAAAGTCGAGCGCTACGCAATCGAGTCCTTGCCGCGTGACGCCGTCGTCGACGGCAACATCGCCAACCTCGAGGCGGTCAGCGAGGCGATCAAGCGCGCGTTGCGCCGTTTCGGTGGCAGCGTCCGCAATGTTGCGGTGGCCCTGCCGTCGTCGTCGGTCATTACCAAGAAGATCATCCTGCCTGCGGGCTTGCGCGAAACCGAGATGGAGTTCGCCGTCGAGTCCGAGGCCAATCAGTACATCCCGTTCGCACTCGAGGAGGTCAATCTCGACTTCCAGGAGATCGGGCCGGCGCCCGGCAGCCAGGGTGACGTCGAGGTGCTGATTGCCGCGTCGCGCAAGGACAAGGTCGAGGATCGGGTTGCCGTGGCCCAGGCTGCCGGGCTCAAGGCGGTCATCGTCGATGTCGAGTCGCTCGCCACCGAGGCTGCGCTGGAACTGGTCTGCCGCCAACTGCCACGCGCAGGCGCCGATCAGGTCGTCGCTCTGGTCGATGTCGGTGCCAATGTCATGAACGTCACGATGTTTCGCAACGGGCAGTCGCTCTATGCGCGCGAGCAGGCCTTCGGTGGCGTGCAGCTCACCCAGGACATTGCGCGCCAGTATGGCATGAGCTTCGAGGAGGCCGAGACCGCCAAGCGCGCCGGGTCATTGCCCGACAGCTATGCGCGCGACCTGCTGCGGCCTTTCATGGACAGCCTGGCGCTCGAGGTTTCGCGCGCGCTGCAGTTCTTCTTCACCTCTACACAGTTCAACCAGGTCGATCACATCGTGCTTGCCGGCGGCTGTGCCGTGATGCCCGGCCTTGGTGATGTGGTCGGGGCGCGCACCCAGGTCGACACCATCATCGCCAACCCGTTTGCCGGCATGACGATCAATGCCAAGCTGCGGCCCAAGAGCCTGCTGGCCGATGCGCCCTCGCTGATGGCGGCTTGCGGCCTCGCGCTGCGGAGGTTCGACGCATGATCCGCATCAACCTGCTCCCCCATCGCGTCGAGAAGCGTCGCCAGCGCCGTCATCAGTTCTACGCGGTCTCCGGGCTCATGATCGTGCTTGGCGCATTGATTGGTTTTGTCGTCCATGCGGTTTACGAGGGTTACATCGACAGCCAGCGTGAGCGCAACGACTTCCTGAAAGCAGAGATCGCAAGTCTCGATCGCGACATCGCCGAGATCCGACGCTTGCGTGGGCAGATCGACGCCATGCTGGCGCGCAAGCAGGTCATCGAGTCGTTGCAGACGACACGGGCCGAGACCGTCCATTTGTTCAACGAACTGGCGCATCGCATGCCGGACGGTGTCTATCTGAAGTCCATCCAGCAGAATGGCCGTCGCGTGACGCTGGTTGGGTATGCGCAGTCAAACGCGCGAGTTTCGCACCTGATGCGCAACCTCGAGTCCTCTCCCTTCCTCGAGTTGCCGGTCCTCGTCGAGGCCAAGGCGGCGAGGCTGGACTCCCGGCGAGTCAGTGAGTTCACCCTGGGTATCGGCATCCGGCAGCCCAGCGCGGAAGTCACGGAAGCCGTTGCCGGTGGCGCCACGGGAGCGACGCAATGAGTACCGGTACCAGACTTGGAAAGGGCATCGATCTCGATCGCCTGGTGAATGACTTCAAGGGCCTGGATCCCAATGATCCGGGCTTGTGGCCGCTCGCGCCTCGGGTGGCTGTGTTCGTCGGCTTGTTCGTGCTGACGATTGCCGGCTTCTGGTGGTTCGACTGGCAGGACCAGGCCGCTTCGCTAGAGCGCGTGCGCGCCGAGGAGCAGCAGCTGAGGGACAGCTGGATCGCCAAGAAGCGGCAGGCGGTGAATCTGGAAGAGCACCGGCGGCAGCTTGCCGAGATCGACCGTCAGTTCGGCGCGCTGCTCAAGCAACTGCCCAATCGTGCGGAGATGGACTCGCTGCTGTCGGACATCAACCAGGCGGGCCTGGGTCGTGGCTTGCAGTTTGAGCTGTTCAAGCCGGGTGCTGACGTGGTCAAGGAGTTCTACGCCGAGATGCCCATCGATGTCAGGGTTCAGGGGGTCTATCACGACCTTGGCGAATTCGTCGCCGATGTCGCGCGCATGCCGCGAATCGTCACGCTCAACAACGTCGCCCTGGGAGCGGGCGAGGATGGCAAGCTCAAGTTCGAGGCCAAGGCGACCACCTATCGTTATCTCGACGAGGAAGAGCTCGCCCAGCAGCGCCAGGCGGCTCAGGCTGCAGCGGCAGCGCAGAGGAGCAGATGATGAAGAGGGCTTCATTGGTCGCGGCCTGCGCATTGCTTGCCGGGTGTGCCGGTGGCAACCAGGACGATCTGCAGGCATGGATGACCGAACAGGCGCGGACGATGCGTGGCTCGGTCATGCAGTTGCCCGAGTTGTTGCCGCTGGCCGTTGTCGATTATGCGGGTGTTCAGGGCGACGACCCTTTCCGGTCGGCACGCATGGAGCCCGAACGGCGTGCTGCGAGTGCGCTGAGGCCTGACATGGACCGCCGCCGCGAGCCTCTCGAGGCTTACCCGCTCGAATCCATGCAGATGGTGGGTGTCCTTGAGCAGGGCCGTACCGTACATGCCCTGGTGAGCGTCAATAACACCCTCCACCAGGTAAAGGTCGGACATTACATGGGACAGAACTTCGGGGTCGTCACCGCCATCAGCGAGAGCGAAGTGACCTTGCGCGAACTCGTCGAAGACGTCTACGGCGACTGGGTCGAAAGGACCAGTTCGCTGGTATTGCAGGAGCAGCAGGAGACCAGAAAATGAGACATCGAATCGGAATGCTGCTGCTGGCGGCGATGGTCGCCGGCGTAGCGCCCGTGCCTTCTGCCCTTGCGCAGGGGGCGGAGCAGGCGCAGGCGCTGTCGAACCAGATCGAGGGGCTGGAGGTTGCCGAGCAGGGGGGCACCCTGTATGTGCGCCTGACCCTGAAGGAGCCGCTGACAGCTGTGCCGCCCAGCTTCAGCGTGGCCAATCCGGCGCGCATCGCCTTCGACTTCGCTGGCACGGCCAACGGGTTGGGTCGCAACGTTCAGGCCATCGACCAGGGTGACCTGCGCAGTGCCAACATCGTGCAGGCTGGCGATCGCACGCGGCTGGTGCTCAACCTCGTACGCATGAGTCCCTACGAGACGCGCGTCGAGGGACGCGACGTGATCGTCGCCATCTCGCCGGTCAACGTCCAGGCCGCGCGCGCGAGCGTCGCCTCGGAATCGCGTGGCAATTTTGCCGAGGCTCCGGTTGCCGCCGCGTCGGCGTTTGCGGTGCGTGACATCAATTTCCGGCGTGGCACCGAGGGAGATGGCCGCGTCGTCGTCGATCTTTCGAGTGCGGATACCGGTATCGACATCCGCCAGCAGGGCGGCAATCTCGTCGTTGATTTCCTCAAGACGTCGCTGCCAGAGCATCTGCGCCGGCGTTCGGATGTCACCGACTTCGGCACTCCGGTGACTTCGATGACGGCGCAGCAGGTCGGCGACCGCGTCCGCCTCACAGTCACGCCCAACGGCTTGTGGGAGCACAACGCCTACCAGAGCGACAACCGCTTCGTGCTGGAGGTCAAGCGACTGGTCGAGGATCCGAACCGCCTGGTGCAGGGGGCGGCGCGTGGGCAGTATCAGGGCGAGAAGCTGTCGCTCAACTTCCAGAACGTGGACGTGCGTTCGGTGCTGCAGGTCATCGCCGACTTCACGAACTTCAACATCATCACTTCCGACTCCGTTCAGGGTGGCCTGACGCTGCGACTGAAAGACGTGCCGTGGGACCAGGCGCTCGACATCATCCTCCAGGCCAAGGGTCTGGACATGCGCAAGAACGGCAACGTGATCTGGGTCGCGCCGGGTGACGAACTGGCAGCGCGTGAGCGCCTGCAACTCGAGGCGCGGGCTCAGGTCAAGGATCTCGAGCAGTTGCAGACCGAGAGCTTCCAGATCAACTACCACAAGGCCAAGGAGATCTTTGATTTCCTGAAGAGCAAGGACCAGACCATGCTGTCCTCGCGTGGTAGCGTGGTGGTCGACGAGCGCAGCAACAAGGTCTTCGTGACCGATGTGGCGTCCCGTCTCGATGCGCTGCGGCGTCTGGTTCAGGAGATTGACGTTGCGCCCCGGCAGGTGTTGATCGAGGCGCGCATCGTCGAGGCCAGCAAGACCTTCTCGCGCGAAATCGGTGTCCGCCTTGGCCTTGGCAGCCTTGGGACTGCAAAGCTCGGCAACCTGGGTCAGGTCGGGTTCGGCAAGTCGGCGTTCGGAACGAGAGCGCTGGAGGTTGTCGGCCAGCAGCCCACGGATCCCCAGCCGGGCGATCCCGTGATTCCGGGCTTCATCCGCGAGACCTTCAGGCCCGGAACGACATCGGTCAACTCGATTGGTCAGGTGGTGACTCAGGGCGGTGACGTCGTCAGCGGGCGGCCGGTTGCCGGCGCCTTTGGTGCGCTGAATCTGACCCTCTTCAACAACAGCCTGACGCGCTTCCTCAATCTCGAACTGCAGGCGCTCGAGGCCGATGGCCGTGGCCGAGTCGTTTCCAGTCCGCGTGTGCTGACGGCCAACCAGGTCGAGGCTTCGATCGAGCAGGGTACCGAGATTCCCTATCAGGAGGCGTCGAGCTCCGGTGCCACCAGCGTTTCGTTCAAGAAGGCCGTGCTGGCGCTGAAGGTGAAGCCGCAGATCACACCAGACGGGCGGCTTCAGTTGTCGATCGAGGTGAACAAGGATCGTCCGATCTATGAACGGGCGCTGCTCGGTGTGCCGCCGATCGAGACCAAGAACGTCAAGAGCGAGGTCCTGGTCGAGAACGGCGGCACCGTCGTGATCGGTGGCATCTACGAGGAAGAGGAGTCCACTGGGGTGGACAAGGTGCCGGTGCTCGGTGACGTGCCGGTGCTGGGGCATCTGTTCAGGGCGCAGAAGCGGGTCTCCGACCGCAAGGAACTGCTCGTCTTCATCACGCCGCGTATCGTTGCCGATTCTCTGACGCTCCGCTGAGCGGCGGCGGCAGCTGTTACAATGCCGGGGCGGGCATTCCGAAAGGGTGCCCGCCCTTTTTCATCTCGACTTCCGGCGAGTCACGCGTGAGCTGTCTGATACTGATCGGCATGATGGGCGCCGGCAAGACCACGGTAGGCAAGGAGCTGGCGCGGCGGCGCAAGCTGCGCTTTGCCGACTGCGACCACGAGATCGTTGCCCGTACCGGGGTGACTATCCCGACCATTTTCGAAATCGAGGGCGAGACGGGTTTTCGGCGTCGTGAGACGCAGATGATGGATGAGCTGACCCTGGAGCCGGACATCGTCATCGCCACCGGTGGCGGCGTGGTGATTGCCCCCGAGAACCGTGCGCTGATGCGCGAGCGTGGTGTGGTGGTTTACCTCAACGTGCCGCCGCAGATCCTGTACGAGCGCACCCGCCACGATCGCAACCGCCCGCTGCTTCAGGTGGAGAACCCGCGCCAGCGCATCGATGAACTCTACCGTCAGCGCGATCCGCTCTATCGCGAGGTGGCCCACATCATCGTCGATGGCGGGCGCACGAATCCCGGAACCATGGTGCGCCTGATCGAGGACGCGCTGAAGAAACGCGAGCACAGTACATGCAGACCCTGAACGTCGCTCTCGGCGATCGCGCCTATCCCATTCACATTGGTCGCAGCCTGCTCGGGCGAGCCGATTTGATCCTGCCCCACCTCAGGACGCGACGCGTGGCGATCGTCACCAACGACACCGTCGGCCCGCTCTACCTTGAGGTCCTGAGCACGGCGCTGGCGCAGGCGGGGGTTGGCGTCTCTGCGGTCAGCCTGCCGGATGGCGAGGCCTACAAGGACTGGGAGACCCTCAACAGGATCTTCGACATGCTGCTTGCCGAGCGCTGCGAGCGTTCCACCACCCTGATCGCACTGGGGGGGGGTGTCGTGGGCGACATGGGGGGCTTCGCCGCTGCCTGCTACCAGCGCGGCATGCCCTTCATCCAGGTGCCGACCACGCTGCTGGCCCAGGTCGACTCCTCGGTGGGCGGCAAGACGGCGATCAATCATCCACTCGGCAAGAACATGATCGGCGCCTTCTACCAGCCCCGCCTGGTGCTGGCCGACATCGATACGCTGGCCACGCTGCCTGATCGCGAGCTCTCTGCAGGCCTGGCCGAGGTCATCAAGTACGGGCTGATTCGCGACCCCGAGTTCCTCGCCTGGCTTGAGCAGAACCTTGAGCGCCTGGTGGCGCGTGACGCCGATGCGCTGGCGTATGCGATCGAGCGTTCCTGCCGCAACAAGGCCGAGGTGGTGGCTGCGGATGAGACTGAGCAGGGCGAGCGCGCGCTGCTGAACCTCGGCCACACTTTCGGCCATGCGATCGAGACCGGCCTTGGCTATGGCGAATGGCTTCATGGCGAGGCGGTGGCTGCCGGCGCCATGATGGCAGCGGAGTTGTCGCGTCGTCTCGGTTGGCTGGGCGAAGCCGAGGTCGCGCGAGTTGGCGCGCTGTTCGAGCGTGCGCGGCTGCCTGTGTGGGGGCCGCTGCTCGGGGCTGAGCGCTATCTCGAGCTCATGGCGCACGACAAGAAGGTGGAGGCGGGGCGCCTGCGCCTCGTGCTGCTGCGTGAGCTGGGGCGTGCGGTGATCCACGGCGATGCGCAGCAGACCGATATCGCCGCCGCCATCGAGGCGCGCTGCCGCTGAGCGCTTGCGCGTTGCGAGTCTGAACAGAGGAGATGCCGATGCTGCAGCTTGCGCCGTACGCGGTCACCGAACACAACTCGCGTGGCCGTGCCCACGACGAACCCGTGCCGGTGGCGCGCGGTCAGTTCCAGCGCGACCGTGATCGTATCGTGCATTCCACTGCGTTTCGTCGCCTCGAGTACAAGACCCAGGTGTTTGTGAATCACGAGGGCGACCTGTTTCGAACCCGCCTTACTCACAGTATCGAGGTGGCGCAGATCACCCGTGGCATCGCCCGCCAGCTTGGGCTTAACGAGGATCTCGCCGAATCCATCGCGCTTGCCCACGATCTTGGCCACACGCCTTTCGGCCATGCCGGCCAGGAGGCGCTCAATGCCTGCATGCGCGACCACGGCGGTTTCGAGCACAACCTGCAGTCGTTGCGCACGGTGGACGTACTCGAGGACCGCTATGCCGCCTTTGACGGCCTGAACCTCATGTTCGAGACCCGCGAGGGCATCCTCAAGCACTGCTCGCGCGCCAATGCCGAACGCCTGGGCGATGTCGGTCGGCGCTTCCTCGAAGGAACCCAGCCCTCGCTCGAGGCCCAGCTCGCCAATCTTGCCGACGAGATCGCCTACAACAACCACGATGTGGACGATGGGCTGCGCTCGGGTCTGATCACGCTCGAACAGCTCGAAGAGGTCGCTCTGTTCGCCGCGCAGCGTCGCGAAGTCGAGGCGCGCTGGCCCGGGCTGGCGGGACGCAAGCTGATCAACGAGACCGTGCGCCGCATGATCCATCTGATGGTCATCGATCTGCTCGAGCAAACGCGCGCCAATGTCGCCTCGGCCGGTGTCGCCTCGCTCGACGACGTTCGTCGCGCGCCCCGCCTGGTGGCGTATTCCGAGGCGCTGCTGGTGCAACTGCGCGAACTCAAGGCCTTCCTGCGCGAGAACCTTTACCGCCACTACCAGGTGCTGCGCATGACGAACAAGGCGCGCCGCATCGTCAGCGATCTGTTTGCCGCGTTCATGGACGATCCGCACATCCTGCCGCCGCAGTACCAGGCGATGGCGCGCGATGACAAGGCGCGGGCCATCGCCGACTATATCGCGGGCATGACCGACCGCTACGCCATGAAGGAGCATCGGCGCTTGTTCGCCGTTGGCGAGATCCACTGATTCGTGCCACATGCACCCGCCCAATGGCGCACAGGAATACCTTGCTCCAGATCGCTGCCGCAGTGCAAAAAAATTCTTGAACCCAGCGTTTTGCGGGCGTATAGTTTTTTTCGTCAACAGCCTGTCTGGTGGCGGTGTCCAAAATGGTGCATGCGGGCTATTTGCCCAATCTGCCTGGTCATCCAAAAGCTGTTTTTGCACCAAGTTGGTGCAAATCACAAAGCCGGTGCGCGCGCGCCCGGCTTTTTTGTGCGCGTTCGGTTTTATCGGACCTGACTCCGGTCCGACTGGCCTCCCTGGGCTCCTGCGCGTGATCTTGCGTGTCGTTTGAGGAAAAGAAGATGGATCAGCCCCAAAAGCAGGGTCTGTACGACCCCGCCAACGAACATGATGCCTGTGGCGTGGGTTTCATCGCCCACATCAAGGGCGAGAAACGTCATGACATCATTCTGCAGGGCCTCGAAATCCTGAAGAACCTCGACCACCGCGGTGCGGTTGGTGCCGACCCCCTGCAGGGCGACGGTGCCGGCATCCTGATCCAGATCCCCGACCAGCTCTACCGCGAACAGATGGCCGCCCAGGGCGTGACCCTGCCGCTGCCCGGCGAGTACGGCGTCGGCATGGTGTTCATGCCCAAGGAAGCCGCCTCCCGCCTGGCCTGTGAAGAAGAGATCGAGCGTGCGGTGGTGGCTGAAGGGCAGGTCGTGCTCGGCTGGCGCGACGTCCCGGTCAATCACGACATGCCGATGTCGCCGACGGTGAAGGCCAAGGAGCCGGTGATCCGCCAGATCTTCATTGGCCGCGGTGCCGACGTCATGGTTACCGAAGCGCTGGAGCGCAAGCTCTACGTTGTGCGCCGCCGCGCCGCCAATGCCATTGGCGCGTTGCAGCTCAAGCACGGCAAGGAGTTCTACATGGTGTCGATGTCGGCACGCACTGTGAACTACAAGGGCCTGCTGCTCGCGAACCAGGTCGGCGAGTACTACCTGGATCTGGTCGATCCGCGTGCGAACTCGGCGCTGGCCCTGGTGCACCAGCGTTTCTCGACCAACACCTTCCCGAAGTGGAACCTCGCCCACCCGTTCCGCTACATCGCCCACAACGGCGAGATCAACACCCTGCGCGGCAACTACAACTGGATGCGCGCGCGCGAGAAGGGCGTGCATTCGCCGCTGCTTGGCGACGATCTGCAGAAGATCTGGCCGCTGATCTACCCCGGTCAGTCCGACTCGGCGTCGTTCGACAACGCGCTCGAACTGCTGGTGATGAGCGGTTATTCGCTCGCCCACGCGATGATGATGATGATCCCGGAGGCCTGGGAGTCGCACACGCAGATGGACGAGAAGCGCCGTGCCTTCTACGAGTACCACGCGGCGATGATGGAGCCGTGGGACGGTCCCGCTGCGGTCGCCTTCACGGACGGCCGCCAGATCGGCGCCACCCTCGACCGCAACGGCCTGCGTCCGGCGCGCTATCTGGTTACCGACGACGACCTGGTCGTCATGGCCTCCGAGTCCGGCGTGCTGCCCATCCCCGACAGCAAGATCGTCAAGAAGTGGCGCTTGCAGCCGGGCAAGATGTTCCTGATCGACATGGAGCAGGGCCGCATCATCGGCGATCAGGAGATCAAGGAGTCGCTTGCCCACGCTCGCCCCTACGCCGACTGGCTGCGCCGCATCAACATCAAGCTCGACACGCTGGAGGCGCCTGCGGTGGTCGACGCCGCCGCTGCTGCGGAGCGCGTCGAGCCGCTGCTCGACCGTCAGCAGGCTTTCGGCTACACCCAGGAGGACATCAAGTTCATCCTCGAGCCGATGGGCAAGAGTGGCGAGGAAGGCACTGGCTCGATGGGCAACGACTCGCCGCTGGCGGTGTTGTCCTCCAAGAACAAGCCGCTGTACAACTACTTCCGTCAGCTCTTCGCACAGGTCACCAACCCGCCGATCGACCCGATCCGCGAGCAGATGGTGATGTCGCTGGTGTCCTTCATCGGCCCGCGTCCGAACCTGCTCGAGATCAACGAGATCAACCCGCCGTTCCGCCTCGAGGTCAGCCAGCCCGTGCTCGACTTCGCCGGCATGGCCAAGATCCGCAACATCGCGCGCTACACGCAGAACAAGTTCCGCTCGGCCGAACTTGATATCTGCTATCCGGCCGAGTGGGGCAACGAAGGCGTGGAGGCGCGCCTGGCTTCGCTCTGTGCCGACGCCGAAAACGCTGTGCTGGGCGGTACCAACATCCTGATCGTGTCCGACCGCAAGCTGGCCGCCGACCGCGTCGCCATTCCGGCGCTGCTGGCCTTGTCCGCGATCCACCAGCACCTGGTGGAGAAGGGCCTGCGCACGCGCACCGGCCTGGTGGTCGAGACCGGCTCTGCGCGCGAGGTACACCACTTCGCGGTGCTCGCCGGCTACGGCGCCGAGGCGATCCATCCCTACCTCGCGCTCGAGACGCTCGAGCACATGGCGGGCGATGCCGAAGCCGCCGCCAAGTACGTCAAGCATTTCGTCAAGGCGGTCGGCAAGGGCCTGATGAAGGTCATGTCCAAGATGGGCATCTCGACCTACATGTCCTACACCGGCGCGCAGATCTTCGAGGCCGTCGGCCTCAAGCAGGCACTGCTCGACAAGTACTTCACCGGCACCACCAGCCAGGTGGAGGGTATCGGCGTGTTCGAGGTGATGGAAGAGGCCATCCGTCTGCACAAGGCCGCGTTCTCGGCCGACCCGGTACTGCACGACATGCTCGATGCCGGTGGTGAGTACGCCTTCCGCATCCGCGGCGAAGAGCACATGTGGACGCCGGACGCGATCGCCAAACTGCAGCACGCCACGCGCTCTGGCAAGGCCGACACCTACAAGGAATACGCCAAGATCATCAACGACCAGGGCAAGCGCCACATGACGCTGCGCGGCCTGTTCGAGTTCAAGACTGCGGCCACCCCGGTGCCGCTGGACGAGGTCGAACCCGCCAAGGAAATCGTCAAACGCTTTGCCACCGGCGCCATGTCGCTCGGCTCGATTTCCACCGAAGCCCATACCACCCTCGCGGTGGCAATGAACCGCATCGGCGGCAAGTCGAACACCGGCGAGGGCGGCGAAGACCCGATGCGCTTCAAGCCGCTGACCGAGGCCATCCGCCTGTCGCAGGTGATCGGTGAGAAGCGCATTGCGCGCGACCTCGAGCTCAAGGCTGGCGACTCGCTGCGCTCGGCGATCAAGCAGGTGGCCTCGGGCCGCTTCGGCGTCACCACCGAGTACCTGGTCAACGCCGACCAGATCCAGATCAAGATGGCCCAGGGCGCGAAGCCCGGCGAAGGGGGCCAGCTGCCCGGTCACAAGGTCTCGGAGTACATTGGCTTCCTGCGCCACTCGGTGCCCGGCGTCGGCCTCATCTCGCCGCCGCCGCACCATGACATCTATTCGATCGAAGACCTGGCCCAGCTCATCCACGACCTCAAGAACGCCAACCCGGTTGCGAGCATCTCGGTCAAGCTGGTGTCCGAGATCGGCATCGGCACGGTGGCCGCAGGCGTGGCCAAGGCCAAGGCCGACCACATCGTCGTCGCCGGCCATGACGGCGGCACTGGCGCCTCGCCGTGGAGCTCGATCAAGCACGCCGGTTCGCCGTGGGAGCTCGGCTTGGCCGAGACCCAGCAGACGCTGGTGCTCAACCGCCTGCGTTCGCGCATCCGCCTCCAGGTCGACGGCCAGATCAAGACCGGCCGCGACGTCGTCGTCGGCGCGCTGCTCGGCGCCGACGAGTTCGGCTTCGCCACCGCGCCGCTGGTCGTCGAAGGCTGCATCATGATGCGCAAGTGCCACCTCAACACCTGCCCGGTTGGCGTCGCCACCCAGGATCCGGTGCTGCGCGCGCGCTTCCAGGGCCAGCCCGAGCACGTCGTCAACTACTTCTTCTTTGTCGCCGAAGAAGTGCGCGAGCTGATGGCCCAGCTCGGCGTGCGCAAGTTCGACGAGCTCATCGGCCGTGCCGACCTGCTCGACATGAAGCAGGGCATCGCGCACTGGAAGGCACAAGGGCTGGACTACTCGCGCATCTTCTACCTGCCGCCGGTGCCGGCCGAAGTGCCGCGACTGCACACCGAGACCCAGGACCACGGCCTCGAGGGCGCGCTCGACCAGCAGCTGATCGCACTTGCCAAGCCGGCGCTCGAGAAGGGCGAGAAGGTCAACATCGACCTGCCGGTGCGCAACATCAACCGCACGGTCGGTGCCATGCTCTCCGGACAGGTTGCAGCGCGCTACGGCCACGCCGGCCTGCCCAACGACACCATCCACATTCGCCTCAACGGCACCGCGGGCCAGAGCTTCGGCGCCTTCCTGGCACGTGGCGTGACGCTCGAGCTGGTGGGCGAGGGTAACGACTACGTCGGCAAGGGGCTGTCGGGTGGGCGCATCGTCGTGCGTCCGAAGGCCGAGTTCCGCGGCAGCACGCCGGAGAACATCATCGTCGGCAACACCGTGCTCTATGGCGCCACCGAGGGTGAGGTGTACTTCGCTGGCGTTGCCGGCGAGCGCTTCGCAGTGCGCAACTCCGGCGCCACTGCGGTGGTGGAAGGCGTGGGTGACCATGGCTGCGAGTACATGACCGGCGGCACCGTGGTCGTGCTCGGCCAGACCGGCCGCAACTTCGCCGCCGGCATGTCGGGCGGCGTGGCCTACGTGCTCGACGAGGACGGCACTTTCGAGCAGCGCTGCAACATGGCGCAGGTTGCGCTCGAACCGCTGCCCGACGAGATCGCTGCGCGCAAGGGCTCGGAGTCGGGTGACGATCTCGAATCCCATGGCCGTGTCGACATCGACCACCTGACGATGGGCGACGAGCTCATCCTCAAGGGCCTGATCGAGCGCCATGTCCGCTTCGCCGGCAGCGTGCGCGCCCGCGAGATCCTGAACAACTGGGCCACCTGGCGGAAGAAGTTCGTCAAGGTGTTCCCGCATGAGTACCGTCGCGCGCTGGCCGAGATGGCCGAGGCGCGTGAAGCAGAGAAGGAGGCCGCATAAATGGGCAAGCCCACTGGATTTCTGGAGCATCAGCGTCTGTCAGAGGCCTACGAGCCGGTCGACAAGCGCCTGAAGACCTACAAGGAGTTCGTCCTGCGCCTGACCGACGAGCAGGCATCGGTCCAGGGCGCGCGTTGCATGGACTGTGGTATCCCGTTCTGCAACAACGGCTGCCCGGTCAACAACATCATTCCGGACTGGAACGACCTCGTGTATCGCGGCCACTGGCGCGAGGCGATCGAGGTGCTGCACTCGACCAACAACTTCCCCGAGTTCACCGGCCGTATCTGCCCCGCGCCCTGCGAGGCCGCGTGCACGCTGAACATCAACACCGACGCGGTGGGCATCAAGTCGATCGAGCACGCCATCATCGACAAGGCCTGGGAAGAAGGCTGGGTGCTGCCGCTGCCGCCCGAAACCCGGACCGGCAAGAAGGTTGCGGTGGTCGGTTCCGGCCCGGCGGGCCTGGCGGCTGCGCAGCAGCTGGCACGCGCCGGCCATGACGTCACCGTGTTCGAGAAGAACGACCGCATCGGCGGCCTGCTGCGCTATGGCATCCCCGATTTCAAGATGGAGAAGGGCCTGATCGACCGCCGTGTCGAGCAGATGCAGGCCGAGGGCGTGCGCTTCCGCACCGGTGTGCTCGTCGCCGCGAAGGACATGCCGGCCGGCATCGTCAATGATGCCAAGGAAGTCATCAGCGCCGAGCAACTGCAGAAGGACTTCGATGCCGTGGTGCTGGCAGGCGGCGCCGAAGTGCCGCGCGACCTGCCGGTGCCGGGGCGCGAGCTCGGTGGCGTGCATTACGCGCTCGAGTTCCTCATCCCGCAGAACAAGCAGGTCGCCGGCGACAAGCCCAACCCGATCTCGGCCAAGGGCAAGCACGTGGTGGTGATCGGCGGCGGTGACACCGGTTCCGATTGTGTCGGAACCTCGAACCGCCACGGTGCGGCGAGCGTGACCCAGTTCGAGCTGATGCCGATGCCGCCCGAGCAGGAGAACAAGCCGCTGGTGTGGCCGTACTGGCCGACCAAGCTGCGCACCTCCTCCTCGCACGAGGAAGGCTGCGAGCGCGACTTCGCTGTTGCGACCAAGGAGTTCATCGGCAAGAACGGCAAGGTCAAGGCGCTCAAGGCCTGTCGCCTGGAGTGGAAGGACGGCAGGATGTCCGAGGTGCCGGGCTCCGAGTTCGAGATCAAGGCCGACCTCGTGCTGTTCGCCATGGGCTTCACCCAGCCGGTGGGCGGTGTGCTCGAGGCCTTCGGTGTCGACAAGGACGCGCGCGGCAACGCGAAGGCGACCACCGACGGTGAAGGCTGCTACACCACCAACGTGCCCAAGGTATTCGCCGCCGGCGACATGCGCCGTGGCCAGTCGCTGGTCGTTTGGGCAATCAGGGAAGGTCGCCAGTGCGCCCGCGCAGTCGATGAGTTCCTGATGGGTGAGAGCCTGCTGCCGCGCTGATATCCTCTGCGCTGAAGCGATTCGCGAAAGGCGGTCTGCGGGCCGCCTTTTTTACGACTGTGTTTTGCGGAGTCCTGCCCCATGCCCAAGGTTCTCGTCATCAACGGCCCCAACCTAAACCTGCTCGGTACGCGCGAGCCCGAGATCTACGGCGCCACCACCCTTGCCGATGTCGAGCGCGGCCTGCAGGAGCAGGGCGAGGCGCTGGGCGTCGAGGTGCTGTGCTTCCAGAGCAACCATGAAGGCGCGATTGTCGATCGCATCCATGCCGCGCGTGGCGAGGGCGTCGCCTGGGTGCTCATCAACCCGGGTGCCTACACGCATACCAGCGTGGCGATCCGCGATGCGCTTGCCGGGGTGGCGATCCCCTTCGTCGAGGTGCATATCTCGAACGTGCACAAGCGCGAGCCCTTCCGTCACCACTCGTACTTGTCGGATGTTGCCGAGGCGGTGATGGCCGGCTTCGGCACTCAGGGCTACGGACTTGCGCTGCAGTTCGTCGCTTCCCGTTGCTGAGACCGTGAGTGGGCGGCTGCGGGTCGCAAAGACTTGTCGCAATTTGCGTTGTTGCATTGCGGGGAAAAGCGGACGCGTTCGATAACAGACGATTGTTACACGCGTATTATCCTCACTCCCGATTTTCTTCCGGAGTGCCGCCGTGCCCACGTCCGCAAGCCGTTCCCCCGCCAGGTCCGAGTCACAGTCAGCGGCGCAGTCTCCCGCTGTCGGCGTCACGCGTCCGCGCGCAGGGCTTCGTCACGTGCGCGAGTGGGGCTATGCGTTGGGCCTGGTGGCCGCCTGGTATGCGCTCGCACAATGGGCCAGCGCCCATTTCCTGGATGTGGCGCCGCGTCCGGACGCCTGGCTGCGTGACCTCTCCGCACACCTGCTGATCGGCGGCCTGCTGTTCCTGATGGCGCGCAGCGTCGCGCGCTTCGGCGTGGCGATGGCCGTGCTGTTCTCTGCGTTTACGGTAGGTAATGCGCTCAAACTTGCGGTGCTGGGCGGCCCGGTCATGCCCGACGACTTCGTCGCGGCACGAAATCTCTTTTTGTTGCTGGAAGGCTGGCAGCTTTGGGGCAGCGTGGCGATGCTCGCGTTGCCGCTGGGGGCTCTGGCCTGGATGTTCGCCTGGCGCCGTCCGCGCGCCTGGGGCACCGTGGCCGCGGTGGCCGCGGGCGTCTGGATGATCGTTGCCCAGCCGGCCGTGGTCACGAGCTGGATGGATGCCCGCTTTGGCGACTGGGTGTGGAACCAGCGCGGCAACTATGAGATGCGCGGCCTGCCCATTCATCTGGTGCAGGAGGCGGCGCGCAACCTTGCGCGCAGGGGGGCTGCACCGGCCTCCGACGAGGTTGATGGCGCGCTCGCCCTGCTCGGTGCGACTCAGCCCAGCCCCTTCATGCGCGCCGCGGCCCGTCGTGACGGACGGGGCGGGCGCAATGTGCACATGATCGTGCTCGAGTCCTTCTGGGATCCGGTGGCGCTCAAGGCGGCCGGTCTGTCGGCCGACCCGCTCGATCCGGCCTTCCGCAAGCTGTGGAAAGCTGCCGGCAACGCCAAGGTGATGTCGCCGGTGTTCGGCGGCTACACTGCAAATGCCGAGTTCGAGGCCTTGTGCGGCTTCCCGGTGATGACCGATGCCGTCTTCTTCGAAGGCCGGCTGCGGCGCGACGTGCCCTGCCTGCCGCGTCACCTGGGCGAGGCCGGCTACCGCAGCTACGCCTCGCACCCGAATGCGGCGCCGTTCTGGAACCGCATCAACGCCTACCGACGCATTGGTTTCGAGCACTACTGGTCCGACCGCGACTTCGAACTCGACGACATGAACCGCGAGTTCCTCAGCGATGCGTCGCTCTATCGCCAGGTGCTCGAACGCATCGGCCCTGAGCTCGGTAATGGCCAGCCGGTGTTCAACTATGTGCTGACCTATTTTGGCCACCTCGACTATCCGCTCAACGCGCAGCGCCCGCAGGTCATCGATACCAGGACCGACAACGCCCTGGTCAAGGCTTATGCCAACACGGTGTATTACAAGTCGCGCGAACTGATGGCCTTCCTCGGCGAACTGCGCGGGCGTGACCCCGACGCCATCATCGTGCTGTTCGGCGACCATCTGCCTTCGCTGGGCTGGAACCATGGCGGCTATGCCGAGTCAGGCCTGCTCGCGCCGAACCGCGCACAGTTCGACGACCCCATGTTCCGTACCCTGGTGTCGACTCCGCTCGTGGTCATCGACGGCAAGCGTGGTCCCTTGCGCACCGGCGACCTGCCGATCTACGCCTTGCCCGCGCTCATCCTCGATCTGCTCGACGACGAGCGTGAGACCATGCTGCGCTTTGCTGCGCGCAGTGACGATGCGGTCCGAATCCGCCCCTTGCCCGGGGTCCAGCTGGCGCTCGAAGGCAAGCGCCTCACGGTGTGCCGCAATGGCGAACTCCTGCCCGAGTGCGAGCCGGTTGCCGCCTGGGTTGCAGCCATCGAGACGCTCAAGCGCGACCTCTTCAGCGGCGCCCAACATGCGCTGCAGGCTCCGGCAGGCAAGCCGATGCTGCAGACGGTGGAGCTGGAGGCCGAGGAGGTGACGGTGGAAGCCGCGCTCGATACCTTGGCCGCCGAGGGCGCGCCGGACGTCTGACGCCGCCCCGCCTGGGGGGGCGTGCGCGCTGCGCAGCTTGAGCCCTTTCAGGCAACTTCAGCTAGATGCACCGCGGGTGCGTGCCCCGCAACCAGGTCGCTCAGCGCGGCGGCCGATCCGCAGGCCATGGTCCATCCGAGTGTGCCGTGGCCGGTGTTCAGCCACAGGTTCTCGTAGCGGGTTGCGCCCACGAGGGGTACGCCTCCCGGGGTCGCTGGTCGAAGCCCGCACCAGGTCTTTGCTGCGCCCGCGGGCCTGAGCTGAGGGAACAGCTCGTGCACCCGGCGCATCATGGCCTCCTGGCGGACGAGGTTGGGGCGCAGGTTGAAGCCGTCGAACTCGGCCGTACCGGCGACCCGCAGCGAGTTCCCCAGGCGCGAGAACACGAGTTTGTGGCCGTCATCGGTCAGGCTGGTGAACGGCGCAACGCTATCTTCTGAGAGGGGAATCGTCGCCGAGTAGCCCTTGGCCGGATAAATGGGTGCGCGAATGCCCAGTGGCGTCAGCAGCTGTGGGCTGGCGCTGCCCGTGGCGACGATGAAACCATCCGCTTCGATGTGCTCGCCCTGAAGCGTACGTGCAGCAGCAATGCGCTGCCCTGTGCGCTCAAGGTTCGTGATCGTGGTGCCGAAGCGAAATGCCACGCCGGCGCGCCGGCAGCGCTCGCCGAGGCTTCGGGTGAAGCGATGTGCATCCCCGGACTCATCGTCGGCGGTGAAGTCACCGCCCACCAGCAGCTTGCGGGCACCCTCGAGCGCGGGTTCGATCGCAATGCACTCATCGACCCCGACTGGCCGCCGGTCACAACCGAAGTCGCGCAGGACAGATGCCGCACGCAGCGCGTGCTCATACTCCCGGCGGTCGGTGTAGAAGTGCAGGATCCCGCGTTCCTGATGGTCGTAGTCAAGCGGGCAATCCTCTGCAAAGGCGGCGCGCAGCCTCTGTAGTTCGCTGCGGCTGTAGCGCGCCAACTCCACGATGCGTCCAATGTTGGCGCGTGTGCGCCACGGCAGGCATTCGCGGAGGAAGGCCGCCGACCAGTTTAGCAGTGCCCTGTCGGCGCGCAGCCGGAAGCGCAGTGGCGCGTCTTCGCGACCGAGCCAGTACAGGGCTTTCAAAGGCGTACGCGGGCTTGCCCAAGGTTCGGCATGCGACACCGAGATCTGCCCGCCATTGGCATAGCTGGTCTCCATGCCGGCATCGGGTTGGCGATCTATGACCGTCACCTCGAAGCCCTTGCTGTGCAAGTACCAGGCAGTGCTGATGCCGATGACGCCGCCGCCGAGCACCGCAATCCTCATCCTGGCCTCCCCGATCCACGTGCTGGTTCTGACTCAGGCGCACTCGGCCTGCGAGCTACCGGCGCTGTCGGCTTCGATTGCCGCCAGTGCCGAGGCCGCGCGGCGCAGCGCCGGTAAGGAGTCGAGAGCGTTGCGTTCGGTCATCCGCATGATCGGGGCCTGCATGGCGATGCCCATGTTCGAACGCCCCTCGGGCGCGGGCACAAGGACGGCAATGCAGAACAGGCCGGGCAGAAACTCCTCGTTGTCGAAGGCATAGCCAAGCTCGCGCACCTGCTCGATTTCGGCTTCAAGGGCGTTCAGGTTGGTGAGCGTACGCGTCGTGTATTGCATCAGCGGCGCGTTGGCGAGCAGTCGGCGGCGTTGGGCGGGTGTCATCTGTGCCAGGAACAGCTTGCCGCTTGCGGAGCAGTGCGCCGGAACCCGCGAGCCCGGATGCAGATAGAAGCGCAGTGGGGCGGCTGTCTCGACGCGGTCCAGATACAAGACCTCGCTTCCCGACAACGCGGTGATGTTGCAGCTTTCGCCCACTTCTTCCACGAGCTGCCGCAGCACGGCGTGGCGCGCCCCATGGATCGTGTCATTGAGGAGGAGGTTCTCGGCGAGGCGGCGCAGGCGCGCGCCGGTGCCGTACTGCCGCCCATCGCTGTCGCGCTGGAGCATGCCTGCCGCCTCCAGTTGCTGGAGCATGCGGTGCAGGGTCGGCTTGGGCAGGCCGGTTTCCTCGACGAGCCCCTGCAGCGTCACGAGCTGGTCCTTGGCCGCAATGACCTCGAGCAGCGCCAGCAAACGCATGGTGGGGGTATCGCCATCGATCTTGGCGATCTCGGCGCGGTTCGAACGGAGCTCAGTCATGGTGTCCTCTCCGAAATATTCCTGAAAAGTGAACGTATCGTACCGTTTTTTGGAATTTGATGTTGACCTTTTGGGGTGTTGGACCTAGAGTGCGTTCACGTATCTCGGATATCGGAATGTTTGGTACCGATTTCGTTCAACTAACTCCCAGGAGACAGCATGAGCCAGCCCACCCCCGACGGCCGCAGCGTGGCCAGCGGCCCGACCAAGATGACCCCCTCCGAAGCCTTCGTCGAAACCCTGGTGGCCAACGGCGTCACCGACATGTTCGGCATCATGGGCTCGGCCTTCATGGACGCGATGGACATTTTCGCGCCGGCCGGCATCCGGCTGATCCCGGTGGTGCACGAGCAGGGCGCGGGCCACATGGCCGACGGCTACTCGCGGGTGTCGGGCCGCCACGGCGTGGTGATCGGCCAGAACGGCCCGGGCATCAGCAACTGCGTGACCGCGATCGGCGCGGCCTACTGGGCGCACAGCCCGGTGGTGATCATCACCCCCGAGACGGGCACGATGACGATGGGGCTGGGCGGCTTCCAGGAGTGCAAGC
Source organism: Thauera sp. 28 (assembly GCF_000310145.2). Lineage (GTDB taxonomy): Bacteria > Pseudomonadota > Gammaproteobacteria > Burkholderiales > Rhodocyclaceae > Thauera > Thauera mechernichensis. The sequence continues at coordinate 115,186 of NZ_AMXA01000004.1, forward strand.
AGCTGCCGATGTTCCAGGAGTTCACCAAGTACCAGGGCCACGTCACCCACCCGGCGCGCATGGCCGAGTACACCGGTCGCTGCTTCGACCGGGCGATGAGCGAGATGGGCCCGACGCAGCTGAACATTCCGCGCGACTACTTCTACGGCGAGATCACCTGCGAGATCCCCAAGCCGGCGCGGCTGGACCGTGGCGCGGGCGGCGAGCAAAGCCTCAATGAAGCGGCCGAGCTGCTGGCCAAGGCCAAGTTCCCGGTGATCATCTCGGGCGGCGGCGTGGTGATGGCCGACGCGATCGAGGAGTGCAAGGCGCTGGCCGAGCGCCTGGGCGCGCCGGTGGTCAACAGCTACCTGCACAACGACTCGTTCCCGGCGAGCCACCCGCTGTGGTGCGGCCCGCTGGGCTACCAGGGCTCGAAGGCGGCGATGAAGCTGATCAGCCAGGCCGACGTGGTGGTGGCGCTGGGTTCGCGCCTGGGCCCGTTCGGTACGCTGCCGCAGCACGGCATGGACTACTGGCCCAAGAACGCGAAGATCATCCAGATCGACGCGGACAACAAGATGCTCGGGCTGGTGAAGAAGATCTCGGTGGGCATCTGCGGTGATGCCAAGGCGGCGGCGGTGGCACTGACGGCGCGGCTCGCGAATCGTGCGCTCGACTGCGACGCCACCAAGGGCGAGCGCGCGGCGAAGATCGCCGCCGAGAAAGCCGCGTGGGAGAAGGAGCTCGACGAATGGACGCACGAGCGCGACCCGTTCAGCCTGGACATGATCGAAGAGAACGCCAAGGAGAAGCCGTTCTCGGGCGGCGAGTACCTGCACCCGCGCCAGGTGCTGCGCGAGCTCGAGAAGGCGATGCCCGAGGACGTGATGGTGTCGACCGACATCGGCAACATCAACTCGGTGGCCAACAGCTACCTGCGCTTTGAGAAGCCGAGGAGCTTCTTCGCGGCGATGAGCTTTGGCAACTGCGGCTACGCCTTCCCGACCATCATCGGCGCCAAGGTGGCCGCGCCGCACCGTCCGGCGGTGTCGTACGCGGGTGACGGCGCCTGGGGCATGAGCCTGATGGAGACGATGACCTGCGTGCGCCACAACATTCCGGTGACCGCGGTGGTGTTCCACAACCGTCAGTGGGGTGCGGAGAAGAAGAACCAGGTGGACTTCTACAACCGCCGCTTCGTCGCTGGCGAGCTGGACAACCAGAGCTTTGCCGAGATCGCGCGTGCGATGGGTGCCGAGGGCATCACGGTCGATCGTCTGGAGGACGTGGGGCCGGCGCTGAAGAAGGCGATCGACCTGCAGATGAACCATGGCAAGACGACGATCATCGAGATCATGTGCACGCGCGAGCTGGGCGACCCGTTCCGTCGTGACGCGCTCTCCAAGCCGGTGCGATTCCTCGACAAGTACAAGGACTACGTCTGAGCGCTCCGGGGTTCCGAACCCCCGCCGCGCCCAGCTCGGGCGTGGCGGGTTCCTCCGCTCAATCCACTCCTCCCTCCCCCTGGGATTGAGCTTGGCCGGCGCCAGGGCCCCGTGCCCTGGCGGCCGGCATCTTTTCCCGCTCGAGCGTGTGCAGGGCGGGATGCAGAGGACCCAGAATCATGAAGGCTATCAATCGCATCATCGATCGCGCCCGTGCCAATCCGGGGCGCATCGCGCTGTGCGAAGGCGACGACCCACGCGTGCTGCAGGCCGGGCTGCGCGCGACACGCGAAGGTACTGCGCGCATCCTGCTGGTCGGCGATCGTGCCCGCATTACCCAGTTGGCGGAGAACGAGGCCATCGACCTCAGCGGCATGACCCTGATCGACCCGGCCGATTCGCCTCTCGCCGAGGGCTATGCCGAGGAGCTGTTCCGGCTGCGCGAGAAGAAGGGCATGACGCGCGCGGCAGCTGCGGAGGAGGTGCGCAAGCCGCTCGTGTTCGCCAACCTCATGGTGCGCATGGGCGATGCCGACGGCTCGGTGGCCGGCGCGGTGCACACCACCGCCGACGTGGTGCGGACCGCGATCCAGGTGATCGGTACCGACCCGGCGTTCAAGCTTGTGTCGAGCTTCTTCCTGATGATGATGTGCGAGCCCTTCCACAGTCTGAAGGGAGGGCTCATCTTTTCGGATTGCGGCCTGGTGGTCGATCCGGACGCCGAGGCGCTGGCCGAGATCGCAATGGCCGCGTCCGACAGTGCCCGCAGCCTGCTCGGAGAGGAACCGCGCGTGGCGATGTTGTCCTTCTCCACGAGCGGTAGCGCCAAGCATGCAGCGGTGGACAAGGTCGTTGCCGCTTCCGAGCGCGTCAAGGCGCTGCGCCCTGGACTGGCGATAGATGGCGACGTCCAGCTCGATGCCGCCATCGTCGCCGAGATTGCGAATCGAAAGCTCCCCCAGTCGCAGGTGAAGGGGCGGGCCAACGTACTGATCTTCCCCAATCTCGAGGCCGGCAACATCGGCTACAAGCTTGCCGAGCGCGTCGGCGGCGCGGTCGCCATCGGGCCGTTGCTGCAGGGCCTGGCCAAGCCGGCCAACGATCTGTCACGCGGTTGCAGCGCCGAGGACGTGTTCCACGTCATCGCGGTGACCGTCGTCCAGGCACAGGATGCCGCAGCCAGGGCGGCGCGCTAAGTACAGTGGCGGACGCGTCCGGCTGAGGGCAGGGAGGAAACGCGATGAAGGTATCGTACAAGGTGGGTATCGCCAGCGCGCTCGTGCTGTTCGTCACCCTGAGCATGCTGTCGTTCGTGCAGGTCGCACAGGTGCGTGCCAGCCTGCGTGCACAGGCCGAGGCCAGCATCGGCGAGGCCGGCGCAGGCCTTGCACGCCAGATCGAACATTGGCTCAACGCCAAGCTCCAGCTCATCGACATGGCGGCGCAGAGCATCGATGCCGACTTCAGTGCCATCCACATTCAGCGTGTGTTCGACCGGCCGCTACTGCGCGAGCAGTTCCTGTTGATCTTCGGCGGGCTCGACAGCGATGGTGCCCGCATCACCAATACGCCGAGCTGGGACCCGCCCGGCTGGGACGCGCGCAAGCGGCCATGGTACGCGCTGGCCGAGCGCGCCGAACGCGCCGTGCTCACCGAACCCTATGCGGACGCGGCAAGCGGCGAGATCCTGATCTCGGCGGTGGCACGACTCAGTGACCGCGGCCGTTTCATGGGAGCCTTCGGTGGCGACCTGAGCCTGCAGACGATCGCCGAGGCGATCAACACCCTCGACTTCAACGGCGCCGGTCACGCTTTCCTGATGACGCGTACCGGCCGCATCATCTCCCACCCCGATGCGGCACTCAACGGCAAGCCCTATGGCGAACTCTTCGATGGCGCACAGCCTCCGCTCGACAAGGGGCTCACGGAGACACAGGCTGGCGGCCGACGCCTGCTGGTCTCGTTTACGCCGCTTGCGGGACTGACCGGCATGGATTGGTACGTCGGCATCGTACTCGACGAGGCCGTGCTGATGGCCGAGGCCGACGCACTGAGCCAGCGCGCGGTTGCCGGCACCCTAGCAGGTGTGCTGGTGAGCCTGCTCGTGCTCGCCGTGCTGATGGGCCGGCTGCTCGATCCGCTCGCGCGTCTGCGCCACGCGCTGGACGAGGTCAACCGAGGAGAGGGAGACCTGACGCGTCGTCTCGGCGAGAAGGGACGGGACGAGATTGCGCACGTCTCGCGCGCATTCAATGGTTTCGTCGCCCACCTGCAGGCCCTGATCCGCAACGTCAAGGACAGCGCCCACCAGCTTGGTGAGGCGAGCGCCAGGACATCGGGCGAGGCCGGTCATGCCGCCGAGCGCCTGCGCCGGCAGATGGAAGAGCTCGAGCGGCTGGTCGGTGCAATGCACGAGATGAGCGCTGCGGCGCAGAACGTCGCCGTCCACGCTCACGAGGCTGCGCAGGCCGCGGTTGCTGCCCATGACGAGACCGGGGAAGGCGTGCGCGTGGTATCCAGCTCGACTGCGGCCATCCGCCAGCTCGCCGAGGAAATGGATGCCACCAGCCACTCTGTCAACGCGCTGGTGCGCTTGAGCCAGAGCGTCGAATCGATCCTCGCCAAGATCACCGGTATTGCCGACCAGACCAATCTGCTCGCCCTCAATGCGGCGATCGAGGCGGCGCGGGCGGGTGAGGCCGGCCGTGGCTTCGCCGTCGTCGCCGATGAGGTCCGTAACCTCGCAGCCCTCACGCAGGAGTCGACGCGTGATATCCGCGGCATCATCGAGGAGCTGCGCACCGGCGTCCAGCAAGCCGAAAGCCGTATGCTCCAGAGCAGCGAAACTGCCGCGCGGACTGCCGTCGAGGCCGAGACTGCAAATGGCATCCTTGCCCGTGTGCGCGAGGCAATCACCCTCATCAGCACGATGAACCTGCGCATTGCCGAACTTGCTCAGCAGCAGAGCGCGAGCGCGTCCGAGATCGACCGCAACACCGGCGTGATCCGCGACATCGGACGCGAAGTGACCGAGGTGGCCGAGCGGCAGCTCGACCACTGCAAGGTCATGGCCGCGCGGGTGCATGACCAGGATGCCTTGCTCGGTCAATTCAAGGTCTGAACATGAGTCGGCGCACGATCCTGCCTGTGCATGTGCTGGTACGCAGCTCAGGGAGCGTGACGACGTCTCAAGGTGAGGACGATCATGAATCCATGAGGAGAGTCCGATGAGCATCGAGACTGCGGTGGCCCTGCTGGCGGTGATCGCCGTCGGGACCTACTTCCAGACCGTGACCGGCTTCGGCCTGGGCATGATCGTCATCGGTGTCAGCAGCGGCTTTGGCCTGGCGCCGATCTCGCTGGTGGCCGCCATCATCAGCCTGGTCACGCTGATGAACAGTGCGGTGGCGCTGCCCGGCAAGCTGCACCACATCGACTGGCCGGCGGCACGCTACGTGCTGGTCGGCGTGCTGCCGTCGACCCTGGCGGGTGTCCTGCTGCTCGAGTACATGAGCGCCACCGCGGCCAACCTGCTGCAACTCCTGCTTGGGCTCACCATCATCTACAGCGGTGTCGTATTCATGCTGCGCCCGGCGCCGCTCGTCAAACGATCCTCCAACCTGAGCTTCTTCGTCAGCGGCTTCTTCTCCGGTCTTTTCGGCGGCCTGTTCGGCATGGCCGGCCCCCCCGTGATCTTTCACTTCTACCGCCAGCCTTTCGATCTGGCGACCGTGCGCAACATGCTGCTGCTGACCTTCGCCTTCACCGCCGGCACGCGGACCATATTCGCCGGTACGCAGGGAACGTTTACGCCGGCGGTGTGGGCGTTGATCGGCTTCACCGTTCCGCTGGTAGCGCTGGCGACGATCGCAGGACGGCGCTATCCGCCGCCCTTCGCTCAAGTCACGATGCGCCGCATCGCGTTTGGGGTGCTGATCCTGATCGGCTCCGGACTGGTCTTCAATACGCTGTATCGTTAGCTGTTTCTGCGGCACCGATCAGGCCGCAAGCTGCATGCACTCTGCTTTTCGTGACTGCGGAATACGTGAGCACCTGGCTAGTCAGATGCCGGAGCATGCTCGATTTTTGGCATGCCGCCCGGTTTCTGGGGCCTCGTGCTCGGCCAGCTGCTCTTAATCTGCGTTGTAGCTTCACGCGCTCGGCGTTGGGAAGAGGATGGTTCGCATCGCGTCCGCTGCAATGCGCATGCTTGGCACCTTGGCCATCAGGTCGTCGAGCGAGACGCGCGCAGTCGGCGCGTGGCAGGCAATCGCCGCCACCGCCTTGCTGCCCTCGCCAAGCACCGGGACTGCGACGGCGATCATGCCGCGGACGAACTCTTCATTGTCAATTCCGAGGCCGAGTTTGGCATTGCGCGCGAGTTCCACCTCGAGCGCTTCCATATCCACCAGAGTGCGGGGGGAGTGGCGTGTCAGGGTGAGGTTGGCAAGCAGGCGGCGACGTTCGAGCAGGGACATGGATGAAAGGAAGAGCTTGCCACTTGCGGTGCAGTGCATCGGCACGAAGGTGCCCGGCTGCAAGTGCATGCGTAGCGGCTCGGTGGTCTCAACGCGCTCGACGTAGAGCACTCGGCCTGCATCAGGAACAGTGAGGTTACAGGACTCCCCAAGCTTGTCGACGAGCGCGCGAAGTACGGCGCGGCACTCTCGACGCATGTTCGAGCCGCGAAGCGTGCGTAGTGCCAGCGTAGTGGCGCGCGTTCCGGCGACAAAGCCTCGCTCCGCGGGTAGATGAAGCACGTAGCCTTGGTCTTCCATTGCGCGAAGCAGTCTCATGAGGGTGCTCTTGGGCACACTCATGAGGCTTGCGAGCTGAGCCAGCGTGAGCGGCTGGGTAGATTCCGTGAGGTGTTCGAGGACAGTGAGCGGACGAAGGCGGCGAACGTCTTCGCTGCCTTCGTCATGCACGACTACCGCGTCGTCCGCATTCGGTGCGTGGGGCCCTCTGCCCATGTGTCCTGATTCGCGTGTCACTTCCGTCATCCGTGTCGGGCTTCTGTTTCTCTGTGACTCTTGATGCAATGGTACGAAATGTATCGATCTTTTGAAACGCTGTGTTTCATTTAAGGCTTGCCTGCGGTGCAACGAGACAGGACTTGGATGGAGGCCTCGGAAGCGAGAAGGTCCCGGCAAGCTGTCGTGAGGTGCTCTTGGCCTTCGGAGACGCGTCTACGGAAAGGCGTTGCTTCCGCGCGCCAGTCACTTTCATCTCGCCAATAGCGTCGATGTGCACAAGCTACGTCGAAGGGTCTCCGAGGTCCGTAACGCGTTTCTTGACGCCTTTTTGGTTCACTTTTGCGCCGTTGCGTTTCAGTTCGGATCGGAATGCTCGATTTGTGTTTGTTTTGCGTATGGCCTCATTAATAGTGCGTATGCACTTTATTGAAACGCTGCGTTTCATAAACAAGGCGTGAGGCGTTACTCAGAACATCAGCATCGTATTCCTAACGGTGCAGTCAGGAGACCTTCTAGATGTCCATTGAAGCTGATTACATCGTCGTCGGGGCAGGCTCGGCCGGTTGCGTGCTGGCCAATCGCCTGAGCGCCGACGAGCGTAACCAGGTGCTCTTGCTTGAGGCTGGCGGCCGCGATAGCAACCCCTGGATCCACATCCCGGTTGGCTACTTCAAGACTCTGCACAATCCGAAGCTGGATTGGTGCTACCGGACCGAGCCTGACGAGAAGGTTGCCGGCCGCGAGATCCAGTGGCCGCGTGGCAAGGTGCTGGGCGGTTCGAGCTCGCTCAACGGCCTGCTCTACGTACGCGGCCAGCGGGAGGACTATGACCGCTGGGCAGCGCTGGGCAACGAGGGCTGGAGCTTCGACGAGGTGCTTCCGTACTTCAAGAGGTCCGAAGACCAGGAGCGTGGCGCGAGCGAGTATCACGGCGTGGGCGGACCGCTGAAAGTCTCGGATCTGCGCCTGCGCAGGCCGATCGCCGACCACTTCATCAAGGCTGCGCAGGAGATCGGCATTCCCTATAACGACGACTACAACGGCGCGAGTCAGGAAGGCGTAGGCTACTTTCAGCAGACCGCGCACAAGGGTTTCCGCTGGAGTACCGCGAAGGGCTTCCTGCGGCCCGCCATGGGGCGCTCCAATCTGCGCGTCGAGACTCACGCCCAGATCTTGCGCATCCTCTTCGAGGGCAAGCGCGCGGTCGGCGTGGAGTATCTTCAGGGCGGAGAACGCTGCATCGCCCGGGTGCGCTGCGAGATCGTGCTGGCCGCGGGCGCCATCGGCTCGCCCCAGATCCTGCAGAACTCGGGCGTTGGTCCGGTCGAGGTTCTGCGGCGAGCGGGGGTGCAGGTGCTCCACGCCCTGCCTGGCGTCGGCCGCAACCTGCAGGACCACCTGCAGGTGAGGCTGGTCTTCAAGACCCGCGAGCGTACGCTGAACGACGAGGTGAACAGTCCGATCCATAAGCTCTGGATCGGACTGCAATACATGTTCTCGCGTACCGGACCACTGACCCTGGCGGCCAGTCAGGTGGCCATCTTCACGCGCTCCTCGCCCGAGGTCGAGCGCCCCGACATCCAGTTCCACATGCAGCCGTTGTCTGCCGACAAGCCGGGGGAGGGCGCACATCCCTTCTCGGCCTTCACGTCCTCGGTGTGTCAGCTGCGGCCGTGGAGTCGTGGCCGTATCGAGATCCGTTCGGCCGACCCGCTCGCCTATCCCGCGATCCATGCCAACTACCTGGGTGACGAGCGCGACCATGCGGTGGTGATCGGTGGCGTCAAGGTCGCACGCCGCATCGCCGAGGCGCCCGCGCTCAAGCCGCACATCATCTCCGAGTTCGTGCCGGGCGCGAAGTACCAGAGCGACGCCGAGTTGCTCGACGCCGCTCGCCGCTACAGCCAGTCGATCTACCACCCGGCCGGCACCTGCAAAATGGGCTCGGACGAGGATGCGGTCGTGGACGCTCGACTCAGGGTGCGTGGCTTGGTCGGCCTACGTGTGGCAGATGCCTCGATCATGCCCGAGCTCGTCTCGGGTAATACCAATGCCCCTGTCATCATGATCGGAGAGAAGGCCGCCGACATGATGCTCGCCGACCGCATCTGACGCGGCGACGGCGTCCACTCAACGCAGAAGCGATTCCACACAGGGCCGTCGAGCCCACCCATCAAAGAGGAGACACACCATGAGCAAAGAGACCAAGCTGGATCGTCGCGGCTTTCTGCGCATTGCCGGCCGCTACGGGCTGACCTCCACCGCACTTGCGGCCGCAGGCATGGTCGGCCCGCTGACCTTCGAGGGGCTCGCCCGCGCTGCCTCGCAGACCGCCGACGCGCGCAATGCCTCGACGCCGCTGATGACGCTGAAGTTCGGTGCATCAGGCTTCAACGAAAGCAACCTGAAGATCCAGGAGTCGGGTCAGCTGTGGTTTGCCCAGGAGTTGGAGAGACGCACCAACGGCGCGCTGAAGATCGAGTTCATCGGCAGCAACCAGATCTGCAACCAGCTCGACTGCGTGAAGAAGGCCCAGCAGGGCATCGTCGACATCTTCTCGGCCAGTACCCAGAATTCGGCTGGCTCGGCGCCGTACTACAACGTGCTCGACTTTGCCTACATGTTCCCCTCGCGCGCGGCCCAGCACTACTTCTTCTATCACCCGAAGAGCGAAAAGCTCTTCCGTGAGCCGATGCGCAAGCGCCACAACATCCAGTTCCTGTACACCCACTGCGAACTGCGTGGCCTGATGCTCGGCAAGAAGTTCGCCAACCGCCCGACAGTGACCACCATCGAGGAACTGGCTGGCACCAAGAACCGCGTTACCGGCACCCAGCTCGGCCGCATCGCCATGCAGCTCATGAATCTGAACCCGGTGCCGATCGCCTGGGAAGAGACGCTCGACGGCCTAAAGCAGGGCCTCATCGACGGCGCCGAGACATGGATGGGGGCGGCGGCCTACGCCAACATGGCGCCTGTGCTCGCGCAGGCGGTGGACCTGAAGTTCTTCTGCGGTACTGAGCACACCGCGATGAACAACGCGACCTTTGAGAAGCTGCCCCCTGCCATCCAGGACATCGTGATGGAGGTGGCCTACGACGCACAGCAATATACCCAGCGCGAGCAGGAGCGTGCGCTCGTTGAAGTGGTCGGTGCGGTCGTAGACCCGGGGCCGGATACCGTTTTCGCAAAGAACGGCGTGCGCGTGGCCACGCTCTCCGATGCCGAGGTTCTCAAGGCCGAGAAGATGTGCTCGCCCGAGTACCGACCCGAGCCCTGGGCAGAGTGGCGGGAGCGCCTCAACAAGATGTCCGGGGGGCACGATGTTTACAAGGAGATCTTCATGGTTGCGCGCGAAATCCCGAAAGATACCCCTGTGGCTGACGTGAAACCGCAACGCTGGTGGCAGTCCGCTTGATGGCTGGTTGGTAGCCCCGACCTGCCGCACGCCTTGCGCCGGCTCGTCAGCTTGGTCAGCGCAGGGCGCCTCCCTCATTTCGGAGTTCCCCCAATGGCCTATCTTCTGGCACTCGTTCGGTGGCTAGACCGCAACGCCGAACGCACCCTGATCCTGATCGCCTATTCCAGCATGGCCCTGATCATCGTTTACGCGGTGTTCGAGCGCTATGTTTTCAGTACTCAGGTCCCCTGGAGTTCCTCCATTCCGATTTACCTGTTCCTGTGGGTAACTTGGATTGGCTGCGCCTACAACGTACGCAAGCGCACTCATCTGGTGTTCAACGACCTCCGCCTGCGCATGCCCTACGGAGCCCAGTTCGCCTGCATGTGGCTTGACGCAATCCTGTGGGTCGGCTTCGGCACCATGGTGGCCTGGTTCACCATCGAGCAGACGCAACTCGCCTATGACAACTTCGCCATCGTGCAAGGCACCGACAACGTCATGCAGTGGTGGTTCTACCTGGCCACCCCGGTCGGCTGGTGCCTGCTGATGTTCCGCGCCCTGCAGAACCTGGTCGAAGACATTGGCCGTTACCGCCGCCGCGAACCCTTCCTGGTCGACATCCAGGCAATTGGTGGAGACTGAGGAGGCATCATGGACAATTCGACTCTCATCACTCTGGTTTCACTGGGCGTCGTCGTGCTGTTCCTGCTCGGCGTGCCCATCTTCCTCGTCATCGGCATGTGGGTCACCGGCGCGTCGCTGGTCATCGACTTCACGCTTGCCAACATCGGTGTGACGCTATTCGAGGGGCTGAACTTCTTCGGGCTGCTTTCGCTGCCCTTATTCATTCTCACCGGTGACCTCATCGCCGCGGCGGGCATTGCCAAGCGCCTGGCCGAGTTCGCCCACGCCTGCCTGAGCTGGATGCGCGGCGGCCTCGGCCTGGCCACGATCGGCTCCTGCGGGCTGTTCGCGGCCATCTCGGGTTCCAACTCGGCGACCACCGCGACCATCGGCGGCATCATGCAGCCGCTGCTGGTGAAGGATGGCTACGACAGCCGCTTCGCCGCTGCCACGGCCGCGGCCGGTGGCACGGTCGGGATCATCATTCCACCGTCGATCATCTTCATCGTGTATGGCTTCCTGATGAACCTGTCGATCTCCGATCTGTTCGTTGCCGGCATCCTGCCGGGCATGCTGATGGTGATCGCGATGCAGGCGGTGTGCTGGTGGATGTGCCGAAAGCATGGCTGGGGCTCCATCTCGCCGCTCGATGTGGGGCGCGTAGTGCGATCGGCGGGCAGTGCCTATTTGGGGTTCTTCGCCATCTTCATCGTCATTTTCGGGATCTACTCGGGCATCTTCTCGCCCACCGAGGCGGCGGCGATTACCGTGGGCTTCTGCCTGATCGCCGGCCTGATCGTCACCCGCGAAATCAGGTGGCGGGCCTTGCCCGACATCCTGCTGCGCTCCGGCCAGCTTACCGGCATGCTGGCGCCGATGATTGCCATTTCCATCGTGATGCAGCAGGTCTTCGCCCTGCTCGGCGCCGCCGAGACGGTGCAGTCCTTCATCGCCTGGTTCGGAAGTGGTGACGTAGTCGTGCTGCTGGTGTGCATGGGTATCGTGCTTGCCGCCGGTACGATTCTCGAGAGCCTGCCTGTGACGGTGATCTTCGCCCCCATCCTTGCGCCGATCGCGATCGCGGCGGGCGTTGATCCGGTGCATTTCTCGGTGATCTTTCTGGTAGGTGCCGCGATCGGGTTCATCACGCCGCCTTTCGGCCTCAACCTCTTCGTGGCCAGCGGCGTCACGGGTATCCCGTATTCGAAGCTCGTGCGCTTCGCGCTGATGTACATGATGGGCCTCACCATCTCCTGGCTCATCATCGCCTTCGTGCCCTGGCTGTCGCTCGGCCTGATCCCGCAGCCTGGTTGAGCGGGTCCCAGGCTTCGTCAGGCGCACATGGCCGGTCGCCGACTGCTTGCGCGGTCGGCGACCGGTTCGTCATCCTGCGGCGTGTGGAAGGCGGTCAGGTTGCTTATAGCAATTGGTTTTATAGATAGGGGTGCTTCAGAACTCCATTCGTTTTATTCTCCCCACACATGATCTTGATCAGGGAGACCATCCCGAGCCGTTCGGCTGCGGGCTCTCCTTGCATGTCGTCCATTGGGGGGAGTCATCCATGCTCGAGTTGCTGACCGGTTTCGTGGCCCTGGCCGCCTTTCTGGCGATCTCCTATTTCAGGGGACGTACCAAGAAAGAGGGCGCGCTGGAGACGGCGCTGTCCTCGCCGGAAGAGGTCGCGCGTCTCTACCTGCGGCATTCGCCGGAAACGGATGCCTACTGGCTCCATGTGCAGTTCCGCAATGGTCGCAAGCGCCTGCTCGCCGCGCCCTGGGAGCTCGACGACACGCTCGGCCAGCTCGAAGCCCGGGGTCTCCATCTCGACGAAGCGGACCGGGCCCTGCTCGCAGCGGCCGAGGCTCCGGTAGTACGCTCACGTCAGCCAGCGGGCAACTGCGGTCGGACGGCGGCCGGCGTGCCGATGCGCGCGGGTGCCTGAAGCCGGACGGCGGCGTTCAGGCCTGCGCAGGCGCGCTCAGGCGCCAGGCGCCCGGCTCGATCGGCAGCAGCGCGGCGACGGCTGCGGTGGCGATCACATGCGTGGTCTCCTGCACCGGGTCGTGGACGTCCAGTCCGCCGAACACCACCTTCACCTCGGCGCGCCCGCGTGGCAGCGTGGCGGCGACCACTGCGGCATCGACCTTGTCGGGCTGCTGCACGCCGATCGTCACCTGCACGCGCATGTCGCGGTGGTCGTAGCCGAGCGACTTGAACAGCACGATGGATGAATGGTGCAGGGCGTCCTGCACTGCACGGCAGGCGGCCTTGGTGTAGTCGCCGCCGTACAGGTCGTTGCCGGTCCCCATTTCGAGGATGATGCGTTTCTCAGTCATGATTGCGCTCCATGTCGAAGGACACCACGATGGCGGCGTTGGCGATCACGGTAGGATCGCTGCCGTCCGGCTTGCAGACGTCGAGGCCGCCGCGTACGACGCGGATAGTGGGTTGGCCGTAGGGGAAGATGTCGAGCAAGGCGGTGCTGTCGACCGCCTCGGGTTTCTGTACGCCGATCTCGACGTCGATCAGCATCGCCTCGCGCGGGAAATCGAACGCGGTCGCCACGTTGAGCGAGTTGTGCCATAGCGCGTCGCGGATCGCGCGTGCCGCGGCCTGTGTGTAGTCCTGACTGCGGATAGAGGTCCCCAGACCGAACTGCGTGACCATTCGTGTCTTGGCCATGTCGAATGCTCCGATCGTAAGTGGTTGATGTCCTTGCGCCGTGGCGAACCGTCAGCGCCGATGGCGGCCGCTGATGAGTTGGACAATGTCAAAGAACAGCTCGTTGTCGAGCGCCTTGCTCATGTCGGTGGCCAGACAACGGCGGTAGAAGGGGCTGAGGTCGAGACCGACGCCGAGGCCGAGGATCTCCACTGCGCCCTGCTGCTCGCGGCGCGCGACCACGTCCTTGAGGTGGTTGTCGAGGTAGAAAGGGTCGTTTGCCAGTCCGGTTGCGCCGTCTGCGGGGCTGCCGTCGGAGATCACGACCAGGATGCGCCTTGCCTCGCCGCGCGCCAGCATGCGGTTGCACGCCCAGTCCACCGCCTCGCCGTCGATGCCTTCGCGGAACAGGTCGGCCTTGAACAGCGCGGCGATGTCGGTGCGCGCCCGCCGCCAGCTGCGATCGGCGTCCTTGAACACCATGTGGCAGACCTCGTTCAGGCGTCCCGGGCGGAGCGGGCGGCCGCGGGCGAGCCATTCGCGGTGGGCGCGGCCGCCGTTCCAGGCGCCGGTGGTGAAGCCGAGCAGTTCGGTGCGTACGCCCACCATCTCGAGCGCGCGGATCATGATGTCGACCATCATCGCGACCGGCTCGATGTGCGCCTTCATCGAGCCCGAGCAATCGAGCAGGAAACTCACCACGCAGTCGGCCGCCGGCTTGTACTGCTCCTGGCGGAACAGGCGGCGCTCGGTCGGTGAGCTCACGAGCTGGCTCAGGCGGCGGCCGTCGATATGGCCTTCTTCCTCACCGAACAACCAGCCGTCGCGCTGCGGCTCGGCGAGGATGGCGGCGAACAGGCGCGCCAGTCGCGGCAGGTTGATGCCCTGGGCGGCGATGCGTTTGTCCAGGCGCTCGCGGTACTCGCGCAGCAGGGCCTTACGCACCAGCGTCCCGGCCTGCACCTCGGTATCGTAGCGGGTGGTGAATACGCGGTAGGCCTGTTCTGCGTCCTCGAAGGCCTTGCTGTGGCCGGTGAGGGCCGCGGCGATGCCGTCGTCGTCGCCTTCGTCGCGGTCGAAGTCGAGCAGCAGGACGAAGCCGCGCCGGATCTCTTCGTCCTTCGCCTCGGCCTCCTCGTCGCCCGCCGAGGCGGCGGTCTCGGCATGGATCGTCTCGGCCACGATGCGCGCGATCTCGAGCGCATGGGGGGCGAAGCGGCGTTGGTCGTGGCGATTGCGGCGGATGCCGGCGAGCGCGCTGCCGAGCTGGGAGACGAGCGAGAAGCGGGTGCTCTCGATGTACTCCTCGGTTTCCTCCAGCACCGGCTTCGTGGTGAGCCGCGACCAGCAGATCTGCGCCACGGTGTACAGCAGGATGCCGAGCCGTCCCTCGGTGAGGCCGGAGCGGTAGAAGGCGCGCGACCAGTTCTCGAAGCGGTGGTGCAGGTTGGTGGCCATGCCCGGCATGTCGGCCGGGGCGAGGGTTTCCACGCGCAGTTGCTCGAGCAGTTCGAACAGCAGGCGCTCGATCGGGTCGGCGGGGCACAGGCTGCGGTGCAGTTGGGCGTCCGAATGCAGCAGGCGCAGCGCCATGCCGTCGGCGGCGGCGCGACAGTCGGCGAAGTCGTCGTGGTCGGGGTCGATGCGCAGGTGCGGCGCATGCATCGGCAGCGGCCGCGATCCGCGGTGCAGGCGCCGGCCGCGGTAGTGCAGCGCGGCGTCACCAGTGAGGGCGCGCAGGGTGGCGGCGCACAGCTCCTCGACCTTCTGCTGCCGCTTCGCGTTCTGCTGCGCCGTCGCCATCATTGCGCTTCCGACGTACGCGTCCAGGATTCGTCCAGCTCCTCGCCGAAGCAGCGCTGGTAGTACTCGGCGACGATCGGGCGCTCGACCTCATCGCATTTGTTGAGGAAGGACAGGCGGAAGGCGAGCGCCGGATTGCGGAAGATCTCGCAGTTCTCGGCCCAGGTGATGACGGTGCGCGGCGACATCAGGGTCGAGAGGTCACCGGCGGCGAAGCCCTTGCGGGTGAGCTCGGCCACCGCGACCATCGAGGCGATCAGCTGGCGGCCCTTGTCGTAGTTCTTGCCCGGCACGCGCGCGAGCACGATCGCGACCTCTTCCTCGCGCGGCAGGTAGTTGAGCGTGGCGACGATGTTCCAGCGGTCCATCTGGGCATGGTTCAGCACCTGGGTGCCGTGGTACAGGCCCGACAGGTTGCCCAGGCCAACGGTGTTCGATGTGGCGAACAGGCGGAACCAGGGGTGGGGGTGGATCACGCGGTTCTGGTCGAGCAGGGTGAACTTGCCGTCGCGCTCGAGAATGCGCTGGATCACGAACATCACGTCGGGGCGGCCGGCGTCGTACTCGTCGAAGATCAGCGCGACCGGGCGCTGCAGCGCCCAGGGGACGATGCCTTCCTGGAACTCGGTTACTTGCAGGCCATCGCGCACGACAATGGCGTCCTTGCCGACGAGGTCGAGGCGGCTGATGTGGCCGTCCAGATTCACCCGTACGCAAGGCCAGTTCAGGCGCGCCGCCACCTGTTCGATATGGGTGGATTTGCCGGTGCCGTGCAGGCCCTGCACCATCACCCGGCGGTTGCGGCTGAAGCCGGCGAGGATTGCCAGCGTGACGTCGGGGTTGAAGCGATAGGCGGTGTCGACGTCGGGCACATGGTCGTCGCGTTCGGCGAACGCCGGCACCTTCAGGTCGGTGTCGATTCCGAACACTTCGCGCACCGACACCATGTGGTCGGGCTGGGTCAGGACTGTTTCCGTCACTGCTGTCTCCTCGGTCTCTTCATGCACGGAGCAGGCCTTGCTTCCGTGGCGCCGGATACACGATTCGTTCCGGTGCGGCATATTAGTCATGTTTCAAAAAAATATTCAAGTCGTACCGTTTTTTGGAATTTGATGTTGACCTTTTGGGGTGTTGGACCTAGAGTGCGTTCACGTATCTCGAATATCGGAATGTTTGGTACCGATTTCGTTCAACTAACTCCCAGGAGACAGCATGAGCCAGCCCACCCCCGACGGCCGCAGCGTGGCCAGCGGCCCGACCAAGATGACCCCCTCCGAAGCCTTCGTCGAAACCCTGGTGGCCAACGGCGTCACCGACATGTTCGGCATCATGGGCTCGGCCTTCATGGACGCGATGGACATTTTCGCGCCGGCCGGCATCCGGCTGATCCCGGTGGTGCACGAGCAGGGCGCGGGCCACATGGCCGACGGCTACTCGCGGGTGTCGGGCCGCCACGGCGTGGTGATCGGCCAGAACGGCCCGGGCATCAGCAACTGCGTGACCGCGATCGGCGCGGCCTACTGGGCGCACAGCCCGGTGGTGATCATCACCCCCGAGACGGGCACGATGACGATGGGGCTGGGCGGCTTCCAGGAGTGCAAGCAGCTGCCGATGTTCCAGGAGTTCACCAAGTACCAGGGCCACGTCACCCACCCGGCGCGCATGGCCGAGTACACCGGTCGCTGCTTCGACCGGGCGATGAGCGAGATGGGCCCGACGCAGCTGAACATTCCGCGCGACTACTTCTACGGCGAGATCACCTGCGAGATCCCCAAGCCGGCGCGGCTGGACCGTGGCGCGGGCGGCGAGCAAAGCCTCAATGAAGCGGCCGAGCTGCTGGCCAAGGCCAAGTTCCCGGTGATCATCTCGGGCGGCGGCGTGGTGATGGCCGACGCGATCGAGGAGTGCAAGGCGCTGGCCGAGCGCCTGGGCGCGCCGGTGGTCAACAGCTACCTGCACAACGACTCGTTCCCGGCGAGCCACCCGCTGTGGTGCGGCCCGCTGGGCTACCAGGGCTCGAAGGCGGCGATGAAGCTGATCAGCCAGGCCGACGTGGTGGTGGCGCTGGGTTCGCGCCTGGGCCCGTTCGGTACGCTGCCGCAGCACGGCATGGACTACTGGCCCAAGAACGCGAAGATCATCCAGATCGACGCGGACAACAAGATGCTCGGGCTGGTGAAGAAGATCTCGGTGGGCATCTGCGGTGATGCCAAGGCGGCGGCGGTGGCACTGACGGCGCGGCTCGCGAATCGTGCGCTCGACTGCGACGCCACCAAGGGCGAGCGCGCGGCGAAGATCGCCGCCGAGAAAGCCGCGTGGGAGAAGGAGCTCGACGAATGGACGCACGAGCGCGACCCGTTCAGCCTGGACATGATCGAAGAGAACGCCAAGGAGAAGCCGTTCTCGGGCGGCGAGTACCTGCACCCGCGCCAGGTGCTGCGCGAGCTCGAGAAGGCGATGCCCGAGGACGTGATGGTGTCGACCGACATCGGCAACATCAACTCGGTGGCCAACAGCTACCTGCGCTTTGAGAAGCCGAGGAGCTTCTTCGCGGCGATGAGCTTTGGCAACTGCGGCTACGCCTTCCCGACCATCATCGGCGCCAAGGTGGCCGCGCCGCACCGTCCGGCGGTGTCGTACGCGGGTGACGGCGCCTGGGGCATGAGCCTGATGGAGACGATGACCTGCGTGCGCCACAACATTCCGGTGACCGCGGTGGTGTTCCACAACCGTCAGTGGGGTGCGGAGAAGAAGAACCAGGTGGACTTCTACAACCGCCGCTTCGTCGCTGGCGAGCTGGACAACCAGAGCTTTGCCGAGATCGCGCGCGCGATGGGTGCCGAGGGCATCACGGTCGATCGTCTGGAGGACGTGGGGCCGGCGCTGAAGAAGGCGATCGACCTGCAGATGAACCACGGCAAGACGACGATCATCGAGATCATGTGCACGCGCGAGCTGGGCGACCCGTTCCGCCGTGACGCGCTCTCCAAGCCGGTGCGATTCCTCGACAAGTACAAGGACTACGTCTGAGCGACGGCAGCTTCCTCCGCCTGCTGCCGCAGCGCCGCCCATGCGCGCTGCGGCAGCGTTTACCCGGCCCCGACGGCTTCCTCGCGACACGGATCGCCTGCTCATGAACGCTCAGACCAAGCCCCTCTCAGTGCCGATGTTTACCGAACTTCGCCGGCTGCTGCCCGGATTCATGCTGTGCGGCGTGATCGCGATCACCGCAGCCTTCGTGTCCGAGCACTATGGCGGCCCGAAATTCCTCTATGCGTTGCTCATCGGCATCGCCTTCCACTTCCTCTCCGATAACGACAAGTGCATTCCGGGTATCGAGTTCTCGGCCAAGAAGCTTGTCCGCCTCGGTGTTGCCCTGCTCGGCGCACGCATTGCCATCAGCGATGTGTCCGATCTCGGTTTGGCCGGTGTCGGTGCGTTGGCCGGCGCGACGGTGCTCACCATCGGCTTCGGCATGTTCATGGCTCGCGTGCTCGGCCTGCCGTCGATGCTTGGCTTGATCTCGGGCGGCGCTACCGGCATCTGCGGCATCTCGGCCGCGATGGCGATCTCGGCCACGCTGCCGCAGACCAAGGAGAACGAGCACTACACCCTGCTTACGGCGATCGGCGTCGCCACCTTCTCGACCGCGGCCATGATCCTCTATCCACTTGTGGTTTCGGCGGGCGGATTGTCGGTGGGCGAGGCCGGCATGTTCCTGGGTGGCTCAATCCACGACGTGGCGCAGGTCGTCGGTGCCGCCTTCATGATCTCGCCCGCGGTCGGCGATGCGGCGACGCTGGCGAAGATGTTCCGCGTGGCCATGCTGGTGCCCGTGGTGATGGTGCTGGCGCTGAGCTTTCGGGCCGAGTCTGCCCGGACTGCGGGTGGCGGCGCGAAGAGAGCCCCCTTGTTGCCCTTCTTCCTGGTTGCGTTCGCTGCCCTGGTCGTGATCAACAGCTTCGGCTGGATCCCCGCCGAAGTGGTCGCAGTGAGTTCTGACGTTTCGCGTTGGTGCCTGGTGATCTCGATCGCGGCGCTTGGCGTCAAGACCTCGTTCGAGAAGCTCGCCGCCCTGGGCTGGAAGCCGATCGTGCTGCTGTCGAGCGAGACCCTGTTCATCGCCCTCTACATGCTCGCGATCGTGTTCCTGACGCGCCTGCTGTCCGCCTGACCACCGCTCCACGGAGAACCCATGAACGCCACCGAGAAATTCATCGCCGCCACGGCCCATGTGGATGCGGCCGCGATCGCCCCGCTGCCCAACTCGCGCAAGATCTACGTCGAGGGTTCGCGCCCGGACATCCGCGTGCCGATGCGCGAGATCACCCAGAGCGACACCCCGGCCTCCTTCGGCGCCGAACCCAACCCGCCGATCTTCGTCTATGACTGTTCGGGCCCCTACACCGACCCGGCCGCCAAGATCGACATCCGCTCCGGCCTGCCCGCGCTGCGCCAGCCGTGGATCGAGGCGCGCGGCGACACCGAAGTGCTGCCCGGCCTGTCCTCCGAGTACGGCCGCGCCCGCGCCGCCGACACGGCGCTCGACGAGCTGCGCTTTCCCGGCCTGCACCGCGCCCCGCGCCGCGCCAAGCCGGGTGCCAATGTCACCCAGATGCATTACGCCCGGCGCGGCATCATTACCCCCGAGATGGAATACATCGCCATCCGCGAGAACCTGAACCGCGAGCAGTACATCGCCTCGCTGCGCGCCACCGGCCCCAAGGGCCAGAAGATGGCCGACATGATGCTGCGCCAGCACCCGGGCCAGAACTTCGGCGCCAGCCTGCCGCCGGTGATCACCCCCGAGTTCGTGCGCGACGAAGTGGCGCGCGGGCGCGCCATCATCCCCAACAACATCAACCACCCCGAGAGCGAGCCGATGATCATCGGCCGCAACTTCCTCACCAAGATCAACGCCAACATCGGCAACTCGGCGGTCACCTCGTCGATCGCCGAGGAAGTCGACAAGATGACCTGGTCGATCCGCTGGGGCGGCGACACGGTGATGGATCTCTCCACCGGCAAGAACATCCACGAGACGCGCGAGTGGATCATCCGCAACTCGCCCGTGCCGATCGGCACCGTGCCGATCTACCAGGCGCTGGAGAAGGTCAATGGCAAGGCCGAGGAGCTGACCTGGGAGATCTTCCGCGACACCCTGATCGAGCAGGCCGAGCAGGGCGTGGACTACTTCACCATCCACGCCGGCGTGCTCTTGCGCTACGTGCCGCTCACCGCCAACCGCATGACCGGCATCGTGTCGCGCGGCGGCTCGATCATGGCCAAGTGGTGCCTGGCGCATCACAAGGAGAGCTTCCTCTAC
This sequence comes from Thauera sp. 28, assembly GCF_000310145.2. GTDB lineage: Bacteria > Pseudomonadota > Gammaproteobacteria > Burkholderiales > Rhodocyclaceae > Thauera > Thauera mechernichensis. The sequence continues at coordinate 135,406 of NZ_AMXA01000004.1, forward strand.
GAGCACTTCGAGGACATCTGCGAGATCATGAAGGCCTACGACGTGGCCTTCAGCCTGGGCGACGGCCTGCGCCCGGGCTCGATCTACGACGCCAACGACGAGGCCCAGCTGGGCGAACTCAAGACCCTGGGCGAGCTCACCGACATCGCCTGGCGCCACGACGTGCAGGTCATGATCGAGGGCCCCGGCCACGTGCCGCTGCACCTGATCAAGGAGAACATGGACCTGCAGCTCGAGTGGTGCAAGGAGGCGCCCTTCTACACCCTGGGGCCGCTCACCACCGACATCGCCCCGGGCTACGACCACATCACCAGCGGCATCGGCGCGGCCACCATCGGCTGGTACGGCACCGCCATGCTGTGCTACGTGACGCCCAAGGAGCACCTGGGCCTGCCCAACAAGCAGGACGTCAAGGAAGGCATCATCACCTACAAGCTGGCCGCGCACGCCGCCGACCTGGCCAAGGGCCACCCGGGCGCGCAGATCCGCGACAACGCCTTGAGCAAGGCGCGCTTCGAGTTCCGCTGGGAAGACCAGTTCAACCTCGGCCTCGACCCGGACAAGGCCAAGGAATTCCACGACGAGACCCTGCCCAAGGACTCGGCCAAGGTGGCGCACTTCTGCTCGATGTGCGGGCCGCACTTCTGCAGCATGAAGATCACCCAGGACGTGCGCGACTTCGCCGCACAGCAGGGCATCGACGAGGCCGAGGCGCTCAAGAAGGGCATGGAGGTGAAGTCGATCGAGTTCGTCAAGAGCGGTGCCGATCTTTATCGTACGGTGTGACTGAAATGATGAATGTGACCTTCAACGGCAAGACCGAGATCCTGAACCACCGCCTGACCGTTCGCGACATGCTCGAGCGCATGGGCCTGGCCGGCAAGCGCGTTGCCGTCGAGCGCAATGGCACGGTCGTGCCGCGGGCAGAACACGGCGAGGTGCTGCTCCACGACGGCGACCGCATCGAGGTGATCGCTGCCGTCGGCGGCGGCTGACAGCAATTTCTGCAGTTTCGACTGCACCGGGAGACCCTCATGAACGACCCTTTGGTCATCGCTGGCAAGACCTATGATTCGCGCCTGCTCGTGGGCACGGGCAAGTACAAGGACTTTGACGAGACGCGCCTGGCCGTCGAGGCGAGCGGCGCGGAGATCGTCACGGTCGCCATCCGTCGCACCAACATCGGCCAGAGCGTGGGCGAGCCGAGCCTGCTCGACTACCTGCCGCCTTCGCGTTACACGTATCTGCCCAATACGGCCGGCTGCTACACGGCCGACGATGCGGTGCGCACCCTGCGCCTGGCGCGCGAGCTGCTCGATGGCCACGCCCTGGCGAAGCTCGAGGTGCTCGGTGACCCGACCAACCTCTACCCCAACATGCCCGAGACGCTGAAGGCGGCGAAGGAGCTGGTTCGGGATGGCTTCGACGTCATGGTGTATTGTTCGGACGACCCGATTCAGGCGCGCATGCTCGAGGACATCGGCTGCGCCGCAGTGATGCCTCTGGCCTCGATCATCGGTTCGGGCATGGGTATCCTCAATCCGTGGAACCTGCGTCTGATCATCGATAATGCGCGGGTTCCGGTACTGGTCGATGCGGGCGTGGGCACGGCGTCGGACGCGGCGATCGCCATGGAGCTGGGCTGTGACGCGGTGCTGATGAATTCCGCCATCTCCCATGCGCGCAATCCGGTGCTGATGGCCAGTGCGATGAAGAAGGGCGTCCGGGCGGGCCGCGAGGCCTTTCTTGCCGGACGCATGCCACGCAAGCTGTACACAGCGGAGCCCTCGTCTCCCATGCAGGGGATGATCGCTCCGGTTGCGCGGGCGGCCTGAGGTCGGCCGCCGTCGCGTGGAAGGGCTCTCGCGGCGCTTGCGTTCCTTGCACGGTGCAGGAGTGCGGTGCTCGGGGGCGTAGTGAGGGAATGCGAGAGTCGATGAGTGTCAAACCCACAGGGACAATGTGGCAGCAGCTGTTCCAGCGGTCCACGTCCGCCGGGCTGAGTCTGCAGGCACAGATCCGTGAGATGCTGGTGATGGCCATCCTGGATGGCCAGCTTCCGCTCGATGCGCCGCTTCCGTCGAGCCGGGAGCTGGCCGCACAACTGGGCGTCGCGCGCAACACGGTGGTGATCGCTTACCAGCAGCTTGCCGACGAAGGCTATCTGCTGTCGCGCGAGCGCAAGGGGCATTTCGTCAATCCGGAGATGCTCGAGGGGCGTGCTGCGCGTGCTGCCGGCCCGGCGCCGGCCCCCGCCCCTGCACATGCGCCCGACTGGGGGCGGCGTTTCCGCTTTCGTCCATCGGCGCAGCGCAACATCGAGAAGCGCTCGGACTGGCAGCGCTATCCGTACCCGTTCCTCTACGCGCAGTTCGACGCAAGCCTGTTTCCGACCGCGGACTGGCGTGAATGCTGCATGAAGACGCTCGGCGCGCTCGAGATCAGCGAGTGGGCACAGGACATGATCCTGCGTGACGACGAGTCGCTCGTACGGCAGATCCGTACCCGCGTGCTGCCGCGACGCGGCGTGTGGGCCTCGGACGATGAGATCGTCGTCACCGTCGGTGCCCAGCAGGCGCTCTATCTGCTTGCCGACCTGCTGGTCGGTGCCACAACGGCGGTGGGCATCGAGAACCCCGGCTATCCCGACGCCCGCAACATCTTCAGCAGTCGCAGCCCGGACATCATCGACCTTGCGGTCGACGGTGAGGGGCTGGTGCCGAACGAATCGTTGGCGCGCTGCGATTACGTCTATGTCACGCCGAGCTACCAGTGCCCCACCCAGGTCACGATGTCGATGACCAGGCGCGAGACGCTGCTGCGCATGGCCGAGGCGTCCGACTTCGTCCTCATCGAGGACGACTACGACAGCGAGAACCCCTTCGAGGGCGAGCCTGCACCGGCACTCAAGAGCCTCGATCGCCACGACCGGGTGATCTATGTCGGTAGCTTGTCGAAGAGCCTCGCGCCCGGGCTGCGGCTGGGTTACGTGGTCGGGCCGGCGGAGCTCATCCGCGAACTGCGCGGCATGCGGCGCCTCAACTTGCGTCATCCGACCGCCTTCATGCAGCGCGCCTTTGCGCTCTTTCTCTCGCTCGGGCATCACGACGCGCTGCTGCGCAGACTGTCCGCAGCACATCATGAGCGCGCACAGTGCCTGACCGCTGCGCTGTCTCGTCATTTGCCCGAGGTGCGCCATCAGCCGATCACCGGCGGTTCGGCGTGTTGGGTCGAGGGGCCTGACTGGCTCGATGCCGCGGTACTGGCGAGCGCAGCCGAGCGCGAAGGGGTGCTGATCGAACCCGGGAGCGTCTTCTTCAACGCTGATCCGCCGCCGCGCAACTGCTTCCGGCTCGGTTTCTCGTCGATCTCGAAGGACCGCATCGAGCCCGGTATCCGCGTGCTGGGCGAGGTTCTGCGCGCGCTGCGCCCACAAGCCTGAAGAGGGCGTGCGGGCCACGCGGACTGGCCCAAACGATTGTTCCGAACTGGTCCTACGCAGCCGCCTCCGCGATCCCTAATGTGCACCTCAGACGCTGCCGCTGACCCGCTCCGGGGGCGGACAGCGATGACAAGCCAAAGGGACCCATGGAGACGCAGATGACCCAACCCACAGTCGATTTCCTGCAAGCCTTCAGCGATGCGTGGAACCGCCACGACATCGACGCCTTGATGAGCTTCATGGCCGAGGATTGCTCCTTCCACGCCGTTGCCGGCCCCGATCTTCTCGGCCGCAGCTTTGTCGGTCGCGAGGCTGTGCGCCAGGGCTTCGAGCTTGCCTGGCAGACCTTCCCCGATGCCGCCTGGCTCGACCCCGACCACTTCGTCGTGGGCAACCGCGGCGTCACCGAATCGACGTTCTCGGGCACGAAGGCCGACGGCACGCGCATCGAGGCGCGCATGGTCGATGTGTTCACCTTCCACAACGGCAAGATTGCGGTCAAGAACGCCTACCGCAAGGACCGTCCGCCGGTCGTCGGCGCCTGATCCGGCCGCACGGCTTCACCGACGAGGATTCCGGACATGGATGCAGCAAGCCTCAAGCAGCTGGCCGCCAGCGGCAAGCCAACGCCCGCGGCGCGGCCTTATGACCCGGCCTACGATCCGCTGGTATCGGCCACGCCCGGCCACGGTCGCGAATACGCGCCCACCTATTGGATCGGCACTGCCGGCGAGCCGCCGGAAGACGATGGCCCGATCACCCATGACATCGACGTCGATGTGGCCATCATCGGCTCCGGCTTCACAGGGCTCACCACGGCGATCTTCCTGGCCCAGGAGTACGGCATCAAGGCAACCGTGCTCGAAGCCAACCGTACCGCCTGGGGGTGCAGCGTGCGCAACGGCGGACAGGCGCAGTGCGCCTCGGGCCGCCTCAAGCGCTCGCAGTGGATCGAGCGCTGGGGCCTGGAGACCGCGCTCAAGATGCACCGCGAATGCGTCGACGGCATGGAAAACTTCAAGGCGCTGATCAAGGACATCGACTGCGACCCGCAGCCCGGTGGGCACCTCTACATCGCCCACCGCGACAAGGTCATGCCCACGCTGGAGAAGGAAGCGCGACTCCTGCGCGAAACCTTCAAGTACGACGCCCGCATCCTGGACGCGGAGACGGTCAGGCGCGAGTACGTCGACGACAAGGAAGCCTGTGGCGCCATGCACGAGCCCGAAGGCATCGGCATCCATGCCGGCAAGCTCGCCTTCGGCTACCTCAAGAAGGCGCGTGCTCTGGGGGCGACGGTACACCCCGCCAGCCCGGTCCAGGGTTGGGAGACGCGCAACGGTGTGCACTACCTGCGCACACCGGGTGGCGTGGTACGGGCTCGCGCGGTGGGCGTCGCCACCGGTGGCTACACGTCGAACAGCCTGCACCCCGAGCTCAGGAATCGCCTGCTGCCGATTCTGTCGAATTCCATCGTAACGCGGCCACTGACCGAAGCGGAGATCGACGCCTGCAACTTCCGTACGACGCAGGTCATCACCGATACCCGCGTACTGCGCCACTACTACCGGCTGATGCCCGACAACCGGGTGCAGATCGGTAGCCGCAGTGCCATCACCGGGCGTGATGCGCCGCAGCAGAAGTACGAGAACTTCCTGATCCGCGACCTGCATCGCAAGTTTCCCGCGCTGGAAGGCATCCAGATCGACTACTCGTGGTGGGGCTGGGTGGATGTGAGTCACGACATGATGCCGCGCATCTACCAGCCGGACCCGGCGCAGACCATCTACTACGCGCTGGGCTACGGCGGCAACGGGGTCATGTACTCGGCCCAGGCCGGGCGCCGCCTGGCGCAGTGGATCGCGGGCGAGGGCAGGACGCTGGATCTGCCGATCTTCACTTCGAAACTGCCGTTCCCGAATGTGCGTGAGATGGTCGAGTCGCAGGCTTTCGCACCCTTCCGCCGGTTTGGCCAATGGTGGCTGTATCGCTGGTACCACCTCAAGGACGAGGTGCTCTGAAACTGGCGTACGGCCTTGATCGTATCGAACAAGCAAGGAGGACGAAGGCCCCGGAATGACACCCCGTCCAGCGGACGGGTGGTGCACCATGCAGCAAACCGCAGTACCCGCAGCAGCCAGACCTACAAGACCACCCCTAGTGATCGAGGAGACAACCATGAAGATCCGTAAATCCGTACTGATGCCGATGCTCGCCGCCGCCAGCCTGATGCTGAGCGCACCCGGCGCCATCGCGGCCACCTTCAAGATGGCGATCGGTGATGCTGCCGGCGGTACCCAATGGGAGCTCGCCACCAGCTTTGCCAAGAGTTTCAGCGACAAGACCGGCGGCAAGCACAAGGTCGATCTGTTCCCCAACGGCCAGCTCGGCGACGAGCAGGATACGGTGAACAACGCGGCGATGGGGCTGCTGGACTTCTCCGTTCTCGCCATCAACAACGTAACGCCCTTCTCGCCGACCGTCGGCGTACTGACCCTGCCCTACGTCATCCAGAGCGCGGAAGACGCCAAGACGCTGACTCAGGGTGCGGTGGGCCAGGAGCTGGTGGACAACACCATTCGCGACGCCGGCGTACGCATCGTGGGCTGGGCTTATTCGGGCTTTCGCGTACTGACCAACTCCAAGCGCCCGGTGACGACGCTCGCCGACCTCAAGGGCTTGGTGATCCGGGTGCCGAAGAACGAGATCATGATCTCGACCTATCAGTCCTGGGGGATCAACCCGACGCCGATGTCGTGGTCCGAGACCTTCACCGCCCTGCAGCAACGTGTGGTGGATGGCCAGGACAACCCCTACATCACCATCTCGGCGATGAAGTTCAACGAAGTCCAGAAGTACATCACCAACATCCGCTACATCTTCTCGCTCGAGCCGCTGATCATGAGCGAGCAGGTTTTCCAGGCGCAGAAACCGGACGTGCAGCAGGCTATCCTTGAAGCGGGTCGTGAAGCGACCGAACACAGCTTCAAGTACCTGTTGGAGACCGAGGAGCAGATTCGCGCCGACCTGGCCGCCAAGGGCATGGAGATCGTCGATCCTGCCGACGGCGAGAAGGAGTGGATCGAGAAGGCCACGACTGCCGTGTGGCCGAAGTTCCACAAGAGCATCGGCGGCAAGGACAAGCTCGACGCCGTCCTCAAGGCACTGGGCCGCTGATGTAATCCCCTGCCACGGCCCTTGCGATTGCGCGGCACCCCGCCGCAATCTTTCGCAAGGGCCGTGACAGGGGCGCCCGAAGCACTTCTCTACCCCAACGCGTCGTTCGCGCTGCCGGCGCAGCGCCCCGCCCGGTGCAGGCGCCCACGGCCGCCTCGGACGCGTTACGCCTCAGCCAGGGAGAGCCGCCATGTCCGTCAAACGGGCCATCCTGAAGTTTCTTTCCAATGCGGAAGAGTACCTGTGCGAGACGCTGCTTGCGTTGTTCGTAGTGCTCCTGTTCGTCCAGATCCTGTTGCGCCAGTTCTTTCACTACTCGATCCCGTGGGGTGAGGAGGTGGCGACCTACATGTTCGTGTGGTTTGCCTATCTGGGCGCCGTCGTGGCCGCGAAGATGTCGGCGCACAACCGCGTGTCGTTCCACTTCCGCTTCTTTCCGCCCATCGTCAAGAAGGTCAGCGAGACCGTTGCCGACCTGCTCTGGGTGGGGTTCAACCTCTACTTCGTGTGGCTGAGCTACGACTTCGTCTTCAACCGCATGAACATGTTCTGGAAGTCGCAGACGACCGGCATTCCGATGAAGTACTTCTACATGATCCTGCCGATCGCATTCCTGCTGATGTCGATCCGCATCCTCTGGAACAACTACCTGAAGCTCTTCAGGGGTGTCGACCTGCTCGATCCCGAAGCAGAGGAGATCGAGAAGATCAAGCGCACGGCTGCGGCCGCCCCGAAGGCCTGAGGCGCGGGGGCCTGGAGATACAGCAATGGAAGAATATCTGGTACTGATCCTGTTCGGCGGCTTCTTCGCCCTGCTCCTGCTGGGCGCACCGATCACCGTGTCGCTTGCCGGCTCGGCGATGCTCGCCTTCCTGGTGCTCGAGAAGAATCCGATCGCCTTCGTACAGATTGCGTTTACATCGGTCGGCAGCTTCCCGCTCATGGCGCTGCCTGCGTTCGTGCTGGCCGGGGCGCTGATGGAGGCGGCGGGCATTTCAAAGCGCCTGGTAGATGTCGCCGAGACCATGGCCGGGCCGATCACCGGCGGCCTGGGGGCCGCAACGGTGCTGGCCTGCCTGTTCTTTGGCGCGATCTCGGGGTCGGGGCCCGCCACCACGGCGGCCGTCGGCATGCTGATGATCCCGGCGATGGCCAAGCGCCACTACGAGAAGAGCTATGCCTCTGCAGTGACGGCTTCGGCGGGCGGCCTGGGCATCATCATCCCGCCCTCGATTCCGATGGTCATCTTCGGCATCTCCGCGCTCGGAATGGCACCGCCTGCCGAGGCGATCGCGAAGTTCGGCCAGTTCGACTCCGTATCCATCCCCAAGCTGTTCGTGGCCGGCGTCGTGCCCGGCCTGGTGATGGCCAGCAGCCTGCTTGTCATCAACTACCTGATCTCGAAGAAGCGCGGCTATCGGGGGCTCACCGAGAACTGGTCGGTCGGCGACATCGGTGCGGCGTTGCGCCGCGGCGTGTGGTCGCTGCTCGCGCCGGTGATCATCCTTGGCGGCATCTACACCGGCATGTTCACGCCGACCGAGTCGGCCATCGTGGCGATCTTCTACACCTTGTTCGTGGGCATCTTCCTGCACCGCGAACTGAAGTTCGCCGCGCTGCTGAACTCGCTGCGCACCACGACCTGGATCACCGGCCGCGTGCTGCTGATCCTGTTCGCCGCCACGGTGTTTGGCCGCCTGCTGGTCGAGCAGCAGATCCCGGCAACGGTCGCGGCATCGCTGCTCAGCCTGACCGACAACATGTACCTGATCTGGACGATCCTGATCGTGTTCCTGCTCTTCATCGGCATGTTCATGGAGACGCTGGCGGCCATCATGATCCTGGTGCCGGTACTGCTGCCGGTGATGTACATGCTCGGCGCCGATCCCACCCATGTCGGCATCGTCCTCATCTGCGCGCTGTCGGTCGGCTTCATGACGCCGCCGCTGGGCGAGAACCTGTTCGTTGCCTCGGGTATCGGTGGCTCGACGGTGGAGGAGATCGTTGCCCGCATCCATCCGTTCGTCATCGCGTCTGTGGTGGCGCTGTTCGTGATCGCCTTCTTCCCCGCGCTCTCCCTGTGGCTACCCAAGATGGTCGGCTACTGAGCGCGACCTCATCCTCATGCGTTTCAGGAGATCCCTCATGAAAACCTTCGTCATCTTCCTGGGCGGTCTTGCGATTGGCGCGACGCTTGTCTTCGGCAGCCTGCCTCAATCCGCCGCTGCCGCGGAAGAGGAGGGGGCGGTCATCAAGACCGCGCTCGAGATGCGTGCAGAGGCCTTGCTTGCGATCGCCGTAAAGCACATCGAGGACAAGGGCGAGGCCGGCGTGCGCGACTTCGCGCGCCAGTCGGCCTTCGTGGATCGCGATCTGTACGCGTATGCGGTGCGCACCGATGGCGTGTTTCTGGCCAGCGGCGGCTCATCGGCCGCACTCGTCGGCGACAACGTCATCGACTACGCGGACTCGGAAGGCAAGCCATTCTTCCGCGAGATGATCGAGACGGCGCGCAGCGAAGGGCGGGGTCGGGTCGAATACCGCTGGTTCAACCCCGCCGACAGTCGTGGCGAGCCGAAGGTGACGCTGTTCCAGCGCGTTGGCGACGTGATCGTGGCGGTCGGCTATTACCCGCCGCGCGCAACGCCGGTGGAGGCCAAGGCGATGCTGCGTGATGCGGTCAAGGCGTTGGCCGCTGACCGCGCAGCGACCCTGGCCGAGTTCCAGCATCTTGGGGGGCGCTTCATCCGCAACGACCTCTACGTGTTCGTCGTCGATCTCGAAAGTGGTCTGTTCCTCGCCCACGGCGCCACACCCGCCCTGGTCGGGACCGATGCAATGCAGCTGCGCGACCCGCGCGGAGAATTGATCGTGCTGCAGATGGCCCAGATCGCCAAGGACGATGGCGCAGGCGAGTACGACTACTTCTGGCGCAATCCCACCACCGGCCGGATCGAAAGCAAGCACACCTTCTTCCGTACCCACAACGGCATGTTGATCGGGGTGGGCAGTTACAACCGTTGAGGCCAGCGCAGCACGGCGTCGGGGGGAGGTTTACAACAGGCCATGGTCTGCGTTCCGTGGCAGGGTCTGCAGGAAGTCGGCGAAGTGTGTCAGCGCCGGGCGCATATCGTCTTCCCTCCATGCGGCGACGGTGATGATGGTGTCGTCGACGCCCGTCAGCGGGCGGAGCGCAACGTCGCTGCGGATGTAGTTCGCGGTGCATTCGAGGTGGATAGTGACGCCGATGTTCGCGCTGATCAGGCCGAACATTCCTTCGGTGTTGTAGACCTCCTGCACGATCCTGGGCGCGAAGCCGGCCTTTAAACACAGCGCGTCGAGATGGCGGCGGAAGTGGCGCCAGCGCGCCATAACGCCGACGATAAATCCTTCGCCAGCTAGTTCGCTGATGTCCACCGTGGCTTGACGGGCCAGCGGGTGCGCCGCGGGCAGCACGGCGACGTAGCGATCATGCTGCACTGGGATGAGCGCCAAGTTGGCGCCGGCCACAGGGCTGGTGACGAAGGCGACGTCGATCTTGCGAATCGCCAGATCCTCGAGCTGCTGGTGTGTCGAGCCGTAGGTCAGTTCAATGTCGATCTCGGGGTATTTGCGGCGGAAGCCGTCCAGGATGCGCGGCAGCACCCCGGAGATGGCGAAGTCGGTATAGCCGATCGACAGCGTCCCGAGCTCGCCGCGCTGCGCCTTGCGCGCCTGGCGCACCGTCTCATCCAGATCTTCCATCAAGTCCTGGCAGCCCTTCAGAAACACGGTGCCGGCTGGGGTCAATTCCACTCTTCGGTTGTTGCGTTTGAACAGGCTGACGCCGAGTTGGTGCTCCAGTAATTGGATGCCACGGCTCAGAGCCGGCTGAGCCAGTGCGAGGTGTTCTGCTGCGCGCCGGAAGTTCAATGTGTCGGCGACGGCCAGGAACTGGCGGATCTGGCGAAGTTCGATCTTCATTGATGCTTTCCTGGTATCACCGATTAATGAAACGGTATTGTACAAGTTAACAACGGCTGTCTTATTGTTTCCTTATCACCCCATCAGCAGGGTGAATGCTGCGGGTAGGCGCGGTATTGCGCTCCTCGCGATGGATAACCAGGGACCAAGGTCCCGGAGAGAGACGGAACCCCATAATGGAAAGTACTTTTCACGGCATCGTCGCCTTCGCGCTGCTTGCGGCCATGCTGCTGCTGGGCAGCCTGCTCAGATACCGCATCGCCGCTTTGCGTAATTCGCTCGTTCCCGCCAGCATCATCGGCGGCATCATTGGCTTCGCGCTACTGTCCTCCGGCCTGATTCCGGGCTTCACTGCGGCCGACTTCACGTCGCTGACCTTTCACTTCTTCACGCTGAGCTTCATGTCCCTGTGCCTTACCGGCGGCAGCGACAACAAGGCCTTGTCGGGCGGCAGCATTGTCGTCGGCGGACTGTGGCTGACGTTGATCTGGACGATCAGCCTCGGCCTGCAGGGCGTGCTCGGCTACGGGGTTGTCGTCGCCTACGACGGCGTCACCGGAGCCGACGTCAGTGCGTTCCTCGGCGCGCTCGTCACTCACGGCTTCACCCAAGGGCCAGGCCAGGCATTAACCTATGGCGGCTTGTGGGAGCGCGAGTTCGGCATCGCCAACGCGACCCAGGTCGGCCTGATCTACGCCTCGCTGGGCTTTCTGGTCGCTTTCGCGGTCGGCGTGCCGATGGCGCGCTGGATCATCCGCAAAGGCCTGAACGCGAATAAAGCCTCGCGTATCGACGGCGAATTCCTCGCCGGGTTTTATGCGCCGAAGCGGCAACCGGAGGCTGGGCGCATGGTGTCCCACCCCGCCAACCTCGATTCGCTCGCCTTTCACATCTGCCTGCTCGGCGTCGCCTACGTCCTGACCCATGTGTGGCTGCTGTCGGTGCGCGACTTTGCTGCCGGTTTCACGCCCTGGGGCATGAACCTCGGGGTATTGTTCAGCCACAACATGTTCTTCCTGCATGGCCTCGTCGTCTGCGTGCTGATGCGTTCAGTGATCGACAAGGCGGGACTCGCCGTCTATGTCAACGATGAGACGCTGAAGCGCATTACCGGCGGCTCGGTGGACTTCATGGTCGTCGGCACCCTGATGAGCATCGAGTTCGCCGTGCTTGGTGCGCTGCTGACGCCGATCCTGCTGGTGTCTGTGGTGATCACGGTGTCGACGCTGGCCGGCTGCCTGCTGATGGGGCGCCTGAGCGGCAAGCTTGGCTACGAGCGCGCGGTGACGATCTTCGGTTGCTGCTGCGGATCGACAGGCAGCGGCTTGCTGCTGCTGCGCATCGTCGATGCCGATTTCAGTACATCGGTGGCAAAGGAACTTGCCTTCTACAACATCGCGATTGTCGTCGCCACCTTCCATATCCTGTTCATCTTCGCCCCGATTGCGCCGTCTCTCAGTGTCGGCACCTACGTCGCGATCTTCGGCGGCACTGCTCTTGCTGCGCTCGTTGCCGTGCCGTTCCTGATGAGGCGGACACGGGCGCTGGGGAGCTTGCCGGCTGCGGCGCTCGTGCCGGAGGCTCCGAAATGAGCATCAGGATCTTTTCCGCCCGACGCATCGTGACGATGGACCCATCGCTACCCGAAGCCACCCATGTCGCGGTCCGGGGAGGCAAGGTCCTTGGCGTCGGCCCGCTCGAGGAACTTCATGACTTGGGGGACTACGAACTCGACGAGCGCTTCGCTGACAAGGTGATCTTGCCTGGCTTCGTCGAAGGGCACAGCCATGCGCTCGAGGGGGCGATCTGGAAATACCTCTACCTCGGCTATTTTCCGCGTACCGATCCGACGGGCCGGTTGTGGGAGGGAGTGAAATCCCTGGCGCAGATGCAGCAGCGTCTGCGCCAGGCGGCGGCGGCGCTGCCGGCCGGCGAGCCGCTGGTCGCCTGGGGCTTCGATCCGGTGTACTTCGACGGTGTGCGCCTGGACAAGCGCGCGCTTGACGAGGCGGTCGGCGAGCGCCCGGTAGTCGTCTTCCATGCCAGCCTGCATGTGCTTTCGGTCAACAGCACGATGCTGCGCTTGTCCGGCCTCGATCGCCACGCCGGCGTCGAGGGCATCATGCTCGGCGCGGACGGCTGCCCGAATGGCGAGTTGCAGGAGATGGCGGCGATGCACGGCATCTTCGAGGCGCTCGGCCGCAATCTGTTCGAGGAAGTGTCGAGTGTCGATGCGTTGCGCGCCTATGGCGCGGTGGCGCGCAGAGCCGGGGTCACGACCATCACCGACCTCTACAACCCGCTCACGGATCCCGGTATCGCTGCGCTGCGCGAAGTGGCCGCCGCCGACGATTACCCGGTGCGCCTGGTGCCGGCGATGAGTGCCCTGGCCTGGCCTGCGGAGCAGGGTATCGCGCGCCTGCAGGCCTGCTCAGAGTGGTCCACCGAGCGCCTCCACTTCGGCCTCGTCAAGCTGATGACCGACGGTTCGATCCAGGGCTACACCGCGCGAATGAAGTGGCCCGGCTATCATGACGGTCATCCGAACGGGATGTGGAATGCGCCGCCCGAGGCACTGCAGCAGTTCGTGCTCGACTACCATCAGGCGGGGCTGCAACTGCACATCCACACCAACGGCGACGAGGCCGTGGACCTCATGCTCGATGCCATCGAGGAGGCCCTCACGCTGTGGCCGCGGCCGGACCACCGCCACACGCTGCAGCATTGCCAGTTCATCAGCCAGGCACAGTTGCGGCGCGCGGCGAAGCTGGGTGTGTGCCTGAACATGTTCGCCAACCACATCTATTACTGGGGCGACATCCATCGCGAGCGCACGCTTGGCTACGCGCGCTCCCGGCGGCTGGAGCCGCTCGCCTCGGCGCTGCGTCTGGGCATTCCGACAGCGATCCACTCCGATGCGCCGGTGACCCCGCTCGGCCCCTTGTTTACCGCCTGGTGCGCGGTCGAGCGGCGTACCGCGAGCGGTGCCGAGTTGGGTACGCACGAGCGCCTGAGTGTTGCGCAGGCGCTGCACACGATCACGCTAGGCGCAGCCTACACCCTGCGCCTCGACCACCTCGTCGGTAGCCTGGAGGTGGGCAAGTATGCCGACATGGTCGTGCTTGACGAGGATCCGTTCGAGGTCGCGCCGGACCGCTTGCGAGCGATCCGCATCGCTGCCACCGTACTCGGGGGGCGGGTGCATGAGAACTGAGTCGATCCCGGTGACGCTGCTGACCGGCTTCCTCGGCGCTGGCAAGACCACGTATCTCAATGCCTGCCTGCAAAGCGGCATCCCGGCGGGCAGCCTGATCCTGGTCAACGATTTCGGCGAGCTCAACATCGATGCCGAACTGATCGAGTACCGCGACGAGCAGATCCTGCGCCTGAGCAACGGCTGCATCTGCTGCACTCTCGGTGGCAGCCTCGCCGAACAGCTTGCGCAGATTCTGCGTCTGGACCCCTCGCCGGCTGCGCTTTATATCGAAGCGAGCGGCATCGCCAATCCGGCGCGCATCGTCGACACGGTGACGGTGTCGACGCGGCTGCGGCTGACTGAGGTGGTCTGCCTCGTCGACGCCAGCCAGGCGGGTCGCCATGCGCGCGATTCGCTCTGCGCAGATGTCTGGCGGCGGCAGATTGTCGCCGCCGATCGGCTCGTCATTAACCGCATCGGCGCGGACGAGCCCTTGCCGCCTGCGCTCGCCCAAGTGCTCGGCGACACCTCGGCGGTGATAGAGCGCCATCCGTCTGCATCCGCTCCAGCGGCCGCTGCAGCGCCGCCATGGAAGGCACGGCCGGCAGGCGCGGACGGGTTGCCGCAGCGGCAGCGCTGGCAGCAGAGTAGCTTCAGCTACGATGCCCCGATCGACGGCGGGCGGCTGGAGAGCCTGTTCCAGGATTACGCCGACGTGCTCGTACGGGCGAAGGGCATCGTGCAGCGCGCCGGCTGCAGAGGCAGCGAGGTGCTTCAGTGGAGTGGCCGAGCGCTGAGCTGGGCGCCGGCCGTCCGCTCATCAGTGAGCGGCCAACTCGTCTGCATAGGCAGGGGTGGCGAGCGCTTTGAGGAACTGTCCGGCGCTCTCCATCGCCTCGGTCGGCGCTGAAAAGGTGGGCTGCAGCACCACAGTCTGCAGGCTTCCAGGGAGGCAGGGCCTCCCGTTCAGCGCAGCTGCGCCCCCGCCAGCTCCCCCAGCGTCATCAGCGCGTGCACGTGGCGGTCGCTGAAGGGGTAGCAGCCCGACAGGCGCAGGTGGCGGGTGTAGCGGCCCGACGGCGAGTACAGCTTGCCGGGCGTCATGCCGATGCCGCGGCGCAGGGCGAGGTCGAACAGGCGGTTGGTGTCGCAGCCCTCGGGCAGCTCCACCCACACCAGGAAGCCGCCGCTGGGCTGGGTGGCGCGCGTGCCGGCGGGAAAGGCGTCGTGGATCAGGCCGCGCAGGCGCTCGGTCTGCGCGGCATAGGTGCGGCGCAGACGGCGGATGTGCTGGGCGTAGCCGCCGCTCTCGAGGAAGCGCCCGATGGCCTCGCCCAGCAGGGCGGGCTGGGCCACCGACGAGCAGAACTTGAGCTCGGCCAGCTCGCGGCCGAAGCGTCCGCCTTCCATCCAGCCCACGCGCATGCCGGGCGCCAGCGTCTTGGTGTAGGACGCGCACACGATGATCCAGCCGTCGCGGTCGAAGGCCTTCGCGGTCGGCTGCAGCGGCGTGCTGAACTGCAGCTCGGCGTAGAGCGCGTCCTCGATCACCGGCACCTTGTAGGTGCGCGCCAGGTTGGCGAGCTGGCGCTTGTTGGCCGGGCTCATGCTGGTGCCCAGCGGGTTGTGCACGGTGGGCATGGTCACCACCACCTTCAATCGTCCTTCCGAAAGCAGCAATTCCAGCGCGTCGAGCGACAGTCCGCCCTCGGGATGGGTGGGGATCTCGATCGCCTTGAGGCCCAGGCGGTCGAGCAGTGGGATCAGGTTGAAATAGGTCGGCGACTCCAGGCCCACCGTGTCGCCTGCCCGGGTGGTGGCGTGCAGCGCCAGCTGCAGGGCTTCCATGCAGCCGTTGGTGAGCAGGATGGCGTCGGGCTGCAGCTGCATGCCGAGCTCGGTGGCGTGGCGGCAGATCTCGCGCCGCAGCAACAGCGGGCCCGGTGGCAGCGAATAGTCGGTGAGCAGCTCGGGGTGGCGGCGGGTGAGGTCGGCGACGATGCGGCCCAGCTTCTCGCCGGGATAGAAGTCGCTGCCCTTGGGGCAGGCGAGCGACAGGTCGATGGTGTCGGGGCGGGTCTGTGCGGCGAGCACGCTGGCGATCCGGCTCAGCACCGTGCTTTCGGCGGCGATCGCCGAGCTCGGCTCGGCGGCGGCGGCCTGCGGGGCGGGCGGTACGGCAAGCTGCGAGCGCACGAAGTAGCCTGATTGCGGACGCGCGTCGACCAGTCCGTTGGCCTCGAGCTGGCGGTAGGCGGCCAGTACCGTGTTGATGCTGATGCCGCGGCTGTTTGCCGCCTCGCGCACCGAAGGCAGGCGGGCGCCAGCGACCAGGCGGCCGTCACGAATCGCTTCGCGCAACTCTTCGGTCAGCGTCTGATAGAGCGGGGCGGCAATGGCGACGGGAGGGGGCACAGTAGGTTGGTCCTTTGATGGTTACAGTGCGTGCTGGCTTCGATCTGTAACCACTATAAAACTATTTCTCTGGACCTGTAACCTGAGTGCTGTCGTTCGTATAGTGATCTCCCGAAGCCTCCCGAGGAGCACGCCATGATCGACCTGCCGCTGATGACCTACGTCGCCACGATGTCCGTTACCCCGGGACCCAACAACATCATGCTCGCCGCATCGGGGGTCAATTTCGGTTTCCGCCGCACGCTGCCGCACCTGCTTGGCGTCAGCGTCGGCAACAGTGTCCAGGTGCTGATCGTCGCCAGCGGCCTGGCCTGGGTGATGGCCTGGCTCGACGCCCTGCGCCTGCCGCTGGTGGTGGTGGGCTGCACCTATCTGCTGTGGCTGGCGCTGCGCCAGGCGCGCGCGGGCCAGCCGGGGCGTGGCGGGCGTGTCGCGCCGCTCGGCTTCGTGGCCGCGGCGCTGTTCCAGTGGGTGAACCCGAAGGCGTGGATGATGGTGCTCAACATCGCCATCCTGTTCCTGCCGCGCGATGCCGACTGGAAAACGGCGGCAGGTCTGGCGCTGGTGTGCATGTCGGTGAACCTGCCCTGCATCACCGTGTGGGCGGTTGCCGGTGCGCGTCTGCGGGCCTGGCTGCAGCAGCCGGCTGCGCTGATGGTCTTCAACTACACGATGGCAGCGCTGCTCGCCGCGACCGCGCTGTGGATCGGCGCGGACGAGGCAAGGACGCTGCTCTAGGCCTAGTGCTTCTGCACGATCGCGCTGCCACCGCCGTGGCGCAGTGGTTCGCTGACTGCGGTGACCGTGCCATCGGCATTGAAGCGGATGCCGTTGGCGGCGCCGATCTGCTCGGTCTCGCGCCACTGGTGACCCATCGCCTCGAGCGCCCTGGCCTGTTCGCTGCCGGGGAACTGCAGCAGCGTCTCGACCAGGGTGGTGTCGCCATTGCGCTGGCTCATGCGCGGGGCGGCGAGCGCATCGGCCAGGCTCATGCCGAGGTCGATGTGGTTGACGATGGTCTGCAGCGCGGTGGTGATGATGGTGGAGCCGCCCGGCGAGCCGATGGTGAAGGCGGGCGCGCCGTCCTTCAATACGATGGTCGGGCTCATGCTCGAGCGCGGGCGCTTGAAGGCCTCTGGGACATTGGGGTGGGGGGCGCTGAAGTCGAAGTCGGTGAGCTCGTTGTTGAGCAGGAAGCCGCGCCCCGGCACGACGATGCCGCTGCCGCCCCAGTCCTCGATGGTGAAGGTGTAGGCGACGATGTTGCCCTCGCGGTCCGACACCGCCAGGTGCGTGGTGTGCATCGACTCCTGTGCCAGCGGCCGCGGCGTCGGGCGCAGCGGCACCGACAGGTCGTTCTGGAAGGCGTAGGGGTCGCCCTGTTCCACCTTGCCGGGCGCCGCCGTGGCGCTGATCAGACGGGCGCGCTCGCGCGCGTAGTCCTTCGACAACAAGCCTTCGAAGGGCACGTCGGTGAAGGCCTCGTCAGCCACGTAGGCATTGCGGTCGGCGAAGGCGAGTCGCGAGGCTTCCAGGTACAGGTGCTCGATCTCGGCGCGCGACTTGCCGCTGAGGTCGAAGTTTTCCATGATGTTCAGGGCCTGGGCGATAGCGATGCCGCCGCTCGAGGGCGTCGGCATGCCGAGGATCTCGTAGCCGCGGTAGCTCGAGCGCACCGGCTGGCGTAGCCGCGCCTCGTAGTCCTTGAGGTCGGCCATCGTCAGGCTGCCGGGGATGACCTCGACGCCCGGATTGGCGGGCGGGTGGTTCACCGCCGCCACCATGCTGGCGGCGATCGGCCCCTCGTAGAAGGCCTTCACGCCGCCGCGCGCGATGTCGCGGTAGGTCTGCGCCAGCTCGGGGTTGCGATGCAGGCTGCCTACCGGTAGCGCCTTGCCGTCCTGCAGGTAAAGCGCCGATGCGGTGGAGAAGCGCGCGAACTTGGCTTCGTTGGCGGTGTTGATGCGATGGAAATTGGGCCCGACCTCGAAGCCTTCCTCGGCGACGCGGATCGCCGGCGCCAGCACCTGCTCGAAGCCCATCGTGCCGTAGCGCGTCAGCGCCTCATGCCAGCCACGCACCGTTCCGGGCACGCCCACCGACAGGCCGTTGGGCACGGCGGCCTTCCAGTCCATTGCGCTGCCGTCGGCATTCAGGAACACCCCGGGGTGAAAGCTGGCGGGGGCGACCTCGCGGTGGTCGATGGCGATTACCCGGCGGTCCTTGGCCGAGTAGATGAGCATGAAGCCGCCGCCACCGATGCCGCAGCTGAAGGGGTCGGTGACGCCGAGCGTTGCCGCAGCGGCCACGGCTGCGTCGATCGCATTGCCGCCGGCGTTGAGGATCTCCATCGCCGCCAGGCTGGCGTGGTGGGAGATGGTGGCGACAGCGCCGCCGTGGCCGGTGTCGACCGGCTGCCTGGCCAGGGCACCGAAGGCGGCCATCATGACCGCGGTGGCGAGAAGGGTGCGTGCTCTCATGGTGCGCTCCGTCGTGCTGGGATTCATGACGTTAGCACTATGTGCCCGGTTTGCCCAAGGCGGGAATACCCTGGCCGCACATCGGCCCCTGAAAGGCTCGCGACTCGCGTCCCCCCTGTAGGAGCGGCGCCAGCCGCGAGGGGTTGAAGGCGGACGAGGGTGGGTGGACGGCCGATGAAGGGCTCGCGACTAGCGTCGCTCCTACAGCCAACCCAGCGCGCGTCTCCTCCCTGTAGGAGCGGCGCCAGCCGCGAGGGTTTGAAGGCGGACGAGGGTGGGTGGACGGCCGATGAAAGGCTCGCGACTTGCGTCGCTCCTACAGCCAACCCAGCGCGCGTCTCCCCTGTAGGAGCGGCGCCAGCCGCGAGGGGTTGAAGGCGATGAGGGGCAGGGCCTCCCCCCGAAAGGCTCGCGACTTGCGTCGCTCCTACAGGGGGGGCTGTGGGGTTACAGGCCCAGCGCCTGCGCGGTGTAGCGCGCGATCATGCGCTCTTCGTTGGTCGGCACCACGGCGACGGCGACGCGGCTGGTGGCGGTGTCGATGCGACGGGCATGGTCGGTGTTGGCGGCGGAATCGATCTCCACGCCCATCCAGGCGGCCATGGCGCACACCTTCTCGCGCACTGCGGCGGCGTGTTCGCCGATGCCGCCGGTGAACACCAGCGCATCCAGCCCGCCTGCGGCCGCAGCCAGCGAGCCGAGTTCGCGCGCGATGCGGTAGCAGAACAGATCCACCGCTTCCTGGGCCTCGGGGGCTTCGGAGGCGAGCAGGGTGCGCATGTCCTGGCTGATGCCCGATACGCCGAGCAGGCCTGATTCCTTGTAGAGCAAGCGGGTCAGCGCGCGCGCGTCCATGCCCTTTTCCTCCATGAGGTAGAGGAGCACGCCGGGGTCGATGCTGCCGCTGCGGGTGCCCATCATCAGGCCCTCGACCGCGGTGAAGCCCATCGTCGAGGCCACGCTCTTGCCGTCGCGCAGGGCGCACATCGAGGCGCCGTTACCCAGGTGGGCGATCACCACCGCGCCTTGGGCGCGCTCGCCGATCACTTCGGGCAGCTGGCGTGCCACGTAGTCATAGGACAGGCCGTGGAAGCCGTAGCGCTTGATGCCGCCCTTGGTCAGGCGGCGCGGCAAGGCGAAGGCTTGCGCGAGCGCGGGCTGGGTGCGATGGAAGGCGGTGTCGAAGCAGCCGACCTGGGGGATCGACGGCAGCAGCGCCGCGACCGCGTGAACCGCGCGCAGGTTGTGCGGCTGGTGCAGCGGGGCGAGGGGGACGAAGTCTTCCAGCTCTTCGAGCAGGCGCGCGTCGAGGACGACCGGCGCGCTGTAGCGCTCGCCGCCATGCACGATGCGATGACCGGCAGCGACGATGTCGAGCGCCGGATTGTGGCGGTTGAGCAAGCCGAAGACGTGCTCGAGCGCGTCGCGGTGCTGTTCGCCCTGGCTGCCGCCAGTGGCGACCGGTTCCTGGATGCGCTCGCCGGCGGCCGTCTTGAGCGTGATTTCGGGCGTGGCGCCGATGCCTTCGACCTGCCCCGACACCGCAGGTGCGAGTGCGACCTCGCCGTTGACCGGATAGAGCGCGAACTTGAGGCTCGACGAGCCTGCATTGAGAACGAGGACGGCTTTCATCGTGCCAGCGCCTCACGCTTCCTGTGTGCCATCAGCTGCACGACCGCGCACGACGCGGTACGCGTCTCGGCGGTGTCGGCGCGGCTGGTCAGCACGATGGGCACGCGTGCGCCGAGCACTACGCCGGCCATCAGCGCATTGGCCAGGTACTCGAGCTGCTTGGCCACCATGTTGCCGGATTCGAGGTCGGGCACCACCAGGATGTCGGCGTTGCCGGCGACGAGCGACTTGATGCCCTTGGTCTTGGCGGCGACCAGCGAAACGGCGTTGTCGAAGGCCAGCGGGCCGTCGAGCAGGCCGCCCTTGATCTGGCCGCGGTCGGCCATCTTGCACAGCGCGGCGGCCTCGATCGTGGAGCGGATCTTGGGGGTGACGGTCTCGACCGCCGACAGGATCGCCACCTTGGGTTCGGGCAGGCCGAGGATGTGTGCAAGCTCGATCGCGTTCTGGATGATGTCGACCTTATCCTCGAGCGTGGGCTCGATCATGATTGCGGCGTCGGTGATCATCAGCGGATGCGGGTAGGTCGGCACGTCGGCGAGGAAGACGTGGCTGATGCGGCGGCCGGTGCGCAGGTGCTTGATGACCTGGCTCATCATCTCGTCGGTGTGCAGCGAACCCTTCATCAGGGCTTCGGCGCCCCCGTCGCGGCACAGGGCCACGGCCGTCTCGGCGGAGGCGTGGCTGTGCGCGGTATCGACGATGCGAAGGCCCTTGAGGTCGATGCCGTGTTCTTCGGCCACGCTGCGGATGCGCGACTCGGGCCCGACCAGAATCGGGTCGACCAGGCCAGCCTGGGCTGCCTGCACCGGGCCGAGCAGGGACTCGCGGTCGCAGGGGTGGGCGACGGCGATCGGGATCGGCGCCAGCCCGGACGACACCGACAGCAGGTGGCGGTAGCGCAGCTCGCGGTCGGACACCGTGACCTCGGGCAGCACCACGCGCGGGCGGCGGATCTTCTCGGTCGGCGCCATCACCTCGGCCACGCCGTCGATCACCTTCAAGCCGTCCTGGTTCACCGCCAGGCAGTCGAAGACGATGTGGTGGTTGTGCTCGAACTTTTCCTTGCAGGTGACGCTGATCGTAAGCGTGTCGCCAATGGTGATCGGGCGCCAGAAGTTGAGCCCCTGCGACACATAGACGGTGCCCGGGCCAGGGAACTCGGTGCCGAGGATGGTGGAGATCAGCGTACTGCCCCACATGCTGTGGCCGACGACTTCGCGGAACTGGCTGGAGCGGGCGTATTCGAGGTCGACGTGGGTCGGGTTGACGTCGCCCGACATGGCCGCGAACAGGTGGATGTCCTCGGGGCGGAGCGTGCGCACCAGGGTGGCGACGTCGCCGACCTGGATCTCGTCGAAGGTGCGGTTCTGGATGAACTCGGGGGCGGGAGCTTGCATGTCGGTTCTCGGTATCGTGTGCGTTACAACGCGCAATTCTAGGGGCTGTGTGCGGCGGGAATAAGACAAAAAACGATCAAATTGTGCAATGCGGCAATCAAAACGTGGTTTTGTTCCCAAAGTGGTATTTTTTGCTGATGCTCCATGCATTTGCTCACAGGTTGCGTTGCCGCGCACATGCTAAACTCCGCGCCAATTTGCCACCGTGGAATCTTCTATGGAAGTCGTCGTTCTCGCTGCCGGCCAAGGCAAGCGCATGCGCTCGGTCCTGCCCAAAGTCCTGCAACCCATTGCCGGCAAGCCGATGCTGGCGCATGTGCTCGATGCAGCACGCACACTCGATGCCCAACGCATCTGCGTGGTCTATGGGCATGGCGGAGAAGTGGTGCGCGAGCGCCTCGATGCCCCCGACCTCGCCTGGGCGCGGCAGGCCCCGCAGCTGGGCACCGGTCATGCGGTGCAGCAAGCGCTGCCGCACCTGACCGACGGCGACATGGCGCTGGTGCTGTACGGCGACGTCCCCCTCATCGGCTTACCCACGCTGCGCCGCCTGGTCGAGGCCGCAGGCGATGCCCGTCTCGCCCTGCTCACGGTCGAGATGGACGACCCCACCGGCTACGGCCGCATCCTGCGCGACACCGACGGCCGCGTCACCCGCATCGTCGAGGAGAAGGACGCCAGCGCCGAGCAGCGCCGTGTGCGCGAGGTCAATACCGGCATCCTGATCGCCCCCGTCGCCCGCCTGCGCGACTGGCTCGGCCGCATCGGCAACGACAACGCCCAGGGCGAGTACTACCTCACCGACATCATCGGCCTGGCCGTGGCCGACGGCGTGGATGTCGCCACGGTGCAGCCCGACGCCTTCGCCGAGACGCTCGGCGTCAATAACAAGGTGCAGCTCGCCGAGCTCGAGCGCATCCACCAGGGCAACATTGCCCGCCGCCTGATGGAAGAAGGCGCCACCCTGATCGACCCCGCACGCATCGACGTGCGCGGCACGCTTACGGTCGGGCGGGACGTCGAGATCGACGTCAATTGCGTCTTCGAAGGTACGGTCGAACTCGGCGACGGCGTGCGCATCGGCCCCAACTGCGTGGTGCGCAACGCCCGCATCGGCGCCGGCACCCGGCTCGAGCCCTTCAGCCACGTCGACAGCACCACCATGGGCCAGGCCTGCGTGATCGGGCCCTACGCCCGTACCCGCCCGGGCACCGTGCTCGGCAGTGACGTGCATCTGGGCAACTTCGTCGAGGTCAAGAACAGCGTCATCGCCGACCACTCCAAGGCCAACCACCTGGCGTACGTCGGTGACGCCGACGTCGGCAGCAAGGTCAACATCGGCGCCGGCACCATCACCTGCAACTACGATGGCGCCAACAAGCACCGCACCATCATCGAGGACGAGGTCTTCATCGGCTCCGACACCCAGCTCGTCGCGCCGGTACGCGTGGGTCGCGGCGCCACCCTGGGCGCCGGCACCACGCTGACCAAGGATGCACCTGCAGGGCAACTCACCGTGACCCGCGTCAAGCAGATCAGCCTGGAGTGGAAGCGCCCGGTCAAGCAACCGCGCTGAATCCGCCCCAAAAAACCAAAACGAACACCTCTTCAAGGAAGCCCTTCCATGTGTGGCATCGTCACTGCGATCGCGTCGAACAACGTCGTCCCTGTCCTGCTCGAAGGCCTGCGCAAGCTCGAATACCGCGGCTATGACTCCGCCGGCCTGGCCGTGCTCGCGGGCGAACTCACCCGCCTGCGTGCCTGCGGCCGCGTCGCCGAGCTCGCTGCGCTGGCCGATGCGCGCCAGCTCTCCGCCAACATCGGTATCGCCCACACGCGTTGGGCCACCCACGGCGTGCCCTCCGAGCGCAACGCCCACCCGCACATCTCGGGCGGCCTGGCGGTGGTGCACAACGGCATCATCGAGAACTTCGAGGCCATCAAGTCCGACCTGCAGGGCAAGGGCTACGTCTTCGAATCCGAGACCGACACCGAGGCCATCGCCCACCTCATCCACAGCAAGCTGCAGACTACGCCCGACCTCTTCGACGCCGTGCGTGCGGCCACCAACGAGCTTGTCGGCGCCTACGCCATCGGCGTGCTGGCCGAGGCCGAGACCGGGCGTGCCATCGTCGCCCGCCGCGGTTCACCGCTGCTGCTGGGCGTGGGCGAAGACGGCATGTACGCTGCCTCCGACACCGCTGCACTGCTCCAGGTCACACGCAAGGTGGTGTACCTGGAAGACGGCGATCTCGCAGAGCTGCGCCGTGACAGCTACCGCATCGTGCTCGCCGACGGCACCCCGGTCGAGCGCGCGGTGCATCTGTCGAGCTTGTCGGCCGACGCCGTCGAGCTCGGCCAGTACCGCCACTACATGCAGAAGGAAATCTTCGAGCAGCCCCAGGCCCTGGCCAACACGCTCGAGCTGATCGGCGGCGGCGCCGGCATCACGCCGCAGCACTTCGGCGCGCGTGCGGCCGAGGTCTTCGACGGCGTGCGTCGCGTGCTCATCCTGGCCTGCGGTACCAGCTACCACGCGGGTCTGGTCGCACGCTACTGGATCGAGGCCATCGCCAAGCTGCCGGTCACCGTCGAGATCGCCAGCGAATACCGCTACCGCGAATCCGTGCCCGACGCCGACACCCTGGTCGTGGTCATCTCGCAGTCGGGCGAGACTGCCGACACCCTGGCCGCGCTCAAGCACGCCAAGGCGCTCGGCATGCAGCGCACGCTGGCGATCTGCAACGTGCCCGAATCGGCCATCGTGCGCGAGACCGCGCTGCGCTTCATCACCCGCGCCGGCCCCGAGATCGGTGTTGCCTCCACCAAGGCCTTCACCACCCAGCTCGCCGCCTTTGCGCTGCTTACCCTGGCGCTGGCCAAGCTCAATGGTCGCCTCAGCGCCGAAGACGAAGAGCGCCGCCTGGCCGCCCTGCGCCACCTGCCCGTCGCCGTGCAGAAGGTGCTGGAGCTCGAGCCCGAAATCGAAAAGTGGGCCCGGCGCTTCGCCGGCAAGGAGCACGCGCTCTTCCTCGGCCGCGGCAGCCACTGGCCGATCGCCATGGAGGGTGCGCTCAAGCTCAAGGAGATCTCCTACATCCACGCCGAAGCCTACGCTGCCGGCGAACTCAAGCACGGCCCGCTCGCGCTGGTGGACAAGGACATGCCGGTGATCGCCGTGTCGCCCGCGGACGAACTGCTCGAGAAGCTCAAGTCCAACCTGCAGGAAGTCCGCGCCCGCGGCGGCGAGCTCTACGTGTTTGCCGACGCCGGCAGCGAGATCCCGGAATCCGAAGGCGTGCACATCCTGCACATGCCCGAGCACTACGGCATGCTGTCGCCCGTGCTGCACGTGATCCCGCTGCAGCTGCTGTCCTACCACGCCGCATTGGTCAAGGGTACGGATGTGGACAAGCCCCGGAACCTGGCGAAGTCGGTGACGGTGGAGTAAGTCGGCGGCGGGGGCGTGTGCTTTTGTTCCGCGCAAATAGAGTCGAAGACGCCTGGATGATGTCCGGGCGTTTTTGCTTGCGCGGGTGACTAGCCTCCTGATCACCAACGGCAGCTACTGAGCACTAAGCCCGACCTCACACATTCGGCCATCACGAGACGTAGCGACTGGGAAATTTCCGCCAACGCGAACGACGGATAGCCGATCAGGGACTTGCCGTCTGCTTGTTATCGGCCTCGGTCAAAAACTGTGTCTGCGCCGCTGCTTGCGAACTATACGTCAATGACGTATAGTTCGCATATGAGAACAGTTGCTGAAACCGCTATCTTCCAGCGCTATGCCAGTGAAATCTGGTCGGAGGCCGAGCGCGCTGAGTTCATCAACTGGATTGCAGCCAATCCAGAAGCCGGTGACGTGATCCGGGGAAGTGGCGGCTGCCGCAAGGTCCGTTGGACATCTGCGGGACAAGGAAAACGCGGTGGCGCCAGGATCATTTACTTCAACGCGAACACCGAAACCATTTGGCTCTTGATCGCCTACAAGAAAGCCAAGTTCGACAATCTCCCCACGTCCTTCTTGGCGGAGTTAAAGCAAGGAGTCGAAGATGCCCTCTGAAATCGAAAAGTTCCAGCAGGATTTGCTTGAGTCCGTCAAGCAAATGAGGCGTGGCGAGGCCGTACGCACCACGCGTGTCGAGTTGTCCGAAGCAGCTGAGGCTCGTGCAAAGATGGGCTTGTCTCAGCAAGCTTTTGCGGATCTGCTCGGAGTGTCAGCCAGAACGCTGCAGGAGTGGGAGCAGGGGCGTCGCTCGCCTACGGGTGCGGCCAAGACGTTGCTCCGTGTTGCCGTTTCTCACCCTGAAGTCTTGCAAGAGTTACGTATGTAAATAAATTCACATCGGGTATTTTCAAAGAGCCGCACGGACGGCAGCTTGGTGACCGGCATGTTGCCGTTTAGCTTGATAACGTCATCACGCGGCTCAGGGTCGGTAGTTCCAGTTGGCAGGACGGAGAAGCCGCCGTTCGCCGTCGCCCGACGCTCGAAAGGCAGGTGACCAACACATTGCGGCCTGATTACGCCATCAAGCCACCGGTAGCCGAGGTCGAAGACAGGTCGTCGGTCGAAGTTGCAGCTCGCGGGGGGCTTTCATGCGCCTTCCGTGCGCTCACCTTTTGTACGGCCTTGTCTTGGTAGAAGCGTCGCGCCTCGGCATCGACCGGTGCCACCCACCTGAAAATCGAGTGCACATGCCCCTGATCCAACCCTTGAGCGAGCGCCGGTGCATCAGCTGTGATCGCTGGCATGGTCGGCGGCGGCCCGGCGACGCACCGGACACGGTCGAGGTCGCCTCCCCGACGGTACGCGGCGTCTGCATCGAGGGGCCGTGGCACCGCAGCCTGCGTGGCGTGCGTTCTGCCTGTGGGCAGTGGTTGCGCTGGCGTGAACTGTCGGCGCCCGTGGAAACACTCTCATCCGATTCCTGACTGCGCCGGGCCTTGCGCTGGATGACAACGCCCTGGCCGCATTCAGCGCAAACCGCAACCGCTCCGCCAGCGCGATCTCCCCGAGCTCGGCCCGCAAGGCAAAGCTCAGCAGGCCGGTACCGCAGCCATACTCGAGGGCGCGCATCGCCGAGCTGAGCGGAACCTCGCTGCGGATGCCGTGTGCAACAGCCTCTGCCCGTGCGACCTTCATCGGGTCGGCATCCCAGGTGGCGGCGCTTTGGTCGAAGTGCGTGGTCGAGTTCATGGGGTATGGGGAGAAGGTATCAGTGTGAGGGGGCCATGATGGCAGACCTCGGCCTGCCCGCCAGTTCAGTCTCGATCTTGAGCCTGCTCTTGAGGCGTCACATGTCAAGCACCCGAGTGTCTGCCGGGAGTAACGGCATTCGAATGTCAATTACAATCCTGGTGGTTACCCCTATAAACCCATAGTCATGGCAGACCTGCCCCGTGCCCGATGTCTGTGCCTCGACATCGAAACGACGCGCCAGGACCGCATGGTCCTTCGTGAAGTCGGGGCCTATCGACCTGATCTGGATGCGCGTATCAAGCTCAATGGCCGCGCACCAGATCTTGCGACCAGGCTCGACGCGATCACCGCAGGCGCGGCCTTCGTGCTCGGGCACAACGTCGTCGCGTTTGATCAGCCGGCCTTGGCGGCTCTGCATCCCGGGCTGGCCTTGCATCGCTTGCCCCTGATCGACACGCTCGAGCTTTCCCCCGTCGCGTTTCCGCAGAACCCTTATCACCGCTTGGTGAAGGACTACAAGCTGTGCACGACGACGCGTAACGATCCGGTACGCGATGCAGAGCTGGCCTACGCGCTATTTCTCGACCAGAGCGAGGCGCTGCGCTTGCGCGTCGCCGACCACCCTGATGAGGCCTTGTGCCTGCATTTCCTGCTCGCCACGGAGGACGGGAAAGGGGTGGCCAACCTGTTTGCCTCCCTGCGCCGCGCACTCAGGCCTTCACTAGCAGACACCCGCGCCGCTTGGGAGCGTATGACGCGTGGCAAGGTGTGTATCACCGGGCAACGGCTGGTGGTCGACCAATTCCTGATCAACCCGGATTGGCACAAGCCATTGGCGTACGTGCTGGCATGGCTGGGTGTGGCAGGTGGCAATTCGGTTTTGCCACCTTGGGTGAACCTGAGTTTTCCTCGGGTGCGCGAGGCGATCGCCATCCTGCGTGACACCCCGTGTGCTGACCCCGCGTGCTCCTGGTGTCAGGAACAGCACGATCTAGAAGCGCTCCTGTCGCGCTGCTTTCCCGGAATTACCCGCTTCCGTTCCGCGCCCGCTACAGCGGACGGCCGCTCCCTGCAGCGTGCGATCGTTGAGAACGGCTTTGCCGGACGTCCCACCCTGGCCATCTTGCCGACTGGGGGCGGAAAGTCACTGTGCTTCCAGTTGCCAGCGCTTGCGCGCTACTACCGAAACGGCAGCTTGACGGTCGTGATCTCGCCCTTGCAGTCCTTGATGAAGGATCAGGTCGACAACTTGGAGGCTCGGGGGGCCACCTGCGCAGGCTATCTCAACAACATGCTCAACCCCTTGGAGCGCCGGGCGATGCTCGACAAATTGCGCCTGGGCGACCTAGGGCTGATTTTTGTCGCGCCAGAGCAGTTTCGCAGTTCGACATTTGCCAACGCACTCAAGCATCGCGAGGTGGGTGCATGGGTGTTTGACGAGGCCCACTGTCTGTCCAAGTGGGGGCACGACTTCCGTCCAGACTACCTTTACGTTTCACGCTTCATCAAGGCGCGACAGAAGGACAAGCCCTCGCCAGTATTCTGCTTCACGGCCACGGCCAAGCCGGACGTCGTGGACGATATCTGCGCACATTTCGAGAAGCGGCTCGGTTTCACACTTGATCGTCTGGAAGGCGGAGTCAGCCGAGAAAACCTGAACTATGAGGTCCGCCCCGTCCCGGTGCAGGCCAAATACGGCGAGGTGTTGCGACTATTGCAGGACGCCCTGCGCGAAGACGGTGGCGCCATCGTGTTCTGCGCGCGTCAGAAGACGGTCGAGGAACTCGCTCAATTCCTGAAAGAGGCTGGACTGGCCTGCGGCCATTTCCATGGCGGTATGCTGCCCACTGACAAGCGCACGGTACAGGAGGCGTTTCTCGCGGGTACCCTACGCGTGATCGCTGCGACCAACGCGTTTGGCATGGGGGTGGACAAGCCGGACGTTCGCCTGGTGATCCACCTTGATACGCCAGGTTCGCTGGAGAACTATCTGCAGGAAGCGGGTCGTGCCGGACGCGACCAGGCACCGGCGCGCTGCATCCTGCTCTATGACGAAGCGGATCTGGACGTCCAGTTTCGCCTTCTGAAAAACTCCCGACTCACTCAGCATGACATCGGGGCCATCCTGAAGGCGCTGCGCACCATCCAGCGCAAAGACCGCAGCGATGGCGAGGTGGTAGTGACCAGCGGCGAGATCCTGCTTGAGATCCCTGAAGCACACCGTATCGACCCGGACGCGAGCGACGCCGACACGAAGGTGCGAATCGCCGTTGCCTGGCTCGAGGAAGCGCGGCTGCTTGAGCGTCACGAGAATCGCACCAATGTGTTCCCCGGGAGCTTGCTGGTGGCGAGCGAGGATGAGGCGCGGGCGATTCTGGAAAAGAAGCTTGGCCCCAACACCGACATCCAGCCTTATCTGCGGATCCTTGGCATTCTCATCCAGGGCGAGGATGACGAGGGGGTGTCCACCGACGAGCTGATGTTGGCAACGGGCCAGGACTCCAGAACGCTCCAGCACATGCTGCGCGAACTCGATCGTTGGAAGCTGCTGTCGAACGATACCGAGATCGGTGTGACCTTCTACCGCGATCCGGATACGGCTCAGCGGCTGGATGAACTGGCGCGACTGGAGAACGCCCTTGTCGCAAACCTGCGAGAAGCAGCGCCCGATGCTGCTGACGAGGGCTGGCAGGTTCTGAATGTACGCCACTTGTGCGACACCCTGAGACGTGACGCTCAGGTCGACTTCGACCCGGAACGGCTCACGCGTTTGTTGAAGTCCTTTGCAGAGCCGTTCGGCGAAGGGCCGGGTAACCGAGGATTTTTTGCATTACGTCCGCACACGGCGGAGACCCGCTACATCAAGCTGCTCCGCGACTGGCGAGCAATTGACACCATCCGGGAGCGCCGCATGCGGCTGGCCGGTGCACTCGTCGCCGATTTCCAGCGTCGTCGACAAGGCAACATGCTGCTCGTCACCTGTAAGCAGGGGGAGCTCGAAATCGCGCTGCAGAGCGACACTACGCTAGCTGATCTCGACGTATCGAAGTGGGACGCAGCGCTGGCTGCTGCCTTGCTGTACCTCGACGCCAACGAGGTGCTGCACCTGGCGCGCGGCAAAGCGGTGTTCCGGTCTGCGATGCGCATCGAGCTTGATGCCGAGGCACGCCGTCGCCAGTTCAAGAAGTCTGACTATGCGGAGCTCGCCTTGCACTACAAGGACAAGATTGTCCAAGTACATGTCATGGCTGAATACGCCAAGCTCGCAGCGCGCAAGATCCAAGCGGCGATGAACTTCATCGTCGATTACTTCAGCCTGGACCGCGCCGAGTTCGTGCGACGCTACTTCGCCGGGCGCAAGGACGTGCTTGAGATGGCGACGACTGAAGCTGCCCATCGTCGCATCCTCACCGAACTTGCCAATCCTGAGCAGCAGGCCATCGTCGCCGCACCACTCGAAGGCAACCACCTTGTGCTTGCCGGCCCCGGTTCGGGCAAGACGCGGGTGATCGTTCATCGCGTGGCCTGGCTACTGCGCGAAAGCATGGTGCTTCCTGCTGCGATCATGGTACTCGCCTACAACCGCTCAGCCGCGAATGAGATCCGCCGTCGCCTTTGGGCGCTCGTAGGCGCCGATGCGGCTGGCGTTACGGTACAGACTTTGCACGGTTTGGCGATGAGACTGACAGGGACAAGCTATGCCGTCGCGCTCGAACATGGCGAAGCGGTAGATTTTGGCGAGGTGATTCGCAAGGCCACGCGCTATCTAAGCGCAACCGAAAAAGGCGATGACGGCGACCTCGGCCCGTCCATCCTTCGCGACCGGGTGCTTGCTGGGCTGCGTTTCCTCCTGGTCGATGAGTACCAGGACATCAATGGCGATCACTACGATCTCATCAGCGCGGTTGCAGGGCGAAGCTTGAAGACTGAGGAAGATCGCGTTTCGCTGATGGTGGTCGGCGACGACGACCAGAACATCTATGCCTTCGATGGTGCCAGTGTGCGCTACATCCGACAGTTCGAGACCGACTACGCGGCACGTCGCTACACGCTGGTCGAGAACTACCGCTCGTCACGCCACATCATCGATTCTGCAAACCGGGTGATCGAGCGCGCACGCGATCGGATGAAGTCGGGACAGGCTATCCGTGTGAACCATGCGCGTCGCGACCATGCAGATGGCGGGGAGCTGGCCGAGCGCGATTCGCTTGCAGCCGGTCGCGTTCATGTGCTCGAAGTGCCGAATGATCCGGGCCAGGAAGCCCAAGTCGCATTGAAAGAACTTCAGCGCCTGCATGACCTGATGGCACGTGGCGAAGCCGGGCAATGGGGCCGCTTCGCAGTGATCGCTCGCCGCTGGGAGGATCTCGAGCACTTGGCCGCCCAATGTCGTATTCGCGGCGTTCCCGTTCAGATGCTGAGTGACACCGGCCAGCTCAGCCTGCACACCCTGCGAGAAGGGAATGCGCTCCTTGCGTTGCTTCGCGGGCAAGATCGCCGTGCACGGCGGCGGCGTGTGCTGGTCCGTGCGGGGGCGCTTGGGCGTTGGTTTCGCTTACGCTTCAAGATCTCGACGGACAGTCGGATTGCTCACCCACAGCGTGCTGTGCTTGCGCAGTTCATCGAGGACATCGACTCATCAGCCCCCGATGCCGAATTGGTCGCGGACGATCTCGTCGAAGCGCTCTATGATTTTGGCGCTGGCGGAAAGGCAATCGGGGGGTTTCGACCCAACGCACCAATGGTGCTCATGACCGCACACCGGGCCAAGGGCCTGGAGTTCGACCATGTCCTGATCCTCGATAGCGGCGGCTGGCTGGGTAGAGGGGACGACGAGAGACGGCTCTACTATGTCGGGATGACGCGGGCGCGCAAGTCGCTCACCTTGTGCGAGCGTCTTGGGGGGGAGCACCCCTTCGTGCACGATGCTGATGGGCTGACCTTGCGGTCACGGCCAGCCGTGATGGCATCTAAGTGCCGCATGGCCAATCGCATATGGCGCGCGGACCCCGAGAAGATCGTGCTCTCATGGCCTGGTTACTTTGCTCCTGAAGCGCCTATTCACCGGGCACTGGCGGCACTCGACATCGGCGATCCGCTCACCATGCGGCCACGCGACGAGGGAGGCTGGGAGCTTGCCAACGCGGCCGGGGTGGCAGTTGGGCGGATGTCATCCAAGTTCCAACCGCCCTCGGCCAGGATTGTCGCGGTCCGCGTGGCTGCCATACTCGTGCGCCACGCGAAAGAGGGCGCTCAGGGGCAGGCCCAGTTGAGGTCCCGAACTTGGGAGCTTGTGCTGCCGGAGATCGAGTATGCGGGGGATGAGCGATGATCGTGCTCCATGCTTGGCTGCCCGACATGCTTCTGCCGCATTGAGGCGGCCGTATTGAGGTTGCACGCGGTAGCCGCTGGCAAATGGCAGCTCAGGCCGCTGTCCTGACCCCCGGCAAACCGTGCGGGATTCGCCGGGGAAACGGCCCCGTGGGACCTGACGTTCCATGAGAACTCTTGAGCGAGTGTGCAGGTCCATCGCGCTTCCCTCTATCCTCACCGCAATCCTCTAGGCTGAACCGATGCACAACAAACGAACGCAATGGTGGTGGCTGATGGCCGCCTGGGCTGTCGCCCTGAGCGCCACACTGGGTGCGCTCTTCATTGGCGAGGTGATGGGCATGACGCCCTGCGTGCTGTGCTGGTACCAGCGCATCGCCATGTTTCCGCTTGCCGTTATCCTGGGCATGGCCGTGTTTGCCGACGACAGGCGCGGCGCGCTGTATGCGATGCCGTTCGCGATTGTCGGCCTCGCCCTGGCGGTCTATCACAGCGCCTTGGTTGCCGGTTGGGTGCCGCAGTGGTGGGTGCCCTGTGGCACCGGGCCGTCGTGCAGCCAGCAGGCCCTGGTCATTTTCGGCGACATCCAGATACCCTGGCTGTCGCTGGCGGCGTTCTTCGCCATCGCCGCCGCCCTGACGATCTATCTGAAAAGGACCCGTGCATGAAAACAAGACAACTGCTGACGCTCGCCGTGTTGCTGATTCTCGGCCTGGCGTTCTACTTTGGCATGAATGCCTACCGAGATCGCACGCAAGCCGAGCAGGATGCGCGCGTTGCCGTTGAAGGAAGCCGCCTCGTGCGGATGCATACTCCGATCATCGGACCGCAGAGCGCACCGGTGACCATTGTCGAGTTCTTCGACCCGGCCTGCGAGACGTGCCGCGCCTTCTATCCGATCGTCAAGCAGATCATGGCCCAGCATCCGGACAAGGTCCGGCTGGCGCTGCGCTACGCGCCCTTCCATCATGGCTCGGACCAGGTGGTGACGCTGATGGAAGCAGCGCGCAAGCAGGGACTCTATGTCGAGGTGCTGGAGGCCCTGCTGGCCACGCAGCCGGAATGGGCCGACCATTCCGCGCCCGACGTCGGCATCGCCTTCGAGGCGGCGGCACGCGTCGGTCTGGACATGGTGCGCGCCCGGCAGGACATGGCGTCTGCAGAGATCCGGGCCGTGCTGGCGCAGGACATCGAGGATCTGACTGCGCTACAGGTCAGCAAGACGCCTACCTTCTTCGTCAACGGACGCAGTCTGCCCAGCTTCGGTCCCGAGCAGCTTGCGCGCCTGGTGGCGGAGGAGGTGGGGAAGGTTCAGCCCTGACCCCGCGCGTCTGCACTCCGCGCCTTGTCTGTCACACCGAGATGGCCCGGCCTGCGTGCGTTTGACATGCGGCGAAGCGCGCAGCCATACTTTCGACTCCGTTGCGGCAGGGCTCCCCGCCGCCGTGATCGCCTTCCAAGGACCCCATGCTCAAGGCCTTGCTCATTGATCCGTCGCGCTTCCAGCGCTCGGTGATCGAGTCGATTTTTCGTCGCCGGGATGTCGAGGTAGACATGGCCGACGGTGCGGTTGCCGGCCTGCAGGCGCTGGCCCAAGGGGGCTACAACATCCTGTGCTTCTCGCTCGAACTGGGTGACATGCGCGGCCCCGAGTTCTACCGCGAAGTCCGCAGACGTCGGCTGGCAGAAGGGGTGCCCGCGCTGATGCTGGCGGCAACGCCGGACAAGCGGGTGTTTGACGATGCGATTGCTGCCGGGGTGACGGAGTGTTTTCCCAAGGCACGGCTCGATGAACTCGAGCAGTACATCGGGCAGTGGGAGCGCCGTTCGAACCGGCGCCTGTCCGGCCGCGTGCTGCTGGTCGAGGACAGCGACACCGCCGCCCAGTTCTGCAGCGAAGTCATGGAGAGGCTCGGGCTGGAAGTGTCGCGCTATCGCACCGCAGAGGAGGCGATTGCGACCTTGCCCCACGAGGACTACAGGATCGTTGTCACCGACTTCGTGCTTGAGGGGCTGCAGACCGGGCTCTCGGTGATCCGCGCCGTACGTGCGCTCCCGGGGCGCAAGGCCGAGTTGCCGATCCTGGCCTTGTCCGCGCTGGACAATGTCGCGCGCCGTGTGGAGATCCTGCGCGCGGGCGCCAACGATTTCGTGACCAAGCCAGTGGTGGCGGAGGAGCTGGCGGCCCGCCTGGGCAACCTGCTGATGTTGCGCATGCTGTTCGAGCAGCTGGCGGCGCAGCATGAACTGGTCAAGGAGATGGCGGTGCGCGATGCCTTGACCTCGCTGCACAACCGCCATCACCTCATGGCCGAGATGCCGCGCCTGCTGCAGGCGGCGCGCGAGAACGAGCAGCCGCTCACGCTGGTGGTCATCGATGTCGATCATTTCAAGCGCATCAATGACCACCATGGTCATACCCGCGGCGATGAGGTGCTTGTGGCCGTTGCCCGACTCCTGGCCGAGGCCGCGTCCGACGAGCAGTTGCTCGTGCGCTATGGCGGGGAAGAGTTCGTGTGTGCGCTGCTGGGCGCTACGCCCGCGCAGGTCGAAGACGATGCCGATCGCTTGCGCGAGCGCATTGCCTCTGCCTACCCGGCCGGCATCGAGGTGACGGCCAGCTTTGGCCTCGCCACGCTGCGTCCTGGCGAGACCTTCGATCAGTTGTTCTCCCGTGCCGATGAGGCGCTCTACGAGGCCAAGCGCAGCGGCCGAAACTGCGTCGTCAGCGCCGACAGCCTTTTCTGAGGCAGGTGGCGGGCGCGCTGGCAGCGTGTTTCAGTCCGTATGCCCGCCGTGGCATACGCACGCATCACCGAGTGCGGGGGCTTCCAGTTCGTGCAGGATGCCGCAGTGCGCTGCGCGGTTGGGTGTGCCGCATTGGCTGCGCAGGGTGGTGAGTTGGCGTTCGAGCGTGCGCAGGCTGTCGAGGCGGGCGCGGACACGGGCGAGTTGGGTGTCGATCAGCGTATTGACCTCGGCGCATTGCGCTGCCGGGTCATCGACGAAGCGCAGCAGGCGTGCGACGTCGGCCAGCGTGATGTCCAGCGCCCTGCAGTGGCGGATGAAGGCCAGGCGCTCGAGGTGTGTGCCCGCATACACCCGATAGCCGTTGTCGCTGCGAGCCGGTGCTGGCAACAGCCCGATGCGCTCGTAGTAGCGGACGGTCTCGACCTCGACATGGGCCGCCTTGGCCAGTTCGCCGATCTTCATCGCTTGCCTCTCCTCGTCGCGACATCGCATCCGATCGCTTGACCCTGTAGCGGCTACAGGGTGTTTGATGCGCCTATCGTATACAAACAGGAGCGCGCCGTGGCTGGTTGTTGTTCTCATTCCACCTGCGATGCGGGTGCGGCAAGCCCGCGTTTCCGCCAGGCATTGTGGATTGCGCTGGGCGTCAATGCGGCGATGTTCGTGGTCGAATTCGTCGCCGGTCTTGCTGTGGGGTCGGTTGCCCTGTGGGCCGACGCCCTCGACTTTGCCGGCGATGCAGCAAACTACGCGCTGTCGCTGATGGTGCTGTCGTGGGGGTTGCTGTGGCGCGCGCGCGCGGCCCTGCTCAAGGGGGTGGTGATGACCCTGTTCGGCGCAGCGGTCGTCGTGCGTGCCCTGTGGGCGTTCCAGCACGGCCTGGTGCCCGAGCCGCTGACCATGGGGGCGGTGGGTGTGCTCGCGTTGCTCGCGAATGCAGGTGTGGCACTGCTGCTGTACCGCTTTCGCGGCGGCGATGCGAACATGCGCTCGGTGTGGCTGTGCAGTCGCAACGACGCGATCGGCAACCTGGCGGTCATCCTTGCTGCCGCCGGGGTGTTCGGCACCGGCAGCGGCCTTCCGGATCTGGTCGTGGCGCTGGTGATGTCCAGCCTCGCGCTGTGGTCGGGACTGGATATCATCAGGCATGCGAGGCGCGACATGGCTCATGCGCGCCAGGGGCAACCGGCGGGTTGAGGTCGAGGCGGTATCAGAGCAGTGCGTTCGCCGCCCAGCCGGCAAGGCCGCTGGCGGTCACGACCAGCCAGGGCGGCAGCTTCCAGAACAGCAGCGCCACCAGGGCCAGCAGCGCCAGCCCGAAGTCGGCCGGGCCGTGGATCGCGCTCGTCCACACCGGGTCGTAGAGCGCGGCAAGGAGCAGCCCGACCACGGCCGCGTTGATGCCCGCGAGGGCCGTCTGGGTGCGGGTGTTCCGGCGCAGGCGCTCCCAGAACGGCAGGGCGCCGACAACGAGCAGGAAGGACGGCGCGAAGATTGCGAGCAGGCAGATGAACGCCCCCAGCCAGCCGCTCGGGGCGTCGTTCATCGAGGCGCCCAGGAAGGCCGCGAAGGTGAACAAGGGGCCGGGGACGGCTTGCGCCGCGCCGTAGCCGGCCAGGAAGCTGTCGCTCGCAACCCAGCCGCTGGGCACCACCGCGCTCTGCAGCAGGGGCAGGACGACATGGCCACCACCGAACACGAGCGCGCCCGCGCGGTAGAAGGCGTCGACCATCGCCATCGTCTGCGTCGGAAACAGTGCGCTCAGCATCGGCAGGCCGATGAGCAAGGCGGCGAAGAGGCCGAGCGCAAGCACGCCCGCCCGGCGCCCCACCGTGATCGGCAAGGTGTCCTGGGGCGCAGCCTCGCGCGCCGGCAGCGCGGCCAGGCCGATGGCAGCGGCCGCAGCGATCACGCCGACCTGCACCCACGCCGAGGGCAGCAGCAGCACGCAACAAGTGGCCGCCGCCATCATGGAGACGCGCGCCGTGTCGGGGCACAGGCTGCGTGCCATGCCCCACACCGCCTGCGCCACCACCGCCACTGCGGCAATCTTGAGCCCCTGCAGTACACCAGGCGGGATGGCCTCGGCATGGGTGGCGATGCCTATTGCGAACAGTGTCAGCGCGACCGCCGACGGTAGGGTGAAGCCCGCCCAGGCTGCCAGTGCCCCGCCATAGCCTGCGCGGCTGAGACCGAGCGCGATGCCGACCTGGCTGCTGGCCGGGCCGGGCAGGAACTGGCAGAGCGCGACCAGATCCGCATAGCTGCGCTCGCTCAGCCACTGGCGCCGGGTCACGAACTCGTCGCGGAAGTAGCCGATGTGTGCCACCGGGCCACCGAACGAGGTCAGGCCCAGGCGCAGGAACACCAGGAATACCGCCCAGGGGCCGCGATCGGGCCCTGCCATCTCGCGCATCGTTACGCCTCTTGGTATATGCCGGGAACGCGCAATCATAAGCGCGATGCTGCCGCGTGAATGTGACACTCGACGTCGCCAGCCGTGCGGCGCCATCGGCGGCGCGGGCGAAAGTCCGGCTATGCTTGCCGCCTGCCGGCCGTGAGGCCGGAACGAGCAGCGGGAATCATCCATGTTCAATGATCTGAGCCAGGCAGCGTTTCGTCCGTTCTTCCTGCTGGCCGGCGTCGCCGCCGTGGCCGGTGGGTTGTCGTGGCTGGCGCCTGGCGAGGATGCCGTGTTCGTCCACGTTCACCTCCTGCTCTTCGGCATGGGCGGTGCGGCGATGGCGGGCTACCTGCTGACGGCGCTGCCGAGCTGGACCGGCCGGCACCACCTGCCGGCGGCCGTGCTGTGGGTCTTGGTGGGTCTGTGGGGGCTGGGGCGCGCCGTCGTGCCCCTGGCGGGGCATCTGCCGGTGGTGGCGCAGGTGCTGCCGGGCGCTGCGTTCCACGTCCTGCTCGCGGCCTGGCTGGTGCATGGCGTAGCCGGTGCCGGCATGTGGCGGCGTGTGCCGCTTGCGCTCGCGCCGCTTGGCCCTGGCATGGCTGAACAGTATCTGCTTGCGAGCCAGCGGGCGGGTGGCTGGGTGGGCGATGCCGGCCTGCTCGGGGTACTCGTCTTCGCCCTCCTGATGGTCGCGATCGGAGGGCGCGCGGTGCCCGCGTTCACCCAGGCAGGGCTGCGCCATCTCGGCCGTGCCGATAGCGTGCGTGCGCCGGACTGGCCGCAATGGGTATCGCTCGGCCTGCTGTCGGCGAGTCTTGCCATGGCGCTTGGCAAGGGTGCGGCTGGATGGACGGGGGCGCTGCTGCTTTGTACCGGCGTCCTGCAGTTCATGCGCTGGCTGGGCTGGTGGCCGTGGCGGCTCGGCGGCCTGCCTGCCGTGTGGATGTTGCATGGCGCCTGGGTCTGGCTGGCGCTTGGGCTGGTGCTGCAGGGGGCGGCACTGCTTGGCTGGGCTTGGCCCGGGGGCCTGGGGCCGGGTACGGCCCTGCATGCCTTGACCATGGGGGCGATGGGCGGGATGTGCCTCGGCATCATGCTGCGCGCAGCAATGCTGCGCACGCGCAGCGGGCTGCAGCCGACCGGCATGCAGATGCTGGCTGCGGCCCTGGTGCTGGTTTCGCCCGTGCTGCGTCTTCAGCCCCTGTCCATGCTGGGCGATGCCTTGCGCCAGCCCGCGGTGTGCTGGTGCTTGGGCTGGGGGCTCTTCGTGCTCGCCATGTGGCCCGCCATGCGCGGCCCGGTCGTGCATCCGGTGCTGAGTGGCCTGCGCCCTCCGGCCGAGGTCGCTCCCAGCTGAGGTTTTACAGACTGCCATGAGGGACGAAATGGCAGCATGGTTGGCGTAGATCTGTCATCGGTGACGGGGTGCATGACGCCATGGAGCCCGGAGATGCACCCGCATGCGGCCAACGCCCGCCTTTATGGGGACGATGCGGCCAGGCACAGTGTTTGCTTATATAGTGATAGAGGCGGGGTCGAGTCGTGCTCACCAAAAGGATCGTTCCCCTCTGCGATCACCCCCCGTGGTGACGGCCGGCGCTGTTCTCCGGCCCCGCTTCCTTTTCAAGCGCGCAAGCCTGCGCCACTACACCGCCCCCAGGAGACGCAGACCATGTCCGATACCCTCAAGGAGCGCCGTCGACTCCTCATTGCCACCTCCAGCGCCGGTGCGGTGGCCGCAGCTGCCACCGCCGTGCCCTTCATCGCCAGCCTGACCCCATCCGAGCGCGCACGCGCGGCCGGCGCGCCCGTCGAGGCCGACGTCGGCAAGCTCGCACCCGGCGAGATGATGACCGTGGAGTGGCGCGGCAAGCCGGTGTGGATCGTGCGACGTACGCCCGAGATGGTTGCGGGCCTCGAGGCCCACGAGGACCGTCTCGCAGATCCCGCGTCAGGTGAGGCGCAGCAGCCCGACTATGCCGCCAACCGCCATCGCTCGATCAACCCGGAATACCTGGTGGTGATCGGCATCTGCACCCATCTCGGCTGCTCGCCGTCGGAAAAGTTCACGACGGGCGCGGCGAGCGGCATCGCCGCCGACTGGCCGGGGGGGTTCTTCTGCCCTTGCCACGGCTCGATCTTCGACCTCGCCGGGCGGGTCTTCCGCAGCCAGCCGGCGCCGACCAACCTCGAGATCCCGCCGCACAAATGGTTGTCGGCCAGCCTGGTGCTGATCGGCGAGGATGACGGGACGGCCTGAGCAGTGCGACCACGCCACTCGACAGCGCCGGCAACAGCCAGGCCGCGGTGGCGTCGAAGGCCGGGCCAACTGCGCGCTGGCACGGCCGCCTGGTACGAAAGGGCCTTTAGAAACCGATTACCTTGCGGTTCGGTTCCAGCAGGGCCGCGCCCATCTCTGCAGGCTTGGCCGCTTTGATGCCGTCCTTGAGGTCTTCCGCGGTCTTGCCGCTGTTGGGCAGGTAGAGCGCGCACACCGATGCCGTGGCGCCTTTCTTGAGCGCGGCGTCGAGCAGTTGCGCCGGCGTCACGTTGTTGGGCTTCAGTGCTTCGCCGCCCGCGTCCTTGAGCGCCAGGTCGCCGGCATGGTCGCAGAGCAGCACATGGACCTGCGCACCCTGCTCCTGCATCTGGTTGGTGAGCACCATGGCCATGCCCTGGGTCATGGTGCTTTGGGCGGTGAGTACCACGGTGACCGGCTGCTTGTCGGCGAGGGCAGCACTGGAAGCAAGCGCAATGGTGAGGGCGACGAGGGTCTTCTTCATGGTGAAACTCCTTTGCTGGGTGGTTAAGCGCTCATTAATATAAGCCAATACTAATCAATGGGCCAGGTTTTTGTATGACGGATGCGATGGCTCGAACGCCATGAAAGGCGCGCGCAACAGGCGCACGGATGACATGCAGCAGCGCAGGAGAGGGGTGAGGAGAGCCGCTCCGGCGCCCCCAGGGGGGCGGCCGGTGTCACGGCTGGCAGCTGTGTCAGCGAACGAGCCGGCTCCAGGCGAGACGGCAGCCGGTGAGACAGAAACCGATGCCCAGCAGTGAGAGCACGATGATCAGTGCATCCCGGAGCAGGGGACGGGCGGCGAGGTAGGGGAAGTCAAGGCGGTGCAGGCCCTGGTACAGCCAGCGCTGGGCGAAGTCGTGGCGGTTGCTGGTGTGTGCAACGTGGCCGCTGCCTGGCGAGATGTAGAGCACCGTGGCGGCTTCGTCCCCGAGTTCGACGCGTACCACGGGGAAGGTGCGCGGGTGGTGGCGCAGGGCGTAGTAGCGGCTGTCCGCCTCCGCTTGCCATGCGATGCGGGCGATGGTGATCCCCGGAATGGCTTGTAGCGCCTGGTCGATGTCGGCCAGCGTGAGGCTGTCCTGCGCGGACTGCCCGTCGATGACGATGCGCGAACCCTGCGCCTGGCGGTCGACGCGCAGCGCATGGCCTCCCAGACCGCTCCATTCCAGTTCGCGGCTGTCGGGTGCCGGCTGCGGCAGTGCGCCCAGCGTGGCGACGGCCGGTAGCGTGTTGCCGACGATCCGCTGTGGGCCGGATGCCAGGCCGAACGGTGCCATCGACAGCCAGCCACTGAGCAACCAGCCGAGCAGGATGAGCGTGCTTGCCATGCCCGCCAGGAGGTGCCAACGCTTCCAGGGATCGCGGTACGGTGTCATCCGGCCGCCGCTGTAACGGCGCTTGATGCGCAGGCGCTGCCAGCCAAGCCAGAAGCCGGTGGCCGTCAGCGCCAGGGCCAGGAAGCTCGCCCACAGCACCACGTTGCGCCACAGCGGGGTGTTCTGCCGCAAAGGCGTGACATAGATCCAGTGCGTCACGCTGCCGAGCCAGTTCCACGCGCGTTCGGCGGTGCTGGTGTCGAGTGCGATCTCGCCCGAGCGGGTGGACACATAGAAGTGGCGTCCGTCGCCAAGCTCGACGCGCCAGAACGGACGCAGGGCGTCGAAGCGGCGGTAGTCGGTCCACTGATCGACCTCCACCGCGGCGACGCGGGCGACTTCGTGCCCGTCCGCCAAAGCCTGCACCAGGCGGCGTGCGGCCTCGGCGTCGGGCGCCGGCAGCACCGCCCCCGTGGCAGCATCGACCGCATGCCAGTGCTGCCCGGCGAGGATGCGGTAGGCCGGGCGGCCGTCGGCTGCGTTCAGCCGGATCGCCTGTGGCTGGCCTGGCAGGCCCAGGGCCTGCCAGGCGGCGGCAGGGGTGACGCGCACGCCTGCTGGGTCGAGCACAGGCAGCGCGGCCAGGCGCTCTGTCTGGTCAAGCTGCGGCCGGGCCACGAACAGCATGACCAGGCCGGAGACGAACCAGAGCAGCGCCATCAGGCCGAGCCCGACGCCCAGCCAGCGGTGGGCCAGATGCAGCCAGCGCGCAAGTCTGCCTTGGGTCATGTCAGAACTTCAGCTCGGCGACCAGCTCGAAGCGCCGCGGTTCGCCGAGGATGAACTGGTTGTTGTAGGTGCGTGTCGCGTACACCTTGTCGGCGAGGTTGCGGCCGAGCAGGCGCAGCGTAGTGCGCGCATCCATCTGCCAGGCGATGCTCGCGTCCGCGACCGTATAGGCTCCAATTGCCAGCGAGTTGGCATTGTTGGCGTAGCTCTTGCCGACGTGGCGCAGCCCGACAGAGGTCTGTACCGCGCCGATGCGATAGTGGCCCCAAAGGTTGGCGACCAGGGTGGGTACGTTGGCGGGCACCTTGCCGGCCCGCGAGACCGCAACACCGCCGACGCGTTCGTTGAACTCGGTGAACTCGGCCTGCAAGCGGGTGATGTTGCCCTCCAGGCGCAGGCTCTTCCACGGCGTGATCGCAGCAGCCAGCTCAACGCCTTGCGAGTACTGGCTGCCGCCCTGGATCGAAAGGGCCGAGTTGTCGGGGTCGCGGGTGATGATGTCGTCCTTGTCGATGCGGTAGAACGCGGCCGTCCACTCGCCGCGCCCGTCGGCCAGCCTTTGCTTGACGCCAACTTCGACCTGCTTGCCGCGGGTCAGCTTGAAGTCGGCGTTGGCCAGGTTGAGCGAGATCATCGATGTGACCGGGTCATGGCCGGTCGCGTAGTTCGCATACAGGCTGGTGTCGTGGCTCAGGAAGTGGGTGAGGCCGACACGCCAGGCGTTGCCCTTGAGCGTGCGGCTGAAGTCGGTGCCTGCCACCAGTTCGTCGCGGTCCACGCGGGCGCGGTCGTGGCGGAAGCCGGCGAGCACGAGCCAGCGCTCGCCGAGCTGCCAGGCGTCCTCGGCATAGAAGCCGTGCAGGGTCGATGCGGTATCGAACTTGGCCAGCGTCGGGTCGGGGCTGAGCCAGTTGCCGTGTTGCGGATCGCGGATGCTGACGTTCGACGACCCGCTGTAGGGTGAGTTGTTGATGTGGCGGAAGTCCACGCGGGCAGCCTCCCAGCCGACCACCGCGCGGTGTGCGCCGTGCTTCAGTGCTGCCTCGAGCCGGTTGCCGGTCTGTACCAGTTCGTGCTGGATATGCAGGTAGTCGCTGCGCTCCACCCGGTCGGCGGCGAGGTTGAGCCTGTAGTTCTCGATGTTCATCCAGCGCCGCTGCGACTCCAGGCGGTAGATCTCGTTGCTCAGCGCGATCCGCTCGTCGAGCTGCCAGTCGGCACGCGCACGCAGGCGGGTGTCCTCATAGCGGATCACGGCATCTGCGGCGTTGTAGTTCTCGCGCCTGAGCTCGGGCAGGATGCGGCCGTTGTCATGCGGCGTGCCCCAGTAGCGCTCGGGGTACTGCACGCTGTGGTCTGCGGTCAGGTCGATGCGCAGGTCACTGCGGGGCTGCAGGCGCAGGCGGTTCATGATCTTGCCGCCGTGCGAGTTGCCGAGGTCGCGGTAGCCGTCGATGTGGGTCCCGTAGGCATCGATGCGGTAGGAGGCGATTTCGCCGAGTGCGCCGGTGGCACCAAGGCCGAGCCGTTTCACGCCATCGCTGCCGGCGGCGACCATGAGCTCCTGCGCAGCAACGCGGCTGGGCTCCTTGCGTACGGCGTTGATGGTCGCCCCCACGGTGCCGCTGCCGAACACCACCGATGCCGGGCCGTGCAGCACTTCGACGCGTTCATAGCCCCAGGCGCTGCCAGGATAGTTCTGGGTGCCTGCCCCGGTCTGAATGCGTATGCCGTCTTCGGCGATGCCGACCGAGTTGGTGCCGGTGTAGCCGCGTGCCGAGAACGACAGGCCGCCGGTGCCGCCTGAGCCGATGTCCGTGATGCCGGTGGCGCGCGTGATGGCCTCGC
Organism: Thauera sp. 28; assembly: GCF_000310145.2. Lineage (GTDB taxonomy): Bacteria > Pseudomonadota > Gammaproteobacteria > Burkholderiales > Rhodocyclaceae > Thauera > Thauera mechernichensis. Next base: position 179,058 of record NZ_AMXA01000004.1, read on the forward strand.
GCACCTGGAAGTCGCCGCGCTCCTGCATCTGTGTGCTGTCCACGCTGCTTGTCGTGGCCGGCAGTTCGCGCGCGGCGACGCCCGTGCGGCTACCGGTGGTGCTCGGTTCGTCCAGGTACAGGCTGGGGGCGTCGCGGTTGGCGCTGACCTCGACCGGTGACAGCGTCACCTGCGCGAAGACCGGAGCATGAACGACAAGCGCAATGGCTGCCGCAAGACGGGTGGGGGGAAAGCGGAATCGTTTTGCCATGTTGGAGGTCCGGTGCGGGCAGGGCGGATCTCCGACGGACAGGCGTGCGGCGCCATGCGCACGGATGCGCCGTGCGCTGCACTCGAGCCGTCAGGAAAACGAGCAAGTGAAATGGTGTGAGCCATGCCTCTTGTCAGGGACACCCCGCCCCAAACTGTTGAAGGTGATGTGCATGGCAGGTCTCCTGGCTCACGGGTCATCGCCTTGCGCCAGCCTTCCCGGAAAGATTCCAGTGGCAGAGAGGGCGCAGGACTCGCCGATTACAGTTGCGGGGGCAGCTCCGGGTTGAGCGCGCGGGGCGCGGCACCGGATTCCCTTTTCATGTCTGCTGGTTAGGGCAGACAACCATGAACGGCGCGCAGGTTAGCGTGCCGGTCGACGGGCTGTCAAACCTGCGCGCTCGTGCAGCCTGCAGGGTGTTGCCATGCTTGTGCATCCCGATGGTGTCGCCCGGGTGGCACGCCATCGATGCTATCAGTTTATTGCAACAGACTTGCAAAAACGAAGGCAGGCCCCTACCATCGCGGCCTCATCGGCTCACGGCCCTGACTTCCATCCGAGGTTGAACATGCCAACTACCAGCCGCAGGCGCCGGTACGACGGGTTGCCGATGAACTCGGCTGGCCGCTGCATGCGCTTGCACTCGAGCCCGCGACGGCCGACGCCGAGAGCTACTTCGCTCTCATCGAGCACTGGGTGGACAGCCTTGCGCAATGAGTGCGGCGGCGCTGTTCCGGGCGCGTGGCCTGCAGGCGGGGCCGTTCAGCGTCGCCGACCTGCTTGCCCTGGCGGGCATGCCCGAACTCGCGCACGCGTGGGTGCCGGACGACCGTGGCCAGCGTGTTGACCGGCTCAGCGGCGGCCAGCGCCAGCGTCTGCTGCTCGCAATGGCGCTCGCCACGCCCTGTGATCTGCTGCTCCTCGATGAGCCGACCCAGTATCTCGATGCAGCGAGCCGCCATGTCTTCGTGGCTTGGCTGACGACCGCCTCGGCGCGTGCCGGCGGCCCTGCGATCGTGGTCGTCACGCACGACGCCGAGACCGTCGAGTCCGCACATCACGTCCGCCTCCAGGCCATCACCGATGCTTGAACAGCTACTGCTCTTTGCGCCCGGCTTCGTGCTCGGCCTGTTCATGTCTGCCGTGCTCGCGGCGCTCGGCGTAATCCTGCGCCTGCGCGACGAGGCGCTGTCGGCTTTCAGCCACGCACAGGTCGCAGTGCTCGGCGCAATGCTCGCCGTCATCGCTGGCTGGCCGCTACTCATCGGTGCCTGGGGGCTGGCGATGCTGGTGGCCGTTGCGGGGCTGTGGCTCATCAAGCCAGTCGCGGCCGTAGCGAGTTCGCGTCATCTCCTCGTCCTGCTGCTGGCATGGAGTGCTTGTCTGCTGCTCGCTGACAACCACGCCCAGGCACGGCTGTTGTCGGCCTCTGCGGTCGAGGGGCAGTTGCTGCTCGTGCAATGGCGGGACGTCGTCGCCCATGGTGTCGTCGGTGCGCTTGGTGCCGCCGTGCTCGGCGGCGTGTCCAAGGCCTTGCTGGCTCATCAGCTGCTGCCCTGGCTGCCCGGCGCTCCCGGACGTGCGCATGCGCTCGCGCGCGAGCTCGCCGTGGTAGCGATCCTCGCCACCGGCGCCCTGGCCAGCGGCATCTTCGTCACCTTGGCGCTCGTGCTCATCCCGGCCTGGTCGGTGTGGGCAAGTGCCAGAGGTTTGCGCGCCGCAGTGCTGCAGGCCGCCATATTGGGCGCGAGCGCTCATGTGCTGGCCTTCGGCCTCGCGCTCGTGCTCGACCAGGTCTATCCGGCGGTGATGATCGTGGTGCTTGCACTCATGGCGGCCGCCGCGTCGCTGCGCAGAAAAGCCCTCGGCCGCTAGTCTGGATCCGCCTGCGTGAGGCGGTGTGCGACCTCGCAGCGTGATGCAGCCCAAAAACCATGAGCGGCTTGTGACTATTTTTGCCTGCAACCCATCTTGAGGTGGCATAATCGGCAGGCCTGCGGGCAAACGAGTGGCTCTGCGCCGGATGCGGCCTGCAGCCGATCCATGACCCAATATGCATGCTGACATGTCGTTCGTCCGTTCCTACTTTGTGCTTGTATTCGGGTGCCTGGCGGCGCTCGGTTTGCCGGCCGTCGCTGCCGACGCGCCTCCTGCACGCTCGTCCTTCGAGGTCGTACCGGCGTCTCCCGCCCATATCGAGGCCCTGCGCGGCGGTGGGTTCGTGATCTACATGCGCCATGGCGCGACCGATGCCCGCTTCCCCGACCGCATTCCGGTGCAGATAGACGATTGCGCCAGCCAGCGACCGCTCTCCGACGCCGGGCGTGCCGCTCTGGACCGTATCGGCACCAACTTCGCGCGGCTCGGAGTGCCGTACTCGAAGGTGATCAGCAGCCCGTTCTGCCGCGCCAGGGAGAGTGCCCGTCGGGTTTTCCAGGCACCCGTCGAGGTAGACCCGCGTCTGATGTATACCGCGACCATGTCCGAGGCGGAGAAGGCGCCTGCCGTCGCGCGGACGCGGGAGTGGCTGTCTACGCCGGTCGATGTGAGCGGCGACAACCGTGTCGTGGTCGCACATGGACCCAATATCGCCGAGATCATGGATTACCTGCCGCGCGAGGCGACCATGGTGATCTTCAGGCCACTGGGCGCTGCCGACGGAGGTGCTTTCGAGTACGTGGCAAGCATCGAGCCTGGGCACTGGGTGGGCCTGCTGCAGGCGCTTGGGCTGGAGCCGTGACGATGAGGTGGCATGGCGGTGTCCGCATTGGCCGATCGTCCGTGGGCATGCCCTGCGTGCACCGGAGGCGGTCATGAAAGCCGGCCGCAGCGTGCTGCTACTGCTGCTTTTGCCCCTTGGAATCGTCGTGCTGGTGGCGCTGATGGTGAACTACGGCGCGCTCTCCAGTGTGCGCGAGCAGTTTGACTTGTCCTCGGCGGCCCAGGACGAAGATCTGGTCGTGATCGAGGAGGCTGCGAGCTTCTCGCGCGACATGGGTCTTATCCAGCGCCAGATGGCGGTTGCGCTCGATGGCGCGAAGTCCGGGCAACTCGACGAGTTGCAGCTCTACCGCATGCACACCCGGATCGTCGAAGAGCTGGCGGCGCTGGGTGAGCGTGTTCGGCGCCTGGCCGAGTCCGAGCTGGTGATCGACGCCAACCACAACAGCGCGCGGCAGCTCATCCACTCGTTCGGCGAGTACAGGCGATTCATCGTCATGACCACGGATGTGATTGCCGTCGATCCACGGGTGGCCGCAGACTTTCTCGACCAGGCGCAGATCGAGCACCGCGAGTTCTCGATCTTCTCGAGCAGGATCGTGTCCCTGCTCGCCGAGCGGGCGCGCGACCGCAATGCCGCCCAGGTAGCACGCTTCGACGACGCTTTCCGCGGTGTTCTGCTGACCGGCTTGATCATCCTGATCGGCCTGTTCGTGACCGCGAGCCTGCTTGGACGCCGTGCCGGCTCGCACATGGTGGATATCGCCGATGCCTTGAGCACACTTGCACGCAGTGCCGAAGCAAAGATCCCGCTGCCACGCATCGAGGCAATGTACGAGGGCGGGCGAGGCGAATTCGCCCGCATCGCGGGTACCTTGCTCAATTTTCGCAATGCCATCGAACGCCAGCGCAGTGCCGAGGAGCAGGCCTTTCAGCTCGCCTTCTACGACCCGCTGACGCGTCTGCCCAATCGGCGGCTGTTGCGCGAACGCATGCGCAGCGTGTTGCGTGCTTGCGAGCAGCACCTTGGCCACGCGGGCGTCATCGTTCTCGACCTGGACGACTTCAAGCGCGTCAACGACGCCTACGGACATGGTGTCGGTGACAGGTTGCTGGTCGAAGTGGCCGCCCGTCTCGAGTCGGTCGTTGGCGAAGGGAATACCCTCGCGCATCTGGGGGGTGATGAGTTCGCCATTCTGCTGGGGCCGATCGGTGCGGACGCTGGCAGCGCGGTGGGCGAGGTCGAAGCCTGCGCAGAGCGGGTCCTGGCGGCGTTCGCGGGGGCATTCCAGATCGATGGCGAGTCCTTGTATGCGACCGCCAGTCTGGGTGCGAGCCTTTTCGGCACGCCACTCGCCAATCTGGATGACCCCCTCAGGCATGCCGAGAACGCCATGTACCAGGCCAAGAGCGAAGGCCGGGGTAACCTGCGCTTCTTCGATCCGGTCATCCAGGCGCGACTCGAGGAGCGCATCGCGCTCGAGTCCGAGCTTCGGCTCGCGATCGAGCGTGACCAGCTTGAGCTGTTCTACCAGGTACAGGTTGACGAGAACGACAACCTGCGGGGCGTCGAGGCCTTGCTGCGGTGGCGGCATCCGGTGCGCGGCCTGGTACCGCCCGCGGCCTTCATCGGCCTCGCGGAGGAGTCCGGGCTGATCCTTCCGATCGGCCATTGGGTGCTCGAGACCGCCTGCGCGCAACTGCTTGCCTGGGCTGGCGATGCGCGGACGGCGCAGCTGAGCATCGCGGTCAACGTGAGCGCCCGGCAGTTCCGCCAGGATGACTTCGTGCAGCAGGTCGGCGGCGTCCTCGAGCGTACTGGTGCCCCGCCGCGCAGGCTCAAGCTGGAACTGACCGAAAGCACCGTGCTCGAGGATATCGAGTCGACCATCGTCAAGATGAAGGCGCTGCGTGCGTTCGGTGTGCGCTTCTCGATGGATGACTTCGGCACCGGCTACTCCTCGCTGCAGTATCTCAAGCGCCTCCCGCTCGATCAGTTGAAGATCGACCAGGCCTTTGTACGCGACATCATCGATGACGCCGACGATGCCGTCATCGTGCAAGCGATCATCGCAATGAGCCACGCGCTCGGGCTCGAGGTGATCGCCGAAGGCGTGGAGACGCGCGAACAGCAGCAATTGCTTGGCCAGCAAGGCTGCAGGTTCTTCCAGGGCTATCTGTTCGGCAAGCCGGTCCCGCTCGACGAACTGGCACAGCGGCTGCGTTGACGCGCGCAGCGCGGTGCGAGCTCGTGCGCCAACCATTGGCCGGCAGCGTGGCCTTGCTGCAGCGTCAGAAAGCGTCGCCGGGCACGCGCACCGCGCCTTCCATCAGCACGCGGGCCGTGCGGCTCATGACGGCCCTGGAGACCTGCCACTCGCCATCGACCAGCCGCGCCTGGGCGCCTACGCGCAGGGTGCCGGAGGGGTGGCCGAAGCGGACCGAATCGCGCTCACCGCCACCGGCAGCGAGATTGACCAGCGTACCGGGAATGGCCGCAGCGGTGCTGATGGCCACTGCGGCGGTACCCATCATGGCGTGGTGCAGCTTGCCCATCGACAGCGCGCGTACGAGCAGGTCGACGTCCTCGGCTCGTATCGCCTTGCCGCTGGCGGCGAGGTAGTCCCTGGGTGGGGCAACAAACGCGATCTTTGGCGTGTGCTGGCGGGTGGCGGCCTCTTCAGGGGTCTTGATCAGGCCCATGCGCAGCGCGCCGGCCACCCGGATCTTGTCGAGGCGTGCGAGCGCTTCCGGATTGCCGTTGATGTCTTCGCGCAGCTCGGTGCCCCGGTAGCCGATGTCCTCGGCGTTGACGAACACCGTGGGGATGCCGGCACTGATCAGCGTCGCCTTCAGGCTGCCGACGTCGGGCACCTCGAGCTCATCGACCAGGTTGCCGGTGGGGAACATCGACCCGCCGCCGTTCTCGCCAGCGCCGTCCTCGGACGGGTCGAGGAACTCCAGCACGATTTCGGCGGCCGGGAAGGTCACGCCGTCCAGTTCGAACTCACCGGTCTCCTGCACCTGACCGTCGGTGACCGGGACATGGGCGATGATGGTCTTGCCAATGTTGGCCTGCCAGATGCGTACCGCGCACACGCCGTTCCGCGGCACGCGTGCCGGGTCGACCAGGCCGGCGTGGAGGGCGAAGGCGCCGGCGGCGGTGGACAGGTTGCCGCAGTTGCCCGACCAGTCTACGAGCGCCTTGTCGATCGCGACCTGGCCGTAGAGGTAATCCACGTCGTGGTCGGGGCGGCTGCTCTTCGCCAGGATCACGCACTTGCTGGTGCTGGAGGTGGCGCCCCCCATGCCGTCGATGTGAGCGGCATAGGGGTCGGGGCTGCCGATGATGCGCAGGAACAGGCGGTCGCGCGCCTCGCCTGGCTCCTGACAGCGCTCGGGCAGGTCCTGCAGGCGGAAGAACACGCCCTTGCTGGTGCCGCCGCGCATGTAGGTGGCGGGGATCCTGATCTGCGCTGCTTGGGGCATATCGAACGCTCCTGTTCGGCCGTCGTAGCCGGGCCGCCGCGTCAGCCCGCAGCACCCGCCGCCGGCTGCGCGATACGGGCTTCGCGGATCGGCAGGTTGATGACCGCGGCGAGCGCGGCGAGCGCCATGTCGGCGTACCACATCCAGCGGTAGTCGCCGAACTCCACCAGGGCCAGTCCGCCCAGCCAGGCGCCGAAGAAGGCACCCACCTGGTGCGACAGCAGGGTGAGGCCGAACAGGGTGCCGAGGTAGCGCACGCCGAACAGCTTGCCCACCAGCGTGGCCGTGGGTGGCACAGTGGCCAGCCAGGTGAAGCCGAGGCCGGCGGCGAATACGTAGAACACCCAGGGCGCGGACGGCATCGCCAGGTACCACGCGATCAGCAGCACGCGCGAGCCGTACATGGCCGCCAGCACGTACTTGCTGCGGTAGCGCGATACGCAGGCGCCGGCGTAGAGGCTGCCGAAGATGTTGGCCAGGCCGATGATGGCCAGAGACCAGCTCGCTACCGCAGGCGGCAGGCCGCACAGGTCCACCTCGCCCGGCAGGTGGGTAACGAGGAAGGCGATGTGGAAGCCGCAGGTGAAGAAGCCCAGGTGCAGCAGCAGGTAGCTGCGGTCGCGCATCGCGTCTCCGATCGCACGCCCGATACCATGGTCGTCGGCGTGCTGTTCCGCGCGCGGCGCCGCGCGGGTGAGCTTGCCGACCAGCGGCAGCGCGGCCAGGCTCATGAGTGCCATTGCCCACAGGGCGTTGATCCAGCCGAAGGTCTGGATCAGCTTTTGCAGCAGCGGTGCGAACACGAACTGGCCGAAGGAGCCGCCTGCGTTGATGACCCCGGAGGCCGAGCCGCGCGCCTCGGCCGGCAGGCGCTGGGCTGCGGCGCCGATCAGCACCGAAAAGCTCGCCGCACCCGCGCCGAGTTGCATCACCAGACCCATCGCGATGGTGAGGCCGAAGGCCGAGTCCATCAAGGGAATCGCCGCCGTGCCCAAGGCAAGCAGCACGATTGCGGCGAGCAGCACCGGGCGCGGCCCATGGCGGTCGGCCACTGCCCCCGCCAGGGGCTGGATGGCGCCCCAGGTGAGCTGGCCGATGGCCATCGCCAGGCTGATGGCGGCGATCCCCAGGCCGGTGGCGCTGTTGATCGGGCTCACGAACAGGCCGAGCGACTGGCGCGTGCCCATGGTGATCATGAGGATACCGGCCGCGGCCAGCGTGGTGATCAGGACGTCGGGCGAGCGCAGGGAGCGGAACATGGTGGGTCGGACGGAGAGGAGGGGCGGGGCTTAGGCGCCCGTGAAGAATCGTGGCGCGAGCTCTTGCAGACCAAGCGTTTCGAGCAGCACCCGCAGCCGCTCGGCGGCCTGGCGGCGCGGTGCGCCCTTCTGGCTGGCGATGATCAGCTCGTTCTTCATCGAGTGTTCCCAGCCGACGAGTTCGGTCACGTTCACCTGATAGCCATGCGACTCCAGCTGCAGGCAGCGCAGCACGTTGGTGACATGGCTGCCGAATTCGCGGGTGTGGATCGGGTGGCGCCACAGCTCGGCGATCGGCTGCGCCAATGCCTGTTGCTTGTTGCGGCGCAGGGCGGCGGCGACTTCGGCCTGGCAGCAGGGCACCAGCACGATGAAGCGGGCCTGGCGGGCGAGTGCGAAGTGGATGGCGTCGTCGGTCGCGGTGTTGCAGGCGTGCAGAGCGGTCACCACATCGATGTGCGCGGGCAGTCGCTCGGAGCTGATCGAGTCGGCCACGCTCAGGTGCTGGAAGCGCATGCCGGCGGAGAAGCCGAGCTTGTCGGCGAGCCGGCGCGAGCTCATCACCAGTTCCTCGCGCGTTTCGATGCCATGGATGCGGCCTGCGGGCGCCTGGTGGCGGAAGAACAGGTCGTACAGGATGAAGCCGAGGTAGGACTTGCCTGCACCGTGGTCGACGAGCTGGATGTCAGCGCGTGCAGCGAGCGCCTCGGCCAGCAGTGGCTCGATGAACTGGTAGAGGTGGTAGACCTGCTTGAGCTTGCGCCGGCTGTCCTGGTTGAGCTTGCCGTCGCGGGTCAGGATGTGGAGCTGCTTGAGCAGCTCGATCGACTGCCCGGGGCGGATTTCGGGGTGTTCTGATGTCATGGGGCAGGCGTGCGGCTCGGCATGGGCTTGGGTTCGCAAGTGTACGGCGAACCGTGCCCGGCTGCAGCAACTGCCGGCGTCGGGGGCGATGGCCTCGCGCAGGGCGGCATCCTGGCCTAGATTGAAACAGGAGCCTCGAGAGGATTGATCCATGTCGACATGGCAAGCGAAGGAGCAGTTGTCCATAGTGCCCGGCAAGCGTCCGGACGGTCGACAGGCTCGCCCGGCAGTGGCACTCCTTTGGCGGGCCTGGGCGCAGGTGATCTGTATGCTGTGCGCAGCCTTGCTGCTCGCCGCCTGTTCTGCCGGCGAATTGCCGCAAACCAGCGCGCCGCCTGATGAAGCACCTGCAGGGAGCGAGCCGCGGGATGAGGCACCGGCCATCGACGAGCCGGCACCACCGCCCCCGCCTCCGCCCGCAGCTGAGCCTGAACCGCCCAGCGTGATCGACCGCCCGGCCGTTGTCCGGCCACCGGCCGCGGCCAACGGCTCGCCGCCCACCGCCAGCCGGCCTGAGCCGACGGTCTTGCCTGCCTTTCCCTGGCCGCCGCCGCGCTACTCGGCATTCGCCCTGCTCGAACGTGCCTGGCTTGCGCCACAGGAGCCCGCCACACTGGGTGGCGCGGCGCAGCATCTGGAGGACGCCTTCGATCTTGCAGGCTACGTCGAACGCAGCTATTACCGCGTACCCGGTGGATTCGCGCTTGCCTCGCGCGCCGAGAAGATCCACCCGGATGCCAGCCCCTTCGCACCGCCAGCGCGCTGGAGTGCGGATTCAGCAGGCGCCGGACGCAGCTTTCTGGAGCGCATAACGGCGCTGTTCAACGCGCCACCCGGGCGCTACCGCGTCATCGTCTTCGTCGTCACCGACCAGGACTTCGCCGCCACGCCGCAGCCGCCGTCCGAAGCCGTGGCGCGTGAGTGGGTGGGCGGCGGCGGCTTGCGCCTGCCGCCATCGATCGCCGCCCAAGCCTACTCGGCCGAGCATTACGCCAGCGCGCTGATCTATGAGTTCGCGCGCCGCGACGAGCGCGAGGCTGGGCAAGTGCGGGCGCCGAGCGATGTACCCGGGCGTGTGCATCTGGAGAAGGGGGGCTTGTGGCAGGCGCTGGCGCAGTAGCAAAGGGGGCGCAGGCATGACGGTGACGCGTGGCGACGGCCGGTTCCTGCTGCGGCGGTTGGGCATCGTGTCGATGCTGACGGCGCTGGTCAGTCTGCTGGCTACGGCGGGCGGCCTGAGCCTGCTGCCCTACGCCGGTGCGGCGGGGCAGTGGGTGCTTGGCGCCGCCGGTGGGGCGGTGGCCGTGGCGGCGTTCGCCTTTGGCCGGCTGGTGATCCTGCGCCGACCCGGTGCCCGTCGGGTCGGCTTCGTCGTGGCCGGCATGGCTCTGGCTGCGGCGGTGCTGTTCGGCCTGCTTGCGCTCGCACGCCCCGAGGCCGGCGGCTACTTCGTCGCCTGTATGGCGGTGCTGGCGGCCTACGCTGCCTTCGTCAGTCACCGCCTGGCATTCTGGCCAAGCGGCGAGATTGCCGACGAGCCGCGGGTCTCGCTTGGCATCTTCCTGTCCTATCGCCGCGACGACAGCCGCGAGAGCGTCGGGCGCATACACGACCATTTGTGCCAGGCCTTCGTGCCTGAGCGCATCTTCCTGGACGTCGAGCGTCAGTCAGCGGGTGCCGACTACCGCGAGGTGATCGGTACTGCGCTGGACCAGTCCGAGGTCGTGCTCGTCGTCATCGGCCCGGCCTGGCTGACGCTGGCCGGCGCCGATGGCCGGCCGCGCATCGACGATACCGAGGACATGGTCAGGCTGGAGGTGGAGATGGCACTTGCGCGCGGCCAGAACGTGGTGCCACTGCTGGTGCAGGGGGCGCGCATGCCGAGCGCCGCACAACTGCCTGCACCACTGGCCTCATTGGCCTACCGCAACGCTCTGCCGGTGAGACCGGACCCGGACTTTCGCGGTGACGTGCTGCGCCTGGTCGAGGCATTGAGAGCGCTGGCTCAGGTCGCCGCGCGTGAGCGCACGCGTGCGGCGGGCACGGCGACGAGCCTCCGGTAGCTGCCGGGCGGGGTTCCGGTCCATTGCTTGAAGGCGCGATTGAAGGCTGCCGGGTCGTCGAAGCCGAGCTCGGCGCCGATGCTTGCGATGGCTTGATCCGTGCGTGAGATGCGGGCGATCGCCACGTCGCGGCGCAGGGCGTCCTTCACGGCCTGGAAGTGCGTGCCCTCGGCGTCGAGCCGGCGTGCCAGCGTGCGTGGCGAGACGTGCAGGGCGCGCGCGACGTCCTCCACGCTCTGGGGCTGGCCGAGGTTGGCCTCCAGCAGGTCGCGTACGCGGTGGGTGAACAGGCGCTCGCTGACCGAGACGTGGATCCAGTCCATTGGCGCCTTGCGCAGGAAACCCGATAGCGAGGCCTTGTCCTGGCGGATCGGCGCGTCCATGAAGACCGGTTCGATGAAGAGCGCGGTCCGCGCCTGGTCGAAGCGCGCCGGGCCGGCATACATGTTGATGTACTCGCCTGCATGCGCCGGGGCGGGGTAGTTGAGGTCCACACGCGCGAACAGCAGCTTGCGCTCGATCATCCAGGACGCGATGCCCTGCACCAGCATCAGCATCAACTCGAGGATCAGGATGCGGTGGTGACCGAGGTCGGTGCGCTCCACCAGCGCGATGCGGGTCAGTCCGTCCTCTTCCCCCATCTCGAAGTGCAGGTCGTCCAGCACCAGACGAAAGAACCAGCAGAAGCGGTGTAGCGCAACACGCAGGTTCGCGGCGTCGAGCATGCCGAGGCACAGGAACTTGAGCGTGCCGGCGCGCAGCGGCCTGGAGAACATGCCCGGTGTCTCGTCGTCGAGCTCGATTGCCAGCGTGCGATAGAACAACGCGAACTGCTCGACGGTCACGCGCGCCGACTCCTGGTCCAGCAGCGGCGGGGCAATGCCTGCGCGGGCGATGCAGTCGAGCGCGCGCGTGTGGTGTGCACCGAGCCGGTCGAGAAGCTGGCTGACCATGCGGATCGAGACCGTGACGGAGGGGGCACTCAGGCGTTCGCTCATGACAAAGGTGTGTCGAGGGGTTGGCAGGAAATGTCAATCAATAGGCTGGTTCTGTCATCCACAACCTGGCCCGTACTGCCTAGTATGGACTGCAAATCGAGGCAGTAAAAAAATTAATGCCCCGCCAATGCTGAGCTGCGCCGTGTGTGGCGCTGCCAGCGGGCAGATCAAGCACAGCACGCACAGGACGTCTCTGCCGAGGCGCCTGGCAGGAGGAGACAAGTGCATCCAGGCAAGGCCAATCCGATCCTCGAGGTCGAGGGGCTCACATTGTCGTTCGGCGGCATCAAGGCGCTGACCGACGTGGGCTTCGAAGTTGCTCCAGGGTCCATCACCACCGTCATCGGTCCGAACGGCGCAGGCAAGACCTCGCTGTTCAACACGATCTCCGGTTTCTACAAGCCCGCTACGGGACGCATCCGCTTCCAGGGCGAGGACATCACCGCCACCCGGCCGCCCGAGCGCGCCAAGCTGGGCCTGGCGCGCAGCTTCCAGAACATCGCGCTGTTCCGCGGCATGACCGTGCTCGACAACATCAAGCTCGGCCGCCACGCCCACCTGCGCACCAATGTGCTCGATGCGCTGTTCTACTTCGGCCGCGCCCGGCATGAGGAGATGAAGCTGCGCCAGGAGGTCGAGGAACGCATCATCGACTTCCTCGAGATCGACCACATCCGCCACATGCCGGTATCGGTGCTGTCCTACGGTCTGCAGAAGCGGGTCGAGATGGCGCGCGCGCTGGCGATGCGGCCCAAGGTGCTGATGCTCGATGAACCCGTCGCTGGCATGAACCGCGAAGAGACCGAGGATATGGCGCGCTTCATCCTCGACGTGCGCGAGGAGTGGGGCGTGACGGTGCTGATGGTGGAGCACGACATGGGCATGGTCATGGACCTGTCCGACCACGTGGTGGTGCTCAACTTCGGCCAGGTCATCGCCGACGGTACGCCGGCCGAGGTGCAGGCCAATCCGGAAGTGATCAAGGCCTACCTGGGCTCGGGTGACGTCTCGGAATTGCGCCAGCGCCTTCATCAACCTCTTGCAGTGGGGGCCTGAGATGGACTTCGACTGGCTTTTCCTGACCGAGATCGTCTTTGCCGGCCTTGGCGCCGGAGGCCTGTACGCGCTGACCGGTCTCGCTTTCGTAATGATCTACAAGGCCACGCGGGTGGTGAACCTGGCCATCGGCGAGATGCTGATGATCGGCGCCTACCTGTGCTTTGGCCTCGCCACGGCAATGAACCTGCCAATGTGGCTGGCGATCCTGGTCGCGGTGATCGGCAGCGGCATGGCAGGCGCATTGCTCGAACGCGTAGCGATCCGGCCGATGCTCGGCGAGTCGCCGATCTCGGTGTTCATGGTCACCGTGGGGCTGGCTTCCATCCTGGTCGGCGTGGTCGAGCTGATCTGGACCTCCGAGCCGCGCCGCCTGCCCGAATTCATGCCCAGCGCGCCGGTGATGATCGGCGAGGCCTTCGTGCCGCCCAAGGTGTTCTACGGCTTCCTCGTCGCAGCCACGCTGATTGCGGTTGCTCTGGCGGTGTTCCGCTTCTGGCGCGGCGGCGTGGCGCTGCGGGCGACGGCCTCGGACCAGCAGGCTGCCTATTCGATGGGCATCAACGTGCCCAGGGTCTTCTCGCTGTCCTGGACGGTGGCGGCGATGATCGCGGCCATTGCCGGTGTCATCGTCGGCGCGGTGGGCGGCATCTCCTCGACGATGGGCGTGTTCGGCCTGTCGGTGCTGGTAGTGGTGATCGTCGGCGGCCTGGACAGCGTGCTCGGCGCGCTGGTCGCGGGGCTCCTCATCGGCGTCGTCGAGTCGCTCGCCGGTGGTTTCCTCGGCGGCGAATACAAGCTGCTCGCCACCTTCATGATCCTGATCGTCGTGCTGCTGGTCCGTCCCTACGGCCTGTTCGGCACCCACGAAATCGAGAGGTTGTAATGCGCATCGGAACCGCACGCTCCAGCTATCGTCACGACGAGTCGCTGTTCGACAGCCGCACCCAGCACGCCTGGCTGGCTGTCCTCGCCGTCGCGCTGCTCGGCTTCCCCTTCTTCGCCGACGAATACTGGCTGTACCTCGCCTGCCTGGTCGCGATCAACATCGCCAGCACCACCGGGCTCAACATCCTCACCGGCTACACCGGACTGGTGAGCCTGGGGCAGGCTGCCTTCATGGGCATCGGCGCCTACACGGTGGCGGCGCTCGAGCAGAAGCTCGGCACGCCGGTGCTGCTCAACCTGCTCGCCGGCGGCTTCGTCGCCATGCTCGGCGGGTTGGTGGTGGGCCTGCCCTCGCTGCGGGTGAAGGGCCTGTACCTGGCGATCGCCACCATCGCCGCCTCGGTGGTGCTGCACTTCGTGTTCGCCAACTGGCACTCGGTTACCGGCGGCCACGCCGGCATCACGGTGGCGCCGGCGGAGATCCTTGGCGTCAGCTTCGACACGTCGTTCCGTCTGTACTGGCTGTTCGTGCCGATCACCGCCCTGATGGTGCTGGGCGCGGCCAACCTGTTCCGCACCCGTATCGGCCGCGCCTTCATCGCGATCCGCGACCGCGACATCTCGGCCGAGGTGCTGGGCATCCCGCTGCTGCGCTACAAGCTGCTGTCCTTCGGCCTGTCGTCCTTTTATGCGGGGGTGGCGGGCGGCATGTGGGCCTACTTCTTCCGCGTGGTCACGCCGGAGAGCTTCCCGCTGATCATGTCGATCTTCTTCCTCGCCGCCGTCATCGTCGGCGGCATGGGCACCATCCTCGGCGCCATCCTCGGTGCGGTCTTCATGACCATGGTGCCCGAGGCGCTCAAGCTCATCGTTGGCTGGCTGCCGCTTTCGGCCGACGCCACGCTGATCCTGTCGCCGGTGCGCACCATCGTGTTCGGTGCGCTGATCGTCGGCTTCCTGGTGTTCGAGCCGCTCGGCCTGCAGGAGATCTGGCGCCGCATCCGTCGCTTCTTCCACCTCTGGCCGTTCCGCGCCTGAGTTTTCCTCGCCTCACCGCATCACCACATACAAAGAGAAGGAGACAAGCATGAGAAGAACCGTACTCAAGAGCCTGCTGGCCACTGCCGTGCTGGCTGCCACCGCCGGCCTGCCGGCTGCGCAGGCGGCCGACAAGGAGATCGTCATCGGCGGCTCGATCCCGATGAGCGGTGTGTTCGCCTTCGCCGGCATCGGCATCCATGCCGGCATCCAGGACTACGTCAAGATGACCAACGATGCGGGTGGCATCGAGGGCCACATGCTGCGCTATGTGCCCGAGGACAGCGCCTACAAGGTCGACCAGTCGGTGGCCGCGTTCAAGAAGATCACCAGCCAGAACAAGGTGAACTTCTACTACGGCGATTCCACCGCCTTCAGCAAGACCATCAACCCCGAACTCGACCGCGCCGGCAGCATGATCATGTCGGGGGCATCCTTCGCCACCGAGCTCAACGACCCGCAGAAATTCCCCTATCAGTTCATCGCCGGCCCGGACTACACCCAGCAGTTCGGCATCCTGCTGCGCTACATCGCCCAGCAGAAGCCGGGCGCCAAAGTGGCTTTCGTGTACTCCGACACCGAGTTCGGCCGCGATCCGATCGAGAGCAGCCGCGGCGTGGCCAAGGAACTGGGGCTCAACGTCGCCATCGAGATCATGACCCCGCCGGGTGCGGTCGACGTGTCGACCGAAATGGCCAAGCTGCGTCGCGCGCGCGCCGATTACACCATCTTCCATGGCTACATCCTGGGGCCGATCCCCGAGTTCATCAGCCAGTCGCGCCAGCTGGGTCTGCAGACCCAGTTCATGGGCACCTTCTGGACCATGGACAACAGCACCGTGATGCAGATGGGCGAAGCCGCCGAGGGCTTCATGGGCGTGATGCCGTACAACTACTACTACGACGACTCCGCATCGGCGCCGATGCTGGAGAAGATCCGCTCGATGCGCACGGAGTACCAGAACGTGCCCTACATCCAGGGCTTCCTGTCGGCCATGCTGTATGCCGAGTCCGCTCGCCGCACACTGGCCGCCGGTCAGGAGATGAGCGCGGCCAACCTCAAGGCGGCGTTGAACTCGATCGAGAACTTCGACACCGGCGGCCTGATCGGCGTGCCGATCTCCATCCGCGGCAACACCATTCCGGTCGGGCGCATCTACCGTGCCGACGTTCAGGCCAAGCGCATGGTGCCGGCCTCCGACTGGATCGTGCTGGAGTAAGCGATGAGTGCGGCCGAATCCGTCCTCGAGGTGAACAACATCGAGGTGATCTACAACAAGGCGGTCCAGGTGCTGCGCGGCCTGTCGCTGTCGGTGCCGCGCGGGCAGATCGTCGCGCTGCTCGGCTCCAACGGCGCGGGCAAGAGCACTACGCTCAAGACCGTGTCCGGCCTGCTGGGGCTGGAGAACGGTGAGCTGACGCGTGGCGAGATCCGCTTCGAAGGCAAGCCGCTGGCGGCTTCGAAGCCGCACGAACTGGTGCGCGCGGGGCTCTTCCACGTCATGGAAGGGCGCCGCGTGTTCGAGGACCTGACCGTGGAGGAGAACCTCGTCTCCGCCACCTATGCGCTCACCGGGCGCAGCGGCGCGAAGGCCGACTACGAGCTGGTCTACGAGTACTTCCCGCGCCTGTACGAGCGCCGCAATGGCCTGGCCGGCTACCTGTCGGGCGGCGAGCAGCAGATGCTGGCGATCGGCCGCGCGCTGATCGCGCGGCCCAGGCTGATCCTGCTCGACGAGCCCTCGCTGGGCCTGGCGCCGCTGCTGGTCGAGAACATCTTCCAGATCATCGCCCGCATCAATGCCGAGCAGAAGGTGTCGATGCTGCTGGTCGAGCAGAACGCCTCGGTGGCGCTGGCGGTGGCGCACTACGGCTACATCATGGAGAACGGCAAGGTCGTCACCGACGGCCCGGCCGAGCGCCTGGCCGCCGACCAGGATGTGCGCGAGTTCTATCTCGGCATGGGCGGGCACGGCGAGATGAAGAGTTTCCGCGACATCAAGCACTACAAGCGCCGCAAGCGCTGGTTGTCGTGATCGGGAGGATGGCCATGAACAACACCCTACCCATGCTGACCCTGGCGCAGATGCTGCGCGAGCAGGCTCGGCAACATCCGGCGCGCATCGCCATCCGCCAGAAGGATTTCGGCATCTGGCAGGGCATCACCTGGGACGACTACTACCGCCGTTCGAGTCACGTCGGCCTGGGGCTGCGTGCGCTTGGCCTGTCCGCCGGCGGCCACGTCGGCGTCATCGCCGAGAACCGTATCGAATGGGTGCTGACGCAGATGGGCTGCGGCCTGGTCGGCGGCATCGCGGTCGGCGTCTATCCGACCAGCCCGTCGCCCGAAGTGGCCTACGTGCTCAACCACGCCGACGTCGAGGTGGTGGTGTGCGAGGACCAGGAGCAGACCGACAAGGTCGTCGAGGCGCTCGACCAGCTGCCTCACCTGCGCGCCATCGTAGTGATGGAGACCAAGGGCCTGCGCAGTGCCGACGAGCGCGTGCGCGACCGCATCCTGTCCTTCGCCGACCTGGAGACGCTCGGCGTCGAGTACGAGGCCACCCACCGCCACCTGGTCGAGCAGACGCTGGCGGCGCAGCGGCTCGAGGACATCGCGCTGATGATCTACACCTCGGGCTCCACCGGCAAACCCAAGGGCGCGATGATCAGCTACGCCAACATCCGCGGCGTGGCGCCCGGCATCGCCGATCGCCTGGGGCTGTCGGCGGATACCAGCCACCTGTCCTACCTGCCGCTGTGCCACGTCGCCGAGCAGATGCTCACCACCTTCTGCCCGATCTACCTCGGCTCCACGGTCGCCTTCGGCGAGTCGATCCGCACCGTGCAGGAAGACCTGCGCGAGATCGCGCCGACGATGTTCCTGGGCGTGCCGCGCATCTGGGAGAAGCTGCACTCGGCGATCAGCATCAAGATGCAGGAGAGTGGTGCGCTGCAGCGCTGGCTGTTCGCCCGTGCAATGGCCGCCTGCGCGCCCTTCGCGCACAAGGCGGCCGCGCAGCGCACGGCGGGCGAGCGTCTCACCCATGCCTTCTGGTACTGGATCATCCTGCGTGCGTTGCAGAATTTCATCGGCCTGCGCAAGGCGAAGGTGGCGCTGACCGGCGCGGCGCCGATCCCGCCCGCGGTGGTGCAGTTCTTCCGTACGCTGGGCGTGCCGCTGGTGGAGGTCTACGGCCTCACGGAGTCGACCGGCATGATCACCGGCCAACCGCTGGATGCCGCCCGCTTCGGCTCGGTCGGTACGCCCATCCTCGGCGTCGAGCACAGGATCGGCGAGCGTGGCGAGCTGCTTGTCCGTGGCGAGATGGTGTTCGCCGGCTACTACAAGAACCCGGAGGCGACCGCCGACAGCATTCGCGACGGCTGGCTGCACACCGGTGACGTGGTCGAGGAGCGCGACGGCCAGCTCTACATCGTCGATCGCCTCAAGGACATCATGATCACCGCCGGCGGCAAGAACCTGACGCCGTCCGAGATCGAGAAGACGATGAAGGCCAGCCCCTACATCAAGGAGTGCATCGTCGTCGCCGACGGGCGCAAGTTCGTCTCCGCGTTGATCCAGATCGACTACGAGACGGTGGCGAAGTGGGCCGAGGGCCGCCAGATCCTCTTCACCCACTTCCGCTCGCTGGTCGAGCACCCGGAGGTGCGCGCGCTGATCGACGCCGAGATCGCGCGCGGCAATGCCCAGCTTGCGCAGGTTTCGCACATCCGCCGTTTCCACCTGCTGACCAAGGAGCTGGACCACGACGACGGCGAGGTGACGGCGACGATGAAGGTGCGCCGTTCCAGCATCTACAAGACCTACGCCGACGTGATCGAGGCCATGTACCGGGGCGAGGCCGCCCATGCCTGAACACGATCAAGCCGCCTGCGTTCGCCTGGAGCGCGAGGCTGGCATTGCCTGCATCAGCCTGGACCGCCCGGCCGCGCGCAACAGTCTGGACCTGCCCATGGGGCTCGCGCTGCGCGATGCGGTCAGGTCGCTGGCGGCCGAGCCACCGCGGGTGGTCGTGCTGCGCAGCAGCGGCGCGCACTTCATGGTCGGCGGCGACGTGCGCCGCTTCGACAGCCTGCTCGGCCAGTCGCAGGCGGCTTGCACCGAAGAGATCGGTCTGCTCATCGATGCGGTGCACGAGGCCGTCACCGGCCTGACCCGGCTGCCCTGCCCGGTGCTAGGGCTGGTATGCGGCTCCGCCGCGGGCTTCGGCATGTCGCTGGCGATGGCCTGCGACCTGCTGGTCGCGGCCGACGATGCGCGCTTCGTGCTTGCCTACGGCGCCATCGGCACCACGCCCGACGGCGGTGCGAGCTGGCACCTGCCGCGCCGCGTCGGTCTGCAGCGTGCCCTGGCGATCGCGCTGCTCAACCCGCAGATCGACGCCGCGCAAGCCAAGGACATCGGCCTGGTGGCCGAGGTGGTGCCAGCGGCGCAGCTCGCTGAGGCTGGACGGGCGCTGGCGCGCCGGCTGGCCGACGGGCCGGCGGCGGCCCAGGCCGGCGTCAAGCGCCTGTTGCGCGAGGGCCTGGCCACCGACCTGGCGAGCGCGCTTGCCGCCGAGAAGGCGAGCTTTCTCGCCATGTCGGCGACGGCGGACTTCGCCGAGGGCGTACGTGCCTTCTGTGAGCGGCGGCCGGCACGTTTCGGCCAACCGGAAAAGCTCGCGGCTGGCGCCGCTCCTACGGCACCGCAAGGCGTCCATCACCCCCTGTAGGAGCGGCGCCAGCCGCGAGGGGTTGAAGGCGATGGGGCGTGGGTGGGATGACAAAAGGCTCGCGGCTTGCGCCGCTCCTACGGCACCGCAAGGCGTCCATCACCCCCTGTAGGAGCGGCGTAAGCCGCGAGGGGTTGAAGGCGACGGGGCTTGGGTGGGATGACAAAAGGCTCGCGGCTTGCGCCGCTCCTACGGCTCCGCAAGGCGTCCATCACCCCCTGTAGGAGCGGCGCCAGCCGCGAGGGGTTGAAGGCGACGGGGCTTGGGTGGGATGACAAAAAGCTCGCGGCTGGCGCCGCTCCTACGGCACCGCAAGGCGTCCATCACCCCCTGTAGGAGCAGCGCCAGCCGCGAGGGGTTGAAGGCGACGGGGCTTGGGTGGGATGGCAAAAAGCTCGCGGCTGGCGCCGCTCCTGCGGTACCGCGCTGCGCCCGGGCAGGCCGGACATTGGATTACGCCGTCGCTATCGGACGACGGTTTTGCAAGGAGACATCATGGACTTCCAGTTGAACGCAGAGCAGCGCGAGATTCGCGATCTGGCGCGCCGCTTTGCCGAGCGCGAAATCGCGCCGCGCGCCGCCGAGGCCGACCTCGGCAAGACTTTCCCCTTCGAGGTGCACCAGCGTGCGCAGGAGCTCGGCCTGCTGGGCATCAACCTGCCCGAAGCGGTGGGTGGCGGCGGCCTCGGTTGCCTCGAGCTGGTGCTCGTAACCGAAGCCTTCTGCCGTGGCTGCCTGGGCATCGGCACCGCGCTGTGCGTGAATGCACTGGCCACCGAGCCGATCGTGATCGCCGGCAGCGAGATGCAGCGCGAGCGCTACCTGGGTGCAGCGGCCAAGGGGGCGCTGGCGAGCTTCGCCATGACCGAGCCTGGCGCTGGCTCCGACGTTGCCGGCATCCGCACCCGTGCCGAGCGCGTGGACGGCGGCTACCGCCTGAGCGGCAGCAAGATCTGGATCTCCAACGCCAACCTCGCCGAATTCCTCGTCGTCTTCGCCAAGACCGCGCCGGATGCCGGCCACCGCGGCATGACCGCCTTCATCGTGCCGCGTGGCAGCCAGGGCATGGCCATCGGCGAACCCCTGGGCAAGCTTGGCCAGCGCTGCGCGCCCACCTGCGAGGTCTTTCTCGACCAGGTGTTCGTGCCTGATGACCACCGCCTGGGCGAGGAGGGCAGCGGCTTCGCGCTGGCGATGACGGTGTTCGACCACTCGCGGCCAATGGTTGCGGCCTTTGGCGTTGGCCTCATCGAACGCTGCCTCGACGAATCGCTCGCCTACGCCACCCAGCGCAACAGCATGGGCAAGCGCCTGGTCGACCACCAGGCGGTGGCGCACAAGCTGGCCGAGATGCGCATGAAGCTCGAGGCCGCGCGCCTGCTCACCTACCAGTCGGCCTGGCTGCTCGACCAGGGCAGGCCGAACACCATCGAGGCTTCCATCGCCAAGGCCTTCGCTGCCGATGCGGCGATGTGGGCGGCGACCGAGGCCGTGCAGATTTTCGGCGGCATGGGCTACTCGACCGAATACCCGGTGGAAAAGCTCTTCCGCGACGCCAAGGTGCTGCAGATCTACGAAGGCACCAGCGAGATCCAGCGCAACATCATTGCCCGCGAACTGCAGCGGGCCTGAACCTGAGGACCCAGCAATGACCCCAAGCACCCCCTCCAATCCGAACGAAGCGCTCATCCTGGGCGCCGTCCGCACCCCCTTCGGCCGCCGCGGCGGTGCGTTGCGCGAGACCCGCCCGGACGAACTTCTTGCCACCGCCATCGGCGGCGTGCTGGCGCGCACCGGACTTCCAGCCGAAAAGGTTGGCGACGTGCTGGCCGGCTGCGTCAGCCAGGCCGGCGAGCAGGGCGCCAACATCGCCCGCCAGGCGCTGTTGATCGCCGGCCTGCCGGCCGAGGTGCCGGGCGTGTCGATGAACCGCATGTGCGGCTCCAGCCAGTTCGCCACCCATGCCGCTTCGCAGGCGGTGGCCGCGGGCGACCTCGCGTTCGCCATCGGCTGCGGTGTCGAGAGCATGAGCCGCGTGCCGATGTTCCTCGACCTGACCCTGGGGCAGGGCGACTTCCGCGGCTTCGACAATCTGCATCCGAAGATCCTCGCGCGCTTCGCTATCCCGCACCAGGTCGAGAGCGCCGAGCGCATCGCCGACCAGTGGCAGATCTCGCGCACCGAGATGGACGATTACGCGATCGAAAGCCACCGCCGCGCCGAGGCTGCGCGTGCGGCCGGCGTTCACGCCGAGATCCTGCCGGTGGCGGGTGTGGACAAGGAGGGCGGCGCGATCACGCTGGCGCACGACGAAGGCATCCGCGCGGTGATCGACGTCGAGCGCATGCGCGCGATGCAGCCCGTGTTCCGCCAGCCGGGCGAGGGCGGCGTGACCGCGGCCAACGCCAGCCAGATGTCCGACGGCGCCGCTGCGGTGCTGGTCGGCCGGCGCGAGGCGGCCGAGGCGCTGGGCATCCGGCCACGCGCGCGCTTCCGCGCCCGCGTCGCGGTCGGCTCCGACCCGGTGATGCAGCTCACCGGGGTGGTCCCGGCGGCGCGCCGCGCGCTGGAGATGGCCGGGCTGTCGATCCACGACATGGACTGGATCGAGGTCAACGAGGCCTTCGCCAGCGTGGCGCTGTGCTTCGTGCGCGAGTTCGCGCCCGATATGGACCGCTTCAACCCCTGGGGCGGCGCCATCGCCCACGGCCACCCGCTGGGCGGAACGGGCGCCGGCCTGATGGCCAAGATGCTCGCCGGCCTCGAACAGCGCGACGGCCGCTTCGGGCTGCAGGTCATGTGCATCGGCCACGGCATGGCCACCGCCACCGTCATCGAACGCATCTGAGACACAAGGAGCACACGCAATGAAGATCGCAGACTCGGTATTCCTGATTACCGGCGGCGCCTCGGGCCTGGGTGCGGCCACCGCGCGCATGGTGGTCGAAGGTGGCGGCAAGGTGGTGCTTGCCGACCTCAACGACGAGGCGGGCAGGGCGCTGGCGGCCGAACTCGGCGCGGCGGCCTGCTTCGTGCGTACCGACGTCACCGACGAGGCGTCGACGCAGGCAGCGGTCGATGCCGCGGTGAAGGGCTTCGGCGGCCTGCACGGTCTGGTGTGCTGCGCTGGCGTGGCACCGGGCGAGAAGGTGGTGGGCAAGGAAGGCCCGCACCGCCTGGACAGCTTCGTGCGCGGGGTGACGATCAACCTCGTCGGCACCTTCAACCCGATCCGCCTCGCCGCCGACGCCATGAGCAAGGCCGCGCCGAACGCGGAGGGCGAGCGCGGCGTGATCGTCACCACCGCCTCGGTCGCCGCCTTCGACGGCCAGATCGGCCAGGCGACCTACTCGGCCTCCAAGGCCGGCGTGGTCGGCATGACCTTGCCGATCGCGCGCGAGCTGGCACGCTATGGCATCCGCGTCATGAGCATCGCCCCCGGCATCTTCGAGACGCCGATGCTGCGCGGCCTGCCGCAGCAGGTGCAGGATTCGCTCGGCCAGATGGTGCCTTTCCCCTCGCGCCTGGGCCGCTCCAGCGAGTATGCGCAGCTGGTGAAGTCGATCTGCGAGAACCCGATGCTCAACGGCGAGGTCATCCGCCTGGACGGCGCGATCCGCATGGCGGCCAAGTAAGCCCGCTTGCCCGCGTACGATGGGGGTGCCTGCGGGCACCCCGCAAGCACTGAATGAGGACATGAGCATGACCGCAGCACACCACACAGCCATTCCCGCCGATGTCCGCCGTGCCGGGCGCAATCTGATCGGCGACGCCTTCGCGCGCTCGGTACGCCGTAACCCCGAGCGCGAGGCGCTGCGCTTCGAGGGCCGCAGCTGGCGCTACGCCCAGCTCGAGCGCGCTGCCAACCGTGTCGCCAACCGCCTGCTGGCGCTGGGCCTCAAGGCTGGCGACCGCGTCGCCGCCTATGGCCGCAACTCGGACGCCTACGTGCTGCTGTGGCTGGGCTGCGCCAAGGCCGGCCTGATCCACGTGCCGATCAACTACGCCCTGCTCGATGCCGAACTGCACTACATCGTCGCGCAGTCCGGCGCGCGCGCGCTGTTCTGTGACGCCGACATGGCGACCCACGTCGAGGCGCTGGGCCCCACGCTGTCCTGCGAGTGGCGCGGCACGCTGCAGGGCGGGCAGGACCGCGACATCCTCTCCTGGGCCCAGGCCGGGGGCGACGACATTGCGCCGGAACTCGAGCTCGACGAGGAGAGCATCGCCCAGCTGCTCTATACCTCCGGCACCACCGCCGCGCCCAAGGGCGCGATGATGAGCCACCGTGCCCTGCTGGCCGAGTACACCAGCACGCTGCTGGCGACCGACATCCGCGGCGAGGACTGCTCGCTGGCCGCGCTGCCGCTGTATCACTCGGCGCAGATGCACGTGTTCCTGATGCCGCAGCTGCTGGTGGGCGCCACCACGCTGCTGATCCAGGCACCGCAGCCCGAGCGCTGCTTCGAGCTCATCGCGCAGGAAGGCGTCACCTCCTTCTTCGCGCCGCCGACGGTGTGGATCGCCTTCCTGCGCCACCCGGCCTTCGATCCGGCACACCTGGCCTCGCTGCAGAAGGGCTATTACGGCGCCTCGATCATGCCAGTGCCGGTCGTGCACGAACTGGCAGCCAAGCTGCCGGCGCTCAAGCTCTACAACTGCTACGGCCAGAGCGAGATCGCGCCGCTGGCCACGGTGCTGCGCCCCGAGGAGCATGCCGAGCGTCCGGCCTCTGCCGGACGGCCGATCTTCAACGTCGAGACGCGCATCGTCGACACCGACCTGAACGATGTGCCGGCCGGCGAGATGGGCGAGATCGTTCACCGCTCGCCGCAGCTCATGAGCGGCTACTGGGGCAAGCCGGAAGAGACCGCGGCCAGCTTCAAGGACGGCTGGTTCCGTTCCGGCGATGTCGGCTACATGGACGAGGCGGGCTATCTCTACATCACCGACCGCATCAAGGACATCATCAAGACCGGTGGCGTGGTGGTGGCGAGCCGCGAGGTCGAGGAGTGCCTCTACACCCATCCGGCCGTGGCCGAGGTGGCGGTGATCGGGCTGCCCGATGAGCGCTGGATCGAGGCAGTGACGGCGGTGGTGGCGCTGAAGCAGGGTGCGCGGGCGACCGCGGATGAGCTGGTTGCCCACGTCCATGCCCGTCTGGCAGCGTTCAAGGTGCCCAAGCGCGTGTTCTTCGTCGATGACATGCCGCGCAACGCATCGGGCAAGCTGCTCAAGCGCGAACTGCGCGTGCGCTACGCTGGCTAGCCGCCTAGCGGTAAACCCGTGGCGGTGGTCACCGCGCTTTGCTGCGCGGGCAGTCGGTGCAACAATCGGACGGTAATTGCATCCATGAACGCCCACCTGGAGATGACGTCGATGAAGCTACCCCGCCTTGCCGCCACGCTGCCCCTTGCCCTCGGTGCCTGCGCAGTCCTCGCCACCTTCTCCACGCCGGTCGCGGCCCAGACCGTGCGCTGGGCGGCCGCGGGCGACGCCCTGACCATGGATCCGCATTCGCAGAACGAGGGCCCGACCCATGTCATGAACCACCAGGTCTATGACTCTCTGGTGTTCCGCGATCAGGACATGAAGCTCGCGCCCCGCCTGGCCACTTCCTGGCGCATCACCGATGACCCCAGCGTGTGGGAGTTCAAGCTGCGCGAGGGGGTGAAGTACCACAACGGCAACCCCTTCACTGCCGACGACGTGGTGTTCTCGATCATGCGCGCCAAGCACGAGAACTCGGACATGAAGGGGCTGCTGACCAGTGTGGTCGAGGTGGTCAAGGTCGACGACCACACGGTGCGCATGCGCACGGACGGCCCCAACCCGTTGCTGCCCAACAACCTCACCAACCTCTTCATCATGGACAGGGAGTGGGCCGAGGAGAACAAGGTCACGCTGCCGCAGAACTACAAGGCCGGCGACGAGACCTTCGCGGTACGCAACGCCAATGGCACCGGCCCCTTCCGGCTGGCCAAGCGCGAGCCCGACGTGCGCACCGAACTCGAGCGCAATGAGGACTACTGGGGCAAGGGGACCTTCCCGATGGAGGTCAGCAAGGTGGTGTTTACCCCGGTGCGCTCGGCAGCCACGCGCGTCGCTGCGCTGTTGTCGGGCGAGGTCGACTTCCTGCTCGACCCGCCGGTGCAGGACCTCGAACGCCTGTCCGCCGCCAAGGGCCTGGTGGTGCGCTCAGGGCCCGAGAACCGCACGATCTTCCTCGGCATGCAGCAGGCCCTGCCCGAGCTGCGCAGCTCGGATGTGAAGGGCAAGAACCCGTTCGCCGACAAGCGCGTGCGCGAGGCGATGAACATCGCGATCAACCGCGAGGCGGTCAAGCGCGTGGTGATGCGCGGCCAGTCGGTGCCCGCGGGTATCGTCGCGCCGCCCTTCATCGATGGCTACGACAAGGCGATGGACGTGGTGCCGGCAACCGACGTCGCGCGCGCCAAGGCGCTGCTTGCCGAGGCAGGCTACCCCAATGGCTTTTCGGTGACGCTCGCCTGCCCGAACGATCGCTACGTCAATGACGAGGCGATCTGCCAGGCGGTGACCGGCATGTTCGGCCAGATCGGCGTGCGCGCCCGCCTCAGCGCTCAGCCCAAGAGCATCCACTTCGCCGAACTGCCCAAGGGCGAGTACGACCTCTACATGCTTGGCTGGGGCGTGCCGACGATGGACTCGCACTACGTCTTCCACTACCTGTTCGAGACCAAGACCGACAAGGGCGGCTCGTGGAACTTCACCGGCTACTCCAAGCCCCGCGTCGACGAGCTGATCAGTGCGATGACGCGCGAGGTCGATCCCGGCTCGCGCGCAGGCATGGTCGCCGAGGTGTGGAAGACGGTGCAGGACGACGTCGTCTATCTGCCGATCCACCACCAGATGCTGAACTGGGCGATGAAGGACAATATCGACTTCCCGGTGCAGTCCGAGAACTATCCCTACTTCAAGCTGCTTAAGTTCAAGAAGTGAGGGGCGTGAGGTGCCGTCGCCTTCAACGTCTCGCGGCTGTCGCCGCTCCTGCGGGGTACGCCGAGCTGGCCTCGCCGTAGGAGCGGCGCAAGCCGCGAGCCTTTCATCGGGCCAGCCCAGGCCGCGTCGCCTTCAAAACCTCGCGGCTGGTGCCGCTCCTGCAAGGGGCGGCGTGCGGGGCTCGCCGCGGGAGCGGCGCCAGCCGCGAGGTTTGTGGTCCCTTGCGGCGGCGTCTGGCCCGGCCATGATCTCCCATCGTTCGCGCTCCTGATGCTCGCTTTCATCCTGCGTCGCCTGCTGCAGTCCGTCCTCGTCATGCTCGCCGTGGCGCTGGTGTCCTTCGGGCTGTTCCGCTACATCGGCGACCCCATCAACAACATGGTCGGCCAGGAGGCGACGATGGCCGAGCGCGACGCCCTGCGCGATTCGCTCGGCCTCAACGACCCGGTGCCGGTACAGTTTCTGCGCTTCGTGGCCAATGCGGCGCGCGGCGAGTTCGGCGTGTCCTACCGCATGGCGCGGCCGGTGGCCGACGTGATCGCCGAGCGCCTCCCCGCCACGCTGGAGCTGGCGCTGATCTCGGGCGTCGGCGCGCTGGTGATCGGTATCGCGCTCGGCGTGTATACCGCGCTGCGCCGTGACGGCTGGCTGAGCAATGCGATCATGGGCCTGTCCCTGGTCGGGGTGTCGCTGCCGACCTTCCTCATCGGCATCCTGCTGATCTATGTGTTCGCGGTGGAGCTCAAGGTCCTGCCGGCCTTCGGTCGCGGCGAGGTGGTCGACCTCGGTTGGTGGACCACCGGGCTGCTGACCACCTCCGGCCTCAAGTCGCTGATCATGCCGGCGATCACGCTCGGTCTGTACCAGCTCACGCTGATCATGCGCCTGGTGCGCGCAGAGATGCTCGAGGTGCTGCGTACCGACTACATCAAGTTCGCACGCGCACGCGGCCTGTCGAACCGCGCGGTGCATTTCGGCCATGCGCTCAAGAACACGCTGCTGCCGGTGATCACCATCACCGGCTTGCAGATCGGCTCGATCATCGCGTTCGCGATCATCACCGAGACCGTGTTCCAGTGGCCCGGCGTGGGCCTGCTCTTCATCACCGCCGTGCAGTTCGTCGACATCCCGGTGATGGCCGCCTATCTGGTGCTGATCGCGCTGATTTTCGTCGTCATCAATCTCATCGTCGATCTGCTGTATTTCGTCGTCGATCCGCGCCTGCGCGTGCAGCGCAGTGGCCGTGGGCATTGAGCCGGCGCCAAGGAGCAGGTCCCGAGCATGCCTTCCACATCCCATCTTCCGCCCACCGTCGCCGCCCGACCCGCTTCGCGCTGGGCGCGCCTGGTCGATAGCGACCTCTTCTACAGCTTCATCCATTCACCGGTGACGATACTTTCGGCGCTGGTCACGCTGGTGATCCTCGCCGCCGCCCTGCTGGCGCCGGTGATCGCGCCGCAGAATCCCTTCGATCCCGCCACGCTCAACCTGATGGACGGCTTCACCCGGCCCATGCAGGCCAACGAATTCACTGGCAACGTCTATTGGCTGGGCACCGACGCCCAGGGCCGTGACCTGTTCTCGGCCATTCTCTACGGCTCGCGCGTGTCGATCCTGGTCGGTTTCGCCGCGGTGGCCTTCGCCGCGGTGCTGGGCATCACCCTCGGCCTCATCGCCGGTTACCGCGGCGGCTGGGTGGACAGTCTGATCATGCGTATCGCCGACGTTCAGCTGAGCTTCCCCGCCATTCTGGTGGCCTTGCTGATCTTCGGCGTGTTCAAGGGCGTTGTGCCGCCTGCGCTGCAGGACAGGATGGCGGTGTACGTGCTGGTGGTGGCGATCGGGCTGTCGGACTGGGTGCAGTACGCGCGCACGGTGCGCAGCTCGACGCTGGCCGAGAAGAACAAGGAGTACGTGCAGGCCGCACGCGTGATCGGCGTGCCGGCGCCGATGATCCTGCTGCGCCACATCCTGCCCAACGTGATGGGGCCGGTGCTGGTGATCGCCACTATCGGCCTGGCGCTCGCCATCATTCTGGAGTCGACGCTGTCCTTCCTTGGCGTCGGCGTGCCGCCGACCCAGCCCAGCCTGGGTACGCTGATCCGTGTCGGCCAGGACTTCCTGTTCTCGGGAGAGTGGTGGATCGTGTTCTTTCCGGGGCTGACCCTGCTGCTGCTGGCCTTGGCGGTGAACCTGCTCGGCGATTGGCTGCGTGATGCGCTCAACCCGAGACTGCGCCGATGAGATCCCGGTCCCCTGTGATTTACCAGGTGCCGGCGCGCGAAGACGTGCCGCTGCTGTCGGTGCGCAATCTGCGCATCGAGTTTCCCTCCCGGCGCGGCACCCTGGTGGCGATCGACGACGTGTCCTTCGACATCGCGCGCGGTGAGGTGCTGGGCGTGGTCGGCGAGTCCGGTGCCGGCAAGTCGCTCACCGGTGCCGCCATCATCGGCCTGCTCGAGCCGCCCGGGCGCATCGCCGGCGGCGAGATCCTGCTCGACGGCGAACCCATCCACGCCCTGCCTGCCGAGCGCATGCGCCGCCTGCGCGGGCGGCGCATCGCGATGATCTTCCAGGACCCCCTCACCAGCCTGAACCCCTTGTATAC
Source organism: Thauera sp. 28 (assembly GCF_000310145.2). Taxonomy (GTDB): domain Bacteria; phylum Pseudomonadota; class Gammaproteobacteria; order Burkholderiales; family Rhodocyclaceae; genus Thauera; species Thauera mechernichensis. The sequence continues at coordinate 208,011 of NZ_AMXA01000004.1, forward strand.
GGTGGGCCAGCAGCTGGTGGAGACCATGCTTACCCACCTCGATCTGTCCGATCGCCAGGCGCGTGAGCGCGCGATCGAACTGCTCGAGGAGGTGGGCATCCCGGCTCCACGCGAGCGCATCGATCACTACCCGCACCAGTTCTCCGGCGGCATGCGCCAGCGCGTGGTGATTGCACTCGCCCTCTGTGCCGAGCCCGAGCTCATCATTGCCGACGAACCGACGACCGCGCTCGATGTCTCGGTGCAGTCGCAGATCATCGCCCTGCTGCGTCGGCTGTGCCGCCAGCATCGCACAGCGGTCATGCTGGTCACCCACGACATGGGCGTGATCGCCGAGACCGCCGACCGCGTCGCGGTGATGTACGCCGGCCGGCTGGCCGAGATCGGCCCGGTCGAAGAAGTCGTGCGCCGGCCTGCACACCCCTACACGCGCGGCCTGATGGGCTCGATCCCGGTGCTGGGGGCGGACGTTCGCCGCCTGGTGCAGATCGACGGCGCCATGCCGCGGCTGACTGCGATACCCGCCGGTTGTGCCTTCAACCCGCGCTGTGGCGAGGCCTTCGCGCGTTGCCGCGAGGTCCGGCCCGAGCTGCTGCCCGCCGGCGCGACGCGGGCGGCCTGCTGGCTTTATGCCGATGACCTGGCGTCGACGCCGGGCACCGAGCCTGTGGAGGGCGCGTGATGAGCATCATCGAGCGCGCGGTGAGCAAGGCCAGGCGCGAGGACCAGGCTGCAGTGGAGGACGCCGAGGGGCTGATCCACCAGCCGGTTGAACACGACGTGGCACACGACGTGGCGGGGCCGGAGCGGGACGCCGTCCCGGCTTCGCAGGCGAGCGCGGCTGCTGGCGATGGCGCGCCTGAAGTCGACGCCGTGCCAGCTGCGTCGGGTGTCGAGCTTGCGAAGGCCGGGGTCCAGCCCTTGCTGAGGGTCGAGGATCTGCGCTGCGCCTTCGACGTCTCGAAGCCCTTCCTCAACCGCCTGCTCGAGCGCGCGCCGCGGCGCTGGCTGAAGGCGGTCGATGGCGTGTCCTTCGACATCACGCGCGGCGAGACCTTCGCCCTGGTGGGAGAGTCGGGCTGCGGCAAGTCGACGGTGGCGCGGCTCATCGTCGGCCTCTACGAGCCGTCTGCAGGGCGCATCGTGTTCGATGGCCACGACCTCGCGCTGGTGACGCGCGCGGCCGAGCGCCAGAAGCTGCGCCGCCGCTTCCAGATGATCTTTCAGGATCCCTACGCCAGCCTGAACCCGCGCTGGCGGGTGGAGCGGATCATCGCCGAGCCGATCCGTGTGTTCGGCCTGGAGACGGAGCAGGCGGCCATCCGCGCGCGCGTTGCCGAGCTGCTGACCCAGGTTGGCCTGTCCCCGGCCGATGGCGCCAAGTATCCGCACGAGTTCTCCGGTGGCCAGCGCCAGCGCATCTGTATCGCGCGTGCGCTGGCCAACCGGCCCGAGTTCCTGGTCTGCGACGAGCCGACTTCGGCACTCGACGTGTCGGTGCAGGCGCAGATCCTCAATCTCATGCGCGACCTTCAGGATGCGCTCGGTCTCACCTACCTGTTCATCAGCCACGATCTCGCGGTGGTGCGCCACATGGCGAACGAAGTGGGGGTGATGTACCTCGGCCGCATCGTCGAGATCGCTGCCAGCCGGACGCTTTTCGAGCGCCCCCGCCATCCGTACACGCGCATGCTGCTGGCGACCATCCCCAGCCTGGAGATGCGCGGCCAGCGCGAGGACCTGGTGCGCGGCGAAGTGCCCAACCCGATCACGCCGCCGCCCGGCTGCAGCTTTCATCCGCGTTGTCCGCTGGCGGACGCGCGTTGCCGCAGCGAGGCGCCCGCCCTGCGTCCGCTGGACGGCGGCCAGCGTGTCGCCTGCCACGCCGTCGAGGAGGGGCGTGAGGGTGAATGGGACGGTGCTGCCGTTGTGCAGGAGGTGGTGCGGTGAGTGCCGGCGATACGCCTGCGCTCGCCGTCGTCATCGGCAGCGGCGGCATCGGCGCTGCCGTGGCCGAGTGCCTGCGCGCCGACCCGGCCTACGCCGAGGTCGTGGTCCTCGGCCGCAGCAGCACGCCTGCGCTCGACCTGCTCGACGAAGCCAGCATCGCCGCCTGTGCCGGGCATGTGGCTGCGCGCGGCGTACCGAGGCTGGTGTTCGACGCCACCGGCTTCCTCCATGGCGAGGGTATGCGCCCGGAAAAGAGCCTGGCCCAGCTCGATCCTGTCCACCTGGCCCATGCCTTTGCGGTCAACGCCATCGGCCCGGCGCTGCTGATGAAGCACTTCCTGCCCTTGCTGCCGGCGACCGGGCGCGCAGTGTTCGCGACCCTCTCCGCCAAGGTCGGCAGCATCGGCGACAACCGGCTCGGCGGCTGGTACGGCTACCGTGCCTCCAAGGCGGCGCTCAACCAGTTCGTGCGCACGGCTGCCGTCGAGCTGCGCCGGCGCAATCCGGGTGCGCTGTGCGTGGCCTTGCATCCGGGTACGGTCGATACCCGGCTGTCGGCGCCCTTTGCCAAGGCCGGCCTGCAGGTGCAGCCGCCGCGGCTGGCGGCCGAGCGCCTGCTCGGCGTGCTGTCCGGCCTGGGGGCAGAGGACTCGGGGGCATTCTTCAGCTATCTTGGTGAGCGCCTGCCCTGGTGAGGGCGATTGTGGAAGGGATGCGAACATGAGGACCAAGGCCATCGTGACCGGCCACAGCCGCGGCCTGGGGGCGGCGCTGGCCGACGAACTGCTCGCGCGCGGCGTCCACGTACTGGGACTGTCGCGGCAGGGCAACCCCGAGCTGGCTGCGGCGCATCCGCTGCAGCTGCGTGAATGCAGCCTGGACCTTGGCGACAGCGCGGCGCTTGCTGCCTGGCTGGCCGGCAGCGCCTTGCAGGACTGGCTCGCTGATGCAGCGTTGGTGCTGTTGATCAACAATGCCGGCACCCTGCAACCGATGGCGTTGTTGCCGGCGCAGGAGCCTGCAGCCGTGGGCCGGGCCATCGCGCTTTCTGTGGCTGCCCCCTTGATGCTGGCTGCGGCCCTGGTGCCGGCCAGTCCGGCGGCGCACGAGCGCAGGATCGTGCATGTCTCGAGCGGTGCGGCGCGCAAGCCGTATGCGGGCTGGAGCGTCTACTGCGCCGGCAAGGCCGCGCTCGACCACCACGCGCGCGCGGTGCAGGCCGAGGCGGTACCGGGCCTGCGCATCTGCAGCCTGGCGCCGGGTGTGCTCGACACCGCCATGCAGGCGGAGATCCGCGCCGCCTCGGCTGAACGCTTTCCGCAGCGCGAGCGCTTCGTCGACCTGCAGCGCAGCGGCGCGCTGGTGGCGCCCGAGGTGTGCGCAATGCACCTGGTCGATTACCTGCTCGACGACGACTTCGGCCGCGAGGCGGTCGCCGACTTGCGCGACCTGATGCGCTGAGCGGCGGGCCCGCAGCGCGCAGCGATCAAGTGCCGGTGTTGAAGCGTCGAATATTGCGTTGGGTGGTCTGGGTGCGCAGGCATCCTGGCCTGGTCGCAGCCTTCGGTTTCGTGTCGGGCGTGCTCAGCTTCACCCTGATCGAGCGCCATGAAGGTGTGGGCCGGGTGATGGCGATCGCCATGCTGGCGGGCTGGCTGTTGCTGGTGCTCGAGCGTGTGCTCAGCCAGGCCGTTGCAACGCGCTTCGGCCATGCCCCGCCGCCAGCGCTGTTGCGCTACCTGACCCAATTCACGCACCAGGAAAGCCTGTTCTTCGCGCTGCCCTTCTTTGCCGCCAGCACGTCCTGGAACAGTGGCCAGGCCCTGTTCTCGATTGCGGTGGCGGCGGCGGCGCTGGTCGCGATCATCGACCCCATCTACTACCGCAGGCTGGCGACACGACGCTGGCTGTTCCTCGGCTATCACACCTTTGCCCTGTTCGCCCTGCTGCTGGTCGCGCTGCCGCTGATCCTGCGCCTGCCGGCCATGGCCAGCTACCAACTAGCCCTCGGCATTGCGGTGCTGCTGTCCTTTCCGACCCTGGCCGGCCTGATCACGCTGCCGCGCTGGTGGCGGCCGCTGCTCGTGCTCGTACTGCTTGCGGGCCTGGGGGCGGCCGGCTGGTTTGCCCGCTTGTGGGTGCCGCCAGCGACGCTGAGGCTGACCGAGGTGGCGGTGACGACGGCATTCGACACCGTCGGGCGCAGCCCGGAGCTGGCATTGCAGCGCATCGGCGCGGCGCAGCTGCGCGAGCACGGCCTGTACGCCTACACCGCCATCCATGCGCCCCTCGGCCTGAGCGAGCGCGTGCGCCACGTCTGGCTGCACGAGGGACGCGAGGTCGACAGCATCGAACTCGAGGTCAAGGGTGGGCGCGCCGAGGGCTACCGGGCGTGGACGCGCAAGCTCAACTTCCCGGAGCGCCCGGAAGGGCGCTGGCAGGTGCGTGTGCTGACTGCGGACGATCGCATGATCGGTACCCTGCGCTTCCAGGTCGATCCTTGAGCGTGCCGCTCAGCAGATGCGCTCCCACAGGCTGAGCTCGTCCTCGAACTGGTCGAGCTCGAGACCCTTGAAGTCACTGCGCGAGACGATGCCCACCACCTTGCCGTCCTTGACCACCGGCACATGGCGGTAGCCGCCGTCGCACATCATGCGCAGGGCCTCGATCGCGGTGCGCTCCGGTTCGATGGTGTCGGGCTTGGGCGTCATCACCTCGGACAGATGCACATGCGCGGCGTTGGCGTCCCGGGCCAGCACCTGCACCGCATCGCGACCGGTGAAGATGCCTTTCAGGTGGGCGCGGGCATCGGTCACCAGCACTGCGCCGACACGGCGTTCGCACATCTGCTGGCAAGCGGTCTGCACCGTGTCCGAAGGTCGCATCATCAAGGGCGTCTGGTCCTTGACGATGAAGGAGATGTTGCGGTTTGTCATGGCGGGCCTCCGTGCAAGCGCATGTGATTCAGGTCACAGCATAGGCTCCCAAGGCCTTGACCATATTGACCTTTGGCAAGCTTGTTCGCTTGCGGTGTGCGCTGTGTCTCGCGCCGATGACGGCAGGGCTGCGCTGCCCGCATGAGCAGGTGTAGTCTTGTCGTCATGAAGACGACTCCTGCACTGCCGCCCCCAGGGCCGGCCGCAAGCGGCGCAGAGGAAGCTTTCCCGCTCAGCCTGCGGCGCGTTGCCATCGACACCTATCGCGAGAACGTCGCCTACCTCAATCGCGACTGCGAGATCTATCGCGCCGAGGGCTTCCAGGCGTTGGCCAAGGTCGAGGTGCGCGCCAATGGCCGGCGCGTGCTGGCGACGCTGAACGTGGTGGACGACCCGCGCATCGTGCGCTGCAACGAGATCGGGCTGTCGATTGACGCCTTCGCCCAGCTCGGTGTGGATAACGGCCACCCGGCCATGGTGGCGCAGGCCGAGCCGCCGTCGTCAATTCCCGCGCTGCACCGCAAGATCGCGGGCGAGCGCCTGGGCCGCGACGACTTCCGCGCCATCGTGCGCGACATCGCCGAGCATCGCTACTCCAAGATCGAACTCACCGCCTTCGTCGTCGCCAGCAACCAGGGCGAGCTCGACCGCGAGGAGGTGTACTTCCTCACCGAGGCGATGGCGGCGGTCGGACAGCGCCTGGACTGGCGCGAGCGCCCGGTCGTGGACAAGCACTGCATCGGCGGCATCCCGGGCAATCGCACCTCGATGCTGGTGGTGCCCATCGTCGCCGCCCACGGCATGCTGTGCCCGAAGACTTCGTCGCGCGCGATCACCTCGCCCGCCGGCACCGCCGACACCATGGAGGTGCTCGCCAGGGTCGAGCTGCCGGTCGATGCGCTCGCCGACATCGTGCGCGAGCACCGCGGCTGCCTGGCCTGGGGCGGCACCGCCCACCTGTCGCCAGCCGACGACGTGCTGATCTCGGTCGAGCGCCCGCTGTCCATCGACTCGCCCGGGCAGATGGTGGCCTCCATCCTGTCCAAGAAGGTGGCGGCGGGCTCCACTCATCTCGTGCTCGACATTCCGGTGGGGCCGACCGCCAAGGTGCGCTCGATGCCCGAGGCGCAGAAGCTGCGCAAGCTGTTCGAGTTCGTCGCTGCGCGCATGAATCTGGTGATCGACGTCGTCATCACCGACGGCCGCCAGCCGGTCGGCAGCGGCATCGGGCCCGTGCTGGAGGCGCGCGACGTGATGCGGGTGCTCGAGAATGATCCGCGTGCGCCCAACGACCTGCGCCAGAAGGCGCTGCGCCTGGCCGGGCGCATGCTCGAGTTCGACCCCGACGTGCGCGGTGGCGACGGCTTCGCGATCGCGCGCGACATCCTCGATTCCGGCCGCGCGCTGGCCAAGATGGACGCGATCATCCGTGCCCAGGGCGGGCGCCCCTTCGACCACAACGCGCCGGCGCTCGCCCGCCTCAGCTTCGAGGTGGCGGCCGATGCCGACGGCGTGGTCACCGGCATCGACAACCTGCAGCTCGCCCGCATCGCCCGGCTGGCCGGTGCGCCCAAAGTGCAGGGCGCAGGGGTGGATCTGCTGAAGAAGCTGGGCGAGCCGGTTGCCTGCGGCGAACTGTTGTACCGCGTGCATGCCGACTACCCGGCCGACCTCGAGTTTGCGCGCCAGGCCAGCCTGCGCGCATCGGGCTTCTCGATCGGTGACGCTGCAGGGCTGTCGCATCTGTTCGTGGAGTTCTGAGCCTGCCTTGGGCGCTGCCGCGCCTGGCTGCAATGCTCGGGCTGTCAGCCCAGGTGCAGCTTGAGGACGGCGCTCTCGATCACGACTTCGGCGGCGATACCCGATTCCACGCACAGCGGCTGTCCCGGCCAGGCGTCCAGTGCCGGAGGCGCGACCGACAGCGCGAAGCGCCCTTGTGCCATGTCCGTTGCCGTGAGCGACTGGCTGCCAAGGTGGAAGGACGGCGCGGGGGCGCCGCCGTCCGTGGTGCCGTCTCCGGCGTCGTCGTCCAGCCAGGCCGCATCCAGCGTCAGCGCGAGCGCCCTGCCATCGAGGTCGCCTGCGTCCTGGCGCATGCGCCAGTCCTCGCCGGCGCTGCCGCTCAGCCAGATGCCACGCCCTTCCTGCAGCCCCAGCTCGATGCGCAGCGCCTGCGCCTGCAGGTCCAGGGCAGGCCAGCGCACGGCGAGCATCAGCACGCCTGCCTTATCGGTGTCGAAGTCGAAAGCCTGTGCGAGCAGGGCGGGTGTGCCGCGTCGGGCGTCAGCGGGCAGTACGCGCAGGCTGCCACGCAGTCGGGCCGACAGTGGATGCCAGCCCAGCACCAGGCCGGCCACGCGGCTCGGGGCGAGCAGCGCCAGGCGGCCTTCGACGCGGTGGTCCTCCTCCAGCAGCAGGCCCTGGCGCGCAGCAGCCGTGGTTGCGTCGCGGCCCGGCCCCACGCCAGGCATGTCCGCGCAGCGCATGCGCCCGCCGAGCTGCAGGCTGCGCCGGTTGCCGGCAGGTGGGGCGGGCAGTTCGAGTGCCAGCCGGGTGCGGCGGCTGCCGTCGAAAACCAGCCTCGGCGCACCGGGGGCCATGGCCTGGCCGTCGGCCAGCAGGTCGTATTCGGCGTCGAGGGCGAGCGCCGCATGCAGCACGTTGACCGTGCAGGGGGCATCGGATTCGATGTCCAGACGCAGGCCGGGCAGTCCGGCGCCGGGCGCCAGCTTGCTGCAGGCGGCGATGATCTGTTCGAGGGCGGCCGCCCATTCCTGGGCGAGTTCGGCGGTGGGCAGGCTCACCGCAGTGGTGTGCTCGCCGGCGGCGATCGTCTGCCACAACAGACGCTCGCTACCGCTTTCCTCCAGCACCAGGCGCAGGCGCGGGCTCGTCGGGCGGGCGGCAATGCGTACGCTGGGGACAAGCTGCGAGCTGCGCCGCAACTGCTCGATGATCCCCGCCTGGGCCGCCACCAGACCATGGTCATGAGACTGGATGAGGCCGCCAGCGGCGGGGACGCCGAGCGCACGCGCCTGCGGCAGCGTGCGGGGTCTGGCGGTGGCCGGTTTCTTGAGCGTTGCGCTGGCCTGCAAGGGCACCGGGGCATCGAAGCGCACCACCAGCGGCGAGCCCTGCCAGGCGGGGGCCAGTGTCTGCCCGGTCCTGCCGCGCTGGCTTGCCTCTGCGCTCACCGCTTCGCCGTCGGCACGGTGCAGGCCGAAGGCGTACTGAGTACCCGCATGCGGGCCGTCGATGCGGACGACCGTTGCCGGCCAGACGAAGCTCAGTCGTGCCTGGGTCCGTTCCGTGTCCTCGGTGCTCGAGAACCAGTGACTGTCGTCGGTGGCAAGCGTCATCTCGCCCGGTGTGAAGCGCAGTTCGAGCCGGCTGTCGGCGAGCTGCAGTGCGCGGGCTTCGCGACAGGCCGGCGGTAGCGGTAGCCACAGCGAAAGGCGGAACACGAAGGCACCGCCACCGATCGCCTGCGGACGATCGAGTGTGAGCGAGTTACCGGCGCTCAGCCGTGTCGCTGCGTTGAATGCCGCGCTACGGTAGAGGCCGAAGGGCGCCTGTGCGGGCGAGTTCATCTCAGCCCCCGCCCAGGCGCAGGTTGTTCAGGCTCACCACGGTGTTCAGGTTGCGGTCGACCGTGTTGATGCGCTCGGTGATGGTGGCGCGGCTCTGGTCGAAGCCGGCGAGGTCGGCGCGAAAACGGCCGATATCGTTTGAGAACTGTCCGTATTGTGCGTCGAAGGCGTTGAGCCGGCTATCGAAAAGGGTGTAGCGGCTGTCGAAGTCGGCGTAGCGTGCATCGATGGCGAGGCGGTCCTGATGCACGCCTGCGGCAAGCGCCTGCATCTGCTGCATCTGCTGGTTCACCGTGGCCGCCTTGCCGTCGATCTCCACGGCCAGCGCGCTCAGGTGTTCGAACTGCGTGAGCGTGTCCTGCGCGACCGCATCGATGCGGGCGTCGAGGGCGTTGCGTGCCGTGTCGGCGAAGGTGAAGCTGCCAAGCGAGCGCGCCGTGACGCCGCTCGCGGCAACGCCGAGCTGGCGCACCACATCGTCGCGTACCGCAGGGGCCAGCGCGTCCACCCCGCTGCCGAGGAAGCGGTCGACCGTCTGCGTCAGCTGCTGACGACCCAGCCATTCCGCGGTACGCCCAGCCTTGCCGGCGAGGAAGGACTGGCCAAGGTTGAGCAGCCGCCCCAGTGCCTGGCCGTCAGCCTCGGGCGTGTTCGCGGTATCGGCGAGGGCACGTCCCAATGCGTCGCCGTCGGCCACCACCTCGGCCATGAAGCTCAGCCAGGGGCCGACCCAGTTGACCCAGGTCAGCGTGCGTACGCCGCGCGCCAGGCTGGTGCCGCTGTCCTCGTCGGCGAGCACGTCGGCCTGCACCAAGGCGCTGTCTGCCGGCCAGGCCAGACGCCAGCGGCCGGGATTGACGCTGTCGAGCATGGCGTGGCGGTGGTCGCGCACGTAGAGGTCGATTGCGCTGCGCAAGCTGTAGCTGCGGTCGCGCAGGTATTCCTCGGCGATCGCACGCAGTGCCGGCGCCAGGGTGAGCGGGTGCGGCGCGTGCACATCGAGGCGCGCGAGTGCATGCTCGAGCGCCGCCTGCTGGTTCTCGGACAGGGGCTCGGTGGGCGGGGTGAGCAACTCGAGTTCGGCCGTGCCGTCAGCGCCGCTGAGCACGGTCACCGCCTGGCCTTCGATACGGCGGAAGCCGTACATGTACACAAGATGACCTCTACCACTCTGCACCACCACCGGCACGCCGGCGCGCGGCGTGCCGCCGAGGTCGCACACGCGCACCCGCAGCGTACGCGGCTGGCCCAGCCATGCCGCCTGCGGCAGCACCTCGATGCTGACGCCGAGCCCGGTTTCGGCTTGGGGGGCGAGTGGGTCGCCGCCGTAGAACAGCGCCACCCAGCGCACCGGGTCGAGCCCGAGCGCGGCGACGCAGATCTCAGTGAAGCGTTCAGGCCCGATCAGGCGGATTGCGCGCACCTGCAGGATGTCGGTGAAACGGCCGCCGAGCGCCGCGCGCGCGTCGAGCAGGCGCTGGCCCAAGCGCACGCCGATGTCGGGCTCGCCCGGAAACTCGATGTCGCGGTCGAGCTGGGCAGGGCTCGTTGCCCGGTTCAGAAAGTCGAGCACCTGCGCCGCCTGCGCGGCAGACAGATCGCTCGGTTGCAGATGGACGATCGGCATGGCCTTGGCGTCGGTTCGTGGTGGCGGGCCCTTCGCCTTCAGCGGATCCTGCTCGCCAGGCCGCTGAGCGAGGCGTTGATTGCGTTCAGGCGCGACCCAAGGTCGGCTACCTGGACGACGTCGATCTTGTTGATGCCGTCGCCGAGCGAGCGCAGTCCGGCGCTGATCTCCTTGCCGGTCTGTTCCGCGGCCTTGACGCGGTTCTCCAGCACGGTGACCGCCTGCTTGGCAGTGGCGGCATCCAGTGCCGTGTCCTGCGCCGCCTTCGCGGTCTGGCTGACCTGCTGGGTGACGCTGGCCTGGCGGGCGTAGCCAGCGGCCACGCCGGTGTCGGCGAAGCCCGTCGCGAACTGCATCTGCAGTGCGCCTTGCATCATCGCCTTGCCGTGCTGCATCAGCGTGTCGTTGCCCGGGTTGATGACATTGGCCGCCTTCTCCAGGGCCTTCATGTCGCGGATGCGGCCGAGCACGCCGGCATCGGTCGCACGCTTGTCGAGTTCGCTGACCATGCGGTGCACAAGGTCCGGTACGCGGATGTGGACGTCGAGCAGTCGCGACCAGTCGGGCAGCACCGGATCCACCCAGTCGATGTGGCCGAAGGACCAGTTCGGGATCCATTCGCGGAAATTGACCTGAATGGTGGCGACGCCGCGTGTCGGGTCAGGCGAGGTGGCGACGGCATCGGGCTTGGCGAAGGCCATCACGGTAGCGCGGTAGTGGCGCCATTCGCCCGGGTTGAGGCTGATGCCGCCGATGATGCGCCCTCCGGTGTACTGGTCGATGTAGGCATCGGCAAAGCCGCGCACGCTGCGGTTGCCTTCGTACATCGTGCTGATCGAGCGGAAGGCCATCTGCGCTTCCGGGTCCTGCGGCGAGGCGGCCTCCTGCAGCACCCGCATCACGGTCTTGCCGCTGTTGCCGGCCTGGGCCTGGAGCACGCCGGCAAAGGCCGCTTCGGTGCTGGCAGTGATGCCCTTGGTGAAGTGCGAGCGCAATTGCACCCGCACCTGGCCGGCGTTGTTGAACTGCACCGCGAGCGCGTTTTCCTCGGCGTTCTCGCGCACGATGAAGCCGGGTACGGCGCGCAGCCGGCCCCAGGTGGTGACGATGTCGAGCCAGGGCCGTGGCTCCGGCAGCGGGCCGCCATCGAGCGCGGTGGCGGTGAACACCAGTTCGGCGACCTGGCCGACGAGGTAGTGTTCGTTCGTCGTGCTCACCCTGAGCAGGTAGTTCTCGCGCAGCGGGGCGGTCTCGGCATCGATGCGTGCGACCACTTCGTCCAGGCCTTCGAGCGGCGCGACGCGCGCTGCGAGCTCGGCGATCGCGGCCTGCACCTCCGTTGCCAGTGCAGCGACGTCGGCCTGCACGTCCTGCAGCCCGGTGTCGAGGGCCTCGATCTGCGCGCCATAGGCGCCGAGCACGCTGACGAGCGCATTCCAGTCTTCGGCCCGGATCAGGTGGCCCGCCGCCTTGCCGCCAAGCCCGTCGACGATTGCCTTGGCTTGTTCCAGGGTCATGATGTGCTCTCCTTGACGATTCTGCCTTCGACCATCAGTTGCAGCGGCACCCCGGCCGGGCGGGCGCGCTCGACCAGCTTCCACACCCGCTCGATGAGCGCCGGGTCGGCGGCGGCGTCGGGCTCGGGCAGGCACAGTCGGATGCGGATGCCCACCGCCGGGCCGTCCGGCAGCAGCGCCCACAGCCGTGCCGAGGGCGGGTAAGTGAAGGCGAGGTGGTCGAATTGCCCTTCGCCCTCGGGGTCGGCGACGAAGGTTGGTGCGCTGCGAAAATGCCCCGGCAGCACAGCCTTGCGTGCCGGCGCGGGAAACAACTGGCCCTCGGTCGACCACCATGGGCTGTCTCCTGCGGGGGGCGCGGCGGCGGTGGCTAGTTGGAGGTAGCGCCAGCGCTCGTCGCTGCGGCCGCTGGGCGGCGGCAGCAGGGGCGCGACGCCATCGACCACGCGCAGTTCGTCCGCCTTGATGCGCAGGCGCAGTTCGGCCGGCGGCACCTCCGCATGTGCGCTGAAGCTGCCCGCGGCGGCATCCCACTGGCCGAGTTCGGCACGCACGCCCGGGGTGAACAGCACGGCGGAGATGTTCGCGTCGGCCCCGGCGCCCACGGCTGCGTTGCGGCGGTCAGCCAGCCCGGGGTCGGCGAAGCGCCGCTGCACGGCGTCCCAGCGCAGCCAGCGCGCCTGGTCGCGGTCGTAGCGCCAGTGGCCGCGCGGCATGCTGGTGAAGTCGCTCGGGTAGGCCGTGTCTGCTCGCCCCTCCGCCAGCCAGGTGCCGGCTTCGGTATCGTGGCGTGCGAGGTCGCGTCCGTCGTAGCGGAACAGGCCGTTGTCGGCGGCGATCCACAGCATGCCGCGTTCGTCCACCACCAGGCTGCGCACCGCGCCGATCAGCTCGGGGAAGGCCTCCAGCCGCGTCCCTTCGCCGTCGGCGACATGCCAGCGCGCCAGGCCCTCGGCGCCGCCCAGCCACAGGCTGCCGTCGGCTGTCGCCGCCAGTATGTCGAGCGGCGGCAAGGGGCTGTGCAGGCCGGCGGCTGCGGCAGGCTCGGCCTGCCAGTCGGGCAGGTGCTCGGAGACTGCTACGCCTTCGTAGCGCCAGCACCGTCCCTGGCGGAACATGAAGAGCGCGTCGGCGGTGGCGACCAGCTCGCGGTCGTGGTCGATGAGGAAGGTGTGGATGTCGAGACCGACATGGCGGCGTTCGATCGCCGGGTGCTCTCCGGGCTGTTCCAGATCGAGCACGCTCAGACCGTCCGCGCCGCCGGCGTAAAGCGTCGATCCATGCGTGGCCAGCGCGCGCACGGCGCCGTCGATGCCGTCGACGGCCTGCCAGCGCAGGCCGCCGGCTTGCGGCCACAGCCGACAGCGGAACAGGCCGGCATCGGTGCCCAGCCAGGCCGAGTCGCCGGCGCAGCACAGGGCAAGGTAGGGGCCGTCGGGTGCGTCGGCCTCGATCGCCGTGAAGCTGCTGCCGTTGAAGCGTTGTACGCGCCAGGTCTGTTGCGTGCGCTGGCGCGCCCACAGGCTGCCGTCAGGGGCGGCCGAGAGGCTGAGGATGCGCCCTGCGGGCAGGCTGGCGGCCTGTTGCCAGGGGCCGTTGGCCGAGGGGTCGCGGCCGGCGTTGGCGGCCGATTCCGCTGCGCTGGCGAACAGGTGGGCGTCGCGCGCCAGCCAGCCGCGCCGGGTGGGCGTCAGGCGTAGTGCCTGGTCGGGCGCCAGTGTGCCCGTCCATGCCAGGCCGATGCCGACCGGGTGGGTGCCGGGGGTGTAGCGCTCGATCATCGGCGTTGCCGTGGCGGCGCAGGGCGGGTCGGCGGCAATGCCGGCGAGGACGAAGCCGGGGGTCGTCGGGGCGTCGAGCCGCCAGCGTGCGAGCGGGGCGATGCGGTCGCCTTGCTGAACCGTGGGCGGAGCGGTCAGCGCGCGCACCCGGCGCAGCACGACCACCGGTTCCTCCAGTGCGAAGCGGCTGCGCTGGCGGGCGAGCGGCGCCGCCATGTCCTCGGGCAGGGCGGCATCGACCAGGCGTTGCAGCGCATCGGGGGTGGTGAGCCCGAGCCGCCAGGCGTCGACGATGTCGGGCAGGCGCTGGCGGTATTCTTCGACGTTCTCGCGCAGGCTGGCGGGCTCCTGCCAGGGCGGCAGATCGAGCAGCGCGCCGATGCGGGCGAGGTCGCGGACCCAGGGGTAGCGCTGCAGTTCGGCGCGGTCGCGCGGCTCGCGCACGTTGGCGGCAGGCAGGCCGCGTTCCCGGCGGTCGGCCTGGTAGTGGCGCGCCCACAGTGCGGCGTCCGCGGTGTCCCACCAGTGCGCGCGCAGAACGTTCTGAAGTTCGGCAGCGGCTTCGCCCTGGGCTGCGGCCACTGCGGCCAGCCAGTCGGCGAGCAGGCCGCCCTCGTCGTGCTGCGGACGCCACAGGCTGGGCAGCAGCGCCAGCAGGCGCTCGTGCTGGCTGGCGTAGGCCGGATCGCGTGCGCTCATGCGGGCCTCCGAGGGTGGGTGGCGTGGCGTGCCGGGGGCGTCCTCATGGCGCATCCTTCGGCTTCACTTCGACCACGATGCCGGCGAGTGACAGGCGTTCGCCGGTGGCGAGTGCGAAGCCCGGGGCAGTGGGGCCGTCCAGCACCTGGCTGAGTGCGTTGGGGCGGGTGAGCACCCAGTGCACCGTGTAGGGGGCGACGTCGGCTGCGCTGGCACCCGCCGTGCCGGCGAGCTGCTGGGCCAGTGTGGCGCTGCTCCAGCCCGCATGCGGGAGCGGCAGGAGGCGGCTGAGCCGGCTCCAGTCGAGCACGCGCTTGGCATCGTCGCTGGCGTTGCCGGCTGCGGCGAGCTCGTTGAGCGCGGCGATGGCGGCCTCGGTGGCGCTGCTCAGCCTGGCCTGGTCGGGGATCGCGGCGCTGCGCGGGTAGCGCAGCACCAGGCGCAGGGCGGTGGCGAGCGCCGGGTCGACGATGCGTACTTCGCCCAGTTCGGTCGATAGCGAGGCCAGGTTCAATACCCCTTGCGCGCTGTCGAGCACGTCGGCGCCGTCCGCGTGGGCGGCCGTGATGCGCACGTCGTCGACGCCGTCGACGCCGATCGCAAGCCCGACCAGGCGCGTCAGGCTGCCGTCGCTGGCCAGCGGCAGGTGGGCGAAGTAGTCGGCGTAGCGCTTGCGGATGCTGTCCTGGACCGCGCGCAACTCGGTGTCGAGCAGGCCCGGGGCGGTGGTGAGACGCAGGTCGAGCGTGATCTTGGCCGGCGGGCTGCCGTCATGGATGTGCACCTGCACGCCGGCCGGGCGCGCGCTGCGCACGGCCTTGTCCAGGCGGGCGCGGTGGTCGGGGTCGAGCACGCCCTGCAACTGGATATCGACGCGGCCGGGCGAGGGTTCGAGGATCTCGGCGCGCAGGCCTTCGGCGGCCACCGCGGCTTCCAGCGCGCTGCGTGTGCCGCGTGCCGAGCCGGCAAGAAAGCGGCGCGCGCGGCTGCGCAGTTCGTCGTCGTTCTCGTCGCGCTCCTGGCGTGCGGTGGCGGCCGGATTGGTGACCGCCTCGACGCCGGCGATCGGGCGCACCATCAGCACCAGGCTGTCGGCACCAAGGGCGTCGTTGGCGGCGACGAGGTCGCGTGCGGCGACCTTGGCCGCGGCCTGGCCGTCGACCAGGGTGAGGTCGGCGGTGGTCTCGTACTCGATTGCACCGTCAGCGGTGGCCACCCGGGTGCCGGCGGGGATGGTGATCTCGCCCGCGGTGTTGCGTGCGCGGGTAAAGCGCAGTTCGCCGCTGTTGCGCCCTGCGCGTACGCGGCGGATGCCGAGCAGGCCCACGACGTGGTCGAGCGCTCCGCCGCTGGCGGTGTCGAGAAAACCCGCACGGTAGACCGTTTCCATCTGTGCATACAGGCCGGCAGTCTCGAGCGCGACGGCTTCCATCAGCGTGCGCACGACCGAGCCGGGATAGAGATCGTTGACGCGCATTTCGCGCTGGCGCGGCAGGTAATGCACCTCGAAGGCCGTACCCTCGTCGGGGCGGGCACCACCTGGCCGCCATTCGAGTTCGGCGCCGTCGGCCGACAGGGCGTAGTCGGCATCGGCGGCGAAGCGGTAGGTCTCGCCGTTGTGCGCGCCCCACACCGCGGTGATGCGGTCGACTGGCGGGCGTTCCAGTGCATGGCGGTAGGGTTCGCGCGCGGCCTTGGCCGGCGGATAGGGGTGGGCCTCGCCGCTCACGCCGCCCAGCAGGCGGTTGAGTAGGCTTTCGGCCACTTCGGGATAGGTTTTGCGGCGGAAAGACATGGCGTCCTCACACGGCAAGTTCGATGGAGAAGGGGCCGATCGTCACCAGTTCGGTGGCGGCGACCGGCTTGACCCGCAGCAGCACATCGACCGTGGAGCGGCTGCCGGGCGAGGGCTCGACACGCAGCTCGGCCACCTTGTCGATACGCGGTTCGGCCTTCAGCGCCTCGAGGATGAAGAGCCGCAGCAGGTTGCGGCGCGGGCTGTCGTTCTCACGCCCGATCAGCTCGTGCACGCGCGAACCGTAGTCGGGGTGGCCGAGCGCGGCGAGTTCGCCACGCGGTGTGAGCAGGCGCAGGATGACGGCCTGGGCGAGGTTCTCCAGGCCGTCGCGGGCGACGAGGTCCCAGGCCGAGCGCGGCCGCCGAGCAGTTTCGCTGGGGCGGTACACCGGACGCAGCTCTCGATGCACCGCATGGATGGCGATATCGCACAGCAGGTGCGCAGTGGAGGGAGGGCGGAAGCTGGGCATGGCGTTCATCCGATCAGGACCGTGCCGCTGGCGATCACGCTGCCGGCGGGCAGGTCGGCTGGGTCGTTGCAGGTCTGCGCCATGTCGCTCATGCGCGCCGCCGGTTTGCCGTTGATGTGCACCGTGGATGAGCCGGCGAGGATGGTGGCACTGTTCGACGGCGGTGTCTGGAACGGACCACCGGCCGGGATGTGGCCGGGCGTATTGGTGGCGGTCGAGTCCTTGGTGGCGGCGGCCTTGCCTTCGATGAGCACGTCGGCCGACAGGCCACCGTCGAGCGTGCCGACGAAGGGGCTGGGCAGCGGTGTCGGCACCGGGCCGCCGGGACTGGGCAGCATCACGATGTGGATGTCGGTGGCGAGGATGCGGTCGCCTTCTTTTGCGGCTGGCAGGCTCATCGTCGCGTCTCCCTCGTCAACCTAGTTGATCTTGACCATCGCGCCCTTGAGCACGAGGTTTCCGCCAGCCTCCAGCGTGGCGTCGCCGTCCGCCTTGAGGCGTAGCCTGCCCGCGGCGGAGACATCGAGATTGCCCGGGGTGTCGATCTGGACGCCGCCGCCACCGTCGATGCTGATCGTGGTGTCGGCGACCTGCAGCCGCATCACCGGGTCGTCGTCCTGGACCTCGAGCTTGAAGCGCTCGCCCATCAGGCTGACGCTGAAGCCCTGCGGCGACGACTGGCGGATCTCGACGCGCACGCCGCCATCGCGGGCGTCGGCACCCGAGGGCAGTTGCAGCACCCAGTCGTTTTCGCTGTTGTCGGGCGGCGTGTCGGCCTCGTTGTAGAGCGTGCCGCACACCACAGGGCGGTTGAGCGCGCCACCGACGAAGCTGAGCAGCACCAGGTCGCCGACCTCGGGCAGGCTGGCGAAGCCCTTGCGCGGGGTTGCGACCGGAACCTGGCGCAACACCAGCTCGGTGTCGCGCAGCACCACGTCGGCACTGTAGGCACCGCCCCCCGATGCGGCCGGGAATACCGCCTGCACGATGCCGATCTCTGTCTGGCGGCGGCTGGCGAGTTCGCGCCGGATCATCTGCTGGATGGTGTCGTAGAGCGTGCTCATGCCGGCACCCCCGTCGCCCGGGTGATGAAGCCCCGGCCGGGCTCAAGCCGGTGCGTCACCGCCACCGCGATCCAGTCGCCGTCGCCGCGCCCGCCGGGGCAGCCTTCGAGCCTGAAGGGGCTGGCGATCTCC
>NZ_AMXA01000005.1 GCF_000310145.2 Thauera sp. 28
TCGTCGGCACTGCGGCGGGCGGCGGCGAACGCACTGTCGGCCGGCACCACCAGCGCCGCTCGGCGCGCCTGCGCCAGGCGCTGGCGCTGGGTGTCGAGCTCGACCAGGCCGGTCTCCAAGGCCTGCAAGGCGGTCTTCGCCGCATCCGCTTCGACAAACTGCGCTTGGGCCGCCTGGCCTTGCTGCAGGGCGGTGCGCGCAGCGGCATCGTCGGCGCGCGCCTGCGTTTCGGCGCCGGTCAGTACCGCCAGTTCGGCCTGCAGTGCATCGCGGCGGGCCAGCAGCGCCTCGGGTGCGTCAGCGCCAGCCTGATCGAGCAAGGTGCGGCGTTGCAGCGCGGCCTTCTCGCCACGCTCGCGCAGCGCGGCGGCGTCGGCCTTGAGGGCATCCTGCAGACGCTTGTAGGTGGCGGTGGCGAACAGGGTCTCGAGGATCTTCTCGCGCTCGGCCGAGCTCGCCGCGAGGAGCTTGCGGAACTGCCCCTGCGGCAGCACCACCACCTGGCGGAACTGTTCGGCCTTGAAGCCGAGCAGCTCTTCGACCAGCGCACCAACCTCGGTGGTCTTCTGCGCCAGCGGCGTCCAGGTCTCGCCGTCCGCCTCGAGGCGGTAAAGCTCGGCACGGGCGAGCACCTTGACCAGCTTGTCGCCACGCAGCGCTGCACGCTCCTGCTCGGGCACGCGTCGCACGCGGTAGTGGCGCTGGCCGAGGGCGAACTCGAACTCGACCTCGGTCTGCACGCTGGCGTCGGCATGGTGGCTGCGCATTTCACGCGCGCTGCGCTCGCCGCCCGAGGTGTCGCCGTAGAGGGCGTAGGTGATGCCGTCGAGGATGGACGTCTTGCCGGCGCCGGTGGGGCCGGCGATCAGGAACAGGCAGCCGGGCGGCAACAAGGTGAAGTCCACCGTTTCACGGCCGGCGAAGGGACCGAAGGCCTGCAGGCTGAGCTTGAGCGGTTTCATGCGCTGCGCGCCTCCTGCTCGATGCGGTCGACGATGCGTTCGAGCGCGGCCTGTGCGGCAGGCTCGAGCGCGAGTCCGGTGGTGTCGCGATGGAAGCTGGCGAACAGGTCCTGGATGCGGGTGCGGCGGTGGTCGGCATGGGCACGGCCGGGGCCGTCGCCGGTGAGCACGGGGCGCTCGATGGCGAGCGCGTTCGGGTAAGCCGTGCGCAGCTTGCCCATGGCATCGAGGAGCGCGCCGCTGTCGGTGAGGCGGGCGAGCAGGTAGTCGTCACGCGCCGGGTCGGCGGCAGCGGCGGCGACGATGGCCTCGAGCGTGCCTTCCACGATACGCAGGTCGCGGCGTGGCGTGAGCGCAATGCGCTCGACGCTGCACACGCCCGCGCCGTCGAGCTCGACCAGGGTCACGGACTTGCGCTGGTCCGCCTCGGAGAACGCGTACTTCAGCAGCGAGCCGGCGTACTGGATGCGCGCCTCGCCCACCTGCTGCGCACGGTGCAGGTGACCGAGCGCGACGTAATCGAAGCCGGCGAACACCTCGGCACCGACCGCCCCCGTGCCCCCTACCGACAGCGGACGCTCGGACTCGCTCTCTGCGCCGCCCTGCACGAAGGCGTGGGCAACCACGACCACGCGCCGGCCCGGCGCCCGCGCGGCACGCACGGCCGCGGTCTGCGCGGCAAGCGCGGCGTGGTGGTCGGTGACCGTATCGTCGCCACTGACGCTGCGCACCAGCGCGGGCTCGGCATAGGGCAAGGCATGGATCTCGACCTCGCCGTGCGCATCGTTCAGCACCAGCGGCGCCGCAGCCCACTCCACCGGGCCACGCACCACGAGCCCTGCGCGCTGCAGCAGGCCGGAGCCGAAGGCGAGACGATCGGGGCCGTCGTGGTTGCCCGCAATCATCACCACCGGAATCCTCAACCCGAGCACGAGCTGCTCGAGGACGCGGTCGAGCAGGCGCAACGCCTCTGCAGGCGGCACCGAACGGTCGTAGATGTCACCGGCAAGCAGAACGGCGTCGGGCCGGGTATCGGCAGCGATACGCACGAACTGCTGCAGCGCATGGTCCTGGTCTTCGAGCAGGGAGACGCCGTGATAGACACGGCCAAGATGCCAGTCGGCGGAGTGAAGGAAGCGCATCGGGAGAGGATGGTTGCAGTGGGAGGCATACCGCCGGCGCGGACACCACCGCGCGCTCAGGCAGCGCGGCTCGACGGTGCCGTGCGGGAATCGTCCTACAGCGCAATCCGCACTGTCGGACAGCGTGCAGTCGCCACGGAGCATACATTTGAATCGCATCTCACGGGCGGCGACAGCCGTCCCGCCCCGGTGACATTCCCGTCAAGGAGACCATCATGAAACACACCGCCGTTAGCCTCGCACTTTCCGGCCTGCTCGCCTTCACTGCCGTCGGTTGTGCCGTTACCCGCGACCAATCGACCGTGGGCGAATATGTGGATGACGCCACCGTGACCGCCCGCGTGAAGGCCCGGTTCGCCGACGACCCCACCGTAAGCGCGCTGGCGATCAGCGTCGAGACGCTGAGGGGCACGGTGCAGCTGTCCGGCTTCGCCAAGAGCAGTACCGAACGCAATCGTGCCGCCGAGATCGCACGCGGCACCCCAGGGGTGAGGACGGTAAAGAACGACATCGCGATCCGCCCCTGATCGAACCACTGCAAACGCGGCGGCACCGTGCGGGCACAGTGGCGGCCCGCGCGGCCACTCGGGGACAGCGGGACAAGTACCCGGCCTTGGACTAGCATAGGACACGTTCATGCGCCCACTCCCGGAGGATATGCCCTTGCCGCCCGCGCCGTCCCGTCTTCCGACCCCGCGTACCGGCCTGCTGCTGGTGGTGCTCCTGCTGAGCTTTGCGCTTGGCTCGGCGTGGCTGGTGGCAGGCCAGTGGCAGTCTGAATCGAGTCGTGCGGCCCTGGAGGATCTGCGCGCGCGAACTACACGCCTGCACCACCTCGACACCCTGCTGCTGCAGGTACTCGACGCTGAATCGAGCGTGCGCGGCTACCTGCTCACCCTGAACCCGGGCTACCTCACTCCTTATCAGGACGGTCCGCAGGCACTCGAGCGCACGCTCGACGCGCTGCGTGCAGACGTCTGGACAAGTGTCGATCAGCGCGAGGCCGTGGAGCATCTGGCACTACTGGTCGATATGCGCTGGAGCCTGCTCAGCCGGGCGATCGAGCGCGGCATACCTGCCGACGCCGACCTTCCGGACGGCGGCCCCGGCAAGCAGGTGACCGACGATCTGCGGACGCGCATCATGGCACTGCGCACGCAGACCCAGGCCGAGATCGACGCCACCCAGGACGGTGCTTTCGAACGCTTTGGCGATGCACGCGCGATGAACCGCGTGCTCGGCGCCAGCGTGCTCGCCTTGCTGCTGGTGCTGGTCGTCGTGCTCTACCGCCAGGACCGCCTGCGCGAACACATTGCCAACCTGCTGCGCTCGGAGAACGACCGCCTGCACACGGAGGTCGCCCATCGCACCCAGGCGCTCAGCAGCCTGGCCACTTACCTGACCAACGCCCGCGAAGCCGAGCAGGCCCGCCTGGCACGCGAACTGCACGACGAGCTCGGCGCCCTGCTCACGGCCGCCAAGCTCGACGCCGGGTGGATTGCACGCAAACTGCCGGCGGAGACGATGACGGCGCTGCGCAGCCGCTTCGACCGCCTGCTCGACACCCTGAACCAGGGGATTGCGCTCAAGCGCAAGGTGGTGGCTGACCTGCGCCCCCCGCTGCTGTCCGAGCTCGGCCTTGTCGAGGCGCTGCGCGCACTGCCCGACAGCGGTGACATCGGCGAGCATGGCGGCAAGCTCGAGATCGATTTGCCAGACGCACTGCCCGAACTGCCCGCGCAGACCGCGCTCGCGCTCTATCGCATCGCCCAGGAAGCGCTCACCAACGTGCGCCGCTATGCTTCGGCCACTCGTGTGCAACTACGCCTCCACACCGAGGGCGACGAGCTGGTACTGGAGATCGAGGACAACGGTGTCGGCTTCGACCCTTCAGCACGCGACCACGACCGTCACGGCCTGGCGGGCATGGCACACCGCGTGCAGATGCTGGCCGGGCGGCTGGACATCGACAGCCGCCCCGGCGCTGGCACCCGCATCAGTGCGCGCGTCCCCTTCGCACGCATGCATTGAGCGTGGAGCCATGTTCCGGCGCTGTCTCAGGAGCCAGGCTCGGGGAGCGCAGCCTGCACGAATTCGACCAACTCATCGAGCTGGAAAGACTTGTCGAAGAAGCGCTCGGCGCCAAACTGTTCGCAGCGCGCCCGCACCGGCGGGTGACCGTAGTTGGAGAACACCACGGCTCGCGGACGACCGAAACGCTCAGGTTCGGCCTGCAACCGCTGCAACACGCCCAGGCCGCTTCCGGCGCGCAACTCGAGATCGATGATCGCCAGATCAGGATGCAGGCGCTCGAGTGCTGCAAGCGCGTCCTGCTCGTCCGCGGCCGCCGCCACCACGCCCACGCCATCGAGCTCCTCGAGCATGTCCCGCAGCATGCCGCACAGCAGCGCCGAATCCTCGACCAGGACGATGCGCAACACAGGCGGGTCGTCAGGGCGGGGCGATGCAGTCATCGACATGACGGCCTCACTCGAGAATCAGCCCGTGACGCAGCGCATAGGTCGCGAGCTCGGCATTGCTGGCCACGCCGAGCTTTTCAAGCAGGCGCGTGCGGTAGGTACTGACCGTCTTTACACTCAGACTGAGCACACCAGCGATGTCCGACACCGACTCGCCACGTGCGAGGCGCAGAAAGACCTGGAGTTCGCGGTCAGACAGCTTGTCATGCGCGGCGCCGGACGCTCCGCCGGCCAAGGTCTCGGCAAGCAGCTCTGCCGTGCGCGGCGACAAGTAGCGCCGCCCCTGCGCGACGGTGCGAATGGCGTTGATCAGGTCCTCGCGGGTGCAGTCCTTGCACAGGTAACCATCCGCTCCGTTGCGAATCATCGCCAGCGCATAGCGTTCCTCGGGAAAGCCCGACAGCACCAGAATGCGCAGCTTGTCGTAGCGCTGGCGCGCGGCGCGCAGCACGTCGACCCCGCTCTGCCCAGGCAGCGAGAGGTCGAGCAACAGCACATCGGTCTCATGCTCGCGCAAGCCCTGTAGCGCCTCCTCGCCTGACGCGGCCTCGAACGGAAACTCGAATCCCAGCTCGTCTGCAAGCATCTCGCGAAAGCCTGCACGCACGATCTGGTGGTCATCGACGATGGCGATACGCAGCATGTCCGACGGTCCCATTCACGATGAAGCGCTTGAAAGCATAGCCGATGCGCCGACCGCCCATCCAGGCGTCGGCCATCGGCAAACATCCCGCGGCGCGGCTGGCGGACCCGGGTGCGGACTCATCGCCCCTTGGCAAGATTGACCAGGAAGCTGGCAATGGCCATGACCAGGAACACGACGAACAGGATCTTGGCGATACCAGCCGCACCGGCGGCGATGCCGCCGAAGCCGAACACGGCTGCGATCAGCGCGATGATGAAAAAGATTACGGCATAGTGCAGCATGATGGTCTCCTTTGTCGGCAGCGCCGCCGGGCACGCGCCGCTACCGCGGCCGCCCGGCGCGCTCGGGTGGGCTCAGAAACGGCTTTCCCATTCCTTGACCTGACGCTCGGCCTCGTCGCGGGTGATGCCGTAGCGCTCCTGCAGGCGACCGGCCAGTTCGGTGCGGCGGCCCGCGATGACGTCAAAGTCGTCGTCGGTGAGCTTGCCCCACTGCTGCTGGACCTTGCCCTTGAGTTGCTTCCAGTTGCCTTCGATGATGTCCTTGTTCATGGTTGCTCTCCTTGAAGTTGAGGGTGCAGCGTGGTGCCTTTTGCATGGGAGCGGCCCTTGCTCGGCTCACGGCTTCACTTTAGGCGCCCCCCTGCTCCCGTCCCATCGGCCCGGTCCGAAACCAACGTCGGACTATTCCGACATCACCCCGCGGCGGGCAGGACGCAGGCGGCACACCCCAAGTAGCTGCACCGGCCCGCGAGCGCTGGAAACGCTGCCGCCGAACGCCCCCTCGGACGGCTGCCGCCCGGCACCAGCGCCCTTGCCTGCGCTATAATCCAACGCTTTGTTTTATCTGAACTTCAGGACTCTCCGTGCTCGTCGCAGCCAACATCACCATGCAGTTCGGGGCCAAGCCCCTGTTCGAGAACGTCTCCGTCAAGTTCGGCGACGGCAACCGCTACGGCCTGATCGGGGCCAACGGGGCCGGCAAGTCGACCTTCATGAAGATCCTGTGCGGCGCCCTCGAAGCCAGCGCAGGCAACGTCTCCAAGGATGTCCATGAGCGCATGGCCTACCTGCGCCAGGACCAGTTCGCCTACGAGGACATGCGCGTACTCGACGTGGTGATGATGGGCCACGAGGAACTGTGGGCGGCGATCAAGGAGCGCGACGCGATCTACGCCAACCCGGACGCCACCGAAGACGACTACATGCACGCCGCCGAACTCGAGGGCAAGGTGGGCGAGTACGACGGCTACACCGCCGAGTCGCGCGCCGGGGAACTGCTGCTGGGCGTGGGCATCGGCACCGAACTGCACAACGGCCCGATGAGCGAGGTCGCCCCGGGCTGGAAGCTGCGCGTGCTGCTGTGCCAGGCGCTGTTTGCCAATCCCGACATCCTGCTGCTCGACGAGCCGACCAACAACCTCGACATCAACACCATCCGCTGGCTCGAGGACGTGCTCAACAATCGTGACTGCACGATGATCATCATCTCGCACGATCGCCACTTCCTGAACCAGGTGTGCACCCACATGGCCGACCTGGACTACGGCACGATCACGATCTATCCGGGCAACTACGACGACTATATGGAAGCGTCGACGATGGCGCGCGAGCGCCAGTCTTCGGCCAACGCCCGCGCCAAGGACAAGATCCAGGAGCTGCAGGCCTTCGTGCGCCGCTTCTCGGCCAACAAGTCCAAGGCCAAGCAGGCCACCAGCCGCCTCAAGCTGATCGACAAGCTCAAGCCCGAGGACGTCAAGCCGTCCAGCCGTCAGTACCCGTGGATCCGCTTCGACTACGACGAAAAGGACAAGCTGCACCGCCTGGCCTGCGAGGTGGACAACATCTCCTTCGCCTACGAGGGCATGGACAAGCCGCTCATCAACCGCTTCTCGATCGCGATCGAGGCCGGCGAACGCGTCGCCATCATCGGCGAGAACGGCGTCGGCAAGACCACCCTGCTGAAGCTGCTGGTGGGCGAGCTTGCGCCGCAGAAGGGTGCCGTCAAGTGGGCGGAGAAGGCCAAGCCCGGCTACTACGCCCAGGATCACTCGAGCGATTTCGCCGAGGACGTCAGCCTGACCGACTGGATCGCGCCCTACTCGCGCATCACCGCCGCCGCCACCGGCGAGGACAACGAGACCCTGCTGCGCGGCACGCTCGGCCGCCTGCTGTTCTCGGGCGACGAGGTGAAGAAGTCGGTCAAGGTGATCTCCGGTGGCGAGCAGGGCCGCATGCTGTTCGGCAAGCTGATGCTGTCGCGCCCCAACGTGCTGCTGATGGACGAGCCGACCAACCACCTCGACATGGAATCGATCGAGTCGCTCAACAGCGGCCTCGAGAAGTTCTCCGGCACGCTGATCTTCATCTCCCACGACCGCGAGTTCGTGTCATCGCTCGCCACCCGCATCATCGAGATCAAGCTGGACCGGCAGATCGTGGATTACCGCGGGACCTACGAGGAGTACCTGCAGAGCCAGGGCCTCGACTGATTCACTGCCACAGCGCGCGCAGCGGCGTATCCGGCGCGAACCGTTGCGCCACCTGCGCCTGCAGCAGCTCGGCGGTGGCGAGCGCGTCGGTCAGCGCGTGGTGGGCGCGGTAGCGCGGCAGGCGGTAGCGTTCGCGGCTGTCGGCGAGGCGGATCGACACCTGGTCGTGCTTGCGGCCAAACAGGCGGGCGCGGAGGTTTGCAAGCCAAGCGCCCGTCGCTGGCGCACGATGCAGGCGCGCCTCCAGCTCCATGGTGTCGATCACCGGAAACTCGATGCCTTCGCCGATGCGCGCCTTGAGCGCTGCGGCCAGGAAACTGCGCTCGATGTCGCCGCAATGCACCACCACGACGCGGCCGGCCAACGCCGGCAGCAGTTCGTCCACGATGGCGCCGAGATCGGGTGCGGAGGCGATCTGCGCGTGGGTGATGGCGTGGATCGTCACTGACTCGGGGTGCAGCTCGGCACGCGGGCGCACCACCCAGTAGCGCGAGGCGCTCGAGCGGATGCAGGTGAGATCCATCGGCACCACGCCGATGCTGACGATCTCGTCGCGAACCGGGTCGAGCCCGGTGGTCTCGACGTCGAGCGCGACCATCTGCACGTTCTTGAGCGGCGTTTCGCCCGCGACCGTGCCTGCCGCATAGAAGCGATGCAGGCGCCGATCGCGTGCGGCGGCGGCGAGTTCGGTGAAGCGCGCCGGCCAGTCCCGAACGGCGCGGGCGCGCGGCTCACCGCTGCGTGCAGGCGCGGCGGGCGCGTCCTTCCTGAGGTCGCCAAGGTGAAGCATGGCCGCGCCCTTAGTTCGCCCGCCCGGGCTGGTAGCGGTACTTGAGGAATTTCTGCGCGTTGCCGAGGATCAGGAAGGCATCGCGCAGACTCTTGCGTTCGAATTCGGACAGCTTCTCGGGGTCGATGCTGTTGTCCGGCTCTTCGCCTGCGGCGAGTGACTCGGCCTGGTGGCGGGCGCGCACCATGGCGATGAATTCCAGTGCGTCGTAGAGGTCCTGGCCGCGGCCAAGCGGCAGGATGGCGGCGTCGATGACGTCCTTCAGGCGCTCGAAGGAGTTGAGTGCCATCGAGCCGATCGCCAGCGCGTGGACGCGGGTCAGGTCCGCGAGCGGCGCGGTGCCGCGGCGCTTGATGTTGATGACGCGGCTGTGGCGGCCATCGGATTCGACCACGAAATCCTTGAAGAAACCCAGTGGTGGCGTGCGCTGCAGCGCGTTGCGTGCCATGCAGGCGAGGAAGCGCGAGTTGCCCTTGGCCTTGCGCGCGATCAGCTCGCGCAGCCGCGTTGCCCACTCCAACCGCCCCCAGACGCCGTCGAGGTCGAAGAAGATGCCGGCGTTGAGCAGCGACTCGGGCGTGGGACGCTCGATCCAGTCCGTGAAGGTACGCTCCCACACCTTGAGCGGCTGGCGCCAGCGTTCGTTGCTCGCCATCACGCCGCCACTGCAGTAGCTGTAGCCGCAGCGCGCCAGGCCGTCGCTGACGAATGCGGCAAGCGCCCTGAAGTAGGCGTCGTGCTGCACGGGGTCGAAGCGGTCGTCGAGCACCAGGGCGTTGTCCTGGTCGGTGACGATCATCTGCTCCTGGCGCGCCATCGAGCCGAGCGCGAGGAAGCAGTAGGGCACGGGCGGCGCGCCAAGCTCGGCCTCGGCCAGCTCGAGCAGGCGCTGCTTGAAGCTGCGCCCGATCGCGGCCATGGCGCTGCCGATCATGTTGGCGCTGGCGTCCTCGGCCACCATGCGTGCGAAGCAGGCGCGCACCTCGGGTACGAGGGCGGCGAGTTCATCCACCGAGTGCTGGCGGAAGATGCTGCCGACCAGGAACAGGCTGCTGCGCGACTCGTAGCGAATGATGTCCGACAGCGCGATCACACCCAGCGGACGCTGGTTCCTGAGCACCGGCAGGTGATGCACGTTGTGGCGCAGCATCGCCAGCATGGCCTCGAACACGAGCTGGTTGTGGTTCACCGACACCACGCCGGCCGACATGATCTCGGTCACCGGGGTGTCGTAAGGCAGGCCGGGGGCGACCAGGCGTGTGCGCAGGTCGCGGTCGGTGACGATGCCGGCAAGCTGCGGCAGATCGGGCACCTCCGGGTTGTGTTCGAGAATGAGCAGCGAGGACACGCCCTCCTCGCTCATGCGCTGCGCCACCTCGCGCGCACTGGCGGTGCTGGACAAGGTTACCGCGCTACGTCCGACCAGGGTGTCGATCGTCGCCGACAGCAGGTCGTTGGACTCCTCGCGCTTGGAGACCACCTGGCGCAGCCGTGTGCGGTCCTCGACCTCCACCAGGTCGGCGAAGCGCTCGTGCTGGTCGAAAAGCTCGGCGAAGAGCTCGCGCGGAATCAGGTACAGCAGCGTGTCTTCCAGCGCAGTGACCGGAAAACGCACCCGCCCGTTGCGCAGCAGGCCGAACTCGCCGAAGTAGCCGCCGGCGGTGAGGCGGTTGTAGAGCGTGCCGTTGCGACGGAAGACCTCCACCGCACCGCTGCGCACCACATGCCAGGACTCGGCCACCTGGCCGAACTCGACGATCGCCTCGCCCGCTTTGTAGTAGCGCACGTCGATCGCCGCCGCCACCCGCTGCAATACCTCGTCGGGCAGTTCGTCGAAGGGCGGATGGGCGCGCAGGAAGTCGAGGATCTCGAGTTGTTCGATCTGCATGGCGGGCAGCAGTGGCGAGGGCGAGAGAGAATCGTAGCGCAAGCCTTCAGCCCGTACGCGGCTCCGAGGCCAGGCCCTTGATCACCGCCACCGCCGACATCAGCAGCACGATGGTAAACGGCAGGCCGGTCGACACCGCCATCGCCTGCAAGGCCACCAGACCACCGCCAAGAATCAGCGCAACCGCCACCAGCCCTTCGAAGGTGCACCAGAACACGCGCTGAGGCATCGGCGCATCCACCTTGCCGCCTGCGGAGATGACGTCGATCACCAGCGACCCGGAGTCGGACGAGGTGACGAAGAACACGACCACGAGCACGATGGCGACGAACGAGGTGATCGAGGCCAGCGGCAGCGCGTCGAGCATGGTGAATAGCTGCAGGGGCAAGGCGGCGCCGGCGGCAGCCTCGTAGCCATCCCTGACGAGCTGGCTGATCGCGGTCTCGCCGAATACCGTCATCCACATCACGCAGGCCAGCGAGGGCACGATCAGCACCGAGACGATGAACTCGCGCACCGTGCGCCCACGCGACACGCGTGCAATGAACATGCCGACGAAGGGCGACCAGGAGATCCACCATGCCCAGTAGAAGGCGGTCCAGCCCTGCGAGAAGTTGGCATCGTCACGCCCGATCGGGTTGGCGAGCGCGGGCAGGTTCTGCAGGTAGGCGCCGAGATTGGAGAAGAAGCCGGTCAGGATCGCCAGCGTGGGCCCCACTGCTACCACGAACAGCAACAGCACGACCGCGAGCACCATGTTGATCTCGGACAGGCGCTTGACCCCCGCGTCCAACCCCGCCACCACCGACACCAGTGCAATGGCGGTGATCGCAATCACCAGCACGACCTGGGTGGTGTTGCCGAGCGGTACGTCGAACAGGTAGTTGAGCCCCGCCGAGGCCTGCGCGGCGCCGAAGCCGAGCGAGGTGGCCAGGCCGAACAGTGTGGCAAATACGGCAAGGATGTCGATGACGTGCCCCGGCCAGCCCCATACACGCTCGCCGAGCAGCGGATAGAACACCGAGCGCACGGTCAGCGGCAGACCCTTGTTGAAGGAAAACAGGGCCAGGCCGAGCGCCAGGATGGCGTAGATCGCCCACGGGTGCAGCGCCCAGTGGTAGATGGTCGCTGCCATGGCGAGACGGGTCGCCGCCTCGGCATCGCCCGCTGCGGCCCCCAGAGGCGCCCAGTCGGTGCGCACGCCGTCCTCGACCACGGTGCCGCCAAAAGCGCTGCCGAAGTGGGACAAGGGCTCGGAGACGCCGAAGAACATCAGCCCGATCCCCATGCCGGCCGCGAACAGCATCGAGAACCAGCCGAGATAGGAGTAGTCGGGCTTCGCCTCGGTACCGCCCAGCCTGACCTTGCCGAGCGGCGACACCGCCAGGCCCAGGCAGACCAGCACGAAGACGTTGCCGGCGCTGATGAAGAACCAGTCGAGGTGTGTCGTCAGCCAGCCGCGCAGGCCACTGAAGAGGGGCTCGACATGGTTCTGGAAGGCCAGGGTGAGAATCACGAAGGCGACCACGGCGAGGCCGGAGATCGCGAATACGCGGTTGTGGATGTCGAGGCCGAGCGGCCCCACGTTAACGATGATGTTGTCCTGGCCAACCTTGTAGTCGGTGTCGATCGGATTGACCTGGCCATCGGGGGACATCGGGTCCCTGCGCTCTGTCATTCCAGCTCCTTGTCGTTATATGAAGGGAGGCCGCAGCACTTGCGGCACGAGCCGTAACGGGTCGAGCGAGGCATTTTAACATTTGTCCAAATTAAATTTGCCTAGTTTTTAAAATACCCTTTACCCGCCGCACACCGGCCAACGGACGCCCCCCGCACAGACTCGGCTAGAATCACGCCCAGCGGAGAACGGACATGATCGGCATCTTTCTGATAACGCATGGCACGCTGGGCGAATCGCTCATCCAGTGCTGCTGCCATGTACTCAACAAACGGCCTGTGCAGATCGCGCAGCTTGGCGTATCGGCGCAGGACGACCCCCTGGACGTGCTGCCGCTGGCGCGCAACATGCTGGGCTGGGTCGATGGCGGCGAAGGCGTGCTCGTGCTCACCGACATCTACGGCGCCACGCCGAGCAACATCGCGGCCAAGCTGGTGATGCCGGGCCGCATCGAACTGGTCGCCGGCGTGAACCTGCCGATGCTGCTGCGCGTACTGACCTATCGCGAACGTGACATGCCGACCCTGGTCAAGCGTGCGGTATCGGGCGCCTGCGACGGCGTCCTGCACGTCGACGCCAACTGAACGCGAAGAATAACGAGGACACGGGAAAACCCGGGGGAGACGAGTCCATGCCAAGAGCGGACGCCGACATCATCAACAAGCTCGGCCTGCACGCACGTGCGTCGGCCAAGCTCACCCAGCTCGCCAGCAATTACCCGTGCGAGGTCTGGCTCGAGCGCAACGGCCGCCGCGTCAACGCCAAGAGCATCATGGGCGTGATGATGCTGGCCGCCGCCAAGGGCAGCACGATCACGATCGACACCGAAGGCGAGCAGGCCGACGACGCCCTGCGGGCGATCCGGGACCTGGTCGCGGACCGCTTCGGCGAAGGGGAGTGAGATGCCTTTCACTGTCCACGGCCTCCCGGTCTCGCAGGGCATCGCGATCGGCCATGTGCACCTGATCTCCCACGCCCTGCTCGAGGTCAACCACTACCACGTCGCGCCGCGCCACATCGAGGACGAGCTCGCGCGCCTGGACGAGGCCGTCGCCACCGTGCAGGGCGAACTCGTCGGCCTCAAGGCGGTCACCACCTCGGGCCAGGCCCACAGCGAAGTCGGCGCATTCGTCGACCTGCAGCTGATGATGCTGGCCGATCCGATGCTGGTCGACGCCGCCCGCCAACTCGTCGAATCGCGCCGCTGCAACGCAGAGTGGGCGCTGGTGCAGCAGATGGAGCACCTGGTCGAGCAGTTCCGTCAGATCGAGGACCCCTATCTACGCGAGCGCCAGGCCGATGTCGTTCAGGTGATCGAGCGCCTGGTCAAGGTCCTGCTCGGCCATCCCGGCCACCTGCCGCCCAAGCGGCGCGACGGTCTGGGCACCATCGTCGTCGCCCACGACCTGTCACCGGCCGACACCATCGGTTTTCGCGACCACAACATCGCCGGCTTCGTCACCGACGTCGGCGGGCCGACCAGCCACACCGCGATCGTTGCCCGCAGCCTCAAGATCCCCGCTGTGGTCGGCCTGCACCATGTGCGCGACCTGCTCGAGGACGATGAGCTCGTCATCGTCGACGGCACGCGCGGCGTCATCATCGTCGCCCCCGGCGACGAGATCATCGAGGAGTACCGCCTGCGCCGCAGCGAGCTGGAGATCGAACGCTCCAAGCTCAACCGCTTGCGCGACACGCGCGCCACCACGCTGGACGGCGAAACCATCAACCTGATGGCCAACATCGAGGGCCCCAAGGACCTGCCCGCGGTCAAGTCCGCCAACGCCGACGGCATCGGCCTGTACCGGACCGAGTTCCTCTTCATCGGCCGCGACAACCTGCCCGACGAGGACGAGCAGTACGAGGCCTACCGCGCCGTCGTCAAGGCGATGCCGAGCAAGCCGGTCACCATCCGCACCTTCGACGTCGGCAACGACAAGGCGCTCAACGGCGTGCACTCGCGCATGGAGCCCAACCCCGCGCTCGGCCTGCGCGCGGTGCGCTACTCGCTGTCCGAACCCAAGATGTTCCTCACCCAGCTGCGCGCACTGCTGCGCGCGTCGGCGCACGGCAAACTGCAGATCATGGTGCCGATGCTCGCCCACGCCCAGGAGATCGACCAATGCCTTGCCCTGATCGAAAAGGCCAAGGCTGAACTGCGCGCCGAGAAGCTCAAGTTCGACGAAGGCGTGCAGATCGGCGGCATGATCGAAGTCCCCGCGGCCGCGTTGTCGCTCGGCATGTTCATCCGCCGCCTCGCCTTCCTGTCGATCGGCACCAACGACCTCATCCAGTACACGCTGGCGATCGACCGTTCGGACGAGGCGGTGGTACACCTCTACGACCCGCTCCACCCCGCGGTGCTCAAGCTCATCGCCGGCACCATCGCCACCGGCGCCCGCTACGGCCTGCCCGTGTCGGTGTGCGGCGAGATGGCAGGCGACCTCGCCTACACCGAGTTGCTGCTCGGCATGGGCCTGCGCAACTTCTCTATGCATCCGGGCAACATCCTCGAGATCAAGCAACAGATCCTGCGCGCCGACCTCGGCGAACTCGCACCCAAGGTGCAGCGCATCCTCAAGATGGACGAACCTGCGCGCATCCGCGAGGCGGTCGAACGACTGGTGGCCTGACGCTCACACAGAAAACGCCGTCTGCCGGTACCGGGCGAAGCGGATGTTGCGTAAGCCCAACTTGGGCGAAAAGACCCTGAGGCCCACGTGGCCTTGGTGCTAATCTTGAGCGCAGGATGCACTCGCACGCTCAGGAGACAAGAACATGAAAACCAGCAGCAAAAAAACCCGCTCGATGCTTCGCCCCAGCGTGCTGGCCTTGGCCATTGCGACGGGGTTCCCCCTGATTGCTTCGGCCCAAGCAAGCCTTCCCGCGGAATTCACCGTCCTAGGCTCGCTGGGAGGCGACTACAACCGCCTCGGCAGCTACTACAACAGCCGTGTAGTCTCCGCGGATGGCACGGTCGTCATCGGTTACGGGCAAACGACGGATGGCTACTACAACGCCTTCCGGTGGACCGCTGCCGACGGCATTGCCAGCCTGGGGACCCTGGGTGGCAACTACAGTTACGCCCACAGCATGTCCGCCGATGGCGGCGTGGTGGTCGGGCAGAGCTACCTCACCGACTGGAGCGACTCCCGCGCCTTCCGCTGGACCGAGGCCACCGGCATGATCGATCTCGGCACCCTGGGCGGCAACTACAGCTATGCCTACGGTGTCTCCGCGGACGGTAGCGTGGTTGTCGGACAGGCCCGCACGGCGATGAACCAGGACCGCGCCTTCCGCTGGACGGAGACCACCGGCATGGTCGATCTGGGCACCCTGGGCGGCAGCTACAGCTACGCGACCGGTGTGTCTGACGATGGCAATGCCGTAGCCGGATATTCATACACTGCAGCAAGCCATGGCCATGCATTCCGCTGGACGGAAGCGGATGGGATGGTCGACCTCGGCACCCTGGGCGGCACCTACAGCTACGCATACGGTATTTCCGGCGACGGCAGCGCAGTGGTCGGCCACGCGGACACAGATAGCGGACACTCGCACGCCTTCCGCTGGACCGAGGCCTCCGGCATGACCAACCTGGGCACACTGGGTGGCAACTGGAGCTACGCCTACCGGGTCAACATCGACGGCAGCGTCGTGATCGGATACGCGCGCACCGAAGAGGACCATTACCATGCCTTCCGCTGGACCGAGGCGGGCGGCATGGCCGACCTCGGCACCCTGGGCGGCAACTATAGCTGGGCGAGCGGGCTCTCGGACGACGGCAGCGTCGTGGTCGGAGTCACGTACGACGCAGACTCGATCTACCAGCCCTTCCGCTGGACGGCCGCAACGGGCATGCAGTCGGTGTCGGACTGGCTGGCGGGCGCGGGCGTGACCACGCCCGAAGGCTGGCGGCTGGCAGACGGTGGCGAGGTCGGCGTGAATAGCCTCGGCAACGTCATGGTCGGCACCGGTCGGGATGCAGAGGGGCGCAATCAGGTGTGGCTCGCACGAGTGGGTCACGGCAGCGGCATCATCAGCGTGCAGGACTGGCTGCGCAGCGTCTCCGGCGCCGGCCAGGCATTCCATTCCGGCTTGCAACTGACCAACCTGCCGCTCAATGGCGCCCACCATCGCCCGCTGATGAGCTATCCACAGCTCGGCAGCACGAACTGTTTCTGGGCGACCGGCGATCTCGCCCGACACGAGAACAAGGATGCCCGCGTTGGCACGGGCGAGGTGGGTGTGTGCACCGACTTCGCTGGCGGCGCCGTGCGCGCCGGGGTCGGAGTCGGCATCGGACGCCAGACTCAGGATCTCGCCTTTGGCGGCCGCAGCAAGGTCGACGGCCAGTTCCTGGTGGGCGAGGTGAACTGGCGCCCTGAAGGCTCCCCCATCGTCGGCTCCGTCACCGCAGTGCTCGGTGATTGGGATGCCGATATCCGGCGCGGCTACATGAACGGCACGACGCAGGAACGTTCGAGCGGCAGCCCGGACGTCGACGCACTCGCACTGCGCTTGCGTGCGGACTGGTTCGACGCCGCACGGCTGGGCTCGGCGACACTGACGCCCTGGGCCTCTTACACCTGGAGCCGGGTCAAGGTCGACGGCTACACTGAGAGCGGCGGCGCTTTCCCCGCTACCTTTGACGGCCAGAAACATAACGCCGACGAGCTCCGCCTCGGCGTCGCCGCCGACTGGAGCTTGACGCCGGCGACCGGGGTCCGCGGCACGATCGAGACCGTTCATCGCCTCGACGACCGTGGCCCGGCGCTATCTGGCAGCGAGGCGAGCGGTCTGCTCAGCTTCAACGAGCCAGGCGCCCGCATCCGCAAGAACTGGCAGCGTGTCGGCGTCGATGTGGATCACCGCATCAAGCCGAACATGGTTGTGACCGTGTCGGCGCATGCCGCCACCTCCGGCGAGGACCCGAGCTACTCCGCCGCGGTTTCGCTGCGCCTCGGCTTCTGACGGCTGCAGCCTTCGTCCTACCGCCACCGTGCCGGGTCCCGCCCTGGCGCGGTGGTTTTGACCTTTCTCATCCACTTCATCCGGAACCGCAGCAAGCGCCCCCCCAAGCATGGACTTCGTAAGCACGATGCCTGGCCTGCACTGGCCAGCGTTGCCGGGACCAAGGGCGATCATGCGCCTCGGGCTGCTGCATCAGTTCGCAGCCACGCAATGGTGGCCTGTCGAGCGGCTGGCAAGCATGCAGTTGCGCCAGCTTGCCGAGCTCGTCGCCCACGCCCGCAAGCACAGCCCCTACTACGCCCGCACGCTCGCACACCTCCCCGCGCAACTGGACGAAAGCGCATGGCGGTCGATCCCGGTCCTCAAGCGCGACACCGTGCAGGAAGAGAAAGCGGCGCTGCGTAGTACGCATTGCCCGCAAGCGCATGGTGGTCGCGAAACCATTTTCTCTTCTGGCTCGACAGGCAAGCCGATCGCCGTCGAGCAAACCACGCTCACCCAGTTGTTCTGGGAGGCATTCACGCTTCGTGACCACGAATGGCATGCGCGTGACGTGGCGGGCAAGCTGTGTTCAATCCGCTTTTTCCCCGATGGCAGTGCCGCGCCCCCCCAGGGTGGGCGTGGCCCGAACTGGGGCAGCGCCACGGCCGACCTCGTCCGCACCGGCCCCGTTGCCATGCTGGACGTACGCTCGAGCGTCGACCAGCAGATCGCTTGGCTGGAGCGCGAACAACCCGAATACCTGCTGACCCACCCCACGATTCTCGACACCCTTCTGCGCACCCTTGAAGACGGCAGGCCGTTGCGGCTGGAGCGCCTGCGCGAGGTCCGCACGGTAAGCGAAGCGCTGCCCGAAGGCTTGCGCGAGCGCTGCCGGCAATTGCTCGGTGTTTCCCTGACCGACATCTACAGCACGCGCGAGACGGGCTACCTCGCGCTGCAATGCCCCGAGCACGATCACTACCACCTACAGGCCGAGAACGCCCGCATCGAGATCCTCGACGCCGGCGGCCAGCCCTGCGGCCCCGGTGACATCGGACGAGTGGTGGTCACACCGCTGCACAATTTTGCCTTCCCGCTGCTACGCTACGAAGTTGGCGACTATGCCGAAGTCGGCGAACCTTGCCCCTGCGGTCGCGGCCTGCCGGTCATCAGGCGCATCCTTGGCCGCCAACGCAACATGCTGCGCCTGCCGGACGGTCGATGCCACTGGCCGATCCTGAACTACAAGGCCATGAACACCATCGTGCCATTGCGACAGCTGCGCATGATCCAGGTCGAGCTCGAGCGTATCGAGGTCGACATCGTGGCCACGCACCGACCTGATGAAGCCACGGAGCTGCGCCTCGGCGAGGAGATACAGCGCAACCTGGGCTACCCCTTCAAGCTCGAGTTTCACTATGTCGACGCCATTCCACGCTCCGCAGGCGGCAAGTTCGAGGACTTCATGTCGCGGGTCGCATGAGTCCGCACAGTGATGAGCACATGATGACGGCGTCGATTTCACCTACCGCAAGCCTGCTGCCCAGCAACGCGGCATTGCTCGCATTCTGGGAAACACTGCTGGCGGGCTCGCTCGCCACCCACGAGTTCGAGGACATGGTCGGCAGGCATTGGCAGGAACGACGTTTCCTGCGCCGCTGCCCGGCTGCTGTCGATCAAGTCGAGGAGATCATGCGCGCACGCCACGACCTCGAGTCCGCGGGCTATGGTCATGACATCGGCGACATGCGTTTCGAGAGCCTGCTGCTGACCCGGTCGATCGGCGGACCGTCGGCAATCCACGTGCGCGCCCCGGCCGAGCGCCACCCCGATGGCCCATTGAGGACACGCAACCGCGAACCCCATGTACACGACTCGGGGCGTATTGCGCTGATCACCGCGGACAGCGCCACGTTCTTCATCGAACATCCGGGCCGGCGAGGCGAAGCAGTACTCAGGGTGGCGGTGGCGCGCGGCGACATGCTGTTCTGGCCCGCCGGCCTCGCCCACACCTTCGATGCTGGCAAGGGATTCAGCCTGGTCTCGGCCATGGCACGCCACGTCCCGCCTGCATCCACCGAGTTCGCCTTGCCGGCGTCGGCGCTGGGACTCGATCTCGACGCCTGCGAGGCGTTCGACTACGGCGACATCGAAGCGCAGATTTCACCTCTGCCCCCCGCTCGACACGGATGACAGCGGCTTCGACCGCCATGCGCACGGAGCTGCCCTGGCTGCTCGGCGGACGCCCGCTGCGACCCGACCGCGGCGGCTACACCGTGACGATGCGGGAGGACGAAGGCACCGCCCGCGCTCTCGCTGCGCTGCGCGCGAGCCGGCGCGCGGCGCCCTGCATCCATGTCGGCTGGGGCAGCTTTCGCAATCTCGACATCGCCGCGGCCAGAAGCTCCGCCAGCGTGTATCTGTGCGACATCAATCTGCACCAGTTCCGCGTCTGGCGAGCAGTACGCCAGGCATTGCGCAGGGCCGACTCACCCGCAGCCTTCGTGGATGCAGTCACCCCGAAACTGCCCCAGCGCCCTCGCCTGCGGATGTTCTCCACCGACGTACGGGACTGGATTGGCCGTGAGCTGTCCCGCCCCGACAGCTGGCTCAACGAACGTTCGACAGAGCGCTACCGGCACATACGCGAGCTGTTCGAAACCGGCGCCGTCAGAGTGCTGCAACTGGATCTTGCAACCTCGCCCGACGCCCCGCTACGGCCCTTCGGACGCCTTGCCGCACGACTCTCGGAGCGGGCAAGCAACGACGGTTTCGCTGTGGACACGGTATACGTGTCGAACATCCCGTTCATGCTGCAACAAGCGGTAGGCTTCTTCGGGGAAGACCAATCATCGGACGGACGGAGCGTATCCGCCGCGTTGCACGCAGTCCGCCACAACCTTGGATTGCTCGCCTCGCCCGCCGCCCTGTTGATCACGGCTGAGCACCTGGCAACGACGAGCACGAACGACAATCTGCAATGGCGCACCGAGGTACTGCAGCTCGATGCGTATCTGCAAGCAGGACTGCCTTGAGGCGGCGCCACGACGCATAACCGCAGTCACTCCGTCATCGCTGACACCACCTGCCGGGCTCACCTGGACACATTGCGTCGGACGGCCTGCGCCCAGTAGAATGGCGACCTTGTTCGCTTCGGCCAGGGGCCGGATGCGCATGGCGGGTGTCGTATAATGGCTATTACCTCAGCTTCCCAAGCTGATGACGAGGGTTCGATTCCCTTCACCCGCTCCACCTGAATTCAAGCACTTGCGCCAATCCTCCGGGGTTGGCGTTTTGCTTTCATGGCTCATGTAGCCGAGACGAATGCCATTCGGATGTACTGAAGAAGGAATTGTTCTCGGGCCGGCAGTCCCTCTTACCAGTCGCCGTCAGCTGGCTGCAGCCGGCGGCGTCGCGTAGCCATCGACGATGCGATCGATTTGTGCACAGGCCTCGATCAGCGCTTCATCCCCCCAGCGCCGCCCGACACACTGCAGACCGACTGGCAGGCCATCGACCGGGCCAGCCGGCAGCGAAACCACGGGGTGACCGGTCAGTGAAAACAGCCCCACCATACTGACGGTGGCCTCCAGAAAAGGGAGGGCCCGGTCACCGACCACCAGTGTCGGCGGCTTGCCCAGCGGCTTGAGCGCGAACGCCGGATAAGCGGTCCGCGGTGCCGTGGGGCAAATCAGCACATCGTGGTCATCGAGGAAGTTCTCCATGGCACTGATCAGCTGATCCCGGATGTTGAGCGCGGCGTTGTAGCGACGCCAGTCAAACCGCAAACCTTGCGTGAAGGCTCGGGTGAGAGGCTGGCGCTTGGGAATCAGGCGACCGGCCATCGCGATCAGATGACGCTCCCAGGGCTTGAAGGCCAGACCGATCTCGGCGCCGGCGAGCACACCATAAGCGTATAGGGCACGCTCAGGATCGAAGGCGTCGGGAAAACACCGTACAACCTCTACGCCCGCATCGGTGAGCCGCCCGATGGTCCGATCCAGGCCGGCACGTGTACGATCGCACAGGGGCAGGCCGGCGAAGTCATCCCACCAAGCGACGCGCAGCCGGTCAGTGCGGGCACGGCCGGCCACTCCGGCGACCGGCGGCACCTCGGTATCGATACGGTCCGGCCCCGCCATGACCGACAAACCAAGCGCCAGATCCTCGATCGACCGGGTCAGTACGCCGAAACTGAGCATGTGTCGGACACTGCGCGGCTGCCCGGGCAGATGCGGAATGTGACCGGTTCTCGGAATACGGTTCTCCGTGGCCTTGAGTCCATAGACGCCACAGTAGGCCGCCGGGATGCGGATGGAGCCGCCCAGGTCGCTGCCCGGGTCCATGTACGAGAACCCCATGGCCACCGCGGCGGCGGCACCGCCGGAACTGCCGCCCGGGGTGACATCGTGACGCCATGGGTTGCGTGTCGCCCCGAATACCGGACTGATGCATTGAGGGTCGCCAGCCAGTCGGGACAGGTTCGTCTTTCCCAGGATGATTGCACCCGCCTGGCGCAAACGCGCAACCACGGTCGCATCGGTGTCAGGCACGTAGTCAGCCAGCGGCGGGTGGCTAGCGGTCGTGCGCATGCCAGCCGTGGCAAACGCATCCTTGACAGTGATGGGCACGCCCCGCAACGGCAGCTTCGCAGGGTCATGGACAGACTCACGGTCACAGGCCTCGGCCTGCCGGCGCGCAGACGCCGCATCCAGGGTCACCACGGCGTTGATGATGCCGTTGGAGAGATCGATACGCGTCAGACACCCGTCCACCGTGGCCGCCGCGCTCGTCGTGCCGATCGACATGGCTTGATGCAGCCGGGCAACCGAATTGCTCAAGATGATGCTCCTCTGGCCGGAAGCAAACCAATCATGACATTTGCTTTTCGATGTACATCAAAATTGATATTCTCAACGGATATCGTTTGAGCTTTTGTTCAAGCGAAATCCGCTTGTAAAGGCGAATTTTCGGTTGTTCGTGTGCCATTTTGGATGATGTATTTTTCTGGCGCCCGGGTCAGCCGACGCCGCCGTAGCGCTGAACGATGGAAGGCCACACCGTCTTGGTCCAGGCCAGACCATCGACAATGGCTGTCAGTCGCCGCAGGGAGGCAGCCATGCCCAGATCCCGCATGTGCCCGTCGACCAGCATGACGTTCGATCGTGGCTCGCCCGTGCGCTTTAGGAAGGTATGACCGTGCAAGACATCAAGCACCCAATCCCAACCCAGACTGATGTAAGGACGACGCCCCGCGATCCATTCGGTGAACCCGGTCACCTCAGTCACGTCACCACACCCCGGAATGGGGGCCGCCTCCGGTACGTCCAGACCCGAGGCGAAGTGACGCAACCGGACAGTGCTCAAGGCCTGCTCCGGCAAACGGACGAGTCCATCGTCCGATACCCGAACGACGGACGTCATTGGCTGTTCTGTTCTCATCTGCTCACGCGTTGTTATTGGTTTGAAGCGCTTCATTGTTGCCAGACATTAGCGCGCCGGTGTGTTTCTAGGCATGTCAACGTTGACAGGTTCAGAGATCCCGATACCCGGCCAGAGGGCGTCGGATGAACATCTGGCGCGAAGACCTCCTGACCCGACTGAACGCCGCGCACGGTGCAACCGAAGTGTTCTCGGTGATCGAGCTTGAGAGCAAGGCACTTGGCTTCGACCACCTGGCCTACGGTGTGCGCTTCCGCTATCCACTGAGCAACCCCCGCATCGTTCTGCTCAACAACTACCCGGAACAATGGCAAACCCTTTACGCCGAGCGTGGATACATCAATAACGATCCCGTGGTCATGCGTGGAATGGCATCGCAACTGCCCTTCGTCTGGTCCGAACACTACTCACAGGCCAGCGACACGTTCTGGGAAGAAGCCAGGCAGTTCGGCATTGCCAACGGTTGGTCTCAATCTGCCACGGACTGTCGCGGCCGGCAGAGCCTGGTGTCTTTCGTTCGCGGCGCCGAGTGTCTGAGTTCGGCCGAGCTATTCGCGAATGGGGCGCGCTTGAGCTTTCTCGCCCATGCGGGCCATGAGTACCTGTGTCATCAGTTGGCCCGCGAACACCACGCGCAAGATCTCGGCGAACTGACGACCCGTGAGGTCGAGGTCTTGCGATGGACCGCCGAGGGCAAGACTGCCGGGGAGATTTCGATTCTCATGGGCATTTCCGAACGCACCGTGAATTTTCACGCCGCCAACACCATGGCCAAACTCAACTGCGCCAACAAGACCGCCACCGCGGTAAAGGCAGCCATTCTGGGATTGCTGGATTAAGCTTGAAGCGCCGCCGTTCGGCGATCGGGCGCTGGAGCCACCGGCTGGGTCGGGGGGCTGGCCGTACTTGGCATGTCGCTCTACACCCGCTTAATACGGATTCAGACGCTCAACCCGGCTCATGCGAGTCGGCCGTTTTGGATCACACCCTGAGGCAACAGCGGAGGCAAGTGATGAGTCCACGCCGACCGAAGACATGGCATGCCCAAGCAACAGCGCTGGCCGTGCTCGGCGTAAGCGCCCTCGCACTCGCGCTCGTAGCGCCCATCCCACAGTCGCCGCAGTATCACCAATTCGCCGACACGCGCGCACTTGCAATCGGCCGCCTGCTCATTCCCAACGCTGCCGATGTCCTGAGCAGCCTCGCCTTCTGTGCGGCGGGCCTTGCAGGCCTGGTGCGGGGAGCGCACGCGCCGCCCTCGCAGCGCATGGCGCTGAGGGTGTTCTTCATCGGCCTGGTCCTGACTGGGGCGGGTAGCGCCTGGTACCACCTCGACCCCAGCAGTGCCAGCCTGTTCTGGGATCGCCTCGCCATGTGCATCGCGTTTGCCGGTGCACTCGGCGCCCTTGCCGGCGAGCGCCTCGGCGACCGAGCGGCTCGGCGCTGGCTCGGTGGCTGGCTGTTGCTGGGCGCGTCGGCGCTGGCCCTATGGGTACTGAAGGACGACCTGCGGCTATACGTTCTGACGCAGTTCGGCGGCTTCATGGTCCTACTGATCTGGCTGCGCCACAGTGTGCGGCCCGGGGCCTGCGCCTTGCCATGGGGATGGCTCCTGGTGGCATACGGGCTGGCCAAGGTTTTCGAGGCCGCCGACACCAGCATCTGGACGCTCTCCGGGCAGCTTATCGCTGGACATGC
The DNA here is from genome assembly GCF_000310145.2 of Thauera sp. 28. GTDB lineage: Bacteria > Pseudomonadota > Gammaproteobacteria > Burkholderiales > Rhodocyclaceae > Thauera > Thauera mechernichensis. The sequence continues at coordinate 24,174 of NZ_AMXA01000005.1, forward strand.
ACTCAAGCACCTCGCCGCCGCCGCGGGTGTCATCCCGCTGCTGATCGCCCTGTCACGTGCAGACCGGGGCCTGGATCAAGGCTCGGGCGGCAGGTAGAGACTTTCCTTGACCTCCTCCATCACCACGTAGCTGCGCGATTCGGTTGCCGACGGCAGCTTGAGCAGGATGTTGCCAAGCAGGCGCCGGTAGTCGCTCATCTCGGCGATACGCGCCTTGATCAGGTAATCGAAGTCACCCGACACAAGGTGACACTCCATCACCTCGGGGACAAACGCGAGCTCCTTCTTCACGCGGTCGAAGGTGTCGTTCGACTTGGCAGCGAGCTTGAGTTCGACGAACACCAGCAAGGGCCGGCCAAGCGCCCGCGGGTCGACGCGGGCGTGGTAACCAGTGATGACGCCCTCGCGTTCGAGACGGCGCACACGCTCGGTGCACGGGGTCGCCGACAGCCCCACACGCTGGGCAAGCTCGGTCATCGACAGGCGGCCGTCCTTCTGCAGCAGATCGATGATCCGGCGGTCTATGCGGTCGAGATCGCGCATTTCACTCCTGAAGTGCCCTGGCACGGGGCAACAAAGTTCATATCACTAGAATCGACCATTAGTTAGGTGATTTTCACTGCATTTTGCTGACTAAACTGCCGATATTCAACAGCTACAAGACAGGAGACACCAGGATGAACGTGATCGTACTCGGAAGCGGCGTGATCGGCACCACCACCGCCTGGTACCTCGCGCAACGCGGCGCCCGGGTAACGGTCATCGACCGCCAGCCTGGTGCCGCGCTCGAGACCAGCTACGCCAATGCCGGCCAGGTCTCGCCTGGATATTCGACGCCCTGGGCCGCACCCGGCATTCCCCTCAAGGCCGTGAAGTGGCTGTTCCAGCGCCACGCCCCACTCGCGATCCGTGCCGACGGCAGCCTGTTCCAGCTGCGCTGGATGGCGAGCATGCTCGCCAACTGCACCAGCGCGCGCTATGCGGTGAACAAGGAACGCATGATGCGCGTCTCCGAATACAGCCGCGACTGCCTGCGCACCCTGCGTGCCGAAACCGGCCTGCACTACGAAGAGCGCAGCCGCGGCACGCTGCAGCTGTTCCGCACTCAGGCCCAACTAGACGCAGCTGCGCGCGACACGGCCGTACTCGACGAGTGCGGCGTACCTTATGAACTGCTGGCCGGCGACGCGCTTGGCGGCGCCGAGCCCGCACTGGCCAGCCGGGCCACCCCGCTCGCCGGGGGCCTGCGCCTGCCCAACGACGAGACCGGCGACTGCCACCTGTTCACCACCCGGCTCGCCGACATGGCACGCGCAGCGGGTGTGGAGTTCCGCTTCGGCGTCGATGTGCGCGAACTGCTCAAGCGTGGCGGCCACATCGACGGCGTGCGTGTCGCGGGAGCAGAGGGCGACGAGATCCTGCGCGCCGACCGCTACGTGCTGGCCTTCGGTAGCTACTCCCGGCAGATGGCAGCCAGCCTGGGGCTCGAACTGCCGGTGTACCCGGTCAAGGGCTACTCGCTTACGGTACCGCTGGTCGATGCCGCCGCCGCGCCGGTGTCGACGGTGCTCGACGAGACCTACAAGGTGGCCGTGACCCGCTTCGACGACCGCATCCGAGTTGGAGGCATGGCCGAGCTCGGCGGCTTCGACCTGCGCCTGAACCCACGCCGGCGCGAAACCCTGGAGATGGTCGTCGGCGACCTCTTCCCCGGCAGCGGCGACCTGCCCAAGGCAGAATTCTGGACCGGGCTGCGGCCGATGACGCCCGACTCGACGCCGATCATCGGCGCCACCTCCTACCCCGAGCTTTTCCTCAACACCGGTCACGGCACGCTGGGCTGGACCATGTCCTGCGGTGCCGGCGCACTTGTCGCCGATCTCGTCTGCGGCCACCAGCCGGCGATCCGCCATGACGACCTCGGCCTCGCCCGCTACGGTCGCAAGGCGGGCGGCAGCACCGCGGGCTACACCCTGTCACCCGCCTGAATCCCCTGCTCATCAGTCGTGGAGTCATGCCATTGGGGCCGCGCTATTGCGGCCCCAATGCGTTGACTGCACCATCGAGCCTGTACATTGCACCCCGGATGCCTACCATGCGCCCTGCCCGCGCCCAGATCGACCTCGCCGCCCTGCGTCACAACTACCGCCTCGCCCGCGAGCGCCACGGCGCGCGCGCGTTGGCGGTAGTCAAGGCCAACGCCTACGGCCATGGCGCGGTGCACTGCGCACTGGCGCTGGCCGCTGAGGCCGACGGCTTCGCGGTTGCCTTCCTCGAGGAAGCGTTGGTGCTGCGCGCCGCCGGTATTCGTCAGCCGCTGCTCCTGCTCGAAGGCGTGTTCGAGGCGGCTGAGCTTGCCGAGGTCGCGCGCGAGGGGCTATGGATCGTCGTCCACCATGAGGATCAGGTACGGATGCTCGAAACGACGCCGATGGCAGCCCCCATCCACGTCTGGCTGAAGGTGAATACGGGCATGAACCGGGCCGGCTTCGCGCCAGCGGAAGTCGGCACCGTGTGGGCACGGCTGAAAGCCTGCAGGCAGGTTGCCGACATCACCTTGATGACGCACTTCGCGCGCGCGGACGAACCACAGGTGATCACCACTGCGGACCAGATCGAATGCTTCCAGGAGGCGACCGCCAACCTGCCCGGCGCGCGCAGTCTTGCCAACTCGAGCGCCATCCTGGGCTGGCCAGACGCCCGGCGCGACTGGGCGCGCCCCGGCATCCTGCTCTATGGGGCCGACCCGATGCCGGCGCCAGACAACGGCCTCAAGCCGGTGATGACGCTCGAAAGCGCGGTGATGGCGGTACGCGAGATCGCTGTCGGAGAAGCGCTCGGCTACGGCGGCCGCTTCGTCGCGCAGACACCCACGCGTGTCGGACTGGTGGCGATGGGCTACGCCGACGGCTATCCGCGCACAGTGCCGGACGGCACACCGGTGAGCGTGGGCGGAAAGCCCAGTCGCATCATCGGGCGGGTCTCGATGGACATGCTCACGGTGGACCTCAGCGCCCTGCCGACTGCGAACATTGGCACCCGGGTCGAGCTGTGGGGCACCGAAGTGCCGGTCAACCGCGTTGCCGCGGCTGCGGGCACGATTGCTTACGAACTGCTGTGCAACGTGAAGCGGGTGCGTTTGGAATACATCGGCTGAGCGGCGACCGTCACTCCCGCACGCGGTCAATCACGACGCTGAGTCCCTCGCTGTCGGGCGAAACCACCGGGCTTGCGCCCTCGAGGTCGCCGCTGCGCGCCGTCGCGTCACCGCCCTTTGCAACCCGGGCCGCGACGACGACACGCTCGGGGATGGGCATGTCGCCCATCATCAGTGTCGCGCCATCGAAATCGAAGTCGAGCGGCAGTTCCGCGGCCGTGAAACGCAGCGCCGCGAACGGCGGACCGCCGGCTTCGGCACGCACGAACACGAACACGACATCTGCTGGCTGCACCTTGTCCGCAAGCTCGGCAGACAGGCTGAGACGGCCGCTGATCGTCAGTACCGGGGCGGCCGCCGCCGGCGCTGCCCCCTCGAGCGCAGCCAGCGGTTCGAGCCCGGCCTTGGCGCGCGCGTCGTTGATGCTGTCGCGCAAACCCTTCGCCATGTCGTTGGTCGCGGGAATCTGCGCAAGGATGCGTTCCCAGTGCCCGGCTGCGGTCGCGAAGTCCTTGCGCTGGTATGCACCGGTGCCTGCAATGGCGAGCGCCTTGACATGCTGGGGCGCCACCGCCAGCGCACGCTGCGCCAGCGCCTCGGCCTCGCCCTGCACCGTTCCGCTCACCACCGCAGTGGCATCTGCCCAGTCGGCCAGGACATCGGGGTCGTCGGGCACCAGCGCCCCCAGACGCGCGAACGCAGCGACCGCCTTCGGGTAATCCTCCAGCACCATGTAGGTGCGCGCGAGCATGGTCCAGCCCTCGACGTTGTCGGGCTCCTGCTCGAGACGGGCCACGAGCTGGCCCACCATGTCGTTGACCTGTTCGCGGGTGAAACCTTGCTGCGTGGTGAGGTTTGCGGGATCGAGCGCCTCCGGCTCTCCGATCGCCAGGTAGGAGGCGATGGCCACGGCCGGGATGCTCACTGCCATCGCCACCGCCCAGCCGCGGCTCGGGCGCACGTCGGCACGCTCAGCCGCTTCGGCAGCCGCCTCGCCCTCTTCGAGCGCGCGGCGCTCGAGCTCCTCGCGACTGCGGGCATGGCTTTCGGCGTCGATCTGGCCGGACGCGAGGTCTGCATCGAGCTCGGCCAGCTGCTCGCGCAGCACGGTCAGCGCCATCGTGCTCTGACGCGCCTGCTCGCGCCGCTGGCGCGCACCTGCGCCCAACAGCGGCGGAACGATCAATAGCAGGGCACCGGCCAGCAACAGGCCGGCAAGAAGGATAAAGGCGGTCACGAACGGGACTCCGGTGATTCAGATTTCGGTGCTGCCTCGTCCGCTCCCGCGAGCAGGACGCGCGCACGTTCGCGCTCGGCGGCGCTCAGGCCATGATCGGCCGCCACTTCTTCCTGCCTGCGGCGCAGCCGCCAGGCCAGCCAGCCGGCGCCCCCGAACAGGAGCAGTGCCGGCCCCACCCACAGCACGGCAGTCGAGGCACGGAATGGCGGCTGGTAAAGGACGAAGTCGCCATAGCGGGCGACGACATAGTCGATGACGTCCTGCTTGCTGTTGCCGGCCGCGAGCTGTTCGCGCACCTGGTCGCGTAGATCGACCGCCAGCGGCGCATTGGATTCCGCAATCGACTGGTTCTGGCACACCAGGCAGCGCAGCTTGTGCGACAGCTCCATGACGTCAGCCTCGAGCGCGAGGTCTGCCGCCACCGTCGGCGCCAAGCCGGGGTCGGACGCAGGCTGGCCCTCAGCCCAGGCGGACTGCCCGCCCGCGAACATGAGCGCGCAGGCAGCCAGGCGCAGCGTCCGGAGCGCAAATTCCTTGTAGTGATCAGCCGGCACGGCGGACCTCCTCGATCTTCGGTAGCAACACCTGCTTCAGCACCTCGGGCGTGATCGGGCCGATGTGCTTGTAGCGGATCTTGCCCTCGCGATCGATCAGGAAGGTCTCGGGTACGCCATAGACGCCAAAGTCGATGCCAACGCGGCCATCGATGTCGAGCACGGACAGCACGTAGGGGTCGCCATGGTCGGTCAGCCAGCGCCGGGCGCGCTGGATTGCAAGGTCGGTTTCGGTGTCGAGTGCCATACCGCGTACGTTGAGCGCCCCGTCACCACGTACCTCCTTGTAGTTGAGGCCAACGATGGGCACCAGCTTCTGCTGCGCCATGCGCACCAGAACGGGGTGCTCCTCGCGACAGGCGACACACCACGACGCCCACACGTTGAGCAACCACACCTCGCCGCGCATTTCCTCGAGTGCGAAGCGCTGCTCGGGCTGATCGAGGCGGGCAAGCGTGAATTCGGGCGCCGGCTTGCCGATCAGCGGCGAGGGTACCTCGCGCGGGTTGAGGGTGAGGCCGAAGCCGAGGAACGCGGCAAGAGCGAAGAACAGCAGCAGCGGAACGAGAAACTTTGCTTTCATGAGGCTTGTCCGGTCTCCACTCAGGCTGCGCCGGCAACGCTGCGCCCTGCGCCGACCTTGGCATCGCGCTCGGCAAGGCGGCGATAACGGCGGTCGGCCGCGGCAAACAGTCCGCCAAGACCCATCAACGTGCAACCCAGCCAGATCCAGCTGATGAAGGGCTTGTAGTACAGGCTGACGATCCATGCCCCGGTCTCGAGCTGTTCACCAAGCGATACATACACGTCGCGGAACGGGCCGATGTCGATCGAGGCCTCTGTCATCGGCATGCCCTGCGCCCAGTAAAGGCGTTTCTCGGGCGTCAGAGTCGCAATCGCACGACCGTTGCGCGTTACGTCGATGATGCCGCGCGCGGCGTCGTAGTTGGGGCCATCGGCGTCGATCGCGCCACGGAAGGTGAAGGTGTAGCCCGCAAGCTCTGCACGCTGTCCTTCCTGCATCTTGACGTCAAGGTGCTGATCGAGGCTGCCGACCATGGTGACGCCGATGATGAACACGCCAATTCCGAGGTGTGCGAGCCACATACCCCACCAGGATGCAGTGATCGAGCGCAGGCGCGATCCGACCGATGCACCGGCGCGCTCCTTGAGGCGGCCATAGAGCAGCTGGATGCTGGCCAGCACCACCCAGGCGGCAAGGAACAGGCCCAGCGCTGTGCGCCAGGTCAGGTGATCCACCGCCATCGCCGCACCGATTCCGATCAGGATGCTGGCAACGAAGGCTGGCGCGACCTTGCGCGCCGCCGCGACGAAATCATCGTCCTTCCAGCGCAGGAAGGGGCCGAACATCATCAGTACCACCACCGGCGTCATCAGCGGCACGAACACCGCCTCGAAGTACGGCGGCCCCACCGAGATCTTGCCCAGGTTGAGCGCATCGAGGAACAGCGGATAGAGCGTGCCGAGCAGCACCGACGCCGAAGCCACGGTCAGCAGCACGTTATTGCCTAGCAGCGAGGTCTCGCGCGATACCAGCGCAAAGCTACCGCCACCCATCAGCTTGTTGGCACGCATCGCGTACAGCATCAGCGAAAAGCCGATCACCAGCACGAGCAGGGCAAGGATGTAGAGACCGCGCTTCGGGTCGGTCGCAAATGCATGCACACTGGTGATGACGCCCGAACGCACGAGGAAGGTGCCGAGCAGCGACATCGAGAACGCCGCGATCGCCAGCAGCACCGTCCAGCTACGGAACGCACCACGCTTCTCGGTGACCGCGAGCGAGTGGATCAGCGCGGTGCCAAGCAACCACGGCATGAAGGAGGCGTTCTCGACCGGATCCCAGAACCACCAGCCGCCCCAGCCGAGCTCGTAGTACGCCCAGCCCGAACCGACCGCGATACCCGCAGTCAGGAACACCCAGGCCACCGTGGTCCATGGCCGCGACCAGCGCGCCCAGGCAGCGTCGAGCCGGCCGGAGAGCAGCGCGGCAATGGCGAACGCAAAAGCCACCGAGAAACCGACATAACCCATGTAGAGCAGTGGCGGGTGGATGATCATCCCCGGGTCCTGCAGCAGCGGGTTCAGGTCACGGCCCTCGGCCACCGCCGGCAGCAGGCGGTCGAACGGGTTGGAGGTAACGAGCGTGAAGGAGATGAAGCCGACGCTGACCCAACCCAGCACGCCGAGCACGCGGGCCATGAAGGCCTCGGGCAGGTGGCGCGAGAACACCGTCACCGCCACCGTCCACAACGACAGCGACATCGCCCACAGCAGCAAGGAACCTTCGTGGTTGCCCCATACGCCGGTGATCTTGTACATCAGCGGCGTGGCGCTGTGCGAGTTCGACGCGGCCAGCTGCACCGAGAAATCACTGGTGACGAAAGCCCAGGTCAGGCATACGTAGCTGAACAGGATGAAGAAGAACTGACCCTGTGCTGCAGGCCGGCCGACTGCCATCAGCGCCATGCTGTTGCGGCTGGCACCGACCAGCGGCACGATGCCCTGCACCAGCGACAGCACCAGCGCGAGGATGAGCGCGAAATGTCCGAGTTCGGGAATCATGGCGTCACTGGCTCACGGTTTGGGCGGCTTTCTGCGCCTGCTCGACCGCGTGTGCGGCCTCGGGTGGCATGTAGTTCTCGTCGTGCTTGGCGAGTACCTCCGTCGCACGGAAAATGCCGTCGTCCTCGAGCCGCCCCTGCACCACTGCGCCCTTGCCCTCCTTGAAGAGGTCGGGCAGCGTGCCACGGTAGGTCACCGGAATGACCTTCGCGGTATCGGTGATGGCGAAACGTACGGTGAGTCCATCGGCCTCTCTCGCGATCGAGCCATCCTCGACCATGCCGCCGATGCGGAAGGTCTTGCCCAGGGGCGCCTTGCCTTCGGCAACCTCGGAAGGCGTGTGGAAAAACACCAGGTTTTGCTGGAAGGCGCTCAACACGAGGGCGACCGCCGCCACCAACAGGGCGACACCGCCGCCAACCAACATCAGACGCTTGCTACGGGCTTTCATCTTTCAGACTCCAGGGCGGGCTCGAACTCGCCGCCATCATGCTTGCCAACTTCCTTGCCGACCGCCCGCCGCCAGCGCAGCAGTCGGCGCGTCGTGTCTCTCCGACGCTGGAACACGAGCACGAGTTCCAGCGCGAGCAATCCGAAGGTGACGGCGTAGCTGCCCCAGACGAAGATGGCTGCACCGCCCATGTCCCAGAACGCGGACCAGCTTTCCCATTGCATCAGGCACGTCCTCCCTTGTTCGCTGCAACGGCCTGCAATTCCTTCTCAAGCACCGTGCCCACCCATTCGGTGTGGCGCTCGCGCTCGAGGATCATCGGGCGCACCCGCCACAGCACCACGGCGATGGTGTACATCCACGCCGCGATCGCCATCACCAGCATGCCGGCGAGCATCGTCGCCGCCATCGACGGCGCCTTGGTAAGGCTCACCGAAGCACCCTGGTGCAGGGTGTTCCACCAATTCACCGAGAAATAGATGATGGGCACGTTCACCGCACCGACCAGTGCGATGATGGCGCCGGCACGGTCGGCGCGGCGCGGGTCCTCGATCGCGCGCGTGAGCGCGATGAAGCCGAAATAAAGGAAAAGCAGCAGCAACTGCGAGGTCAGGCGTGCGTCCCACACCCAGTAGGCCCCCCAGGTCGGCTTGCCCCACAGCGCGCCGGTCCACAGCGCCAGGAAACAGAAGATCGCGCCAGTGGGCGCCAGCGCCTGGCTCATCACGAAGGACAGGCGCGTGTTCATGACCAGGCCGACCGCAGACCAGAAGGCCATCACCAGGTAGATGAACATCGACATCCAGGCCGCAGGCACGTGGATGAAGATCACCCGATAGACCTCGCCCTGGGTTGCATCGGTGGGTGCCACGAAAAAGCCCAGCCAGAGGCCGGCAAGGGTGAGCACGACCGCCAGGGCTGCGAACCAGGGGGCAAGCTTGCCAGCGAGCGGATAGAAGTACTGCGGGGATGCGAAGCGGAGCACGCTGCGACTGCGTTCGGAGGTCGTCATGCGAAGATCGGTCGTTGTCTCGTCTCAAGGCCACACACGCAAATGCGCGGCCACATCATCATTCGGTCGAAATCCTGAGCGCCGCGGCGCACGCCCAGGGGGCAAGCGCCACCGCACCGGCCAGCCCGCCACCAAGCAGCAGCAGGTGAGCCAAGGCACCACTACCCGACACCTCGGCCTCGACCGCCCCCGCACCGAAGATCAGCACCGGCACGAACAGCGGCAGTACAAGCAGCGCCAGCAACATCCCGCCACCTCTCAGGCCAAGCGTCAGGGCGGCGCCTACAGCGCCCAGCAAGGTCAGGATCGGCGTGCCCAGCGTCAAACTTAGTACCAACACCGAAAGTCCACCTTGCTCCAGGTCAAGCAGCAAGGCCATCGCAGGCGCAACCGCAATCACCGGCAGGCCGGTGCTGAGCCAGAAGGCCAGCACCTTGGCCATCACCCATACAGCAGCAGGCTCTCTAGACAGGAGGAGTTGCTCCAGGGTTCCGTCCGCATAGTCCTGTGCAAACAGCCGGTGCAAGGACAACAGGCACGCGAGCAAGGCGGCCACCCACAACACGCCGGGTGCGATCGCGCGCAGCTGGTTGGGCTCGGCACCGACACCGAACGGGAACAGACAGACGACGATGACGAAGAAGGCCAGCGTCACCAGTACGTCGGCGCGCCCGCGCCACGCCAGCAATAGGTCGCGGCGCAGCACGGCGAGGAAGGTGCTCAGCATGCAAAGGCTCCGACATCGAGCACCGCGGGTGGGCGGGCAAAGGGTGCATCCTGGTGGGTGGTCATCATCACGCAGCCACCGTCCGCACAGTGTGCGGACAGGGTCGCGGCCAGATCGGCCACCGCGTGCACGTCGAGTGCAGTGAAGGGTTCGTCCAGTACCCACAACGGCCGCCGCGCCGACAGGAACAGGCGGGCAAGCCCCACACGCCGGCGCTGGCCCTGCGACAGCACCCGTGCGGGGAGATCGAGCTGGTTCTCGAGACCGATGCGGACAAGCGCCTGTACGCAGTCATCCTCGGCGACATGGTCGCCTCCCGCGGCACAGGCAAAGCGGAGGTTCTCGAGCGGGCTGAGCAAGTCGTTGAGGGCCGGCGCATGGCCGAGATAGAGCAGTTCGCCATGGAAGGCTTCGCGCTCGCGGCGGATACAGTGGCCGCGCCAGCGCACCTCCCCGGCTTCCGGCAAGGCAAGGCCGGTGACCAGGCGCAGCAGGCTGGTCTTTCCTACCCCGTTGGGGCCGGCGATACGCAGCATTTCGCCCGCCTGCAGGCGAAAGGCGAGGTCGCGGAACAACAGGCGATCGCCCTTCAGGCAGGCGAGATCTTGGGCTTCGAGCATGGGGACGGATTGAACCACAGGGATGGCAGGCGACGCCATCCCGAGCTGCGCCGAAAGGCAATGGCAAACCCCCTGCGCCACCGATCCTGATCAGCGCCGCAGGGGGCGGATATGTGGAGCGGGCGCCTAAGCCCCCGCTCTGCCCTTCACGCCAGGGCTTACTGCTGGGCGGCGGGCGGCGTCGGGTGCATGGTCTCCGGCGTCACACCGCCACGCTCGGCGCCGATATCCTGCGCGACCGGCGGCAGCGAGTGAGCGATGCCCTTGTGGCAGTCGATGCAGGTCTTGCCTTCGGCGAAGCCAGCCTGGTGCATCTGGTTGGAGCGGCGACCCTGCGCCGAGTAGTCGAAGTACTCGAAGCTGTGGCAGTTGCGACACTCGCGCGAGTCGTTCGCCTTCATGCGGCGCCATTCGTTCTCGGCGAGGCGGAGGCGCTCCTTGTTGAACTTCTCGGGCGTGTCGATCGTGCCCATCACCTTGCCGTACAGCTCACGCGAGGCCTGGACCTTGCGGACCATCTTCGGCCCCCACTCCTTGGGGACGTGGCAGTCCGGGCAGGTCGCGCGCACACCGGTGCGGTTCTGGTAGTGGATGGTGTTGCGGTACTCCTTGAAGACGTTCTCCTCCATTTCGTGGCAGGAGATGCAGAACTTCTCGGTGTTGGTCGCCTCCAGGGCCCAGTTGAAGCCGCCCCAGAACACGACACCGGCCGCGAACAGCAGCACGACCGCGCCCCAACCGGCGCCGCGGATGCGCTGCATCAAACTCTTCTTGTTGTCGGTCATTTCATACCCCGTTCAGTCGGCCTTAGCGCAGGCCCTGGGCGCGCTGGAACTGGTTCTCGACCAGCGGGCGGGCATCGGTCTGCGGCACATGGCACTGCAGGCAGAAATAGCGCCGCGGCGAGATGTTGGAGAGTTCGGTGCCCTCGCGGTCCTTGAAGTGCGTGATGCTGACCTTGGTCGCACCGGTCTCGCGATAACGCGTCCAGGAGTGGCAGTCCATGCACTTGTTGAAATTGATGGTGACCTCATAACCATCGATCTTGTGCGGCACCAGCGGTGGCTGCTGCACATAGTCACGCGGCAGCGGGGCCTGGTCGGGGATCAGCTTGTAGTTGCCCACGGCCAGTTCGGGATCGGCGACGTCGGCGCCACGAATACTGCGCACGCTCTGGGCCTCGGCGGCATCGGGCAGTGCAGCGCCGATGCCGAGTGCGGCGACGAGCGCGATCACGAGATTGCGGGTTTGTTTTTTCATGACTCGCTCCTGTTGAATCGGGTCGTAATACGGAAAACGTCCTTGCCGCATACATCCACACAGCGTCCGCAGGTGGTGCAGTCGGCATCCAGAATCAGGGGGTGGTCCTGCCCGGCCGCCTTGAGCGCGGGACGGATGACCTGCGGCTCGGGGCACACGGCGAAGCAGTCCATGCAGTCGTTGCAGGCGCTGCGCCTGGCGGCCGACACCTTGAGCACCGAAGCACGGCCGAGCAGCGCGTAGAAGGCGCCTTGCGGGCACAAGTGACCGCACCAGCCGCGCGGCGCAATCAGCAGGTCGTAAAAGAAGATGCCGCCGACGATGCCCCAGGCCAGGCCGAAGCCGAAGATCAGCCCACGGTGGAACATCGACACCGGATTCACCCACTCCCACGCCAGCGAACCGGTTGCCGCCGCGATCACCAGCACGAACCCCAGCAGCCAGTAGCGCGTGCTCGCCGCAGGCGCCTTGCCGCCCTTGAGCCCCAGCCGGCGCCGCAGCCAGGCCGCAGCATCGGTGACGAGGTTCACCGGGCATACCCAGGAGCAGAACAGCCGCCCACCGAGGAGCAGGTAGAAGGCCAGCACGATGCCACCACCGAGCAAGGCCTCGCGATACGGCCACTGCCCCGCCGCCACCTGCTGCGCGATCAGGAAGGGATCGGTGAGCGGCAGCACGCCCAAGGTCAGGCTTGAGGCCAGGTTGCCCTTGACGATCCACCAGCCGAGCCAGGGCCCGACCAGGAACAGCGCAAGGATGCCGAACTGGGAAGCGCGCCGCAGCAGCAACCACTTGTGGGCACCGAACCAACCCTTGGCCTCGATCGCTTCATGCCCTGGCCGCGCAACGACACCACGCATCGCCGCACCACGCACACTGGTGGGCGGCACCGTGCGCTCGGGCTTGCCGCCCGCCATCACGGAAGTCGTCTGCGTGCTCATGGCTTCCACCCCGAATCCAGTCCGCCGGGGGCCGTCGGTGCATACTCGGGCGTACGGGTCGGCGCTTCACCAGGACGCACGCGGGTATCCCCAAAGGCCTTGTCCTCCAGGCCTCGCACAGGCAGCTCGATCTGGTCGCCGATGAGCGACTGCCCGGCCGCTTCCTTCTGTTCCCAGCCGCGCAGGTAATGGTCGGCTTTCGAACCTTGGGCGAGCTTGATCGGCAGCACCTTGATCGCCGACTCGCCCGGCAGCACGCAGGCCTGCTCGCATTTCCCGCAACCCGTGCAGTGATCCGAATGCACCGTGGGCAGCAACATGGCGTGACGGTCCGAGCGCGGGTTGTGCATGCGCTCGAGCGTGATCGCCTTGTCGATGACCGGGCACACGCGGTAGCACACATCGCAGCGCAGGCCGAGGAAGTTGAGGCAGTTCTCCTGGTCGATGAGCACGGCCAGTCCCATGCGCGCCTGCTCGATGTCGGTGAGCGCACGATCGAGCGCACCAGTCGGACAGGCAACCACGCAGGGAATGTCCTCGCACATCTCGCAGGGGATCCTGCGTGCTTCGAAGTAGGGCGTGCCGGTGGCGACACCGTCGCCCAGTTCGGCCAGCTTCAGGGTGTCGTAGGGGCAGTCGCGCACGCACAGGCCACAGCGCACACAGGCGGCCAGGAACTCGGGCTCGGGGAGCGCCCCGGGCGGACGGATGGCAGTGGCCGGCAACGCCGACGCCTGCTTCGCGTACATCCCGGCACCGAGCGCGAGCAGGCCGGCACCGCCTGCCACGCCCGCCGATTCCTTGAGGAACCGGCGGCGCGAGGACGGGACGGTGGCCCCTTTGCGCTCGGTGTTTTCCGTTTGCTTGCTCATTTCATTCGTGGATCCCCGCCCGCGCACGCCGCCCCCCGGTCGGTCGTGCGCAAGCCGGACTCACGCCTCCATTTATCAGGCCTTGACCACCTTGACCGGGCACTTCTTGAAGTCGGTCTCTTTCGAGATCGGGCAGGTCGCGTCCAGGATCAGCTTGTTCACCAGACGCCCTTCGTCAAAGAAGGGGATGAAGATGAGGCCGACCGGCGGCTTGTTGCGGCCACGCGTCTCGAGACGCGCCACCACTTCACCACGCTTGGAGACGATCTTCACCGCCATACCACGTTGCAGGCCGCGCTTCTGGGCATCGTCCGGGTGCATGAAGACCTGCGCGTCCGGCACCGAGCGGTGCAGCTCGGGCACGCGGCGCGTCATCGAACCCGTATGCCAGTGCTCCAGCACACGGCCCGTGCACATCCACATGTCGTACTCGGCATCCGGCATCTCGGGCGGATCCTGGTAGGGCAGCGCGAACACGATCGCCTTCTTGTCCGGATAGCCATAGAAGCTCCAACCCTCGCCTGCCTCGACGTAGGGGTCATAGCCTTCGCGGTAGCGCCACAGGGTTTCCTTGCCCTCGACCACCGGCCAGCGGAAACCGCGGGAGCGGTGGTAGTCATCGAAGTCGGCCAGATCGTGCGCCTTGCCGCGGCCAAACTTCGCGTATTCCTCGAACAGCCCCTTCTGCAGGTAGAAGCCAAGCTCCTTGGACTCGTCGTTCATGTAGCCCGCCCAGGCGTGCTCATTGACCTTGGCGACGTCCTCGAGCGGATACTTGGTGACCTCAGAGTTCGCATACAGGATGTCGTACAGCGTCTTGCCGCGGTACTCGGGCTTTTTGGCCAGCAGTTCCTCGGGCCACACCTCCTCAACCTTGAAGCGCTTGGCAAACTGGATGTACTGCCACAGGTCGGACTTGGCCTGGCCAGGCGCGCTCACCTGCTGGCGCCAGAACTGGCTGCGACGCTCGGCATTGCCGAAAGCGCCCTCCTTCTCTGCCCACATCGCAGCCGGCAGGATCAGGTCGGCCGACAGCGCTGACACGGTCGGATAGACATCGGAGACGACGACGAAGGCTTCCGGGTTACGCCAGCCCGGATAGATCTCGTCATTGACGTTGGGCCCCGCCTGCATGTTGTTGGTGGTCGTGGTCCAGTAGCACTTGAGCGTGCCATCCTTGAGCGCACGGCTCTGTGCCACGGCGTGCAGGCCAATCCAGTCGGGGATGGTGCCCTCAGGCAGTTGCCAGATCTTCTCGCTGTACTCGCGGTGCTTCGGATTGGTAACGACCATGTCCGCCGGCAGGCGATGGGCGAAGGTGCCGACCTCGCGCGCGGTACCGCAGGCGGAAGGCTGGCCGGTGAGCGAGAACGGGCTGTTGCCCGGCTCCGAGATCTTGCCCACCAGCAGGTGGACGTTGTAGATCATGTTGTTCACCCAGGTACCGCGGGTGTGCTGGTTGAAGCCCATGGTCCAGAACGAGGTGACCTTGCGATTCGGATCGGCATAGACCTCAGCCATGCGCTTGAGGTGGGCCTCGGGCACACCCGAGAGCTTGGAGGTCTTCTCCAGCGTGTACTCGGAGACGTAGGCGGCGAACTCCTCAAACGTCATGTCCTCGGCCTTGCCCGGGTTGCCCTTGGGCTTGCCGTCGGCGCCGGGATAGCCGTTGTTGGTCGCATTCACCTCGAGCGCATGGTTGCCGCGCAGGCCGTAGCCGATGTCGGTCTCACCGCGCTTGAACTTGACGTGCTTGGCGACGAAGTCCTTGTTCACCGCACCGGTCGAGATGATGTGATGGCAGATGTAGTTCAACATCGCCAGGTCGGTCTGCGGCTTGAAGATCATCGGGTTGTCGGCGAGCTCGTAGGAGCGATGCTCGAAGGTCGACAGCACGTGCACCTCGCAACCCGCGTGGGTCAGGCGACGGTCGGTGATGCGGCTCCACAGGATGGGGTGCATCTCGGCCATGTTCGCGCCCCAAAGCACGAAGGCGTCGGCGTTCTCGATGTCGTCATAGCAGCCCATTGGCTCGTCCATGCCGAAGGTGCGCATGAAGCCTGCCACCGCCGAAGCCATGCAGTGGCGGGCGTTGGGGTCGATGTTGTTGGTGCGGAAACCGGCCTTGTGCAGCTTGGCAGCCGCATAGCCTTCCCAGATCGTCCACTGGCCGGAGCCGAACATGCCGATCGAGCGCGGACCGTGTTCCTTGAGCGCGGCCTTCCACTTCTCGGCCATGATGTCGAAGGCTTGGTCCCAGCTGATCGGGGTGAACTCGCCGTTCTTGTCGTACTTGCCGCCACGCATGCGCAGCAGCGGCTGTGTCAGGCGGTCCTCGCCGTACATGATCTTGGACAGGAAGTAGCCCTTGATGCAGTTCAGGCCACGATTGACCGGCGAGTCGGGGTCGCCCTGCGAGGCCACCACACGCCCGTTCTGCACACCCACCAGCACCGAGCAGCCGGTGCCACAGAAGCGGCAGGCAGCCTTGTCCCAGCGCACATTGGTACCTGCCGGCGCCACGCCCTGCGCCTGCGTGACCACGGGGATGCCGATACCGGCCGTGGCCGCGGCAGCCGCAACCGCATTGTTCTTGATGAATTCGCGTCGATTCATGCTCATTTCATGCCTCCGTTAATTCGAGACCATCATCGGTGTATTCATAGGCGATCGTCAGGCCCTGGACCTTCGGGGCAAGATTCACCGCAAGGATCGAGTCGGTGACCGACCAGCCCTCGCCGTCCTCGATCGTGACGACGATGCTGCCTTTTTCTTCCGAAGCGCCATGCAGCTCGACGCCGGGGATCTTGCGCAAGGCTTCCATCACCGTGGGGAAATCGGCGGGAAAAGCCCGCACGACCAGGCTTGCTATGTTCATTGTTCGCTCTCCATGGGCGTATCCAATCGTGATTCGATGGCGATCGCGCGCGTCGGGCAAGGGGCGAAGCAGGCGCCGCAGCCCGTACACGTCTGTACATCGAGCTGGGGACGCGACACGCCGCCGAGTTGCGGGCGAAAGCGGATTGCGCCGACCGGGCAGGACTCACCGCAAACCCGGCACTCGACCCCTGCGGCGGCGATACACGCATCGCCGATGCGCGCGGCGAGCGCCCACGGCAACTCATGCGCATCGGTGCGCAACAGCGCACGGGGCTCGCACCGCGTGACGCACTCGGTACAGAAGCTGCACTCGCCCTTGCTGAAATCGACGCTCGGGAAGCCACCCTCCCCACGCACGAGAATCAGCGTCGGGCAGGCCTCGACACACGCGTCGCAGCGGGTGCAGCGGGAGATGAAATCATCCTCTGCAAGCGCCCACGGGGGGCGCTGTGCGGGCGCAACCTTGCGCATGCGGCCCCGCAGGAAACCCCTGCGGGAGAGAGTGACTGATTCCACTTCGCTGACCTGACCTTTTTATCGATTCCATTGGATACCTCCTGGACCGCATGGATCATTGACTACAGTCAAGTTGCGAGCGTCTCTCAGTTACGTATGTGCTCCACCGCCCACACCGCGGCTTCCACCCGCGAACGCAAGTCGAGCTTGCGCAGGACGTGTTTGACATGGACCTTGACAGTCCCTTCGGTGATGTCCAGTTCGCGCCCGATCTGCTTGTTGGACAAACCTGCGGCGATCTTCTCGAGGATACGGGTCTCCTGCTCGGTCAGACCTGCCGCCCCCACCGATTGCGGGCGGGTCTCGCTGCGCAGCGCAGCCGCAAGCAGGTGATTGAGCTGAGGCGGAATCACCACCCTGCCAGCCGCGACATCGGCCAGCGCTGCCATCATCGCCTCAGGCTCCATGTCCTTGAGCAGATAGCCGTCGACGCCCGCGCGCAACGCAGCGACGACATCCTCCCCGGCGTCCGAAACGGTGATCATGACGACCTTGCTTTCGATACGGGCGGTACGCAAGCCACGCAGCACTTCCAGGCCATTCATGCCACGCATGTTGAGATCGAGCAGGATCAGGTCAGGCTTGAGCTGGCGGGAAAGCGCGAGCCCCTCCTCCCCGTCCGCAGCCTCACCGGCAAGCACGAAACCGGGCACCATCTGCAGCAGCTGGCCCAATCCCTTGCGAAACAGAGGGTGGTCGTCGACGATCAGGACGCGGTGGTGCTCATTCATGCGCGGCTTTCTCCGGCGTGGCTTCGCGCCTCTGCGGGCGCGGGGGGAACGACAGGCTCGGCAAGGCTGGCGGCCGCCTGGAAGCGCACCCGCAGACAGGTGCCGCCGTCGGCTTGGTCATCAAACGCAATACTGCCGCCAAGGCTGCTGGCACGCTCGCGCATGATCGCCATGCCATGATGGTTATGCGCATCGGCCGGCGGCATGCCGAGGCCGACGCCGTCATCCATGACAGTCAGCTCCACCATCCCGTCGTCAGTACCGATCAGGCTGACCCGGGCCCTGCGAGCCTGGGCGTGACGCACCATGTTCGACAAGGCCTCGCGCGCGATCTGCAGCACATGCACTTCCTGGTTGGGACGCAGCGTGCACTCCCCGAGCGCAACTTCCAGCTGCACCTCCACACCACCGCGTGCCCCGTACTCGCGCACGGCATCCGCGAGCAGGGTCTTCAGGTCGCCCGCAAGGCCGAGCCGGAACGAGACGAGCAGTTCGCGCAACTGCCGGTAGGCCGCGTTGATGCCTTCACGCAGATCGGCCAGTATGGGCTCGGCTTCGGCACGCCGCTGCGGATCGGCAAGCACGCCCTGCAGGAGACTGACCTGAATCTTCATGTAGGACAGCGCCTGGGCAAGCGAGTCATGAAGCTCGCGCGCAATCACCGAACGCTCCTCCTGCAGCGCCAGTAGGCGCTCCTGCTCGCTGCGCCGGCTCGCGCCGAGCGCCATGCCGATGTGGCGCGACAGCGCCTCCACCAGCTGACGCTGCCAGTCCTCGAGGCGGGCCCCATCGGGCAGCGAAAGGCGCAGCATGCCGTAGTGGTGCTCACGGTCGCGCAGCGGAAAGCGCAACAAGGCCGGGTGATGAAGCGCCAGCCCAACGCCATCGGATGCCGCCCGACAGGCGCCACAGGCATCCTCGCCACGCTCGTTGCGGTCGGGACAGCCCCCCATCGAGGAAGCGATCACACTCGCCGGCCCACCGTGACGCGGCTCGATGCAGACAAAGCTGCCCTCCAGGCCCGCCACCCGATCGATGTCGCGCAGGGTCGCCTCATACGCCTCGGTGGCCGTTGGCGTCTGGTACAGGCGGGCAATGGCGTGGTACAGCAACTCCAGCGAGCGGTTGCTGCGCTGAAGTTCGGATGTCTTGTCGGCAACTCGCTGCTCCAGCGTGCGGTAGTGGCCGGCAAGCTCATCTGCCATCAGATTGAAAGCCAGACCGACGCGGCCGAGTTCGTCCTGGCCGGTGTAGCTCACACGCACCCCGAAATCGCCGCCGGCGATACGCCGCGCCGCATCGAGCAGCCCACGCAAGGGCGTCAGCAGCGCACGCTTGAGCAACAACAGCGCCACCACAACCACCAGCACGGTGAGCACAATCGCCCCTGCCAGGATCAGACGCAGGTCCTGGATGCGCTTCTCGGTATCGTGTTCGAGCACGGCGACCAGGGTATTGAGCTGGTCGACAAAGGCGTCGACCTCGGTCAGCAGGATCTCGACCTGCTCATTGGGCGGTGGTGGCGACTGGGCGCCAAGCGCCTCGATGCGCGGCTTGAGGCTCAAGTGCCAGGATGCGTGCACGCCGCGGTACGTGGCGGCAAACAACTCGCCGGGCGCACGCTCGACGAAGCGCAGCAGCGCAGGGTGCTCGAGATGGGTCTCGAAGTCCCTCACCGCCGCCTCGACCCGCTGCGACTCGGAACGCCCCGAGAGCGCGTCGACCGCGATCAGGTTGGCAAGGCGATGGGTGTAGCGGCGCAGGCTGCCGGCAACGTTGATCGCGCTCGCACTGCCGCGCGCACTCTCGACGACCAGCACCGAGGCGCTCATACCGGCAAGGGTGATCAGGGTGAGGGTGAGCATTGCCACCGATACCAGCAGCATGATCGAACGCCTTGCCAGCGGACGCAGGGTGGGAAAGTTCATCCTCAACCTCCGCTCAGGCAATCCCACGTCGGAAACGTGGACATACCCCTTTAACGCCAGGGTCAGGCAACTCGGAAGCACACATTCTTGCCACCCTATTCAAATCATGCACTTACACGCTTGGCGCATACCTCTTTGGAGGTATGCGCCAAGCCACACCGGGCGTCCGGCCCAGCGCTGGCAGGGCGTAAATCGGTGCACAAGTGTCTAGTGTACAGGTCTAGCGCCAGACACGGCGTCCGCAGGAGAACCGCATGAACCGCAGCAAGCCCCCCGTCGTCGATACAAGCAGCCTACTGAGCCGCTTCAGCCCTTTCAACATGCTCGACGACGCGGAGCGCAACCGTCTCCAGGCCGGCGCGCGGCCCATCCACGCGGCACGCGGCGAACTGCTCGTGCAGCAGGATGACTGTCCGCGCGGTGTCTACCTCGTCCTCTCCGGCCGGGTGAAGTGCTTCGTGCTCTCACCCTCGGGCGGCGAGAAAATCGTCAGCCTGGCGGAATCAGGCTGTTTCTTCGGCGAGGACGCAGCGATGCTCAACCGCCCGCACATCGTCAACGCTCAGGCCATGACGGCAACCGAGCTGCTGCTGGTTCCGACCACCCTCCTGCGCGAAGCCATGGTGAGTTCGACCGCATTCTCGGTGTCGATGGCGATGCGCCTGGCGATGGCGAACTACGACCTGATGTCGACCATGCAGGTACAGCTGCAGATGAGCGGCACGCAGCGCGTCGCGCACTACCTCACCCGCCTCGCGCCCGACGATGCCGAGCACTGTGAGATCCGCCTCGACATCGACAAGCAGACCATTGCGGCACAGCTCAACCTGACGCCCGAAACCCTGTCGCGCATCCTTTCGCAACTGACCCGCGACGGCATGATCCAGCCGCGCGGCCGGCGTGGCATGGTGTTGAACCGGGTCTCGGAACTGCGCAGCTGCGCAGCACACTGAGCGCACTGCACACACAGGCCCTCGAACAGGCCTTACTCGGCGCCTGTTGCGCCCCGGCCGTCCACCGGCTGCACACCGGCAAGATGAACCGGCACAGCGAGCCAGCGTGTGAGGATGCGCGCGACATCGGCATCGAACGCACGTGCGGTGCTCGCCGCCATGGCCGCCAACGAGGCCGCGTCCGGCACGCTGCCCAGGTGGCACCAGCGGTCGAAAAGATGGAACATCTCGCGCCCGCTGTGCGCATTGCTTTCCCGCACGAACACTGCGCCTGACCACGGCCACGGCTTCGGACCCAGAGCCGACAGAGCAGCGGCGAGGCGCCCATCATGCTCGTCAATCGACTCACGTCGTGCGCAGACGCCTGCACAACGGCGCCCTTGGTAAGCCGAGCACGGACCGCTCCCACCCTCCAGCCCCAGCCGGCGCGGACACAGGCGATACAGCATCGCCAGTTCGCGCAGAAGGTTGTCCACCTCGCGCGCGTTGCGAAACACGCCATGCAGGCCCGTCCATTGCGCCGGATCGGTGCCAGCCACGGGCACGCGTTCATAGATCGGTGCCCGCCGGCGCCCCGTCAGCAGGCGCAAGGCAAAGACCGTGTCCGCCGGCTCCTGAGGTCGGTTGTAGGGTGGGCCAAAGCGGCGTAGTAGCGCCAGCTCCTGCAGTGAGGTGTCGAGCTCGCCCGCGGTCTCGACCCACTCCACCCGGCGCACCCTTGCTGCCAGCTCGGCGTCGCGCCCCTTGCGGGCCTGCGCGGCAAAATGCTCACGTACCCGCGCACGCAGGCTTTGCGCGCGGCCGACGTATAGCGGCCGAGTGTCGCGCGCACCAGCGGGCGGCTCGGGGGTATCGTGAAAAAGGTATAGCCCGGGCACGTCCGGCACCGCCTCCAGCAGCCCCTCGGGCAGGCCGGGGGCCTGGGCCGCTGCCTTCATCGCACGCTCGACGGCGCGCTCGAGCACCTCGGGAGCGAATGCGGCCCGGGCCTGGCACACGAACTGCCAGAGCGCCTGCACGTCGCCCATGGCGCGGTGACGGGCGTCACAGACAAGTTGATGGCGCTCTATCAGTGCATCGAGGCCGTGCCGATGATGCTCGGGGTAGAGCGCGCGCGACAGCTTCACCGTACACAGCACCGGCGCATCGAAACGGCGTCCGATGCGGTCGAAGGCACTCTTGATGAAACCGAAGTCGAAGCGGGCGTTGTGGGCGACGAAGACGCAGTCGGCAAGCAGGGCTTCGACCTTGTCGGCGAGCGCTTCGAAGCTCGGCGCGTCGGCAACCATCTCATCGGAGATGCCGGTCACCTCGCGGATCAGCGGCGGAATCGGCTGACCGGGACAGACCAGGCTTTCCCAGCTTGCGACGACCTGCCCGTCCTCGATCCGCAGGATGGCGATCTCGGTGATGCGGTCGCGTACCGGATGGGCGCCGGTGCTCTCGACATCAATGAAGGCTAGGCGACGCGGCAGGCTCATGCGCGCGCGCCGCCTTCGCGCCGCCCTTGCGGCAAGGTGTTCAGGGCGTTACGGCTCAGTGGTTGCTGTCGTAGTAGTAGGGCTTGACCGGCACCTTGGCCTGCTCGAGCGCGCCCTGCGCACGGACGTCCTGCGGCTTGTCCCACCACAGCGCGCGGCCCTTCTGCTGTTCGGCCGCCTGCTCGGGATGCTGCGCAAGCCATTCGCGCATGAACTTGGTGTGATCGGATTCGTACATTGCCATGTCGGGTCCCGGCTGGATGCAATGAGGGTTGTCAGTCGCGCCTGCAGCGGCCCTGGCCGCAGCGCAAGCAAAGACACAAGGCCGGTATTCTAGCAGCGCGGCGGCCGTTCAGCTCGCCCGCCCGTCGCCCTTGGCCCGGCCAATGCGCACCACTTCCTGCACCCTGCGTACCCCGCGCATGACGCGCGCCAGGTGCATGCGGTCGCGCACCTGGACGGTGAAATTGAGCGCGGTGTAGTCGCCCTGCCCGCTTTCCATGCTGACGCTCTGGATATTGCAGTCTTCCTCGGCGATCGCGTTGGCGACACGGGCGAGCACGCCGCGAGCATTGCGCGTGAGCACGCGGATGCCGACATCGAACAGGCGATCATCGACAACGTGCTCCCACTCCACATCGACCCAGCGCCCGCGGTCGCCACGCAGCTTGCCCATCACTGCGCAGTCGTGCGTATGCACCTCGAGTCCCTGGCCCTTGCGCAAGGTACCGATGATCGGATCACCCGGAATCGGGTGGCAGCACCGCGCCAACTGGACCGCAACGCCCTCGGAGCCGCGGATGGTGATGGCGCCTGCCGGCTTGGGCTTGACCACGTCCGGGCGACCGGATTCGAGGTCCTGGGCCTCTGCCAGACGCCGCGCCACGATGATCGGCAAGCGCTTGCCCAGACCGAGATCGGAGAAGATGTCCTTCTTGCTGCGCACACCGCGGTCACGCAGGAAGCGGTCCCAGGCAAACGTGGAGATCTGCCCCAGGGTGAGCCCGTGCGGTCGCAAAGCCTGGTTGAGCAGGCGCTCGCCGAGCGCGACCGACTCGTCGAGCTGGGCGTTCTTGAGGAAGTGGCGGATCTGCGAGCGCGCCTTGCCGGTGCGGGCGTAGGACAACCAGGCGGGGTTGGGGTTGGCATGCGCGGCGGTGATGATCTCGACCTGGTCGCCGTTCTTGAGCTCGCTGCGCAGGGGCATCAGGTCGCCATTGATGCGGCAGGCCACGCAGCGGTTGCCGACGTCCGTATGCACCGCATAGGCGAAATCGACCGGCGTCGAGCCCTTGGGCATGGAGAAGATCTTGCCCTTGGGCGAGAACACGTAGACCTCACCCGGGAAAAGGTCGATCTTGACGTGCTCGAGGAACTCGGTGGCCTCGCCCGAGGTGGACTGGAGCTCGAGCAGGGACTGCAGCCATGAGTGCGTCTTCTGCTGGAGTTCGGACAGCGTGCGCTCGTCCTCCTTGTACAGCCAGTGGGAGGCCACGCCGGTCTCGGCGATGTGGTGCATCTCGCGAGTGCGGATCTGCACCTCGACCGGCATGCCGAAAGGGCCGATCAGCGTCGTGTGCAGGCTCTGGTAGCCGTTGGCCTTGGGAATCGCCAGATAGTCCTTGAACTTGCCCGGCACCGGCTTGTACATCGAGTGCAGTGCGCCCAGCGCGAGGTAACAACTCGGTACGTCGCGCACGATGACGCGAAAGCCATAGATGTCGAGCACCTGCGAGAAGGACAGGTGCTTTTCCACCATCTTGCGGTAGATGCCGTAGAGATGCTTCTCGCGCCCCTGCACCTCTGCGCCGATGCCCCACTGCGGCAAGCGTTCCTCGATACTGGCGAGGATCTTGCCCACAACCTCGCGGCGGTTGCCACGCGCCGAGCGGATCGCCTTGGCAAGCACCTCGTAGCGCAGCGGATGCTTGTTGCGGAAGGACAGTTCCTGCAGCTCGCGATAGAGGTCGTTGAGGCCGAGCCGGTTGGCGATCGGCGCGTAGATCTCGAGCGTTTCGTTGGCGATGCGGCGGCGCTTGGCCGGACGCATGTGGTCCAGCGTGCGCATGTTGTGCAGGCGGTCGGCGAGCTTGATGAGGATGACGCGCAGGTCGCTCGCCATCGCCAGCAGCATCTTGCGGAAATTCTCGGCCTGCGCCTCTTCCTGCGAGCGGAACTCGATCTTGTCGAGCTTGGACAGGCCATCGACCAGCTCGGCGGACACCTTGCCGAAGCGCTCGGTCAGCTCCGCCTTCGTGATGTGGGTGTCCTCCATCACATCATGGAGGAGCGCGGCGATCAGCGCCTGGGCGTCAAGATGCCAGTCGGCGACGAGCGAGCAGACGGCAACCGGGTGGCTGACATAGGGCTCGCCACTGACGCGGAACTGCCCGGCATGGGCATCGGCCGAGAAATGGTAAGCCGCCTCGACCCGGCCGACGTCCTCGGGCTTGAGGTAGGTCTCGATCTTGGCCTTGAGTTGCTGGAAGTCGAGCGACAGCACGCTCGACACCGGCGGACGAAAGATCGGGCCGGGGGATTGCGCGGGCTGAGGGGGCGCGCCTACATGATTGGCTTGCATGCTTCACCCCCTGGCCCCGGGCTCAGGCCTGGCCGCGGTTGAGCATCTCGAGCCCGACCTTGCCCGCCGCCACTTCGCGCAGGGCGATCACGGTGGGCTTGTCGTTGTCACCCGGCTCGAGTTCGATCTGGGGCGTGCTGCCGATGGTGAGCTGGCGGGCACGATAGGTCGCAGCCAGGGTGAGCTGGAAGCGATTGGGGATGCGTTTCAGGCAATCTTCGACGGTGATGCGGGCCATGTTCAATCCTGTTCGAGAAAGGCGAAATATTCGGGATGCCGCAGGTGCTGATTGCCGCAGCGCAGGCGCGCTGCACGCACGACGGCGACGAGATCATCCAGCGCGGCACCGATTTCGTCGTTGATTATAACGTAGTCGAATTCGGCGACATGGCGCATTTCCCCGCGCGCACCCAGCAAGCGCCGGCTGATCACGTCGGGACTGTCGGTGCCGCGACCGACGAGACGCGCCTCGAGCGCCTCCATCGACGGCGGCAGGATGAAGACCCCGACCGCATCCGGAAAGTGCTTGCGCACCTGCTGCGCCCCCTGCCAGTCGATCTCGAGCAAGGTGTCGCGCCCAGCCTCGATCTGCTCCTTCAACCAGACCTTGGAAGTAGCGTAATAGTTGCCATGCACCTCGGCCCACTCGAGAAACTCGCCGCGATCGCGCAGGGCACGGAAGGTCGCCACATCGACGAAATGGTACTCGCGCCCATCCTGCTCGCCCGGGCGCGGGTCGCGCGTGGTGTAGGAGATCGACAGCTGCACGCGTGCATCGCGTTGCAGCAGGCCGCGCACCAGGGTGGTCTTGCCCGCGCCCGATGGCGCGGTGACGATGAAGAGGGTTCCGGGCATGCGAGGCGCTCCTTATTCGATGTTCTGCACTTGCTCGCGCATCTGCTCGATCAGCACCTTCATCTCCATGGCGATGGCGGTGATGTCGGTGGCGGGCGACTTGGAGGCCAGGGTGTTGGCCTCGCGGTTGAGCTCCTGCATCAGGAAATCCAGGCGCTTGCCCGCAGCCCCGCCGGCCTTGAGGATGCGCTCGACCTCGTCGAGGTGGGTGACGAGCCGGGTGAGCTCCTCGGCCACGTCGATGCGCTGCGCGTAGAGTGCCACCTCCTGGCGGATGCGGTCCTCGTCAAGACTGGCCACTGCGTCGCGCAGCTTGGTCGTGAGGCGCTCCTGGTATTCGGCAACAACGGCCGGCATGCGCGGGGTGGCGATGGTGACCAGTTCGCGCATGCGCACGACGCGCTCGCGGATCATGTCGGCAAGCTTGTCGCCTTCACGACGGCGGGTGGCGACGAGTTCGTCGAGCGCGGCGTTGGTGAGCTCGACGATCGCCGGCAGCATCTCGTCGAAGCCGAGGCCGTCGTCAGCCAGCATGCCGGGCCAGCGCAGCAGCTCATTGACCGACAGCGGCGCGGCATCGGCAAAGCGCGCACGCAGCCCGGCCTGGGCGTCGGCGAGCTGATCGAGCAGTGCGGTGTTGAGCGCCAGGCTGCGCGCACCGCCATGGCCGGCCTGCAGGTTGAGCCGGCATTCGACCTTGCCACGGCCCAGGCGGGCGCTCAGGCGTTCGCGAATGGCGGGTTCGGCCGCACGCAGGTCATCGACGATACGAAAGCCGAGGTCGAGATAGCGCGAATTGACGCTGCGCAGTTCGAGGTGCAGACAAACGCTGCCCAGGTCTCGCGTCTGTACCGCGAAACCCGTCATGCTGTGGATCATGTGGAGTCTCCGGGAACCCGGCGCGATCGATTACACTGCGGGTCCCACTCAGGAATGAAGCTGCAAAGAGCTGATTCTAGCGCCCACGAAGATGCCCTCTCAAGCCAACTTCGCGCTGCCACAGGGCTTTCAGCTCGACCAGTACCGTATCGAGCGGCAATTGTCGCTGGGCGGCTTCTCCATCGTCTACCTCGCTCATGACGAGGCCGGCATCCCGGTGGCGATCAAGGAGTACCTGCCCAATTCGCTCGCGCTGCGCAAGGAGGGCGAGATCGAACCGCAGGTCCCGGACGAGCACCGCGCCGCCTTCCGCTACGGCATGAAGTGCTTCTTCGAGGAAGGCCGCGCACTCGCCAAGCTGATGCACCCCAACGTGGTGCGCGTGCTCAACTTCTTCCGCGCCAACGGCACGGTGTACATGGTGATGCAATTCGAGCGCGGCCGCACGTTGCACGACTACATCCAGCGCCACCGCGGCGAGCTCAAGGAGCTGTTCATCCGCGCGGTGTTCGCCCGCATGCTCAACGGCCTGCGCGAAGTGCACGCCCACAAGCTGCTCCACCTCGACATCAAGCCGGCCAACATCTACCTGCGTGCCGACGGCACGCCCGTGCTGCTCGATTTCGGCGCGGCACGCCAGACCTTGATGGTGGGCCAACCGGTGCTCAAGCCGATGTACACGCCAGGCTATGCCGCACCGGAACAGTATGACAAGCGCGATCAGCTCGGCCCATGGACAGACATCTACAGCGTCGGCGCCAGCCTGTATGCCAGCGTCACCGGCAAGGCGCCGCCGCGTGCCGATGAACGCAGCACCAAGGACACCCTGCAGCCGGTCGCGAAGACCCATGCCGAACACTACGCGCCACAATTGCTCGAACTCGTGGACTGGTGCCTCAAGCTCGACCCGCTGGCCCGGCCGCAGAGCGTGTACAGCCTGCAGAAGGCGCTGATCCAGCGCGACACCGGGGCACAACCGTCCGCACGCTGGTTCTCCGACCTCGGCGGCAGGCTGAAGTCCTTCATCGGACGCAACTGAAGAGACTGCCCATGCGTTTCACGATCTACCAGGAAAGCCGCACCGGCAAGCGCAACGACAACCAGGACCGCATTGCGCACTGCTATTCGCGCGATGCCCTGCTCATGCTCGTCGCCGACGGCATGGGCGGCCACCTTCATGGCGAACTGGCCGCGCACATCGCCGCCCGCCACGTGGTCCAGGCGTTCCAGCGCGAGGCGCGCCCTGCCCTGCCCGACCCTGGCCTGTTCCTGTCGCGCGCACTCGCCGGTGCCCATCACGCCATCCTCGACGATGCGCTCGACCGCGCGCTGCCCGAGGCGCCGCGCACGACCATCGTCGCCTGCGTCATCCAGGACGGCGCTGCGCACTGGGCCCATGCCGGCGACTCGCGCCTGTACCTGCTGCGTCGCGGCCATGTGGTGACGCGCACGCGCGACCATTCGCGCACGCAACTGCTGGTCGACCAGGGTATCCTCACGCCCGCCGAGGCCGACAGCCACCCCGCTCGCAATCGACTCTACTCCTGCCTGGGAGGCAGCCACGCGCCGCAGATCGAGCATTCCGCCCGGACACCGCTGCGCGACGGCGACATCATCGCCCTGTGCAGCGACGGCGTGTGGGGCCCGGCGGGCGACGATGCGCTCGTCAGCGGACTCACCGGCGGCCCACTCAGCCGCTGCGTGCCCCAGCTCCTCAAGCAGGCAGAACTCACTGCCGGCAGCAGTGCCGACAACCTGTCCATCGTCGCCATGTGCTGGCATGCCGACAACGCCAGTCAGGCAACGATGGCCGACGCGATCTCCACACGGACGATGGCGCTCGACGACAACACCACCCGTCTCGACACCTCGAGCATGGGTGCGGACGCCTCCGGCGAGCTGGACAACGACGACGAGATCGAACGCGCGATCCGCGAGATCAACGACACCATCAAGAAACTCGACAAGCGATAGGAACCTCCATGCGACCCAGCAACCGCCAACCTGCCGAACTGCGCCCCGTGCGCCTCACCCGCGGCTTCACCCGCCATGCCGAAGGTTCGGTGCTGGTCGAGTTCGGCGACACCCGCGTGCTGTGCACGGCCAGCGTGGACGACAGCGTTCCCGGCTTCCTGCGCGGCAAGGGCCAGGGCTGGCTCACCGCCGAGTACGGCATGTTGCCGCGTGCCACCCACACCCGCAGCGCGCGCGAAGCCGCCAAGGGCAAGCAAAGTGGCCGCACCCAGGAAATCCAGCGCCTGATCGGGCGCAGCCTGCGCGCCGTGGTCGACCTCACCGCCCTGGGCGAACGCCAGGTCGTGATCGACTGCGACGTGCTGCAGGCCGACGGCGGCACCCGCACCGCCGCCATCACCGGCGCCTGCGTCGCCGTGCATGACGCGCTCGTCGGCCTGGTTGCCGCTGGCAAGCTCGCCCGCAACCCGATGCGCGAGCTCGTCGCCGCCGTCTCGGTGGGCATCCACCAGGGCGTCCCGGTGCTCGACCTCGATTACGCCGAGGACTCCGACTGCGACACCGACATGAACGTGGTGATGACCGAAGGCGGTGGCCTGATCGAGGTGCAGGGCACGGCCGAAGGCGCCGCCTTCTCGCGCGCCGAACTCAACGCCCTGCTCGACCTCGCCGAACTCGGCGGCCGCCGCCTGTTCGAACTGCAACGCAATGCCATTCATGGAGCCTGAAGCATGAGCAAGCGACTCGTCCTCGCCAGCAACAACGTCAAGAAGGCCGCCGAAATGCAGGCCCTGCTCGCCCCGCTGGGGATCGAGGTGGTGCCGCAGTCGGTGTTCGGCGTCAGTGAAGCCGAGGAGCCCCACCCCACCTTCGTCGAGAATGCACTCGCCAAGGCCCGTCACGCGGCAGCGGCCACCGGCCTGCCGGCGGTCGCCGACGACTCCGGCCTGTGCGTGGAAGCGCTAGGCGGCGCACCGGGCGTGATCTCCGCACGCTTTGCCGGCGAGCCCAAGTCGGATGCACGCAACAACGCCCTGCTGCTGGAAAAGCTCGCGCACCTCACCGAGCCCGCCCAGCGCGCAGCCTACTTCTACTCCACCGTGGTCCTGGTGCGTCACGCAGAGGACCCGCGCCCGCTGATCGCCGACGGCGAATGGCACGGCCAGATCCTCACCGCCGAGCGCGGCGCGGGCGGTTTCGGCTACGACCCGCTGTTCTGGCTGCCCGAGCTCGAACAGACCGCCGCCGAGCTCGAACCTGCGCTCAAGAACACCCTCAGCCACCGCGGCGCCGCCATGCGCCACCTGCTCGACCGCCTCAAGTACTACCCGCTGTGAGCAGCCGCCGCATCATCCCGCTGAGCCCGGTCACCCCCCCGGCGAAGCCCCTGCCGCTACCCGAGCGTCCGCAGCTCGAGGCACCTCCGCCGCTGTCGCTGTATGTGCATTTTCCCTGGTGCGTGAGGAAGTGCCCCTACTGCGACTTCAACTCGCACGCCCCGCGCGAGGGCGGCATCCCGGAGCAGGCCTGGCTCGATGCGGTACTCGCCGACCTCCAGCACGCACTGCCCCAGGTCTGGGGGCGGCGGGTACATAGCGTCTTCATCGGTGGCGGCACGCCCAGCCTGATGTCCGCGGCCACGCTCGACGGCCTGCTCACCGGCATCCGCATGCTGCTGCCGCTCGACCCGCTCGCCGAGGTCACGCTCGAAGCCAACCCGGGCACGGTGGAAGCCGGGCGCTTCCGCGACTACCGCGCTGCCGGCGTCAATCGAATCTCGCTCGGCATCCAGAGCTTCGACGACGCCATGCTGGCGAAGATCGGCCGCATCCACGGCGGCGATGAGGCGCGACGCGCGATCGACGCTGCGCGCACGCACTTCGAGCGCGTCAATCTCGACCTCATGTACGCCCTGCCAGGCCAGACCCTGGACATGGCGCTTGCCGACCTGGACACCGCAATCGGCTTCGGCGTGCAGCACCTGTCCTGCTACCACCTCACCCTCGAACCCAACACCCCCTTCGCCCACAACCCGCCGGCGCTGCCCGACGACGACACCGCCGCCGACATGCAGGAGGCGATCGAATCCCGCCTCGCCGCGGCCGGCTTCGCCCACTACGAGACCTCCGCCTTCGCCCGCCCGCACGAGCAGAGCCGTCACAACCTCAACTACTGGACCTTCGGCGACTACCTCGGCATCGGCCCCGGCGCCCACGGCAAGCTCTCCAGCCACGAAGGCATCCGCCGCGAGATGCGCCACAAGCACCCGGGGCGCTACCTCGAAGGCGCGGCACGCAACGACTTCATCCAGGAGGCGCGCGAGGTGTCGGTAGCCGAGCTGCCCTTCGAGTTCATGATGAACGCGCTGCGCCTCACCGAGGGTGTGCCGGCCAAGCTGTTCGCCGCACGCACCGGGGTGCCGATCGAGACGATCACCGACGAGCTGGCGCAGGCGCGCGAGCGCGGGCTGCTGGAGATGGCAGAGGGGCAATTGCGGCCGACGCTCCAGGGGCGGCGGTTCCTGAACGAGTTGCTGCAGGTGTTCTTGCGGGATTGAGGGTGCAAGCCCTCACGACCTTGAGACTGAAGCGCGGCCGCCTCGCTGAGCGAGTGGTCGAGGCTCACCAGTCTTGCCCTGATGCAGCGCCGGATACGGCTGCAAGCGCATTCCGATAGAATCCGGTCCACGCTGCCCGAGCCGTCGGGTCGCGCATCTACAGGAGAATCCAGCACATGTTCGATCAGGAAGACAGCGAGCTCAACGTCGTGATGGGCGTGGTGTTCGGCATCATCGCGCTGGTCATCGCCTTCGTCATCGGCCTGGCCGCCAACCAGCTGGGCGGAAAGCAGGCGGCGCCGGCGCTTGCAGCGCACGGTGCGAGTGAGGTCGCCTTCGTGGACGTCGCCGAAGTCGGCGAACCGCTGGTGAAGATCTACTTCGAGCTCGGCCAGGCCGCGCTGCCGGCGACCGCCGACGAGCAGATCGCCACCGTCGCCTCGGCACTGGCAGCCACACCAACGGCCAGCGCGCTGTTGTCCGGCTACCACGATGAGACCGGCGGCGCAGCGGTCAACGCCGAAGTGGCGAAGAACCGCGCCCTGTCGGTGCGCGACGCCCTCGTCGCCGCCGGCGTGCCCACCGAGCGCGTGCTGATGCGCCGCCCCGCCGTCACCCTCGGCGGCAGCGACGCCGCGGAGGCGCGCAGGGTCGAGGTACGGGTGCAGTAAGCGCACCACGGCACGCGAACAAGACTCGAAAGCCGGGCATGCCCGGCTTTTTCGCACAAGAGAGGAACGGCGCTATGAAGCGACTCGATGGCAAGACCGCCTTGGTGACCGGCGCCGCGCGCGGCATCGGGGCAGCGATTGCCACGACCTTTGTTGAAAATGGCGCCTTCGTCTATCTGAGCGACATCAACGAAGACATGGGCCAGGCGCTTGCCGCCGCCCTGGGTGCCAATGCGCGCTACCTACACCTCGACGTGCGCGAAGAACCCCATTGGCAGGCGGCCATGGCGCAGATCCTTGGCGAAGCGGCGGGCCTGAACGTCCTGGTCAACAACGCAGGGATCACCGGATTCGAGGACGGTTGCCTGGTGCACGACCCCGAACATGCCTCGCTCGCGGATTGGCATGCCGTGCATCGCACGAATCTGGACGGTGTGTTTCTCGGCTGCAAGCACGCCATTCAGGCGATGCGCCAATCGGCAAGCACGGGCTCGATCATCAATGTGTCCTCGCGCTCCGGCCTGGTCGGCATCCCCGGCGCCGCGGCCTATGCCTCGTCAAAGGCCGCCGTGCGCAACCATACGAAGACCGTGGCGCTCTACTGCGCCGAGCAGGGCTTGCCGGTCCGGTGCAACTCGATCCACCCCGCCGCCGTGCTGACACCCATGTGGGAACCGCTCCTGGGCGAGGGTCCGGAGCGCGAGATCAGAATGCGCGAGTTCGTCCAGGATTGCCCCCTGCGACGCTTCGGGCGGCCGGAGGAGGTCGCCGCCGTAGCCGTGATGCTCGCCTCCGACGAGGCCGCCTACATGAACGGGGCGGAACTCAACATCGATGGCGGCATCCTCGCTGGCGCCGTTGCGGCACCTGCATCTTCTCGGCAGTAGCCTGACTCCGTCGGGTGGTGGGACTGCGTTGCAATCACCGCGCATGAACACGCTCAGACCCTCGCGGCTGGCGCCGCTCCCACTTCAGCGCACCTGCATCGGCACTCCACTCGCCCTAAAGCGGCCTGCCGAGTTGCTTCTGCACCTGCTTGCGTTCCCACTCCGCACCCAAGAAGGGTAGCCAGTGGAAGGTCCTCACCGCGTGCGCGAGGATGCCGACCCCCCAGCCCAGCGCTGGCCACAAGAACCAGAGTTTGTGCGGATTGCTCACCAGATTGAAGACACCCAGACCGGCGATGACAACCAGATACTGCGCAAGATGAATGTAGAAACCCTTGATCTTCCGGACCCTGAACAGGGCCAACTGCTCATCGTGATTGACTGCGGCTGAAGCAGGCATGGTCGGTTCGCTTGAAAGTGTGGAGAAGTCGATCTCGAAAACCGCGCACAGCGACTTCAAGGACTCCGCGCTGGCTGTCTGCCCGTTCTCGATGCGCTGAATGGTGCGAACGCTCAAACCGCTGAGCTCCGCGAGCTGCTGCTGCGACCACCCACGCTGAAGCCTGAGTTTCTGCACTTGCATCCGGACTCCTTGAGATCACGCCTTGCAGATTAGAGGAACACACCGGTGTCGCAACGACACGAAGGTGACCACAGGGCGACACGACCACGACAGCGCCCCGCGCAGTCCCCTGGCGAACAACCCGAGCGGCCCGGTCATGCCGAAGCGCGTCGAACGCGCCGGCGCATACTCCGTCACGACCGCCAGCACCCCCATGGCGACGACCGTCAGGTTTGCGCCGATCCGCGCAGCACCATCGCGTCGATCATCTGCTGACGTAAGGGGCTCATGACACTTCTCCTTGAACGCGGGGACATCCCCAGCTTCAAGGTAGGTCTTCGGCGCAGAGGTCATGAAAAAACGCGGTGACGCCTGGGTTCGCGGCCACCGCGTCAGCGGTTTAGTTCAACGCTCGGGCTCAGGGACGGCAAAAAGCTGAGCGATGAACGAGCGGGGCTTTTTGCAGCCCCTTGGAGCCCATTGTTAGCAACTACCTGTTTGCAATGAGTTCTTCCGCTTTCTTAATGAATCTCTGCAAGTCGTCGGTACCAAGCGGATAGGAAGGACTTCTACTCCCTGCGATTGCAACGCCATAAAGCATTTGAACCTTGACAACCTCATGGTTCTCCCCGCCCCAGACCTCTGATCCGATTGATATTCTGTACTGCGTGTTTTTAGGGTGTGGATCGCTGGCCTTTACGTATGCAATTTTCTCTGAGTGGGGGAAATATGCATTTGGCACAGGGGAACCTCCAGAATTGATTGAACAGATGACAGTATCCACCTATAGATTCTTATGGCAACTTTTGTAACCCATTTAGAATAAGTGCTATTTTTTGATTATGTCATTCATATAGTCGATGCCACCAAAGCTGGCACCTAGAGAAAAAATAAAGAACAATCCTCCAAATACATAGCCAGCTTCTTGCCCCCACCACTCATTACCCAGCATGTAACCGATAAAACCGAATGCCCCGGCAAGCGCCAAGCCTACGATTTTGCCTACCACCGGAATCATGAGAACAAGCATTAACCCAAGAAATGCTCCGCCAAATACAAGCCATGATTCTTTGTATACCCCCGAAGCTATCGCAACGATAAGAATTTGAAACATGAACGGACCGGAAAGATCCTGGTTCAGATGGGACTGGGTAACTGCTGCCCTTTGTTCTTTAATTCTTGAATGACTCAAAGGTGCGCCACATTTTGGGCATGACGATGCCTTATCGCTAACTTCGTTGTTGCACTCTGCACATTTAATCATAGCCATGATGATTCTCCTTTTTTATTGCTAACGACCAGCGTAACCGGCGCCCAACGGAGCGCAGCGCAGTTGGGCGTCCGAGTTGACGCTGTTGTTAGCGCTTCTGCTCATATTTCGCCCGCGCCGGCTCGTAAGAAATCCTGACGATCCAATCACGAACCACCTTCACCCTCATTACGAGCGGACCTGCCTCCAACTTAACACGCTCCCAATCGTGTTTGAGCAGAAGCGCTATTCGTTCCGCGAATTCCTCGGCACGCTCAAGCTCCTTTCCCTCGTCGGGAAGAGAAATACACCTGATGATCGCGCCATCATCTTCATCTTCTGGGTTCAGAATCGCCCTGAACTCTACCCTAAGCTTATCCAGCGATTCTTTGTCACGGGAAATTATGGCGTCGTGGACGGTAAGCGACTTTACTCTGACCTTCTCACGCCAAGATCGGCGGTCTTGCGTGATGTTCTCGATGCTAATCTTTCGCTGCGCGGTCCAGGCGGCAACGAGCCCAGCTACGATTGCTGCAATTACTGTTGAAGTAAGAATCACGTTCACCGCTACTTTCTCCCGCTAACGTGTTCTGCAAGTTACTGTTTAGAAGCGAAGATTACGCGAACCACTGAGTAACAACGCAGGCAAAGCAGCAGCCGACAGCTTTCCGAGTCGAGGCGACCGATTTGGCATACAGGCCAGCAGCATACCGCCTCGCTCGAATGACCGCTATCCGGAATGGGTGGCCAGTGACAGCCCCTGGACGAATGTGAGTCCGCGTTGAACGCCTCCCAGTTCTACCTTTTGTTCTTCGCCCGAATATAGAGCATCTTACTTGTCCCACCCGGCGCAGCCCTGCTTCCGAGCTCCCGCGCGATGTGCAAGGCTTCGCCCTGCCACCCCGATTCTCTGGCGGCACCCCGGCATCCCGCAGTTGTTGCAGCGCCCCGAGGGGCGGGCGCAGCTGGAAGGCTTCAGCGCGCGGCGGCCTGGAGCCTCGCCTACCGCCCCACCCAGCCGCCACAGACCGGAAACACCTGGCCGACGAAACAGTCCGCGGCCGGGCTGCACAGGTAGGCCGCGAACAGCGCATCCTCGCGCGCAGACACCAGACGTCCCAGCGGCACCTCGCGCGCCAGCCGCTCCTGGAAGCGCGGGTTGGCCTGCACCTCGGGCGGGAAGTAGGTCGGGTTATCGACGAAGTTCTGCGCGACGGCATTGACCTGCACGTTGTGCGCGGCCAGTTCCACGCCGATCGCCTGCACATAGGCCAGTTGCGCGCCGCGCGCGGCACTGTAGGTGGAGGCGCGCTTCATGCCGCGCAGGGCCGAGGCGCTGCCCATAAGCAGGATCTTGCCCGCACGGCGCTCGACCATGGCCGGCGCAGCGGCGCGCACCAGGCGTGGCAGCGGGTCGACCAGCGCAGCGAAGACGTCGCGCCATTCGGCATCGGTGACCTCGACCGCGGCGGTCGATGGGGCCTTGATGGCCAGGTTGGCGACCACGACGTCGATGTGCCCGGCCGCGCGCACCACGCGCTCGGCCGCATCGACCACGGCAAGATCATCGGCGCTGGCGACGACCTCCGCGCCCTGCTCGGCGAAGACTTCGCACAGCACGGGGCCCATGAAGGCATCGGCCTGGGTGATGAGGACGCGCTTGCCGGCGAGTGCGTTTTCCATGATCTGTTTCCCCCGCGTGGTTACAGCGCCGGCAAATTCGGGCTGCGTCCCCTTACTTATAGCAAGCAGACGCGCGCTCGGCTTGCGCTCGCGGCGGGCAGCGAAGCGCGCGAATCGGCACTATCGGGGAGAAACGGGCCGGTTCGGCTCCGGCTCAGGGCAGCGCGCTGAGGAAGGACCTCACCATGGCAACGACTTCCGCCTCGCGCTCGCGATGCGGCACATGGCGCGTCTCGGCCATCAGCGCCAGCTGCGCCGGGCCGGCGCTGAGCTCGGCAATCAGCGCCGGATGCGCTGGGGAGCCGTACTCGTCGTCGATGCCGTGGATCACCAGGCTCGGACACTTGACCTCGGGCAGCACGACGCGCAACGACCAGGCCGCGAAGTCCGGGTGCAGCCAGGAGCCGATCCAGGCGTCGAGCACCCAGCGCGCCTTGTCACCGTGGTAGCGCGCGAGACGTTCGACCTGGCCGGGGTCCTTGAACTGCTCGCGCGCGTCCTCGATCCCCGCGACGGTGCGGTCCTCGACGAAGGCCTGGGCGGATTCGGTGATCAGGGCGACGCATGCCGCGGCATGACGCACGGCGCAGTTCACCGCCATGCCGCCGCCCACGCTGTGGCCGAAGACGATGAAGCGCGCGAGATCGAGCTGGTCGATGACGGCGGCGAAATCGGCTTCGGCCTCACTGGCGATGAAGTCCTGCGCCAGCCTGCCCGGATGCGGGTCGGAGCGGCCGAAACCGAGGCGGTCATAGGCGAACACCTGGCGGCCAGTGGCCTTGCACAGCTCGGCAGGAAAGCCGCGCCACAGCTCGACGCTGCCGAGCGAGTCGTGCAACAGCACGATCGGCGCCCGCGCCGAAGGCTCGGTAGGCATCCAGCTGCGCACGAAGAGGCGGCCCTGGCGGCCGTCGACCCAGGCGTCCTGGCTCGTTGTGTGTTGTGGTTTAGCGTTCAAGCGGGAGTCCCGACAGGGAAGGTCAGCGTTGCGGGTCGGCGCGATTGCCCTCGTCCATGCGGCGGATCGCCTGCTCGCCCTGGCTGGCGAGCGCGGCGAGGCGGTCGATCTGGGCGTCGAGCCTGGGCAGGGCCTCCTGGCGGTAGCGCGACAGGTCGTCGATGGCGCCAATGACGTCGGCAAAGGCCTGCTCGAGCTGACCCATGTCGAGCATGGTCGAAGCGGCACGCTTCTGGATGTCCACGCCCTGGGTGCGCAGCGCCTGGGCGGTGCCGGCAATGAGTGCAGAGGTCGTGTCGTTGAGCGCTGCAACGCGGTCGAGCACCAGGCGCTGGTTGGCGAGGCCCAGCGCCACCGTGACCGCGACGTTGAGCGCCGACACCGTGACGTTGATTGCGCGGTCCACGCCACGGATCAGCTCGCGATTATTGCGGATCACCACCTCGAGCGCGAGCACGCCCTGCTGGCTCACCGCGACCTGCTGCTGCAGGTCGATGATGCGCTGGCGCAGCGGGAACAGGAGCTCCTCCTCGACGAAGGCGCGGCGCGCTGCGGGCAGGCCGGTGGCCGCGGCCTCGCGGGCGAGGCGGCGGTCGATCATGCGGCCGAGTTCGACCTGGCGCTCGAGCTGGGCGAGGATGGCGCGCAGGGACTGCTGGTCGTCGGCCAGGGTAAGATTGTCGCGGCGCAGCATGTCGGCACCGGCCTGCAGGTCGCGGATGATGGCGTCGAGTGCATCCTGTGCCTTCTCGTACTTCTGGAAGTAGCGCTGCATCGGCTTGCCGACGCCGGGGATGAAGGACAGCGCACGCGACAGGCCGTCGCCACTCAGCGTCTGGCGCGCAGGGTCGAGGTCCTGCATCTTGTCGCGCAAGGCCATCAGGGCCTGGGCCACCGGGCCGCCTTCGTCGCCCTGATGGGCAAGCTTGCGGATCGGCGCCTGCAGCATCTCGCTGCGCCAGGCGGCCTGGCGCTGCAACTCGACGCCCATGGTGTCGACCGCCTCGCGCTGGCGCTGCAGCTCGGCCTCGTCGACGGCGAGGACATCGCGCACGAAGGCGTCGGCGGTGGCGGCGAGTTGGGCGTCTT
The DNA here is from genome assembly GCF_000310145.2 of Thauera sp. 28. Classification (GTDB taxonomy): domain Bacteria; phylum Pseudomonadota; class Gammaproteobacteria; order Burkholderiales; family Rhodocyclaceae; genus Thauera; species Thauera mechernichensis. The sequence goes on from NZ_AMXA01000005.1 coordinate 62,028, forward strand.
CGGGCGCCTCCGCAGGCTGGGGCGGCACCGCTTCGCGCGCGATGTCCTCGATCGGGGGCAGTGACAGGCTCATTGCAACACTCCTCGGTTCAGGGCTGGCGGCCGTACAGACCGGCACGCTCGGCAAAGCGGCGCAGCTCTTGCAGCGCCTGCTCCATGTTGCCCGCACTGCCGGACTGTGTGCGGCCAGTGTCGATGCGGGCGACCGCGACCGCAACATGGTCGAGCGCGGTGAGCGCGGCCTCATTGCCGGCGGCAATCTCGGCCAGCCGGCGCTCGGTCTCATCGGCAATCGCCAGCCGGCGCTGCAGCGCTTCGCGCTCGGTGGGATTGAGGCGCGCGGGGGCGCGCTCGAGACGCTCGCGCACGAAATCGGCATCCAGGCCGGCGCTGCCGTGCACCAGCTCGACCATCGCACCCAGCCCGGCGCTGGCCTCGCGACCTACCTCGGCGACCAGGCCACGGGCGCGCTCGTAGGTGAGCTCGCGCGTATCGAACTTGTCGTCCAGCACGGCGAGCGCGCGCTGGTAGCGGGTGAACAGGCGGTCGGCCTGCACGGCGAGGTCGGGGCGGCGCAGGCCGACAAGCTCGCGCTTGACCTCCCACAGCTGCAGCACCACCGCATCGGCGTTGGTAGGCGCGAGGGCGGGATCGAGGGTAAGCAGGTCGCGCTCGCGGTGCGCCTGGGCCAGTTCGTCGCGCTGGCGCTCCCGGATAGCGGCACGTTCGCGCCCCGCCCGTGCCGCACGCCAGCGCCACCAGCGCCGCTCAAGGAAAAGCGCTGTCGGCACCGCGACCAGACCGGCGAGCCAGCCGCCCAGGCTGGCACCGAACCCACCCCACAGCGAGGTCAGGAACAACAGCATCGCCAGCGCAGGCATCGCCACCGCGTAACGCAGGATCACCTGCCAGCGCGTGGCAAGCTCTTCCGGCACGGCCAGGCGCGGATCGTACAGCCCGGCCACGAACCAGGGCACGAAGGTGACGAACAGGCCAAAGGCAAAGCCCTGCAGGAATTCGAACATCGATGCCTCCGCTTCCCGGCGCCCGGGTGCCCTCAGGTCGGTCCGTTCTTCGCCTCGGCGGGCGAGGCGCCCTGATCCGAGCGTTCGTTGTGGCGCCTGGCGATGGCCGTCTTCCGTCGCCCGCTCAGCCGCGCAAGGCGGGGTTGAGCGTATACGTGCCTGTCAGCTTCGCCTCGGCGAGCACATGGCCGGCAATCGCCGCACGCACGTCCTGGCCCGTGAAGCGCCCATCCACGGCACAACGCGGGACGTCCAGCGCGTAGAGCGTGAACACGTAGTGGTGGATGATCTCGTCGTTCCAAGGCGGACAAGGGCCGTCATAGCCGTGGTAGTCGCCCTTCATCGCCTCGTCACCGGCAAACCAGGCAGTGTAGTCATTGACGCCGTGGCGTGCGCCGAGCGCAGTCTCGGGCCCGGGCTTGCCGCCGGGCGTGACCTCGCCCGAGAAATGGCCGGCGTCGATCGCGCGCAGGTCGGCGGGCAGGTCGACCACCACCCAGTGGAAGAAATCGACACGCGGCAGGCTGGCGGGCACGCTGCGCCCCTCCTGATTCACGTCGTCACCCTTGCTGGGCACATCGGGGTCGTGGCAGATCAGCACGAAGGACTGCGTACCCGCCGGCACCTCTGCCCACGACAGCTGCGGATTGCGGTTGCCGCCCAGGCAGACGTGACCTTCGTCGGCCGGAATGCAGAACGCGAACTCGCCCGGGATGGGGGCGCTGTCGGTGAAGCTCTGGCTGCTCAGTTTCAAGGCTGTCTCCTCGCTGGTTGAAGCTTGTTGGGAAGGCTGTTCGGCATCGCAGGCGCGCACATCACGGGGCCGCGCCTCAGGGCGCCTCGCACAGGCAGTGCAGGTACATGTGCTGAGGATCGTTCCAGCGCAGCAGTTCGCCCGCCGCGGTCTGCACCTCGTCGATGACGAGCGCGAGCGCCCCCGGACGCGAGCCACCGCCCAACTGCAGGCCAAGTTCGATGCCAAGCTCCTCGCCAGCACGCATCAGGCGGCGCAGCAGGCGCTGCTCGAAGGATTCGCGGGCCTCGGGCCACACCACCTCGTAACGCTCGATGCCTGCACGCCGCGCTGCCGCATCGACCGCCGCCTGCAGGCCACCGAGCTGGTCGACGAGGCCAAGCTCGGCCGCCGCTGCACCCGTCCACACCCGGCCACGCGCAACCGCATCGACTTCGTCGGGGGTCATGCCACGCGCCCGCGCGACCGTCTCCAGGAAGCGGCGGTAGCCGTGCTCGATGCTGAGCTGCATCGCATCGGCTGCCACCGGATCGAGCGGCCGGCGCGGGTCGAGGGCGCCAGCCAGCGGCGCGGTGGCCACGCCATCGACGCCGATACCCAGGCGGCGCAGCGGCTCGGCAAACTCGGGGAACATGCCGAAGATACCGATCGAACCGGTCACGGTGGCCGGCACTGCCCAGATCTCGTCGGCCCCGGCCGCAATCCAGTAGCCGCCCGAGGCGGCGACCGAACTCATCGAGGCGATCACCGGCTTGCCCGCCTGACGGGTGAGCTCGAGCTCGTGGCGAATGAGCTCGGACGCCCAGGCGCTGCCGCCGGGGCTGTCGATGCGCATCACCAGGGCCTTGATGCTGTCGTCCTCGCGCACCGAGCGGATCAGGCGCGCGAAGGTGTCGCCAGCCACTACGCCGGAAGGCTCCATGCCATCGACGATGGTGCCCTGGGCGACGATGACGGCGATGCGCTCGTCCGCGCTGTCTGCCTCCTGGCCGACCAGTGCCAGGTAGCGGCCGACGCCGATGCGGCGGATGTCATCATTGTCGGGATCCTTGCCGACCCGTTCGATGAGGCGGGCGCGCCATTCGTCGCGGGTGCTGAAACGATCGACCAGCCCGGCAGCCAATGCCGCCTGCGCCGCATCACCGGCGCTCGCAGCGAGCGCGTCGCGGATACCGTTTACATGCGCGTCGACCGCCTCAGGGCTCAGCTTGCGGCTGGCGGCGATGTCGTCGCGCATCACCTGCCACAGGCCTTGCAGCAGATCGCGCGAGGACTCGCGATCCTCATCGGACATGTCGCTGCGGGTGAAGGGCTCGGAGAAGGACTTGTACTCGCCAACGCGGAACACATGCACCTTCACGCCGAGGCGATCGAGCGCGTCCTTGAAATAGGTGCCGTAGCGCGCCAGGCCGCGCAGCAGTACGAAACCGTCCGCCGACAGGTGCAGTTCGTCGGCCACCGACGCAAGGTAGTACTGCGACTGGGTGAAGCGTTCGCCGCGCGCCAGCACGGGCTTGCCCGAGGTCTTGAAGTCCTCGATGGCGGCACGAAGCTCGGCGAGCTTGGACAGGCCACCACCAACCAGTTCGTCGGTCTCGATCACCAGCGCGGCAATGCGCTTGTCGTCGCGGGCCGCCTTCACCGCCTCGACCAGGTCGGCAAGCCGCATCTGGCCGGCCGGCGCGCCGCCAGCGCGCAGCAGCGCGAGCGGCGGCTCGAGCGCGGCCTGCTCGACGATCATCCCCACCGGACGCAGTACCAGCGCCGAGCCCTCCCGCACCGCCGGCTCGGGGCGCAGGAAAAAGGCGACGAGGGCGCCGATGCCGAAGATCATCAGCGCATAGAAGGCGCCGCGCACGACGAGGTCGAGCAGGCGCACGAACATGCGCAGCATGTTGAAGAGAAAGCGGAACAGGCCTCGTATCACGCCTTGGGGTCCTTGCTCGGATGGGTCGGTCGGGCTGCGTCGGTGGGGGCAGGATCAGTCGCTACGACGGCGATACACCAGGTCCCACACGCCGTGTCCCAGCCTGAGACCACGGTTTTCGAATTTCGTCAGCGGGCGATAGTCGGGTCGCGGCGCGAAACCGTCGGCGGTGTTCTGCAGCAGGGGTTCGGCCGAGATGATCTCGAGCATCCAGTGCGCGTAGTCCTCCCAGTCGGTTGCGCAGTGGAAGTAGCCGCCCGGAGCGAGCTTCTGCGCCACCAGGGCGACGAAGTCCGGCTGCACGATGCGACGCTTGAAATGCCGCTTCTTGCGCCAGGGGTCGGGGAAGAACAGATGCACACCCGCGAGCGCGCCGTCGGCGATCATGTCGCGCATGACCTCGACCGCGTCGTGCTGCATGATGCGCAGATTGCCCAAGTTGCCCTCGGCGATCAGCTTGCACAGCGCACCCACGCCAGGGGTATGGACTTCGATGCCGAGGAAATCGCGGTCGGGCATCGCCGCAGCGATGCGCGCCGTGGTCTCGCCCATGCCGAAGCCGATCTCGAGGATCTTCGGCGCCTGGCGTCCAAAGGCCGCATCCAGATCGAGCGGCCCGACGCGGTAGTCGATACCCACCTTGGGCAGCACCTCGTCGAGGTAGCGCTGCTGCGCCTCGGACATGCGCCCCTGGCGCAGCACGAAGCTGCGGATGCTGCGGCTGGAGAAGCGGTGCTCGGGGCTGTCGCGGCCGATGATCTCGACCTGCGCGTTGTGCGTCTCGCTCATGAACCGATCAGCCCCTGGGTCGGCGAGCTCGGGTCGGCCGAGTAGAACTTGCGTGGCATGCGCCCGGCGAGGAAGGCCTCGCGTCCGGCCTCGACCGCCTTCTTCATCGCACTCGCCATCAGCACCGGACGGCCGGCGGCGGCGATCGCAGTGTTCATCAGCACGCCGTCGCAGCCAAGCTCCATGGCGATCGCCGCATCCGACGCGGTACCCACGCCGGCATCGACCAGCACCGGCACCTTGGCGTTGTCGATGATCAGGCGCAGGTTCCAGGGGTTGAGGATGCCCATGCCGGAGCCGATCAGCGAAGCCAGCGGCATGATTGCGCAGCAGCCGATGTCTTCCAGCATCTTCGCCTGGATGGGGTCGTCGGCGCAGTACACCATGACGTCGAAGCCATCCTTGACCAGGGTCTCGGCGGCTTTCAGCGTCTCGGGCATGTTGGGGAACAGGTTCTTGGGGTCGCCAAGCACCTCGAGCTTCACCAGGGCATGGCCGTCCAGCAGCTCGCGCGCCAGTCGCAGCGTGCGCACCGCGTCGTCGGCGGTGTAGCAGCCGGCGGTGTTCGGGAGGATGGTGAACTTCTCCGGCGGCAGCACGTCGAGCAGATTGGGTTCGCCCGGGTTCTGGCCGATATTTGTGCGGCGGATGGCGACGGTGACGATGTCGGCGCCGCTGGCGTCGATGGCTTCGCGCGTCTCGGCAAAGTCCTTGTACTTGCCGGTGCCGACGAGCAAGCGCGAACCGTAGGCCTTGCCGGCGATGACCAAGGGGTCGTTCATGATGGTATGAGCCTGTGCTGTTCCGTATTGTGGGGATGCGCGCGAGTGGCGCGCCTGGATCTTGTCGTGATCGCCGCGCCGGGCTCAGCCGCCGCCGACCGCGACGACAATTTCGAGCCTGTCGCCGTCGGCGAGTTTCACCTCTGCGTGACGAGCCTTGGGCACGATCTCGCCGTTGCGCTCGACCGCGAGGCGCTTGCCGGCGAGCCCGCGGGCCTCGAGCAGGGTGAGCACGGTGAGATCGGGAGCCAGCATCTCGGGCTGGCCGTTGAGGATGACCTGGATCATGGTGTTCGGAGGTATCGGCGGGCAAAAATCTTATCACGCCAGCGCGTTTGACTTTTGGCTGGCCCGGCGCTAACTTCCATCCACCTAGCGCCGATTTGATCAACAGCTTGCGGGCGCTCAACAAATACGGCTAAAGCGAGGGCACCCAGTCCGCGTTTGCAGCCGACTGGGTTTTTGTTTTTGCAGATGACGAAGATGATCCCTCCCCAATCGGTCGGCGTGGTCACGCCGCAGCGGGCCGAGTTCACCACGCCGCTTGCGCTGCGCGGCGGCGGCACGCTGGACAGCTACCACCTCATCTACGAGACCTACGGCACGCTCAATGCCGAGCGCAGCAACGCGGTGCTGGTATGCCATGCATTGTCGGGTTCGCACCATGTTGCCGGCACCTACGCCGACGCGCCGCACAATGTCGGCTGGTGGGACAACCTGGTCGGTCCGGGCAAGCCGCTCGACACGCGCAAGTTCTTCGTCATCGGGGTGAATAACCTCGGTGGCTGCTACGGCTCGTCCGGCCCCAACCAGATCAACCCCGCCACCGGCAAGCTGTGGGGCGCAGACTTCCCCTTCGTCACCGTCGAGGACTGGGTGGAGTCGCAGGCTCGCCTGGCCGACCAGCTCGGCATCCGCCGCTTCGCCGCGGTGGTGGGCGGCTCGCTCGGTGGCATGCAGGCGATGTCGTGGGCGCTGCAGTATCCCGAGCGCGTCGGCCATGTGGCGGTGATCGCCGCCGCACCCAAGCTCACCGCGCAGAACATCGCCTTCAACGAGGTGGCGCGGCAGGCCATCCTGACCGACCCCGAGTTCCACGGCGGCCACTACTACGAGCACGGCGTGGTGCCGGCGCGCGGGCTCAAGCTGGCGCGCATGGTGGGCCACATCACCTACCTGTCCGACGATTCGATGGCGGAGAAATTCGGCCGCAGCCTGCGCCACGGCCGCAACACCTACAGCTACGACGTCGAGTTCGAGATCGAATCCTACCTGCGCTACCAGGGCGACAAGTTCGCCGGCTACTTCGACGCCAACACCTACCTGCTGACCACCAAGGCGCTCGACTACTTCGACCCCGCTTTCGAATACGGCGGCAACCTGGACGCAGCCCTGGCGCGCGCCACGGCCGACTTCCTGGTGGTGTCGTTCACCACCGACTGGCGCTTCTCGCCCGCACGCTCGCGCGAGATCGTCTACGCGCTGCTGCACAACAAGCGCAACGTCAGCTACGCCGAGATCGACTGCCCGGCCGGCCACGACTCCTTCCTGCTCGACGAGACGCGCTACCACAAGCTGCTGTCGGCCTGGTTCGACCGCATAGAGGTATAAGATGACTGCGTACCGCTACGACTACGACGTGATCACCCAGTGGATCGAGCCCGGCGAGAAAGTGCTCGACCTCGGCTGCGGCGACGGCGAACTACTGCGTCACCTGATGGAGGTCCGCCAGGTCCAGGGCTATGGCGTGGAGAACGACCCCGACAAGCTGCTCGGCAGCGTGAGGAACGGGGTGAATGTGATCCAGATGGACCTGGAAAAAGGCCTCGTCGGGCTCGAAGACGGCTTCTTCGACCACGTCATCATGAGTCTGTCGCTACAGGCCATGCACAACACCCAGGGCATCCTGCGCGAAATGCTGCGCGTGGGCCGCGAGGCGGTGGTGAGCTTTCCCAACTTCGGCTACTGGCGCCACCGCCAGAGCATCCTGAACGGCCGCATGCCGGTATCGGAGAGCCTGCCGCACCAGTGGTTCAACACGCCCAACGTGCGCTTCTTCACCATCGCCGACTTCGACGCCCTGTGCGAGATCAATGGCATCGCGGTGCGCGAGCGGCTGGCCTTCGACGAGGGCAAGCTGGTGCTGGAGGAACCCAACTTCCTCGCCAGTGTTGCGGTCTACCGGCTCGGCCTCGAGCGCTGAAACGAACTGCGGGGGCAGCCGCCCCCGCAGTTCCTTACCCGCAGCAGCCGGGTGACCTGTCGTTCAGCCCACCACGAACGAAACGACGTCGACACGAACGGCAGGACGGTCAAGCGCCGCCGCAACGACGACGGCAAACTTCTTGGCCCACTCGGCGCCCTGCTCGAAACGGCTCTCGCCGCCGTACTTGGCCACGTTGAGGATCATGTCGAGCACGAGCACCTTGCCCATCGGGTTCGACGGCGTACACTCGAGCGCCTCGAACTCCTTGGCCAACCAGCCACGCGCCTGATCCTTGGTCACGGCGGCAACCTCGCTCTCGTGCAACGAGAACTCATACTCACGCTCGGCGCCGAAAACGACGGTCACGTTATAGGACATGCAGACTTCCTCCTCGAAGCATTGGGTTCGACTGCGCGCATTGTTGGGGCAGATCGCCCCTGATTGCAAGAAAAGTACGGAATTGTGTTGACCTTGTCCGCTTCCGCCCTCCGCGGGTAACAGCCACCCCTTCATCGGCACGCTCTGGCAAACTGCCGGCGGGCGCATACGCGCCCCACCCGAAGACGCCCTCTAGCCGCCATGCCGCATCAAACCCCGGACCCCTCGCTGCCCGCCGAGCTGCAGATCGCCTACCTGGGCGGCGTGCTCGACCACCTGCCGCAAGGCATCAGCGTGTTCGACGCCGAACTGAAGCTGCTGTACTGGAATGCCCACTTTCTCGAGGTGCTCGACCTGCCCGCCGACGCGGTCCATGCCGGCGTACCGTTCGAGGATCTGATCATGTTCCCGGCTTCGCGCGGCGAGTACGGCCCCGGCGACCCGGTCGAACATGTGCGGGCGCGCAAGGCACTGGCGCTGCGCTTCGAAGCACATCGTTTCGAGCGCACCCGGCCCAACGGACGTACCCACCTGGTCTCGGGCGAACCCCTGCTGATCGACGGCCAGCTGGCCGGCTTCATCACGACCTACACCGACATCACCGACCGCAAGCGGATGGAAGAGGCGCTGCAGATCAGCCATGCCCGCCTCAGGAGCATCATCGACAACATTCCCGGCGGCGTCACGCTGTTCGACGACAACCTGCAGCTGCTCGCGTGCAACGATATGCTGCGCCGACTGCTCGATTTCCCAGACGCCCTGTTCGCCAATGGCCTGCCCTCGCTCGAGACGCTGTTCCGCTTCAACGCCGAACGCGGCGAGTACGGACCTGGCGACCCCGAGATCATCGTACGCGACCTGCTGGCGCGCGCGCGCCAGCGCATTCCGCACATCTTCGAGCGCGTGCGCCCGGATGGCACCGTGCTGCTGATCCAGGGCCAGGCACTGCAGGATGGCAGCTTCGTCACCGTCTATACGGACATCACCGAGCTGCGCCGGGCCGAGGAGCGCCTGAACCATCTCGCCCACCACGACCCGCTCACCGGGCTCGCCAATCGTCTCACGCTCGACGAACACATGCGCATGCGGGTCGCCGAGGGCACGCGCGACCAGCGCCGCTTTGCCGTGCTCTTCCTCGACCTCGACCGCTTCAAGACCATCAACGACTCCCTCGGCCACCAGATGGGCGATGCCTTGCTGGTGATGGTTGGTCGTCGCCTGCACGCCGCGGTGCGACAGACTGATCTCGTCGCGCGCCTGGGGGGCGACGAGTTCGTCGTCGTACTGAGCGCGGTCGAACAGGAAGCAAGCATCGCCCACGTCGCGGCGAAGATCCTTACCGCGCTCTCCGCGCCCTACGTCGTCAATGGCGAAGTGCTGCACGCGCCACCCTCGATCGGCATCAGCGTGTTCCCAGACGACGCACAGGACGCGGTCTCGCTGCTGCGTAACGCCGACACCGCCATGTACCACGCCAAGGCCCAGGGGAGAGCCAACTACCAGTTCTACTCCGAAGAGCTCAACCGCTCGGCGATGGCACGCCTCGATCTCGAGCGCAAACTGCGCAACGCCGCTGCAGGCGGTGAGTTCGAGCTCTGGTACCAACCCCAGTACCGCGCGTGCGACGGCCAGGCGATCGGCGTCGAGGCCTTGCTGCGCTGGCGCCACCCTCAGGACGGATTGATCCCACCCGACCGCTTCATCCCCATCTGCGAAGACAACGGGATGATCCTCGACATCGGCCGCTGGGTCATGGAGAAAGCCTGCGCTCAGCTCGCCAGCTGGCGCAACGCCGGGCTTGCGCCACTGCGCATGGCGATCAATGTCTCTGCCCGCCAGCTGCGCGACACGCGCATCATCGATCTGCTCAGGGCGCAGATCGAGCGTCACGGCATCGGACCGGGCGAACTCGAGTTCGAGGTCACCGAGAGCAGCGTGATGGAGCGGCCCGACGAAGCCGCTTTCATCCTCGGGCGGATCAAGGCGCTCGGTGTCAGCCTGGCGATCGACGACTTCGGCACGGGGCATTCCTCGCTCGCCTACCTCAAGCGCTTCCCGCTCGACCGCCTGAAGATCGACCGCTCCTTCGTATCGGACATCGAGCACGATTGCAACGACGCAGCCATCGTCTCCGCAGCCATCTCGCTCGCCCATGGGCTCGGCCTCGAGGTCGTCGCCGAAGGCGTGGAGTCCGCCGTGCAGTGGGCGCAGCTGAAGGCACTTGGCTGCGACGAGCTGCAGGGCTATCACTTCTCGCGCCCGTTGCCGGCCGAGCAGCTCGAACCGCTGCTGCGCGCCGCGCTCAACCTGCCTGCAGCCGGGGCGACACCTGCTGCCCCCCAGGATCCCGCATGCCCCTAGCCCGTCCCGCCTGGCTCACCGCCCTGCTCAACCGGCGGATGCTGATCTGCATCTTCACCGGTTTCGCTTCGGGCCTGCCGCTCTACCTGCTGCTCAACCTGGTGCCGGCCTGGCTCAAGACCGAGGGCCTGTCGCTGAAGGCGATCGGCGCCTTCGCACTGATCCAGTTCCCCTACACCTGGAAGTTTCTGTGGGCGCCCCTGCTCGATCGCTACGGCATCCTGCCCTGGCTGGGGCGGCGGCGCAGCTGGATGTTCGTCTCCCAGCTCGGCCTGCTGGCGTCCATCGCCTGGCTCGGCCAGCTCTCCCCGGTCGACCACCTGGCGCTGGTGGTCGGCCTCACGGCCGCGCTGGCGCTGCTGTCGGCGACCCAGGACATCGCGCTCGACGCCTTCCGCCGCGAGATCCTGCCCGATGCCGAGTTGGGGCTGGGCAACGCGATCCACGTCAACGCCTACCGCATCGCCGGCCTCGTACCAGGCTCGCTGTCGCTGATCCTGGCCGACCATCTGCCGTGGAGCCAGGTGTTCGTGATCACCGCCGCGTTCATGATCCCCGGCCTGGCGATGACGCTGCTGGTGAAGGAGCCGCTCGCCGCGGCCGGCACGCCGCGCACGCTGCGCGACGCCGTGGTCGAGCCCTTCCGCGAGTTCTTCGGCCGCCACGGCGTGCAATCGGCGCTGCTGGTGCTCGCCTTCCTGTTCTTCTACAAGCTCGGCGACTCGCTGTGCACCGCGCTCGCCACGCCCTTCTACCTCGACATGGGCTACAGCAAGACCGAGATCGGCGTCATCGCCAAGAACGCCGGGCTGTGGCCGATGGTGATCGGCGGCATCCTCGGCGGCATCTGGATGCTCAAGCTCGGCATCAACCGCGCGCTGTGGATCTTCGGCGTTGTGCAGTTCGTCACCATCCTCGGCTTCGTCTGGATGGCCTGGCTGGGCCCGGGCGAGTCCACGCCGGCACGGCTGGTGGTGCTCGCCACGGTGATCGCCGGCGAGGCGATCGGCGCCGGGCTGGGTACCACCGCCTTCGTCGCCTTCATGGCGCGCAGCACGCATCCGGCCTACACGGCCACCCAACTGGCGCTGTTCACCAGCCTGATGGCGGTGCCGCGCACCTTCATCAACGCCACCGCCGGCTGGCTGGTCGAAGCGCTGGGCTGGACCAACTTCTTCTGGCTGTGCTTTGCGCTTGCGGTGCCGGGCATGCTGCTGCTGTTCAAGGTCGCGCCCTGGCACGGCGATCGCACCCCGCGCACGGAAGCCGCCACCGCCTGAAGCCACCGTGACATCCGTGCGCCTTCCCTCCCGTCTCGGCGAGTTCCTCGCTGGCTGTCGTGACGAATCGCCGCTGCTGCTGGGCGTGGCGCCCTTCGGCATGATCTACGGCATCGCCGCACTCGCCGCCGGCGTGCCGGCCTGGATCGCGCAGCTGGCCTCGGCGGTGGTCTTTGCCGGCGCCGCCCAGCTCGTCATCGTACAGATGCTGGCAGCGGGCGCAGGCTTCGTGCCGATCGCGCTCACCTCCGGCCTGCTCAACCTGCGCCACATGCTCTATAGCGCCTCGATGGCGGAATACGTGCGCCACCTGCCGCGGCGCTGGCGCCTGTTGCTCGCCTACGTGCTTACCGACGAGGCCTATGCGGTGGCCGTGCTGCGCTACCAGCGCCGCGACGCGCCGCCAGCGGACGCGCCCGACTACCGCCACTGGTACTTCCTTGGCGCCGGCTTCACGCTGTGGGTGGGCTGGCAGCTGTCGACCGCCGTCGGCCTGGTGTTCGGCGCTACCATCCCGCCCGAGTGGGAGCTGGACTTCGCCGTGCCGCTCACCTTCATCGCGCTCCTCACCTTGCTGCTGCGCGAGCGTGCCGGCCAGGCCGCCGCCGTGGTGGCCGGTGCGGGGGCGCTGCTGTTCGCCGCCCTGCCCTACAAGCTTGGCCTGGTGGCGGCGATCCTGCTCGGCCTGGTGGCCGGGGCATGGACGGTGCATCGGCTGGAGCGCGCACGATGAGCAACACCGGCCTGCTCCTGCTGCTCGGCGTCGTCGGCGTGCTCACCTACCTCTATCGCTACGCAATGATCGGCCTCTTTGCCAGCCGCAGCCTGCCCGTCTGGCTGCATGCGCTGTGCCGCCACATCGCACCGGCGAGCTTCGCCGCACTGACCGCAAGCGCACTCTTCGTCACCGCTGGCGAAGTCACATTTGCCTTCGACACGCCGCGCCCTTGGGCGGCTCTGGTCGCCGTGCTGGTGGCCTGGCGCACCCGTAACGTGCTTGCGACCATCGCCGCCGGCATGGCCGCGCTATACCTTTTCAAGTTCCTCGCCAGCCTGCTGCTCGCCGGCTGATCCCCACCCGACCCAACAGCCACTCATGACCGCACAGCCCCTGATCGACGCAGCCCGCAGCCTCTCTGCGCGGGTAGATGCGATGCGCTTCGCGCCCCCCGTCAGCCATGTTTACAACCCGCTCGACTACGCCTGGGCGGTGCACCAGCGCTATCTCGAGCGCTTCGGCAGCGGCCGCAAGCGCGTCGTCTTCGTCGGCATGAACCCCGGGCCCTTCGGCATGGCCCAGATCGGTGTGCCCTTCGGCGAGATCGCCAGCGCGCGCGACTGGCTCGGCCTGGAAGGCCCGGTCGGCCAGCCGCGCGAGACCAACCCCAAGCGCCCGGTCGAGGGCTTCGCCTGCGCGCGCTCGGAGGTCAGCGGCCAGCGCCTGTGGGGGCTGTTCCGCACCCGCTTCGGCACCCCCGAGGCCTTCTTCGCCGAACACTTCGTCGCCAACTACTGCCCGCTCGCCTTCTTCGAGGGCGGTCGCAACCTCACCCCAGACAAGCTGCCGGCGGCCGAACAGCGCCCCTTGCTGCAAGCCTGCGACGAACATCTGCGTACCCTTGTCGACACCCTCCAGCCCGAATGGGTGATCGGCATCGGCAACTGGGCGGAGAAGCGTGCCAGCGAGGCACTCGCCGGCACGGCAGGGCTCAGGTTCGGCCGCATCCTGCACCCCAGCCCGGCCAGCCCCGCCGCCAACCGCGGCTGGGCCGAGGCAGCGACGCGGCAACTGCAGACACTGGGAATCTGGGCCAACTGATCACGAACCGGCAAGGCTGCGCAAGCCAAAGGCCGGCGCAGCATGGTCATTCAAGGCGCCAGCGGCAACCTCAGCAGCGCCCGCACCCCCCCCGATGGCGAGGGCTCGAGCACGACCTCCCCTCCATACAGGCGGGCGAGGTCGCGCACGATCGCCAACCCCAGGCCCGAGCCGTCAACCTGTTCGTCGAGACGCACACCACGGCCGAACACCGCCTCGCGCACGGCTGCCGGCAGGCCAGGTCCATCGTCGTCGATGCAGACCTGTAACTGCCCCCCGCACTCGGACGCGCTGAGCTCGACGCGCGTCTTCGCCCATTTGCAGGCGTTATCGAGCAGGTTGCCCAACATCTCCTGCAGGTCCTGTGCCTCACCGCGGAAGGCGAGCGAATCGGAACACGCCAGCAGTTGCAGCCGCAGATCACGTTCGGCATACACCTTCGCCATCAGGCGCTGCAACCCCTCCAGTACCGGGCGCATGGGCGTGCGCAGCCCAGGAACGCCGACGGCTGCTGCTGCACGCGAACGCGCCAGGTGGTAATCGACTTGGGTTCGGGCAAGTCCGACCTGCTCGCGGACGAGGCGGGCAAGCCCCCCATCGGCCGCATCGGCCGCGTTCGCAAGAACGGTGAGCGGGGTCTTGACCGCGTGGGCGAGGTTGCCGGCTTGGGTACGCGCCCGCGACACGAGCTCCGCATTGCGCGCGAGCACGGCGTTGAACTCGTCGACCAGAGGTTGGATCTCGACTGGGTAGCGGCCATCGATCGCTGCGCTGCGCCCATCGCGGACCGCCGCCAGGGCTTCCCTCAGGCGCTGCAGCGGACGTAGGCCGAGGCCGACCTGTACAACGACGGCGAACGCCAGCCCCAGGACGAGTAGGGCCAACGCAACGGCAAGAAGCCGGTTCAAGCGCATCACCGGTGCATCGACGAAAGCCGCGTTGGCGGCGACGATCAAGCGCAGCGGGGCATCTGGGGTCGCTGCCGGCCTCAGTACACGCTCGATCATGCGTAGCGGCTCACCGTCGGGCCCCTCGACACGATGTACATGGACCTCGCCATCGACAAGCTCGTCACCGGGGACGAACAGCACCACATCCCACAGCGAGCGCGAGCGCAGCAGGCCGCGCCCCTCCGCAGTCAGATCATCGATCTGCCAGTACAGCCCCGAGTAAGGCCGTGCAAAGCGCGGGTCGCCAAGCGCCATGCGCAGAGCGGCACGGCCGGTGGCATCCACCTCAAGCTGGGCCGCCAGTTGATCGAGATGAGCGCTCAGTTCCACGTGAAACTGCCGCTCCACATGCTCGTGGAAGAGGCGTGCAAGGCCCCAGCCGGCGACAAGCACCGCCACGCTCGCCCACACCAGGGTGCCAACCAGCAGCCGCAGACGAAGGGAATCCCGCCAGACGGGCCGGACAGGCGTCATGGCGGACACACGAGCCGATAGCCCAGGCCACGCACGGTCTCGATCAGCTCGGGCGGCAGCTTCTTGCGCAGGCGGGCAACGAAGACCTCGATGGTGTTCGAGTCGCGATCATGGTCCTGGGCGTAGATATGCTCGGTAAGCTCGGTGCGCGACACCACCTCGCCGCGGTGATGCATCAGGTAAGCGAGCACGCGGAACTCGTGGCTGGTGAGGCCAAGCAGCTGGCCGTCCACCGTGACCCGCCCGCCACGGGTGTCGAGGACCACCGCACCGCAGCGCAGCTCGGGGCTCGCCTGCCCTGCCGCACGGCGGATGAGCGCACGCACGCGGGCGAGCAGCTCTTCCATATGGAAGGGCTTGGTCAGGTAGTCGTCGGCACCGGCGTCAATTCCGGCCACCTTCTCGTGCCAGTCACCACGCGCGGTCAGGATCAGCACCGGCATGCCCACGCTGGCCGCGCGCCAGCGCTTGAGCACGCTCAGCCCATCGACCTGAGGCAGGCCGAGATCGAGCACCACGGCATCGTAGGCCTCGACCTCCCCCATGAAGCTCGCCTCGCGGCCATCAGCCGCACTATCTACCACATACCCCGCCGCCTCCAACGCAGCACGCAGCTGCGCGTTCAGAAGGGGTTCGTCTTCCACGACCAGGATGCGCATCAGCGTCTCTCACCGTGACCTCGCTCGGGCCTGACATCGCGCCCCTTGAGCTTGAGCAGGGTACCGTCACGGGCGTCGAGTTCGAGCTCGAGCATCTCGCCACCGCCTCGCAGCAGCTTGAGCTCATACACCCAGCGCCCGTCCTCACGCTCGAGCTCGACCTCCAGCACCTGCCCCGGATAAGTGAGCTCGACCTGCTCAAGCAACACGCGTAGCGGCATCACCTCGCCGGCCTCGAAGGCACGCCGCGCGCGCTCATGGTCGTCACGCCCGTCGGCCCTGCCGGCGGGCGCCACGGCAAGCGCGGCACAGCCGAGGCCCACCGCCAGCAGGCGATGTCCAAGCTGGCGCCGGGTGATGTCTACTGCTGCCATGGTGCCGCCCTCCCCCTATGCACGCAGTTCGGCCATCAAGCGACCGAGGTCGATGCTGCGCGCCTGCTCGGCGATCGCAGGGGCATGACTCGACTGCAGCCCCCTGGCCTGGTCGTAGAGGCTGGCGAAGGTCTGCTTGAGCATCTCCGCATCCAGGGTCCGGCCGCTGCCGTAATAGCGCTGCGCCACCTTGCCAATGGCCCAGGTGGTGGCAAAGGAGAAGCCGGAGCCTGCGACCTGGCTGCCGATGGCACGGCCTGCGCCGCCAAACACCTTGCCAAGGACACCGCCGAGCAGCTTGCGGCCGAACTGCTCGACGTACTGCCCGGTCATGCCCACGCCGAGGGTGGCGAGAAAATCGCGGATGTGGCCACGGTCGAGCTCGTAGCCATGCGCCTTGCCGATGCGATACACGAGGCGGATCTGCAACGGGATGATCGCCATCGAGGCCATCGACTGCGGCAGCAGTTCGAGCGCGCCGTTGAGGATGGCGGCGTTGAGCGTCATGCGCTCGAGTTCGGCCGCATCCGGAACCACGGACGCGGCAACCCTTGGCGTAGCGCTGGGGACCACATCGTAGCCGGGCAGGACACCTTCGAGCGGTGCATCGGCCACCGCCTCCGCCTGCACGACACTTTGCTGCGCAGCAGCAGCCTCCAGGCCCAGCGCCGCTGCCAGGCGCGCGAGGAAGGCGCGCTCGTCCGCGTCGTGGCTACCGTCGGCCTCGCACACCCCAAGCGCGAGCTCGAACGCAAGCTGGCGCAAGCCAGGCTCGGAGAGTGCAGCAACCGCCTCCTCCAGGACGACACGCCCGAGCAGCACGTCCTGGTACAGCGCAATGAAGTCGATCTGTGTCTCACGGCTCAACGACTCGGCGACCTTGCGCACGTGCTCGCGCTCGTCGGCGCTCTGGTGACCATCTGCAAAGGCCGCCATCAGGCAGATGGCGACGAGGGAACGGGTCTGCTCGGGATTCATGAGGGCTCCTGGAAGGATCGCGGACGTCGGTACTGCCGTCGCAGGGGCACGGCGGCATCATCAGGCAGCGAGATTATGCG
Source organism: Thauera sp. 28 (assembly GCF_000310145.2). Taxonomy (GTDB): domain Bacteria; phylum Pseudomonadota; class Gammaproteobacteria; order Burkholderiales; family Rhodocyclaceae; genus Thauera; species Thauera mechernichensis. Next base: position 78,864 of record NZ_AMXA01000005.1, read on the forward strand.
CCTGCACCTGAACGCTGGATGAATGGTCAACGGATCGGCGGCCGGCGACGGGTCTGACTGAGCAACACGAAGCCGCAGCCGCCGCTGACGACTGCGGAATTGGCGATAATCCTGCCCTCGGAACAACCAGACGCAGGCCATGATCCGCATCGGCATAGACCTCGGCGGCACCAAGATCGAACTCGTCGCGCTTGCCGACGATGGCCAGGTCCTGTGGCGGCAACGCATCCCCACCCCGCAGGGCGACTATGCGGCGACCCTGCACGCCATCGCCGACCTGGTACGCCAGGCCGAAAACGCAACGGGCGCCACAGCCACGGTGGGTATCGGCACCCCCGGCTCGCCCTCGCGCCCTAGCGGCCTGATCCGCAACGCCAACTCGACCTGCCTCAATGGCCGCCCGCTGCAGGACGACCTGCAGGCCCTGCTCGGGCGCGAGATCCGCCTCGCCAACGACGCCAACTGCCTGGCGATGTCGGAAGCGACCGACGGTGCGGGGGCCGGCGCCGGTACGGTGTTCGCCGCCATCCTGGGCACCGGCGTAGGGGGCGGCATCGTGGTCGATGGTCGCCTGCTCGTCGGCGCCAACGCCGTCGCGGGTGAGTGGGGGCATAACCCGCTGCCGCTGCCCACGGCCACCGACCTGCCCCTGCCAGACTGTTACTGCGGTCGCCACGGCTGCATCGAAGCCTACCTGTCGGGCCCCGGCATGGCGGCGGACCACCTGCGCCACCACGGCCAGACATTGGAAGCGGCCGCCATCGCCCGCAACGCCCAGGCGGGAGACGAGGCCTGCACGGCGACGCTGGCGCGCTTCGAGGCGCGCCTGGCGCGCGCGCTGGCCGGGGTGATCAACCTGCTCGACCCGGACGTGATCGTGCTCGGCGGCGGCCTGTCCGGCATCGCACGCCTGTACGACAACGTCCCGCGGCTATGGATACCGCACGTGTTCTCGGACCACATTGCCACCCGCCTGCTGCCGGCCCGCCACGGCGATGCCTCCGGCGTGCGCGGCGCAGCCTGGTTATGGCCGGCCGCGCGTCGGGTCTGATCGGGCTGCGCCTGCAACTCATGTGGCAGGGAAGCCGGCAAGCAGCGCATCGATATCGACGGCATCGATCTGCGCCTCGGTCATGAAGCGGCGTGCATAAACAAGATGGCTTCCGGAGCGCAGGAAGAGCGCGAACAGGCCAGGATCGACATGGCCCTCCCGCGCCATGCGCGCCATGATGGCAAGCGCTTCGGACAGGGTCTTGCCCGCCTTGTAGGGCCGGTCACGCGCGGTCAGAGCCTCGAAGATGTCGGCGACCGCGATCATGCGCGCCGGCAGGCTCATCTGCGTACCATCCAGGCCCTTGGGGTAACCGCTCCCGTCCATCTTCTCGTGGTGCGAGGCCGCCACTTCGGGCACCTCTACCAGATGCCGCGGCCAGGGTAGCTGGCGCAGCATGATCTCGGTACGGATGATGTGGGCGTTGATCAGGTAGCGCTCCTCGTCGGTGAGCGTGCCGTAGCACACGCCGAGGTTGTGCAGCTCACCGAGGTCGAGCTGCCAGTGCGGCGCTTGCATGCGGAACCCCCAGGGGTTGCCTTCCTCGAAGCGATCCTCGGGGCGACGCGGGACGCGGTGCTCAGCGCGATCGGCGAGCACCGGTTCGGCGCATGGCAAGGCGACCTCGCCCTCGGCAAGCTTGCGCGCCAGCTCTTCGCCCGACACGCCAAGACGGTCATCGAGCGTTCTCGTCCAGGTGCGCCCGGCGATGCGATGCAGGCGCGCGACGTCGGCCTCGGCCATCGCCTCGACACCCTGGTTGCAGCGCGCGACGAAGGCAAACTCCTCGTCGAGCACGGCGAGTTCCGCATCGCAACGGCGTCGCCGCTCGGCGGCCTCGGCGCCGGCAAGAATGTCCTGCAGGCAGCGCAGCTCCGCCTCGCGCTTGAGCACCTCGAAGCGCATGCGCACCTCGTGGATGCGGTCATAGAGTGCGTGCAGCTTGGTCGCCTTCTCGACCACATACTCGGGCGTGGTGATCTTGCCGCAATCGTGCAGCCAGGCGGCGATACGCAAGGTTTCCCAGCCACCTTCATCGAGGCTGAAACCAGCGTAGGGGCCGCTGCGCGCATCGCAGGCGGCCTGGGCAAGGAGACGCGCCAGCTCGGGCACCCGCGCACAGTGGCCGCCCGTGTGCTGGCTCTTGGCGTCAATGGCTCCCGCGACCATCCGCACCAGCGCCTCGAACAGCGCCTTCTGGGCGGCGATCAGCGCCCTCGCCTCCAGCGTCACTGCAGCCAGCCCAGACAGCGCACCGATGAAGGCGAGTCGGTCATCGTCGGCGGGTGCATCGAGCAGCAGCAGCATCGCCCCCACCAGTTCATCCTGGCGGTTGAGCAAGGGCACCGCTATTGCGTGCGATACCCCGAGCGCCGTGGCCTGCGCCTGCAGGCCGAGCGCCTCCAGGTCGTGCGTGGTGAGTGCGGCAGCGCGCGGCGCGCTGGCAGCGAGCGCCGCCGTCATCAACGGGCCGACGCTGCCGAGCGCACGTGCCGCAACCATCGACCGCCCTTGCGCACGTGCCTGCCCAGGCTGCCCGGCCTCGGCGTCCGTCGCCGCCCACGGCGCGGTCTCCGGCAGGGGGCGGCCTTCGCCATCGAGGGTCACGGCCGGCGCGAGGTGCCCGTCCGCAGCGAGATAGAGTACGCCGCCCTGCGCGCGCGTTGCCGACAAGGTCTCACCGAGCAGGCGTGGCAGCAAGCTGTCGAAATCGGGCTCGCCCGCCACCACCGTGTTCAGTTCCAGGAAGCGACGAATGGTGAGCCGCATCCCGTCCATGGTGTCGCCCAGTACCGCCACCTCGCGGATACGCGACCGCGGCACCCCGACCTGGCCGAAGTTGAAGCGGCGGATGGCTTCGGCCTCGGTTGCCAGGACACGCAGCGGACGGGCTATCTGCCGTGCCAGGGCCCAGGTCAGCGGTACCGCAATCAACAGCACGAGCGCAGTCACCATCAGCGCGGCGTCGCGTTGCCGATGCGCGAGCGCCATCAGCTCGCGCTCGGGAATGGCGGTGACGATAAGCTGCGCGGCGCTCTCATCCAGCTGCAGCACGGCTGCACTGAGCAGCCAGTTCTCGCCGTCCGCGGCAAAGCTGCGCACCAGATGCCCTTCGGGTGCGGCCAGGGCGGCAGCAACGAGCTTGTCCTGGCCCGCGAAAGCCGGGTGCGCGAGGTCTCCAAGAGTGGGCAGGCCGGGCGCATCGTCCGGGCCCGGCCGTGTGACCATGAGGCTGGTATCGTCCTGAGCCATGACACGCCCGTGCTCATCGACCAGCGCCAGACGCGTGCCGGGCGTGACCCGCTGCCGCATCAGGTCCTCACCCAGGGTGTGCAGCCGGATGTCGGCGCCAACCACCACGTCCTGGCCCACCACCCTGCGGGCAAGTGTTACACCCACCTCACGATCCGAGAAGAACAGATAGGGCGGCGTGACCGACAACTGGCCGGCCTGCGGCGCATGCCTGAACCAGTCGCGGTAGCGAGGATCGAAGTCGCGCGGGTACGTGGGCCGCTCCGATTCGGCAAGCAATGCGAGCCCCTTGTCAAAGTAGAGGTAACGCCCGCGCATGACGCCGCCGTCGCGGTCAATGCTCTGCACCAGGAAGGCCGCATCGGCTGGCGCAGCGAAACGCGCGCGCTCGGCATCGCTCGCCAGGCGGCGAACAAAGAAGAACTGCCCATCACCGTAGCCGACATACACCGAAGACAGCGCCGTCGAGCCCGTCAGCACCGCACGCATCGCCGGCAAGCGACGCAGGCGCTCGTCCAGCGTCCCGGCCTCGGCAAGCTCATCCTCCTGCAGCAGACGCAGCGCCATGTCCGCGGGCCGCAGCAGCAGATGCAGATTGCCACGAACCTCACGGTTGATGCGTAGCGAAAGGTCCTGCGCGACGGATGCCATCATGTCGCGCGCCAGATGCTGGCCGATCACGGCCAACAGCCCCCCCACCAGCAGGACGAGTCCGAGCGCAAGGGCAAGGACATGAGTGTGCAGCGGAAAAGTTCGTCCCATGTGCATGAACCGCTCCTTTTGCAGGCATCGTCGCCCCACTGCGACCCACGGGGCAGCTTGGGCGCACCGAGGCGCAGTAGACATCGCCGCTCATGATGAAGCAATACACCCCACGATGGGGAGCCATGACGACAATTGAACACTGGGGCCCGGGCACGACCGAAGCCACCGCAAGCCCGCTGCCGCGGTCGCGGTCAGACCTCGAGCGGGTCGACGTCGATCTGCCAGCGCAGTTCGCGCGCCGTACGCTGGCGGTAGAGCATCTCGATCCAGCTCAGCAGAAAAGCCTGCAACAGGCCGCGCTGGTCGGCCTCGATCAGTAGCTGCGCGCGCTCGCGGCGGGCCAGCCGCGTCATGCGCATCGGGACCGGGTCGTACAGGCGCAATCCCTCGGGCGCAAGCGCCTCGGCCAGGCGCCGCGCATGGCGCAGGAACTCCACGGCATCGTCGAGCGCGGGCGCGTCGGCGCGCAGCATGGCCTGGTGGGTAAACGGCGGAAAGCCTGCACTGCGCCGCTCCTGAAGTGCCATGCGGGCAAAGGCGTCGAAATCATGGCGGCCAAGGTGCTGGTAGAGCGGGTGTCCCGGGTACTCGGTCTGGATGAGCACCGTTCCGGGCAGAGTGCCGCGGCCGGCGCGCCCGCCCACCTGCATGAGCTGCTGGAACAGGCGCTCCGGGGCGCGGAAATCGGCCGCATGCAGCGACGCGTCGGCGCCGATCACACCGACCAGGGTCAGGCGTGGAAAGTCGTGCCCCTTGGCCATCATCTGGGTGCCGACGAGGATGTCGGCCTCGCCCGCGGCAATGGTATCGAGCAGCTTTTCCCACTGCGCGCGCGTGCGTGCGGCATCACGGTCGACGCGCAGCACGCGCGCCTGAGGAAAGCGTTCGGCGAGGCGCGCCTCGATGCGCTGCGTGCCGCGACCGAAAGGCTGGATGTCCTGGTTGCCGCAGCTCGGACAGGCGTGCGGGATCGATCCGTCGCAGCCACAGTGGTGGCAGCGCAGGCGGCGATCGGCAAGATGGACCACAAGGTTGGCCGAGCAGTGCGGACAGCGGCTCACCCAGCCGCAAGACGGGCACGACAGCACCGGGGCATAACCACGGCGATTGAGGAACACCAGGCTTTGCTCGCCACGCTCCAGGCGTTGGCCGATCGCAGCCTGCAGGCCCGGGCTGAGGCCTTCGTCGAGCTTCAGGCGCCGCGTGTCGATGCAGTGTACGGCCGGCAAGGTCGCCGCTACCGCGCGCTGGCTCAGGGTCTGCAACGCATAGCGCTCGCTGCGCGCGTGGTACCAGGTCTCGAGCGAGGGCGTGGCCGACCCCAGCACGATCGGCACGCCGCGCTGGCGCGCGCGCCACACGGCGACGTCGCGCGCCGAATAGCGCACCCCCTCCTGCTGCTTGTAGGACGCATCGTGCTCCTCGTCGACCAGGATCAGGCCCAGCCGCGGCAGCGGTGCGAACACGGCCAGGCGGGTACCTAGGACGATGTCGGCGCGGCCGGTGAGCGCCTGAACGAATCCGCGCGAGCGCGCGCCGTCGGCAAGCGCGGAGTGCAGGCTGACGACGTTGGCGGCGGCAAAGCGCTGCGCGACGCGCTGCTCCAGCTGCGGCGTCAGCGCGATCTCGGGTACCAGCATCAACACCTGCTGACCTTGTGCCAGCGCATGCGCGGCCAGCCTAAGGTACACCTCGGTCTTGCCACTGCCGGTGACGCCATGCAGCAGCCAGGGCCTAAAGCCTGCCCCACCGCCGACGATGGCCTCGATCGCGCGCGCCTGTTCGGCAGTGAGTTCAGGTTGCGCGCCGCTGGCAAGCGCGGCAACACGGCCCTCATCCTGTATTGCAGTCAGCCAGCCACGTCGCAGCACATCGCCCACCGCCTCGCCGCCAGCCATGGCACGGATCACGCTGCGCCGCCATGGCCCAGGTTCGGCAGCGAGCGCCTGCAGCAGCATGAGCGCCTTGCTCGGCCGCCGGGCGTCGGCAAGCGCACGCCGGCCGGCCTCGCCGATCTCGAGCAGGGGGTCCTCGTCGGCGTCGCTCACACCGTCGGCGCGACGCAGGCCAGGCGGCAAGGCCAGTGCAACCACCTCGCCCAGGGGCGCGTGATAGTAGCGTGCAACGAAATCGACCAACGCCAACCAGTCTGCCGGCAGTGCCGGCACCTCGCGCTGGATGTGGTGTACGGTCTTGATGCGTGCTGGTTCGACATCGGCCGTGTTGCCGAGGGCGACGATCAAACCGTTGCGATCGCCGCGCCCGAAGGGCACCTTCACGCACCGCCCGACGTCCGCTTCAGTGGCATCTGCCGCAGCGTAATCAAAGACTTGCGGCAGCGGAACGGGCAAGGCAACGCGGACAATGGTCATGGGATGATGGATGACCTTGTAAAAAGGCTTTTGTGTCAGGTGCTTGCAGCACCTTGATGAGACCGGATGGAGAAAACGAAGGTCAAGTCTCTGGGCCAGAATGGCCCTTTTGGCTTGTCCACAAAAGCTGTGGATAAGTTTGTGGGGAACCTGGGTGAATCAGCCCCAAACCTGCGCCACATAAGGCTTTTCGTCACAATGCCTTAACATTGCGCGATTATTTACTCGTTAATTTTCAATAACTTATTGAATGCACCCACAAGCAGCTGGTTAAGCACCCGCCAATGAGGCCGGAACCGCTGGATGTGCATAAGTCAAGCACTTTGCGCGCAATATTGTGCTTGACAGGCGGCGACCTGGACGACCCAAGTCGCCGCCCATGACGGCTTTCAGCCGCGTGCGCGCAGTTCGCGGCTGTAGGCATGCACGGTGTCGACCAGCACGCTGACGCTCTCGGGCGGGGTGTATTGCGAAATGCCATGCCCGAGGTTGAAGACATGGCCAGGGTGGTTGCCGTAGGCATCGAGGATGCGCCGGGTTTCCGCAGCTACGGCGTCGGCGGGCGCGAACAGCACGTTCGGGTCGAGGTTGCCCTGGAGCGCGACCTTGTCGCCGACCATGCGGCGGGCACGGCCGATGTCCATGGTCCAGTCGAGACCCACCGCGTCGCTGCCGATGGCAGCGATCGATTCCAGCCACAGGCCGCCGCCCTTGGTGAACACGATGCTGGGCACACGCTGGCCGTCACGCTCACGGATGAGTCCGGAGACGACCTGCTCCAGGTAACGCAGCGAGAACTCCTTGTACGCGGCTTCGGACAGCACCCCGCCCCAGGAATCGAACACCATCACCGCCTGTGCGCCCGCCTCGATCTGGGCGTTGAGATACTTGACCACCGCCTGCGCGGTCACCTCCAGGATGTGGTGCATCAGGTCGGGGCGGCTGTAGGCCATGCTCTTGACCTTGCGGTAGTCGTCGGACGAGCCGCCTTCGACCATGTAGCAGGCCAGCGTCCACGGACTGCCGGAAAAGCCGATCAGCGGCACGCTACCGTCGAGCGCGCGGCGGATCTCGCTCACCGCATCCATCACGTACTGCAGCTCGGCGTGGGGATCGGGCGCGGTCAGGTTGCGGATCTCCCACTCGTCCTTGAGCGGACGCTCGAAGCGCGGACCCTCGCCTTCGGCGAAGTACAGGCCCAGACCCATCGCATCGGGTACGGTGAGGATGTCGGAGAACAGGATGGCGGCGTCGAGGTCGTAGCGCGCCAGCGGCTGCAGGGTGACCTCGCACGCCATCGCCGGACTCTTGCACAGGTTCAGGAAGTTGCCTGCGCGGCGGCGGGTTTCGCAGTACTCGGGCAGATAGCGGCCAGCCTGGCGCATGAGCCAGACGGGCGTGTATTCGGTGGGTTGGCGCAGCAGGGCGCGCAGGAAGGTGTCGTTCTTCAGGTGGCTCACGGCGAGTCCTTTGAGGCTGGCAATCTGGCTGAAGGGGGCTGAAGGCGTGATTATCGCCTTTCCCGCGCCGCTCGGGGCTTGTCGAGCGTCAATCCAGGTGCAGCCGGGGCGCTCCTGGCGCAGGCTCAGCGCCGCCAGAAGGTGGGCGTGAGCACGACGAGGAAGGTGAAGATCTCCAGGCGGCCGAGGATCATGGTGAACGACAGCACCCACTTGTGGATGTCCTCGAGCCCCTGGTAATTGGACGCCGGGCCCACCAGGCCGAGGCCGGGGCCGGTGTTGTTGAGGCAGGCCACCACCGCGGAGAAGGCGGTGATGAGTTCGAGACCGGTCGCCGACAGGATCAGCGTCAGGCTGACGATCGACACCATGTACATGAAGCTGAAACCGAGCACCGCGTGCAGGATGGTCTCGGGTACGGGCTTGGTACCGAGGCGGACCGGACGCACCGCCTGCGGATGCAGCGAGCGCACGATCTCACGGAACACCTGCTTGTAGAGGATCATCGCGCGCATCATCTTGATGCCGCCGCCGGTCGAGCCCGAGCAGGCGATGAAGCTGCCCAGGAACAGGATCCAGATCTGGGCGAACATCGGCCACAGCGTGTAGTCATAGGTCGCCAGGCCGAGCGAGGTGGAAATCGACACGACGTGGAAGGCGACATAGCGTAGCGCGGTGGCTGCATCGTCGTGCGCACCATGCTGCATCAGGTACACGGTGAGGAGCACGATGCTGCCGGCGAGCACGGCGAAGTAGAAGGGAATCTCGGGGTCGCGCAGATAGGGCTTGTAGGTCCGCCGCACCAGGGCCAGGTAGTGGGTGGCGTAGTTGAGACCGGCAAGGAGAGCGAAGACGATGGTGACGAGTTCGACGTTGAGGTTGGCGAAGTGGCCGATCGAGGCGTCCTTGCTCGAGAACCCGCCCAGGCCTGCAATCGAAAAAGCATGGATCACCGCGTCCCAGCCCTCCAGCCCCGCCCACCACAGCGCGAAGCCGCAGGCGACGGTGAGCAGCACGTAGGTGATCCACAGGCCCTTCGCGGTCTCGGCGATGCGCGGCGTCAGGCTGGCGTCCTTCATCGGCGTGGGCACTTCGGCCTTGTAGAGCTGGCGGCCACCGATGCCGAGCAGCGGCAGAATGGCCACCACCAGCACGATGACGCCCATGCCGCCGATCCAGTGCATGAAGGTACGCCACAGGTTGATCGAGATGGGTAGATCGTCGATGCCGCTGAGCACGGTCGCGCCGGTTGCGGTGAGCCCGGACACGGCTTCGAAGTAACCGTCGGTGAAGCGCAGTTCGGGGATGTAGGCAACCAGCGGCAGGGCACCGAACACCGGCAGCACCACCCAGCTCGCGGCTACGAGCAGGAAGCCGTCATGCACGCGCAGGTCGCGGCGCCGCGAGCGCGTGGCAGCCCACAGCAGCAGGCCCGAGACGAAGGTGACGAAGATGCCCTGGTCGTAGGCCAGGGTGGCGCCATCCTCCAGCACCGCGGACACGGTGAGCGGAAAGCCCATGAGCAGGCCGAAGATCATGATGATCAGGCCGAGCGCATTGAGCGCGGGGTGGTAAGCGCGCATTCAGGCGGTTCCCTGGGTCACAGGAAGGTGAAGCTGACCTGGAACAGCTTCTCGACCTTGCGCACGAGGTTCTTGCTGGTACAGAAGACAATGACGTGGTCATCCTCTTCGATCACCGTGTCGTGGTGCGGCATGATGACCTCGCTGCGCAGGATGCGCCCTTCGTCGTTCTTCACCTCACGCACGAGCGCGCCGATGGTCGCCCCCTTGGGAAGGGAGACTTCCTCGATCATGCGGCCGACGACCTTGGAATCCTTGCGGTTGCCGTGGGCGATGATCTCGAGCGCCTCGGCGGCACCGCGGCGCAGGCTATGCACGGCCACGACATCGCCCCGGCGCACATGCGCCAGCAAGGTACCGATCGAGGTGTGAGCCGGCGAGATGGCGATGTCGATCGGCCCGCCCTGCACGAGGTCGACATAGCTCTTGCGGTTGATCAGCGCCAGTGTGCGGCGCGCGCCCATGCGCTTGGCGAGCGAGGCCGACATGATGTTGTCTTCCTCGTCGTTGGTCAGCGCGACGAACAGGTCGGTCTCGTCGATGCCCTCGTTCTCGAGCAGCTTCTCGTCAGTCGAATCGCCGCGCAGCACCAGGGCGTGGGACAGGTGCGAGGCCAGCATCTCTGCACGTACCCGGTTCAGCTCGAGGATCTTGACGTGGTAGTTCTCCTCGATGGACTGCGCCAGACGGAAACCGATGTTGCCGCCGCCAGCGATCATGATGCGCCGCATCGGCCGGTCCGAACGCCGCAGTTCGCCCATGACCTTGCGGATGTGCACGGTCGCTGCCAGGCAGAAGACCTCGTCACCGGGCAGGATCACGGTATCGCCCTTGGGGATGATGGGCTCGCCATTACGGTAGATGGCGGCGATACGCACCTCGACGTTGGGCAGGTGAAAACGCAGCGCCTTGAGCGGATGCCCCACCAGCGGTCCGCCCTCGAAGGCGCGCACGCAGATCAGGCTCACCACCCCGTTGGCGAACTCGAGCACCTGCAGCGCTTCCGGAAAAGCGATGAGGCGCTTGATGTAGTCAGTGACCACCTGCTCGGGGCAGATCGAGAAGTCGACCGCGAAATTGTGGTCCTCGAGCAGTTCGGGATGGTCGACGTAGTCGGTCGAGCGCAGGCGTGCGATGCGGGTGGGCAGGTTGTACAGCGTCTTGGCGATACGGCAGGCGCACAGGTTGGTCTGGTCGGACTGGGTCACCGCGATCAACAGGTCGGCGTCGTCCGCCCCGGCCTCGCGCAGCACGCGCGGCGATGCCGCGTTGCCGCACACGGTACGGACTTCGAGCCGTTCGCGCAGCGCAGCCAGGTACTCCTCGCTGGTGTCGACGAGCGTGATGTCGTTCGCTTCCGACACCAGGTTTTCGGCGACCGACGCACCGACCTGGCCGGCGCCGAGAATGATGATCTTCACGCTGACTTCCGCATACGAATGTAGGCTGTGGATTCTACGCCGCCCGCGGCGCAGGGTCCAAGATTTTGTTGCACCGCAGCAATCATAGCGATAACGGCTACTCAGCCCTCTTCGTGGCGCCGCCCAGCCTGCAACCCGAGCTGCTTCAACTTGCGGTAGAGGTGCGTGCGCTCGAGCCCGGTCTTTTCGGCAAGCCGCGTCATGTTGCCCCCCTCGAGGCGCAGGTGGTGCTCGAAGTAGAGACGCTCGAATGCTTCGCGCGCCTCGCGCAAGGGCTGGTCGAGCGGTACCCCGCAGCCACCGGTGGAGAGATCGGGCGGAAGCAGGCGGCGGACCTCGCCCGCGCCGATCTCCTCCTCCAGCGTACCGAGCGCGAGCGACTTCACTGCGGCGCGCAACTCGGCATATCCCCCTGGCCAGGGCAGATTGCGCAGCTGGTTCAGGGCTGCCGTGGACAAGCGCCGCAAGGGCACATCGCCGCCCTCGATCAGGTGCAGCAGAAGCTGGCTGGCCAGCTCCGGCAGGTCGTCGCGTACCTCGGCCAGCGAGGGCGGGGCCAGGCTGACCTCGAACAAGCGGCTCAGCAAGCCCTCCTCCCAACCTTCGGCGACCAGCCCTTCCAGATTGCGCTCGGTGGCGACCACGAGGCGCAAGTCATAGCGCTCGAGGCGGTCGAGGGCAAAGGCAAGGTTCTTCTGCTGCGCACGCGACAGACGGGCAAGCTCGGACACGAACAGGACGCCGCCCTGGGTAGCCTGCAGCTGGCTCAGGTCGAGCGGCGCGCTGACAGCGCCCAGGTCCAGCCAGGGGGCATTGCCCGGCTGCACGCTGCGGGCAACGAGTTCGGCAAGGCTGCCGCTGCCGACGCGCAGCAACAGCACGCGCGAACTACCGGATATCTGCTCGACCCGGCGCTTGAGCTCGCGCAGCGGCACCGAGCGCGTAAACGCCGACAGGGTCAAGGGAGCGGGCGCCCCCGGGGCTTGCGGCCGTTGCAGCCCACGCTTGACCGCAGCAAGCAGCTTCTGCAGTGCGATCGGCTTTTCGAGATAGTCGATCGCACCGATACGTGTCGCCTCGACTGCCGTATCGATCGTGCCATGGCCGGACATCATCACCACCGGCATGTTGAGCTGGCCGTTGGCCGCCCACTCCTTGAGCAGGGTGATGCCATCGGTGTCCGGCATCCAGATGTCCAGCAGCACCATGTCGGGCCGCAACGCATTGCGCGCCGCACGCGCAGCGGCGGCATTCTCGGCGAGCAGGATGTCGTGGCCTTCGTCGCGCAGGATTTCGGAGAGCAGTTCGCGGATTCCGATTTCGTCGTCAACGATGAGTATCTTTGCCATTGTCTTCGTCAAGCTTGTTTGTTTTCAGCCAGGCGCAAGCGGATGCGGACCTCTGCACCGCCGCCCTCGAGGTTGCTCAGGCGCACGTCGCCGCCATGCTCATCGACGATCTTCTTCACGATCGCCAGACCCAGTCCGGTGCCACGCGACTTGGTCGTGAAGTAGGGCTCGAAGGCGCGGGCGAGCACTTCAGCCGGAAAGCCGGGCCCGCTGTCACGGAACAGCAGCACAACCCGTTCGCCGTCACGGCGCGTCAGCACACGCACCTCGCCATCATCAACGCCCGTCACCGCGTCCTGCGCATTCTGCAGCATATTGTGGATCACCTGCCTTAGCTGGGTGCTGTCACCCATGACCGGCGGCAGACCGGTGGCGAGTTCGGTGCGCACACGCACGGCGGAGCTTTCGTACAGGTGCAGCACCTCCCGGATCAGCGCATTCAGATCGACCGCCGCCAGCTTCGGCGCAGGCAGGCGCGCATAGTCGCGGAAGGCATTGACCAGGTTCTTCATCGCCTCGACCTGGTTGACAATGGTCGTCGTTGCGCGCTCGAGCATCTCTCGCCCGCTATCGTCCAGGCGGTCCGCCAGCTTGAAGGCAAGGCGCTCGGCGGAGAGCTGGATCGGCGTCAGCGGGTTCTTGATCTCGTGCGCGAGTCGGCGCGCCACCTCGGCCCAGGCGGCGGTGCGTTGCGCCGCAACCAGGCTGGAGATGTCGTCGAAGACGACGACCAACCCGCCGCCGCCGACCGCAGGCAGACGCGAGCCGTGGATCAGCAGGCTGAGCGGCGAGCTGTCCTTCACCGGCAGGTCGATCTGGGTCTGCCAGTCACCCTCGTTGTTGGCGAAGCCCTCGACCAAGGTGTCACGGAAGAGGTCGAGGCGAGGCCAGTCCTCCAACGCGAGATCCTCGAACCCGGCAAGGTCGTCGGCCAGGATCTGCAGCGCACCATGGTTGGCCGCACGCAGTTGGCCGTCCACCGAGAAGGCAAGCACACCGGTGGACAGGTGGGCCAGCACGCTCTCGAGGTAAGCGCGGGCGGCTTCGACCTCGGCACGGCTACGCTCGGCCGCGCCGCGTGCGTCCTGCAGTTGCCGCGTCATGCGGTTGAAGGACTGCGTCAGCACGCCCAGTTCGTCGTTGGCCGGCAGGGCCTGGCGCGGGCTGAAGTCGCCTTGTGCCACCGCCTGTGTGCCCTCGGCCAGGATGAGCAGAGGCGCCGCCAGCCGGCGGGCGATGAAGAAGGCGACCGCGAGTGCGGTCAGCAGTGCGAGCAGCAGCGTGAGGCTGAGCGTGATGGTGTAGATGCGCTTGAGCCCGCTGCGCCCGAGGGTGAGCTGCTGATAGTCACGATAGGCCTCCTGGACAGCCTCGGCGCTGCGCCCGAATGACTCCGGTACCGGTTGAAGGAGCATCAGCAGATTGGGCTCACCCGCCAGCGTGCGCAGCGGGATGGGGGTGACGACGCGAATCACCAGACGTCCGTCGGGGCGACTGTCGACACTCTGGAAATGGCGCGACTGGCGGGCCTGGCGCAGTTCGGCGACCGACGGCAGGTCTGGGATGAGGCCATGACTCTGGTCGGCCGCCGTCGCCACCACCTGGCCATTGGCGCTGATGATGGTTGCGCTGCTGATGCCGCTCTGCTCGCGCAGGCGGTTGAGCAGGGCGGCCGACCCTGCTCCTGCGCTGGCAACCTCGAGTTCGAGCACCATGTCGTCAGCCTTGTCGCGCACCTGGCTGACGAGGTAGTCGAAGGCGCTCTGGCCCAACGCAATGCCACCCTCCAGCGCCGAATCGACGCGTACGTCGAACCACGACTCGATGCTGCGTACGACGAACTGCAAGGACACGCCATACACGAGCACGCCGGGCACCACGCCCATGAGCGCAAACATCAGCACCAGGCGCATCTTGAGCCGCGAGCCGAACTCCCGGCGGCGGTACTCGCGCCACAGCTGGCGCAGCTGAATGCCGACGAGGGCAGCCATCGCAACGACCACCGCGCCGTTGAGCGCAAGCAGGAACGGATAGCTGCCTGCAAAGAGCTCGGTATTCGCGCTCGCCGAGGCCAGCAGGAACAAGGAGATTCCGGCAAGGGCAGCAACGATGACGAGATAGGCGCGTTTCATTGGAACCCCGGCGCTCCGGGCAGGAAGGTCCAGCGCAACCAGTCGGTGCCCAGGCTCCAGTCACGGCTGCCGATCGCGGTCACCTGGAAGGGCTTGGGCAGCTGGCTGGTGTCGAGTCGAAAACGCAGTGAGGCTTGGTGAGACTGCCCCGCTTCGAGGGTGTCGAAGTCGGCGACCTGCCAGTTGCGCACACGCTGCATGGTCATCACCGCCGCCTCGAGGCTGTCGAAGCTCTGGTGGAAGCTGCCGATCGACAACCGGTAGCTGCGCGTAATGGCGTGGTAGTGCAGCCGGTAATCCAGACTGCGATCGACCACGACCTGATTGAGCCAGTACCAGCGCGGGCGCTCGATGAGCAGCTGAGTGGTGAAGTACAGCGACACGCCACGCGAAACGGCATCGACGAGTCGAGGGTTGAGCTCGATGTCGATATCGGCGTTGAGGACATAGCCCGAATCGCCACGCACGATCTCTGCGTTGCGGATCTCGCTCGAGTCCGCATGCGCGAACACGACGATGACGCTAAGCAGGGCAAATACGATCGTACGCAGCAGGCGTTCAGGCCTGCTTGCGAAGGAGCGCGTAGTAGAAGCCGTCATGTTCGGCATTGGGCAACAGCTTCAGGTCGGGCTCCCCGCAAACCGGGACACGTTCGGCATCGGCATGCAGGGCGCAGAAACGGGCGATCTGCCCGGCGTTCTCTTCATCGAAAACCGAGCAGGTGACGTAGAGCATTGTGCCACCCGGGGCCAGCGTCTGCCAAAGCGCATCGAGGATCTCCGCTTGCTGTGCGGCGAACTGCGCGATGTCGGTCTCCCGGCGCAGCCACTTGATGTCGGGATGCCTGCGCGCAACGCCGGACGCGGAACATGGCACATCGGCCAGGATACGATCGAAGGGGCGTCCATCCCACCAGCGCTCGACACGCCGGCAATCGGCAACCTGTACGCG
Source organism: Thauera sp. 28 (assembly GCF_000310145.2). GTDB lineage: Bacteria > Pseudomonadota > Gammaproteobacteria > Burkholderiales > Rhodocyclaceae > Thauera > Thauera mechernichensis. The sequence goes on from NZ_AMXA01000005.1 coordinate 94,201, forward strand.
GGCAGTCAGGCCCAGCCGCGCCAGATTGCTGTCGACACGCTGTGCACGCAGCGAGTCGAGCTCGAGCGCAAGCAGCTCGACGTCAGCGCACTCCAGCAGATGCGCCGTCTTCCCGCCGGGGGCCGCGCAGGCATCCAGCACCCGCTCGCCCGCAAGCGGCGCAAGCAGCCGTGCCGCCCACTGTGCGCCCGCATCCTGCACCGAAAGCAGGCCGTCGGAGAACCCGGGCAGGCGGCCTACGGGCACGGGGCGATCGAGCAGGAGCGCATCGTTATCGAGCCGGCGTACGACCAGCCCGGCGCCCTCGAGCCCTGCCAGCACAGCGTCGATCGTCGTCCTGCGCGTATTCACACGGATGGCCATGGGCGGACGCTGGTTGCCGGCTGCAAGCGCCGCCTCCCAACTCTCACCGGCCGAGGCACGCAGGCGGGCGATCCACCAGCGCGGAAAACCGAGCCGGGCCTCCTCATCGGCCTCGGCCCAGGACTCCCACTGATCACGCTGACGGAGGGCGTTGCGCAACACGCCGTTGACCATGTTCTTGAGCCCGGGCATCAACTCGTGTGCGGCCTGGACCGCCTGATCGACGACGGTGTGCGCCTGCTCGGGCCGCTGGCGCAGACGTGTGAGCGCAACCAGCAGCAGGCCATGGATGGCCGGCGCAGGTGGCGTGTGCAGGAGACGATCGAGCACGACGCCGCTACGGCGAAAATCACGCAGCGTGGACCAGGCCAAGTCGCGCACCGCGCCCCGGGTTGCATCCGGCCACCCCGGATGGGTGGCAAGCATGTGCTCGAACGCTTCGGTAAGGTTGCCGCCACCAAGCACTGCGCCAACAAGCTCGGCTGCACGCGCCAAGGCCATGGCAAGGCTGTCATCGGCAAGGGTGGTCCGAACGGTGGCGGAAGCGTCTTGAGGCGGTCTGCGATTGCGCGCGCCCGGCGCGGAGGAGCGCGAAGGGCGCTGATTTCTGGACGGAGAGGTCACGATCTGGAATACGGGAGTGGACGCGGGACACGCGCCCCATGGCTCAGGCCAGCAAGGCGCGCAGGTGATTGGGCAGGGCAAACTGGGCCCGATAGACAGCCCCGTTCAGATGCTGGAGCCGGCTGATGCCGCGCGTGGCAATCACGCGCTCGACCTCTTCCTCGCTCAAGCTCAGCGGATCGAGGGTATCGGAGGCACAGGCCAGGCCCCACAGGCTGCCGTAAAGCGGAATGTACAGGAAATAGGGGCGCACGCAGGCAAACACGGCACGCAGACGCTCGATCAACAGGCGCACCCGCTCCGGCTGGAAGACCGGCGTGCCGATATGCAAGCTCAGGGCACCCCCGGGCGTGAGCAGCTCACGACAGGCGCGGAAGAAGGCCTCGGAATAGAGCGCCTCGGCAGGACCGACCGGATCCGTCAGATCGAGCACCACGATGTCGTAGCGATCGCCGGCTGCAGGCGCGTCCTCGAGCACGTACTTCATGCCGTCGCCAATACGGATATCGACACGCGGATCGTCCAGGGCGCCGTGGTGAACGGCCTGGAGATGGCGACGGGAGATGTCGATCACCTTGGCGTCGAGTTCGGCAATCACAACCTTGTCGATCGACGGGTACTTGAGCAATTCTTCTGCCGAGCCGCCGTCCCCGCCACCGATGACGAGGGCTCGACGCAAGCCCGCGTGAGCGAGCCCCGGCACATGGATCAGGTTCTCGTGGTAGTAGAACTCATCGCGCTCCGAAGTCATGAAGCAGCCATCGAGGCGGAACAGGCGCCCAAACCGGGGCGTGTCCCAGACTTCGTAGGACTGCCACTCCGAATGGCCTCGCTCGAGCAGCCGGCCTGCCTTCAGAAAATAGCCGGCGTCGTCGCACAGAAACTCAGGAATGAGCTCCGGCGGCCACCCTTCCACATGCACGCTCACGAGGTGACACCCTGCTCGAGACGACCGCGGACCACCTCGTGGCTGACGATTTCCTCAGGCGCGAGCGCATCGATCACGGCAGCGAACACCTGGCGAGCGCGACCGCTGTTGTCACGCGAAAAATTGCACACGTATACATCGAGTGTCACATCGCCAGTTTCCGGCCAGGTATGGATGGCAAGGTGCGACTCCGCGAGCACGACGGTACCGGTCACCCCGGCAGCGTCGCCCTGCTCGTCCAGAAACTGATAGAAATAGGCGCCCAGCGGTGTCAGGCCCGCATTACGGCAGCCTTCCACGCACAAGGCCTCAAGCTCGGCGCGTTCGGTCAGCAATCCAGCAGAAGATCTGCAGCGGTAGATGTCAGCGATGAGATGCAGTCCGTTCATGTCCTCGGTCTTGTTGTACAGGTGACTGAAGCTGAGGATTTTATCATGCGGGGCTAAGGTAATATTTTTGCAAATATTCCCAGCGCTCTGGCGTGCCCTCGCCCACCCCGCCCCTGGCTGCCTCAGGGTGCACGCATGTTCCACGTGAAACACAGCGAGGCTCAGCGCAGGAAGGTGTCGTAGGCCAGGCGTGCGATCAGCACCGTAACCACGGCCAGGAACATCTTCCTCACGAACACGACGCCGTGCTTCAGGGCCATACGCGACCCAAGCAAGGCCCCCGCAAGGTTGCACACCGCCATCACTGCGGCCAGTTTCCACAGCAGCTCGACATTACCCACGAAGAAGGAGATCGCCGCTGCATTGGTGGCGACATTGAGAATCTTGGCGGTAACGGATGCCCGCAGAAAATCCATGCCCAGGAAGCGGATGAACAGGAAGATCAGAAAGCTCCCCGTTCCAGGACCAAAGAAGCCGTCGTAGAAGCCGATCACAGCGCCAATCGTCGCTGCAAGCAGCGCCGAACGGGCACCATGAGCGGGCTCCGCCGAGACCGCACCAAGATCCTTGCGGATGAAGGTGTAGGCGGCTACGGCGACGAGCAGCACGAGGATGAGCGGGCGCAGGATCGCCGGATCCAGGTAGGCAACCGCCTTGGCGCCGTACCACGACCCGACCAACGCGGCGGCAGCGCCAGGCAGCGCGACCCGCCAGGGTATGCTCACACGGCGCCCGTACTGGATCGCAGCGCTTGTCGTACCGACGATGCTGGCAAGTTTGTTGGTACCGAACAGGGTTGCCGGCGCCGCGTTGGGCAGCGCCGTGAACAGCGCAGGCAGCTGAATCAGCCCGCCGCCACCCACGACGGAATCCACGAATCCGGCGAACAATGCGGCAAGCCCCAGGGCCAGGAAGAGGAATTCGATTTCCATCGGGACGTTTCACGTGAAACATCCGCAGCGGCTCGTACCGATGCGGACGGGCAATCCGGGGAACCCTACTTGCCGATACAGAAGCGCGAGAAGATCTCGCCCAGCAGATCATCTGCGCCGAACTCGCCCGTGATCTCACCCAGGCGCTCCTGCGCAAGGCGCAGCTCTTCCGCAAACAACTCGAGCGCTGCAAGCTGCTCACCCGCCGCGCACACGTGCCCGAGCGCCATGCGCAAGGCCTGGAGGTGGCGCTCGCGCGCGAGCACGACATCCTCTCCATGCGCGTGCCAGCCCGCGACCCGCAGCAACTCGGCGCGCAGCAGATCGACGCCCTCGCCCGTTCGCGCCGAAACGCGGACCGTGACCTGCCCCGCCTGCTCCTCACGGCCAGCAGCCGCCGACACCAGGTCGATCTTGTTAACCACCGTGATGCGCTCAACCCCGCCAGGCAAGCGGCCAGCGAGCTCATCGTCTCCAGTCGCCGACACGCTGGCATCGACAAGACGCACGATCACGTCCGCACGCTCGATCTCCCGCCAGGTACGCTCGATGCCCAGACGCTCGACCGTATCGGCCGTGTCACGCAAGCCTGCAGTGTCGATGACGTGGAGCGGGATACCCTCGATCTGAATGGTCTCGCGCAGCGCATCACGGGTCGTACCGGCGATGTCGGTGACAATCGCACGCTCCTCACCCGCGAGCTGGTTGAGCAGGCTCGACTTGCCGACGTTCGGTGCACCGACGAGCACGACATTCAGCCCGCTGCGCAGCAATGCGCCCTGCCCCGCACGATCGAGCAGCGCTTCGAGCTCGCCACGAATACCCTCGAGCCGCGGCATTGCGCGCGCACGCTCGAGAAACTCGATCTCTTCCTCGGGAAAATCCAGCGTCGCCTCGACCAGCATGCGCAGATCGACCAGACGATCGACGATACGATGCACTTCTTCCGAGAAGCGCCCGGACAGCGAGCGGACCGCAGAACGCGCCGCCGCCGCAGTCGACGCCTCGATCAGGTCCGCCACCCCCTCCGCTTGGGCGAGGTCCAGCTTGCCGTTCAGGAAGGCCCTGCGGGTGAACTCCCCCGGCTCGGCAAGACGTGCACCCAGCCCCAGGCAGCGCTCAAGCAGCAGCTGCATGACCACCGGGCCACCATGGCCCTGCAGTTCGAGAACGTCCTCGCCAGTGAACGAGGCAGGAGCGGGGAAGTAGAGCAGGATACCCTCGTCGATCGGCCGACCTTCGCCATCGACAAAGCGGGAAAACTGCGCCAGCCGGGGTTGCGGCTGGCGACCGCACAAGGCCTGCGCAAACCCCAGCAGGCCGGAGCCCGAGACACGAACGACGCCGATGCCACCGCGGCCCGGCGCCGTCGCGACTGCGGCGATGGTGTCAGGCGCTCTTGGCGGCAGCCTTTCCACTCTCGATCATCCGCGTGACCTGCCACTGCTGGGCGATCGACAACAGGTTGTTCACAACCCAGTACAGCACCAGGCCGGACGGGAACCACATGAACATGAAGGTGAAGATGATCGGCATCGCCATCATCACCTTGGCCTGGATCGGGTCCGGCGGCGTCGGGTTGAGCTTCATCTGGACCAGCATGGACGCGCCCATGATGATCGGCAGGATGAAGTACGGATCCTTCGACGACAGATCGGTGATCCAGCCCAGCCAGGGTGCGTGCCGCATCTCGACGCTGCCCAGCAACACCCAGTAGAGCGCGATGAACACCGGGATCTGAACCAGGATCGGCAGGCAACCGCCAAGCGGGTTGATCTTCTCGGTGCGGTAGAGATTCATCATCTCCTGCTGCATCTTGGCCTTGTCGTTACCGTACAGCTCCTTCATGCGCTGCAGGCGCGGACCGAGCACGCGCATCTTCGCCATCGACTTGTAGCTGGCTGCCGACAGCGGGAAGAACACCAGCTTGATCGCCACCGTGACCAGGATGATCGCCCAGCCCCAGTTGCCGGTCAGGCTATGGAACCACGACAGCACCCAGAACAGCGGCGCCGCGATCACCGTCAGCCAGCCGTAGTCCACCACCAGGTCGAGCCCGGGGGCGATGCTCTCGAGCTTGTCCTGCTCCTGCGGCCCGGAATACAGACGCGAACCGATCGTCGCCGTGGCGCCCGGCTCGATGCTGGCCACCGGTACGATGAGGCCCGCCGAGTACAGACCGCCACCGATCGAACGCGCGAAGTACTCGCGCTGTACGCCCTGCTCGGGCAACCAGGCGCTAACGAAGTAATGCTGCACCATCGCCACCCAGCCATCGGCAGTGGCCGCCGGCAACTTGGCCTTGCCGCTGGCGATGTCGTCGAAGTCCACCTTCTGGAACTTGCCGAGGTCGGTGTAGAAAGCCGGCCCGGTGAAGGTATGCACGCCAAAGGCCTCGACCTGCTCGGCCGGATTGCCGTCGCGGGTGAGCTGGAAATACGCATGCGGCGAGATCGGCTGACCACTCTCGTTGACGATCTCGTAGGCCACGTCGATCAGGTAGCTACCGCGATGGAAGGTCATCACCTTGGTGACCTGCACGCCGTTCTGCTCGGGCGCGCGCAGTCGCAGTTCGACGCGGTCTTCGCCATCCTTGAGCACCAGTTCGCTCGCAGGCAGCTCGAACATCGTGCGATGGTTGGGCAGGCCGTCACCGATCAGGCCTGCCTGCGCTGCGTACTGGTGGCGCGAGCCATCGTCGAGCAGCACGAAGCTGTCTTCGCTCTTCGCGCTCGCGCGATGCTGCTTGAGCTCGAGGCGAACGATGGCGCCACCCTGCGCGGAGACCTGCGCACGCAGCAAGTCGGTCTCGACCACCGTGCGGGCAACCGCCGCCGCGGCAGCCGTAGCCTGCTGCTCGCCAGGCACAGCCGCCTGCCCGACACCGAGGTTTGCCGAGGGCGTCGGCACCGAACCGTCCGTCGGCGCGGCCGCGCCTGCGGCGGCCTGCTGCACCGTGGGTGCGGGCTGGTTATGCTTGATCCAGCCATCCCACAGCATGACGAGGGCGAAGGAGAAAACCAGGAAGAGGAGTAGGCGGCGTTGATCCATCGGAATCGGTCTGTCTCAGGTCAGGGAACGGGATCATACCCGCCCGGATTGAAGGGGTGACAGCGTCCCACCCGCCGTGCGGCCAGCCAGCCGCCGCGCAGCGCGCCGTGACGCTGGATCGCCTCGATCGCGTACTCGGAACAAGTGGGATGAAAACGGCAATTGCGCCCCAGCATCGGGCTGATCGCATAGCGGTAGAAGCGCAGCAGGGCGATCATCAGGGTCTTCATTGCCGGGGCAGCCTTTGCAGCAGAGCGAGCAGGTCAAGGTTCAGTTCCGCACGGGTGGCCTTGGCCACCGGCGCATGCAGCCTGACGACGAGATCCATCGCAGGCAGACCTTCACGATGACGCCTGAAGGTTTCGCGCGCAATACGCTTGACCAGGTTGCGCACATTGGCACGCTTGGCCAGCTTCTTGGCGACCACCACGCCGAGGCGGGCCGTGTCGAGCTCACTGGGCCGGTAGTGGAGCATGTAGAAGCGGCCGCGCAACGCCCGCCGAAAAGCAAAAACGGATGAATACTCATCCGTTTTGTGCAATCTGTGAGCGCTGCGGAAACCCTGGTCAGCGCCCGTGGGCAACGTCACCTCAGACGGCGAGGCGATGACGGCCCTTGGCACGACGTGCGCGGATGACCGCACGGCCGCCACGGGTCTTCATGCGGACCAGGAAGCCGTGGGTGCGCTTGCGACGGACGACGGAGGGCTGATAAGTGCGTTTCATGATCGGACTGCCAGTGTTAGGTCAAACGCGAGAGTTAAATGGATAATCCCATGTTTGTCAATAAGAATTTTTGACCCAGCCTGTGGATAAGTCGCTCTTGCGGGTTTAGAATACAGCTCTTCGCGTGCCTCCGGGTAGCCTCAGCACCCGGGCCCAACAATGCCGCCGCAAGAGCGCAAGCTGGCACGACACCCCGCCCACGCCGCCTTCCGGCACCGCAAACCCGCGGTACGGTACCGGTATTTTCGTCTTCAACTGCAAGCTCGCCATTACCCATCGCGCCTCCGTGACTCAAGATCTCTGGTCCTTCTGCCTGTTGCGCCTTGAACAGGAGCTGCCCCAGCAGCAATTCAACACCTGGATCAAGACCCTGCGGGCCGAACTTGGTGACGGCAGCGCATGGACGCTGATTGCGCCCAACCGCTTCGTGCTGCAGTGGGTGCGCGAGCGCTACCTGCGCCGCATCCAGGAACTGGGCGAAGAGCATGCGGGGGTCCCGGTCCAGATCGAACTCCAGCTCCCGCCGGCAGGCAGCGCCCCGGCCAAGCGCAGCCCGTCGACAAGCCCCGCAGCCAGCGTCGCAACGCCTCCGGCCGGCGCTATCCAGGCCAGCGCAGACACCACGGCAAGCACGCCAGCAGCCGAACCGGCGCCCATCGACAATACGGCGTCCGACACCGCAACGGCCGTGCGCCGCCGCAGCGTCGCGAGCGCGACCGGCACCCGCGACGCCGAGCCCGCCAGCGGCCTCGAACTGGCCTACGACAAGACCCGGCTCAACCCGGACTTCACCTTCGACACCCTGGTCACCGGCCGCGCCAACGACCTCGCCCGCGCCGCCGCCATGCAGGTGTCGCAGAACCCGGGCACGTCCTACAACCCGCTGTTTGTTTACGGCGGCGTCGGCCTCGGCAAGACCCACCTCGTACACGCCATCGGCAACGCGGTGTTCCGTCACAACCCGCGCGCGGTCATCCGCTACGTGCACGTCGAGGACTACTACGCCGACGTGGTGCGCGCCTATCAGCAGAAGAGCTTCGACGCCTTCAAGCGCTACTACCGCTCGCTCGACATGCTGATCATCGACGACATCCAGTTCTTCAACAACAAGAACCGGACTCAGGAAGAGTTCTTCCACGCCTTCAACGCCCTCACCGAAGCGCGCAAGCAGATCGTCATCACCTGCGACACCTACCCCAAGGACATCCAGGGCCTGGAAGACCGCCTCATTTCCCGCTTCGACTGGGGTCTGACCGTGCAGATCGAGCCGCCCGAGCTGGAGATGCGCGTCGCCATTCTCAAGAAAAAGGCCGAGGCGCTGCGCGTGCTGGTCGACGATGACGTCGCCTTCCTGATCGCCAAGAACCTGCGCTCCAACGTGCGCGAGCTCGAGGGCGCGCTCAACAAGGTGGTCGCCTACGCCCGCTTCCACGGCCGCCAGATCGGCCTGGAGGTCGCCAAGGAGGCGCTCAAGGACCTGCTGCACGCGCACAACCGTCAGTTGTCGATCGAGCACATCCAGAAGACCGTCGCCGACTACTACAAGATCAAGGTCGCCGACATGCACTCCAAGAAGCGCACGCGCGTGATCGCACGCCCGCGCCAGGTGGCGATGTGGCTGGCCAAGGAGCTCACGCCGATGTCGCTGCCGGCCATCGGCGAAGCCTTCGGCGGCCGCGACCACACCACCGTGCTGCACGCCTGCCGCACCATCACCGAGCTTCGCCTCGGCGACGCTCAGCTCAACCACGACGTTCACGTGCTCACCCAGGTCCTGCGGGGCTGAGCACACACCCGACACCTCCGATCAACCCAACGACCTGATCTGACGCCATGCTCCTGCTCACCACCACCCGCGATGCGCTCCTGGCCCCGCTGCAGTCGGTTGCCGGCATCGTCGAGAAGCGCCACACGCTGCCGATCCTGTCCAACGTGCTGATCGAGAAGCACGGCGACCAGCTCACCATGCTCGCCACCGACATCGAGATCCAGATCCGCACCACCACCGGCGGCCACATCGGCGGCGAAGACGCCGCGATCACCGTCGGCGCACGCAAGCTGCAGGACATCCTGCGCGCCCTGCCCGACTCCGCCGAAGTCAGCCTCACCCTCGACGACAAGCGGCTCACCGTCAAGGCCGGGCGCAGCCGCTTCCAGCTGCAGACCCTGCCCGCCGCCGACTACCCCAGCCTGACCCCGCCCACCGACGCCGCCGCGCGCCTGTCGATCAGCCAGCGCGCATTCAAGCGCCAGCTCGCCCAGGTCTCGTACGCCATGGCGCAGCAGGACATCCGCTACTACCTCAACGGCCTGCTCATCATTGCCGACGGCGGCGAACTGCGCATGGTTGCCACCGACGGCCACCGTCTCGCCTACGCCGCGTCCGACCTCGACGCGCCGCTCGGTTCTGAACACGCGCAGCGCTACGAAGCCATCCTGCCGCGCAAGACCGTGCTCGAACTCGCCCGCCAGCTCGCCGACAACGACGACCCGCTCGAGATCGTGCTCGCCGGCAACCAGGCCGTCTTCCGCTTCGGCCCCATCGAACTCGTCACCAAGCTCATCGACGGCAAGTTCCCCGACTACGAGCGCGTCATCCCGCAGGCCCACCCCAAGCTCATCAGCTTCGCCCGCCAGCCCCTGCTCGGGGCCCTGCAGCGTGCAGCCATCCTCACCAACGAGAAGTTCCGCGGCGTGCGCATGGTGCTCGAAGACGGCATCCTCAAGATCGTCTCCACCAACGCCGAGCAGGAAGAGGCCATGGACGAGCTCGAGATCGACTACCAGGGTGACAAGCTCGACATCGGCTTCAACGTCACCTACCTGCTCGACGTGCTCAACAACCTCTCGTCCGAGACCGTGGACTGGCGCTTCAACGACGGCAACTCCAGCGCCCTGATCACCCTCCCGGGCAACGACAAGTTCAAGTACGTCGTAATGCCAATGCGCATCTGACCCCCTTGTAGGAGCGGCGCCAGCCGCGAGCCTTTGTGCGCCAGGCCCAGACAACCCACGGACCACCGCAGCAAGCTCGCAGCCCGCGCCGCCCCTACAGGCACCCGCAACACCTTGCGCCACGCTCCACCGCAGCACCCCGTTCTTTACGAATCACCGAGATGACCATGTCCGAACCGCAAAACATGCCGGCCCCGCAAGCGGGCAACGACTACGACGAATCCAGCATCCAGCAGCTCGAAGGGCTGGAGGCCGTGCGCAAGCGCCCCGGCATGTACATCGGCGACACCTCCGACGGCACCGGCCTGCACCACATGGTGTTCGAAGTCGTCGACAACTCCATCGACGAGGCCCTGGCCGGCCACTGCGACGACATCGTCATCACCATCCACGCCGACAACTCGATCTCGGTCACCGACAACGGCCGCGGCATCCCGGTCGGCGTCAAGATGGACGACAAGCACGAACCGAAGCGCAGCGCAGCCGAGATCGTCATGTGCGTGCTGCACGCCGGCGGCAAGTTCAACCAGAACAGCTACAAGGTGTCCGGCGGCCTGCACGGCGTGGGCGTGTCCTGCGTCAACGCGCTGTCGAAGTGGATGCACGTTACCGTGGCGCGCGACGGCAAGCGCCACCTGCTCGAATTCGAGCGCGGCAAGCCGCAGAACCGCGTCATCGAGCTCGTCGACGGCGTCGAGGTCAGCCCGGCGCGCGTCATCGGCGAGACCACCAAGCGCGGCACCAAGGTGCACTACCTCGCCGACGACGAGATCTTCGGCACCGTCGAGTACCACTACGACATCCTCGCCAAGCGCCTGCGCGAGCTCTCCTTCCTCAACAACGGCGTCAAGATCCGCCTCATCGACCAGCGCACCGGCAAGGAAGAGGACTTCGCCTTCGCCGGCGGCGTGAAGGGCTTCGTCGAGTACATCAACCGCGCCAAGACGGTGCTGCACCCCAACGTGTTCTACGCCACCGGCACCACCCGCATCCCCACCGGCCAGGGCCACGAAGCCGAACTCTCGGTCGAAGTCGCCATGCAGTGGAACGACAGCTACCAGGAACAGGTGCTGTGCTACACCAACAACATCCCGCAGGCCGACGGCGGCACCCACCTCACCGGCCTGCGCGCGGCGATGACGCGCGTCATCAACAAGTACATCGAAGAAAACGAGATCGCCAAGAAAGCCAAGGTCGACATCACCGGTGACGACATGCGCGAAGGCCTGGCCTGCGTGCTGTCGGTCAAGATGCCCGACCCCAAGTTCGCCAGCCAGACCAAGATGAAGCTGGTGTCGTCGGAAGCCCGCCCGGCGGTGGAAGAAGTCGTCGCCAGCAAGCTCGGCGACTTCCTGCTCGAAAACCCGATCGACGCCAAGACCATCTGCAACAAGATCGTCGAGGCCGCGCGCGCGCGCGACGCCGCCCGCAAGGCGCGCGAGATGACGCGCCGCAAGGGCGTGCTCGACGGCGTCGGCCTGCCCGGCAAGCTCGCCGACTGCCAGGAGAAGGACCCCGCGCTGTGCGAGCTCTACCTCGTCGAGGGCGACTCCGCAGGCGGTTCGGCCAAGCAAGGCCGCGATCGCAAGTTCCAGGCCATCCTGCCGCTCAAGGGCAAGATCCTCAACGTCGAAAAGGCGCGCTTCGACAAGCTGCTGCAGAGCCAGGAGATCGCCACCCTGATCACCGCGCTGGGCACCAGCATCGGCAAGGACGACTACAAGCCCGAGAAGCTGCGCTACCACCGCATCATCCTGATGACCGACGCCGACGTCGACGGCGCCCACATCCGCACCCTGCTGCTCACCTTCTTCTACCGCCAGATGCCCGAGCTGGTCGAGCGCGGCCACATCTACATCGCCCAGCCGCCGCTGTACAAGATCAAGCACGGCAAGAGCGAGATGTACATCAAGGACGACAACGAGCTGTCGAACCACCTGCTGCGCCTCGCCCTCGACGGCGCGGTGCTCGTACCGCGTGAAGGTGCGGAAGCCATCGGCGACGAGGCCCTCGGTGGCCTGGCACGCACCTACCTGCTCGCCGAAGCTGTCACCCGCCGCCTGGCCAGCTACATCGACCCCGAAGTGCTGCAGGTCATGCTGGCGCACGACATCGAGGTCAGCCTCGACGACGAGGCCGCCGCCCGCGCCTCGGCCGAACGCATCCAGCCCCACCTGCCCGAAGGCCTGCAGATCTACGCCGAGTACCACGACGAATCCGAAGCCTGGCGTCTCACCATCGAGCGCCTGCACCACGGCAACCGCAAGTTCGGCTGGGTCGAGCACGACTTCCTGGTCTCCGGCGACTACCGCGCCATCCGCAACGCCGCCGAAGCCATCAGCGGCCTCATCGGCCCCGGCGCCGAGATCCGCCGCGGCGAAAAGCGCCAGACCGTCAGCCGCTTCGCCGACGCCATCAAGTGGATGCTCGCCGACGTCGAGCGCGGCATCAGCAAGCAGCGCTACAAAGGCCTGGGCGAGATGAACCCCGAGCAGCTGTGGGAAACCACCATGGACCCCGCCGTGCGCCGCCTGCTGCGCGTGCAGATCGACGACGCGATTGCCGCGGACGAGATCTTCACCACGCTGATGGGGGATAACGTGGAGCCGCGGAGGGCGTTCATCGAGGGCAATGCGCTGTATGCGCAGAATATTGATGTGTGATCGTTTGTAGCAGCGACCATAAACTGGCAAATGGCTAGCCAATTATTGGCAGACGGCCAGGAAGGGCGGGCGAATCCGATGGGTTCCCCGCCCTTTTTCCCACTCATACCCATTGTGAGCAGATGACTCATAATCCCTTGGTGCCGATTTCGACTCTCGGGGCGCCCGCCAGAACTGAAACAGCCAACCTTTCGGGGTTGGCTGTTTCGTTGGTTTCACCGTGTCGCCACTGTCGACAGCGTCACCTCCTGCTTAATTAAGAAACCGATTTACTTCCTTGAAGACAATTTCGAATTGTTCGAGCGACTTAGTGACTTCGGGGCTGTCACCATCCAACATTTCTGGGTGGCGCAGCAAGAATTCTGCCGGTAGATAGTGCCCAAATTCAGGGAAATCAGCCGGAAGTGTCTTGCAGAAGGCCTCAACCTGCTTCACGAGTCGAGGGCTTCCATTCGCGGCTGCCACTGCCTTCTCAGTAGTGAGAGCATGACTTCCATCCAGGCCGATAGCCCTGCCAACCAAGTTGCAGTAGAAAGCGGCATCGAAGAAGTCCTCGACATCACTTTCCGATTTCCCGGTAAAGTCGGTCGCGGTGAGTACACGCCCTGACTGCAGAATCTGACTTTGGCGTAGGCGCTCAACCTTGGCCTTGTCGCCGGAACCGTAGTCACATAGGACGGCGATATTCAAGTTATTTCCACTGAAGAGGGATGCGAAGGACGTGACCTTGTCCAGCCCTCCGGTTGGACAAATAGTCCATCGATTGTCCAAACCAATCCGCCCCCTCGACTGCAATGCCCTCGAAAGCACTTGTAGGTAGACGACGTCCGAAGGGCCTTCCACCAGTAGGCAATGCTTACCGACGAACAAGGACTGGGTAATCTCATAGCCAAGATGGGCTTGCAGTGGAAACAAAGTATCTTTGTCCACCGAGAGCACGTCAGCCGACACTTTTGTCCCCTTTACCAATGGCCGCCTAGGATCGCGGTAATCGACGACATCCTCAACCACCCGCACATCAGCAAGGCGCTGCGCTGGGACCATAAAGGGTGAATGAGTCGTGTAAATGACTTGGTGCTCAGGAAGAATTCGGCTTTCGATGTAGCGCAGCAAATCTGACTGTGCTTTGCCGTGTAACGTAAGTCCTGGCTCATCCAACAGGATGATGGCTTTGCCCGTATTCTTCTTGAGTTGCTTAAACTGAGACAAGAAGGAGAAGAACCAGACAAAACCAGCACTACGCTCCGACAAGGGCACAGAGGCACGGTGATGTTTGTTCTCGATTCGGACTTTTGCAACTGTGCCGCTATTGAAGGGAGCGGGATCTTCCGCCCTGCCTTGGTTTAGTTCGATCTTTACCGACAGCGCCTCATTCTGACTCCAGAACTCGAAAATCTCATCGGTGATGTCGTTGGAGGCACCTTCGCATTGCGCGACCAAATCTTCATATTTGGTCGCGTCTCGCAATTCCTCGATCGTGGTTCCCGCATATTCCAGGAAATCCAAGAAAATCCGATCACCGATGCTGACGCTGTTGTTTTGCTTATCAGATGCCAGCTTGTTGAGCGAAACCTCCCCCGACATCCGTTCGAAGTGGGATGTGTAGAACAACTGGGGCTTGCGCTTCGCTAGAAGGTCTATCGCAGCGCGAACTGCAGACCCATCACGAAACTTGGTCAGTGCCTGCAAGAGCGCCTCTTGCGCAGCCGATCTTTCTTGCTGCTCTTTCAGGATAGTCAGGGCATCTTGGGATTTTTCCGCACTACGGAGGATCCCCTTGTCCTTGCTGGTTAATCCATGCCTTGCTTCAAGATTGGCAAGGCACTTCTTCTCGTCGAGCGGCACAAGCCAGGTCGTCCCCTTGCGCCCTATGTAGCTGGTGATTTCTATTTCTCTTCTGTTGAGTACACCATCACCAAGCAATTCTTCAAGGTCTGCAATATCAGCATCGTCGAGCTGCCACCATGTTCTTGCCACAGGAGACTCACCATTCCTATGGCGCTCGTCAAACTTGCTCAGGTATCGACGGGGATAGTCGCGAGTGCGGTCATAGGAAAAATCGTCAATCGGGTCAAGACCATGAATCGCCTTGAGGATAGCTGTCTTCCCTGCCTCGTTTTTACCAACGAGACAAGTCATGTCACCAATTTCGAATACTCCGCTGTCTTCAACAGACCGGAAGTTAGTCACCTGCACTTTCGCTAGTTTCATATTCGCCCCTTAATCCGATTCAAAATTCTGTATCCGCCCGCTCATGACAGTCCCTACGCACCAGCGAAAAGAGCTGCACTTCCGGCCGAGGCCAACAGTCTCGACACGCTCGCATCAAACGCCCGCTTGAAATCGGGGTCCGACGCGTACCGCTTGTAGAGGTCCAGTTCCCGCCGCCGCTCCACGCTGATCGCCTGTTGGATCAGGCGCTCCAGCGCCAGCTGCCGGTTCTGGTTGTCGGGGTTGTCTTCGACCTGCGCCTTGTAGTCGGCATGCTTCATCACATGCTTGGCGATGTTGATGAATTTCACCCGCTGCTCTTCCGGCGTGGCCTCCCAGCCCGCGAAGTGGCGCTCGTTGAAGGCGCGGACGATCTCGTCGAGTGGGTCTTTGTCACCGTCGCCGAAGTGGCCGCCACGGACGTTCGGGTTCTGGGGATCCAGCTCCGTTTCCGAAGCGTCCAGCCCGATCTTCGCCTCGAGGCGTGACCTTTCCAGCCCATACGTGGAAAGATCAACGCTGTTCAGCAGTTCATCCAGCTTGTCCTGATCCGGGTCCTTCACCTTCAGCTTCGGGATCAGGAATTTCAGGAACCAGTGCAGCATTTCCCAGTTCGCGTTGTTGAACGGGATGATGGCAGCCACCTGGGCGTAGATCTTCACGAACTGCTTGGCCTTGATCTTGAAGTCGATGCGCTGCTCGTCGTCGAGGTCGGTCTCGAAGCGGGCCACGACGGTATCGATGATCGGGTGCAGTTCCTCCGCTTCCGCGCTGGCGAAGAATTTCTCATTGAAGGCCAACACCTCCGACCAGTCGTGGATGCCGAAGCCGTCCAGCGCGTCCTTGAGATCGTGCAGCACGTTCACGTCGGTCGGTTCGCTGAGGCTGGTCGCCGTGTAGAACGGGTCGAACGCGGCCTTGATGTCGTCCACCGTGTTGTAGAAGTCGAGCACGAAGGTGTCGGTCTTGCCCAGCTTCCAGTTACAGCGGTTCAGCCTTGAAAGCGCCTGCACCGCCAGCACCCCCTGCAGCTTCTTGTCCACGTACATGGTGTGCAGCATCGGCTCGTCGAAGCCGGTCAGGTACTTGTTGGCGACGACCAGAATCCGGTAATCGTCCTTCTCGAACGCCTCCGGCAGGTCACGCGCGGGAATACCGTTGAGCCCGTCCTCGGTGTACTTGATGCCATCGACAGTCTTGTCTCCCGAGAAGGCCACCAGTGCCTTGAACGGCGCATTCGCCTCCTGGAGGGCAGCGCGGATTGCAAAGAAGTAACGGACGGCGCACTCGATGTTGCGCGTGACGACCATCGCTTTCGCCTTGCCCTTGAGCTTCTTGGCCTGCCAGATCTTGCTGATGAAGTGATCGACCATGATCCTGGCCTTCACGTCGATGGTCCGGGGGCTGGCCTCGACGAACGCCTTGAGCTTCTTCTGCGCCTTCGCGGTATCGAACAGCGGGTTCTCCTCGACCGACTTCTGAACCTCGTAGTAGCTCTTGTAGGTCGTGTACTTCTCCAGCACATCGAGGATGAATTTCTCCTCGATGGCCTGCTTCATGGAGTACAGGTGGAAGGGGTAGAACTTCCCGTCCGCGCCTTGCCGCCCGAACTTCTCGAGCGTGGCCGGCTTCGGCGTGGCGGTGAAGGCGAAGTAGCTGGCGTTCTTGCTCATCTTGCGCGCCGTCATGGCCGCAAGAATCTGGTCCTGCACATCGACCGGCTCTTCGTCCCCGCTGCCGGTGAGGGTCTCATTCACCTTGTCGGCCGCAATACCCGACTGGGAGGAATGCGCCTCGTCGATGATGACCGCGAAGCTGCGGTCGGACAGCTGGCCGATGCCGTCCACGATGAAGGGAAACTTCTGAACGGTCGTGATGACGATCTTCTTGCCCGCCTCCAGGTTGTACTGCAACTCCGCAGCGCTCTCGCAATGCGCCACGATGTTCCTGGTCTCGGAGAAGAGCTTGATGTTGTCCTTGAGCTGTTTGTCCAGCACCCTGCGATCCGTCACCACAACCACGGAATCGAACACGTTGGCCGTGCCTGCCGGGTCGTACAGCTCCACCAGTTGGTAGGCCAGCCAGGTGATCGAATTGGACTTGCCAGAGCCTGCGGAATGCTGGATCAGGTAGGTCTGGCCGACGCCATGCTGTCTGGCGTCAGTAAGGATGCCGCGCACCACGTCCAGTTGGTGATAGCGCGGGAAGAACAGTGCCTTGCGCTCCTTGCCGGTCTTCTTGTCCTTCTCGACAGTGAACTTGGCGAACTGCTCGATGATGTTCGTGAGACTGCGGCGCGGCAGGATGTCTTCCCAGAGGTAGGCCGTCCTGTGGCCTTTCGGGTTGACCGGGTTGCCCTTGCCGAAGTTGAAGCCCTTGTTGAACGGCAGAAAATTGCTGTCATTTCCGGCCAGCTGGGCACACATGTAGGCCTCGTCCGGGTCGACCGCGAAGTGGACCAGACAACGGCCAAACTCGAACAGCGGCTCACGCGGGTCGCGGTCGCTGCGGTACTGCCTGATCGCGTGATGAACGTTCTGGCCGGTCCAGGGGTTCTTCAGCTCCAGCGTGGCAATCGCCAAGCCATTGACGAAGAGCACCATGTCCACCGACTTGAAGGTGTCGCTGCTTCCCAGGCCCTGGCTGTAATGCACCTGCCGGGTGACGCTGAAGATGTTGGCCGCAAAGTTGGCGACGACTTCCGGGTTCAGGTCGTTGTAGGGCAGCCGGTAGAGCAGATCGAAGTGGGCATCATCGATGTCCAGCCCCTTCTTCAGGAGGGCCAGCACGCTGTCCTTCTTGATCTTCTTGTTCAGCCGCTCCAGCAGCAGGCGCTGCCAGTTCGGGCGATCCTTCAGCTTCGCCAGTTCCTTGGGCTGGGTGGCTTCGAGGAATTGCCAGAAGAGTTTGCCGTCGATGGCAAACTCCCTGTTGAAGTCAGCCGGATTGCCGATGCAGTAGCCGTCCTTGGCGAGGGCGTTTTCGATGTGCGTTTCGAGCGCTTTTTCGTTTGTTCGGCTGACCATGTCTTTCCCTCAAGCCTGAGCCTTGCCCATCACATACGAGGCCACCAACGTAGTCTTCAATTCCCTAAGCAACTGAATGGCTCTCTCTTCCTGGGCAATAGCCGAGTCAATCTTTCTAGTTATCTCATCACAGTAGCTGACAATCTCTTGCTGCTCGTGCAATGGGGGGCAAACTGTTTGAACGCTGTAAAAGTCTTTCGTATAAAGCGGCATCATCCCATCGACAACTCCGTATACGACGGAAGAGAACTGCTCACACATCCACTTTGTGTGAAAAAGCAACTCAAAGTACGGAGGAAATGCCTTTTTCGTTGGCCGAAAAACCGTGTAGTTGTTCGTGATAATCCCTCTAACTTTTGCAGCCCAAAAAACGCCAAGGTGAGCTTTGTATTTATTGAGGACAAGATCACCCACATGGCAAAGTTTGAACTCATCGAAACTCTGGGCCTGCGTAGAGTGCTCGGCCATCTGGTCAGTTGGGACTAATCCATTTCTCTGAGTTACAGAGAGCTTCTGCTCGCTTCCGTCCCGGTCGCGTCTGGTTACCTCCCTGAACAAGTACCTGCATGGCAACTCTTCCCAATTCTTTGGTATATTTTTCAGCCACTTAACCGAGCTTTTCCGGAGTTCTACTTGTTCATTCAATCCAATCAACACCGCCCGGCTGATCAACCCCTCTCTTTGCTCGCCCAATAACTCAATCAGCCGCTCCTTCTTAGCAATCGCGGCATCGACCTCGGCAACTTTCTGGTCTAGGAAGGCAACGATACGGTCTTGTTCGTCTCGCGGCGGCAGTGGAACAGGAAGGCGCTTGAAATCCCAGAAGTCGATGTTCTGACGAAGCCCCGAGCCCATGCCGTAAAAGACCTTCAGTGCGTCGTAGCTCTCCAGAAGTCGAAACACATACGCCGGGTTGATTTCGGGATGGCACCTCAAGCCCAAGTAGGCTGAGGTGATCATCCCTTTGTCTTTGGCGTAACCGACTCGCAGGCTGGTTTGATCGTTTTGCAAGTCAGTGGTACGGATGACGATGTCGCCTGGCTTGATGAGCTGGTAGCTCTCGAACGACTCCGGCACCAAGCCTGTCAGCTTCTCTTCGGGCTTGATCACAATGCGTCCATAGCTCAACGACAGCACCGTTTTTTCCACCAACCCCTTGTTGCGATCCTTGTTCTCCTTGAAGCAGGTGAAGCCGGGGCGGACATCCCAGTGCGTAGGGATCTCCCCAAGCCATTCCACCCCGCTCGACTTGTAGCTCTCATAACGCTGCATCACGCCTCTCCCTCGCTCTGCGCGACCCATTCCGCCAGCCGCCGCTGCAGCTCGTCCTTGCTGGGCAGATACAACTGATATTCGGCGGCGTGGATGTTGGCATCGGGCGGCAGGGTGATTTCCACCAGTGCGTCGTTTTTCTGGTGGCACAGGATGATGCCGATGCTGCGGTTCTCATCGGCCGTCTTCACGTAGCGGTCGAAGTAATTCACGTACATCTGCATCTGCCCCAGGTCCTGATGCGTCAGCTTGTTACGTTTGAGGTCGATGAGCACGTAGCAGCGCAGTAGCCGGTTGTAGAAGACCAGGTCGACGTAGAAATGGTCGTCGTCGAACGTGAAGCGCTTTTGCCGCGCCTCGAACAGAAAACCTTTGCCCAGTTCCAGCAGGAACATCTGCAACTGGTCGATGATGGCGGTTTCCAGCTCGTGCTCGGAGTAGGCGTGCCGCTCGGGCAGGTTGAGGAACTCGAGGACGTAGGGGCTCTTCAGCACGTCGGCGGGTTTGGCGATTACCTGACCGGACCGGGCCAGGGCGCGCACTTCGTCGGTGTTGCGGCTCAGGGCCAGGCGCTCGTAGAGCGATGCGGCGATCTGGCGTTGCAGCTCGCGCACGCCCCAACTGTTGGCGTGCGCTTCGATCTCATAGAAGCGCCGCTCGTCCTCGCTCTTGAGCGCCAGCAGGGTCACGTAATGCGACCAACCCAGGCGGAAATGTCCGAGCAAGGGCGCGAGCCAACCGGTGGCATCGCCGGTTTGCACCAACCAGGCAGATTGCGCAGACGCTGTCTGCGCAATCTCGCGATAGGCGAGGTAGAAGCGGCGGCATTGCTCGAGGTTGCGCTTGGAGAATCCCGGCCCCAGGCGCTCGGTAAGCTGCTTGGCCAGATTGTCGAGCAGACGTTTGCCATACAGCTCGGCGCGCGACGCCGCACCGTCCTCGAACTCGACGATATGGCGCCCGAACAGCCAGTTGCGCACCACCAGTGCGAGGTCGACCGAACGCGCCGCCTGCTGTTGCAGCAGGGTATGCGTGTGCGCCAGCGCGCCGAGCAGTTCATCCAGCGTGGCGGGGTTCGGGCTCATGTGCGCCCCTTCACGAAGCTCACGAGTTGCTTGAGCAAGCCATCGGTTTCCGCCTCGAGGGCGAGGATTTCCGCTGTGACTTCCTCCAGGCTGCGCAGCGGCTTGTGCTGGTAGAAATACTTGTTGAAGCTGATTTCGTAGCCGATCACGGTCTTGTCGATGGCAATCCAGGCTTCATCGACGTGCGGACGCACTTCGCGGATGAAGTAGTCGTGAATCACGCTGGATGCGGACAGTCTGGTATCCGGCGCCAACGGTACGTTCTCGGTGTCGCGCAACTCGCTGTCCGGCTCGTACTCGATGTATCCACCGGCCGCCGCCATGTAGCCGTAGTCGCCCAGCTTGTCGCGAGTCGTGCCGAGTTGGTTGAGCAGCTCATCCAGCTTGCCGGCGTCGAGCTTGTGGACCTTCTTGATCACCTTCTCGGCTCGTTCGTCACGCCAGCTCACCGCGTTGAGGATTTGCTTCCGGGCTGTTGCAGGCAGCTTCAAACCCAGTGCCTTGAGGGCGTCGTCGGCGATGACCTCGAAGTGGTTGAAGTCGAGGAACTCACCGAAGCCGACCTTCTCGGCCAGTTGCTGCGCCGCATGCAAGAGCTCGCGTTGCGTGCGCCACGTCGCTTCGGACAGCAGTTCCCTGCGGTTCTTGGGCGAGAGGGCGATCTCTTCTCTTTCGAGGTGCGCTTCGATGGCCTCGGTGTGCGCCTTCAGGCCGGCATAGACCTCGTCGCCATACTTGCCGTACACCCACTCCATGATGTCCTGCATGCCCGGGGTGAAGCGCAAGGTTGCGATGCGCTCGGGCGTGAATTGTGCAGCCAGTCGCAACGGGCGCTCGACCGTGACCTTGTAATAGCCGAAGTCGCGGTTGTTGAAGACTTTGGAAATGCCGTCACTCGGCATTTCCAAGTACAGCTGGGTGATCTGGTGGATGTGTTCGTCGGTGAATTCGCAGTTCTTTTCACCGAGGTTCTTGCGCAGCTTCTGGTACAGGTTGCTGGCATCGATCAGCTGCACCTTGCCCTTGCGCTTGTCGGCCTTGTTGTTGGAAAGAACCCAGACGTAGGTGGTGATGCCGGTGTTGTAGAACAGGTTGTTCGGCAGCTGGATGATGGCTTCGAGGTAGTCGTTCTCGATGATGTGGCGGCGGATGTTGCTCTCGCCGCTCCCCGCATCCCCGGTAAACAGGGCGGAGCCGTTGTGGACGGACGCGATGCGCGAACCCATCGGGCTGTCGCTGCGTCGCTTCATCTTGTTGACCATCTCCATCATGAACAGGAGCTGGCCGTCCGAAGAGCGCGGGATCGCGGGGTAGAAGTCGTGTTCGTCCCCGGTGTAGTCGGACAGATTGACCTGGAAGCGATGGTCGATCACGTCCTTGCCGTCGACGATGCTCTTCTGGTCGCTCTTCCAGCTCTTGCCGTAGGGCGGGTTGGTGAGCATGAAGTCGAAGCGCGTACCCGAGAAATCGTCGGTGGCCAGCGTGGAGCCGAACTTGATGTTCTCGGGGTCGTTGCCCTTGATCATCATGTCGGACTTGCAGATGGCGTAGGTCTCCGGGTTCACTTCCTTGCCGTAGAGGAACACGCCCACCTTCGCTTTGACCTCGCCGTCGGGATCGGTGATGAAGTCCTGCGACTCGGTGAGCATGCCGCCGCTGCCGCAGGCCGGGTCGTAGATGGTCAGCGGGTTGGGCAGTTGATCCTTGACCGGAATGAAGACCAGATTGGTCATGAGCTTGATCACTTCACGGGGTGTGAAGTGCTCACCGGCCTCTTCGTTGTTTTCCTCGTTGAACTTGCGGATCAGTTCCTCGAAGACGTAGCCCATGCCCAGGTTCGACAGCCCCGGCTGGGTACGCCCATCCGGGCCTTTGCGATCGTTGGGGCTGAGGTTGATCTCGTCGGAAACGAACTTCTCGATCACGTCGTGCAGCACGTCCGACTGCGCCATCTTGCGAATCTGGTTGCGCAGGTCGAACTTCTCGACGATCTCCTTCACGTTGTCCGAGAAACCATCGAGGTAGTTCTTGAGGTTGGCTTCCAACTGAGACGGGTTGCCCAGCAGCGACTTCAGGGTGAAGCGGGAGGTGTTGTAGAACACGTAGCCCGATGCCTCGCGCAGTCCATGCGGATCGAGGTCGGCCATTTCAGCGTCTTCACGCTGGAAGCGGATCTCTTCGAGAACCGCCTCCTTGCTGGGCTCCAGCAGGCAGTCCAGCCGGCGCAGGACGAACATCGGCAGGATGACGTCGCGGTACTTACCACGCACGAAAACATCCCTGAGGCAGTCGTCAGCGATTGACCAGATGAAGCTGACGATCTTGTTGTGTACTGAGTGATCCATAAGTCCTTGTGACACTCCCGTGCTTTACGGATTGCTGTTTTGTCTTTGCGAGCAGCTGTCGAGTCCGCTCGGCGGAAGCCGTTGCGAGACCGATCAATGATTCAAGAGACCTCGATCGCCCAGCCAGTACCCCGCCCGCAGCTTCCGATCGAAACTGAAAACGTGTTCTCCAGGCTCCTCGTCACAGCATCCGATCAAACGGTTGAAGTGGCCAAGCCCGCCCTCCCGTAGCGACACGGTGCCTCCACACAGCGGGCAATCCGCCATATACCGCACCAGGCGCAGGTTGTAACCACGCGACCGCCCTGGAAGCACCGTTGCCTTGGGATCCCAGACGAGCTCGACCTGACACTCCTTCTCCGAGAACGGATAAAAGAGCGGCGAGGCCATGATGATGAATCGATCGTAGAGCCGGATCAAAGGCCGCAGCAGAAACCAGAAGAAAATTGCCGCAACGACCATTAGCTCCCACTCGAGCGCACCGTCGACGACACGCATCAGCGCAATCAACACGGGCAGCGCCGTTACCAACACCATGAGTCCGAGGCCGATCGCCGGGACATAGCGCCGCACGCCATCGATGCGCATGCTCGCTTCGCCCTGGCGGCGGAACAGCAGCGGCCACAGAAACAGGCGCCCGAGGAGCGAGAACCGCAGACTCGACCGGTCCTCACGGTACCGAAGCACAAAAGGCTGCTTCTCATAGTCCGCTGGCAGGGTCGGCAGCGCCGTGCTGGCCCCGAAAGGACGCCATTCGAGACGATAGGCCGACGAGCGCCCGCCCTCCGACTTGTCCTTGGTCGGCCACAGAAGCCCGGTGAAGCCCGCCTTCCGCGCGGCGTCGGTGAAGCGTCCCTGCAGCTCGGCGAACGACTGCTCCAACGCAGACCAGTGTGGGTTCACCCGCTTGCGTGCCTTTTCGCTGGTCAGGTCATCGAATGGTTTGCCGCGTGCATCGAGCGCCCAACGCCAAAGCTCCTGGGTGTTGAGGGAACTCGGCTCGATGCCGTCCTTGCCATCGCCCTGGTACTGGGTCAGCAGCGCACGCAGTAAGTCCCAGAACGCGTCGCGGTAATCCGAGCTGCGGTCAGGATCCACGAAGCGCAAAAGCCACTGCGCAAACTCGACGCGCTTCGGCAACGGGCAGGCGCCCTCGCACTGAGGGGTATCGGACAGATCGCTCATCGGGCTCCCGGCAGACATGACGTGATTCTAGCAGCGAACCGTCCGCCAACCGGTTCCAGACCGTCCGGATCCAGCAGCCACGCGGGTTTGCGTACCTAACCTGACCTCTCCGTTCAACCCAGGAGAAGGTCATGCTGGAAACCCTCGTTCTACACATCGCCGGCGAGCGCGTCACGCTCCGCTGGCTCCCCTCTGGCGATCTCGCTGTTTACCACCGGCCCGCCGAGCACGTGCGTGCGCTCGTCGAACCCATCTGCCGCAATCGTGGCCACTGGAACAGCGAGTACAACAACTGGATCGTCTTCCGTCAGTTCCGCGCAGCCGTCGTGTGCGAACTCGAAGCGGAGGCCGACCATGTCTGAACGGACGCTTCACGGCTTGGACTTCGGGCTCGACCACACAGGGCGGATGCGCGGAATCGACGAGGTGGAGCAGGGACTCGCCTGCAAATGCGAATGCCCGGAGTGCGGAAGTCCGCTTGTCGCCAGAAAGGGGGCTGTGCGCGTGCATCACTTCGCGCACCAAGGAGAGAGCTGCACCACCGGCGCCGAAACCGCGCTCCATCGGATGGCCAAACAGATCGTGGCGGACGAGCGTCGTCTCGTCGAACCCGGACGGGACACGCCGACAGTCTTCCGCGACGCCGCGCTACCGGATGAAATGTACTGGCCCGGCCGGCGCCCCGACGTCGTTCTCTTGACCGAGTCGATGACCCTGCATGTCGAGGTGACCGTAACCCATCGATGTAGCCCCGAAAAGCTGGAGGAGATCGTTCGTACAGGAATCCCGACCATCGAGCTTGACCTCTCGACGGCCTATCGGCGCAAGCGCCTGGGTTGGACGATCGAGCAGCTTACCGATCGTCTCGTTCACGATCCTGCGATTCGACGCTGGCTCCATCTGCCAGAGCCAGCAGCGGAGAAGGAGTGGCGAACAACCACCCCTGAGACGCAGACTCAGACCAAGCCCGCAGTCCCCGTCACCAGCACACGGACGTCCCGCATCTACGCCCCCTTCGAAGGCACGTTGCTCGTATTCGATCCTTGGTATGGGCTAGTGCCACGTGATCCCGTCGCACGCGCTCAGCTCATCCGCGAACTGGATGCGCGGCGGTCCACCGAGAAATAGACGCAGGGCGGCGAGCTACGACGGGTCGAAAACGTGCGGCACCATCGGCGGGCGCGACCCACCAGAGAACACGCCAAGCCTGCGGCTCCTCGCCCTGCAACCCCCTCCGGCCGCCAGAAAGCTTGGCCGTATCATCGTTTCTGCGAAAAAATCAGGATCCTTTCACCGTATTCGAGAATCGGTTGGTGGGGGGTTCTCATCGAAGAGTGAAATTTCCGGCGCCGCTGTCGGTGGAACCGTTTCACCGTATTTGAGAACCTACCTACCTGTCGGGCACTGCACGTGAGCTGATCCGCAATCCGGCGACCGAGGCCTTCTTCGGCCCGGTCAGCTATTGGGAAACGATCGTCAAGATCAGCATCGGCAAGTAGCGCCCGTCCCAAGCCGACGATCGACTACCTAAGCGACTGGGCCGCGGCCAATAGAGGCTGGCGGTGCAAGTACTACAAGCCCGACACCGACGAGGCCCAGTTCGCCCCCACACCGGCCACCGAGAAAGCGCTCGCCGGGCTAGCGTGGCTGAGGGAGCGCCAGCTCGTCGGCGCCAGACGCCCGTTTGCGGCAGGATGAACTATCCTGATTCCATACCATGACGTTGGCGAGGCGGCATGGCGCATGTCGCACTGCCGCCTGCCGCGGGCAACCGGGAGGGAATAGCGATGACGCCGTCTATTGGAACCCAGCTTCAATCGTTCTCGCGACGCACATGCAGCCGCATCCAGCCTAGGCCATGGGAAACGGCGGCCCGAACGCTGGCGCTGGTCGTAATGGCCCTGCTGAGCATCGGCAGCGCCCAAGCGGACACGGCGCGAACCGCTGAAGCAGGCCCTGCAAGCGAACCGACGCGGCCCCTCGCCTACGTGGCGCTGCGCAATGCAGCAGCGGTACTCGCGCTCGACATCGACAGCGGCAAAACCGTAGCGCGCATCCCAGTCGGGCCTCTGCCGCTGGGGACCACAGCAAGCCGGGACGGAACGCGGGTGGCCGTGGTGACGCGTGAACGCACGGCAGTCGAACTGATCGACACCCGCACGCAGACAGTAATCGGCCAGTGGCTCTTTCGCGATCTGCTGCGCACGGCTTACGAGGCCAAGCTGAGCACCGCCGGCCTGTCCGACCCGACCGAAGGGCAGATTGTCTCGGTACTGTCGCGCTACACCATCGGCTCGGTGATCCTGTCGGGCCGGGGTGACACGCTGTTCGTGATCGGCAGGGAGGGCACCATCCTGCGCTTCGACGTCGACAGCGGCAAGGCGGACATGTTCGGCTTCCAGCTCGGGATCTCACCGGAGTTCCAGGCCCTGTTCGGACCGAGCCTGCACATCTTCGATGCGGTCGGCAGACTGTCTGCCGACGACCGGCGACTGTTCGTTCCGGATGCGAACCGCAACGGCATGATGATCCTGGATGCAGAGAAACTCGAGGTCATCGGCGAACTGCCCGGGCTGATATACGGTAACTTCGACCTCGCCCGGGACGACAGCCTGCTCGCCATGCTCGCCTTCCACTTCGACGTGGCCGACCTGTCCGCCTTCACCGTTCGTCGTGTCGGCCGGGCCGATTACAACCCGACCCACGGCGGCTTCGCCGGCGCAACCTCCTCGGCCCACTGGCCGGTCGCCCTTTCCCCGGACGCGCACATTCTTTACGCGCCCCGGAACGACGCGCTGGGCCGGGGAAGCGCAACCAAGCCCACCATGGTTGTCGCGCTCGACACTCGCAGCGGCAAGCGGCTCGCAATGCGCCACATCGGCGATCAGCCCACCGACGGCCTGGCGGTGTCGCCCGACGGCCGTCGCGTAGTGGTCGTGGCGCCGGCGAGCAATGCCGTGCATGTCCTCGATGCGCAGAGCCTTGCGCCGATCAGGGTGATCGAGGTGGGGCCGACACCGCAGGCGGGGGTGCACTTCGTCGTCAGTGCGGGCAAGTAGTCCATCGCCATCTCGAGCGCCGGAGCAACCTGCGTCTGATTCGCCCCATGAATGCGACCCCCGTCACGGCGGCTTTCGGCTCAAGCGCTTAGCATTCCCATTTAGCCCAACTGGACCCCCTCGTCATTCTCGCGTCAGAGGACGGCGACGTTCGACTCGGTCATGATCCTGAAAGAAGCCGACCCCAAGGACTCTCAGCTCACCGCGCTGGAAACCTACCTCGCTGCCCCAGGCGTTCCAGAAGCGACCCGGCAACAGATAGAACGCGAGTTGAAGATTCTCCGCGCCGGCATCAAGGGCGAGCGCGAATCCGCCTACGACATCGATTTCTACAGCGGCGCGAGCAAGAACCGCATCGTCATCCACGACCTGCGCATCGAGCACAACGGCCGCGTCGCCCAGATTGACCATCTCATTCTCAACCGCCTGCTCGAAATCTATGTGCTCGAGACCAAGCACTTCAGCGAAGGCGTGTCGATCAACGAGCAAGGCGAATTCTCGATCTGGTTTGCGGGCAAGCCGCGCGGCATCCCATCACCGCTCGAGCAGAACGAGCGCCATATCGCGGTACTGCAGGACGTCTTCAAGACACTCGAAATGCCCACCCGCCTCGGCTTCCGGCTGCAGCCAAGGCAACGGGCGACACGTCCGCAAGCACCAGCAAGCTGACCACCTCCAAGCTCGCCAAGGCGCTGAACCTGAAGACACCTGAGCTGACCGAGCGCCTGGTCGCCCGCGGCCTGCTGGAGCTACGTGACGGCAAGACCTACATAACCGCAGAAGGCAAGGCAGCGGGTGGCGAGTTCCGCATCAGCCAGAAGTTCGGCCCCTACTTCCTGTGGCCAGAGAATCTGGCCGTGTGACAAAGCGCACTATCGCATGTAGTTGATCACGCGACCGGTTTCGGATCATCGCGCAGCGATCCTGGAGCGCTCCCCGGGACCATCGCACGAGAGTGATCCTGCGTTTGCAGGAGAAGTGCGCGAACGCCTTCGGAAGCTCGCGGCTTGCGCCGCTCCTACAGCAGGCCGCGGCGTGCCTCGCCCATGGGAGGGGCGCCAGCCGCGAGCTTTCCGCGCCGGGCCGCCTGCTTCACCATGCAATCCCCCGTTCTGCGATGAGCCCGATCGCCATGCCCACCGTCCTCCACCTCGACGATGACCTCCTCGTCGTCGACAAACCTGCCGGCCTGCTCTCCGTCCCCGCCCGTGGCGCGGACCGCCAGGACTGCCTGGCCGCCCGCATCCAGGCACTTCACGCGGACGCGCTGATCGTGCATCGCCTGGATGCCCCCACCTCGGGGCTGGTGCTGTTTGCACGCGGACTGGAAATGCTGCGCCGGATGAGCCTCGCCTTCGAGCAACGTACCGTGGGCAAGCAGTACGTGGCGGTGGTGCACGGGCACCTCGCACTGGATGAGGGCGAGATCGACCTACCGCTCGGCGAGGACGCCGCCAACCGTCCGCGCCAGATCGTCGACCACCTGCACGGTCGGCGCGCGCTTACCCGCTACCGGGTGCTGGCACGCATGGGGGAGGGCGCCGAGGCATGCACGCGCGTGGCGCTCAAGCCGGTGACCGGCCGCGCCCACCAGTTGCGCGTCCATCTGCTCGCCCTCGGCCACCCCATCCTGGGCGATCCGCTCTACGCGCCGCCCGCCAGCGTCGCACACTTCGTGCGCATGCACCTGCACGCCACCCACATCGCCTTCATCCATCCGCGCACCCGGGTACCACTGCAGTTCGAAAGTCCGGTACCGTTCTAGGCTGGCCGGGAAGATCGCCGCATGCGAAATGCGCGTCTCGATCCGCGCACCTGCGCATGCAGGCACCGGATTTGCTTCGATGACAGCGCGCCCGCCTGCGCGGCAGCGCCCCCACCCGACCCGCCTCATTTCAGTGCTCATCCAACCATGAACCGCACCGACACCGATCACCAGGCCTCCAGCGCCTGCTTTGCCTACGGCTCGCTGATGTGCGACGACATCATGACCGCCGTCTGCGGCACCCGCAGCACTCGGCGTCCCGCCACACTGCACGGCTACCGCCGCCGTGCGGTGGTCGGCGCGACGTACCCCGGTGTGGAGCCGAACGCCGATCACCGCGTACAGGGCGTGCTCTACCTCGAGCTCCCGGACTCAGCATGGCCGCGCCTGGACGGCTTCGAGGGCGAGGAGTACGAGCGCCGCATCGTCGAGGTCGAGATGGCCGACGGATCTCGCCTGCGGGCGTGGACCTACGTCTTTCGCCCTTGCTTCGCGCACCGGCTGGCGCCAGACGACTGGGATTACGAGCACTTCCTGCGCGAGGGCAAGGCGCGCTTCGTCGCCGACTATATCGGCTTCGACACCCTGCAGGCACGATGAGCAACCGCCGCGCACCCGCCTACCTCGCCGGCTACCCGCCCGCACTCGTGCATCAGGTGACGACCCTGATCGAGCAGGGGCGCTTCGCCGACGCCATGCGCAAGCGCTACCCCGACGCCCACACCGTGCGCTCGGACAATGCGCTCTACGACTACGTGCAGGCGCTCAAGGCCGAGCACCTGCGCAGCGCGCCACCGCTCGGCAAGGTGCGCTTCGACAACAGCCTGCACGTCATCCACGGCGCGCTCGGCACCCACACCGCCATCTCGCGCGTGCAGGGTGCGCGCCTGCAGGCCAAGCGCGAGATCCGCGTCGCCACGCTGTTCCGCGCCACACCGGAGGCCTTCCTGCGCATGATCGTGGTCCATGAGCTGGCCCACCTGCGCGTGCGCGAGCACGACAAGGCCTTCTACCAGCTCTGCCAGCACATGGAGCCCGACTACCACCAGCACGAGTTCGACCTGCGCGCCTATCTCAGCTATCGCGATGCGGGTGGCGAGGCGCTGTGGGGGGCCTGAGCGCCGCACACGCTCCCGGCCTGCCGGTGTCCGCTCCGCAAGAATCGGGTTGCACCTGCCAGGCGCGTCGCCATACTCGGGGCCAGCCGGGCTAGGCGCGCTGCGCGCCTGGCCGCCACCCACCGGGAGGACACCATGGATGCACTCGACCACCACGCACGCCATTACGACACCGTGGCACGGGCGATCGCCTACCTCCGCGCCCGCGTCAGCGATCAGCCCGGGCTGGACGAAGTCGCCGCCGCCGTACATCTCAGCCCCGCGCACCTGCAACGCGTGTTCACCGAATGGGCAGGCATCTCGCCCAAACGCTTCCTGCAGCACCTCACCAAGGAATACGCACGCACACGCCTGCGCCAAGCGCTGGATATCCTGTCCGTCAGCGCCGAGGCCGGGCTGGGCAGTCCGAGCCGGCTGCACGACCTGATGGTGAGCTGCGAGGCCATGACTCCGGGCGAGATCAAGACCGCCGCACGCGGTATCGACATCGGCCACGGCATCGCCCCTACGCCCTTCGGCGCCGCGCTGGTGGCGTGGACACCACGCGGCGTATGCCACTTCGCCTTCCGCACGACCGACGACGCAGCCCTGCTTGCCGGACTGCGGGCCCAATGGCCGGCCGCCAGCCTGCACCGAGACGACGAGGCCGCCAGGCGCCTGATGCACGAGATCTTCCCACAGGCGCCAAGCCGCGGCCGCGTGCATGTGGTGCTGCGCGGCACGAACTTCCAGATCAAGGTCTGGGAAGCGCTCATCCGCATCGAACCCGGCCACATCCTGTCCTACGGGCAGCTCGCACACGAAATCGGCTTGCCACGCGCCGCACGCGCAGTCGGCACGGCGCTGGCGGCCAACACCATCGGCTACCTGATCCCCTGCCATCGCGTCATCCGCGACAGCGGCGAAACCGGCGAATACCGCTGGGGCAGCGAGCGCAAGCTGGCAATGCTCGGTCGCGAGGCGGGCTATTGCGCGACTGAGGACAGACGTTCTCACTAAGGACAGCGCTGTCCCAGCGCACACTCTCAAATGCTTGCGGCCCCATCATTGACGGGGCCGCAAGCTCAATACTGAGGACTCGTCACAGATCGACGATCCTTAAACCCACCGGCGACGCAACAAGCCAAGCAGGCTGAGGCTAAGCCCGGCCAAGGCCAGAGAGCCCGGTTCGGGGATCTGCACCGGCGCGGTCGTGATCATCGCTGCGAACTGGACCCGCGTCGTCGCATCCTCCGGCGTCACGAAGCCCAGGCACGGACTGCCGGTGGGCAAGCTCTGAGCGTTGAACACATAGTCACAGGCCGTCTGCGGCAGCGGATTGAGACCGCTCGTCAGCTCGAAGAAGCTGATGAAGTACTGCTGATCGATGCCGTCGCCGGTGTCATAAGTGAACATGAAGTTCAGCGCGTCACGGTCGAGCACGAAAATGTCGCCGCAGCCGTTCAGGTTGACCCCGACGCCGTTCGCCCCACCGTCTGCACAGGGGTTGGCGCCATTGGGCGTTTCCTCGAAGTAGACATTGAAGGTCTGCGTCACCGACGGCAATCCCGGCCCTGCAGGCACCAGGGGCGTCAAGGTCAGCGTCGACGCGATTGCGAAGCGCTCCGGGCGCGGGCTACCGGCCACGATCGGGTTGTTCAAGTGCGACAGGAAGATGTTGCCCACGGCGGCACCGTTGGTGTCCACAGAGGTGACAGCCGGACTGTTGGTGATATCGACACCGCTCTGCGGCCCCGTGGAAGGGCTTGGGTCGCCCCAGCGCAGCTGATGGTCGGTAACCGTCGTCCCGGCATCACCGAAGCGCCAGACGATGGAACTCGCATCGAACTTTGCATCAACCGTCACCTGCCATTGCGTGACGATAGCTGCCTCCGCAAGCGGCGCGGACATCATCCCGACCGAGAAGCCGGCGATTGCCAGCGCGATCAGGTGTGGCTTGGTGGTTTTGCGCGTGCCCATGACGATCTCCGTTATCCGAGTACCCGATCAAAGTCAAGCATCAACTAGGCCAGACTTAATTTTTCTTTAATATTCATGTGCTTGACAAAATAACCGGGGGCTCTGGCAAACCCGACTGTAAAAATACTCGACAATCGAGCGCAGTCTCCCCATCGCGAGTGCTGCCTTCTGCCCAAACGACGACCGATGAACCCGGCTGCACCTGGGCCAAGTTAATGGGACAATCCGCGCCCCGGTCCGGGCGCACCACGCACCAACGGGCCGTCCATCGGACACATCCAGCCTCGAGGAAAACAACAATGGCAAGACACTGGGCAGCATTCATCGCCCTCGGACTGGCGAGCGCGACCCCCGCTTTCGCAGCCGGGCAAGCCGATGCCAAGGGTTTCGTGGAAGACAGCACGCTCAACGTGCTGCTGCGCAACGCCTTCATCAACCGCGACTACCGCGACGGCAACCAGGACAAGCGCGAATGGGGGCAGGGCATCGTCGCCAACTTCGAGTCGGGTTTCACCCAGGGCACCGTGGGCGTTGGCGTGGATGCCTTCGCGGCCTACGGCCTGCGCCTGGACAGCACCCGTCGCCGCGCCGGCGCGGGTGGCATCGACTTCTTCAAGCAGGAAGACAGCACGGGCAAGCCCGCAAGCGACCTGGCCAAGGGCGGTGCATCGCTCAAGCTGCGTGTGTCCAACACCGTGCTGGCCTACGGCGACCTGCGTCCCTCGCTGCCGGTGCTGAACCACGACGACTCGCGCCTTCTGCCGGAGAGCTACACCGGCACTCTGCTCACCTCGAGCGAGATCGACGGCCTCGAACTGGTCGCCGGCCGCTTCCATGCGCAGTCGCGCAAGAGCGATGAAGGCCGCGACAGCGGTGGGCTGAAAGGCATCGACGTGATCGGTGGCAGCTACCAGTTCAACGACGCGCTGAGCGCGGCGCTGTATTTCTCCGACGTCGACAACGTGGTGCGCGACAACAGCTTCAAGCGCCAGTACGTGAACCTGAACTACGCGCTGCCGATCGCCAGCAACACGCTGAGCTTCGATCTCAACGGCTATCGCACCAAGTACGACGTGTCCGGCGACAAGAACCGCATCTGGAGCCTGGCCGCAACCTACGAGACCGGCCCACACGCCTTCACGCTCGCCTACCAGCGCAGCAGCGGCGACGTCGGCTTCGACTACGGCTGGTACCAGAAGGCCGGCGGCACCGGTAACGGCGGGGCCTCGATCTGGCTGGCGAACTCCTACTGGTCGGACTTCAACGGCAAGGATGAAAAATCCTGGCAACTCGCCTACGCGGTCGATTTCGGCCAGTACGGCATGCCCGGCCTCAAGTACCGCGTCGCCTACGTGCGTGGCAGCGACATCGACACCGACGTCACCACCCGCGGCAAGGAACACGAGTTCTTCAACCAGATCTCGTACACCGTGCAGAACGGCGCCGCCAAGGACCTGAACATCCGCCTGCGCACCTCGGCGCTGCGCGTGTCGAGCGATGCCGCCGACTACAACGTCAGCGGCCGCGAAGTGCGGGTCTTCATCGACTACCCGTTCAACGCGTTCTGATCCGCCTGACGCGCATGGGGCAGGGCTTGCCCCGCCGCCCCATGCGCTGCGACCGGATCCGATGCGCTGTGCTCCTCGCTCAGGGGCGCACAGCGCACACAGCCCGGGCGCTCACTTCACCACGAGCAGGCTGTCGTCCCACTTCGGGTGCTTGTCCAGCCCAAGCAGGTTGGCCACGGTAGCGGCGATGTTCGACAGACCGGCACCATCGGCCTGCTTCAGGCCCAGCCTGCCGCCGCTGACGTTGTCGTACAGGATCAGCGGCACCGGGTTGAGGGTGTGCGCGGTCTTGGCCTTGTAGCTGCCATCGGCGTTGCGCGCCGGCTCCTTGGTCTTCTTGTCGAGCTCGAACATCTCGTCGGCGTTGCCGTGGTCGGCGGTGATCAGCGCCACCCCGCCGGCAGCGTCGATCGCCGGCAGCAGGCGCGCCAGCGCCAGGTCGACCGCCTCGATCGACATCGTCGCGGCGCGGAAATTGCCCGTGTGGCCGACCATGTCGCCATTAGCGTAATTGCAGCGCATCACCGCATACTTGCCCGACTGGAGCGCAGCGATCATGGCATCGGTGATCTCGGCCGCCTTCATCCACGGCCGCTGCTCGAAGGGTACGACGTCGCTCGGCACCTCCTCCCAGGTCTCACCATCGAAACGCCCGGAGCGGTTGCCGTTCCAGAAATAGGTGACGTGGCCGAACTTCTGCGTTTCCGAGCACGCGAACTGCGCCAGGCCCATCTTGCTGAACCACTCGCTGGAGGTATCGGTGATCGCCGGCGGGGCGACCAGGAAACGCTTGGGCAGTTGCAGGTCGCCGTCGTACTGCAGCATGCCGGCGTAGGTCACCTTGGGCACGCGCACGCGATCAAAGGCGTCGAAGTCATTCTCGACGAATGCGCGCGTGATCTCGATTGCGCGGTCGCCACGGAAGTTGAACAGGACCACGGCATCGCCATCCTCGATGGTACCGATCGGCTGACCGCAACCGTCACCGTCGAATTCGGCGATGACAAACTCGGGCAGGTCCTGGTCGATGGTGCCGGGGTGCTTGTCGCGCAAGGCCTTGACCGCCTCGGCCGCACTGGCGAACTTCGGCCCTTCGCCCAGCACGTGGGTCCGCCAGCCGCGCTCGACCATCGGCCAGTTGGCGTCGTAGCGGTCCATGGTGATGTACTGGCGGCCGCCGCCCGAGGCGATACGGGCGTCGAAGCCGTCGCTGCTGATCCCGGCCAGGAAGGCCTCGAAGGGTTCGACGTAGTCCAGCGCGCTGGTTTCGGGCACGTCGCGGCCGTCGAGCAGGGCGTGGATGCGCACCGTGCGCACGCCATCGGCCTTGGCCTGCACCACCATCGCCCGCAGGTGGTCGATGTGGCTGTGCACATTGCCATCCGAGAACAGGCCGATGAAATGCAGCACGCCCGCCTTGCCCGCAGTGCCTGCCCTGGCTGCGGCCACCACCTCCTGCCACGCCTTGCCTTCCCAGATCGCGCCGCTGGCGATCGCGTTGGCGACCAGCGCCGCCCCCTGGGAATACACTTGGCCGGCACCAATGGCGTTGTGGCCCACCTCGGAGTTACCCATGTCCTCGTCCGACGGCATGCCGACCGCCGTACCGTGCGCACGCAGGGTGATGTTCGGATACTCGGCGAACAGGCGGTCGAGCGTCGGCTTGCGCGCGGCATCGATCGCACTGCCCACATCGTGCCTGGGGATGCCATAGCCATCCATGACAATCACGACAACGGGGCCCTTGACGCCGGCGAAGGCGGGGAGTTTCTGCAGCATGGTCGCTTCCTGGGATCTGAAGATGTCGATGGCGGCAACCGGCCTGCCCGGTGCCCATGTCCAAAGGGCGGAAGATAGCATCAACGCGGCGCTGCAACATCCCGCCCGTTGCAAGGCCACGCTCGAACCCCACGCAAAGGGATGCATCCCATTGCCGAGTGGCGTCGATCGAGACAAAATAATAAAGTATTACCTTTACAAGGAAAGCCGACGACATGAACACCAAAACCCAGAACGCATTGCGTGCCGCCCTCCAGCATGAAGACTCCGCGCTCGAGAAGCGCCTGCCCGAGCCGGCCCAGACAGAAGCGGCCGCGACCGCGCAGCCACCTGTAGCCGAAGTGCAGGAAGCCGGTTCCACCGCTGCGCCGGAGCCGGTCGCAGCACCTGCGGGAGCTCAGACCGGCACTGCCGACACCACCGCCGCCAACAGTACGCCGGTTGCCACTGCGGCGGCCGATGCAGAGCCCCCCGCAGCACCGGCTGCCAGCGCACAGACGCCCGCTGAGCCGGTCGCAGCCGACAAGCCGCAACGCGAAACCTTCGTGATCGGCGAGAACGACTGCAAGCGCCTCAAGGTGCTGCGCGCAGACCTGGCCGACAGCGGCAAGCGGCCCGGCAAGTCTGAGCTCGTCCGCGCCGCGATCGGCGCCCTCGCCGCTCAGGGTACGGACGCGGTAAGGGCACTGCTGCGCGCACTGGCGCCGCTCGGCACCGGCAAGAAGGCCAAGGCTGCAGAGAAGAAAAAGGATGAGTCCAAGCGCAAGAAGACCGCGGCCAAGAAGCCCGCCCCCAAGAAGGCCGGCGGACGCAAGGAAGCCACCGCCAAACGCAAGACCAACAAGAAAAAGCGCTGAGCGGCGCCGAGCGCAGGGTCAGTGCTTCTTGCTGCGCTTGCCCTTGGCGACCTTGGGCAGCGCGGCGATCACCTGCGCGACACCCGCGGTGTCGCGCTCGGCCAGCAGGGCGAGCCCCGCGCGCAGGATCTCCGACTTGCTCACCAGCACGCCGGCCTTGCCCAGCGCCTCGCGCAAGGCCTTGATGCGGCGGTGCTCGCTCGCCGGCATCGAAAAGGAGTCGCGCTCCACTTTCTCGTGGCGATCCTTGCGCTCGGCCTCCTGCGCTCCCAGCGTGTCGATACCGTCGTCCATCTCGCCGGCCACCCCGCTGGTCACCTCGCTGGCCGCAGGCTGCACCGGCACCTTCGCCGGGCCGGCGCTCGCACGTCGTTTACGCGTCGTCGCTGCAGTCATGCTCACCCCTCGATCAGCCGGACGACGGCCGAGACCAATCGATCGACTTCTTCCTGTGCCGCCGCTGCGGCACGGCCCAAGCCATAGACGGAGGTACCGCGCACCGCACTCAAGGCATACGCACTACGCTGCGACAAGGCTGCGTCCAGCACCGGCAGCTTGAAATCCTGCAACACCTCGAGCACATCGCCGGCGAGCGCCGTACGCATGACGCGGTTGGGCAGCAGCACGCCGCAGAGGGCAGGGCGGCTGCGCTGGCGATCGAGGATCAGGCGTTCGATGCCGCGCGTTGCCCACAGATCGGTCGGGCTTGGCACCACCGGCACCAGGGCAACATCACATAACTCCAGCGCACTCATGGTATGCGGGTGTTCGATCGACGGCGGGCAATCCATCACGACCACATCGACCCGCCTCGCCACCGGACGCAGGGCCTCGGCCATGTCGACAGCAGAGCCCTTGAGCTGCAGCACCTCGCTCGCAATCGGCGCGTCCGCCGGGGCAAGCTCCGCCCAGCGCGATGCGCTCTCCTGTGGGTCGAGGTCGGCAAGCGCGACCCGGTAGCCCTGCAAGCCGAGGCCTGCCGCCAGTTGCAGGCTGACCGTAGTCTTGCCTGAGCCTCCTTTCTGCGAAATCAGCGCGATCAGCCGCCGTGCGCTCATGGTGCGTCCCGTTCAGGCGTGTAAAGGTAATACCCGACAGTCTAGCGAATCGGCGCCGGCTTGCACGCCCTGTCGACGCCCCCGCGCCTGCATTGGATCATTTCACTTGGCAAATCGTGTTGCGCAGCGCACCATTCG
Organism: Thauera sp. 28; assembly: GCF_000310145.2. GTDB lineage: Bacteria > Pseudomonadota > Gammaproteobacteria > Burkholderiales > Rhodocyclaceae > Thauera > Thauera mechernichensis. The sequence goes on from NZ_AMXA01000005.1 coordinate 131,256, forward strand.
GCACAGTTCTTGCCACTGTCATCGATTCGCAGCCGTGGTGTTTCCCGCCCGGCCGCCAACAACGGGAGATCCGTCATGACATCGCTATCGAAAGCGCTCGCATCCGGCCTGCTCGCCCTCGCCACAGTTCTCTCCACCCCCGCAGCGGCCTCGCCTCCCGGGCCACTTCCCGCGCTCAACATCGACATCCGCGAGACCTCGGTGTCGGGCATCTCCTCCGGCGGCTTCATGTCTGCGCAGTTGCAGGTCGCGCACTCGTCGATCATCAAGGGCGCAGGCATCGTCGCCGGGGGCCCGTACTACTGCGCCCAGAACGACGTCATCACCGCCACCACGCTGTGCTCATGCACCGGCGAGCCCATGCTCGGCTGCAAGGTCACCGAGCACAGCGCGGCCGTTCAGGCGCTGGTGACGGCCACCCAGGGCTTCTTCGCAAAGGGCTTGATCGACGACCCTGCCAACATCGCCCGCCAACGCGTTGCCACGGTCGTCGGCGGCGAAGACCGGCTGGTACCCACACCGATCGCACGCCAGCTGCACGACTACTACGGCGCCTTCGGCCTGCCGCCGGACAGCCTGAAAGCCATCGCCCTGGACGGCGCGGGGCACACGATGCCCACCATCGACTTCGGCGCCGCCTGCGCGGCCACCGATGAACCCTATATCGGCAAGTGCGATTTCGACGCCGCAGGCGCAATCCTCGGCTGGATCTATCCCGACGCTGTCCCGCCCGCCCCGGCGGGCACGCCGGCGGCCGGCCGTTTCGTCGAGTTCGACCAAAGTGGCTATGTGCCCAAGGGCGGCCTGTTCGACTTCCTGTGGGGCTCGGGCATGGACAAGACGGGCTGGGTGTATGTCCCCGAGGTGTGCGAAGCGGGCGAGCGCTGCCGACTCCATATCGCACTGCACGGCTGCAAGCAGGGCCAGAGTTACCTGCCTCTCAAGCGCCCGCCGGGCGGCGGGCTCTATAACGGCACCACCTTCGTGAAGAACACCGGCTACGACCGCTGGGCCGACGCCAACCGCCTGGTCGTGCTGTTCCCGCAGGCAGTGTCCATCCCCTGGCGTAACCCGAACGGCTGCTGGGACTGGTGGGGCTACACCGACGAGCACTACGCGACGCGTAACGGCGTCCAGATCCGCGCCCTGCGCGCCATGATCGACCGCCTCGGCGCAGGCCTGCGCCCAGGGTCGTAGCACCCGCAGCGCCGCTTGCGGCACACTACCGGCCTCGTCCCAGACCAGGAAGCCCGGCATGGCCTCATCCTCGACACCCTCCTCCCGCAGCGCGGGCGCACCCGCAGCGCGCCAGGCGCGCCTGGTTGCGCTCATTGTCGGCGGCCTTTTCCTGCTGCTGATCGTGGCCTTCGTCGCCATGGTGTTCACGGTGCGCGACGAGGCCCGCCTCAACGCCGTGGGGCCGATCCCCCCGGCGCCCGGCGCCGAGCGCGGCGGACTGGTGTTCCACGGTACGGCGAACATCTGGGAAGTGCGCGGCCGCATGACGCTCGACGCCGAGCGTCAGGTGAGCTTCAGCTTCGACCTCATCGGCCCCACTGCTCAGCCTGCACCCGCCACGCTGGCGTTCGACCTCAGCCTCGACATGCCCGACCACGACCGCGCGCCCATCCCACTGCAGCACACGCTCGCCGGCCCCGGCAGCTATGTCGCCAAGGCGGCCCTGCCCGAACCCGGGCGCTGGCGCCTGCGCCTGCAACTGCCCGAGATCACCGGTCTGTTCGAGTTCGAAGTCGATCGCTGAAGCCTCGCCCTGGGGCATACTGGCGCGCCCAGCGCCGGAGCGCCCCATGTCCTCGACCCTCACCGACCTGCTCGCCACCGCGCTCGCCGCCCGCGCGCCCCTGATCGAGCGCCTCGCCGCCGAACACACCGACGCCTACCGCCTGTTCCACGGCACGGTCGAAGGCGAGCCCGGTCTCACCGTCGACCGCTACGGGCCGATGCTGCTGGTGCAGACCTTTCACCACCCGCTCAGCCTCGACAGCCTCGCCGAACTGCAGGCCTTCTACGCCACCGCCCTGCCCGGCCTGCCGCTGATCTGGAACGATCGCAGCGGCAAGCATTCGCGCATTGCCAACCCACTGCCGCCCGAACAGCAGGCGGTCGCCGAAACACCCTGCGAGTTCTCCGAACTCGGCGTGCGCTACCGCTTCCAGGCCCGCCATGCCGGCCAGGACCCCTGGCTGTTCCTCGACCTGCGCGCCGCACGCCGGCGCATCATGCAGGAAGCGCCGGGCAAGTCCTTGCTCAACATGTTCGCCTACACCTGCGGGGTCGGCATCGCCGCCGCCAAGGCCGGCGCACGCCATGTGATCAACGTGGATTTCGCCGAATCCAGCCTTGCCGTCGGCAAGGACAACGCCCGCCTCAACACGCTGGCGACTCGCCCGCGCTTCATCAAGTGCGACGCTTTCGCCGCCCTGCGCCAGTACGCCGGCATCGGCCAGCCCCGGATGGTGCGCGGCAAGCACCTGCCGCCGTTCCCCGCCCTCGAACCGCACCGCTTCGACATCATCTTCGTCGACCCGCCGCGCTACGCCAAGAGCCCGTTCGGCGTCGTCGACCTCATCAACGACTACGCCGCCCTGTTCAAGCCCGCGCTGCTCGCCACCGCCGAAGGCGGCACCCTGGTGTGCTGCAACAACGTCGCCCAAGTCGATCGCGAAGCCTGGCTCGACCAGCTCGAACGCAGTGCGCGCAAGGCCGGCAGGCCGCTGCGCGAGGCCGAATGGATCACCCCCGAAGACGACTTCCCCAGCCTTGACGACAAGCCGCCGCTGAAAACCGTGCTACTGCGCGTGTAAGCGACACGTACGCCGCGTGCAGACACGCACAGGACTGAGCTGTAACGGTGAACAATGCGTTTTATTGTTGATCTACAATCACTTGCACCGTTTCATTCAGAGTTTTTCTCATGATCCGCCTGTCCACGATCGCCATCGCTACCCTACCTCTCCTGCTGTCGGCCTGCTTCAGCTCCGTACGCCCATCCCCGGTCGCCCAGCTGCCGGACGCGGGCCCGGCGCACCGCAACGGACAGCTCGACTTCGCGCTTGCCAGTGGCGACTACGGCTGCGAGCACGGCGTGCGCGTGCAGGTTCGGCGCGACATGCAGGAGCGCATCAACAACCGCATCCAGCTCGGCTGGAACGGCAATCAGTACCTGCTCGAGCGCGACCTGTCGCACTCCGGCCTGCCACGCTTCGAGGACCCCGCCAGTGGCCTGGTGTGGATCGACCTGCCGTGGAAGAGCGTGCTGCTCGATGGCCGCAGCCACAAACCCATCGCCAGCGAATGCCGGCAGGTGCCGGTGCGCGTGGCCAACAGCGGCTAGACCACGAGCGGCCACACCACGCTCAGGCGAGCCGGCGAATCAGGCCCGCAATCTCGCCAAAATCGTCAAACCAGAGCGGGCGCACCCCCATCGAGAGATAGGGCGCCGAGGCCAGCGCAAGCTCCATCGCGCTCGCCTCGGAATGGCGACAGGACCCTGGCCACTTCAGTAGCGCGTAGTGGTAACGCCCGGGCAAGACCTTCGCGGCATCGCGCAGCAGCCGGTTCATCTCCTCGTCCGCAAACGAGCAACCGACGTACAGCGCATGATGCACGGGGTTGGCGAGCCAGCGTGCGAACACCTCGCCGACGATACCGGCGCGGCTGCCGCCATACGTGCACTCGTACTGGCTGGTGGAAAACACGAAGCGCACATGGGTAATCAGGAAAAGCCTCCGCGGCGTGTAGCCATGCACATGGTAGATACCCTGATGCAAGGCGTGCTGGCCCTGCTCTCGCGCCAGCGTGTTCGGGTCGCCAGCGAGCTCATCTCCGCGCATTGCGTAGGCCGCACGCGCGAGTCCGGCCTCATCGAGCGCCTCGCCCATCAGGTCGTCGAAGTTGTAGGTGATGATCGCGTCCCAGCCTGGCAGCAACCCGCCACGATCGGGCACATTGACTGCCGGCGCGAGTTCGGCAATCGCACGATGGATCGGCCCTGGCCGGCGATCGTTCTCGTAGAGGATGTCCGTAAGATCGGTAAACAGGTGCTGGCCGAGAAAGTCGTAGCAGATCTGCGCCCCCTCCATCAGCGCCTCGGTATCGGCCTGGCCCGCCTCGATCGATGCCAGTACGGCACGTGCGCGCAGGTCCTCGCCGGCCGCCAGATGCTCGACAGCGGTGACCACACGCTCGAACTCGGCGTTCTCGCGCGTACCGCCCGGCCGCGGCCGCATCTCCGTCTGCTCTCGTCCGCGCTCGATCACTCGCAGCAGCAGGCGTCGCACCAGTTCGGCCCACGACGGTCCACCCGCGTCCATCGTCGCGCCGGCGCCGATCACCACCGACAGACAGGACGCTCGCCGCATCCACTGCATGAGGCCGATGTCGAGTTCCCGCTGTGCGGGCCCGAGCGCCTCACGAAAGCGCTCCGCGTTGAGCGACAGCCAGCGCGCCTTCAGCTCGACCTCGCCCCGGCGGTCTTCGTCCACGGACAAGCCGAAGCGCTGGGCCAGCGCCTGCGACATCTGCAGCGAGCGATACAGGCCGTTGATCTGGGTCTCGATCTCGAAGAACGCAGCGCCGATCTCGTCACGCTCGACAAGATCGGCAAACAGCTGCGGCTCCCAGCTGCGTGCGGTAAAGAACGCCCGCCAGGCGTGCGCATGCTGCGATGGTCCGACATACATGGCGCCCACCTCCTGGTCGTGCCGGACGCAGCACCGGCCTGCCGCGTCCTACATCAAGAGATTGCTCGGATTGCGGCACGCCTGGGCCGCCCCCGCCCGCGGAGCCTGTCCCGAGAGATCGATGGTAGCGCCATAGTACGAGTTGGCATTTGCCGTCGGCGCAACGCGCTGCGCCACCTCGAGCCTGAACGGCGCGCGCCCTGGAGCCACGCCGGAAAAAACGCGCTGCCACTCTCCGCTGCCGAACTCCTCGCAGGCGATCTCGGTCAGCTGCACACCACGCGCACGCATCGCACCGACGATGTCATAGGGTGGCTCAGCGCCGACTGCCATCCAGTTCATGGCCAGTGTCCTGGCCGCGGGCGAACCGCTGACCGACACCTCGAACCTGCCCAGCTTGCCGCTCGCCGACAGTTCGCGCGAACTCGCCTTCGCTGCCCAGCGCACACCGCCGAGACGTTGGCGCAGGGCGGCGACAGGCAGCGCCTCGCCCGCTGCCGCCGGCAAGGCGGCCAGCAGGGCATCGGTTACCGCCGCACTCGCGCCGATCTTTTCCCAGTCGGCTGCGCATTGTTCGTCTGCCCAGCGCGCCGCATCCGCGCTGAGCGACACATAGAAGCGGCGGCAATCGGCCAGAAAACGCGGCCGCGCCTCGGGCTGGACCACCAGCGGTGGCGGGGCCGGACCAGCAGCAGCCGTATTCCCTGCCGGCGCTGCAGCTACCGCCGCCGTGGCTGGCCGAGGCGCCGCAGCCTTGCCCTCGCTGGCATCGCTGACGGCAACCGCCTCGCCAAAACCATGGCCATTCCAGGCCAGCTGGGCAGCGCACTGCGTACTGGCGCTGCTGCCCGGCCCACAGGCCGCACCACGGCGCGCAATCTGCACCTTGGCTGGCTTGCCGGCGAGTACACGGTAGGCAATCAGCTGATCCGAATAGACCCGGCGTGCATTGTTGCGCGCGTCGACGACGAAGATATCGACCCGCGCCACACCCCCCTGGCGGAACAGGCCGGGGCGGCCGGTGCAATCGTAATCGCCTTCGGACAGCAGGTAATCGAGGCGGCCGTCGCCGGTGAAATCCTGTGCAACGACATAACGCCCGCTGCCGGCACGCCCGCCGGCTGCAGTGCAGCGGCGGTCCAGGTCGTTCATGTGCGTGAGCACGACGGCAGGAATGGGCGGGCGGGCCTGCGCCAGGACGGCGGAGGATATGCACGCCCCGACCAGGACGGGCAAGAGGAATCTGCGCATGGCGGCGGCCTCCAGGCTGTTGCTGCAGCCTAGACGCCAGCCCCGCAGCCGGCAAGCTCAGCCGAAGGGCGCCACCCCGAACAGCCAGGCGTGCAGGTAGCGTGCAAACACGAACCAGACCCCGGCGCCGATCAGCACGGCGAGCGCGTCGCGGCCGAGCGCGCCATCCGCGCGTACCACGCCATGTGCGCGATCACGCTTGCGCGCACTGGCGAACGCGGCGATCGACCACACCAGGAAACTGCCGAACAGCAGCACGTCTGCCAGCGTACCGTTCGAAATCAGATGCGCCAGCGCCCACAGCTTCACCCCCGCGCTCATCGGGTGGCCGAGCGCCGACTTCATGCGCGTGCCCGGCAGGTAGGTCGCCACCAGCAGGATGAAGGCCGGCAGCAGCAGCAGGGCTGCCAGATGGCGCGTCCACACCGGCGGGAACCACAGGTACACCGGGTCGTAGCGCGCCTGCGCATAGCCCCAGACGATCAGCACCAGGCCAATCACCGAAACGATCGAGTAGGCCAGCTTCCACTTTGCGGCGCCGTAGTGTGCGATGTACTGGGCGCGGTTGTCCTCGGCAACGATGCGCGCCGAATGCGTACAGAGAAACAGCACCAGGCCGATGATGAGTACGGTCATGAAAAATCCTCCATAAGTGTCGACGGGCTCAGACCCCGTCGAGCCGCATTTGATCCTCGTCCATACCTGACAGCGCCGCTGACCTGCACCCGACGGGCTTACAGGAACAGGTAGGAGCAGATCGCTACCGCGGCTGCCACCGCGACCACGTCCGCGGTCAGCGCCGCCGCCAGGGTGTGGCGGATGCGGCGGATCTGCACCGCGCCGAAATACACCGCCAGCACGTAGAAGGTGGTCTCGGTCGAGCCCTGCAGCGTGGTGACGAGGTAACCGACGTAACTGTCGGGCCCGATCGCCGGGTCGTTGATGATCGAGGCCATCACGCCGTAGGCGCCCGAACCGGACAGCGGGCGCAGCAAGGCCATCGGTAGTGCCTCCGGCGGCAGGCCGACGCGGGAGGTGAGCCCGCCGAGCAGGTTCACCATCACGTCCATCGCCCCGCTGGCGCGGAACATGCCGACCGCGACCAGGATCGCAACCAGGTAGGGAATGATGCGCAGCGCCACCTGGAAACCGTCCTTGGCGCCGTCGACGAAGACCTCGTAGATGCGCACCCCGCGCAACACGCCAAAAAGCAGGAAGCCCATCATCAGCCCGGGGATGATCCACGGCGAGATCACGCGCCCCCATACGATGGTCGCGGGAATGAGCGCGATGATGGCGCCCAGGGCGAGGACGGACACCCACAAGGGGTAAGCGCCGGGGTCGTCCACCGCCTCACGCGCCGGATCGTCGGCCACCCAGGGCCGCTCCATCGCAGCGGCGGCCGGATCGACCGGGCCAAGGGCCGAGAAGCGCTTGTAGATCAGTGCCGCGGTGATGGCGGCAATGGTGGCGCACACGGTCGCGAACAACGTCGTCGGCAGGATGGCAGCGGGATCGGCCGAGCCGGCCGCAGCGCGGATGGCGATGACGCCGGTGGGCAGCAGCGTGATGCTGGAAGTGTTGATGGCAAGGAACAGCGCCATCGAGTTGGTCGCCGTACCGGGCCGGGTATTGAGCTTGTCGAGCTCCTGCATGGCACGGATGCCGAAAGGCGTGGCGGCATTGCCCAGGCCAAGCGCATTGGCCGACAGGTTGAGGATCATCGCCCCCATCGCCGGATGGTTGGGCGGTACCTCGGGGAACAGCCGGGTCATCAAGGGCCGGATCAGGCGCGCGATGATCACCAGCAGCCCGCCAGCCTCAGCCACCTTCATCAGGCCAAGGAACAGCGTCATTACCCCCACCAGGCCGAGCGCGAGTTCCACCGCGCCGCTGGCGGACGAGATCATGCCTGCGGACAGCACCTCCATCGGCGACTGCACGCCGTCGACCGGGACGTGGCTGAACTGCCGCCAGGCGGCGGCGACGAAGGCAATGAGGACGATGCCGAAGAAGATCCCGTTCATGACCGGAAAGATATCGAAACCAAGAAAAAACGCGTGGGCGAACCGCTCGGCGGCTCGCCCACGCGTCTCATTGCTGCACGCCGGTCAGGCCGGCGCCTGCATCAGGCCCCTGCGGCACGCAGGATGCTGTTGAGCGTGGCGCTCGGACGCATCACTGCCTTGCACTTCTCGGGGTCGGCCTTGTAGTAGCCACCGATGTCAGCGGGCTTGCCCTGAACTTCGGCCAGTTCGGCGATGATCTTCGCCTCGTTGTCGGCCAGGTCCTTGGCGAGGGGCGCGAACTTCGCCGCCAGTTCTGCGTCCTCGGTCTGCGTAGCCAGGCGCTCGGCCCAGAACTTGGCCAGGTAGAACTGGCTACCGCGGTTGTCGAGCTGGCCGGTCTTGGGCGAGGGCGACTTGTTCTCGTCGAGCAGGCGGCCGGTCGCTTCGTCCAGGGTCTTGGCGAGCAGCTTGGCCTTGTCGTTGCCGGTCTTGATGCCGAGGTCCTCGAGCGACACCGCCAGGGCAAGGAACTCGCCCAGCGAATCCCAGCGCAGGTGGTTCTCCTGCACCAGTTGCTGCACGTGCTTGGGTGCCGAACCGCCGGCGCCGGTCTCGTACATGCCGCCACCGGCCATCAGCGGAACGATCGACAGCATCTTGGCGCTGGTGCCCAGCTCCATGATCGGGAACAGGTCGGTGAGGTAGTCGCGCAGGATGTTGCCGGTCACAGAGATGGTGTCGAGGCCGCGGATCACGCGCTCGAGCGTGTAACGCATCGCACGCACCTGGCTCATGATCTGGATGTCGAGGCCTGTGGTGTCGTGCTCCTTGAGGTAGGTGCGCACCTTCTTGATGAGCTCGTTCTCGTGCGGACGATAGGGATCGAGCCAGAAGATGGCCGGCATGCCGGAGTTGCGCGCGCGCGTGACGGCGAGCTTGACCCAGTCGCGGATCGGCGCATCCTTGACCTGGCACATGCGCCAGATATCGCCCTCTTCGACGTTCTGCGACAGCAGCACCTCGCCGGTGTCGAGATCGGTGATGTTGGCCACACCGTCTTCGACGATCTCGAAGGTGCGGTCGTGCGAGCCATACTCCTCGGCCTTCTGCGCCATCAGGCCGACGTTCGGGACCGTGCCCATCGTGCGCGGGTCGAAGTTGCCGTGCCACTTGCAGAAGTTGATCATCTCCTGGTAGATGCGGGCGAAGGTCGATTCCGGCATGACCGCCTTGGCGTCGTACTGCTTGCCGTCCGCACCCCACATCTTGCCGCCCTGGCGGATCATCGCCGGCATCGACGCGTCAACGATGATGTCGTTGGGCGAGTGGAAGTTGGTGATGCCCTTGGCCGAATCGACCATGGCCAGCGCCGGACGATGCTCCTGGCAGGCATGCAGGTCGCGGATGATCTCGTCGCGCTTGGATTCGGGCAGGGTCTTGATCTTCTCGTAGAGGTCGACCATGCCGTTGTTGACGTTGATGCCCAGCTCTTCGAACAGCTTGCCGTGCTTGGCGAAGGCGTCCTTGTAGTAGATCTTGACGCAGTGACCGAAGACGATCGGGTGCGAGACCTTCATCATCGTCGCCTTCACGTGCAGCGAGAACAGGATGCCGGCCTCGCGGCAGTCGTCGAGTTCCTTCTCGTAGAACTCGCACAGTGCCTTCTTGCTCATGAACATCGAGTCGATGATCTCGCCTTCGAGCAGGTCGGTCCTGGGCTTGAGCACCACGGTCTTGCCCGACTTGGTGATCAGCTCCATCTTGACCGAGCGTGCGCGGTCGAGCGTCATCGACTTCTCGCCGTGGTAGAAGTCGCCGTGGTGCATGTGCGAGACGTGGGTCTGCGACCACTGCTTCCACTCACCCATCGAGTGCGGGTTCTTCTTGGCGAAGTTCTTGACCGCGGCCGGTGCGCGGCGGTCGGAGTTACCTTCGCGCAGCACCGGGTTGACCGCAGAACCGAGGCAGCGGCCATAGCGCGCGCGGATGTCCTTTTCCTCGTCCGTCTTCGGATCCTCGGGGAAGTCGGGGATCTTGTAGCCCTTTTCCTGGAGCTCCTTGATGCAGGCCTTGAGCTGCGCCACCGAGGCACTGATGTTGGGCAGCTTGATGATGTTGGCGTCGGGCTCGAGGGTCTTCTTGCCCAGCTCAGCGAGCGTGTTGGGCACGCGCTGATCTTCGCTCAGGTACTCGGGAAACTCGGCAAGCACACGCGCCGAAACCGAGATGTCGGCCTTCTCCACCTCGACGCCTGCGGGTGCGGTGAAGGTGCGGACGATCGGAAGGAACGCGCACGTCGCCAGCAGCGGCGCCTCGTCGGTGAGCGTGTAGATGATCTTCGAATTCCCTGCAGACATTGTTTCCCCCTGGACCTTGATCTTGTGGTGACGAACGATGGCCGGCCCCTCATCGCCCCTGTAGGAACGTGAGGACCGTGCGCGCAGCAGACGCGAAAAAATAGCACGCGCTGCGCGCGCATTTTCGCACTTCACGGCCATGGAGGGGAAATTTGTGCGGCCCCCGATGGATCAGGCGGCGGCGCCTCGCAACCCGGGTTGGCCCCTGCCGCGGCTCAGGCCCGCGCACCCTCGCGGTCGCGGCGCTCCACCGCCTTCAGCATCAACAGCAGGATGGTGCCCACCACCATCATGGCGGCGGCAAAGTACAGGCCACCCGCATAGCTGCCGAAGGTGGCGCCCAGCCAGCCGGTGACCGCCGGGCCGAGGATCTGCGCGACGCCGTAGGAGATGGTCATCTTGCCCATCATCTTCGCTGGCCGCGTGGGGTAGTAGCGTCCGGCCATGGTCAGCACCAGGCTCACCATGCCGACGAAGGTGCCGCCGAAGAGCAGCGCGCCTGCGATCGCCCCCACCATGCCGCCCACCACCACCGGCAGCAGGATGCCGACGATCTGCAGCACGGCGGCAAGGATCAGCGCATTGAGGGCGCCAGTGCGACGGGCGACGAAATCCCACACGATACAGGCCGGCATCGCTGCCAGGCCGATGGCAAGAAAGCTCCAGCTACCCTGGCCTTCCAGCCCCGGCAGGCGGTTGACGATGGCGACGATGAAGGTCGCGCTGACCACGAAGCCAATCCCGGCGCAGAAATAGGACGCCATGAAGATGCGCATGAACAGCGGGCTGGGCGGGTCGTCGTGCATGGGTGCGCCGCTCCGCGTCACCCCGCTGGTATCAGGCGCCGGTAGCCAGGACAGCGCCGGCACCAGCAGCCCGCAGGCGATCACCGTGAAGACGAACCACTGCGCACGCCAGTCGAGCCACTGGCTCATCAGCGCCACCGCCAGCGAACAACCCGCGATGCCCAGGCCGATGCCGGCGAAGTGGATACCGAGCTCGCTGCGGTGGTTGTGGCGGATCAGCCAGTTCAGGATCAGCCCGGTACCGAGCAGCATCGACGCCGCGCTCGACAGCCCAGCCAGGTAGCGCGACGCGGCCCATACCCAGAAATCGGTCGTCAGCCCCATCATCACCGTGGTCAGCACCGCCATCACCATGCCGATACGGTACAGGCGGTCCTTGAGCACCAGATTGCTGATCGATGCCGCGAGCAATGCACCGCTCAGATAGCCCAGGTAGTTGATCGCCGCCAGCCAGCCGCCCTCGGCAAGCCCGAGGCCGGCCTGTGCCTGCATCAGCGGCAGCAGGGGCGTATAGGCGAAACGTGCTACGCCGAGCGCAAGCATCAGGCTGAAGATGCCGGCGCCGAGCACCTTCATGCGTTCGAACTGCTCATCCATTGTTGTTGTTTTCCGTCTCTCTTGGGGCACACACCATAGTCTGCGCAGGACGCAGACTCAAGCACGGGGCGCGGCCGCCCGCGCCCGCGCTAGGCGCCTTGCCCCCGCGGCGACAACAGCAGCCGCCCGGCCTGCAGCATCCCCCACATCACCAGCACAGGCAGCACCAGCGTCTGCAGCAAGAACACCACCGCGATGCGGATGGTGTGATCGACGATGCGCTCGGCTGCTGCCTTGAGCGCGTCGATCCGCTCGCGCACCTCCCACCAGCGCAATTTCGCCGCCTCCTCGGCCACCGGCAGCGCGCCGAAGGAGTCGGCCGCCTGCTCGATGCCCTGCTGGTGCACGCGGTACTCGTCAGCCATGAAGGCCTGGAAGGCATACTCGCTCGTCAGCGCCGCCACCGGCACGATGAAGCGCACCAGCAGCAAGGCCACCAGCACCCGCGACAGCCAGGCCGGCGGCGGCCCGCGCAGGCAACACACGGCCCAGGCCACCGCGACCACGGTGAGGGCCGCGGCCACCAGCCAGCCCGCACCGATCTGCATCAACAGCAACTGTGCGCCAAACGCGATGCTCGCTGCCAACATCAGGGTGGAGAACTGCTCGATCAGGTCATTCACCGGGTCCAGCACCTGGCCGGGCGCGAGCTTGACACCCACCACCACGCCCCCGCTGACTTCGGTGCCCTGCACCACCGAGATCACCGCGTTCAAGGCGCGCGCCGCGGCGAAACTCGCCACCGCACGCTTGAGCCCCGCCTCGGCGTGGGCCTCGGCGATCTGATCGAGCGGTTTCAGCCACGCCAGCGCGGCAATCAGAAGCACCAGCAGAGGCAGGATCAGGCGAACAGGTGATGGCATGGCGGCGATTGGCGGCAGGTTGATCGAGTGCTCTCGGTGAGTGGGGTCACGACCGGAAAGAGTTCCGGGGCGCTGCCGTCGCGCCGACCCACACCCACCCATGCTGGAGGAACACTGCGCTCGCCGCGCAGCAGGGTACACTCCGCTCTTGCCCAGATCGCTCCTTACGCGCATGCCCTCGTTCCCGCACCTGGTCCGCCTTCTCGTCCTCCTGCTCCTGCCACTGCTCGTCTTGCGGGCAGCGGCAGAACCACCCCTGCCGCCGGCGGCCAAGGAATTGCAGGCTCGCGCCGCTGCACTGGCGGAGCGCCAGCTGCCCGAATCCGAGCGCCAGGCGGCTCAGCAAGCCCTGGACCAGGCCTTGTCGCGGCTCGCCGCCGCGGAGGATTACCGCCAGCAGCTCAGCACGCTGAACGAGCGCCTGGCCGCAGCCCCCCGGCAGATTTCCACTGCACGGACTCAACTGGATGCGTTGCAGGCCAAGGCGGAGCCTGACCAGGCTGCAGCCCTCGGCCCGGAGCTGTCCGCCGGTGTGCTCGAACAACGCCTGGCCGAGCGCAATGCCGAACTCAGCCAATGGCAGCGCAGTCTCGATGAGGCCGACGCACTCTTGCTGAGTGCCCGCACTGGCCCGGAGCGCGCCCAGACCGAGATCAGCACCAACCAGACACGCATGACCGCCATCGAGGCCGCCCTGTCCGCCAACCGCGAGCAGGGCCCGGGCCGCGAGGCCCGCTCGCTGACCACCGAGCGGCGCGACGCGCTCGCGGCCGAATGGCATGCGCTCGACGCACAGAACCGCCTGCGCCAGCTCGAACTCTCGGGTAGCAGCGTACTGCAGGACCTCGGCCAGGCACGGCGTGAACTCGCTGCCGAGCACCTTCGCCGCCTCGGCGCCGAGACCCACGCACTGCAATCCGCGATCAACGCACGGCGCAGCGCCGACGCAGTGGAAACCGTGGAGGCGCTCAGGCGCGAGCAGGCCCAGACACCCGACACCGGCGGCCTGATCGCGCGCGAGATCGCTGCCAACCAGCGTGTGTCCGAATACCTGCTGCGTGCCACCGAGCACCTCAACACGCTCACCCAGCGCAATCTGGCAACCCGCCAGCAGCTCGACAGCCTCAACCGCGCCGGCACCATCATCGACGAGCAGATCAACGTACTGCAAGGCAGCCTGCTGCTGTCGCGCATCCTGCTCGAGCAGAAGCGCGCGCTACCGCAGCCGCGCGTGGACAAGCAGCTCGCCGAGCAGATCGCCGACATCCGCCTCTACCAGTTCGAGGTCAGCAAGCAACGCGAACAGCTCGGCACCCCCGCCGCCCATGCCGAACGCCTGCTCGCCGAACTGCCGCCTGAGCAGGCCGACGAGACCATGCGCAGCCAGCTGCTCGGGCTGCTGACGGCACGCGCGGAGCTACTCGAACGGCTCAACCGCGAACTCAGCGCCGTCCTCAACGAATCGATCACACTGCAGCTCAGCGAACGGCAGCTGCAGGCCACGGCAGACCGCCTGCGCAGCACGCTGGACGAGCAGATGTTCTGGATCCCCAGCAACCGCCCGCTCGATGCCGCCTGGGTCATGGCCGTTCCTGCCGCGCTGCAGGCGCAGCTGGCCGCCATCCCGTGGCAGTCGGCGAGCACGGAACTGTGGGCAGGTCTCAAGGCTCGTCCGCTGCTGTTCTTGCCGGTGCTGCTGCTGACCCTGTGGCTGTTGTCGCGGCGGCGCTGGCTGCGCGCCCGGCTGGACGGTCTGCATGCAGACATCGGCTACGTGCGCCGCGACAGCCAGCTGCACACGCCGCTCGCGATCCTGTTCAACATCCTGCTCGCACTGCCGGTGAGCCTGCTGCTCGCCCTCGCCGGGCTTGCCCTGCAGATGGACGCCCGCGGCCAGAACGCCAGCCTGGGCGCCGCCCTGCTGCAGATGGCCCAGGCCTGGCTGGTGTTCTACACCGCGTATCGCGTGCTCGCGCCCGCTGGCGTCGCCGAGCGCCACTTCCGCTGGCCGCTCGAGCGCGTGCGCGAGCTGCACCGCCACATGCGCCACCTCGGCCTGGTCGTGCTCGCGGTGGTGGCGGTGGTCGCCATGGCCGAACGCCAGCCCGAGGCGCTCGCCAACGACGTGCTCGGCATCCTGATCCTGCTCGCCGGCTACGCCACCATGGCCTGGCTGATGGCGCGCCTGCTGATCCACCGCTCGCAACAGGACCGGCCCTCGCCGCTGCGCGTCGCCATCGGCGTCGCCCTCGGACTGATGCCGCTCGCCCTCATCGCGGCCCTGCTCATGGGCTACTACTACACCGCGCTCAAGCTCACCGGGCGGCTGATCGACACCCTGTTCGTGCTCATCCTCTGGCGCCTGGTCGAAGCCACCGTGATCCGCGCCCTCGGCGTCGCCGCCCGCCGCCTCGACCACCAGCAGGCGGTCGCGCGCCGCGAAGCCGCCGAGCGCGAAGGCCTGCCCGGCGCCGACACCGACGACGGCATCGAGCCACCTCGCTTCGACATCGATCGCATCAGCCAGCAATCGCTGCGCCTGCTGCATCTGGGCCTGCTCGCCGGGCTGCTTCTGAGCCTGTACTGGGTATGGGCGGACCTCATCACGGTGTTCGCCTACCTCGACAACATCACCCTGTACGAATACGCCAGCGGCAGCGGCGACACCGCCAGCGTCACCCCGATCAGCCTGCGCGACCTCATCGCCGCGCTGGTCATCGGCAGCATCGCCTTCCTGCTCGCGCGCAACCTGCCTGGCCTGCTCGAGGTG
Source organism: Thauera sp. 28 (assembly GCF_000310145.2). Classification (GTDB taxonomy): domain Bacteria; phylum Pseudomonadota; class Gammaproteobacteria; order Burkholderiales; family Rhodocyclaceae; genus Thauera; species Thauera mechernichensis. Next base: position 146,612 of record NZ_AMXA01000005.1, read on the forward strand.
CTGGTGCTGTCACGGCTGCAGCTGGCGCAGGGCAGCGCCTACGCGACCACCACACTGCTGTCCTACGTGATCATGGCGGTGGGCATCGTCGCCACGCTCGGCTCGCTGGGGGTGAGCTGGGACAAGCTGCAGTGGCTGGTGGCAGCGCTGTCGGTGGGCCTGGGCTTCGGCCTGCAGGAGATCTTCGCCAACTTCGTATCCGGCCTCATCATCCTGTTCGAGCGCCCGGTGCGCATCGGCGACACGGTCACCATCGGCAACGTGTCGGGCACGGTCACCCGCATCCAGATCCGCGCCACCACGATCACCGACTTCGACCGCAAGGAAATGATCGTCCCCAACAAGGCCTTCATCACCGGCCAGCTCACCAACTGGTCGCTCACCGACACCGTCACCCGCATCACGGTCAAGGTGGGCGTGGCCTACGGCTCGGACCTCGAGCTCACCCGCAAGCTGCTGCTACGGATCGCCGAGGACAACACGCGCGTACTCAAGGAGCCCAAGCCGCTGGTGTTCTTCCTCAGCTTCGGCCCCAGCACACTCGACCATGAACTGCGCGTGCATGTACGCGAACTGGGCGACCGCAACGCCGCCATCGACGAGATCAACCGCGAGATCGACCGCCTGTTCAAGGAGCACGGCATCGAAATCGCCTTCAACCAGATGGATGTGCATATCCGCAGCATCGACGGCAAGGAAGCGCGGCTGCAGACCATCGAGGCACCGCGGGCCGACAGCGGCGGCGAGTTGAAGTGAGGGCGGGCGGCCTGCTCAGCGTCCGCGCTCGTCCTGGCCCGCGCCGTCCTCGATCTTGACCTCGCGAATCACCTCGCCCTCGATGATCAGGCCACGCGCGGCCTGCGCCCCGCCGGACTCGCCCGCACGCATGCCGGCCTCGGCCATGCGCGCATCCATCTGTTCACGCATGGCCTTGCGCAGCGCGCGCGTCTTCCACCAGAAGTAAGCCCATACGACCACGCCAACGGTGATCACCACGGCGAACAAGGCCACCGAGAAGGTCAGCGCCAGCACGAACACCCCGAGCGCCGCCACACCGCCGACGATTTTCTGCCACAGCGATGGCGGCGTGGCACTGCCACCGCCAACATTGAGGAACACACCGGAGAAACGAGGATCCTTGTGCATGAACTTGTCCTGAAGTGAATGCGCAGTATGCGCCTGCGTCGCGTATTGGCAGATCAGAGCGCTGCGCGGAAGAAAGATTCCGCATCATCGCGCACGCGGATTGAGGCTATGCATTCTCGCGCACACGCGCCCTCGGCACCTAGCCAAAGCACGACGAACACCGATTGAAAACCCGCGCGCCGCCTGTTCGACGAACGCCAGCGCCTGCGCCTCGATCGCCTGCGGGCCGCCACGGATTAGCGCCTGTGAGCGCTCATCCCGTCGAAGGCTGGCAAGAGTCCAAGGGCTCTACGACTTTGGTCAAATTTACACGGCGCATCCATCTGTCGATACTGCACGGACAGGAGCCGCCATGCCGCATCGACCCCGACGATCGAAACTCATCCTGCTGTTGCTCGCATGGCTGACACTGCTCGCAGTCGCCGGCTCGCTGCTGATCATGACCGAGTTGCAGCGCGTGGAGCGCCAGTTCCACCAGGCCGCGGGCACCTTGGCTAACGGCGTCCAGCACAGGCTCCACGCCAACGAGGCCGTTCTGTCAGGGCTATCGGCCTTCCTGCTCGCGGTGGACCGCGACGACTACGCTGCGACCGAACGCTATGCGGCCGCTGTCACCGCCGCCCACGACCACATCTACCAGGTCGAGATCGCACGCAGGATCCGACCGCACGACGCCCCCAGGCTGGCCGAAGGCCTGCGCCGCAACTGGCGTGGCGAATTCGCCCTGAAGACCTTCGCCGAGCTGACGGGTCGTACGCCGGCCACGCTGCCGCCCGGGGCGGACTACTGGCCGATCCTGTTCATCCATCCGCCACTGCCCGACACACTGCCTATTTTCGGCTTGCGCCTTGAGACGGTGGACCACCTCGCCAGCACGCTCGCCCGCGCGCACGTCAAAGGGCATGCAGTGGCTTCACCGATGTTCGACTTCTATGAGGGCGACACCGGCTACATCCTGCTTCAGGTCGTCGAACGCAGCACGGACGACCGCCGCACAGGCGCCCCCAACTTCTTCGGCAGCACGATGGCATCGATGCTGGTGATCAAGAGCGCCGCCCTCCTGCCTGCCGGCGAGCGCGCGGCACTGGGCAGACAGCTCGGTATCCAGGCCGTGCTGATCGGCAGTGAGGGTATGGAAGACACTCTGCTGCGGCAGGAAATGGATGCCGGAACGGCACTGGACCGCCGCCTGCTCGCCATGCTGGAACATCATGAACGGATCGAGACGGCAGGCCAGACGATCGGCCTCCAGTTCACCCGGCAACCGCACTTGCAGGATGTACTTACTCCACAGACGGTCGCCATCCTTACCCTGCTGCTGGTCGCCGCGCTCGCAGCCTCCTCGCTGCTGCTGCGCCACTATCGCGCGCTGAAGCAGGCAGGCATCGAGCACGCACATTCCGCCTACCTCGCGACGCACGACGTGCTCACCGGACTCCCCAACCGCTACCTGCTCGCTGACCGCTTCGCCAGCGCCCTCCACGGCTGGCAACGCCATGGCACACGCTTCGCCGTGATCCTGATCGATCTCGACCACTTCAAGGACATCAACGACCGCTACGGCCATGAAGCTGGCGACCAGGTCCTGTGCGCCACCAGCGACCGCATGAGCGCGCAGTTGCGCTCCTGCGACACCGTGGCGCGCTACGGCGGCGACGAGTTCATCGTGCTGCTCACCACCATCCTCGACGCTGGCGATGCGCTTCAGGTCGGCAACAAGCTGCTCGCCGCAATTTCGCAGCCCGTGCATACCAGCGCCGGTGCGCTGCCCATATCCTGCAGCGTCGGGGTCGCCATCTGTCCCGACCACGGCACCGATCTCGACAGCCTGCGCCGTCGCGCCGACATGGCCATGTATGCCGCCAAGCAGTCGGGCCGGCATGCAATTGTCCTGAGCGCTGACACCACAGCTTGATCCAGCCGGGCCCAGGTCGAATGCCTTGCTCAGGTCTCCACCATCCGCCGGAACGCCCCGAAGCTCCACTGCGCACCCACGGTCAGCACCACCACGCGCAGCACGTGGCAGACGGTGACCAGCGGCACGCCGAGCTGCAGCACCTTGGCAGTGATGCACATCTCCGATACCCCGCCCGGCGCAGTCGCCAGTATCAAGGTCGGCAGGGGCACCCCCGAAGCCAGTGCGAGCAAAGCGGCGAAAGCGCCGGCAAACACGATCGACATTACCGCAGTCAGCCCAGCCACCGCCATGAAGCGTGGCGCAGCACGAAAGAACGCACGCGAGAAGCGGCAGCCCAGCGCGCAACCGATCAGCAGCTGTCCGCCGTTGACCACCCAGACGGGCAGGGCGGACAGCGGAACCCCAGCGAGCGTCGCGACTGCCACGCCGAGCAGCGGACCAAGCACCCAGGCGTTGGCAATGCGCAACAGCTTGAACGCCGCCACGCCAAGCAGGCTCGCCACCACCAGCTGCGGGAAATGCCGGGCATCCACGGCCTGGGCGAGCGGCACGTAGAGATCACTGCCGTGCACCCCACCAAAGGTGAGCGCGAAGGGCAGTAGCGACACCACCATCATCACTCGAATAGCATGTGCCGCGGCAATGCGATCCACCGCGCCGCCGTAACGGTCAGCGAGATTGGCCATCTCGGAGGCACCGCCGGGTAGCGCCGCGAAGAAGGCGGTTGGCGTATCGACGCCACCCAGGCGACGCATGATCAGCGCACAAAGGACACCGAGCACGAGCGAACCGACTGCAGCAGCCACCACCAGCGCTGCATGCAGGCTCAGCTGCGCCACGACCTCGGGACTGAAGTACAGGCCGAGTGCGGCACCGATCGCCCATTGCCCGCTCTGCCGACCACCGGGCAGCGGGCGCAGCTCGATGTCGGCCATGCGCACGGCGGCAACGGCAAACAGCGGACCGATCATCCACGGCAGCGGCAGGTGGAAGCGCTCGGCCAGCCAGCCGGCGACGGCCGCGAGCACAAGCGTGGCCAGGACATAGCGCCACGAAGCGCCGCTGTTCTTCTGTGTTGAGGACGACATCTAGGGTTCGACGGACGGCCGTGTGGCAGCGTCCCATTGGCGCAGGAAGGCCTGGCGCTTGGCCTGGTCCTGGTAGGTGAGCAGTCCCGAGCCGATGCGGATCGGGCGGAAAGCATGGCGCAGGTTCTCATGCAGCAGGGCAGCCGCACTGTCGGCCCCCGCCGTGCCGGCATCGGCACGTACCGGCAGCAGGCCGAGGTGCTCGGCGAGCAAAGCCTGTCCGCGCGGCGACAGCAAGTGGTCCAGCCACAGCCGCGCCGCGGCCGGATGGCGGGCATCGCGGGCGATGAAGGCAACCCGGCTCAGCACCAGGGTATAGTCCTGCGGCCACACCACGCCGAGCACCGCCTCGCTGCGTGCGCGCTTGTGCGCATAGGAACCGAGCACGTTGTAGGCCAGCACCAGCTGGCCTGCGGCGAGACGGTCGAGCATGTCGCGGCTCGAGCTGTGCTGCTCCAGCCCCAGCTCGCCCATCCGGCGCGCCAGCTGCCAGAACACGATCGGGTTGGCTTGTGCATCCTGGGTATGCAGCAGCAGGCCCAGGCCGGAGCGCTCGGGATCATAGCTGGCCAAGCGCCCAAGCAGTCGTGAAGGCTGCTCCCCGAGCAGACGGATCAGCTCGGCATGGGTGTCAGGTACCTCGGCCTCAGTCAGCAGGCGCTTGTTGTAGACGATCGCCGCCGGCTCATAGGTAGTGCCGAAAGCCTCGTCCTTCCATACCGCCCAGCGCGGCAGCGCGGCGGTCTCGGGCGAGCGGTGGGGCTGGGCATAGCCATCGTTGACCAGCTTCACCTGCAGGTCCATGGCCGAACTCCACACCACGTCTGCACCTAGCGTACCGGCTGCACGCTCATCCACCACCCGCTGGTAGAGCTCGTTCGAGCTCAGGTCGTGGTATTCGACGCGGATCCCTGGGTGCAAGGCCTCGAAGTCGTCGAGGATGGGTTGCACCACATCCTGGTCAGCCGCCGCATACACGACCACCACGCCTTCACGCACCGCCGCCTCGCGCGCATCGGGCGCCTGCCGGGCGAGGGCGCTGCCCGCACACAGCATGGCCAGCCCGAAAACCGCCACGCGCAGCCCGCACAACGCCTCACGGCAAGCTCGGACCATCGCCATCACGGCGCCGGCGCCGGTCCTCGTCCGCACTGTTCTCATATCCCGATCTCCCTGCAAGTCGGCGGCTTGGACGCCATCCGCCTTTGCCCCGATAATCGCCGACACGCCTTTCGATTCACTTTCACCGGAACGCCAATGCGCCTGCTGCTGGTCGAAGACCACGCCGAACTCGCCGAGTGGGTCGCGCGCTCGCTGCGCCAGAGCGGCTTCGTGCTCGAGGTGCTTGGGCGTGGCGACCATGCCGACCAGGCCCTGCGCAGCGAGCGCTACGACGTGGTGATCCTGGACCTCTCCCTGCCGGGTCTCGACGGCCTGGACGTGCTGCGCCGGCTGCGCACCCGCGAGAGCCGTGCCGAAGGCAGCACTCCCACCCCGGTGCTGGTGCTGACTGCCCGCGGCAGCACCGAAGAACGCGTCGAAGGCCTCAATCTCGGTGCCGACGATTATCTGACGAAACCCTTCGAACTCGCCGAGCTCGAGGCCCGCATCAAGGCCCTGCTGCGCCGCGCTGGCAACCAGGTGCCGCGGGTGCGCCTGGGCCGGCTCGAGTTCGACACCACCAACCGCATGGCGACGGTGGACGGCCAGATGCTGGCGCTGACGCCGCGCGAGCTGGCGGTGCTCGAGGTGCTGCTTTCGCGCGTCGGCCGCCCGGTGGCGCGCGAGGCCCTGTTCCAGAAGGTATTCGAGTTCGACGCCGACGCCCGCGTGGAGGCCATCGAGATCTACGTCTCGCGCCTGCGCAAGAAGCTCGAAGGCGCCGACGTCGTCATCAACACCTTGCGCGGGCTCGGCTACCTGCTCGCCGAACGGCCGGCGCCCTGATATGCGCGCAGCCCCCAGGGCCGAGCAGGGCGGACGCGCGGATGGCGCCGCCGTCCAGGGTGACGGCGAGGCTGCGGCCGCAGCCGTCGAACCGGCCGTGTCGCGCCGCCACGGTGGTAGCCTGCACCGTCGCGTCCTCGGCTGGCTGCTGCCCCCGCTCGGGCTCATGCTGATCGTCAGTGCTTGGTTGAGCTACCGCGGCGCACTCGACGCAGTCAACCAAGCCTACGACCGCACGCTGACCGCCTCGGTGCGAGCGATCGGCGAGCGCACCCACTCGCTCGAGGGCGAGATCCAGGTCGACATTCCTTACGCTGCCTTCGAAGGCTTCGAGGACAGCGCCGCCGAGCGTATCTTCCACGCCGTGTTCGACGCCGCGGGCGTGCTCGTCACCGGCTATGCCGATCTACGCCCGCCCACGCTGCCCGCCGGCGAGGGCATGGTAAGGATCTTCGATCTCGCCTACCGCGGCGAGACGGTGCGCATGGCCGCCATGTACAAGCGCCTGTACGACCCCGCGCTGGAAGGCGGCGACGCCGTACTGATCGTGTTTGCCGAAACCACCGGCGCGCGCGAGACCCTTGCCCGCGAACTGTTCATCGCCAGCCTGCAACGCCAGTCGGCCCTGGTCGCCGTCGGGGCGGTGCTGGTGCTGCTCGCCCTCGGCACGGCGTTTCGCCCGCTGGTGGCGCTGCGCGACCACATCCGCAACCGCGACGAGGAAGACCTCACCCCGGTGCGGGCCGACGGCGTGCCGAGCGAGGTCGCGCCTCTGATCGACGCCATCAACCACCACATGCAGCGCCTGTCGGCCATGCTGGCCGCACGCCGACGCTTCCTTGCCGACGCCGCGCACCAGATCCGCACCCCGCTCGCGGTCCTCACCACCCAGGCCGAGTACGGCCTGCGCCAGACCGACCCGGAAGAGATGCTCAACACCTTCGCCAGTCTGTTGCGCAGCACCCGCGCCGCGCGCAGGCTGGCCAACCAGATGCTCACCCTGTCGCGCGCCGAGGCGGCCAACGGCCTCATCGACGAGCGCGCGCCGCTCGACCTCGCCGGCCTGGTCAAGGACGTAGCAATGGAGCTCGCCCCGCTCGCCCTCAAGCGCAGCATCGACCTCGCCTACGAAGGCATCGGCCACGCGCTGATGATCGAGGGCAACGCGCCAATGCTGCGCGAGATGGTCTCCAACCTGGTCGACAACGCGATCCGCTACAGCCCGCCCGACTCGGCGGTCACCGTCGCTGTCGCCGCCTTCGACGGCGAGGCGGTGGTGAGCGTATGCGACCAGGGGCCGGGCATTCCCGAGGCCGAGCGCGAACGCGTGTTCCAGCGCTTCTACCGCATCCTCGGCCAGGGCGACAGCGACGGCAGCGGCCTAGGACTGGCCATCGTGCGCGAGATCGCGCTCGCCCACGATGGCCGCATCACGCTGCGCGACGGCGAGGGCGGGCACGGCCTGTGCGTGGAAGTGGAGCTGCCGCTCGGGGCCGCCCCGGCACCCTGAATTGTCGACGACAGCCCTGCAACGGGCGCAGTCATCGGTCCATCCTCCTCACGGACCGGCAGCAGTGAAAGGCGATCGAAAGGCGACGGCGCTGCAATGCGGGCCGCGCCAACGTGTCTGGCGCGCCCACTCACAAGATCGAGGAGACTTCCATGCAACGCCTTTCCAAATCGGTCCTGCTGGCCGCCGCCGTCGCTGCCCCGTCGCTCACGCTCGCCCAGTCCAACGTCACCATCTACGGCCTCATCGACCTCAACCTCAGCCATGAGCGATCGGGCGACCAGCGCTACGAGGGCGTCCACCACGGCGAGCTCAACGGCTCGCGCCTCGGCTTTCGTGGCACCGAAGACCTCGGCCACGGCATGAAGGCCCTGTTCGTGCTCGAGAGCGGCTTCGACCCCTCGACCGGCCTCGCCGAGCAGGGCGGACGCCTGTTCGGCCGCCAGTCCTTCGTCGGCCTCGAGAGCAGCCTCGGCCGCCTGACCCTGGGCCGCCAGTATTCACCCGCCTTCGTCGCCCTCGACCCCTTCGACGCCACCGGCAACGCCGATCGCAGCGCCGGCCTGCTGCTGCGCAAGACCGGCGCCGTAAAGCCGGCCTACGAGGTGCGCTTCGACAACATGGTGAAGTACCGCTCGCCCAAGCTTGCCGGCTTCGAGCTCGATGCCGGCTACTGGCTGGGCGAGAAGGTCGCCACCACGTCCACCGCGCGCAAGGAAGGCGACGGCCACGGCCTCAGCCTGCTCTACGGCAACGGCGCCTTCTCGGGCGCGCTCACCACGCAGAGCGTGCAGCGCGACGCCAGCGGCGGCAAGGTGCGCACCAGCGGCGTTGGCCTGGCCTACGACTTCGGCATCGTCAAGCCCTATTTTGCCTGGTCGCAGGACAAGGAGAGCGGCACCGTCGGCAATGGCAAGGCACGCACCTGGGCCGTGAGCGCCGAGATCCGTCTGAACCCTGCGAACACGGTCGCGCTCAGCTATGCCGATCGCGACGAATCGGACGGCGCCGCCGGCGAGGACGCCAGCGGCTGGTCGGCCTACCACCTGCACGCCCTCTCCAAGCGCACCACGCTCTACGCCGGCTACTCGCAGCTCTCCAACGAGAGCGGTGCCAACTATGCAATAGGCAACATCACGCCGGCGGCCGGCGACAACCACCGGGTGATGATGGCCGGCATGCGCCACCGCTTCTGACCCTCGACAACCGCACACGGGAGAACCCGACATGAACATCACGGGAATGCTGTACGGCGCGCGTCTGCTGCAGTTCGCCGACTTCCCCACCGCCGAGGTGCTCGGCCCGGACGCCAGCGAGGAGCAGATCAAGGCGCTCATCGAGCGTCACGGCTCGGTCTTCGTCAAGCCGCTGTTCAAGGGCGGTGTCGGCAAGAAGGGCAAGGCCGGCCTCATCGGGCGTGCCAAGGACCTGCGCACCGCGCTGGCCGAGAAGGAGCGCCTGTACTTCGTCGAGCATCGCCACGGCCACCAGGTGGCGAAGGCCAACGGCGTCACCTTCGAAGCTGCGGTGCCGGCCGAGCACGAGGTCTATTTCTCGATCACCGACTCGACCGAGTTCCGTGCCCCGACCATGACCCTGACCCACCGCGGCGGCGTCGACATCGAGGAGCTCGACAAGTCGCAGGTCGCACGCGTGCCCTTCGACCCGCTCACCGGCCTGAAGGCCTTCGTCGTCGCCAACGCGCTCGCCGACATCGGCGCGCCCAAGCAGATCATCTCGCCGTTGGTGCAGCACCTGCCGCGCCTGTGGGAGCTGTATCACGACTTCGGCATGACCACCCTCGAGCTCAACCCGATCCGCATGCGCCCCGATCGTCGCGGCCGGCTTACGCCGGTGGCCTGCGACTTCAAGTGCGGCTTCGACCGCGACGATCCGCGCTGGCACCGGCTCAACCTGCCCGCCCACCTGTTCGCAGTGGACTATTCCGACTTCGAGCAGGAGATCAATCAGCTGCGCACCCACCAGGGCCAGAGCGACGTCTACGTGATCAACGCCGGCGGCACCATCCTCGCCCCCACCTTCGGCGGCGGCGCCAACTCGCTGGTCACCGAGATGCTCGGCGACGACGCCATCATCTCGTCCGACTTCGGCGGCAACCCGCCCTACGAGAAGATGAAGTCGGTGGCGTCGATCTGCTTCAAGCACTGGCTGCGTCAGGCCAACGTGCTCTTCATCATCGGCGGCAAGTCCAACAACACCGACATCCACGAGACCTTCCGCGCCATGGCCGACGCGCTGCGCGAGCACTTCGGCAGCCATGGCCCGACGCCGCTCACCGTGGTCGCCGGCCGCGGCGGGCCGAACCTGGTGCGCGGCATGGGCGTGCTGCGCGACACCTGCGAGGCGCTCGGCCTGCCCTACCGCCTGTTCGGCTTCGATTCGGCGATGAGCGAGGTGGTCGACTACGCCCGCGAAGCCAATGAATGGATGAAGGCCGGCGGCCGCGACGCCGTCGCCGCGCGCCTGGGGCTCGCCCCCGCGGCCACCGCCGCCTGAGCCCTGACACCCCCGATTCCAAGGAGACAGCCATGTACCAACAAGGCGTTGGTGATTTCAAGTATTACGTGGGCATCAGTTCGCTGGCCCACATCGCGACCCGGCACGACCGGGTGTGCGTGCTCAACATCCTCGGCGGCGAATCCAGCGAGGTCACGCCGGTCGGCCATGCGTGGTCGGGCGGCAACGTGGTGTTCGGCACCTCGCCGGGCCGCCGCGGCCAGGTGCTGGAGACCCCCCTCGGCAACGTCCCGGTGTACAACAGCGTGCGCGAGGGGCTGGACGATGGCCACCGCTTCAATTGCGGCGTGGTCTATCTGCCGCCGTCGGCGGCGCGCTGGGCGGCGACAACCCGTCGGACACGCTGCGCCGCGGCTCGATCGCGGTACTGTCGAACTCGGGCGGCTTCACCACCACCATCGCCCAGTACCTGCGCATGGCGGGCTGGGGCACGACCACGCTGGTGTCGAGCGGCAAGGACGTCTACATCCATTATGCCGCGCCGGAGTTCGCCTTCGCCCTCGCCAACGACGCGCGCAGCAAGGCCGCGGTGCTGTACTGCGAGCCCGGCGGCTACTACGAGCGCGACGCCGAGTTCACCAAGCCGGTGGTGGCCTGCGTGGTCGGACGCTGGAAGTCGCGGCTGACGCGCGCGGTCGGCCATGCCGGGGCGATGGCCGGCGGCGAGGACGATGCCGCCGCCAAGGAACGTTGGTTCATGGACAAGTTCGGCGTCGACGGCCTGTACACACCCGATAACCCGGTGTTCTCGGCGAAGGGCGCGGTGGTCACCAACATCGCCCACATTCCCGCCGCGCTCACCGCGGTGATGCGCGCCAACGCCACCCTGCCCGACTTCGAGCCCGAAGGCACAATGGAGCTCAAGCCCTGGTTCGGCGCCAATCTCGGCATCGCGCTGCCGCCGCAACTCGACTTGCCGGTGGTGCCGGCGATCGAGCCCTACCGCAGCCAGATCGCCCGGCTGGCCGAACAGGTCGGCGCGGTGTTCCCGCGCGAAACGATGAAGGACGCCTCGGGCGCCTCGCAGATGGATCCCGCGACCCAGGTCTCCAGCCTGCACGGGGTGAGCGTGCTCGAGGCCGCGCGCCGCCCGCTCGAGGCCAACCTCGGCCTGGCGCTGCTGCGCGAAGCCGGCGGCGACAACGACCGCAAGCTGATCGCGGTGGCGGTCGGCGCCCACCTCAACCTCCATGGCGACCCCGCGCTCGCCGCCGCCGAGGCCGCGCGCGCCGCCGGCAATGCGCCCAACGCCGTGCTCGCCGCCGCAATGGCGATCGTCGGCCCACGCCGCGCCGAGCGCGCGCGCACGATCGTCGCAGCGCTGATCGAGCGCCTGCATGCCGCCGGCCTGCGCGACGCGCTCGACGAGGACTTCGACTGCCACACCCTCGCCGACGACGCCGATCTGGTCGCGCTGGTCCGCGCCCCGGCGCCCGACGCCCGCGCCGAGGCGATGCTCGCCGGGCTGGCGGCACGCGACGCGCGCTCGTTGCCGGTGCGCCTGTTGCAGCACACCGGCGTGCCCCTGAGTGCCGATGCCGTGCTCGCCGCGATCACCACCACGCTCGCGTGGGGACCGCTGATGCGCAAGCGCGTCTCGCGCCTGACCGCAGAGAGCCTGCCATGGTGGATGCAGCTGGTCGGCACCCTGATCGGCGCCTCGGCCCCGGCCGAGCAGCACGAGGCCGGCCGCTTCTGCGGCATCGACGAGGCCGAGATGCTCGGTAGCGGTTCGCTCACCGCGCTCGCCTGCCAGGCCCTGCTCGGCCGCGTGCCGCGGCCGGCCGACCTGTTCGCCTACCAGACCCTGGTCGGCATCCTGCTCAGCAACGGCCCCGGCACCATCTCCGCCCAGGGCGCCAAGGGTGCGGTCTCGGCCGACGGCCCGGAAACGCCGCAGCGTGTGCAGCTCAACAAGGCGGTCATCGGCTTCCTCACCCACACCGGCTACGCCCACGGTGGCAACGGCTTCGAGGGCGTGCAGTTCCTGATCGAGCAGTTTCGCGACAGCGGCCTCGACGACCCGACGGCCGCCCACGGCATCGACGTCGCCGCGCTGGCCCGTCACTGCGCCGAGGACTACGCGCGCTACAAGGCCGAACGCAAGCAGACCGGCAGCGCGGACATCCGCAAGATCCCGGGCGTGAACCACCCGGTGTTCAAGGACCGGCCGGTCAACATCGATCCGCGCGAAGCCTTCATCCGCGAGCTGATGACCGCGCGCGGCGAGGCCAACGTGTTCCACGACTTCTACCACGCCCTGGTGCAGGCGCTGCACGAGGCCGGGGTGTCGCGCACGGTGTATTGCGTGAACATCGACGCGGTGATCGCCGCCCTGCTGCTGCGCCTGACCTGGCAGCCGTGGCGCGAGGGCCGCATCGACGAAGCGCGCCTGGAAGACGCCGCGTTCACCCTGTTCCTGCACGCCCGCATGCTGGGCTGCGCGGCCGAGATCGACGACCACCTGAACCGCGGGCGCAACATGGATACGCGCACGCCAGCGTCGAAATGCCGTCACGTCAGCTGACGCGGCTCACCCGGGGGCGGGCACGCCGCCGCCCCCGCCGAGCCGCGGGCAGCGCTTCCCCAACCCCCACCGGAACCTCACCATGAACGACTCGACCGCCATACCGCGCGGCGAACCCGCAATCCGCACCATCGCCATGCCCGCCGACGCCAACCCCGCCGGCGACATCTTCGGCGGCTGGCTGATGGCGCAGATGGACCTCGCCGCCGGCAACGTCGCCGCCCGCCGCGCGCGCAGCCGCTGCGCCACGGTGTCGGTGGACCGCATCACCTTCCTGCGCCCGGTGTTCATCGGCGACGAGGTCAGCCTCCACGCCGAGATCGTGCGCGTCGGCCGCAGCTCGATGACGATCGAGGTCGAGGCCTGGCGCCGCTCGCGCGACGGCGAGGAACAGGTCAAGGTCACCGACGCCAGCTTCGTCTTCGTCGCCCTCGACCAGGGCGAGCGGCCACGGGTGATCAGTCCTGGATCCCAGTCCGCGGCAAACACGTAAAGTCGAATCGCTGGCGGGCGCGCAGCTACCCTGATGGAGGCGGAACTCGCGAGAGTTCCGCCTCTATTGCTGTGCGCAAGGGCGGCAGATGCCTGACGACCACTCCAGATTGCGAATCACCGCGTCCTGGGTCTTCGCATCGGCATAGAAGGCAGCCTCACCTTCAATGGTGAAGGTGTCGATGCGGTCCAGGCAAAGCCGGATGTGCTTCAGAAAGACGACGGGCTCCCGCCTCATAGGGGTCTCGCTTCAGCCATGATCCGTTGGCGCAGGAAGGGGCTCACGCCATCCGCGGTCACAACGTCCGCGCGGCGCCCGAGCAGGGCCTCGATATCCTGCTGCAACCCGACCAGATCGAGCAGGGACGCACCCGCGTCGAAATCCACCAGGAAGTCGACATCGGAATCCGGCCGGTCCTCACCACGCGCGACCGACCCGAAAACCCTCAGATTGCGCGCCTTGTGGCTTGCTGCCGCCCGAAGCAGTTCGCTTTTCCTGCGGCTGATTTCCTCGAACGTCGTCATCACCGTTCCCTCGGACCAAGACAGTGAGAGTCTAGCGATTCGGCGAGCACACGCAGAGGGTTGGAACGGATTTCCTGGCGGACGTTGGACATGGCGGTCAAGCGGCCGGGCCAAGTCACCACAATCGCTTGGGCGGACACTGCACCGGCAAGCGGGCGACCTCATCCTCACCGTCGAGCCGACGCGGTTCAAGGTGAGCCATCGAACTCTCGGGCCTTACCGCAAAAAAACGGGCGCCCGCAGGCGCCCATCGAAGGCGGCGGTCCGGGACGGGGCCACCGCAAGCCGGATTCCGTCACAAACGGAGAGGACGGTATCCGCGGAGGTGAGTCTTCAACTCATGCCTGAGCCACCACGCGGCGGCTGTCGAGCATGCGTGCGACACGCGGGCCCACCAGCATGGCGATGGCCGCCACCCACAGGCCAATCGCGATCGGGCTGGAGAACAGCACGCCGATCTCGCCATCGCTGATCGACAGCGCGCGACGCAGGTTCTGCTCCATCATGTCGCCGAGCACGAAGCCGAGGATGAAGGGCGCGATCGGGAAGTTCATGACGCGCAGTGCATAGCCCAGTGCGCCGACGAGCACACCGACGATGAGGTCGAAGGTGTTGCCATGCACCGCATACACGCCAACCATCGAGATCGCCGCCACACCCGGCACCAGCAGCCACACCGGGATCGACAGGAACTTGACGAACACGCGGATGAGCGGGATGTTCATCACCAGGAGCATGACGTTGGCGATGAAGAGCGAAGCGATCAGGCCCCACACGATCACCGGCTGGTCCTGGAACAGGGTCGGGCCGGGGGTGATGTTGTACAGCGTGAGCGCACCCATCATCACCGCGGTGGTGCCCGAACCGGGCACGCCCAGGGTCAGCATCGGCACCAGCGAACCGTTGGCCGAGGCGTTGTTGGCCGCCTCCGGCGCGGCCACGCCACGCATGTCGCCCTCGCCGAACTGGTGATCCTTGCCCGCCATTCGGCGCTCGCTGGCGTAGCACATCGCCGAGGCGATGGTAGCGCCCGCGCCGGGTAGCACGCCGATGAAGAAGCCGGCGACGGCCGAGCGCAGCATCGTCCACTTGGCGAGCATGAACTCCTTCAGGTTGAACATCATCCGGCCCGACAGCGCGATCGGCTCGGGGTTGGCATGCAGGCCCTGCAGCATCAGCAAAATCTCGCTGACGGCGAACAGGCCGATGACGATGACAATGAAGGGAATGCCGTCGGCCAGATGCAGCATGTCGAAGGTGAAGCGATACACGCCGCTGTTCGAGTCGATGCCCACCGTCGAAAGCAGCAGGCCGATCAGGCAGGCAATCATCGCTTTGGGCAGGGAATCGCCTACCAGGCCGCCCAGGCAGGACAGCGCCAGCACCATCAGCACGAAATATTCCGCCGGACCGAAGGCGATCGCCCATTCGGCGAGCAGCGGCGCGAAGGCGACGATGCCCAGGGTGGCGACCATGGCGCCGGTGAAGGACGCCACCGCCGACATCGACAGCGCCGGACCGGCGAGCCCCTTCTTGGCCAGCGGATAGCCGTCGAGCGTGGTCATCACCGCGCCGGCATCACCCGGCACGTTGAGCAAGATCGCCGAGATGCGGCCGCCGTATTCGCAGCCGGCATACACCGCGCACAGCAGGATCAGCGCCGACTCCGGTGGCAGCTTCATGGCGAAGGCGATCGGCAGCAGGATGGCCACGCCGTTGATCGGGCCCAGGCCGGGTAGCAGGCCGACGACGGTGCCGAGGAAACAGCCGATCAGCGCGATCATCAGGTTTTCGGGCGTCGCCGCGACGGCGAAGCCCTGGGCGAGAAGCGTCAAGGTTTCCATGATTTACCCCGTGATCGCGTTGAGCCACAGCCCGGTCGGCAGCGCGACGTCGAGCAGGCGGTCGAAGAAATAGAACAGGCCGATGCCGAGGCCGACGCCGCTCGCCAGCGCCTGCTTCCAGCTCGCGCCGAACAGACGCGCGACCGGTAGCGTCACCAGCGCGGTGGCGATCACGAAGCCGAGACGGTCGAACAGCAGCGCATAGCCGAGCACGACCAGGAACAGCAGGCCGATGCGCTGCATGACCGGACCCGGCGCCCAGGCAGTCTTCTCGGTCTTGCCGAAGACCAGCGCCAGCGCGAACAGACCGAGCAACGCCAGCACGATCATCGGAAAGGCCTTCGGCCCGACCGGCTCATAGGAAAACGGCGCTTCGAAACCGCGCGCGATGAAGAGGCCGACGAGGCTGATGAGCACCAGCACGCCGCCGAAGATGCGTTCGCTCATGGCGATCTCCCTTCAGGTGAGGGCCGCGCCCGGCAAGGCGCGGAGGGGACAGGAGTGGGGGCAGCGCGCCAGCTGGAGCCTGCACGCGGCGCGGGCGGGTCGTGCCCGCGCCCTTGCCCGAGCGGCGAGGCTTACTGCGCCGTCAGGCCGAACTCGGCGGCGAGCTCGCGATAGCGCGCCACTTCCTTCTGCACGTAGGCCGTCAGGGCGTCACCCGTCAGGTGGTAGGGAAAGAGCCCGCGCTCCTCGCGCAGCTTGTCGAACTCGGGCGTGGCCATCATGGTGTCGAAGGCCTGCAGCCACCACTGGTAGTCGGCATCGGCCACCTTCGGGCCAACGTAGAAGCCGCGCGTGATCGTCCAGTCGACGTTGTAGCCTTGCTCCATCGCGGTCGGAATGTCGGCCAGCTCACCCTTCAGGCGCTCGGGCGCCAGGATGGCGAGCACCTTGATGCGACCGCCCTTGAGGTGGCCGAGCACCTCGGAGGCGTCGCCGGAGTAAGCCTGGACATGGCCGCCCATGAGCGCGGCCATCGCCTCGCCACCGCCTTCGAAGGCCACGTAGCGCATGTTCTTGTGATTGACGCCGGCCTCGCGCGCGATCAGCGCCGACTTCATCCAATCCTGGCTGCCGACCGAACCGCCAGCGCCATACACCACCTTGCCCGGGTTGGCGCGGGTGGCCTCGATCAGGTCCTTCAGGCTCTGGAAGGGCGCGTCGGCGCGCACGATGATGGCGCCGTAGTCGGCACCCACCGCAGCCAGCCACTTCACGTCGTTCTCGTTGTACTTGCCGAACTTGCCGATCGCCAGGTTCAGGAAGGAACCGCCCGAGAAGGCGACGATGGTACCGGCTTCGGCGGGGCGGTTGGCGATCACGGTGTTGTAGGCCACGGCGCCGATGCCGCCCGGCATGTAGGTGACGCGCATCGGCGCCTTCAGGAGGCCGCCGTCCTGCAGGCCGCTCTGTGCCAGCTTGCAGGTGAGGTCGAAGCCACCACCCGGCTTGGCCGGGGCGATGCACTCGGGCTTGGCCGGCTCGGCGTGGGCGACGCCGGCGGCAAGGGTGGCAAACACCGCGGTAGCGGCGGCAAAAAGGGTCTTCTTGAGCATCACGGCGATCTCCTCCGATTATCGATTCGTCTATCCCGGAGCAGAACCGCCTCGCCCCAAGTGGAGCGGACGATACGAAGACGTGCTTTCGATAGCCTTTCAGTGTTGCAGGCCTCCTCTGCCGATCCTCACGACAGGCCCTCGCCCAATGCCGCCGCCGCCGCCGCGAGCACCGCTGCACGCCGGTCATCCCCGGCGTCTGCGCGCAACGCGAGGAAACCGGCCAGCAAGCCAAGCTGCTTTGCCACCGAACCGAGCTGCCGCGGCGACACCGCAAGCATGCCCAGTGCATCGCGGTAGGCCTGCACCAGCCTGGCGGCCGCGGCGTCCTCCTCCTCGACGACATCGCCGACGAGCCAGCGCGTAAGCGCGCAGTCCGCAACCACGGCACCGTCGAAGAAGTCGAAGCTGCGCGCAAAGCGCCTGCGTGCGGCAGCCAGACAGGCATCGAGCACGGCAGCGTCGATCGACTCGCCGAGCAGCCAGCCCAACTGCAGGCGGTTCATGCACGGGTAGGGGTTCCAGTCGGCCTGCGCCGGATCGCCCTCGCCGAGCGCGTAGGCTTCATGCGCGCGCAACAGGTCATCGCGCACACGTGCCCAGGCGGCCGTACCCGCAGCGCGTGCGGAAGGTTTGCCGCCGTCGGCCACCAACCCGGCATCGGCCTGTAGCTGGCGCAGCTGCACCAGGGCGCGCCGCTTCCAGGCGCTGCCCAGGATCGCCTGACGCTGCAGGCTGGCTGGCATCCCAGCCTGCGGCGAGGATGCGTCCGCCACGGCCGGCGCGGCAGAAGCGATCAGGATCAGCGCGCGCATGCGCGCAATGGCGTCATCCACAAGGCCCAGCGCACGCACCAGATCCTGCCCCTCGCCCGGCTGGCTGAGCTGCTCGGCCAGCCGGGCCTCGACATTGGCCAGCAGTTCGATCGCCGCGATCGGCACCGCCCCTCGCGACGAGTCCTCCGCGATTGCACGCAGCAAGGGCGCTCGGGCCGCGTCGAAACCGCCCACATCGCCGTAGGCGGCATACAAGCGGCCGAGCGCCTGCTGCACATCCGGGCGCGCTACCCACTGCGCGGGCAGCCGGCCCAGGCGGCGGTCGATGCGGCGCTGCAGTGCCCGCAAGCCGGATTCGCGCTGCTCGCCGCGGATGCTGTGGCCGTCCAGCCAGAGTTGGTCCAGCCAGTCGAGCAACTCCTCGGGCGCCAGCAAGGTCCCGTCCTCACGCTCGGCACGCTGGTCCACCCGGAGCTGGAAGGCGGGATCGCCATAGGCCTGGTAGGCGCCCCAGGTGTTGCAGTCCGGATGGCGGTGCAAGGCCTCGGCACGCGCCTCGAACACTGCATCGCCGAAGCGCATGCCCTCGATCGCCATCGCGCTGAAGAAGCGCTCGGCAAAGGTCTGCGCCGCATCGTCGCGCACCTCCCAGCCGGCTGCGACCACACAGCGCACACCCATGTCGATGAGCTCGCGCGCCAGACTGGCAGCCAGACGGTGCGCACCCTGTGCAACGTCGACCTTGCCGAGGTGGCAGCAGCTCAGGAAGACGAGGTCGGGTACCGTCTCCATCAGGGCAATCTCGGCTGCGGTCAGCAACAAGCCATCGGACAGCACGACCCCGCTGCGGTAGCTGCCGTCAGCGGCACGGCAGGCGTGGATGCCATGCGCGGCAATCACCAGCACGCGGCTGGGGCGCGCAAAAAGACGGGCATACACATCGCCGGCCAGCGCGTCCGGCGGCGCATGGCTCACCGTATAGCCGGCCCCCTCAAGGATGCGCACCACGGCCTCACCCTCGCGCACAGCGCCCTCCAGACTGGGCAGGCGGTCGGGGCGCGGCGTGCCGTCGGCATCCACGCGAGGCTTCCAGCCCGGCCCGCCGAACTGCACGTGGTATCCCTCGGTACTCGGGTTGGCGATGACGCAGGCCGTCATGGCGTCGGTACGCACGACATTGTGCCGGTAGCTGCGGGTCATGAACTGGCGCACCATGCGGCTGCGGCTCACCAGCGGCTCGCCGTCATCCTCCAGCAGTTCCCAGGGCAAGTTGGCGGTGCTTTCGTCGACCACCAGGATCAGGTTGCGCGCCTTGCGCGCTGCCGCCTTGAACTCCACCGGCACCAGCAGCTGGAACAGGGTGTGGCCGAAGCTGCCCTCACCGCCGCGGTAGCGGGTAGACGCAGGCCCGGTCAGTGCTTCATCGGCCAGGCGTTCGATGAGACCGGGCTGGCGCGCTTGCACGACAACTTCTGCACGCGCCTTCTCGCCCATGAAGGTGAAGCGGAAGCGCCGGGCATGGCGGATCAGCGGCGTGGGCGCATCGATCAATGCTGCGGTCTCGCCGTCGGCATCGGTGACCGCAAGGCGCGGCCAGTAGTCGCCGAAGGGGGTCACGCTCAGGCGCTGGCGCACGCCTTCGCCATGGCGCAGCGGCTCGGACAGGTCGAGGCGGGCGCCCAGGCGCTCGAGTTCGGCGGCGAGGCTCTTGTCGAGCGCGCTCACCGCATGGGCCGCAGAGATGGCGGCATCACGATAGAGCTCGATCAACTCCAGTTCGACAATGCGCCCGACCGGCCCTCTGCGCGCCTTGGCGCACTGGGCGTAGTCGCGATTGGCGAGCAGCACGCCGCGCACCACCGCCTTCACCGCCTCGCCGACGTCCAGGCTGGCCGCGGAGTTGCTGCCGACCAGCAGGCTTGCGAGGCGCAGCGGAATCGCAGTATCGGGCTGACGGCCGCGGCCATCGCAATGGTCCTCGCCGTAGCGGTCGGACGCATGCAGCAGGTAGCGCAGCGCGCCGGCCCGCACGGCCTCGGTCACCCCCTCGGCACCGAGCGCCCCCATCTCGCCCAGGCCGACCACCACCGCACCACGGCTGGTGCCGCGCAGGCGCTCCTCGGCGCTGCGCGGCATCAAAACCACGGTCGCATCGCCCAGCTCGCCGGAATGGATGCCCAGGCGCTGGCGGTGGCTGAGGGCACCATCGACCAGCCAGCGGTCGATGACGGCCTCGGCGCCCGCGATCGGGTCACCACGGTAATGCCCGCACAGCAGCGGGATCTGTACGAAGCGCAGATCCATCGCGCGCACACCCACGCGCAGCACGCTGCGTCGCCGCTGCGGCAGCGCCGGAACACGGCCGCCGAGCGCACGGCTGGCGAGCTCGGCCTCGGTCGGCCAGGCGGGCGGTGGCCCGGCGCGGTAGTCACGCACGGGGACGCGCGCCGTCTCGCTGCGGCTGAGCGGCAGCCGGCCCAGACGCAGCGGTGTCCCGCGCGTGAGCAGGGCCTCGATGTCGGCAAAATGATCCGCCGTGCTGGTCAGCCCCATGTGGTCGGCGGCCATGTGCCAGCAGCGCTCGTCCGGCAGGCCGGCAAGCCGCCCCGAGGCCCAGGTCACCGAACCGTCGCCATGGGGCGTGCCGCGCATGCGCACGAAGGGCCGGCTGCCCTCGTCGAGCAGGACCAGGCCGCAGGGCGTGTTGTCCGCGTTGCCGAACACGTAAGCGATGCGTTCGGGCGCCTGCGCGACCCAGCCGGTATCGGCGACTGCAGTCCAGAACGCGCGTGCCTTGTCGAGCACGCGCTGGGTCGGCTTGCCGGCAAGGCGACGGCCGAACCAGAAGTCATCATTGATCGCGCCGAGCTCAGCCCAGGTCTCGGCGCGGTAGTAGTCCTTGGGCGCCACGCCGCCGCTGTCGACAAAGCCGGGCGCAGGCAGCAGATGCACGGCACCGGGGAAGCCGGCGACGATGTCGAGCACGGCCTGCAGGCCCTGGCGCAGGTCCAGGCGAGCGAGCATGCGGATGGTGTCGGACTGGCCTAGCAGGGTCTCGACCAGCAGGTGCGAGCCCTGGTTGGGCGTGCCGAGCATGAGCAGGCGCACACCCTGGCCGGGACGGGCGACGATCTCCGCCCACAGGCCGGGGTCGGCCGCGAACGCCGCGCGCACCACCAGCCCGCCCATGCTGTGCGCCAGGATGCGCAGCGGCTGGTCGGGGTGCTCCTGCAAGGCCTGGCGCAAGCGCCCGGCCAACGCCTTGCCGAGCTCGGCGATCGGCTGGCGCCAGTCGTAGTCGTGGCGGATCACGCGGTGGCCGGACTCGAGGTAGCCGGCGAGCCGACCGTAGGCCATGCCGACCAGGCCGGCCGGACTCACCGCCTTGCTGCTGTCGATGGCGATGCGTACCAGCCTGCCGCGCGCCAGTTCGATCGGGTCGAGCCAGATCCGCCGCCCATCCGCAGCCAGGTGCGAGCCCATGATGCCGGGCAGGAAGAACAGCACCGGCACGGTGTTGGCGGCCGGCTCGGGCTCGCCCCGGCTGGCGCGGGTGGCGAGCGCAGGGTCGATCACCGGCAGCGCCAGTGGCGCCCAGGCCGCCAGCGCCGGGTCCTTGTCCGCCAACGCGTCTGCGCGCAGCCAGGCGGCGAGCGCGGCCGGCAAGGGCACGCCGTCGCGCTGAACCTCGTCGCGGAAATAGCGGAAGTGATTGACCTCCGGCCCTTGCACGAAGATCGCACGGTGTGCCGGCAGGCTGGCCGCGACCGGGCCGTCCGCCAGCGTCTCGGCGCCACTGTCGGCAGTGGCCGCACGCGCCACCAGGCCGCCGTACATCGAGTCGGTGTCCACCACCAGGTCGTTGCGCGCGCGGTCGAACAGCGCCCAATCGACGAACATCACGCCGATACGCTGCAATACACCGCCCCCCTCGATATCACCCGCGATGACGCCCACCTTCACGGTCGCAGCGATGCGGGCGCGGCCAAGCAGCATGCCCATCGGCGCTTCGGGCAGCATCGCCTCGATGCCCGGCACCACCTGCGGCTGCAGGCGCTTGTCGGCAATCTCGAGCACCACGCGGGCGAGAAACTGCAGGCCACGATCGGCCACCGCCTTGGCCTTGGCCGCCGCGGCCGGCGCCAGCACGCCGACCGCCGCGCCCACACCCCACGATCCGGCGCGCCGCACCAGGTTGAGCAGCCCGGACAGGAACACGTCGAGGTTGTCGGACAGCAGCGCGGTGCCGCGCGCGGGCGCGGCCACGCGCACATAGCGCTCGACCGTGATGGCGCGCTCGACCAGCAGGGCGGCAAGGCGGCGCAGCTTGGCGCGCTCGCCGGCGGCATAGGCTTCGGTGGCGGCCTCGGCGTCCGCCTTGGCACTGCCCCGCAGCGCCGCCAGCGCGGGCATGCTGCTGCGGTAGTCGTCGATCAGCGCATCCAGCGCACCATCGCCACCGTCCAGGCACAGCAGGTCACCAACCAGACCGCCGCGTGAATGCGTCACCAGGCTGATCGTACTCCCGGCTGGCAAGGTCTCCACCAGCGCCAGCGCATTGTCGATCGGGCTCTGGGAGAAGGTCCGGTGCTCGTAGCCGAAGATGCGATCGCCGAAGCGCTCCTTGAGCACCGCCCACGCTGAACTGCCGCGCAGATCGCCGAAGCCGCCCAGGATGTGCGAACCGGTACCGTGGATGAAGACAAGCAAGGCGCCCGCCCTGGCCGCCCTGTCCAGGCGCGCGTCGCCCGCCCGGCACAGATCCTCGCGGGCGAGCGCGCCGCCATCCCAGGCGTACAGACCGGGTTCGCCTGCCAGCCGGTCCTCGATCATCGCCATCAGTGCGGTCGCGCCCTTGCGCGAGGCCCAGGCTGCCGCCCAGTCCTCGACCTTGCCGCCAGCAAGATCGAGCAGCTTGTCCTTGGCCGCCTTGCCCACTGCATCCTCGGGCAGGTGCAGCCGGCTCACCCGCCGCCATACCCAGCCCAGCGCACCGCGGGTGCTGTCCTGGGTGTCGCGGAAACCGGCGAAGTCGACCGCGCCATCCGCATCGACGAGTTCGGGCCGGGTGCGCGCGAGCTGTTCTGCAAGCGCATCGGCGCGAATGAAGATGGTCGTGCCATCCTCCGCCTCCAGGGCGAGCAGGCCCGCATCCTCGTCCAGGCCATGGACAACGGGCGCTTCCTCGCTACGGCTGGCAGCAGCCAGTTCCAGCACTTCGGTAACCTCGAGGCCAGGCACGAGCGCAAGCGCATCGCTGCCATCGGCACGGCTGCCTGGCAGGCTGAGAAGCGATGGCGGGCGGGCGTCGGCCAACGCCGAAGCGGGCGTCGACAGCGGCAGCTTGAGCAGGGTACGGGCGGCGCGGGCAGCCTTGCGTCTGGCCATGGGGATGCTCCCGGATGAGGGTTGGGGTCAGGCCGGAGGATGGCGCCTGGTTCAAGGATGACGCCAGAAAGCATGGGCGCGAAAGCGCGCATGCAACCACCATGCATTGGCAGCAGGCGCCCGCAGCACGTTGCGTGTCCCAGCCTGGGATTCGAGCGGCTGCACGACTTCGCCGCGGGCGTTGCGGCGGGCAACAGCGCCGTCGCGCTCGGGGACGACGACGGTAATGTGGCCCGGGCTGTTGAGGTCGCGGCGCTGGGCGACGATCAGGCACACCTCACCTGCATTGGCGGCGGCCTGGAGCAGGGTCGGATCGACCTCACGCACCCAGCCGAAAGCGGTGCCATGGTCTTCCAGCCAGTCGAACAGGGCGTTGGCGTTGAGTTCGCGCACAGTCTGCCCGTAGCTGACCGCCACCGTCTCACCCGCGGCGATGCGGCGCAGGGCCGGGCCGGACCACCACACCCGCGGCAGGTAGGCCCCGCAAAGGTAGGCAAAATCGGTCGCATAGATGTTGCAATAGGTCGCCCCGCCTTGGGGCTGATAACGCCGATGGGCGGGCGCAGCGACGTCCAGATAATCGACAATGGCATCCAGCGCCGCCGCACGCGCCTGCGTCGTGCGTCCGCCGCGCGCCGGTCGTCCCTCCTCGCCGAGCGGGTAGGCGCGCCCACCGTCGCGCGCGCGCGTGATATCGGCACGTCCCTGCTGCATGTGTGCAGCCGGCAAGCTCGCCGCAGCCGCCTCGGAGGCCACGGCGGTGCGCGCACGGCCGCGCACCAGGGGCTCGAGGAAGCGCGCAGCAACGAAGCCTTCGCGCAGCGCACCATCGAGCAGGATCCGCACGCGCACCCAGACATCGGCATCCGCCGCGCCCAGCACTTCGACCAGGCAGCCCTGCGCCAGCGTCGCCATGCGTGTATTGTCCGCGGCACGCGGTGCAGTACGCAGGTTCAGGGCAGCGGGCACCACCTTGTGCGTTGCCTTGAACACCGGGCCCGCATGCAGCTCGACCGCCCCGCGCGCGGCAAGCTCGGCGAGCGCGCGCCTGGCCTTCTCGAGCAGTTCGCGGCGGTGGGCAAAGCCATTCAGGCCGCCATTGACGCGTCGCGTGATCGTACTCAGGTCATCGACATCGGCAAGCGCATTGAGACCGTTCCGCTCCCAGAAATACACTGCGGACTGGACTGCATACTGGGTGGCCACACGCTCGGGCATGGCGACGACGTCATCGCCGATCCAGGCCGAGAACGCGCGATAGTTGCTCTTGCCCGTGAGTTGGATCAGGCCACGACCGCGGTAGCGGTAGCCGTCGCCCGTGGCCTCGGCACCATTGCCCATGCGCCCGCCATAGACACGATTCCCGATGCGCTCGGGCTGGTTGGCATGCGCTGCGGCCTCCGCAGCAGTGGGAAAGTAACGCGGGAACACCGCCTGCAAGCGCTCGGCCGAGTAGTTCATGTTCTCGACCGTGGTCTTCAGCATCCCCGACTCATGCATGAGCTGGGCAAGGAAATGGGCGACCCGCAGGCTGGAGTCGATGCCATGCACCGCCATCGCGGCATTGAGACTATCGAGGTACTTGTCGGCGTTCGCCGCACTGGCCCCCATGCGGGTGAGCACTTCACGCGTGATCGACATGTCCCCTCTCCGGTCGTCCGTCCCGCTCCAACTTAAGCCCATGGAATGGCGCAATTCAAGCCTGCTCGAGCAGACGCAGAACCAGCGGCGGCAGGGCACGGCATAATGACGGCCACCCGCCCCCCCGAACGCCGCGCAGATGGACACCGCCCACACCCCGACGCCGGCTGCATGCAAGCGGGCACGCGCCATCGCTTGCACCTGCATCGCCATCGCCCTGCTTGCACCCGCCGGCGCGTACGCGGCCGAGATCGTCACTGCGGTCATCGGCCCCGGCACGGAAGCCGATCATGAACTCGAACTGATCTGCAGCGAGCTGAAGGACAGCGACCACACGCGTCTCGTACTCCGCCTGCTGCAGCCGGCAGCGGGCGCACCGGCCGCCATCACCCGCTTCGAGATCGTCACTCCGGAGTTTCTCTGGCCCGCACCGGGTCAGGCCGAGAGCGCGCGCTTTGCAGCCGGCCTCAGCGATGCGTCACCGGACCTCGCCACAGCACTGCATTTTGAGACGCTGCACGATGCCGCAGGCGCGCTCCGCCTGGTGGATTTCCACGCCATCGATCCGGACGCCGTCGCCTTCGAGGGGCTGCGTGGGTCGCTTGCCATGCACGAGCCCTGGCAGGATGGGCGCGCACTGGGGTCCCTGTTCTACGCCGGCACCGGAAACCGTCTGCAACTCGTCGCCGTGCAGTGCAGCCGCTTCGTTCTCGCCAGGGCGGATGACTGAACGGCTCAGGCGCGCCAGGTGGCACGCCCCGCGTGCTTGGCGCGGTACATCGCGGCGTCGGCCTCGGCAATGAGGTCGGCTGGTGTCTCGGCATCGCGCGGATAGAAGGCCACACCAACACTGGCTGAGATGCTCACCACTTCACCGTCGATCTCGAAAGGCTCGGACAGGCGGTCTACGAGCTTCTGGGCAGACTGCCCCGCGAGATCGCGCGCCGGGCTGGCAGGGATCAGCACGACGAACTCGTCGCCGCCCAGACGCCCCACGGTATCCTCGCTGCGAAACAGCTGTTCCAGGCGCCGCGCGACCTGGCACAGCAAGCGGTCACCGAAAGCATGGCCAAAACGATCGTTGATCGGCTTGAACAGATCGAGATCGACGAACAGTGCGATGACTTCCGAGCCTTCGCGCCGGGCGTGCAGGATCATGCGCTCCAGCCGATCGAGCAGGAGGGCGCGATTGGGCAGGCCGGTCAGCATGTCGAAGTTGGCACGTCGCCAGATGTCATCCGCCTCGCGCCGGGATTCGGTGACGTCGGCAACCAGCACCAGCCGCTTGTGGCGTCCGCCTTCGTCGCTGCTCATCCGCGTCACGCGTGCATGAGCAATGTAGCGGGCGCCGTCAGGTCTCATGCCGACGAAGTCACCACCACGCATATCCTCGCCCTCCACGTCCAGCAGGGCCAGCAGATCGTCAGCCGCTGTCGTCTCGCCGCACAGCATCGCGGGGCTTGCGCCGTGGAGCACCTCCTCGGTGTGACCGCTGATCTCACACAGGGCCGGGTTGGAAGCGACGATGCGCATCGCATCATCGACCACCATGATGCCCTCGGCCATGTTGTCCACCAGATTCCTGGTGCGTGCCTCGCGCACGGCCAGCCGGCGCATCACCTGTGCCGAGCGCGCGAGTGCATAGAGGAGCCCGGAGACGGCGAGCAGGAAGAAGATGCTCAGGAACACTCCTCGCGTGATGCCCTGCTCGCGCGCCTTCCTGACCGGCGCGAGCACGTCATCGAGCGCCAGGCCCGAAACCATGACCAAGCCGGACGACAAACGGCTCCAGCCAAAAATACGGGAAACGCCATCAGCGACACTCTCGGCAAGGTAGTCGCCTTCCATAAGCGCTGGCTGATCGATGAAGTCGCGCCTCAGACGCAACTGCTTGCCGTAGTGTTCAGGCCCGCTCAGCGAGCGCATCAACAGTTCGCCATCGCGACCGACCAGCGTCAGCGTGTCTCTCCGCCCCGGCTCGAGTTGCGCCAGCGTCTCGGCCCAGGTCTCGACCGACACCGCAATCGACACCACGCCCGCGAACACGCCATTGTCGCGGATCGACCTCGCGACCTGGATGCTCCAGCGCTGGGTCAGCCGCCCGAGCACGGGTTCGCTGACGACGAGGATGTCATCCTCGGCGTCCGCCAGGCGGGCGTAGTAGTCGCGATCGCCAAGATAGTTGCGCGGTGACGGACCAAGCGAGGAGTAGCTCAGGTAACCATCGTGGTCGATGATGAACAACTGGAGCACGAAATTGCTCGGCATGTCCTGCAGCGCAAGCCGGGTCTGGCGCTCGATGGCGGCATGGCCGTCGGAGACGGCCGCGCGCACCGACCTGATGGCCAGGTCCAGGCTGTCGAGCCTTGCCTGCACCAGTTCCCCCACGGCCTTCGCCTGCCCACGCGCCTGATGGCGCGCGCGCTCGACCGTTGCCGCCTCGGTCTGGTCCATGCTGCGCAACATGTCCGACCACCCGAAAACGAGCGCGAACAGGGTCAATACCACGATCGCGGCACGAATCGTATTCAGCGGCCATGGCATGACCTGCATTCTCAAGGAGTGCCGCGGCAAGACAGTCTCCGGCTGTTGTCGTCGGGGCGAGGGTCCTACCCCCAAGCCTATCGCTGCTCGATGGTACTACGAGCCTGCCAGCGCGATTGACCCAAACGGCATTGTTCCGACCAGCGCGCAGTTTCAGCCGCTGGCCGGCGGCAGAAGGAAGAGCAACAGTGACAGGGTCAGCACCGAAAGCAGAGTGGACAAGAACACCGCAGATGCTACCGGTGCCTGGCAGACACCATAGCGTTGCGCGAACAGATAGGGCGTGATGCCTGCCGGCAGGGCCGCGAGCAGGACGCCGGTCATCATCCACAGCTCAGGCACATCGAATACCTGCGTCGCTAGCAGCCAGACCAGCAAGGGATGAATGACCGTCTTCAGGGCGACCAGCAGCGTGGGCTCGCGCAAGTTTCCGCCAATGCTGTATCGGGTGAGCGATGCGCCGAGGGCGAACA
This sequence comes from Thauera sp. 28, assembly GCF_000310145.2. Taxonomy (GTDB): domain Bacteria; phylum Pseudomonadota; class Gammaproteobacteria; order Burkholderiales; family Rhodocyclaceae; genus Thauera; species Thauera mechernichensis. Next base: position 174,528 of record NZ_AMXA01000005.1, read on the forward strand.
AGGCGCAAGGCGTAGCCGCACTACCCAGCCCCTTCGCCACAGCGTCCAGCGGCCCGGGGATCTCCAGCCCGACCAGCGCGAACACCAGCCCACCCGAGAGCCCCCAGATGATCGGCGTCCCGAGCACACTGCGAGCCAAGTTGAGCAACATCGTGGCAAACGTCTGCCCACCGCCGCGTCCCGCTTCTATCAACGCTGTTGTAGGCGGCAACATCAACAGGCTGTGGCAGGCGATCATCACAAACAGCGGCAGGGCGGCCGACGGTCCGTACGCCGTCATCACCAACGGAATGCCCAGCATCCCGGTATTGGAGAACGCACTGCCGAGCCCGAGTACCGCCTGCTCCTCAAGTTCACGCCGGAAAAGAATGCGCGCGCCCAGCATCGCCAGCGCATACACGCCAAAGGCTCCGATGTAGTAGGAAAGCAGATAGCCCCAAGGCATCTGTGCCGGCAACTCGGCCTGAGCAATAGCGCGGAACAGCATGAGCGGCAGGGCAAAGTTGAATACAAACACCGACAGTCCGCGGTTCGCCGCCTCGTCGAACACTCCGTAGCGGGCCGCAGCATATCCAAGGGCAAGGGTGCCGAAGACGGGCAGGATGACGCCGAAGATGATGTCCAATGGATTCCCCCTTGCTCACGCGGCGGGCACAAGGCGGGCTCTCGAGTGCCCACGCTAAAGCGGATATCAGACGGCCGAGACGCGCTCGGCTTCTTCTTGCACGCGCACGAGGCGCTCACGGCTGTTGGAGAGATGAGTGCGCATTGCGGCGCGCGCGGCCTCGGGGTCCTGCCGGCGGATGGCGTTGTAGATGTCCTCATGCTCGCGATTGACGCGGTAGAGGTACTGCGCGAAGTCGTCACCCGCCAGCTTGGCCGTGTTTACCCGGGCGCGCGGAATGATCGCCTCCCCAAGATGCTGCATGAAGTCAGCAAAATGTGTGTTGCCAGTAGCAAGTGCGATCGCCAAATGGAAACGGATGTCAGCGCCAACACAGGCACGCTGATCGGACACGGCAGCCTGGAAGGCGTCAAGTGCAGTTCGCATCTCATCAAGGTTCGTATCGGTCCGACGCAAGGCAGCAAGTGATGCAGCCTCGGTCTCGAGAGCGATGCGCAGTTCGAGGATTGCGATGATGTCGCGCACTGTACGCAGAGTGGCGGGATCAATGCGCAGGGTGGCTTGCGCACCCGTTACGGGCGCAAGTACGAAGGAACCAATGCCATGCCGGGTTTCCACGACCCCGGCCGCCTGTAGCCGCGAGATGGCCTCGCGGACCACAGTCCGGCTTACGCCTCGCTCCCGCACTATTTCCGACTCGGTAGGTAGCTTGTCGCCGGGCTTGAACTCGCCTGCCCGAATGCGCTGGGTCATTTCGGCGACGAGTTCATGGGCTAGGCCGCGGGCGGGCCTACGGACAGACAGTGCTTCAGCCGAACTGGATGCGGGATTCATGTGCTCTCGCGCAAGCGCGCCGTTGTGGTTGATGGCAGGGACGCGGCTGGAATCGGTAGAGCCGGCTCAACAGTTCGCCAAATTGTATGTTGTCTTACATCTCAAACCAAGCACGGAATTACTCGTTTCCATACTACTCGTCAGACATCATTAGAGGACTTTGGCCATATCCGAAGAGTGATCACACCTCACAAAGCCGAAAACTCACCGCTCTAATGCATCGCAGCATGGAATAACCCCACTTTTTACAATGAAAAACTGTAGTTCAGGCTACTTTTCGCTGCAAAGCAATAAGTAAAATCTTTTTATTCATTAGAAAAAGCCTTGCGGCATGCAACGACTATTTATAGGATGTCGTACATCTTAGCTCGCTTCACGGCGTATCCGGAGCCCACACCATGACTCACACCCAGCCCGTCAGCCGCGCCCCGGTCGTCACCGCCATGCGCGTGGTACCGGTCGCCGGCCAGGACAGCATGCTGCTGAACCTGAGCGGCGCGCACGGCCCGTACTTCACCCGCAACATCCTCATCCTGACGGACAGCGCGGGAAACACCGGCCTTGGCGAAGTGCCCGGCGGCGAGAAGATCCGCCAGACACTGGAAGACGCCCGCCACCTCATCGTCGGACAACCGGTCGGTAACTGGAACGCCATCCTCAACACGATGCGGCAGCGCTTCGCCGACCGCGACGCCGACGGCCGCGGCCTGCAGACCTTCGACCTGCGCGTGACCATCCACGCCGTGACTGCAGTCGAGGCGGCACTGCTCGACCTGCTCGGCCAACACCTGGGCGTGCCGGTCGCGGCCCTGCTCGGCGAAGGCCAGCAGCGCAGCGAGGTCGAGATGCTCGGCTACCTGTTCTTCGTCGCCGACCGCAACAAGACCGACCTGAACTACCGCACCGAGCTCGACGCCGACGATGCCTGGTTCCGCGTGCGCAACGAGGCCGCGATGACCCCCGAAGGCGTCGTGCGCCTGGCCGAAGCCGCGCATGCGCGCTACGGCTTCAACGACTTCAAGCTCAAGGGCGGCGTGCTGCGCGGCGAGGAAGAGGTCGAAGCCATCCGCGCCCTGCACGAGCGCTTCCCTCAGGCGCGCGTGACGCTCGACCCCAACGGCGGCTGGCTGCTGAAGGACGCAGTGCGCCTGCTGCGCGACCTGCACGGCGTGCTCGCCTACGCCGAAGACCCCTGCGGCGCCGAAGGCGGCTTCTCGGGACGCGAGGTGATGGCCGAGTTCCGCCGCGCCACGGGGCTGCCGACCGCGACCAACATGGTCGCCACCGACTGGCGCCAGATGGGGCACTCAATCCAGCTCCAGTCGGTGGATATCCCGCTCGCCGACCCACATTTCTGGACGCTCGCCGGCTCGGTCCGGGTGGCGCAGATCTGCCACGAGTGGGGGCTGACCTGGGGATCGCACTCCAACAATCACTTCGACATCTCGCTGGCGATGTTCACCCACTGCGCCGCAGCCGCGCCTGGGCGCATCACCGCCATCGACACCCACTGGATCTGGCAGGAAGGCAACGAGCGCCTGACCCGCGCGCCACTGCAGATCGTCGACGGCAAGGTCGCCGTGCCGCAGAAGGGCGGCCTGGGCATCGAGCTCGACGAAGACCAGCTAGAGAAAGCCCACCGCTGCTACCTGGAAAACGGCTTGGGCGCACGCGACGACGCAGTCGCCATGCAGTACCTGATCCCGGGCTGGACCTTCGACAACAAGCGGCCGTGCATGGTGCGCTGAGCCGCTGCCCCCGACCCCACCTCATTCAACGATCACGGAGAACTCACATGAAACTCGGATTCATCGGCCTTGGCATCATGGGCGCACCGATGGCGGGCCACCTGCTGGCCGCCGGTCACGAACTGTTTGCACAGTCGCGCAGCGGGGTGCCTGCAGCACTGCTGGAAAAAGGTGCGAATGCGTGCGCCAACGCATGTGAAGTGGCACGGCAGGCCGACATAATTTTCATCATGGTTCCCGATACGCCGCACGTTGCCGACGCTCTGTTCGGCGACAACGGCGCCGCGGAGGGTCTGTCCGCCGGCAAAATCGTGGTCGACCTGAGTTCAATCTCGCCCATCGCCACCAAGGATTTTGCCCGGCGCATCAACGCCCTGGGCTGCGAATACCTCGACGCCCCGGTGTCGGGCGGCGAAGTCGGTGCCAAAGCCGCCAGCCTGACCATCATGGTCGGTGGCAGCGAGGCCACCTTCGAGAAGGTCAAGCCGCTGTTCGAACTGATGGGCAAGAACATCACCCTCGTCGGCGGCAACGGCGACGGTCAGATCACCAAAGTCGCCAACCAGATCGTGGTCGCACTCAACATTGAGGCCGTTGGCGAGGCGCTGCTGTTCGCCTCCAAGGCCGGCGCTGACCCCGCGAAAGTGCGTCAGGCGCTGATGGGCGGCTTCGCCGCCTCGCGCATCCTCGAAGTGCACGGCGAGCGCATGATCAAGCGCACCTTCAACCCGGGTTTCCGCATCGAACTGCACCAGAAGGACCTCAACCTGGCCCTGGAAGGTGCGCGCGCCCTGGGCCTGTCGCTTCCGCACACCGCCAGCGCGCTGCAGTTGATGAACGCCTGCACCGCCCACGGCGGCGCAGCCTGGGACCACTCCGGCCTGGTGCAGGCGCTGGAAATCGCCGCCAACCACAAGATCGCCGGCAACTGAGCCCCGATCCATCTCGCTCTCCCAGGCGGGCGCCGTGGCTGACACATGTCACCGCGGTGCCTGCCACCTCCAACAGCCCTGACGGAACCGACCATGGACCTGCCCATCAATCGCTTCAAACGCGCCATCCAGTCCGGCCAAAAGCAGATCGGCCTGTGGTCGCATCTGTGCAGCAACATCAGCACCGAGATCCTCGCCCACTGCGGCTACGACTGGCTGCTGCTCGACATGGAGCACTCGCCCAACGAGGTCGGCACCATCCTGTCGCAGCTGCAGGCGATGAACGGCGGCACCGCCTCGGCCATCATCCGCCCGTACTGGAACGACATGGTGCTGTTCAAGCGCCTGCTCGACATCGGCGTGCAGACCCTGCTCGTACCCTACGTGCAGACCGAGGAAGAGGCGCGCAACGCGGTCGCCTACACCCGCTACCCGACCCGCGGCGTGCGCGGCTACGCCGGCGCCCCGCGCGCCTCCAACTACGGCCGCATCAAGGACTACGCCCACCGCTGCGAGGACGAGATCTGCGTGCTGGTGCAGGTGGAGACCGTCGAGGGCCTGAAGAACATCGAGGCGATCGCCAGCGTGGACGGCATCGACGGCGTCTTCATCGGCCCGGGCGACCTCTCCGCTGCGCTCGGCCGCCTCGGCAACCCCAAGCACCCCGAGGTGCTGGCTGCGATCGAGGACGCCATCGGCCGCGTCCAGGCCTGCGGCAAGGCCGCCGGCATCCTCACCGGCGACGAGACCCTGGCGAAGCACTACGTCGAGCTCGGCTGCCTGTTCGTCGCCGTCGGCGCCGACCAGAACGTGCTGCGCGACGGCGCACAGGCACTGGTGCAGCGCTTCAAGGCCTGATCGGCCGCGGCAACCGACCACCCGGACGAGAAACCCGAACGCCATGACCAACACCACGCACACCGCCAGCCCGATCGTCACCGACATGCAGGTCATCCCGGTGGCCGGCCACGACGGCATGCTGCTCAACCTGTGCGGCGCCCACGCACCCTGGTTTACCCGCAACCTCGTCATCCTGCGTGACAACGCCGGCCGCACCGGCGTCGGCGAGGTGCCGGGCGGCGAGGGCATCCTGCGTACGCTCGAGCGCAGCCGCGAGCTCGTCGTCGGCACTCAGGTGGGGCGCTACAACCGCACACTCAACACCATCCGCCATTCCATCGCCGGCGGCGGCGACGGCATGCCGCAGAGCACGGTGCATCAGGTCACTTCGGAAGCCGAAGCCCGCGTGCTCAAGCAGCCGCACGAGATCAACCTGCGTCTGGACAACGTGCTCACCGCGGTCGAGGCCGCGCTGCTCGACCTGCTCGGCCAGCACCTCGGGGTGCCAGTGGCGGAACTGCTGGGCAGCGGCCAGCAGCGCGCACGCGCACCGATGCTCGCCTACCTGTTCTACATCGGCGACCGCGGCCGCACCGACCTGCCCTACCTTTCCGGCAAGGATGCCGACGCGCCGCGCGGCCACGACTGGTACCGCACCCGCCACCTCGAGGCGGTCACGCCCGAGACCATCGTCCGCCAGGCCGCCTCCGCCGCCGACCGCTACGGCTTCCGCGATTTCAAGCTCAAGGGCGGCGTCATGCATGGCAGCGAGGAGATGGAGGCGATTGCCGCGATCAAGGCGCGCTTCCCCGACGCCCGCGTCACCCTCGACCCCAACGGCGCCTGGTCGCTGGTCGAGGCGATCGCGCTGTGCAAGGGCCAGGGCCACATCCTGGCCTATGCCGAAGACCCCTGCGGCCCGGAGAACGGCTTCTCGGGGCGCGAAGTGATGGCCGAGTTCCGCCGCGCCACCGGCATCCCCACCGCCACGAACATGGTCGCCACCGACTGGCGCCAGATGGGACATTCGGTGCGCCTGGACGCGGTCGACATCCCCCTCGCCGACCCGCACTTCTGGACCATGCAGGGCTCGGTACGGCTGGCGCAGCTATGCGAAGCCTGGGGCCTGACCTGGGGATCGCACTCCAACAATCACTTCGACATCTCGCTGGCGATGTTCACCCACTGCGCCGCAGCCGCGCCCGGGCGCATCACCGCCATCGACACCCACTGGATCTGGCAGGAAGGCAACGAGCGCCTGACCCGTGAGCCGCTGCAGATCGTCGGCGGCGAAGTCGCCGTGCCGGATCGCCCGGGCCTGGGCATCGAGCCCGACATGGACCGCATCCTGCAGGCCCACGAACTCTACAAGAACGTCGGCAGCGGCGCCCGGGACGATGCCATGGCCATGCAGTACCTCGTCCCCGGCTGGAAGTACGACCCCAAGCAGCCCAGTCTCGGCCGCCAGCGCGGCTGATATCCATCGCAGCACCGAAGCACAACAGGAAGGAGATCTACACCATGTTCAAGAAGATGCTCACCCGCACCCTCGTCACCGCGATGGTCACCGCCACCGCCTCGACCGCCTTCGCGGCCGACGCCACCAACTGGCCGACGCGCCCGATCCAGGTCGTGGTCCCGGCCGGTGCCGGCGGCGACACCGACTTCAACGCCCGCACCATGGCCAAGTACTTCTCCCACATCACCGGCAAGTCGATGGTCGTCACCAACATGGGCGGCGGCGGCGGCACGATCGCGGTCTCGCACGTGCAGGGCAGCAACCCCGACGGCAACACCATCTTCTTCGGCCACACCGGGCAACTGGTGGTGAACGAAGTCGCCGGCCTCGCCGACTACAGCTACGACGTGCTCGACATCGCCTGCATCGCCGCGGTCGACAAGGGCGCTGTGTTCGTCAGCAGCAAGGCCTCGGGCATCAAGGACGTCAAGGGCCTGGTCGACAAGGCCAAGGCGGCGCCCGGCACCGTGGTGTATGGCACCGAGATGGGCGGCTTCTCGCACCTGCAGGGCCTGATGTTCGAGAAGCTCGCGGGCGTGAAGCTGAAGTTCGTCGACAGCGGCTCCGCCGCGGAAAAGGTGACCTCGCTGCTCGGCGGCCGCGCCGATCTGGGTGCGATCAGCTTCGGCGTGGTGCAGGACTACGTGGCCAAGGGCGACATGGTCGCGATCGCCCAACCCAACGCCGAGCGCAACGCGCTGCTGGGCGAGATCAAGACTTTCCGCGAACAAGGCGTCGACATGGTGATGGACAAGCCCTACATCATCGCCTTCCCCAAGGGCACCGACCCGGCAATCATCGCCAAGATGTCCTCGATCATGAAGCAGATCACCGAGAAACCCGAGTACGCGCAGGATCTTGAAAAGGCCTACAAGCAGCCGGTGAGCTTCCACGGTACGGCAGAAGCGCTCGATATTCTCAAGCAGACCCGCGAAAACTATATGCAGTACAAGGACGTGCTGCGCCAATCGCGCAAGTAAGCCTGCTGCCATGGGCCGCCACGCAAAGTGGCGGCTCTTCCTCCTGACGTTCTCCCCTCTAAGGAACGACCATGGATCGCGCCAAGAAAAGGGAACTGGTGATCGGTGCGGCGATGCTCGCCATCGGCCTCCTCTACCTCATCCTCACCGCAAAGCTGCCGCGCAAGGCCTTCATCGACGCCGCATTCGTGCCTTACCTGCTGGCGGCCGGCATGTGTCTGCTCGGCGCGCTCCAACTCATCGCCGCATGGCGTCAGATCCCGAAGGACCATGACGCTGAAGCGACCGAAGCAAGGCCCGACTACCTGACCGTCGGCAAGACGCTCGGCCTCATCGTCGGCTACATCGCGGTGCTCCAGGGGCTCGGCTTCCCGATCGCCACCGTGGGCTACCTGTACCTGCAGTTCCTGGTGCTGACCCCACACGACCATCGCGTGTCGCATCCGCGCTACCTGCTGATCGCACTGTGTGCATCGGTGTTCATCTACGTCATGTTCCGCCACGGCTTCGACCTCCTGCTGCCGCCCGGTCTGCTCGACTTCATCGAATAAGGGGGGACGAGACATGTTCGAACTCCTGCTTGGCGGCTTCGGCGCCGTCTTCTCGCTCAATATCCTCGCACTGGTCACGCTGGGTGTCGCGGTCGGCATCATTTTCGGTGCAGTGCCCGGCCTGACCGCAGTGATGGCGATCGCGCTGTGCTTGCCGCTCACGTTCACAATGGGTCCGGCCGCCGGCCTGTCACTGCTAGTCGCGCTCTACATCGGCGCCACCTCGGGCGGCCTGATCGCCGCCATTCTGCTCAAGATCCCGGGCACACCGTCCTCCATCGCCACCACCTTCGAGGGTGGCCCGATGATGGACAAGGGCGAGGGCATCAAGGCGCTCGGCGTGGGCGTGGTGTTCTCCTTTCTCGGTACGATCTTCAGCATCGCCGCACTGATCTTCATCGCGCCCTGGCTCGCCAAGGTGGCGCTGAGTTTCGGTCCGCACGAATACTTCGGCATCGCCATCTTCTCGCTGACCCTGATCGCCACACTGTCGACCGGCTCGATGGTGAAGGGACTGTTCGCCGGTGCGATCGGCTTTGCAATCTCCACCGTCGGCATCGCGCCAGTGGATGCGGTGCGCCGCTTCACCTTCGGTGTGCCCAATCTCAACAGCGGCTTCGACCTGCTGATCGTGCTCGTCGGCGTTTTCGCGATCTCCGAGATCATCAAGGTCGCCGAGGCCGTTCGCCGCGAGCAGAAGGCCGCCGTCGGCCAGGTCAGCATGCACAGCATCAAAGGCTTCGGCTTCTCGATGAAGGAGTTCTTCGAGCAGATCCCCAACGCCTTCCGCTCGGCCAGCATCGGCCTGGGCATCGGTATCCTGCCCGGCATCGGCGCCGGCACCTCAAACCTGGTCGCCTACATCGCCGCCAAGAAGCGCTCGAAGCATCCGGAGAGGTTCGGCAAGGGCTGCATCGACGGCATCGTCGCCCCGGAAACAGCCAACAACGCCGGCATCGGCGGTGCGATGATCCCGCTGCTCACGCTCGGCATCCCGGGCGACGCAGTCACCGCGATCCTGCTCGGCGGCTTCATGATCCACGGCATCCAGCCCGGCCCGATGCTCTTCGTCAGCCAGGGCGAGCTGGTCTACACGATCTTCGCCGCGCTGATCCTGGCCTCGGTGCTGATGCTGATCCTGGAGTTCTGGGGCCTGCGCATCTTCGTCAAGCTGCTCGCGGTGCCCAAGCACATCCTGCTACCGATCATCATGGTGTTGTGCGTGGTGGGGGCATTCGGACTGTCGAGCCGCATCTTCGACGTGTGGTCCATCGTCGTCTTCGGGCTGCTCGGCTACGGCTTCGTCAAGGGTGGTATCCCGGCGGCGCCCTTCATCATCGGCTTCATCCTCGGGCCAATGGCGGAGACCAACTTCCGCCGCGGGCTCATGCTGTCTGACGGCAACTTCATGGGCTTCCTCACTTCACCGATCTCGGGCAGCTTCCTTGGGCTCGCCGCTGCGGTGATCGCCTGGCAGATATGGGGTGCATTCCGCGACAAGCCCAGCAAGACTGCCGAGATCCTGCGCGCCTGAGCGGCCCCGCCGAGTCGTCCCCCCAGAGCCGCTACCCGTCACTGATGGAGCAACCGCCCATGTCCGGCACCACCGCTGAGCAACCGATCACGATCCGCATGCATCCGGCGGACAACGTCGCCATCGTCGCCAACGATGGCGGCCTACCGGCCGGGACGGTACTGGCCGACGGCCTCGTGCTGTGCGAGCACGTGCCGCAGGGCCACAAGGTGGCGCTGGTGTCCCTTGCTCCGGGCGAGGCCGTGCGCCGCTATGACGTCCCCATCGGCCATGCTCTGCAGGACATCCCGGCCGGCAGCTGGGTGCATGAACGGCTGTTGCAGATGCCCGACGCGCGCAAACTTGACGGCCTGCCGATCGCCACCAGACAGCCTGCATCCCTGCCACCGCTGGAGGGCTACACCTTCGAGGGCTACCGCAACCCGGACGGCTCGGTGGGCACGCGCAACATCCTCGCCATCACCACCACCGTGCAGTGCGTGGCCGGCGTGCTCGATTTCGCGGTCAAGCGCATCAAGGCCGAACTGCTGCCGAAGTACCCCAACGTCGACGATGTCGTCGGCCTGGAACATACCTATGGCTGCGGCGTCGCCATCGACGCGCCGGACGCCATCGTGCCGATCCGCACCCTGCGCAACATCAGCCTCAACCCCAACTTCGGCGGCGAAGTGATGGTGATCAGCCTGGGCTGCGAGAAACTGCAGCCCGAGCGCCTGCTGCCGCCGGGCAGCATCCCGATCGTCGATCGACGCGAGCCGGCCGATGCCGCGCTCGACATCGTCTGTCTGCAGGACGAGCGCCACGTCGGCTTCATGTCGATGATCGACGCCATCCTGCGCAGCGCCGAGCCGCACCTGCAACGCCTGAACACCCGCCGGCGCGAGACGGTGCCGGCGTCCGAACTGGTCGTTGGCGTGCAGTGTGGCGGCAGCGATGCGTTTTCCGGCGTCACCGCCAACCCGGCGGTCGGTTTCGCCACCGACCTGCTGGTGCGCGCCGGTGCCACGGTGATGTTCTCGGAAGTCACCGAGGTACGCGACGGCATCGACCAGCTCACCGCGCGCGCCGTTAATGCCGCGGTGGCCGAGGCGATGATCGCGCAGATGGCCTGGTACGACGCCTACCTGCAGCGCGGCCAGGTCGACCGCAGCGCCAACACCACGCCGGGCAACAAGAAAGGCGGGCTGTCCAACATCGTCGAGAAGGCGATGGGCTCGATCATCAAATCCGGCACCGCCCCGATTTCCGGCGTGCTGGCGCCGGGCGAAAAGCTCAAGCAGAAGGGCCTGATCTACGCCGCCACTCCGGCGAGCGACTTCATCTGCGGCACGCTGCAACTGGCGGCCGGCATGAACCTTCACATCTTCACCACTGGTCGCGGCACACCCTACGGCCTCGCCGAATGCCCGGTAATCAAGGTCGCCACCCGCAGCGAGCTGGCGCGGCGCTGGCACGATCTGATGGACGTCGACGCCGGCCGCATCGCCACTGGCGAGCTGACGATCGAAGACGTGGGCTGGGAACTCTTCCACCTCATGCTCGATGTCGCCAGCGGCCGCAGGACCTGGGCCGAGCACTGGAAGCTCGCCAACGCGCTGGTGCTTTTCAACCCCGCGCCGGTGACCTGAAGCGCCGGCCCGATAACGGTCCGGCGCAAGGGCGCCGGCCGCGCCCCTCTCACCCAAGGACACCCCGCATGACCCGCCAGACCAAGATCGTCGCCACCCTCGGCCCCGCCTCGTCCGACCCGCAGATCCTCGCCCGCATGGTGCAAGCGGGGGTCGATGTGGTGCGCATGAACTTCTCCCACGGCAAGGCCGAGGACCATGTCGCGCGCGCCGAGGCGATCCGCAGCGTGGCAGCGGCGGCACGGCGGCCCGTAGGAATCCTCGCCGACCTGCAGGGCCCCAAGATCCGCGTCGGCAAGTTCGAGGAAGGCCGTGTGACGCTGACCCGCGACGCAGCCTTCATACTTGACGCCAGCTGCGAGCTCGGCAACACGCAACGCGTCGGACTCGACTACAAGGACCTGCCCAAGGACGTCAAGCCGGGCGACGTGCTGCTGCTCGACGACGGCCGCCTCAAGCTCACCGTGCAGCGCGTGCTCGGCCACGAGATCCACACCACGGTGAAGGTGGGCGGCGAGCTGTCGAACAACAAGGGCATCAACCGTCAGGGCGGCGGGCTCACCGCCCCCGCGCTCACCGCCAAGGACATGGATGACATCCGCACCGCGGCGCAGATCGGCGTGGACTTTGTCGCCGTGTCCTTCCCCAAGAGCGCGGCCGACATGTACATGGCCCGCCAGCTGCTGCGCGCCGCCGGCAGCAGCGCGGTGCTGATCGCCAAGATCGAGCGCACCGAGGCCGTCGCCAACCTGGAGGAGATCCTAGGCGCCTCGGACGGCATCATGGTGGCGCGCGGCGACCTCGCAGTCGAGGTCGGCGACGCCGCCGTGCCTGCCCTGCAGAAGAAGATGATCCGCGCCGCGCGTGACCGTAACAAGCTCACCATCACTGCCACGCAGATGATGGAATCGATGATCACCAGCCCGGTGCCGACGCGCGCCGAGGTGTCCGATGTCGCCAACGCGGTGCTCGACGGCACCGACGCGGTGATGCTGTCGGCCGAGACCGCCGCCGGCAAGTACCCGGTAGAAGTCATCGAGGCGATGAGCCGAGTGTGCGAGGAGGCGGAAAAGTCGGCTGAAATCGGCCTCGACCGCGAGCTGCTGAATCGGGTCTTCACCCGCATCGACGAATCGATCGCGATGGCGGCGATCTGGACCGCCTACCACTTGAAGGTGAAGGCGATCGCCTCGCTTACCCAGACCGGCTCGACCGCACTGTGGATGAGCCGGCTCAATGCCGGGGTGCCGATCTATGCGCTAACCCCCGAGCAGGATGCCCACGACCAGATGACGCTGTATCGCGATGTGCGCCCGCTGCTGATCGAGCAGCATGGCAGCGACCGCGATCGCCTGCTGTGGGAGGCCGAACAATTGTTGCTACGCCGCGGCATAGTCAGTCCCGGCGACCTGATCGTGCTCACCATCGGCGAACCGATCGGCAGCACCGGCGGCACCAACACGATGAAGATCGTACGAGTCGGAGAACATCCGGAGCCGATGCAGCCGTCGCACTGAAGACAGGGCGCACGAGAGGCTTGCGGCACCCGCGTTCTACGGGGTGCCGCAAGCCTTCGTCCACATGAGGGCGTAGATCACTCAGCCGCTGTTGCGCAAGCCCGCCGCGATGCCGTTGATCGAGATATGGATGCCGTTGCGGGTGCGCTCGTCGCTGCCGGCAGCGGCGGCGGCTTCGCGGTGGCGGCGCAGCAGCTCGACCTGGACGTGGTTGAGCGGGTCCAGGTAGGGGAAGCGGTTGCGGATCGAGCGCTTGAGCAGTGGGTTGCCGTCGAGCAGTGCGGCCTGGCCGGTGATCTTGAGCACCGCCTCGACGGTGGCCTGGTGCTCGGCGCGGATGCGCCCGAAGATCGCCTCGCGCAGCGCGGCGTCCTTGACCAGCTCGGCGTAGCGGCTGGCGATCGCGAGGTCGGTCTTGGCCAGCACCATGTCCATGTTCGACAGCAGGGTCTGGAAGAAGGGCCACTCGCGGTTCATGCGCTGCAGCAGCGCCAGGCCGTCCGCGGGCTGGCGGGCGAGCAAGGCCTGCACCGCGCTGCCAAAGCCGTACCAGCCCGGCAGCATCACCCGGCACTGCGACCAGCTGAAGACCCAGGGGATGGCGCGCAGATCCTCGATGGCGGTGCTCTTCTTGCGCGAGGCCGGGCGGCTGCCGATGTTGAGCGCGGCGATCTCGCTGATCACGGTCGATTCCCAGAAGTAGCGCTCGAAGCCCTCGGTCTCGTAGACCAGGCCGCGGTAGGCGGCGAAGGCGGCGTCCGACAAGGCCTGCATGGCCTCGAGGAAGGCCGCCGGGGTGGGCGCGGCGCTGGCCGGGCGCAGGCTGGTCTCGAGCGTGGCGGCCACCAGCACCTCGAGGTTGCGCCGGCCCACTTCCGGGTTACCGTACTTGGCGCCGATCACCTCGCCCTGCTCGGTGAGCCGGATCTGGCCCTGCACCGCGCCCTCGGGCTGAGCGAGGATGGCCTGGT
>NZ_AMXA01000006.1 GCF_000310145.2 Thauera sp. 28
CGCCGCGACCGACGCCGCGCGTGCCCACGTCGCCCAGGCCGAGGCCGGCATCGCCGCCGCCGAGGCGGTGGTCGCCCGCCTGCGCACCGAGATCGACGACGCCACCCTGCGCGCACCCCGCGACGGCCGCGTGCAGTACCGCGTGGTGCAGCCGGGCGAGGTGGTGGGCGGCGGCGGCAAGGTGGTGAGCCTGATCGACATCACCGACGTGTACATGAGCTTCTTCCTGCCCGAGATGGCGGCCGGGCGGGTGGCGATGGGCACCGAGGTGCGCATCGTCCTCGACGCGGCACCCCACCTCGTGATCCCGGCCCAGGTGTCCTACGTCGCCAGCGTCGCGCAGTTCACCCCGAAGACGGTGGAGACCCAGAGCGAACGCCAGAAGATGGTGTTCCGCGTCAAGGCGAGAGTCGACCCCGCGCTGCTGCGCCAATACCCTGAACAGGTCAAGACCGGCCTGCCGGGGATGGCGCACGTCCGCCTCGACGACGCCCGCGCCTGGCCCGACGCGCTGCAGGTGAGGCTGCCGTGACCGCGACCGGCAGCGCCGCGCCGGTCGTCCGCCTGCGCGGCGTCGAACATCGTTACGGCGACACCCTCGCTGCCGATGGCGTCGACCTGGACGTCCCGGCCGGTTGCATGGTCGGCTTCATCGGCCCGGACGGCGTGGGCAAATCCACCTGGCTCGGCCTGATCGCCGGCGCCCGCAAGATCCAGGCGGGCCGGGTGGAGGTGCTGGGCGGCGACATGGCACAAGCGCACCACCGCGCCGCCGTCTGCCCGCGCATCGCCTACATGCCGCAGGGCCTGGGCAAGAACCTCTACCCCACCCTGTCGGTGTTCGAGAACATCGACTTCTTCGGTCGTCTGTTCGGGCAGTCGCGTGCCGAGCGCGCAGGCCGCATCAAGGCCCTGCTCGCCGCCACCGGCATGGCCGACTTCGCCGAGCGGCCCGCCAACAAGCTGTCGGGCGGCATGAAGCAGAAGCTCGGCCTGTGCTGCGCGCTCATCCATGATCCCGACCTGCTCATCCTCGACGAGCCGACGACCGGCGTCGATCCCCTCTCGCGCAGACAGTTCTGGGAACTGATCGACGAGATCCGCCAGCAGCGGCCACACATGAGCGTACTGGTGGCCACCGCCTACATGGAAGAGGCCGAGCGCTACGACTGGCTGGTGGCGGTCGACGCGGGGCGCGTGCTGGCGACCGGTACGCCGCACGCGCTGCGCACGCGCACCGCCACCGACAGCCTGGAGGCAGCCTTTCTCGCCCTGCTGCCGGCCGAGCGCCGCAGCGGGCACAGCACGCTGGTGATACCACCGCTGCAGGCCGGCGAGGTGGTCATCGCCGCGCGCGGCCTGCAGATGCGCTTTGGCGACTTCGTCGCCGTCGACGACGTCAATCTGGAGGTACGCCGCGGCGAGATCTTCGGCTTCCTGGGTTCGAACGGCTGCGGCAAATCGACCACCATGAAGATGCTCACCGGCCTGTTGCCGCCCGCCCGGGGCGAGGCGCGCCTGCTCGGCGAGGTCCTCGACGCACGCAACATCGACACCCGGCGCCGCGTCGGCTACATGTCCCAGGCCTTCTCGCTGTATGGCGAACTGTCGGTACGACGCAACCTGGCCCTGCACGCCCGCCTGTTCGACCTGCCGCCGGCCGAGGGCGAGGCCCGCATCGCAGAACTGGCAGAGCGCTTCGAGCTCGGCCCGGTCATGGACATGCTGCCCGACACCCTGCCGCTCGGTATCCGCCAGCGCCTGCAGTTGGCCGTCGCCGTGCTCCACCGCCCCGACGTGCTGATCCTCGACGAGCCTACCTCGGGCGTCGACCCGGTGGCGCGCGACCGCTTCTGGGCGCTGATCATCGACCTCTCGCGCAAGGACGGCGTGACGGTCTTCATCACCACCCACTTCATGAACGAGGCCCAGCGCTGCGACCGCATCTCGCTGATGCACGCCGGGCGCATTCTGGCGAGCGACGCCCCCGCTGCGCTGGTGGCGCAACGCGGCGCCGACAACCTCGAAGATGCCTTCGTCGCCTACCTGGCCGAAGCCAGCGGCGTGCAGCTGCGCGCCCCGGCTGCGGCCGGCCATGCACACGACGTACCTGAAGCCGACGTACCCGAGGCCGACGCCCCTGCAGCGGCGCCAATACCCCAGGCTGCGCGCTTCAGCCTCGCCCGCCTGCTCAGCTTCAGCGCACGCGAGGCGACCGAGCTGCAGCGCGACCCCTTCCGCCTGACACTGGCCCTGCTCGGCACCGTGCTGCTCATGCTGGTGATGGGCTTCGGCATCAGCATGGACGTGGAGCGGCTCAACTACGCCGTGCTCGACCACGACCGCAGCGTAGCGAGCGAGCGCTATACCCTCAACATCGCCGGCTCGCGCTACTTCAGCGAACAGGCGCCGCTGCAAAGCCACGCCGACATCGACCGCCGCATGCGCGCGGGCGAGCTTGCCATGGCGCTGGAGATCCCGCCCGGCTTCGGCCGCGACCTCGATCGCGGCCAGGCGCCGCAGATCGGATTGTGGCTGGACGGCTCGATGCCGATGCGGGCCGAGGTTGCGCGCGCCTACGTCGTCGGCCTGCACACCCAGACCCTGAGCGAAGCGGTAAGCGCCGCCACCGGTACGCCGCCCACCCCGCTTGCCGACATCGCGGTGCGCTACCGCTACAACCCGGACATGCTGAGCGTGATCGCCATCGTGCCGGCGGTCATCCCGCTGCTGCTGGTGTTCATCCCCTCCATGCTGACCGCGCTGGGCGTCGTGCGCGAGAAGGAGCTCGGCTCCATCCTCAACGTCTACACCACCCCGGTGACCAAGCTCGAGTTCCTGCTCGGCAAGCAGCTGCCCTATATCGCGCTGTCCATGTTCAACTTCGCGCTGCTGTTCGCGATCGCGGTGACCGTATTCGACGTGCCGTTCAAGGGCAGCCTGGCGACGATCGTGCTCGGCGCGCTGCTCTATGTCACCGCGACGACCGGCCTCGGCCTGCTCATGTCCACCCTCACCGACAGCCAGGTGGCCGCCATGGCCGGAACCTCGATCGGCACCCTGCTGCCGGCGATCCAGTTCTCCGGCATGCTCGACCCCGTGTCCTCGCTCGAAGGCGGCGGCGCCTTCATCGGCGCCATCTATCCCACCAGCCACTTCCTCAACATCAGCCGCGGCACCTTCGCCAAGGCGCTCGAATTCGGCGACCTGTGGGCGGCCTTCCTGCCCTTGCTGATCGCCGTTCCGGTGCTCACGCTCGGCGCGGTGCTGCTGTTGCGCAAGCAGGCACGCTAGGGGGACCGCCGATGAACGACCACAACACGCATGCCGCTGCGCACGCCCCCGCCCGCAGGCGCGGGCGCCGCCTGGTCCACAACACCTGGCACCTCGGCATCAAGGAGTTCCACAGCTTGCTCGGCGACTGGACGATGCTGTTCCTCATCGTCTTCATGTTCTCGGTCTCGGTGTACGCCGATGCGCGCGCCAAGCCGGAAAGCCTGCACCGCGCCGCAATCGCCGTTGTCGACGAGGACCGCTCGCAGCTGTCGACACGCATCGTCGCCGCGCTGCAGCCGCCGCAGTTCATCGCGCCGGATCTGATCGAGCTGGGCGAGATGGACAAGGGCATGGACGCCGGCCGCCACACCTTCGTGCTCGACATCCCGCCCAACTTCCAGCGCGACGTCCTCGCAGGACGTGCGCCAGCCCTCCAGCTCAATGTGGACGCCACCCGCCAGAGCCAGGCACAGACCGGCACCGGCTATATCCAGAGCATCGTCAACGACGAGATCCGTGCCTTCGTGCTGCGCTACCGTACGGCCGCTCCGCAGCCGGTCGAGCTCGTGCCGCGCGCACTGTTCAATCCCAACCTCAGCCAGAGCTGGTTCGCCGCGGTCACCTCGATCATCAACAACATCACCCTGCTCGGCATCCTCCTCACCGGCGCCGCCCTGATCCGCGAGCGCGAACACGGCACCATCGAACACCTGCTGGTGATGCCGGTCACGCCACTCGAGATCATGCTCTCCAAGGTCTGGGCGATGGGCGCGGTGGTGCTGCTCGCGTCCGCGCTGTCGCTGCAGATCGTCGTCAAGGGTGTGCTCGGGGTGGCCGTGCCCGGGTCGGCGCTGCTGTTCGCCTTCGGCACCCTGCTCTATCTGTTCGCAGCGACCTCCATCGGCATCTTCATGGGTACGCTGGCACGCAACATGCCCCAGTTCGGGCTGATGGCGATCCTGGTGCTGCTGCCGCTGCAGATCCTGTCGGGCGCGCTCACGCCACGCGAAAGCATGCCCGAGCTCGTCAGCACGCTGATGGCCTTCACCCCCACGACCCACTACGTCAGCCTCGCCCAGGGTGTGCTCTTCCGCGGCGCCGGGCTCGACGTGGTGTGGCCGCAGTTCCTGATGGTCGCGCTCATCGGCGGCTTCTTCTTCACCCTCGCCCACACCCGCCTGCGCCACACCATCGGCAAGATGCAAGGCTGACCCCCCGCCCACGCTGTAGGAGCGGCGCCAGCCGCGAGGGGTCGAAGGCGATGGCGCCGGGATGAGCCGATGAAAAGCTCGCGGCTGGCGCCGCTCCTACGCAGCCCCCCGCGCCGCCGCCCTCCCGTAGGAGCGGCGCGAGCCGCGAGGGGTCGAAGGCGACGGCGCCGGGATGAGCCGACGAAAAGCTCGCGGCTGGCGCCGCGCCTACCCGGAACCCCGCGCTGCAGCCCCCGATGTGCGATTCGCTGGTATTTTGTCGGCTTCGCGCCCACCGGCGCCCGCTCGCTGACCGCACCTTCATGCCCCGCCTGCCCCTTGACGCTTCCAACCTGCCCCTGCTGCTGCTCTATGGGCTGATGCTGCCGGTCACGGCCATGGTGCCGGTGCTGCCCGACTTCACCGCTCAACGTTTTCCCGGCCTGGGCCAGTTTGCCAGCCACCTGTTCATGTCGATCAACATGATCGGCGCCCTGATCGGCGCGCCGATCGCAGGTCTGCTGTCGGACCGCCTCGGCCGTCGCAAGGCGCTCGCGGTGCTGGCGCTGCTGCTCAACGGCGCCACCCTGCTCGGCATCGCCTGGGCCTACGCACGTGCGGAGAGCTACGGGCTGCTGCTCGGTCTGCGCTTCGTGGAGGGCTTCGCGCACATGTCGGCGCTGTCGCTGCTGATGGCCTTGGGCGCCGACAGCGCCGGCAAGGCGGGGCTGGGGGCGCGCATGGGCGCGGTCGGGGCCTCGATCAGCCTCGGTGTGGCCAGCGGCGCGCCGCTGGGCGGCTTCGTCGGCGGCATCAACCCACTGTGGGTGCCGATCGGCGGCGGCGTATTGTCGATCCTGCTCGCCGTCGCCGGCTTCATGTACCTGCGCGACGCGGACGCGACGCGGCAGCGCCCGCGCCTGGCCATGGCCGAGATCGTGCATACCCTGCGCAGCCGGCAACAGTTGCTGGTGCCACTGGCGTTCTCGTTTGCCGACCGCCTGACGGTGGGCTTCATCGTGTCTACGCTGTCGCTCTATCTCGGCCTGGTCATCGGTTTCGATGCACGCCAGATCGGCCTGGCGATGGCGGCCTTCCTGGTGCCGTTCTCGCTGCTCACCTATCCGGCCGGACACCTGTCGCGGCATTGGAACCCGCTGGCGATGATGGTGAGCGGCAGCGTGCTGTATGGCATCTTCCTGGCCGTGCTCGGCTTCCTGCCAGGGGAGTCGATCATGACCGCGATGGCCGTCGGCGGCGTGATCGCGGCGCTGATGTACGCGCCCTCGCTCGTGCTCGCAGCGCAGTATGGCGGCGAGGACTGCCGCGCGAGCGCGCTCGCCGCCTTCAACATGGCGGGCTCTCTCGGCTTCGCCGCCGGCCCGCTGCTGAGCAGCGCCCTGCTGGCCGTGTTCGGGTTGGTCCTGGCTGCGCCCTACCCTGCCGTTTTCGTCTGCATCGGCGCCATCGAAGTCGTGCTCGCCGTGGTCGTGCTGGTCATGGTGCGCCGCGGCCGGCTGGCTGCAGAAGGAGGCCAGACAAGCATCGAAGGGCGCACCCAATGAGCAGGGCTGGCGCCCATTACAGGCTGTCGCGGCTGTATCGCCCGCGCGACGGCCGCTTCTGGCTGATGATCGTCCTCAACCTGCTGTCGGCCGTGCTGGCCTGGGTCCTGCGAACCTATCCGCTGGTGCCGCTGGCGATGGCAGTGATCGCCCTGTTCGCGCTCGGCAACGCCCTGCTCGGCATGCGCGTGATGATCGATCTGATGCGCGCGCCCCCGGGCGAATCACCATGCACGGACGAGCTCGACAAGGACGCGCGCAACTGAGGCACGCGGCTCAGATGTCGGGCGTGAGGTAGATCCGCTCGGGCTGTGCGATCGGCTTCGGCGCAGGCCGGGCCGCCGGCCTGGACTCTGGCAGCGGGCGGGCCTCGAGAAGTACCGGCGCCTGCTCGCCGTCACCGCGGGTGACGCCCCAATTCACGACCTCGAGGCGGCCGTCGTAGTGCTCGACCACCGCGCTGCAGGTGTCGACCCAGTCGCCACAGTTGAGGTAGCGGATCTTGCCGATGCGGCGGTCGGCGGGCCAGTGGATGTGGCCGCACACCACACCGTCCACACCGCGTTGTTGCGCCGCATGGGCGACGGCATCCTCGAAGTCGAAGATGAAGCTCACCGCCTTCTTCACCTTCTGCTTGGCGTAGCCGGCAAGCGACCAGTAGCCCGGCCGGCGCAGCAGGCGCCGCGCCTTCGACAACAGCAGGTTGAGCCGGACCAGCGTGTTGTAGCCGACGTCGCCCAGTACCGCGACCCAGCGATGGTGGCGCGTCACCTGGTCGTACTCGTCGCCATGCACGAGCCAGTAGCGGCGTCCGTCCAGGGTCTCGTGGATCCACTCGGTTTCGACGCGGATGTCGCCGAAGGCGACGCCGGCGTATTCCCGCAGGGCTTCATCGTGGTTGCCCGGGATGAAGAAGACCTTGCAGCCGTGGCGCGCCCGGCGCAGCACCTTCTGCACCACGGTGTTGTGTGCCGGCGCCCATTGCACGCTGCGGTTCATCGCCCAGAAATCGACGATGTCGCCGATCAGGTAGAGATATTCGGACTCATGCTCCTTAAGGAAGGCAAGCAGGCTGTCGGCCTGGCAGGCCCGCGTGCCGAGGTGGACGTCCGATATGAAGATGGTGCGTACGCGCTTCATCAGCCTTGTACCTCCCGTGCTCGCAGATCCGTTGCAGGCACTTTGGCCCGCCTGTGCCCTTCCCACGCCCGCAGCAGCGCCGCGGAAAAGTGGTCGTTGACCGCCTCCCAGTCGATACCGATCGCGGTCTGGCGGGCCTGCACGCCCAGCTCGGCGCGCAGGGTGTCGGCCAGCGCGAGTTGCAGCGCGCGCTCGACGAAGCCCTGCTCGTCGCCGCAGCGCACCACGGCGCCGTTGCCCAGGTCGGCAATGACTTCGGCGGCTGCCGCATAGTCGTAGGCCAGCACGCACAGGCCGCTGGCCATGGCCTCGAGGGTGACGTTGCCGAAGGTCTCGGTCAGGCTGGGGAACAGGAACAGGTCGCCGGAGGCGTAATGGGCGGCGAGATCCTCGCCGTGGCGCATGCCCGCCTGCACCACGTCGGGGTGCTCGCGTGCGATGCCCGCCCGCATCGGGCCGTCGCCGACCAGCACCATGCGGGCGTCCGGCCGCTGCTGGCGGATCGCAGCGAACGCGCGCAAGGCGAGGCCGAGGTTCTTCTCCGCGGCGATCCGGCCGACGCAGACCACCGCCAGTGCATCGGGCCCCACGCCCCACTGCCGGCGCAAGTCCGCGCTGCGGCGCGCGGGTGAGTACAGGCGCGTATCGACCCCGCGCGAGATCACCTCCACACGCTCATAGCCCTGGTCGCCCAGGTTGCGCGCCAGCGCAGCGGTAGGTACGTAGGTGGCGGCGGTGCGGTTATGGAAGCGGCGCAGGTAGGCGGCCACCGGCTGGCGCAGCCAGCCCACGCCGTAATGCGTGCTGTAGTGGTCGAAGTTGGTGTGGAAGTCCGAGGTCACCGGCAGACGCAGCTTGTTGGCGGCGGTAACGGCGGTCCACCCCAGCGGCCCTTCGGTTGCCACGTGCACCAGGTCGGGGCGCTGGCGCGACCACTCGCGCACCAGGCGCGAGCGCGCCGGCAGGCCGAGCTTGAGGCCGTCGTAGCGCGGCAGGCGCAGGCCACGCGACAGCACCTCCTGCAGCCCGCCAGTCGACATCGCCGTATCGGCCGGCGTCTGCCGCGGGCGCACCAGCTGCACGCTGTGGCCGCGGGCGATGAGCCCGTCGACCATGCGTTTCAGGGTCATCGCCACGCCGTTCACCTCGGGCGGCCAGGTCTCGGTGACGAGGGCCACGCGCAGCCGGGGCGACTGGCAGAGCTCTTCGGTCGTGAAGTCGAGCGTTCTCATGGCACCGCAGCATAGGCGGCGCACAAGTCAGCACGGTTAAGCGTGCATTGCCGGATGATGACGACGGATCAATGCGTGCCTGCACGCGCTGCGGCATCGAGCGCGGCGGCGACAGTGCGGTCGTGACCGTAGATGTCGTTGCGCAGCTGCAGTGTGCCGTCCGCGTTGAGACCTGCCGTGGTGTAGTGCAGCAATACGGTCACATCACGGCCGACGCGCTGGGTCTGCGTGCGACCGCTGTCGAGCGCCTGCTGCAAGGCCTCCGCACTCCAGCGCTGCGGGTTGTCTAGCAGCAGCAATGCGAGCGCTTCGGGCTGCTCGACACGCACGCAGCCGGAACTGAGCGCCCGCTCCGAGCGCCCGAAGAGCGAACGCGCGTTGGTGTCGTGCAGATAGATCGAGTACGGATTCGACAGCGAGAACTTGATGCGGCCGAGCGAGCCATCGGCCCCTGACGCCTGAACGACGCGATAGGGGAATCCGCCGCTGCGTGCGCCGGACCAGTCGATTTCGGCCGGGTCCACAGCCTCGCCATCCCGATCGAAGATGCTCAAGCGATGCTTGTCGAGGTAGTCCGTGCCGCGCGCGACGGCTGGAATCACGTCCTCGCGCAGGATGGTCGGCGGCACCACCCACTTGGGGTTGAAGACCAGGTTCACCACCTTGTCGCGCAGCGACGGCGTCCTGCGTGTCGGTTTGCCGACGATCACGCGCGCTGACCAAAGGGTTTCGCCGCCCAGGCGGAGCTCGGCGCGATAACCGGTGATATCGACCAGCAGGCGGTCGCCCTGGAGGTCGGACGCCACCCAGCGCAGGCGCTCGAGGTTGGCGCGAACCTGCTCGACCCGCTGCGCCGGGGTGGTGTTGAGCGCGGCAAGCGTCTGCCGGCCGACGGCCGCATCGTCGTCCATGCCATGACGGCGCTGGAAACCCTTGACCGCCTCGGCCAGCGCCTCGTCGTAGTACGCGGGGTCGGGCGTTGCGCCGAGGTCTGCGCCGGCGCGTTCGAGGTGGACGCGTTCGGGGCCGCCCTCGGCCTGCAGCCGCGCCCGCAGCGCAGCCACTCGTGGGTTGCGCTCGCCGGGTCGCAGGGTCACGCCCGCCGGGACACGCGGCCAGTCGTCGCCGATGCGCGCCTGGTAATGCACGAGCGCCTGCTGCAGCGCCCGGTAGAGCGCAGGCTCGGGTGCCTGCAGCGCAATCGCGGCGCCAAGGTCTTCGGCGCGCAACACGGCAGCAAGCTCGGTGGCGCGCTGGTGAGGACCGGGCATCGGGGTGAAGTTCCAGTCGCGGTAGAGCTGCCGCGGGTCCAGCACGCCATAGCGGATCTGGCGCAGCAACCGGGCCAGCGTGTCGCTGAGCAGCAGTTCGCGTTCGGCCTGCTGTGCGGCCGACAGCACAGCCGGTTCGGCGTCCCCCGCATGGCGCAGCGCCTGCAGGGGGAAGCTGCCCGGCGCCAGGCCATGCGCAGCCGCGCCTTCCACCGCCGCAATCAGCGCACGTGTGCGCACGCTGTCGTTCCAGACCGGACGGTAGGCGCGCACCAGATAGAACAGTGCAACCGTCTCGTCCGTCGTCGCCGGTCGCAGGCTGAGCAGACGCTCGAGCTCGGCGCCGACCGCCGCGCCGGCATCGGCCGGCTGCGCCACACTGCCCCGCCCCGTATCCGGGGAATCCATTGCCGCGCCCAGCGGCACGCCCCAGGTCAAGCCGAGAAGCAGCGTACAGGTTACAAAACTTTTGCCCAAACGCAGCCCGACATCGTTTAGGATGCCGCCTTCAAGTGCTTGTTTGGACTGGTTATTGTTCATGTCGAAGATTTCCCGCGATCACGCCGCGCCGCGCCGCCGCCTGTTCCTCAAAGGCCTCGCCGCCCTGCCGCTGGGCCTTTCAGTCAATGCCGCACATGCCGCCCGGCACGACCGCCAGCTCGGCTTTCGGCATACCCATACCGACGAGCGGCTCAGCCTGGTCTACCGGAACGCAAACGGTTACATCGAGCCTGCCCTGCAACGCATCAACTGGCTGTTGCGTGACCACCGTTCGGGCGAGTCTACCCGGATGGATCCCAAGCTCTATGACATCCTTCACGCCCTGAGCATAGCCTGCGGCGGCGACACCTTCGAGATCATCTCGGGATACCGCTCGCCGGCAACCAACAACGCCCTGCGCAAGACCGGCGGTGGCGGCGTGGCCAAACGCAGCCTGCACATGGATGGCAAGGCGATCGACATCCGCCTCGTCGGTGTCGATACCGCCCGCTTGCGCGACGCCGCACTCGCCCTGGGCGTGGGTGGCGTCGGCTACTATCCCGGCTCCGACTTCGTGCACATCGACACCGGCCCGGTGCGCAGCTGGGGCCCGCGCAAGGCCTGAGCCCCGTATCAGCCCAGCAGCACCAGCCCCCACACGACGGCGGCGTTGATGAGTGCGATCAGCACCGCAGCGCTGCCGATATCCTTCGCCCGCTTGGCGAGCTGGTGACGTTCGAGCGACACCCGGTCGACAGTCGCCTCGATCGCTGAGTTCAGCAGTTCCACGATCAGCACCAGCAACACACTGCCGATCATCAGCGCGCGCTCGAGCGCCGATTCGCCCAGCCATAGGGCCAGCGGCAGCGCCACCAGCGTCAGCAAGACCTCCTGGCGAAAGGCGTCCTCGTGGCGATAGGCGGCACGCAACCCGTCCAGCGAATAGTGAAAGGCGTTCCAGATCCGACGCAGGCCGGTCTTGCCTTTGAAAGGGCTCTCCATCGCGGTGTCTTCATCCTGGCTGAATAAGGGTCGCGATGATGACACGAAACACGTTACCAGCCGTGTTGTGTGCAGGGCTGGACGAGCGTACGGTTCTGAATTAGCGTTGCGCACCCGCGCACCGGATCGACTGGATTCATCGCCGGGCCTTCATCAACCGGCAGCGGTCAAATCATGAGCAGCAGCATCGGTCGCTTCGAGATCAGGCGCGAACTTGGGCGCGGTGCGCAGAGCATCGTCTATCTCGCCTGGGACCCTCAGCTTGAACGCGAGGTCGCGGTCAAGACCCTTCATTTCGCGGCCGCCGAGCGCAAGCAGAACGCCGCGCTGCTGGCCGAAGCGCGCTCGGTGAGCCGGCTGCGCCACCCGGGCATCGTGCCTGTGTTCGAGGCGGGCGAGGAGGACGGCGACCTCTACCTGGTGTTCGAGTACGTCCCCGGCGAGAGCCTTGCCGCGCTGATGCGCCGCCGCGGCGCGATACCGGCCGCCGAGGCCGTGCCGATGATGGTCGACGTCCTCACTGCGCTGGCCGAGGCACACGCACAGGGCGTCATCCACCGCGACCTCAAGCCGAGCAACGTGCTGATCGACGCCGCGGGCAGATCGCGCGTGATGGACTTCGGCATTGCCCGTCATGTCGATGACCCGAAGGCACGCCAGGGGCTATCGGGCACACCGGGTTTCATCGCGCCCGAGTACATCGAGCGCCGCGAACTGAGCCCGCGCAACGACGTATACGCCGCGGGCGTACTGCTGTTGTGGATGCTGGCCGGTCGCCCGGTTCATCGCGAGACCGACCCGGCCAAGCTGCTCGAACTCGCCCGCAGCACTGCCGTCACCGTACCGGCCGACGGCGCACCGATCGACGAACAGCTGGCCGCCATCGCCTTGCGCGCGGCAGCGCTCGACCCGCAGGCACGCTACGCCGATGCCAACGCGTTCCGCCTTGCACTGCAGGCGTGGCTGCAGCCCCCCGCCGCCACCGCCGACCCGGTAGCCGAAGACGGGCAACCCGCTGCGCTCGACTTTCTGCTCCGACGCATGAAGCACCGCGGCGACTTCCCCGCCCTGTCGGAATCGGTAGCCGCGATCAACCGCATCGCGTCGAGCGAATCGGAAACCATCGGCACCTTGTCGGCGCTGATCCTGCGTGACTTCTCGCTCACCAACAAGCTGCTGCGCCTGGTCAACTCGGCCCATTACCGACCGGCCGGCGGCGGCCAGATCAGCACCATCTCGCGTGCGATCGTGGTGCTCGGCTTCGACACCGTGCGCAACATCGCGATCACCGTGCTGCTGTTCGAGCACCTGCAGAACAAGGCCAACGCGGCCCAGCTCAAGGAGGAGTTCCTGCGCGCCTGTCTGGCCGGCCTGTTCGGCCGCGAGCTGGCGGCGCACCTGCGCCTGCGCGACGGCGAGCAGGTCTACATCTGCACCGTGTTCCACAACCTTGGCCGCCTGCTGTGCCAGTTCTACTTCCCCGAGGAGAGCGAGGACATCCGCCGCCTGATGCAGCAGCAGGGCTGCAAGGAAGAGGCCGCGGCCCAGCGCGTGCTGGGCACCGGCTTCGAGGCCCTCGGTATTGCCCTGGCCCGGCACTGGGGCTTCCCGGAGCTGATCCAGGACAGCATGCGCCACATCGAGGATGGCCCGGTGCGCCGCCCCGCCACCACCGAGGAACGCCTGCGTGCGCTGGCAGCCTGTGCCAACGAATACTGCGACGCGGTGGCGCTGCTGCCAGCGGACGAGCGCGACAAGGCGCTGCAAGCGCTATCGGCGCGCTTCGCCGACGCGGTTCCGGTCGGGGCGCAGATGGCGCGCGAACTGATGCATGCGGCGGCCGAGGAGATCGAGGCCTTCGCCTCCACCATCAAGGTCAGCATGGCGAACACCCGTATCGGCCGCCAGCTGCGCCAGCTCGTCGATGGTGCGCCGGCTCCCGCCACGCTCACCGATACCGGCCTGCCGGTCGCCGCCCTGCTCGAACAGAGCACGCCCGCGCAAGCCACCGAGGAAGGGCGCAAGGCCGCGGATGCGCAAGCCGTACTCAGCGCCGGCATCCAGGACATCAGCAACACCCTGGTCGAGGACTTCAAGCTCAACGACGTGCTGCGCATCATCCTCGAGACCATGTACCGGGCAATGGGCTTCAAGCGCGTGCTGCTGTGCATCCGCGACCCGCGCACGAATGCGATGACAGGCCGCTTCGGCTTTGGGCCGGGCGTCGCCGAACTGGCCCGCCAGGTCCGCTTCAGCCTGTCGGCTCATCCCGACAACGTCTTCAATGCCGCCACGGCGAAAGGCGCCGACATCCTGATTTCGGACATCGACGATCCGAAGATCGCCGCCCATGTGCCCGACTGGTATCGCAAGTCGGTACCGTCGCACACCTTCGTGCTGTTCCCGCTCACGATCAAGGGCCGCCCGGTGGCGATGATCTATGCCGACAAGGAGCGCGCGGGCGAGATCGAGATCAGCGAGCAGGAGCTTGCCCTGCTGCGCACGCTGCGCAACCAGGCCGTGCTGGCCATCAAGCAGGCCGGCTGAAGGCGCACGCAGCCATGCATGGGGCCGCCGGCCTACTGCGCGGGCTCAAGGCGCAGGATGCGGCCCTCGCTCTCGTCGACGACCCACACATAGCCGTCCGGCCCCTGGCGCACGTCGCGGATGCGACGGCCGAGTTCGGCCAGCAGGCGCTCTTCGTGGCGGACCTCGTTGCCATCGAGCACCAGACGGGCCACCAGCTGGTAGCGCAGCGCGCCGACCAGCACATTCCCCTTCCATTGCGGGAAACGCTCGCCGGTATAGAAGCTCATCCCCGACGGTGCGATCGAGGGTGTCCATTGCAGCAGCGGTGGCTCGACGTCATCACGGCTGCTGCCCTGGCCGATCTTGCGCCCGGTGACGTACTCGCGGCCGTAGGTGACCTCGGGCCAGCCATAGTTCAGCCCGGGCAGCGCACGGTTGATCTCGTCGCCGCCCTGCGGACCGTGCTCGTGGGTCCACAGTTCGCCCGTCTGCGGGTGCAGCGCCGCGCCCTGGATGTTGCGGTGGCCGTAGGACCAGATCTCGGGCAGCACGCCTGCACGGCCGACGAAGGGGTTGTCAGGCGGCACGCTGCCGTCGAGCGCGATGCGCACGACCTTGCCGATGTGGCTGTCGAGCGCCTGCGCCCGCTCGCGCGCACCACCACGGTCGCCCAGGGTCACGAACAGCGTGCCGTCGGCAGCGAAGACCAGGCGCGAGCCGAAATGCTGGTTGCCGGAGGGGTCCTCGTTCTGCGCGAAGATCCGCTGCACCTCGCGCAGTTCGAGTCGCTCGAGGTCGAGGCGTGCGCGCGCCACCGCGGTGCGCGCGCCGCGCTGCGTCGGCTCGGCGTAGGAGAACACGATCAGCCCGTCCTGCGCGAAGCTCGGGCTCGGCACCACGTCGAGCAGGCCGCCCTGGCCGCGCGCGTGCACCGCCGGCACCCCGGCGATGGGGGCCGACAGGCTGCCGTCGGTACCGACCACGCGCATGCGGCCCGGGCGCTCGGTCACGAGCATGCGGCCGTCGGGCAGGAAGGCGATCGACCACGGCGTATCGAGGCCGGTGGCAAACTCGGTCACCTTGACGTTACCGGTCTCGGTGCGCACCACCACGTCACGCGCAAACGTCGTCCCAGAGAGCAGTACGGAGGACGCCAGCATGGACGCAAGCAGCAATGGACGGAAACTTCTGTTCGATTTCGGCATCTTCAGGCTCCCCGGTGTAGTGGTCGCAGCATCGCATCTGCGGCCCGGCCAACGCCATGCGGCAGCGGCCCCGACATCAACAATTCAAGCAACAAAACGCGTCACTAGGACTTCGCATGCCCTCATCCGTTCGCAAGACCCTGCGCCTGCTGTTCGTGCTCGTGCTGCTCGCCGTGTTCTGGATGGCCTTGCTGCCCGCCCCCGAGGTGGCCAAGCTGGTCTCCTGGCAGGACAAGATAGAGCACGCGGTGCTGTTCGCAGTGCTTGCCCTGCTAGCCCTCGCCGCCTGGCCCGAACGGCCGGTCACCATCGCCGTGGGCCTGCTCCTGTACGGTGCAGCGATGGAGTTCGCACAGTCGATGACCGCGCACCGCTTCGGCGACCCCTGGGACTGGGTGGCGGATGCAGTGGGGCTGCTCGTGCTGGTGCCGTTCGCCCTTGCCCGACGCCGACGCCTGCGCGGCTGAGCCAGGCACACGGGTGCAGCGCCGCCAGGCCACCGTGATGAGCGCAGGTTGAGCGCCTTTTTTGACCACAGGCGCGCCTGGCGGCGCGCGCCTTGTTATCATCCTGGCCTTTCCGATCAAGCGCTTGCGCAATCCAGACGCCGATGAGCACCGACCGCCACACCCTCGAACTCCTCGCCCCGGCCAAGACCGCCGACTTCGGCATCGAGGCCATCAACCATGGCGCGGACGCGGTCTACATCGGCGGCCCAGCCTTTGGTGCGCGCTCGTCCGCGGACAACTCGGTCGCAGACATCGCGCGCCTGGTGCAGCACGCCCACCGCTACCACGCGCAGATCTTCGTCGCCACCAACACCATCCTGTTCGATGCCGAACTCGAACCGGCGCGCAAGCTGATCTGGGAGCTGTATGACGCCGGCGTCGACGCCCTGATCGTGCAGGACATGGGCCTGCTCGAGCTCGACCTGCCGCCGATCCAGCTCCACGCCAGCACGCAGACCGACATCCGCGACGCCAGCAAGGCGCGCTTCCTGCAGGACGTGGGTTTCTCGCAGATCGTGCTGGCGCGCGAGCTGTCGCTCGCCGAGGTGAAGAAGATCGCCGCAGCCACCACCTGCCAGCTCGAGTACTTCGTGCACGGCGCGCTGTGCGTGGCCTTCTCCGGCCAGTGCTACATCAGCCACGCCCACACCGGGCGCAGCGCCAACCGCGGCGAATGTTCGCAGGCCTGTCGACTGCCCTACGACCTCAAGGACAAGGACGGCAACACCGTCGCCAGCAACCAGCACATGCTGTCGATGAAGGACAACAACCAGAGCGCCAATCTGCGCGCGCTGGCCGCCGCGGGAGTCAGTTCGTTCAAGATCGAGGGCCGCTACAAGGACCTCGCCTACGTCAAGAACATCACCGCGCACTACCGCACGCTGCTCGACGACATCATCGAGCACCCGGACGCCGACGGCCCTGCATACCGCCGCGCCTCGAGCGGGCGCACCACCTTCCTGTTCACCCCGCAGGCCGACAAGACCTTCAACCGCGGCTACACCGACTACTTCACCAACGACCGCCGCCACGGCATCGAGGCCTTCGAGTCGCCCAAGTTCGTCGGCGAACCGATCGGCCGAGTGAAGAAGATCGACACCAAGGGGCGCAAGTTCTTCGACGTCGAGCGCGTCTCGCCGATCCACAACGCCGACGGCCTGACCTGGTACACGCCGAAGGGCGAGCTCACCGGCCTGCGGGTGAATCGCGCCGAAGCCAACGGCGGCGGCGAGGGCATCGACCGCATCTTTCCGTCCGAACCGCTGCCGTCCGACCTGGTGCCCGGCACCTCGCTGTTCCGCAATCACGACCACGAGTTCGAGCGTGCACTCGAGAAGAAGTCCGCCGAGCGCCGCATTGCGGTCGATGCGCAGTTCGCAGCGACTGCGGACGGCTTCGTGCTGACACTTGTAGACGAGGACGGCGTGCGCGCGAGCGCAAGCCTTACGACAGCCTTCGAGCCGGCGCAGAACGCCGAGCGCGCGCTCGCCACCCTGCGCGAACACATCGCCAAGCTGGGCAACACCGACTTCGTTGCAGGCGACATCCTCATCGACCTGCCGGCGCCTCCCTTCCTGCCCGCGAGCCAGCTCAACGCCCTGCGCCGCGAAGCCGTCGAGCGCCTGGAGCACGCAAGGCTGCTGGCCTACGCCCGCCCGCCACGCGCCGCACCGGTGAAGCCGCCCGTCCCCTATCCGCAGGACGCGCTGAGCTACCTTGCCAACGTCTCGAACGACAAGGCGCGTGCCTTCTACGCCAGGCACGGCGTCAAGCTCATCGACGCCGCCTTCGAGGAGAACCAGGAGACCGACGACGTCTCGCTGATGATCACCAAGCACTGCCTGCGCTACAGCTTCAACCTGTGCCCCAAGGAAGTGAAAGGCATCCGCCCCGACCCGATGCAGCTGGTCAATGGCAACGAGACGCTGACCCTGCGCTTCGACTGCAAGCGTTGCGAGATGCACGTCGTCGGCGGAATGAAGCCCCACATCGCGAAAATGCGCGACACGGTGGTCGCGCAGAAGGTGAGCTTTTTCCCAAGCAAGCCGGGCCAGGGCGCGGCGCTACCGGTTCAGGGCTGACCGAGACCTGATCAACGGCAGGCTAAGGGCGGCCCAAACCCAGCAGCGCACGTGTGCGCGCCTCATCGACAATGCCCGACACCGCCTTGAGCCCGCCGCGACCATCGAAGAACAGCGTCCGCGGCAACTCGCCGCGCCAATCCGGGTCGATGGCAAAGGCCAGGCGCTCGGGCGCCTCGTCGCCGTAGGCGAAGCGCGCACCGGGGACGCCGAAGCGGTCGAGGATCTCACCCAGTTGTGGGTCGTCCGGCTCCACCGCGATCGTGACGAGGCGCGGGCCTGCAGCGGCGCGTGACATCGCCGAAAACAATGCAAGGTTCTTCTTGCAATGCACGCACTCGGCCGACCATAGCGCGATGATCGTCGGCACACGGTGCGTGGCGGGCGCGACAAGCTCACGCGCGCCCGCGGCGTCGAGGCGGGTGAAGCCCTGTGCGGTATCGGCCGCCACCGCAGCACCGGACACGGCCCCGCCGCACAGCAGCAGCGCAAACAGGATGCGGATCGTCTTCATCACAGCGCATACCCCTTCATGCCTTCGTCTGCGGTGCGCCAGAACACGAACAAGGCGTCGCCCTGGCTCAGCACGCGCGGCTGATCCGACGCCCCCGCGGTACTGGCCAACACCTGGGTGTGGAAGCTGTGCCCGCCGTCATCGGACAGTTCCGCCAGGAGCCGGGTGCGCTCGCCGTCGAACTCCTTCCACACCACCGCGATCCGTGCGCCAGCCAGCGCGATGTCGGCATGCGCCGCACGCTGCCCGCCCACCGTGCGCTGGCCCTCGACGCGGCCATCGGCAAGGCGTCCGTAGAACACCCTGCCCTCGCCCTCGCGCTCGTTGAACCACACCGCGTGACGCGTGCCGTCGGCGGCCACCACGAGCGAGGGGCCATGGTGCGGGCAGGCATCGATGCGCCAGCGGTCAAAGGTGGCGCGTTCGGGGACGGCCGCGCCGCCGTGCTCGACGTCGAGACGGACAAGCGCATGGTCACGCTCGTTGGGCTCGAAGACGTGACGCCAGAGCAGCAGCGGCGTGCCATCGACATCCTTGGCCAGCGCCAGCCTGCAGCACTGGCAACTGTAGTCCACCACCTTGGTTTCGGGCCGGAAGCTGCGCCCGGCATCGTCGGACACCGCCGCATAGATCGCCGAGCCTCGGTAGTCTTCCCCCGAACGCTTGGCCGCTGCGCTTTCGCGGCCGTCGATCCAGGCGATGACAAGGCGACCGTCTCGCATCATTCGCATCACATTGAAGCTATGACCGACGATGCTACGGTCACGGTGTACGGTGACCGGTGCATCGAAATGCACGCCGTCGGCGGCGCGAGCGAAGCGCACGTCGCCCGTGAAGCGCTCCTCGAAGCGGCGCGCCCACGACACCAGCACCGCACCATCGGCAGTAATGACCAGCTGCGGCCGGTTCTCGCCATCGGCCGCTACCGCCTCCGGAACGGGGTTGACCACTGCTGCCTCGTGCCAGCGCAGGCCGCCATCGGTGCTGCGGTGGAGCACGACGTGGCCACCTCGCGTCGCAACCGCGTACCAGCTGCCGTCGGCCGCAATCGCGGCGCTGGTGCCCAGTTCGGGCCGCGCCGCCTTTGTCGGTGCAGCCTTGGCGGCGCCAGCGTGATCGCCATGGGCGGCTGCCGCGCCGACCACACCGAGGACGAGCGCTGCACCCATCAGGTAGCGCTTACAACACATGAATAGTCGTCCCATCATGCCCTCTCCGGCATCGTCGCCCGCGCTGACCGAGCGCGGGCGCATTGTCATCGTCATTACCATTTGGCCTGCAGTCCAAGGTAAACCGTACGCGGCAGCCCGGCAGTGTAGGTGGCATTGCCGCTGGACAGCCCAGAGGTCTCGGCGTGGCGGCGGTCGAACAGGTTGGAGACGCTGGCGTAAGCCTCGAAGCCCTTGGCAAACGGATAGTTGGCGCGCAGGTTGAAGAGATCGTGGCCGCCATACTTGCTGGTGTTGGCGGCGTCGCGCCAGTAGCTGCCGAGCTTGACCCACTCGAGCTGCACCCGGCCACCGTTCATCGCCGATGGCGCGTAGCTCAGGCGTGTGTTGGCGAGCAGCCGCGGCGCGCTTTCCATTTCCTTCCCACTGTAGTCCGCCGTACCGGACACTACCCAGGTTTCGTAGGAGTGCTTGGCGTAAGACAGGCTGGCATCGAGCCGCCAATCGCTGGCCAGCGCCAGACCGAGGCCCATCTCGATACCTCGGTGCAAGGTCTTGCCGGCATTGACGGCGGTGCGCTGGTTGGTAACCGGGTCCTGATAGCTGACGATGTCGTCCTTCTTCGTCATGTGATAGACCGACAATTCGTAGCTGACGCCCTCTGCACTGCCACGCAGACCGGTCTCGAAGCTATCGACGACGACGGGCTTGAGCTTCAGCAGCGACTCCGCCTGCGCTTGCGCGCGCGCAGCGCTCGACTCACGACTGCCGCGGAAGACCTGGCCTTCGGACGGCGCACGGAAGGCGTTGCTGTAGGCGACGAAGCCATTCAGGTGCTCGGAGAATGCCCAGGTCGCGCCCAGCTTTGGGCTTAGGCGGCTATAGCCAACCTTGGCGCTGGCGGCATGGCCGTACCAGCCGTTGCCGGGGAAGGCCCCCGCAACCCCCTGGGTCGCCCCGGCCGCACCGCCATTCATCTTGTTGGTGTAGTCGTACCGCATGTCGTCGTAGCGCAAGCCGGCAGTGAGGCGCAGCCGCTCGGTCGGCGAGATCTCTCCATGGAGGTAGGGCGAGATGCCGCGGAAGGTGACGTCGTAGTGGTAGATCTGTACCGGTGCCACCGCACGATTGAGGCCGTAGGTCGTGCCGCCGAGGGCGTTGGTAGTGCGCGTCAGCGCAATCGAGTCCTCATCGCGCGAACCGGGGCTGTAGTCCACGTCGAGGCCGACGATGAGACGCGCGCGCATGGGCGCGAAGTCCATGCGGTACTTGCTGAGGAAGCCGAAGGACTGGTTCTTGGTGACATACTGGTTCGGATCGTAGCTGACCGTCCAGCTCGGGATGATCCTCATGCTGTTGTCGCGGAAATACGGCGTCACCGACAGCAGCGTCGTCTCGGTCTCGCGCTCGAAGGCGGTGGACACGCGGAACGCATCGACCTTGCGGAACGAGAACGGAATGTTGTTGGTACGCGGCGCGGCGCGGAACTCGGCCTCGTTCAGGTTGCCGACGTGCTGCTGGTCGACCGTGGAGAACGAAACGACCGTCTTCAGCATCGCATCGTCGGCGAGCGCGCGATCCCAGCGCAAGGTGCCGGCGCGGCGGTCATAGCCGGCGTCGTGCTGCCAGCCGTCGCTATGGGTGAAGTTGAGGCTGGCGCGCCAGGCATCGTCGCCGTGCGCATTACCACCGCTCGCCAGCGCGCGACGCCAGCCATGCGAGCCGACCTCGCCACCAAGTTCGAACGCTGGCCCGGTGGGCGGGTTGCGCGTCAGCACGTTGACCGTACCGCCGATCGCATCCGAACCATAAAGGGCGCTGCCCGGCCCTTTTGATACTTCCAGGCCCCCCGACTGCGGCACATTGATCTCGTACAGCGCGTTGTGGTTGAAGAACCCGGTCGAGCGCGTCGGGATGCCGTCTTCAAGGTAGAGATAGACCGCGGCAGTCGTCAGCGGCTGGCGGATCGAGGTGGAATGCCCTTCGCCCGACAGGTTGCTGATCCAAACACCCGGGACCTGGTTGAGGACTTCCTTCGGGTGCGCCGGGCGGGCCGTGGCGAGGGTCGACTCCTTGACCGCGGACACGGTGGCGGGCGTCTCACCGACGGGACGCGCCTCGCGCGTGGCGGTGACGCTGACTTCGCCGAGCACGGGCACGGTCTCCGCGGCAGTCGCAACCGAAGCACCAAGGGCAGCAATGAGGATGGCAAGTTGTTTGTGTTTCACGAATCACTCCTGTTCTACGCGCGGCGCAGGCGGGCACGGCGCATGGCGGCAAGGCCTGCGAGCGGCATCGGTATGGCCTGCGCATCGGCGCAGCCAAAAAAAACGATTGGGATGCGGCAGCTGAATAGACAAGGCCCAGACGCATGCGCACAAGCCGCGCCCACCGGCGGCGGCAACGCACGCGGGCAAGGCGAAACCAGCAACTTGCGGAGGGCTCAGGCCACGGCGGGCGGTGCGCGCGGAGAGGAGGCGACCCAGGGCGGGCGGGGCCGCGGCTGATGGAGGCTGAAGGCAGGGCTGATGTCCTCGCCCTGCGCCGACGGCACGTCTGCGCCTCCCCATGCTGCCGGCAGCGCGCTTGCGAAGAGGCTGCAGAACACGCACCCGCCAGCGGTGCGTGCTAGCTCGTCGGCCGGGTCCTGCGGCGCTGTGTCGACAGCGACGTAGCGCATGCCCGCGGCGGTGCAGATCTCGAGCCAGCGCGCATCACCAGAAGCGCGATAGGCCGCCTGCGACAGCGTCGGCGCGAGCGCAGCCAACAGCATCGCGAACATCGCGATCCAGGCGGCAAGCGAACGGGCAGAGCGTGTCAGGCGCATGGTAGGTGCGAGGGCCGGCCCAGTGGCCAGGCGGTAACAGGCGAAACGGAACTCTAGCGGCTCGAACCGAAACCCTGATTGACTGCAATCAAGCCGCAGGGCCAGTGCCCGCATGGGATGATCGCCACGGGTCGAGCGCAGCAGCGACGGCAGTGTCTACGCGACATGCCGCCAAGGCAAGGGGTAAGCTACGCTCCCCGCACAAGCGCCACGATCCGGCCCCAGGACAACGCGCGCGCCGCGCTGCCATCGACACACCGTAGGCGCAACATGCTGACACCTGCACAACAACTGCCCAACCACCCCCGCCTGAACGACGCCCCTCTGGTCGTGATGGCCCTGTGCGCCAACTGGTGCGGCACCTGCCGTGACTTCCAGGCGGTGCTCACCCGCATCGCCCTGGCCCATCCCGAGATCGTCTTTGCCTGGGCCGACATCGAGGACGATGCCGAACTCGTGGGCGATATCGACGTGGACGACTTCCCCACATTGGCCGTCTTCAAGGCGGGCCAGCCCCTGCACTTCGGCGCCTCACTCCCCATCGAGGCGGTGGTGACACGACTGCTGGCGCGTCTCGCGCAGTCCTCCGCTACCCCCACTGCCGCCCCCAGCGTCATTCCAAGCGCGGTGCGCGAGCTTGGCGCCCGGCTGAGCCGCTGAGGCGCGTTCGGGCGCGTGGGCGGGCGCCGAAAAGGTCGTAAGAGACTCGCGGCTGGCGCCGCTCCCACGCGGGGGACGCGCGCGGTGGTTTCCGGTAGGAGCGGCGCCAGCCGCGAGCTTTTCATCGCCCACCCAACGCCGATCGCCTTCAAACCCTCGCGGCGGGCGCCGCTTCCACGCAAAAGCACTCGCCCGCACCCCGCCTGTCCCTCACCTCCCCCTCCCCAGCCGCCCTTGATCCCGCGCCCGTGATCTTGCACAGTCCCATGCATCGCCTCGCGGATGCCGACCATGAACGCCCTCTTCCCCCGCACCCCGCTGCTCGCCGGCCAGGACGTCGAAGCCAAGCGCACCGAGCTGCTGCACTACTTCCACGCCACCTTCGACCGCTACGAGTCGCTGTTCGAGGTACTGGCCTGTGACGAGGCCTACTACAAGAAGCCGATCAGCCTGCGTCACCCGCTGATCTTCTACTTCGGCCACACCGCGACCTTCTTCATCAACAAGCTCCTGCTCGCCGGCCTGATCGAGCAGCGCATCGATCCGCGCCTGGAGTCGATGTTCGCAGTCGGCGTCGACGAGATGAGCTGGGACGACCTCGACGACACCCGCTACGACTGGCCCACGGTGGCCGAGGTCGCCGCGTACCGGAACAAGGTGCGGGCGGTGGTCGACCGGGCGATCCGCGAGACACCCTTCACCCTGCCGATCGGCTGGAAGGATCCGTTCTGGGCGGTGGTGATGGGTATCGAGCACGAGCGCATCCACCTCGAAACCTCGTCAGTGCTGATGCGCCAGCATGCGCTGCACTACGTGAAGCCCCACCCCGCCTGGCAGCCCTGCGCCGAGCACGGCGAACCGCCCGCCAACACCCTGGTCGACATCCCCGCCGGCGTCGTGCAGCTCGGCCGCAGCTTCGACGAGCCGATCTACGGCTGGGACAACGAATACGGCAGCCACCGCGCCGAGGTGCCGGCCTTACAGGCGGCGCGCCACCTCGTCACCAATCGTGAGTACCTCGGCTTCGTCGAGGCCGGCGGCTACGCCGACGACAGCGTGTGGGACGAGGAGGGCCTGGGCTGGAAGCGCTTTGCGCGTGCCGAACACCCGACCTTCTGGGTACCCGGCGCCGCCGGCTGGAAGCTGCGCCTGATGACCGAAGAAGTGCCGATGTGCTGGGACTGGCCAGTGGAGGTCAATTGCCTGGAGGCGCGCGCCTTCTGCCGCTGGAAGGCGCGCGAGACCGGTCAGCCGGTGCGCCTGCCCACCGAGGACGAATGGAACCGCCTCTACGACCATGCCGGCCTCGCCGACGTGCCGCACGACGCCCCGGCCAAGGCCAACCTGCATCTGGACCACTGGGCCTCGAGCTGTCCGGTGACGCTGTTCCAGCATGGCGAGCTGTTCGACGTGGTCGGCAACGTGTGGCAGTGGTGCGAGACGCCGACCTATCCCTTCGACGGCTTCGACGTGCACCCGATCTACGACGACTTCACTACGCCGACCTTCGACGACCGCCACGCCATCATCAAGGGCGGCAGCTGGATCTCGGCCGGTAACGAGTCGCGCCACGCCGCGCGCTACGCCTTCCGCCGCCACTTCTTCCAGCACGCGGGTTTCCGCTACATCGTCAGCGACGCCCCCGCGCTCAATCCGTCCTCGACCTACGAGACCGACGCGCTGCTGTCGCAGTACGCCGAGTTCCACTACGGCGACGAAGCCTTCGGCGTACCCAACTTCCCGAAGGCGCTCGCCGACATCGCAATCAGCGCACAGCGTCGCTTCGGCAACGGCCAGTTCGGCCGCGCGCTGGACCTCGGCTGCGCCACTGGCCGCGCCAGCTTCGAACTCGCGCGCGCCTTCGAACGCGTGGTCGGCATCGACTTCTCGGCGCGCTTCATCCAGGCCGGCGCCAAGCTCGCCGAGACCGGCGCGCTGCGCTACACCATGCCCGACGAGGGCGAACTAGTGAGCTACCACGAACGCCGGCTCGACACGCTGGGCTTGGCGGAGACCGCCGGGCGCGTGGAGTTCTGGCAGGGCGACGCCTGCAACCTCAAGGAGGTGTTCACCGGCTTCGACCTCATCCTCGCCGCCAACCTCATCGACCGCCTGTACAGCCCGCGCCGCTTCCTCGCCGATGTGCCGCGGCGCCTCAACCCCGGCGGCCTGCTGCTGCTCGCCTCGCCCTACACCTGGCTGGAAGAACACACCAAGCGCGAGGAGTGGATCGGTGGCTTCAAGAAGGACGGCGAGTCCTTCACCACGCTCGACGGCCTGAAGGAACTGCTCGCCGCCGACTTCGAGTTGGTGCAGGGGCCGCAAGCCGTGCCCTTCGTGATCCGCGAGACGCGGCGCAAACACCAGCACACCCTGTCGGAACTGACCATCTGGCGAAAGCGCACATGAGCGCGGTCGACAACCGCGCCGACCCTGCGCCCCTCGCCGACCGCGCCGCCGGCGCGCTGATGGGCGCCTTCATCGGCGACGCGCTGGCGCTGGGGCCACACTGGTACTACGACCTCGACGCGCTGCGTACGCGCTACGGCGCGTGGATCTCCGACTACACTGCGCCGATGCCCGACCACTACCACGCGGGCATGAAGGCGGGCGAATCCTCGCAGGCGGGCGTGCTGCTGCGTCTGACGCTGGAATCGCTGGCCGAGCGTGGCAGCTATGACGAGGCCGACTTCTGCCGCCGGATGGACGAGGTGTTCTTCCCGCAGATTGACGGCACGCCGATGCACGGCCCCGGCGGCTATACCAGCCAGTCGATCCGCGAAGCCTGGCGCAAGCGCATGCAGCAGGGCCTGCCCTGGGGCCAGGTCGCCGGCAATGCCGATACCACCGAGGCCGCCGAGCGCACGCTGGCGATCGCGGTGCGCTACGCGCTCGACCCGGCGGCGCTGGCGGATGCCGTCACCCGCAACACCGTGCTCACCCAGACCGACGGCACCGTGGTGGCGATGACGCTGGCCTTCGGCGCGGTGCTCGGCATGCTGGTCGAGGGCCATGCACTCGATGCGGCGATCTCGGCCAAGCTGATGGCGCGGGTGAAGTCCGGCGCACTGCCCTTCCACACCGTCACCTCTGGAAACCTGCAGGCGCCGAGGCCCGGCAGTGTCGAGGTCCCGACCGCCGGCCGCTTCCCCTCGCCGGATGCGCTGCTCACGCAATCCTCAATCGCGCGCGCAGCGCTCGACCCAGACGTACGTATCGAGCCGGCGTGGAAGGTGTCGCTGGTGTATGGCATGCCGTGCGCGGTGTACCACCAGTTCCCCGCCGCCTATTACCTGGCGGCGCGCTTTGCCGACGACTTCGAGTCCGCGGTGCTGCACGCGGTGAATGGCGGCGGACAGAACCTGGCGCGGGCGATGCTGACGGGGGCGCTGGTGGGGGCGCAGGTCGGCTTTAGCCGCATCCCGCAGCGCTTCATTACGGGTTTGGCGGACAGCGCAGCGCTGCGGGCGATCGTGCAGCGCGTCGCAGTGCAGGTGGACACGGACTGAGTCGGATTGCGAATTCTGCACAGCCGTCCGTGCAGATTTCGACCTTGCGCGCTCTAGCGCCGGGCAGCCGCCGTGGAACAGCGCTCGCCGCCGCCTGAGCTCAGGCTCGCTCCGGAGCGAGCCGGGTGAGGGCCGCACGGACGAAACCCTGCGCATCGGGTGTGTAGTCCCAACGCTCGATGACGCAGTCCCGGTGCTCCTCATCCTCGCCCGGCGAGCCAATCCTGGGGGCTGCGTCTGCGCGACGGACTGATGTTGCTGGGCGGCTACCTGGCCACGCTGGCGGCGGTCGCCTCGGTGATACTGCTTTGGTGGGGCGGGGCTTCCGCGGTAACCGGGATGCTGTCCTGGATCGGCCTCACTTCAGGGCAGTAAGCGCACACCTGCTTGCACAAAGCCACGGAAATACTCCGTGCTCGCCAGCGATAATCCGGCCTTCGCCCAACCGCAACCTCCCAGGAAGCCCCGTCATGACGTCCCTCCGGTTCGCCCTGCTTGCCCTCGCGCTCGCCAGCCTCCCGCTCTCCTCCCACGCCGTGGACAACATCCGCCCCGGGCTGTGGGAGTTCCGCTCCACCCACCTGAGTGTGGGCGGCCTGCCGGACATGTCAGCGCACATGGCGCAGTTGCAGCAGCAGCTCAAGAACCTGCCTGCCGACACCCGCCGCATCGTCGAGCAGCAGATGGCGCAGCGGGGTGTCAGCCTGGGCGCGGACGGTACGGCGCGCACCTGCATCACGCCTGAGCAGGCTCGCCAGGACAACGTTTTCTCCGGCAAGGTGGAGGGCAATTGCGTGCTCAGCGACGTGACCAGGCAGGGCAACACGGTGACGGGCACGCTGAGCTGCACCGGACCGAGCGCAACCGGCAACTTCCGCGCACGCGTTCACTCCGCGGAGCACTTCACCACGCGCGTGAGCATGCGCTCGACGCGCGGCGATCTCGACGTCGAGACCGAGGGGCGGTGGCTGGCCGCGCAGTGCGCGCGCTGAGCCAGCGGCGGGTGTGAGCCTGGTCACGACCGGGTAGCGGCAGTGCGCCGTAGGCGGAGTGATTGCGCCGCGCCGTGACGGGCGTCACTGCTGCACGCAAGGGACTGCGGGAAAGTGCATCAAGCCCGCCCGAGGCGGGCCGTTACGGGTCTTGAAGGCCCAATCCCCAGGCCCCTGACAGAGGTCATCATGAGCACTCAGCCCCTCTCCGTAATCGAGGGCAAACGCAGCGGCAACTGCCCTCACCCCTGGCATGGCAGCGTCGAGCACGCCGTCAACCGTGCGATCCGCGCTGGCTACCGTGTCGGCCGGCGTGTGCGCATCGGCCACATCGCCGGCTGCGTAGTCGGCTATAACATCGGCCACTTCGGCCGCTTCAGCGGCGCGAGCTACCCCTTGCTGGTGCGTACCGAATTCGGCGTCACCAAGTGCAGCCTCGCCGAGGTGGCGGCGGCCTGAAGCGCGGCAGCCCGTGTGCCGCGCGCGCGGCGCGCGCGGCGCGCTCAGCGCACGGGAATGGCGACGGCCTGCGGGACAGGCACCGCGGTGACGTTGTTCTGCGGGCTGCCGTCGATCAGCTTGTCGCTGTAAACGAGATAGACCAGCGTGTTGCGTGCGCTGTCGACCATGCGCACGATGCGGATCTTCTTGAACAGGATCGACGCGCTCTGCGAGAACACCTCCTCCTGCCTGCGCAGCGGCTCGGCGAACGAGATCTCGCCCACTTGCCGGCAGGCCACCGAGGCGTCGGCAGTGTCTTCCGCCAGGCCCAGCGTGCCCTTCACGCCGCCCGTGCGGGCGCGCGATACGTAGCAGGACACGCCTTTCACCTTCGGATCATCGAACACCTCGACGACGACCTGGTGGTTCCGACCGATGAGCTTGAAGGCGGTGTCGACGCTACCGACGGTTTCGGCCTGCGCCAGCGGCGCCAGCAGGACGGCTCCGAGGGCAAGCAGGGAAATGATCTTCACGAGTCTGGACTCCGGTTTTGGCGCGGGCCGCCAGTATGGCACCGGCTGCGAGGATTTACCCTGGATCAAGGCAGCGCGGTAGCGTTGAGCGTATCAGTTGGTGATCCTGCCTGGGGCGTGTTGCCCTGGCGCCGCCTCACCCTGCTCCGAGCCCCTGCCGTGCCTGCCGCCCTCGCTTTCCCCGATCGTTCTGACCACACCGCACCAGTTGCCGACCGCATCCCCGGCAGCAAGGCCATGTGGGTGGGCATCTTCTGCGAGCTGACCGAGTTCGCGCTGCTGTTCGCGGTGTATTTCATCGCCCGCGCACACAACCCGGACGCATTCGAGGCCGGGCCGGGACGCTTGTCGCTTGCTGCAGGCACCGGGTACACGCTGATGCTGCTCACCAGTGGCTGGTGCGTGGCGCGCGCGCTGCATGCGATGCGCGCCGGGCGCAAGCCGGCCTGCCTGCGCTGGTTGCTGGCCGGTTTCGTGTTCGGGCTGGGCTACCCCTTGATCAAGATCCTCGAACTGCGCTGGAACTTCAGCCACGGGCTGGACAGCGACGCCGGGGTGTTCGTGGTGACCTACTACTACCTCACCTTCACCCACCTGGTACATGTGTTCTGGGGACTGCTGGGCATGCTGTGGGTGATGGCACGCACCGCCGGGGGCGCCTACACGGTGGCCGAGCATGGTGGCCTGGAAGCCTTTGCCTGCTACTGGCACGCGACGGACATCCTGTGGCTGATGATCTTCCCGCTGTTCTATGTGCTGCGA
The DNA here is from genome assembly GCF_000310145.2 of Thauera sp. 28. GTDB lineage: Bacteria > Pseudomonadota > Gammaproteobacteria > Burkholderiales > Rhodocyclaceae > Thauera > Thauera mechernichensis. Next base: position 28,888 of record NZ_AMXA01000006.1, read on the forward strand.
TGAGCCCAATGCCGACCAAGGGACCGAGACAATGAGCGAAACACGCAAGGTCGACCTGGCGTGGCTGCTGCTGGTGCTGCTGAGCGTGGCAGGGGCCGGCCTGGGCGGACGGGCAGATGCCGGCTTGGGCGTTGCCGTGATGGTCGCCGTAGTCATGGCGGTCAAGCTGCGGCTGGTGTGCGACCACTTTCTGGAGCTGCGCAGCGCGCACCAGCGCATCAGGCTGGCAGTGTACGCATTCGCCTACGGGATGCCCCTGCTGGTGGTACTGACCAGCGCGTTTGGCGACACCCTCGCCCGCCTAACCGGCGCGCTCATACCCTGACGCCCTCTACCAGTGCGGCGGCACCTCGTCCTCGGGGCGCAGCGGGTTGCCGGGCTGGATGGTCTTGACCTGCTGGGCAAGCTGGCGCAGCTGCTCGCGCTGCAGTTCCAGCGCCTGCTGCTGCCGCCATACCGTGCGGTTGAGTTCGTCGAGCAGATCCTCGGCAGCCATCAGCTTGGTCTCGAGCTTCTCGAGGCGGTGTTCGAGGTGTTGTTCCATGAGGCGCGGCGGTTCCTGGGAGGGGGTTGCAGACAAGAGGACTGCAGACGAGAGGGCCACAGACGAGAGGGCCGCAGATTCTAGCCGCTCGCCGCCCCGCCATGGCGATCCAGTGCCCAGGCCACATGCTCGCGCACGATGGCGCTGTCGTCCTGCGCGCGTGCCTGCAGGGCAGCGAGGACAGCGGCGGTGGTCGGCGCATTGCCCAAGGCCACGGCAATGTTGCGCAACCAACGCTCGTGGCCGATACGGTAGATCGGACTGCCCGCCGTGCGCTCGGCAAAGTCGGCCGCCGACCAGGCGAAGAGCTCGACCAGCGTGGCGCTGTCGAGGCGATGCCGGGGCACAAAGTCGGGCTCGCAGCTGAGTTGGGCGAAGCGGTTCCAGGGGCAGGCGAGCTGGCAGTCGTCACAGCCGTAGATGCGGTTGCCGAGTTGCGGGCGCAGCGCTTCCGGTATGGCGCCCTGCAACTCGATGGTCAGGTAGGAGATGCAGCGCCGCGCATCGACACGATAGGGCGCGACGATGGCGCCGGTGGGACAGGCGTCGATGCAGGCCGTGCAGCGGCCGCAGTGCGGCTCGAGCCGTTCGTCGACCGGCAGCGGCAGGTCGGTGAAGATCTCGCCGAGGAAGAACCACGAACCCGCCGAGCGATCGAGCAGCAGGGTATGTTTGCCGCGCCATCCGAGTCCGTTGCGGCTGGCGTGCTCCACCTCCAGCACCGGGGCGGAATCGGTGAATACGCGGTACTGGTGCGGCACGGCAGCGGCAATGCGCTCGGCGAGCTTTTGCAGGCGCGCGCGCAACACCTTGTGGTAATCGCGCCCCAATGCGTAACGCGACACATAGGCGCGTTGCGGGTCGGCAAGCGCCGCGCCGGCGTCGGCAGCCGCGGGCCAGTAGTCCATGCGCGCACTGATCACGCGCACCGTACCGGGCACCAGCTCGGCTGCGCGCGCGCGCTTGAGGCCGTGTCGCGCCATATAATCCATGTCGCCGTGGAAGCCGGCCTCCACCCAGGCCATCAGCCCCGGCTCGGCATCCGTGAGGTCGATTCCGCCCACGCCGATCGCATTGAAGCCGAACTCCCGCCCCCACTGTCTGATCTGCGCAACAAATTCAAGCCCGTCGCTCGGGCCCCAACCCGACACCGCGGCAGGCTGCGCGCCCGCCGCAGACGACATGTCCGGTCCCCCCGCCACACTGTCCCTGCCCTGACCTGACGCCATCACCACGAGGTTCCCATGATCGAGTTGAATCAAGCTGCCGATGATAGCGGCGCCCGCCTGGACGCGCACTTGCCGGCGGAAGCCGACACCGAAGCACTTGGCGCGGCACTGGCGGCGGCACTCGCGCCCGGCCTGCGGATCTGGCTGCAGGGCAACCTCGGCATGGGCAAAACCACCCTCACCCGTGGCGTGCTGCGCGCCCTCGGCCACGAGGGTAAGGTGAAGAGCCCCACATACACCTTGATTGAACCTTACGTAGTTTCTAGATTAGACTTATATCACTTTGATTTTTATCGCTTCAATTCGCCCGAAGAATATCTGGACGCGGGGCTGGACGAGTACTTCGAAGGACGGGGTGTGTGCATCGTGGAGTGGCCCGACAAGGCGGCCCCCTACATCCCCTCCCCCGACCTCGAAATCCAGCTTCGAACCGAAGCCGACGGGCGCTTTGCGGAGATCAGCGGACACACGGATGCGGGGCGGAAATGCGTGATCGAACTGGGGAAGACATTGCAGGGTGCAGGCCCGGCGCCCGGGACGAATTGATCGGGCAGGTCGGTGCTGGCCGCGAGGTCGCTACGGTCACGGCCGGCGTACGCGGCCTGAATCGGCGCCAACTGCTCAAGTTCGCTGGCGCATCGCTCGCGCTCATGGTCAGTCCGGTGGGCCACGCCGCACCGGCCAGCCTCGTCGCGGTGCGCGTGTGGCCTTCGCCCGATTACACGCGGATCACCCTCGAAGGTGCGTCGGCGCTGCGCTTCAGCCACATGCTGGTGCAGGACCCCGACCGTCTGGTGGTCGACCTCGAAGGCGTGCGCCTCGATAGCGTGCTGCAGTCCCTGCCGTCGAAGGTGCTCGACAGCGACCCCTACATCCGCCAGATTCGTGCAGGCCAGAACAGGCCAGGCGTGGTGCGCGTGGTTGTCGAGCTGAAGGCGCCAATCAATCCGCAGGTGTTCACCCTGGCTCCGGTCGGCAACTACGGCCACCGACTGGTGCTCGACCTCCACCCCACCGAAGAACACGACCCGCTCATGGCGCTGATCCTCAAGGACTCGCCGATGGACGCTGCGATGGGCGAGGACGGCAAGGATGCAACGCCGGTGGCGCGCGCGCAGGGCCGCGAGCCGGCGCGCCGCGAACCCGCCAAGCAGCCCGCTGCCAACCGCCTGTACACGGTGGTGCTCGACCCCGGCCATGGCGGCGAGGACCCGGGCGCGATCGGGCGCGGCGGCAGCTACGAGAAGAACGTGACGCTGTCGATCGCGCGCCGCCTCAAGCGAAAGATCGACGCCGAGCCCGGCATGCGTGCAGTGCTGACGCGCGACGGCGACTACTTCGTACCGCTGCATCAACGCGTCGCACGCGCTCGCCGGGTGCGCGCCGACCTGTTCGTGTCGATCCATGCTGACGCCTTCGTGCGCCCCGAAGCCAATGGCAGCTCGGTCTATGTGCTGTCCGAGCGCGGCGCGTCGAGCTCGGCCGCACGCTGGCTGGCGCAGAAGGAAAACGACGCCGACCTCGTCGGCGGCGTCAACCTTGCACGCCAGGACGGCCACATTGCCCGCACCCTGCTCGACCTGTCGCAGACGGCAACGATCAACGACAGCTTCAAGCTCGGGCGGGCGATGCTTGGTGAGCTCGGTACGGTGAACCGGCTGCACAAGCCCGAAGTAGAGCAGGCCGGCTTTGCCGTGCTGCGCGCGCCCGACATTCCGTCCGTTCTGGTCGAAACCGCCTTCATCAGCAACCCGCAGGAAGAGCGCCGGCTCAACGACGAGGCCTACCAGGAAAAGATGGCCAACGCGCTGATGCGCGGCATAAAGCGCTACTTCCAGGAGCATGCGCCCAGCACACCGACGCGCGTCGCCCGCCTCGACTGAGTCGTCGGTAACGCGGCGCCAGCGCTCGACCGTCCGCTCCGCGCCTTGGCCTCGAAGCCCGCAGACGCGGGCTTTGTCGCTATAATTGCGGCTTTTTCAGGCGCTTATGCAGGTTCATCGCGGGATTCCCGAGCATGCCGATACGCCTGCGGTGCTCACCATCGGCAACTTCGATGGCGTGCATCGCGGTCACCAGGCGCTGCTCTCGCTGCTGACCGGAAAGGCTCGTGCACTCGGCCTGCCGGCGGTGGTGCTCACCTTCGAGCCGCATCCGCGAGAGTACTTCAGCCCTGCCGACGCGCCAGCACGACTGGCCTCGCTGCGCGAAAAACTGCTGCTGCTGCAGTCCGCAGGCGTCGATCGCACCTACATCTGCCGCTTCGACGCACGCTTGGCCTCACAGTCGGCGCAGAGCTTCATTGACGACACGCTGGTGCGCGGACTGGGCGTGCGCCATCTGTTCATTGGCGACGATTTCCGCTTCGGCGCACGCCGCCAGGGCAGCTTCGCGATGCTTCAGGAGGCGGGCGTGACCCATGGCTTCGGGGTCGAGTCAATGCCGACCCTGTGCGTGGACGCCGAGCGGGTATCGAGTTCGGCCGTGCGCAATGCGCTCCTCGAAGACGACCTCGGCCACGCTGCACGCCTGCTCGGCCGCCCCTACAGCATTGCCGGCCGTGTCAGCCACGGCGACAAGCTGGGCCGCCAGCTGGGTTTCCCGACCGCAAACATCCAGATGAAGCACCGCCGGCCCGCACTTACCGGTGTCTATGTCGTCAGTGTCGAGGGCCTGGCCGAAGAGCGCATCCTCGGCGTCGCCAATATTGGCGTACGGCCTACCGCAACGGCGCGCGGCCGCGCCCGGCTCGAGGTGCATCTCTTCGAGTGGTCGCAGAACTGCTACGGTGCGCACATTCGCGTACATTTCCTGCACAAGCTGCGCAGCGAACAGAAGTTCGACTCGCTCGACGCCCTGCGGACCCAGATCGCCCTCGACTCCGAGGCGGCACGCCAGTGGTTTGCCGACCGCCCCGCGGTGCGCGACTGACGGCGCCCAGGCTGCGCACCCCCAACAGAACCCACAAGAGTCAAGTTCCAGCCATGGCCGACTACCGCAAGACACTCAACCTGCCCGACACCCCCTTCCCGATGCGCGGCGACCTGCCCAAGCGCGAGCCGAACTGGATCGCCGACTGGCAGAAGAGCAAGCTCTACCAGCGCATCCGCAAGGCCAGCGCCGGCCGGCCCAAGTTCGTGCTCCACGACGGCCCGCCCTACGCCAACGGCAGCCTGCACATCGGCCATGCGCTGAACAAGATCCTCAAGGACATCATCGTGCGCTCGAAGACGCTCGCCGGCTTCGATGCGCCCTACGTGCCGGGCTGGGACTGCCACGGCCTGCCGATCGAGCACAAGGTCGAGGTCACTCACGGCAAGAACCTGCCTGCGGACAAGGTGCGCGAGCTGTGCCGCGCTTACGCCGCCGAACAGATCGAGATCCAGAAGGCCGACTTCATCCGTCTGGGCGTACTCGGCGACTGGGACAATCCCTACCGCACGATGGATTTCGCCAACGAAGCCAACGAGATCCGCGCGCTCGCCGAGATGACGAAGAACGGCTACGTCTTCAAGGGCTTGAAGCCGGTGAACTGGTGCTTCGACTGCGGCTCGGCGCTGGCCGAGGCGGAGGTCGAGTACGCCGACAAGCAGTCACCGACGATCGACGTCGCCTTCCCGGCGGCCGAGGCTGGCAAGCTTGCCGCCGCCTTCGGCCTGGCCAAGCTCGACAAGCCCGCCGCCGCAGTGATCTGGACCACCACCCCGTGGACCATCCCCGCCAACCAGGCACTCAATGCTCATCCCGAGTTCGACTACGCGCTGGTAGACGTGGGTGATCGTCTGCTGGTGCTCGCCAAGGAACTGGTCGAGTCCGCCCTGCAGCGCTATCAGCTCGAGGGCAGCATCGTCGCTACCGCGAAGGGCGCCGCGCTCGACCGCATCGAGTTCCGCCACCCCTTCTACGACCGCGCATCGCCGGTGTACCTGGCCGACTACGTGGGCGTGGACGCCGGCACCGGCATCGTGCATTCGGCCCCCGCTCACGGCGTGGACGACTTCAACTCGTGGCGCGCCTATGGCCGCAGCAACGAGGAGATCCTGTCGCTGGTGATGGGTGGCGGCGAGTACGTGCCCGACCTGCCCTTCTTCGGCGGCATGAACATCTGGAAGGCCAACGCCGCCATCGTCGACAAGCTCGCCGAAGTCGGCGCGCTGCTGTCGAACGGCAAGATCACCCATAGCTACATGCACTGCTGGCGCCACAAGACCCCGCTGGTCTATCGCGCGACCGCGCAGTGGTTCGTCGGCATGGATCGGACTGCCGCCGACGGGTCGACGCTGCGCGAGCGCGCACTACGCGCCGTGGAGGCCACCAAGTTCTACCCCGGCTGGGGCCAGGCACGCCTGCACGCGATGATCGCCAACCGACCCGACTGGTGCATCTCGCGCCAGCGTAACTGGGGCGTGCCGATCCCCTTCTTCCTGCACAAGGAGACCGGCGAGCTGCATCCGCGCACGGTCGACCTGATGGAAGAGGTTGCCAAGCGTGTGGAGCAGGAAGGCATCGAGGCCTGGTTCAAGCTCGACGCTGCAGAGCTGCTCGGCGCCGAGGCCGCACAGTACGACAAGATCAGCGACACCCTCGACGTCTGGTTCGACTCCGGCACCACGCACAAGCACGTGCTACGCGGCTCGCACAACGACGGCCACCCCGAAGGCCCGCGTGCCGACATGTACCTGGAAGGCTCGGACCAGCACCGCGGCTGGTTCCATTCATCGCTGCTCACCGGCTGCGCCATTGACGGCCATGCACCGTACCGCAGCCTGCTGACGCACGGCTTTGCGGTGGATGGCGCCGGGCGCAAGATGAGCAAGTCGCTCGGCAACGTGGTCGTTCCGCAAGAGGTCACCGGCAAGCTCGGCGCAGAGATCCTGCGCCTGTGGGTCGCCTCCACCGACTACTCGGGCGAGCTGTCGATCTCCAAGGAGATCCTTGACCGCGTGATCGAGGTCTATCGCCGCATCCGCAATACGCTGCGCTTCCTGCTCGCCAACACTGCCGACTTCGACATTGCCAGCGATGCGGTGCCGGTCGAGCAGTGGATGGACATCGACCGCTATGCGCTGGCCTTTACCCGCCAGCTCGCACAGCAGGCCGAGGCCGACTACGCGAAGATGGAGTTCCACCGCGTGGTGCAGGCCCTGCAGGTGTTCTGTGCCGAGGACCTCGGCGCCTTCTACCTCGACATCCTCAAGGACCGCCTGTACACCACCGCGGCCGGCAGCCTGCCACGCCGTGCCGCGCAGACAGCGCTGTGGCACGTCACCCAGACGCTGCTCAAGCTGATGGCGCCGATCCTTTCCTTCACTGCCGAGGAAGCCTGGGCCATCCTCAACCCCGCCCGGGCGGGCGAGGAGGCCGACAGCGTGATGCTGCACAGCTTCCACGCCCTGCCCGCGCAAGAGGGCGAGGCCGGGCTCATCGCACGCTGGGAGATCATTCGGAGCGTCCGCAGCGAAGGCCTCAAGGTGATCGAAGCCCTGCGCACCGAAGGCAAGGTGGGCGCCTCGCTGCAAGCCGAACTCGAGCTCGCGCTCACCGCCGACAAGTTCGCCGCGCTGGCCAGTCTGGGTGAAGACCTGCGCTTCGTCACCATGACCTCGGGCGCACACCTGTCTGAGGTGGCCAGCGTCGACGACGAGCGCATCGTCGCCACGCCGAGCGGGGCGCAGAAGTGCGAGCGCTGCTGGCACTACGTCGACTCCGTCGGCAGCGACGCCGAGCATCCGAGCCTGTGCGGCCGCTGCGTGAGCAACCTGTTCGGCGAAGGCGAAATCCGCAGCCATGCCTGAGCTCTCAGCCACAATGACCACGCCCCGCGCACGCAGCGCCCTCCTCCTGATGCTGCCGTGGCTGCTGCTTGCAGCCGCGGTCGGCGTGCTCGACCAGGTCACCAAGCAGCTCGTGCTCGCAAACCTGCATTACGGTCAGGTCATCCCGATCACGGGCTTCTTCGACCTGGTGCTGGTATTCAATCCCGGCGCCGCGTTCAGCTTCCTGGCCGACCACGGGGGCTGGCAGCGCTGGTTTTTCACCATCCTGGCCCTGGTGATCAGCGCCTGGCTGCTGGTGATGATGTACCAGCACCGCCACGAGAAGATCCTGCCCGCTGCCTTCGCCCTGATCATCGGCGGTGCGCTGGGCAACGTTTACGACCGCCTCGTCCATGGCGCGGTCGTCGACTTCCTGCATTTTCATTACGCCGGCTGGAGCTGGCCGGCGTTCAACCTGGCTGACTCCGCGATCACCGTCGGTGTCGTGCTGATGCTGTGGGGACAACTCCGCAGCCCTCATGCGCAGCAGCCTTGAATAAGCCCCGGAGCCCGATCTTGAGCCAGACCATCGACGCCAACAGCCTCGTCACCCTGCACTACCGCATCTCGCTGCCCAACGGCCAACCGCTGATCAGCACCTTCAACGCCACGCCGGCGACGCTGCAGTTGGGCGCAGGCGAGATGCTGCCGGCCATGGAGAAGCTGCTCGTCGGCCTGGTGCCCGGTAGCCGCCACATCTTCGAGCTGGAGCCGGAGAACGCCTTCGGCCCCCACCGCGCCGAGCTGATCGAGCGCGTCAAGCGTGAGCACATGCCCGACGAGGACATCGAAGCCATGAGCATCATGGAGTTCACCGCGCCCGACGGCTCGCGCTACTCCGGCCTGGTGCGCGAAATCGACGACCAGTCGGCGCTCATCGACTTCAACCATCCGCTCGCGGGCAAGCACATCCACTTCGAGGTCGAGGTCATCGGTATTCTCTGACCACACCAAGCCCCACCCTGCCCCACACAGAGACAACAATGAGCGACAAGGAAATCCTGCTGGCCAACCCGCGCGGCTTCTGCGCCGGCGTGGAACGCGCGATCGAGATCGTAGAGCGTGCGCTCGCGCGCTTCGGTGCCCCCATCTATGTCCGCCATGAGGTCGTGCATAACAAGTTCGTGGTCGACGATCTGCGCAACAAGGGTGCAGTGTTCGTCGATGAGCTCGATGAGGTACCGAGCGGCAATACGGTGATCTTTTCCGCACATGGGGTGTCGCTGGCGGTGCGCGAAGAGGCGGAGAAGCGCGGCTTGCGCGTATTCGATGCCACCTGCCCGCTGGTCACCAAGGTGCACATCGAGGTCACCCGCATGCGTGAGCAGGGCCGCGAGATCATCATGATCGGCCACAAGGGCCACCCCGAGGTCGAAGGCACGATGGGTCAGGTCGCGACCGGCATCCACCTTGTCGAAACACCCGAGGACGTCGCCGCGCTGCAGGTGGCGAATCCGGAGCTGCTGGCTTATGTCACCCAGACCACGCTGTCGGTCGATGATGCGGCAACCATCGTCAACGCCCTGCGTGCGCGCTTTCCGAACATCGCCGGCCCGAAGAAGGACGACATCTGCTACGCCACCCAGAACCGCCAGGATGCGGTGAAGTTCATGACTCCGTATGCGGACGTGGTGTTCGTGGTGGGCTCGAAGAACAGCTCCAACTCCAACCGCCTGCGTGAAGTGGCCGAGCTTCGCGGCGTACCCGCCTACCTGGTGGACAACGCGGCCGGCATCGATCCGGCCTGGATCGAAGGCAAGCGTCGTATCGGCGTTACGGCAGGCGCCTCGGCGCCGGAGGTGCTGGTCGAGGAAGTCATCGCACGCCTCGAGGCGCTCAGCGGCGGCGCCGTGCGCAATCTCGACGGCGTCCCCGAGAAGGTGACCTTCCCGCTGCCCAAGGAATTGCAGGACGCACGCTGAAAGCGGGCAGGCATTAAGCAGAAACCCTCGCCGCAAAGCGAGGGTTTCTGCTTTCTTCATGAGGCCATCGGGCCCGGTCGCGCCTAGGCGCCGATGTGTTCCGCCATGATGCGGCGGTAGAACTCGTGGAAGTGCTGCATGCCGTCCTCGAAGGGCGATTGGTACGGCCCGACTTCGTTGCGGCCTTCCTTGAGCAGTGCCAGCCGACCACGATCCATACGCTCGGCGATGTCATCGTCCTCGATCGCGGTTTCCATGTAGGCCGCCTGCTCCGCCTCCACGAACTCGCGCTCGAACTCGACGATATCCTCGGGGTAGTAGAACTCCACGACGTTGGTGGTCTTGTCCACGTCGGTCGGGATCAGGGTACTGACCACGAGCACATGCGGATACCACTCCACCATGATGTTGGGGTAGTAGGTCAGCCAGATCGCGCCGTGCTCAGGCTTCTTCTCGCCGTAGTACTCGAGCACCGCCTTGTGCCACTTGGCATAGGTGGCCGAGCCCGGCTTGGCGAGGGAGGTGATGCCGACCTGCTGCACCGAATACCAGTCACCGAACTGCCAGCTGAGGTCGTCGCAGGTCACGAAGTTGCCCAGGCCGGGATGGAAGGGCACGACGTGGTAGTCCTCGAGATAGACCTCGATGAAGGTCTTCCAGTTGTAGTTGCACTGATGAATCTCGACCCGATCGAGCTTGTAGCCGGAAAAGTCGAGCTGGGGCGCGACCTTCATGCCGGCCAGGTCTTCATTGGCCGAGCGCGGCCCCTTGAAGAGCAGCCCGTGCCAACTCTCCAGACCGTCGCGCTTGAGACCCAGGCAGGGCTTTTGCGCGAAGTGTGGAGCGCCGATGAGTTCGCCCTGCTGGTTGTAGGTCCACCGATGAACCGGGCAGACGACGTGCTCGGTCGTGCCACTGCCCTGCAGCATGATGGCCTGGCGGTGGCGGCAGATGTTGGACATCTGGTGCACGCCGTGCTCGGTGCGGAACAGCAGCTTGGCGTGGTCAAGCCACTCCAGCGAACGGTAGTTGCCGACCTCGGGAACCATCAGCTCATGGCCGACGTACCCCGGACCGGCATCGAAGAGGAGCTTCTTCTCCAGTTCGAAAACCTTCTCGTCGAAGTACCAGGAAACAGGCAGTTGGGAGGCAGCCTGGGCCAATTGAGCCTTGGAAGCGATGTCGGACATCCCCGAACCTCCTCTTGCGGACAAGAAATCCGGAAAAATAAACGAGTTAGTGTAAGCCAGCCGTTGTTTGACCGCCAGACCTGCGATCGGTTATTTTCCGGCTTTTGCCGCGCAGATATTCATCCATGCCAAAGTCGGCACCCGCCCCCAAGTCCTTCGAAGCCGCGGTTTCGGAACTCGAAGCCATCGTCCAGGAGATGGAAGCGGGCAAGCTTCCACTGGAGGAATCCCTCGTGCGCTATCAGCGTGGCGTAAGCCTGCTGCGTTATTGTCAGGGCACGCTTGCCGACGCCGAACAGCGCGTGCGGCAGCTCGAAGGTGATGCCCTGGTCGATTTCGACACCGGGGCGCCTGGCACCAAGGCCGTCGGGGGCGAACAATGATCGATACGCACAAGGGTGGAGACTTCCGCGACTGGATGGCAGGCATCCAGGCACGCACGGAGACGGCCCTGGCCGAGGTGTTGCCCGAGGCCACGATCGCCCCGGCGCGCCTGCATTCCGCCATGCGCTACGCGGTGCTCGGCGGCGGCAAGCGGGTACGCCCCCTGCTTGCACATGCGGCAGGCGAACTCGCCGGCGCAGACGCCCGCCACCTGGATCGCGTCGCCTGTGCAGTCGAACTCATCCATGCCTACTCGCTCGTTCATGACGACTTGCCGTGCATGGACGACGATGTGCTGCGCCGTGGCAAGCCCACGGTGCACGTCGAGTACGACGAAGCGACGGCGCTGCTTGCTGGCGACGCCCTGCAGACGCTCGCCTTCCAGACGCTCGCCGACAACATTCCCGGGCTCGAGCCAGCGGTGCGGGTGGAGATGCTCGCCCAGCTCGCGCTCGCCTCGGGTTCGCGCGGCATGGCAGGCGGCCAGGCCATCGACCTTGCCTCGGTCGGCGTGCAGCTGACGCGCGAGGAGCTCGAGTTCATGCATGTACACAAGACCGGCGCGCTGATCCGCGCCGCCGTGCTGCTGGGCGCTCGCGCAGGAGGCCGCCTGTCGGCGGCAGACCTTGGCCGCCTGGACCACTATGGCAAAGTGATCGGGCTGCTGTTCCAGGTCGTCGACGACATCCTCGACGCCGAAGCTGACACTGCCACGCTGGGCAAGACGGCCGGCAAGGACGCCGACAACGACAAGCCGACCTATGTGAGCCTGCTCGGCCGTACCGAGGCCCGCCGCCTCGCCGAGGACATGCTCGCCGACGCGCAGCGCACGCTGGCCCCTTTTGGCACGGGCGCCGGCCGCCTGTCCCAGCTCGCCGACTACATCGTGCATCGCGCCTTCTGAAGTCGCTGCGAAGCCCGAAACAACATGCAAGGAACGCCGGATCCCATGGCCACCTACCCCCACCTGGAACGCATCTCCTCCCCCGCCGACGTGCGCGCACTCGAGCGCAGGGAGCTGACGACCCTCGCCGACGAACTGCGCGCCTTCCTGATCGAGTCGGTATCGCGCACGGGCGGCCACCTGTCGTCCAATCTCGGCACTGTCGAGCTGACGATCGCGCTCCATCACGTGTTCAACACGCCTCATGACCGCATCGTCTGGGACGTCGGCCACCAGACCTACGGCCACAAGGTGCTTACCGGCCGCCGCGAGGCGATGGGCGGGCTGCGCCACTGGGGTGGCATCTCCGGCTTCCCGCGCCGCTGCGAAAGCGAGTACGACACCTTCGGCACGGCGCATTCGTCGACCTCGATCTCGGCCGCGCTCGGCATGGCGGTCGCAGCACGGGCACGCAAGGAGGACCGCCACGCGATCGCCGTGATCGGCGATGGCGCGATGTCCGCCGGGATGGCCTTCGAGGCCCTCAACAATGCCGGCGACATGGACGACCTGAACCTGCTGGTCATCCTCAACGACAACGAGATGTCGATCTCTCCTCCCGTTGGCGCGCTGACCAAGATCCTCGCACGCATGCTGTCGGGCTCGACCTACAACACCGCGCGCAGAGTCGGCGAAAAGGTGCTGGGCATCGCACCGCCGGTCGCCGAGCTTGCACGCAAGGTCGAAGAGTACGCCAAGGGCATGATCAGCCCGGGCACCCTGTTCGAAGAGTTTGGCTTTCACTATTACGGGCCGATCGACGGCCACGACCTCGATGCCCTCATCCCCACACTGCAGAACCTGAGAAAGCTCAAGGGCCCGCAGTTCCTGCACGTGATCACGCGCAAGGGCCAGGGCTACAAGCTCGCCGAAGCCGACCCCATCCTCTACCACGGCGTCTCCAAGTTCGACCACACGGCGGGCATCGAGACCGGCAAGGGCGGCGGCAAGCTGACCTACACCCAGGTATTCGGCGACTGGCTGTGCGACATGGCAAAGGCCGACCCGCGCATCGTCGGCATCACCCCGGCGATGCGCGAAGGCTCGGGCCTGGTGCGCTTTGCCCAGGAGCACCCGGACCGCTACTTCGACGTCGGTATCGCGGAGCAGCATGCCGTCACCTTCGCCGCCGGGCTGGCCTGCGAGGGCTTCGTACCCGTGGTGGCGATCTACTCGACCTTCCTGCAGCGCGCCTACGACCAATTGATCCACGATGTCGCCCTGCAGAACCTGCAAGTGGTGTTCGCGATCGACCGCGGAGGCCTGGTCGGTGCCGATGGAGCCACCCACCACGGCGCATTCGACCTCTCCTATCTCACCTGCATCCCGAATATGGTCGTGATGGCGCCCTCCAACGAGGATGAATGCAGGCAGATGCTGTACACCGCCGTCAGCCACCCGGGGCCGTCGGCGGTGCGCTACCCGCGCGGCGGCGGCACCGGCGTCGCACCTCAGGCGCGCATGCAGGCGCTCCCGATCGGCAAGGGCGAGGTCGTGCGCGAAGGCCGGCGCGTCGCCCTGCTCGCGTTCGGCAGCATGGTCGGCGTTGCGCTCGACGTGGGCGCGCAGATCGATGCCACGGTCGCCAGCATGCGCTTCATCAAGCCCCTGGACGAAGCGCTCGTTGCGCGCCTGGCCGCCGACCACGATCTGCTCGTCACGCTCGAGGAGAACGCGCTCATCGGCGGCGCCGGCAGCGAAGTGGCTCGCGTCGTCGACGGCCTGGCAGCGCGGCCACGCATGCTGCGCCTGGGCCTCCCCGACCGCTTCATCGACCACGGCGACCAGGCCCAACTGCTGGCCTCGGTCGGACTCGACCGCGATGGCATCCTCGCTCGCATCCAGCACAGCCTGGACATCGACGCCACCACCAAAAGTTGAGCATTTTTGTCGGGAAAGCTAAGATTCGGGCCAGGTGCAACTCGTTTGCACCTGGCCCGATCACCATGAAACGAGAGAAACGCCAATGAACGACCCCATCGATCTCGCCATGCCCGACGTCCAGAGCAGCGCGGACAGCCGCCAGATCGCGATCAACAAGGTCGGGATCAAGTCGATCCGCCACCCGGTGAAAGTCGCCGACAAGGCGGGCGGCGTGCAGCACACGGTGGCGAGCTTCAACATGTACGTCGGCCTGCCCCACAACTTCAAGGGCACCCACATGTCGCGCTTCGTCGAGATCCTCAACGACAACGAGCGCGAGATCTCGGTGGAGTCCTTCGAGCCCATGCTGCGTGCGATGGTCGAGCGTCTCGAGGCCGAGACCGGCCACGTCGAGATGAGCTTCCCGTACTTCATCAACAAGACCGCGCCGGTGTCCGGTGTGAAGAGCCTGATGGACTACGAAGTGTGCTTCATCGGCTCGATCCGCGAGGGTGGCCATTACGAGTTCTCGATGAAGGTGGTGGTACCTGTCACCAGCCTGTGCCCCTGTTCGAAGAAGATCTCGGAGTACGGCGCCCACAACCAGCGCTCTCACGTCACCGTGAACGCGGTCCTCAACGACCACCTGTGGATCGAGGAAATGGTCCAGCTGGTCGAGTCCCAGGCATCGTGCGAGTTGTTCGGCCTGCTCAAGCGGCCTGACGAGAAGTGGGTCACCGAACGTGCCTACGACAACCCGAAATTCGTCGAGGACATGGTGCGCGACGTCGCCGCCCAACTCCAGCGCGAACCCCGCATCGATGCCTACGTCGTCGAGTCGGAGAATTTCGAGTCGATCCACAACCATTCGGCCTACGCCCTGATCGAGCGCGACAAACGCATTGCCGCCTGCGGGTAGTGCCGATCAAGACACCTGATCGGCCAATCGGCAAGGGCAATGACACGCCCAAGCGCAAGACGCTAATATAAGCATTCCATTAACTACTGGAATGCATGTAATGTCCAAGTCCTTTGTCCAGATCACCACCGACGTGTCCAAAGCCCTCGCCACGCTGCGAAAGGAAACGCCCGAGACGATGCAGGGCTTCGGCACGATGGCCAAGGGCGCCTTGCAGGACGGCGCGCTGAGCGAGCTGCAGAAGGAACTGATTGCGCTTGCGATCGCCGTCACCCAGCGCTGCGACGCCTGCGTCGGCTTCCATGTCAAGGCGCTGATCCGGCTCGGTGTGAGCCGCGAGCAGTTCATGGAGACGCTGGGGGTATGCACCTACATGGGCGGCGGCCCTGCCCTCATGTACGCCGCCGAAGCCGTCCGCGCGTATGAGGAAATGCTGCCACGCACGGCCTGAAGCGGTCCGCGAAAAAAAGCGTTCACTTTTTCTGCGGATTCACTATAATGCCGACCTTCGAGCGGAGAGGTGGCAGAGTGGTCGAATGTACCTGACTCGAAATCAGGCGTAGGTGCGAGCCTACCGTGGGTTCGAATCCCACCCTCTCCGCCAAAAAACAGTTGAAGTTGCGGCAGCAAAAGATATAATGCCGCTCCTTCGCAGTGCAGCACAAAGCGCCCGTAGCTCATCTGGATAGAGTACCTGGCTACGAACCAGGGGGTAGGAGGTTCGAATCCTTCCGGGCGCGCCAAACAAGCCTTCCGACTTCGGGCTCTAAACGATATCGGCAACGCGCCCGTAGCTCATCTGGATAGAGTACCTGGCTACGAACCAGGGGGTAGGAGGTTCGAATCCTTCCGGGCGCGCCAGACAGCCGAAAAAGGCCCGGTCAATCGACCGGGCCTTTTTCATTCCTGCGCGCTGAAGGGCGCTCGGTTAAGCTGTAGCCTTTATCCCATACACCCCGAAATGCCCGACGCCCATCACCTGCTCGGCCTGCAGCCTGGCGCCTCGCGCGCCCAGATCAAGCGCGCCTTCCGCCAGTTGGCGATGCAATGGCACCCGGACCGCAATCCCGCTCCGGATGCCGTCGAGCACTTCAAGGCGCTTCGGCGTGCGCATGACGCCCTGCTCGAAGCCTTGCTCGAGGACACGGACGCCGATGTCGAAACGGCCGCGACCGAGGCGGCCGAGCACGCGCAGCAACGGGCAACGGAGCGCGGCGCCGACCGCTGGGAAACGCTCGAGATCAGCTTCGAGGAAGCCTTCGCCGGCGGCGCGAGGGCGATATGCGTTCGCAGCCCCCTGCCCTGCGCGCATTGCAATGGCAGCGGCACCGAAGAGGTCAGCGTCAGCCAGGTGTGCGCCCTCTGCCATGGCTCGGGGCGCCTGCGCACTGCGCAGGGGCTCGTGCACTGCGACGCCTGTGACGGGCGCGGTTATACACGCACGCGCGCGTGCAGGGCTTGTGGCGGCAGTGGCGAGCAGGTCGGCGAACGCTGGCTGGAAGTCACACTGCCACCCGGGCTGGTTGACGACGATACTCTGCGCCTTGCCGGCGAGGGCGAGCCGCATGCCGACCCCGGCCACCCGCGTGGCGATCTGCGCCTGAGAGTCAGGCTCAGCCCACACCGCATCTTCCGCCGCGAAGGCAGGAACCTCGTCGTGCAGCGCCCGGTCAGTGCACTTCGCATGCTGGTTGGCGGCAGCCTGCGCATCCCGCACCCCGCGGGCATGCGTAGCGTGACGCTCGATGCGGGCCTCGCTCATTGCCGCCAGTTGCGCGTCGAAGGGGCGGGCTTCCCCGCACGTGCGGGGCGCGCTGCCGGCGACCTGATCGTCGAGTTCATACCGATGCTGCCCGAAGCACTCGACGCGCGTGTGCGCGCCTTGATCGAGCAGCTCGACAACGAACTCGGCGCCAGCGCGGAGCGCCACCTGCCCGAGCTTGCGCGCTGGGAAGCCGACTGGCTGACCGACTGACGCTGGCGTAAACAGACGCGGCACTGCGGCGGCAGGCCCCATCGGCCGTATAATTAGCAAAAACTGATAAACATGCAGCCCCGCTGCACCCAAGGCCTTGTCGAATGCGCCGTTTGCTTCCGTTGCTGATCATCGCGCTTGCCGTTGCCGGTTTCATCGGTCTGCGCGCTACCCGTCCAAGCGCACCTGCCGTCGAAACCCGCGAGAGAGTCTGGCAGGTCGAGACCCACTCGTTGCAGGCCGCGGCGCTGCATCCCACACTCGTGCTCTACGGCCGCGTCGAGGCGCCCGACCGTTTGCGCGCAGCGGCGCCAGTCAGTGCCCGCATCCTCGAACTGCGGGTGCGTGACGGCGACCGCGTAGAAGCCGGCGCAGTGCTCGGCCGGCTCGACCCGCGTGACCTCGCCCCGCGCCTCGAACGTGCGAAGGCAGACCTGGAGCGCGAACGCATCCGCCATCGCAGCGACCAGCAGGCCCTCGAACAGGAGCGCACCCTTGTGCAATTGGCGGACGCAAGGCTTACCCGCCTCGAACGCCTCAAGGACGCACGACTGGGAGCGGAGAGCGCGGTGGATCAGGCGCGCGAGGAACGCGCCCGCGCACAACTCGCCCTGACGCAGCGCCAACAGGCGATCGCGGAGCACCCTGCCCGCCTTGCACAGCTGCAGACGCAGCTCGCCGAGGCCATGCGCGACGCCGAGCGCGGTGAACTTGTGGCGCCCTTCGCAGCGCGGATCGGTACGGTGGAAGTCGCTGCGGGCGATCAGGTGCAGGCCGGCCAGACCCTGCTCAGCCTGTATTCGTCCGATGCACTCTACCTGCGCGCCCGCGTACCGGCGCTCTACGCCGAGGAACTGCGCGCAGCGCTCACCCGCGGCGAGCACCTGCATGCCCGTGCCGATTTCGGTGCCACCCCGTTGCGCGCCCACCTTGAACGCATCAGCGGTGAGGCCGACGCGCGCGGCGTGGATGTGCTGCTGCGCATCGAGGATGCCGACCGGGTACCGGTGGGCGCCTTCGTCAATGCGGTCCTCGATCGCCCGCTGGCCAACGACATCTTCGCGATCCCACCCACCGCTTTGCATGGTGGGGACCGCCTCTACCTGATCGAGAATGGGCGACTGCGGGGGCTGAACATCACGCGTGCCGGCGAGCGTCGAAGCGGTGATCAGGTTCAGCTGCTCGTGCGTGGGGACGCGCTCGCGAACGGCATGCAGGTTCTGAGTACCCACCTGCCCCATGCCATCGACGGCCTCGCCGTGGCTGTGGTCGAACGGACGGCACAATGAAGCACAGCAGCGTCCTGCAGATGCTGGCTGGCCACAAGGTGGCGGCCAATGTGCTGATGTTGCTCGCCTTCGTACTGGGCGCTATCGGCCTGACACGCATGAACGTGCAGTTCTTCCCCAGCTTCGAGCTCGATGTGATCTCGGTGCGGGTGATCTGGACCGGTGCCTCGGCCGAGGATGTCGAAACAGGGATCACCACGCCGCTGGAGGAGCGCCTGAAGACGGTCGACGGCCTCAAGCGCATGAGCTCCACGTCTGCCCAAGGCATCTCGAGCATCACACTGGAGCTCAACGAGGGGACGGACGCGCTGCTCGCGCTGGACCAGGTGCGCCAGCGCGTAGATGAATTCCGCAACCTGCCGCGCGACGCCGAGACCCCCGAGGTCAGCCGCATCTCGCGTTATGAGCCGATCGCCCGCCTGCTGGTACGAGGCAACAGCGTAGACGAGCTGCGGCCCTGGGTGCGGCGGTTCGAGAGCGAACTGCTGGCCGCCGGCATAGACCGCGTCACCATCACCGGCCTGCCGGAAGAACGCATTGCAATCGAGGTGCCCTCGGCGGCACTCGAGAGCCTGGGACTGTCCCTTGTCGAGGTCGGTGAGCGGATCGGTCAGCTCGCACGCGACGTGCCAGCGGGCATAGCCGGCGAGATCGACGGCGCACGAGAGATACGCGGCCTGGAGCAGCGCCGAAGCGCCGAGGCCTTCGCCAACCTGCCGGTGCTGAGCGATCAGGACGGTGTGGTCCGCCTGGGCGAGATTGCCACCCTCACTCGCGAGCCCCGCGGCAACGAACTCGCGCTGTTCGAGCGCGGCGACAGCGTGGTCGAGTTGCAATTGCAGCGCAGCGAGAGCGGACATTCGCTCAAGGCTGCACGCGTGCTCGACGACTGGCTGGAGAAGACCCGCCCCACCCTGCCACCGAGCGTGCAGCTCGAAGTGTTCGATGCGCAATGGCAGCTGATCAGCGACCGCATCGGCCTGCTCGTGAGCAACGGCCTTTCCGGGCTGCTGCTCGTGGTCGCGGTGCTCTATTTCTTCCTCCCCGCACGCGTGGCGCTGTGGGTGATGATCGGCATTCCGACCGCCTTCCTCGCCACGCTCGGGCTGATGTTCGCGTTCGGTGGCACGATCAACATGATGAGCCTGTTCGCGCTCATCATGGCGCTGGGCATCATCGTCGACGACGCCATCGTGGTCAGCGAGGACGCCGACACTCACCGCCAGATGGGAGAAGGTCCGACGCAGGCCGCGCTGGGCGGAGCACGGCGGATGTTGTGGCCGGTGGTGGCGGCGTCGCTGACCACGGTAGCCGCCTTCCTGCCCCTGATGATGGTGGGCGGCATCATCGGCAACATCCTTGGCGACATTCCGTTCGTGATGATCATGGTCATCATCGCCTCGCTGCTGGAGAGCTTCCTGATCCTGCCGGCCCACCTGCGCATGGCGCTCGCCGGCGAGGCCGGGCTGCACCACTCCCATCTGCGCGAGCGGCTCGACCGCGCCTTCGCCGGCTTTCGCGACGGCCGCTTCCGCCGCCTGGTCGAACTCAGCCTCGCCTGGCGCGGCACCACGGTCGCGCTCAGTATCGGCTTGATGGTGATGGCTGTCGGCCTGATCGCCGGCGGACGGATCGGCTTCGTGTTCTTCCCCTCCCCCGAGGGCCAAGTGGTGTTCGCCAACGCCACCTTCGTCGCCGGGACGCCGCGCCAGCACACCGAAGCCTTCCTGAACGAACTCGAGCGCGCACTGTTCGAGGCCGAGGCGGAATTGGGCGGCGGTCTGGTGCAGACGGCCGTCGCGCGCCTGGGCGGCACGATCAGCAGCGGTGCGGGCTCGAGCGCACGCGGCGATCAGCTCGCCGGCATCATGGTCGAGCTCACCCCACCCGACACACGGGAAGTTCGCAACGAGCGCTTCCTCGCCGCCTGGCGCGCCAAGCTGCCCCCGGTTGCCGGCCTCGAACTGCTTACTTTCACGGCCCGCCAGTCCGGACCACCCGGCCGCGACCTGAACATCCGCCTCACCGGCGACGATGCCGATGCGCTCAAGCGCGCGGCACTGGAGCTTGCGGAAACCCTCAAGAGCCTGCCGGGGGTGAGCGAGACCGAGGACGACATGCCCTTCGGCCGCGAGCAGTTGGTCTATCGACTCACCCCGGCAGGCGAAGCGCTCGGCCTCACCACCGAGAGCCTCGGTCGCCAGCTGCGCGCCGCCTTCGATGGTGCGCTCGCCCAACTCGTTCAGGTCGGCCGCGACGAACTCGAGGTCCGCGTCATGCTTCCGCGTGACGAACGCAGCCGGCTCGACGTCTTCGATCGCATCACCGTCAGCCTGCCTGACGGCCGTTTCGCCCCGCTCGGGACGGTAGCGAGCTGGGAGTCAAGGCGGGGCTTCGAGGCCCTGCGCCATGCCCAGGGGCGGCTCGCGGTGGAGGTGTCGGGGGCAGTCGATAGCGAGGTGAACAACGCGAATGCGATTCAGGCCGAACTGGCCCGCGACGCCCTTCCGGGCCTGGCTGCCCGCTATGGCATCGAGTACAGCTTCGAAGGGCGCTCGGCCGACCAGCGCGAAACCATGGCGGATATGCAGACCGGGCTGGTAATCGGGCTCGGCTTGATCTACCTGGTGCTGGTGTGGTCGTTCTCGTCCTGGAGCTGGCCGCTGGTAGTGATGTCCGCCATCCCGCTCGGACTCGCCGGCGCCATCTTCGGCCACTGGCTGCTCGACATCGATCTCACCATCCTGTCGATGTTCGGCTTGTTCGGCCTGGCCGGCATCGTGGTGAACAACTCGATCATCCTGGTGACGCTGTTCAAGGAATTGCACCACAAGGGAGCCGCCCTGCAGGATGCCCTGGTCGGCGCGTCCTGTGGCCGTCTACGCGCCGTACTGCTGACCTCGCTCACCACCATCGGCGGGCTGACGCCGCTGCTCTTCGAGCGCTCGCTGCAGGCCCAGTTCCTGATCCCGATGGCGACCTCGATTGCCTTCGGGCTAGGCTTCTCCGCCCTGCTGGTGCTGTTCTTCGTGCCGGCGCTGCTGTCGCTGCTGGAGAGCTTCCACGACTGGAGCGCGCGCCGCAACGTGCGCCCCGCGGCAGCCGCCTGAATGGGCGCTGGCGCGGGCTGTAGTGCGGATCGCTGTCAGAGCGGCGCTTCGATGCGCTCGACACCGCCCATGTAGGGGCGCAGCGCGGCCGGGATAAGGATCGAGCCATCAGCCTGCTGGTGGTTCTCGAGCACCGCCACCAGGGTGCGACCCACAGCCAAGCCCGAACCATTGAGCGTATGCACCAGTTCGTTCTTGCCCTGAGCGTTCTTGAAGCGCGCCTGCATGCGCCGCGCCTGGAAGGCCTCGCAGTTCGAGCAGCTCGAGATCTCGCGATAGGTATTCTGGGCCGGTAGCCAGACCTCGAGGTCGTAGGTCCTTGCTGCCGAGAAGCCCATGTCGCCGGTGCACAGAGTGATGACACGGTAGGGCAGTTCGAGCTTCTTCAGGATGGCTTCGGCATGACCGACCATCTGCTCGAGCGCCTCGTCGCTCTTGCCCGGCTCGACGATCTGCACCATTTCCACCTTGTCGAACTGGTGCTGGCGGATCATGCCGCGCACGTCGCGCCCGCCGCTGCCCGCCTCGGAACGGAAGCAGGGGCTGTGCGCAGTCAGGCGGATGGGCAATTGGTCGAGCGTCAACACCTCCTCGCGCACGCTGTTTGTGAGCGTGATCTCGGCGGTTGGGATCAGGTACTGCTCCAGCCCCTCCTCGTCACCTCCGCGCAGCACCCAGAACAGATCTTCCTTGAACTTGGGCAACTGGCCGGTACCGTACAGCGCCTCGCGATTGACGATGTAGGGCGTGTAGCACTCGGTGTAGCCATGCTCGAGCGTATGCGTATCCAGCATGAACTGTGCGAGGGCGCGATGCAGGCGCGCGATCGGACCGCGCAGGAAGGCAAAGCGCGACCCCGACAGCCTGGCGCCAGTGTCGAACTCGAGGCCGAGCGGCGCACCGAGGTCTACATGGTCGCGCAGCTCGAAGTCGAACTGGCGCGGATTGCCCCAGCGCCGGACTTCGACGTTGCCGGACTCGTCCTCTCCCACCGGCACATCGGCCTGAGGCAGGTTCGGCAGGCGCGAGGCGAAGTCGTTGATGCGTTCGAGCAGTCCGGGAAGCGCCTGCTCGCAGGCTTTGAGCTCCTCGCCGAGCTGACCGACCTCGGCCATGACCGCCGTCGCGTCCTCGCCCTTGCCCTTGAGCATGCCGATCTGTTTGGAGAGCGCGTTGCGCCGGGCCTGTAGTTCCTGCGTACGGGTCTGCAGGGCCTTGCGTTCGTCCTCAAGGGCCTGGAAGCCGGCTACGTCAAGGACGAGGCCGCGTGTGGCAAGGCGGGCGGCAACACTGTCGATCTGGTTGCGGAGAAGCTGGATATCGAGCATCGGGCAATTCCTGTTTGTTTCTGTAATCAGCTGCATGGCGACGAAAGCTCACGTTCCATCACACGGAAAGCGCTTTAACACCAAGCTAATGAAGACTTTTCACGGCGCACTGAACTGATGTCGCAGTGCAAAAATTAGTTTTTCCAATCAATAACTTGAGAAGTTGACGCTACGTAAATTGAACTTGCAAAACGCAGCCGGTCAATTAACCTTGTAGGAGAAACCAAGCCGCGCCAGACGGCACAACCTTGGAGGAGTACGGCATGCTATCGATTCGTGACTGCCTTGACTATTGCGACGTAACCGATGACGAGGTCGCCCTGATCGCCGAACACGAGGACATACCCGACGTCGCAGCGGCCCAGGTGGTATGTGGCCTCGTGCAGACCCCGGAAGGTGTGATGGTGCTGACCCAGTTCATGGTCGAACTGATCGAGCGCGCAAACGCGCGCGGCGATGTCGAAAAGGCGCGCCGCGCAGCCAAGGTCTGCGAGCGCTTCATGGCCGACCACCCCCTGCCTCACTGAGCCCCTCATCGCCCTGATCGCCCGCATCGCCTGGTCCATGCGGGCCGTGGCGTGAAATGGACATCGCTGCATCAGCCCGTTTCACGCCATGTTCCGGGCGTGTGCCGACGGCCGATTGCGCAGCGGCGTCGAGATCGCGCAGGCGTGCAAGCTTCTCGGCTATCCGGCCTTCCATGCCACGCGGCGTGGGCTGGTACCAGCCGGGCGGATCCATCCCATCGGGGAGATATCGTTCGCCGGCAGCGTAGGCATCGGGCTCGTCATGGGCATAGCGATAGGCCTTGCCGTAGTCGAGCGACTTCATGAGCTTGGTGGGTGCATTGCGCAGGTGCAGGGGTACAGGCCGGGATGCATCCTTGGCTACAAAGGCGCGCGCAGCATTATAGGCCTTGTACGCCGCATTCGACTTTGCCGCACAGGCGAGGAAGATCGTTGCCTGTGCGAGCGCGAGTTCCCCCTCCGGCGAGCCCAGACGCTCATAGGTAGCTACCGCACTGAGCGCCATCTCCAGCGCGCGCGGGTCAGCCAGGCCAATGTCTTCGACCGCCATGCGGATCAACCTGCGCCCCAGGTAGAGCGGATCGGCACCGCCGTCCAGCATCCGACACAACCAGTAGAGCGATGCGTCCGGATCCGAGCCGCGCACGGACTTGTGCAGGGCCGAGATCTGGTCATAGAAGGCCTCGCCACCCTTGTCGAACCGGCGCAGGTTGCGTGCCAGCGCCTGGTCGACAAACGCAGGCGTCACCGCGCCCAGGCCCGCCGTCTCGGCGGCGACCTGCAACTGCTCGATCAGGTTCATCAACCGCCGCGCGTCACCATCGGCAAAGCCGATCAGGCGTTCGCGCGCTGCAGGCTCGAAATCGAGTTCCGGGCAGGCCAAGGTACGCGCGCGCTCGAACAGCCTCTCCATTGCCTCCGCATCGAGAGCCTCGAGCACATAGACGGCTGCTCGCGACAGCAGTGCCGAATTGACCTCGAAGGACGGGTTCTCGGTCGTGGCGCCGATGAAGGTGACCAGACCTTGCTCGACGTATGGCAGGAAGGCGTCCTGCTGACCCTTGTTGAAACGATGCACCTCATCGACGAACAGCAGGGTGTGGCGGCCACGGGCCTTGGCAGCCTGCGCCTGCTGGATCGCTTCACGGATCTCCTTGACCCCGGAGAACACCGCCGACAAGGCAATGAACTCGGCATCGAAGCCCAGCGCCATCAAGCGCGCAAGCGTCGTCTTGCCCACCCCCGGTGGCCCCCACAGGATCATCGAGTGCGGACGACCGGACTCGAAAGCAAGCCGCAGCGGCTTGCCCGGCCCCAGCAGGTGAGCCTGGCCTGCCACTTCGTCCAGGCTGCGCGGGCGCATGCGCTCAGCGAGCGGCACGCGTGGCGGCTCAATGGTGTCGAACAGGTCGGCCATCGGCATCCTCAGCGAATAGGTAGCGCCACCGGGGTGGCGTGCATCCCCAGTGTGCACGCTCGATGGGTGATCAACGCAGTGCCGCCCCCTGCCTGCCGGCTGCCTCCGCGGGTGCCTCGCCGATCAGGTCGGCACCAGCGGGCACGCTGAAGCGGAAACGGTCGTCGGCAAGCACAGGATTCGTACGCAGCCGAGTGAAACGGATCGAGGTAGTCTGGCCAAAGTTGTCGCGCATTTCCATCTCACGCAGTTGGCCGTCGGCCATGCCGATGCGCAAGGCCTCGAAACCACTGTCGCTGCGCAAGGGGCGTGCATCGACCCAGGCGACCCCATCATGCACACCGCCGTCGCCCAGCTCGAAACTGTCGTCGAGCTCGCCGCTACCGAACAGGATGGCGGCAGGCGTCGCCCCCAGCGCGTCGCCGATCGCGCGCACAGTGACCTGATTGAGATCGGGATCCCAGGTCCACAAGGCGCTGCCATCGCCAACCAGCACTTGCCGGTAGGGCTGGACATACTCCCAGTGGAACTTCCCCGGCCGCGCGTAGGCGAAGCTGCCCGCCGCCTGCTGCGGCCGACGCCCGGAGCGTGCGCTCACCACCTGCTCGAACTCGCCCTCGGCGCTGCGCACCTCGGCAACGAAACTGCGCAGTTGAGCAACACCGTCCGCGGCCTGTGCAAGTGCTGCCGTGGTCAGCAACACGATCATGCTCGCCCCGCGCCCCAATGCGCCAATGCGCAGTCCGGAAAATCTCATTCGCCCTCCTTGGCCGGGACGATCACTTCCCGGTTGCCATTGCTGCCCATCGCCGACACGAGGCCGGCACGCTCCATCTGCTCGATCAGGCGCGCAGCGCGGTTGTAACCGATGCGCAGGTGACGCTGCACGAGTGAAATCGATGGCCTGCGGGTCTTGATGACCACTTCCACGGCCTGGTCGTAGAGCGGGTCCGCCTCGTCATCGCCGCCGTCACCACCACCGAGCGCCGCCTCAAGGTCGTCTTCGGCAGCCGCCAGGATGCCTTCGACGTAATCCGGCGGCCCACTCTTCTTGAGGTGGTCGACGACCTTATGCACCTCGTCGTCCGCGACGAAGGCGCCATGCACGCGCACAGGCAGGCCGGTGCCCGGCGCCAGGTAGAGCATGTCACCCATGCCGAGCAGCGTCTCGGCGCCCATCTGGTCCAGGATGGTGCGCGAGTCGATCTTGCTCGACACCTGGAAAGCGATACGGGTAGGCACGTTGGCCTTGATCAGGCCGGTGATCACATCCACCGACGGGCGCTGGGTAGCCAGGATCAGGTGAATGCCCGCCGCACGCGCCTTTTGCGCCAGGCGCGCAATGAGCTCCTCCACCTTCTTGCCCACCACCATCATCAGGTCGGCCAGTTCGTCGACCACGACCACGATGTAGGGCAGCGGCTCGAGCGGCTCTGGGTTCTCCGGGCTGATCGAGAACGGGTTGGTGAGCGGCTTCTCCGCCTTGCGTGCTTCCTGCACGGCCTTGTTGAATCCCGCAAGGTTGCGCACACCCACCGCTGCCATCAGCTTGTAGCGCTTGTCCATCTCGGTCACGCACCAGTTGAGCGCGTTGGCTGCATGCTTCATGTCGGTCACCACCGGCGCGAGCAGATGCGGGATGCCCTCGTAGATCGACAACTCGAGCATCTTCGGGTCGACCATGATCAGGCGCACGCGCTCGGGCTCACTCTTGTAGAGCAGCGACAGGATCATCGCGTTGATACCGACCGACTTGCCCGACCCGGTGGTGCCGGCCACCAGCAGGTGGGGCATCTTGGCGAGGTCGGCCACCACGGGCTGGCCGCCGATATCCTTGCCAAGCACGACGGTGAGTGGCGAATGAGCGTCCTGATACACCTTGGAGCCAATGATCTCGGACAGCCGCACCGTCTGGCGCTTGGGATTGGGCAACTCGAGTGCCATGCAGGACTTGCCCGGCACGGTCTCGACAACTCGGATCGACACCAGCGACAGCGCGCGCGCGAGATCCTTGGCGAGGTTGACCACCTGGCTACCCTTGACGCCGGTTGCGGGTTCGATCTCGTAACGGGTAATCACCGGCCCCGGATAGGCCGCCAGCACCTTCACTTCCACACCGAAATCGGCGAGCTTGTTCTCGATCACGCGCGAGGTGAACTCGAGCGACTCCGGCGACGGCGGCTCGACACCGCCACTTGCCGGATCGAGCAGCGCAACCGGCGGAATACCGCCTTCGCCGCTGTCGGCAAAGAGCGTCTGCTGGCGCTCTTTCTCGACACGTTCCGATTTCTGCACCGCCACGACGGCTGGCTCGATACGCAGCGGCGGCGCCGCGACCTTCTCGGTCTTGCGGCGGCGGGTCTCGACCACTGCTTCGCGCTTCTGGGCGATCTCACGGCCGACCTTCCGATCCTGCCAGCGCTGCCACGCCGCCTGGCTCGAGACGACAGCATGCTCAAGCCACAGGCCTACCCGCTCGACGACGGTCAACCAAGACACGCCGGTAAACAGCGACAGGCCGCAGGCTAGCAGTGTGAGCAGCATCAGCGTGCCGCCTGTGAAGCCGAAGTAGCGCTGCATGAGGGAGCCGAGCTCCATGCCGATCAGCCCGCCAGGCTCCAGCGGCACCGCCGCTCCGTGGGAGTGAAAGCGCAGGAATTCCAGCGCGCTGCTGGTCAACAGCACGACGAAGAAGCCCATCATGACGAAGATGAAGGAGCGGTGATCGAGCTCGAGACGATTCCTCAGCCGCCGGAAACCCCACAGCAAGCTGTATCCAAGGAAGACCACCCACCACCAGGACGACACGCCGAACAGATACAGCAGAAGGTCGGCGAGCCAGGCACCGAAACGGCCGCCCGGGTTCGCAACCCGGGTCACCTCGGCGGCATGCGACCAGCCCGGGTCGGACTCGCTGTATCCGACCAGGATCAGCCCGACATACAGCGACATGACGCCCAGGATGAGCCAGCGCGCCTCCTGGAGCAGGAGCGAGATCTTTTCGGGCAGCGGCTGGGAACGAGGCGAGGAGCGCGACAGCATTGGAATGAGGGCCGATCGGGAGCGCCGGACGGCCATAGTGGTACGACGCCCGGATTATACGGGAAGGTCTCGCAGCTCGTTCCCGATGTTGCGGCTGCTCACAAAGGACGGCTCACGGGATCAGACGTCGCCGAGGCGCTCCTTGAGCACGATACCCTCGGCGCTTTCCTCGATGAGCCCTTGCTGCCCGAGATCCTTCATGACGCGGCTGACCATCTCGCGCGACGCGCCAATCATCTTCGCAATGTCCTGCTTGGAGACCTTGCGCACGACCACGGCGCGCCCCCCGACGTCCTCGGACATCTCGAGCAGCAGGCGTGCGACACGACCATAGACGTCCATCAGCGCCAGGCTCTCGATCTTGCGATCGGCATTGCGCAGGCGCTCGGCCAGGTTGCACATGATGCGCCACGAGACGTCGAAGCTGTCCTGCATCAGGCGACGGAAATCCTGCTTGGCGATGAGCACAAGATCGGAGGGCACCACGGCGATCACCGAGGCCGAGCGCGGACGCTCCTCGAACATCCCCATTTCGCCGAACAACTCGCCTTGGCCGAGAATCGACAGGATGACCTCACGGCCATCCTCGTCGCTCACCACGACTTTCAGGCTGCCGGTCAGCACCAGGTACACGTAGTCGGAGCGGTCGCCGGCACACACCACGGCCTGCCCGCGCGGAAACCGGCGCATCATCGAGACGCGCGCAACGCTGCTCAGGACCTCATCGGACAAACCCTGGAAAAGCGAGAAAGTCTTCAGGGCAACGACGGACACGGCGGTGGGCTGGGACATGCTGGCTCCGGTAAACACGGGGAAGGTCGTCCAGTCAACGACATTTCTCATGAGTTTATACGATTGTCGGCAGCCAAATCCGCGCATCGTGAAATCTGTCACAGCGCACCCGCTGTCCGCAGCGTGACGCAGGCGCCGATTCACGCTTGCTATCGGCCCCATCGCCGCGGCATGCCGGGGGGTCGGCTATAATCGCGCCCTCATCTGCAACCCGCTGGAATGTCCCTCATGACCACGAAACACGCCCGCCTGCTCATTCTTGGCTCCGGCCCCGCCGGCTATACCGCGGCCGTATATGCAGCCCGCGCCAACCTCAGCCCGGTGCTGATCACCGGCATTGCCCAAGGCGGCCAGCTGATGACCACGACGGAGGTCGACAACTGGCCTGCAGACGCCGACGGCGTGCTCGGCCCCGACCTCATGGCGCGCTTCCAGAAGCATGCGGAACGCTTCAACACCGAGATGATCTTCGATCACATCCATACCGTTAAGCTCGGCGAAAAGCC
The DNA here is from genome assembly GCF_000310145.2 of Thauera sp. 28. Classification (GTDB taxonomy): domain Bacteria; phylum Pseudomonadota; class Gammaproteobacteria; order Burkholderiales; family Rhodocyclaceae; genus Thauera; species Thauera mechernichensis. Next base: position 57,684 of record NZ_AMXA01000006.1, read on the forward strand.
CTTCCGCCTGATTGGTGACGCTGGCGAATACACCTGCGACGCGCTCATCATCGCGACCGGTGCGACGGCAAAGTACCTCGGCCTGCCCTCGGAAGAGAAGTTCGCCGGCCGTGGGGTGTCGGCGTGCGCAACCTGCGACGGTTTCTTCTACCGCAACCAGGATGTCGCAGTCGTCGGCGGCGGCAACACCGCGGTCGAGGAGGCGCTCTACCTGGCCAACATCGCGCGCAAGGTGACGCTGGTCCATCGTCGTGAGAAGTTCCGCGCCGAGAAGATCATGATCGACAAGCTCATGGAAAAGGTCGCTGCCGGCAAGATCGAACTCGCCCTCAACGCCACGCTCGACGAGATCCTTGGCGACAACAGCGGCGTCACCGGCATGCGCATCAAGGACGTCAATACCGGCTCGGCGCGCGAGGTGGCCTTGCAGGGGGTATTCATCGCGATCGGCCACAAGCCGAACACCGACATCTTCGCGGGCCAGCTCGAAATGGAAGGTGGCTACCTCGTCACCCAGGGAGGCCGCAATGGCAACGCCACACAGACCAGCATCCCCGGGGTGTTCGCGGCTGGCGACGTACAGGATCACATCTACCGCCAGGCCGTCACCTCCGCCGGCACCGGCTGCATGGCCGCCCTGGATGCCGAACGCTACCTCGATACGCTCGGCGCCTGAGCGCAGCCGCTGACCCGCATGGCCCGCACTCGCCAACGATCCACAGCACCGGAAAACGGCAAGGACGCGCGCGGCGGGTCAGCGGGCGATCTTGGCGAGTTGCGCCGCCTGCTTCGCGCGGCCGACGCCAGCACCCCGGATGCACCACCGGTCCAGCCCGGCAAGCGCATCCGGCTCACCGTGGCGCCCGCCCAAAAGGCCGAAGACCGCGCCGACCTTGCCGCCACACCCGATGCGGACGAGCTCGCGCTGTTTCGCCGTACGGTGGGCTCAACCAGGCCGATACGCAGGGACAACCGCGCCGAACTCGATCCGCCGCGTCCAGCCCCAGTGCGGCGTACGCTGCAGGCCGAGGACGAGGCGCCTGTACCCGCCCGTCCGCGAGCAGACCAGGATCCACTACTGGCGGCCTACGCAGGCGTCGTGCCGCTGCGCGACAGCGGACGTGCAGAAGTCGATGCGCCCCGACGGCAAGCCCGCAACCCAGGCACGGAAACAGCCACGGCGGTGCAACGCCCAGACGCAATCGTGCTGCCGGCCGACGCCGACCTGCGCGATCCGGCCAGCCTGTTCCGCACTGTGGTCGGACACGCACGCCCCATCGACACGCGCAACCGCGTCGAGCTCCAGCGCCCCGCTCCGCCGCCCGCCCCCGTCAAGCGTGAAGCGGACGAACGCGCCGCGCTCGATGAATCGTTGGCGGCCCCCCTCAGCCTCGAGGACCGCCTGGACATGGGCGACGAGGCCGCTTTCCTGCGCAGCGGCCTGCCACGCCGGGTACTGACCGACCTTAGGCGTGGGCGGTGGGTCCTGCAGGCTCAGATCGACCTGCATGGGCTGACGCGGGACGAGGCGCGTAGCGCACTCGCGCACTTCCTCCATGACAGCCTGAATCAGGGACTGCGCTGCATCCGCGTGATCCACGGCAAGGGCCACGGCTCACCCGGAAAGGTGTCGATTCTCAAGCAGCTGTCGCGCGGCTGGCTCGCCCAGCGCGAGGAGATCCTGGCCTTCTGTCAGGCGGGGCCGCATGACGGCGGGAGTGGCGCGCTGCTCGTGCTGCTGCGCGCGCAGAACGCCAACCCGCGCTGAACGTTCAGATTGCCGCCTCGTTGATCTCGCCGGTGCGGATGCGGACAACCTGTTCGACCGGGGTGACGAAGATCTTGCCGTCGCCGATCTTCCCCGTGTGCGCAGCCTTGACGATGGCCTCGACGGCCTGCTCGACGATATCGTCGGCAAGCACGACCTCGACCTTGATCTTGGGGAGGAAATCGACCACGTATTCTGCCCCGCGGTACAGCTCGGTATGCCCCTTCTGACGGCCGAAACCCTTCACCTCGGTCACGGTCAGGCCGGTGATGCCGACCTCGGACAGCCCTTCGCGCACTTCATCCAGCTTGAACGGCTTGATGATCGCCTCGATCTTCTTCATCCACTGCACTCCTTGTTCTAGAACTCGTCCTGGTAGCGCGATGTTATCGGATAACGCCAGTCCCTGCCGAAGCCGCGCGGGGTGACACGGATGCCTACCGGGGCCTGGCGGCGCTTGTACTCGTTACGCTTGAGCATCGCCACCGTGCGCCGCACCTCGGCCTCGGGAAGGCCAGCGGCGATAATCTGGCGCGGCGACTCATCGCGCTCCATATAGGCCTCGATGATGGCGTCGAGCACCTCGTAGGGGGGCAGGCTATCCTGATCCTTCTGATCGGGCTTGAGCTCGGCTGAGGGCGGACGGTCGATGATGTTCTGCGGGATCACCTCGCCAAGCGTGTTGCGCCAGTTCGAAAGCCTGAACACGAAGGTCTTGTAGAGATCCTTGAGCACGGCGAAGCCACCCGCCATGTCGCCATAGAGCGTCGCATAACCGGTGGCCATCTCGCTCTTGTTGCCCGTGGTAAGCACGATCGCCCCGGTCTTGTTCGACAGCGCCATCAGGATCATGCCGCGGATGCGGCTCTGAAGGTTCTCCTCGGTGGTATCCGCAGCAAGGCCGGCAAACTGAGGCTCGAGCAGGTCGGCAAACACCTTCATTGCCGGTTCGATCGCAATCTCGTCGTAACGCACGCCAAGCCGGCGCACCATCTCGCGCGAGTCGTCCAGGCTCATCTGTGCCGTATAGGGTGAGGGCATCATCACCGCACGCACACGATCGGCGCCGAGCGCATCGACTGCAATCGCGAGCGTCAGTGCCGAGTCGATACCGCCCGAAAGCCCGATCACTGCCGATGGGAAGCGGTTCTTGCCGAGGTAATCGCGCACGCCCACCTTGAGTGCTTCGTACACTTCGGCTTCGAGGACGCGTGGCGGCACCCGGACGTCACTGTGCCAACGGCCCTGCTCAAACCGCACGACATCGAGGTGATCCACGAAGCTGCCCGCCTGGTAGCCCAGGGTGCCGTCACCATCGAGCGCGAAGGACGCACCGTCAAACACCAGCTCGTCCTGCCCGCCCACCATGTTGCAATACAGTACGGGGAGCCCGGTCTCGCGCACACGGTCGCGCAGAACCTCGATGCGCTGAACCTGCTTGTTCATGTGATAGGGCGAGGCATTGAGAGCCAGCAAGACCTCGGCACCCGCTGCCTGCGCAGCCTCGGCAGGACCGCTTTCCCACACATCTGCGCAGATATTCACACCGAAACGCACCCCCTTGCATTCGAACAGGCAGGGCGCACCGCCCGCCTCGAAGTAGCGTTCCTCGTCGAATACCTCGTAATTGGGCAGAAGGCTCTTGTAATAGCGCGCCTGCACCCTGCCGCCACTCAGTACGGACGCGGCATTGTAGCGCTGCACCCCCTCCTCGACGGGATGGCCGAGGACGACGACGAGTTCCCCCGCGGCGTCAGCGATACGTTGCGTCTCGCGTTCGCAGGCGCGATAGAAGTCGGGCCGCAGCAGCAGGTCCTCGGGCGGATAGCCCGAGAGCGCCAGCTCGGGCGTCAGAAGGATATCGGCACCTTGCGCGCGCGCGCGCGCAATGGCATCGATGATAAGTTCGGCGTTGCCGATCAAATCGCCGACGGTCGGATTGAACTGTGCGACGGCGATCGAGACTGAGGTTCGGACGGTAGCATTCATGGGCGGAACTATACCGCTTCGGCGATGCTGCGGAGAGGCGAAGTAATGCCTTCTCAGCCTGCCGCAACCGAGTCCGATCACCCACAGTTCGTGTTGGAAAGCCTGTGGATAAATCCTGGGTGAAGTGCGCAAGTCGATGACGCGCAAGCGAATCGCCGCACTGCACAAGAATGAGGCAAGCGAGGAACCCAAGCACGATGAACAAGGCCTGCACACAGCTTGCCGAACATACGGACGGGCTGCATTTCGTCACCACCATCGGCGAAATCGAAGCCGGGCGCTGGGACGCCTTGGTTCAAGCCAGCTCGCCAAGCGCACCGCCCTGCCTGCGCCATGCCTTCCTGGACGCACTCGAGCACACTGGCTGCGTGGGTGGACGTAGCGGCTGGGCGCCCGCACACGCCACACTCTGGCGCAGCGGACAACTGGTCGCGGCCATGCCCCTTTACCTGAAGTCGCACTCCTATGGCGAGTACGTCTTCGACTGGGCATGGGCGGAGGCCTACCAGCGCCACGGTCTCGAGTACTACCCGAAATGGCTAGCGGCATTGCCTTTCACGCCCATCTCCGGGCCCCGCCTGCTCGGTCTCACGACCACCGACCGCGCGGCGCTGCTCGAGTCCGTCCTCGAAGCCGTACGCTCGAGCCCGATGTCCTCGTTCCACCTTCTGCTCCCCGCCGAAGACGAACTGCCACTGCTCGAAAACGCGGGACTCATGATCCGGGACGGCGTGCAGTTCCACTGGCGCAACGAGGCTGAGGCAAGAACGGCCGCCACCGCCACCACGCAATCACGCTGGAGAGACTTCGATGACTTCCTCGCCAGTCTCAACCACGACAAACGCAAGAAGATTCGCCAGGAGCGGCGGCGAGCGGCGGCCCATGGCCTCGAACTGCGCTGGCTTGACGGACACAAGGCGAGTCCGGCGGAGTGGGACTTCTTTCACCGTTGCTACAGCATCACCTATGCCTTGCATCGGTCAACACCCTACCTCGGCGCGCCCTTCTTCCGCGAGCTTGCCCGACGCATGCCCGACTCCGTACGCCTGCTGATCGCAACGCGTGATGGCCAGGATATTGCCGCCAGCCTCTTCCTGTGCGACCAGCGTGCGCTGTACGGTCGCTACTGGGGCGCGCTCGAGCACCTGCCCTTCCTGCATTTCGAACTGTGCTACTACCAGGCCATCGAGTACTGCATACAGAAGGGTCTGGAGCGTTTCGAGGGCGGCGCGCAAGGCGAGCACAAGCTGTCCCGGGGCCTGCTTCCCGTGCGCACGAGATCTGCGCACTGGCTTGCGGATACGCGTTTCAGCAGGGCGGTCGACGACTACCTGACTCGCGAGCGCGAGGGCATGAACGCATACGTGGATGAACTGAACGAGCGCCTGCCCTTTCGCCGCGAGGCCACGGACTGATCACCTTGCAGCTTCAGGTACGCGCTGCAGCCCCGATGAGAGGCAAGGCACGATAGAACGCGGTGATGGTCTTGGCGTCCGTAATCTCGCCACTTCGGATCAAGGCCTCGACCTCGCGAACGGGAAGCTCTAGCACCTCGAGAAACTCGCCATCGTCCAAGGCATGGCCGACGTGCGTCAGCCCGGAGGCGAGGAAGATCTCGATGCGCTCGTCGGAGTAGCCGATGCACGGATGCATCACGCCCACATGTTGCCAAGTGCGGGCCTCGAATCCCGTTTCTTCCCGCAACTCCCGGATCGCGCAGGCGCGGATATCCTCGCCCGCATCAATCTTGCCCGCCGGTAGCTCCAGGAATGCGCGCCCGAGCGGATAGCGGAACTGGCGCTCGAAAATCAAGCGGTCATCGTCAAGCAAGGCGACCACCACCACCGCGCCCGGGTGGCGAATGTACTCGCGCACCCCTTTCGAGCCATCGGGCAGAACTACCGCGTCGCGCCAGACCTTGAGCATGACGCCATCGAAGACCTGCTCGCTGGCCGCCGTACGCTCCGCCAGCGGATCGTGGTTGGGGTCGCTCATCGTCTCACCCCGCTCCCCTGAGCAACGCCGCATGCCGAGGCAGATTCACGAGCATACGCGCCTGGGCGCAAGAACAGCGGTCTGCGCCCGGCCCCGTCAACCATGCTCGATTCAGAGCGAACCGAGCAGCGCATATGCGCACAGCGACATCAACATCTGCGGCGCGAGCCCCAGCGCAGCAATGGCAAGGCCATTGACCGACAACATGACGCGAACCTCTGCCGGAGCATGGATCGGCGACACATCGACCGGTTCGTCGAAGTACATCAGCTTGACCACGCGCAGGTAGTAGAAGGCACCGATCACCGACATGACGACAGCCAGCACGGCCAGCCAGAAGTAGCCTGCTGCCACCACTGCCTGCAACACCGACAACTTGGCGAAGAAGCCAATGAAGAATGGCACGCCCGCCATCGAGAACATGACGAACAACATCATCAGCGCATACCATGGGCTGCGTCTGTTGAGACCCTTGAAATCGTCGATGTTCTCGGCCTCGAAGCCGGCACGTGACAGCAGGATGATCATGCCGAAGGAAGCGAGGCTCATGATCACGTATGACACAGCATAGAACATCGCCGAGCTGTAGGCGTTGAGGGCGAAGTGACGGTCGCCATCCACCACGCCGGCGAGCAGGCCGAGCAGCACGAAGCCCATGTGCGAGATACCGGAGTACGCCAGCATGCGCTTGATGTTCTGCTGCGCGATCGCCGCCAGGTTGCCGAGCACGATCGACGCCGCCGCCACCATCATCAGCATCAGTTGCCACTCGTGGGCGATGTCGAACAGCGCCCAGATCAGCAGGCGAACCGCCATCGCGAACGCGGCGAGCTTGGGCGCGCTGGCGATGATCAGGGTCACGGCGGTCGGCGCACCCTGATAGACGTCCGGCACCCACATGTGGAAAGGCACCACGCCGAGCTTGAAGCAGATGCCGGCAACCAGGAACACCAGGCCAAACATCAGCACCGTCTGGTTGGCCGACTGGTTGTAGATCGCCTGCGCGATGGCGGAGAACTCGAGCGATCCGGTCGCGCCGTACACCATCGACATGCCGTACAGCAGCAGACCGGAGGCCAGCGCGCCGAGGACGAAGTACTTCATTGCCGCCTCGGTCGCACGCGGCGAGTCGCGATCAAAGGCGACCATAGTGTACAGCGCCAGCGACATCATCTCGAGGCCGATATACATCGGCAGCATGTGGTTGGCGGTCACCATCACCATCATGCCGAGCGTCATCAGCAAGGCGAGCAGGTAGAACTCGGGCTTGTCGATCTTGCGGTCACCGAGATAGGCGCGGCCGTAGAGCAACGCAACTGCGGTCGAGAAGTAGATCATCAGCTTCAGGAAGTCGCCCATCAGGTCGCTGATGAACAGGTTGCTGAAGGTGTAGACCACCTCGCCTTCCATCGTGAAGATGGTGATGAAGGCCGCCGCGATCAGCGTCGCCTGTGTGAGGTGGTAGCTCAGCCCACGGGCAATGCTGCGCGCGAACGTGCTCGCGAGCATGATCACCAGGGCCATCACGGCAACGAAGATCTCGGCCGCTGCGGGGTAGAAGTCGGGGACGACGAAATTCATCTTCTGACCAGTCCGTTAAGAGTCTCTCGGGCGCTTGCGCTGAACGGCGCTCAGAGCTTGCTCACGGCAACATGCCGCAGGAGTTCGTTGACCGAGGCATGCATCACTTCGGTGAAGGGGAACGGGTACAGGCCCATCGCAAGCACGCAGAACGCCAGGATCGCGAGGAAGGCAAACTCGCGCCCGTTGATGTCCTCGAGCTCGGCCACGTGCTTGTTTGCAACCTTGCCGAACACGACGCGCTTGTACATCCACAGCGAATACGCGGCGCCGAGGATCAGCGTGGTGGCCGCCACGAAGCCGATCCAGAAGTTGAACTGCACCGCCCCCAGCACGACCATGAACTCACCGACGAAACCGGAGGTGGCCGGCAGGCCGGAGTTGGCCATCGCGAACAGCATGAAGAAGGCCGCAAACTTGGGCATCGTGTTGACCACACCGCCGTAGTCGGCGATCTGGCGCGAATGCATGCGGTCGTAGAGCACGCCGATGCAAAGGAACATCGCACCCGAGACGAAGCCGTGGGAGATCATCTGCACCAGGGCACCTTCGACGCCGAGCGGGTTGAAGATGAAGAAGCCCAGGGTCACGAAACCCATGTGCGAAATCGACGAGTAAGCCACAAGCTTCTTCATGTCAGCCTGAACCAGGGCGACGAAGCCGATATACACCACGGCGATCAGCGACAGCGTGATCATCAGCGGCGCCAGCTGCTGCGCCGCATCGGGCACGATCGGCAGCGAGAAACGCAGGAAGCCATAGGCACCGAGCTTGAGGCCGATCGCCGCCAGCACCACCGAGCCACCGGTGGGCGCCTCGACGTGAGCGTCGGGCAGCCAGGTGTGCACCGGCCACATCGGCACCTTGACCCCGAAGGCGACGAGGAAGGCGAGGAAGATCAGGATCTGCGGCTCGATCGGCAGCGGCAACTGGTGCCAGTCGAGGATGCTGAAGCTGCCACCGGACTGCATGAACAGGTAGAGCAGCGCGATCAGCATCAGCAGCGAACCGAGCAGCGTGTAGAGGAAGAACTTGATTGCCGCATAGACGCGGTTGGCGCCGCCCCAGATACCGATGACGAGATAGAGGGGGATCAGCGAAGCCTCGAAGAACACGTAGAACAGCACGCCGTCGAGCGCCGAGAAGATACCGTTCATGAGGCCCGACATGATCAGGAAGGCGGCCATGTACTGCGCAACCTTGTCCTGGATCACCTGCCAGCCCGCCATCACCACCAGGATGGTGATGAAGGCGTTGAGGATCACGAACAACACCGACAGGCCATCGACCCCGAGGTGGTAGTTGATGTTGAAGCGCGGCACCCAGGACGTCATCTCGACGAACTGCATGGCGCTCGTGGTCGCATCAAAGCCGGTGTAGAGCGGAATGGTGACGACGAAGCCAGCCACCGCGACCGCGAAGGCGAGCATGCGCGCCAGCGGGGCATTGCGATCCGAGCCGGTCGCCAGCACCAGCAGGCCCCCGATAATCGGGATCCAGATCGCCAGACTGAGGAGAGGAATGTCCGTCATCGTTGCTTTCCGTTCAGTGCGTCGCGAACGACGCGTTCGATCTTGTTATGTGTATCAAAGTGGGCGTGGTTGATCTGCACCGGGCATCAGCCGCGGTTGATCCAGTAGGTGAGCAGGATGAACACGCCGATGATCATCATGAAGGCGTACTGGTACAGGTGACCGGTCTGGAACAGGCGCGACATCTGCGCGATCCAGCCCACCAGCCTGGCCGAGCCATTCACCGCCACGCCGTCGATCAGCCCCTGGTCGCCCGCCTTCCACAAGCCCTTGCCGAGCGCACGCGCGCCACCGGCAAAGAAGATCTCGTTGAAGCGGTCGAAGAAGTACTTGTTCTCGAGCAGGCTGTGGATCGGCTTGAAGGTACGCTGGATGGCAGCCGGGATATCCGGACGCTTCATGTAGAAGAACCACGACAGCGCCACCCCACCGATCGCGAGCCAGAACGGCGCCGTCTGCAGACCGTGGATCGCCATCGCCACCGGACCATGGAAGGACGCTTCGAGCTCCTTCAGGCCAACGTGGTTGTCACCGACGAAGATCACGCCCTTGAACCACTCACCGAACAGCATCGGCTCGATGGTGAAGAAGCCGATCAGCACCGAGGGGATCGCCAGCAGCACCAGCGGCAAGGTCACCACCCAGGGCGACTCGTGCGGTTTCTGGCCCGGCGCCAGACCGTGGTGGTGGTCGCCGTGGTCGTCATGAGCGTGGTCGTCGCCGTGCGCGTCACCGTGGTGAGCGTCATGCGCGTGATGCGCCTTGCCGAAACGCTCCTCGCCGTGGAAGACGAGGAAGTACATGCGGAAGGAGTAGAACGCGGTCACGAACACGCCCAGCAGCACGCAGAACAGGGCGTAGCCCGCACCCGGGATGGTCGAGGCATGGACCGCCTCGATGATCGAGTCCTTGGAGTAGAAGCCCGAGAACAGCGGGAAGCCGATCAGCGCCAGCGAACCCAGCAAGGACGTGATCCAGGTGATCGGCATGTACTTGCGCAGGCCGCCCATGTTGCGCATGTCCTGGTCGTGGTGCATGCCGATGATGACCGAGCCGGCGCCAAGGAACAGCAGCGCCTTGAAGAAGGCGTGCGTCATCAGGTGGAACACCGCCGCCGAATAGGCAGAAACGCCGAGCGCCACCGTCATGTAGCCGAGCTGCGACAGCGTCGAGTACGCCACCACGCGCTTGATGTCGTTCTGGACGATACCGAGGAAGCCCATGAACAGTGCGGTGGTTGCGCCGATGACGAGGACGAAGGACAGCGCGCCATCGGACAGTTCGAACAGCGGCGACATGCGCGCCACCATGAAGATGCCGGCGGTAACCATGGTTGCCGCGTGGATCAGCGCCGAGATCGGGGTCGGGCCTTCCATCGAATCGGGCAGCCAGACATGCAGCGGCACCTGGGCCGACTTGCCCATCGCGCCAATGAAAAGACAGATGCAGATCGCGGTGATCAGCGGCCAGCCGGTGCCGGCCATCTCGGTGGCGGCAAGCTGGTCGGCCTGGGCGAACACTTCGGCGTAGTTGAGGCTGCCGGTGTAGGCGGCGATGAGGCCGATGCCGAGCAGGAAGCCGAAGTCGCCGACACGGTTCACCAGGAAGGCCTTCATGTTGGCGTAGATGGCCGTCGGCCGCTCGTACCAGAAGCCGATGAGCAGATAGGAGACGAGGCCGACCGCTTCCCAGCCGAAGAACAGCTGCAGGAAGTTGTTGGACATCACCAGCATCAGCATCGAGAAGGTGAACAGCGAGATGTAGCTGAAGAAGCGCTGGTAGCCAGGGTCTTCCGACATGTAGCCGATGGTGTAGATGTGCACCATCAGCGAGACGAAGGTGACCACCAGCATCATCATCACGGTCAGCGAATCGATCAGGAATCCGACTTCGAAGCTGATCCCGCCCGACACCATCCAGGTGTAGACCGTGCCGTTGAAGGTATTGCCCGCCCCGACGTCCTGGTAGATCACCACCGAGGCGACGAAGGCGACCGCCACACCGAGGATGGTGACGATGTGTGAGCCCGCGCGACCGATCTGCTTGCCGAACAGGCCGGCGAGGATGGCACCGGCCAGCGGCGCCAGCGGCACGAGGAGATAGAGAGTCTGCATGTCCGTCATCGTGACGCTTCCTTAACCCTTGAGGCTGTCGAGGTCATCCACATGGATCGTGCGCATGCTGCGGAACATGACGATCAGGATCGCCAGGCCGATCGCGGACTCGGCCGCTGCCACGGTGAGGATGAAGAAAACGAAGACCTGGCCGGCGATGTCTCCCAGGTAGTGAGAGAAGGCGACGAAGTTCATGTTGACCGAGAGCAGCATGAGCTCGATGGCCATCAGCAGCACGATCAGGTTCTTCCGGTTGAGGAAGATCCCGACCACGCTGATCGCGAACAGGATCGCGCCCAGGATGAGGAAATGGGAAAGCGAAAGCATCTGTGACTCCCTGATCGCGCCGGCTCCATACCGGCGCGTTTCTTGTTCGCGTGCTGGTTCAGTCTTCTTTCTCGGCCTGCATCTTCACCAGCTCGACACGGCCCTCGCGCTTGACGGCGACCTGCTCGGACGGCGGGATGGACTTGAGGCCCTTGCGTTTGCGCAACGTCAATGCCACTGCTGCAACCATGGCCACCAGCAGCACCAGCGATGCAAGCTCGAACGGATAGACGTAGTCGGTGTAGAGCACCCGGCCGAGTTCGCGCGTATTGCTGTACGACTCCGCGGCCGCTGCCGGCGCAGGCATGGCTTCGAGGCCAAAGTACGAACCGCCCAGCACCATCACCATCTCGACCAGCATCAGGATGCCGACAAGGGCGCCCACCGGGAGATAGCTCCAGAACCCTTCGCGGATGCGGTCGAGGTTGATGTCGAGCATCATCACCACGAACAGGAACAGCACCATGACGGCCCCGACGTAGACCATGACCAGCACGATGGCGAGGAACTCGGCCTCCAGCAGCAACCAGATCCCGCCCGCGTTGAAGAAGGTCAGCACCAGGAACAACGCGGCATGCACCGGGTTGCGGGCGGTGATCACCCTCAGCGCCGCGAGCACCATGATCACGGCGAGAAAGTAGAAGACGAAGGTCTTGAATTCCATGTTCTTGACTCGTGGCGCCTGAGCGCCCTCCCCTTAGCGGTACTTGGCGTCCTGTTCGCGGTCGGCTGCGATCTGGGACTCGTGTCGATCCCCCACCGCCAACAGCATCTGCTTGGTGTAGTAGAGATCGCCGCGCTTCTCGCCGTGATACTCCAGAACACGCGTCTCGACGATCGCATCGACCGGACAGGCTTCTTCGCAGAAGCCGCAGAAGATGCACTTCGTGAGGTCGATGTCGTAGCGCGTCGTGCGGCGCGAACCGTCGTCACGCTGATCGGACTCGATGGTGATCGCCATCGCCGGGCAAATCGCCTCGCACAGCTTGCATGCGATGCAGCGCTCCTCACCGTTCGGATAGCGACGCAGGGCGTGCAGTCCGCGGAAGCGGATGCTCTGCGGCGTCTTCTCCTCCGGGAACTGGACGGTGATCTTGCGCTGGAAGAAGTGGCGGCCGGTCAGGGCCATGCCCTTGACGAGTTCCTTCAGGAACAGACTGCCGATGAAATCCTTGGCACCCATGGTCTTCTCAACTCCAGATCGACAGCGGCGACATCATCCACACCGCCACCACAAACACCCACACCAGGGTGACCGGGATGAACACCTTCCAACCCAGACGCATGATGTGGTCGTAGCGGAAACGCGGGAAGGTGGCACGCGCCCACAGGAAAATGAACAGGATTGCAGCCGTCTTCAGCGCCAGCCAGTGGAAGCCGTCGGGCAGGAAGCCGACCGGCGACAGCCAGCCACCGAGGAACAGGATCGAGGTCAGGATCGAGACCAGGATCATGTTGGCGTATTCGGCGAGGAAGAACAGCGCGAAGGTCATGCCCGAGTACTCGACCATGTGGCCGGCCACGACTTCCGCCTCGCCTTCGACCACGTCGAAGGGCGCACGGTTGGTCTCCGCGATGCCGGAGATCAGGTACACCACGAACATCGGGAACAGTGGCAGCCAGTTCCAAGACAGGAAGCCCAGCCCCATGTCAGCGAAACGGCCAGCACCTTGCGAGGTTACGATGTCGCTCAGGTTGAGGCTGGCCGAAATGAGCAGCACGCAGATCAGCGCAAAGCCCATCGACACCTCGTACGACACCATCTGCGCAGATGCCCGCATCGCCCCAAGGAAGGGGTACTTCGAGTTCGAGGCCCAGCCTGCCACGATCACCCCGTAGACCTCCAGGGAGGTAATTGCGAGGATGAACAGCAGGCCCGCATTGACGTTGGCGAGCACAAGGCCGTCATCGAAGGGAATGACCGCCCACGCTGCCAGCGACGGCGCAAGGGCGAGGATCGGCCCGAGGATGAAAAGGCCCTTGTTGGAGCCGCTCGGAACGATGATCTCCTTGAACAGCAGCTTGACGCCGTCGGCGAGCGGCTGCAGCAGGCCCTTGGGGCCGACCCGGTTGGGGCCGATGCGAACCTGCATGTAGCCGATGACCTTGCGTTCGGCCAGCGTCAGGTATGCCACGCAGATCATCAGCGGCGCGATGATCGCAATGATCTTCACCAGGGTCCAGATCGCAATCCAGCTCGGACCGAAAAAATCGGCAATGGGTTGCAGCATCGCTTCCATCAGGCACGCTCCACGCTGAGTTCACCGCTCATGGCACCGAGCGAGGCGGTCGAGGGATGAGCGCTGGCGACGCGCACACAACCAGCAGCAAGCGCCTCGTCGGGCTGCGCGACCAGCACGGCGGCACCGCCCCCCTGCACGACCCTGACCTTGTCGCCTGCACTCAGGCCAAGCGCTGCAAGCGTGGCCGGCGAAATTCGCGCCACCGGCGCGGCAGCGTCACGCGTCTTCTGCAGCGACGGTGCGCGGCGCACGATCGGATCGGCAAAGTGAATGGGTACGTCGGCAACACGCTCAAGCGCGCCAGCACTCGCAGCAGCGCACGACACGACAACGCCTTCGACGCCGTTACCAAGCGCATTGCCGATGTCAGCAGGCAAAGCCTCGCTGCGCACGGCTTCGGAATCGTTGTAGCCGAAACCTTCGAGCGCCAGCAGGTTGCCGAGCACTCGCAGGACTTTCCAGCCCGGACGCGTCTCACCGAGCGGCTTGCTGACGGCGACGAAGCTCTGCGCCCGGCCTTCGCAGTTGACGAAGGTGCCGGAGGTCTCGGTAAAAGGCGCAACCGGAAGGATGACGTCGCACAGGTCGCGCAACGAGGCTGAGTCGAAGGCCGAGAAGCCGATCACCAGTTGGGCAGAACGCAGCGCCGCGACCGTCGCGGACGGATTGGCGAAATCAAGTTCCGGCTCGGCGCCGAAGACCATGTATGCCTTGCGTGGCTGCGCGATCATTGCAGCAGCGTTGAGGCCGTCGGCCCCCGGGACCGCCCCGGCGAGGTAGCCGCCAACACTGTTCGCAGCCTCACCGATGAAGCCGAAGCAGCCCGCCGAGAGTCGCGCAATTTCCTGGGCCAGCGTCTGGATCTCGCTGGCTCGCGCATGCTGGGCTGCGAGGCTACCCAGCCACACCGCAACCTTGCGCCCCGAAGCGAGGCTCTGGGCAATGGCGCGCGCCTCGCCCGATACCTCTGCCGGCAGCTTGCCGAGCAAGCTGACACTGACGTCGGTGCCCTTCTCCTGCGCCAGCGCGACGACCACTTGCCCGAGCATGGCAACCATTGCCGACGGCGCCACCAGCGCGCGGTTGCGCACAGGCAGCAACCAATCCTCGGCGTTGGGTCCGATCGCGCTCACCTGCAGTCCCTTCTTGGCCGCCTGGCGCACACGCTGCGCGAGCAGCGGCGCATCCTTGCGCAGGAAGCTGCCCACCACGAGCAGGCGGGTGAGATCCTTGACCTCCGCGATCTTCATGCCCAGCCAAGGCGCACCGTCTCGCTTGCCATCGGCACGGAAATCGGCTTGGCGCAGGCGGAAATCAACATTGTTCGAGCCGAGTCCGCGCACAAGCTTCTGCAGCAGGAAGAGCTCTTCCAGCGTCGCGTGCGGCGAGGCCAGCGCGCCGATCGCCGACGCGCCGTGATCCTGGGCAATGCCACGCAGACCACTCGCAGCGAACTCGAGCGCGGCCTGCCAATCGACCTGCTTCCATTGCCCGCCCTGGCGGATCAGCGGTGTGCTCAGGCGTTCCGGAACAGACAAGGCCTCGTACGAGAAGCGATCCTTGTCCGACAGCCAGCATTCATTAACGTCCTCGTTCTCGAGCGGAAGCACGCGCTTGACCACGTCGTGCTTGGTCTGGACGATCAGGTTCGCGCCGAGGGCGTCGTGCGGGCTCACCGACTTGCGCCGCGACAACTCCCAGGTACGGGCGGCAAAGCGGAACGGCTTCGAGGTCAGCGCGCCGACCGGGCAAAGATCGATGATGTTGCCCGACAGCTCGGAGTCGATCGTCTTCTCGATGAACGGCATGATCTCTGCATGCTCGCCGCGGAACGCCTGACCAAGCTCCATCTCACCTGCGATCTCGGCGGTGAATCGAACGCAGCGCGTACAGTTGATGCAGCGCGTCATGTCCGTCGACACGAGCGAGCCCAGATTCTTGTTGAACACCACGCGCTTTTCTTCCTGGTAGCGCGAAGCGGACGAACCGTAACCCACCGCCAGATCCTGCAACTGGCACTCGCCGCCCTGATCGCAGATCGGGCAATCGAGCGGGTGGTTGATCAAGAGGAACTCCATCACGCCCTTCTGTGCCTTGACGGCCAGCTCGGAGTGGGTCCACACCTTCATGCCGTTGGTCACGGGCGTGGCGCAAGCGGGCAGCGGCTTGGGTGCCTTCTCGACCTGGACCAGACACATGCGGCAGTTGGCCGCAATGGACAGCTTCTTGTGATAGCAGAAGTGCGGGATATAGGCCCCGGCGACGGCTGCGGCCTCGATCACCGTGCTGCCATCATTGACCTGTACCTGCTTGCCGTCGATTTCGATCTCTAGCATGACGGGCTCACGTAAATTTGACTGCCTGCGCGCTGGACTTCGGGCGCCACGAGGCACTTCTTGTTTTCGATGTGGTACTCGAACTCGCTGCCGAAGTGCTTGACGAAGCTCTGCACCGGCATCGAGGCGGCATCGCCAAGGGCGCAGATGGTGCGGCCCATGATGTTGGCGGTGACGGAATTGAGCAAATCGAGGTCATCCGGACGGCCAAGACCGTTCTCGATGCGATGCACCACGCGATAAAGCCAGCCCGTGCCTTCACGACAGGGTGTGCATTGCCCGCAGGATTCCTCGAAGTAGAAGTAGGACAGACGCTCGAGCGCCTTCACCATGCAGGTGGTCTCGTCCATGACGATCACGGCACCGGAACCCAGCATCGAGCCCGCCTTCGAGATGGAGTCATAGTCCATCGTGCAGTCCATCATGACGCTGCCCGGCACCACCGGCGCCGAGGAGCCGCCAGGGATCACCGCCTTGATCTTGCGCCCGCCGCGCATGCCACCGGCCATCTCGAGCAGCTCGGAGAACGGCGTACCGAGAGGAATCTCGTAGTTACCGGGACGATTGACGTGACCGGACACCGAGAACAGCTTCATGCCGCCGTTGTTGGGCTTGCCCAAACCGAGGAAAGCCTCGCCGCCCATGTTCATGATGAACGGCACGGAGGCGAAGGTTTCAGTGTTGTTGATCGTGGTCGGCTTGCCATAGAGGCCATAGCTCGCCGGGAACGGCGGCTTGAAGCGCGGCTGCCCCTTCTTGCCCTCGATCGATTCGAGCAGCGCCGTTTCCTCACCACAGATGTAAGCGCCGTAGCCGTGATGCGCGAAGAGCTCGAACGAGAAATCGCTGCCGAGGATGTTCTGGCCGATGAAGCCGGCCGCACGCGCTTCCTCGAGCGCCTCCTCGAAGCGCGAATAGACCTCGAAGATCTCGCCGTGGATATAGTTGTAGCCGCGCGCCGCACCCATCGCATAGGCGGCGATTGCCATGCCTTCGATGACCGAATGCGGGTTGTAGCGCAGGATGTCGCGGTCCTTGAAGGTCCCGGGCTCGCCCTCGTCGGAATTGCAGGCGAGGTACTTGTCACCTGGGAAAGAGCGCGGCATGAAGCTCCACTTCAGACCGGTCGGAAAACCCGCACCGCCACGACCGCGGAGCACCGAGGCCTTCAGCTCGCCGATGATGGCGTCCTGCGAGACCTTCTCTGCGATGATCTTCCTGAGTGCGGCATAACCGCCGCGCGCGACATAGTCCTGGAGCCGCCAGGTGCGGTCGCCGTCACAGCCGGCGAGGATCATTCCTTGCGTGCTCATTTCTTGTCCAGCTCGGCCAGCATCTGGTCGATCTTGTCGGTGGTCATCCAGCTGCACATGTGATGGTTATTCACCAGCAGCACCGGGGCGTCACCACAGGCGCCCATGCACTCGCCTTCCTTGAGCGTGAACTTGCCGTCAGGCGTGGTCTCATTGAAGCCGATGCCCAGCTTGTGCTTTATGTAGTCAGCCGCGTGGACGCCGCCCGACAGCGCACAGGGCAGGTTCGTGCACACGGTGATCTTGTGGCGACCGACCGGCTCAAGGTCATACATGTTGTAGAAGCTCGCCACCTCGTAGGCGGCGATCGGCGGCATCTCGAGATAACGGGCGACGAACTCGATCAGCTCCTTGGGCAGCCAGCCCTTCTCGACCTGAGCGATCCGCAGCGCGGCCATCACGGCCGATTGCTTCTGTTCGGGCGGATACTTGGCGATCTCTCGATCGATCTGTTGCAGCGATTCCTGGCTCAGCATGTCGTCTTGATCTTCCGGATAGCCTGCCGATTCTTGTTTGGTCCTGCGATGCCTTTCGGCATCGGTCAATTTCCTGCGTGCGCCGACTCGGTCAGCGATCGATCTCGCCGAACACCACATCCATGGTGCCGATGATGGCCACGACGTCGGCAATCATGTGGCCCCGCGCAAGCTCATCCATCGCAGCGAGATGCGCAAAACCCGGCGCACGCAGCTTCAGGCGGTAGGGCTTGTTGGCGCCGTCGGACACCGCATACACGCCGAACTCGCCCTTGGGGTGCTCGACCGCGGCGTAGACCTCGCCCTTGGGTACATGCATGCCTTCAGTGAAGAGCTTGAAGTGATGGATCAACTCCTCCATGTTCGACTTCATGCTTTCGCGCGAGGGCGGCGCAACCTTGTGGTTGTCGGTGATGACCGGGCCGGGGTTCTTGCGCAGCCAATCGATGCACTGCTTGATGATGCGATTCGACTGGCGCATCTCTTCCATGCGGCAAAGGTAACGGTCGTAGCAGTCGCCGTTCTTGCCGACGGGAATGTCGAAATCCATGCGGTCGTAGACTTCGTAGGGCTGCTTCTTGCGCAAGTCCCAGGCGATTCCCGACCCGCGCAACATCGGACCGGTGAAACCCCAGGTCAAGGCCTGTTCGGGCGACACCACGCCGATGCCCACGGTACGCTGCTTCCAGATCCGGTTGTCGGTCAGCAGGGTCTCGTACTCGTCGCAATAGGTCGGGAAACGATTGGTGAAGTCCTCGAGGAAGTCCAGCAAGGAGCCTTCGCGAGCGGCGTTGAGTTCCTTGACCGTCTTCTCGTTCTTGAATTTGTTCACCTCGTACTTCGGCATGCGGTCGGGCAGGTCACGATAGACGCCGCCCGGACGATAGTACGCTGCATGCATGCGCGCACCCGACACCGCCTCGTAGGCGTCCATCAGGTCTTCGCGCTCGCGGAAGGTGTACAGCACCATCGTCATCGCGCCGATATCGAGCGCGTGCGTGCCGATATTGAGCAGGTGATTCAGGATGCGCGTAATCTCGTCGAACATCACACGGATGTACTGGGCACGCTCCGGAACCTGCACACCGAGCAGCTTCTCGATGGCCATGCAGTACGCGTGCTCGTTGCACATCATCGACACATAGTCGAGACGATCCATGTACGGAACCGACTGCACCCAAGTCCGGGTTTCGGCCAACTTCTCCGTGCCGCGATGCAGCAGCCCGATATGCGGGTCGGCACGCTCTACGACTTCACCGTCGAGTTCGAGCACCAGACGAAGCACACCGTGCGCGGACGGATGCTGAGGGCCAAAGTTGATTGTGTAGTTGCGGATCTCAGCCATGGCCGACGTCCCCGTAGTTCTCTTCGCGCACGATGCGCGGCGTGTTCTCGCGCGGCTCGATGGTCACCGGCTGATAGACGACCCTGCCCTGCTCCGGGTCGTAGCGCATCTCGACGTAACCCGAAATCGGGAAATCCTTGCGGAAGGGATGTCCGACAAAACCGTAATCGGTGAGGATGCGGCGCAGATCGGGGTGACCGGCATACAGGATGCCGTAGAGATCGAAGGACTCGCGCTCATACCAGTTAGCACTCGCCCAGACATCGGCCACCGAATCGACCACCGGAAAACTCTCGTCTTCCGCAAAGACACGCAGACGCAGTCGCCAGTTGTGGCGGATCGAGGTGAGATGCGCCACTGAGGCAAAACGCGCGCCCTCCCATGCCCCATTGCCGAAGGTCGAGTAATCGACACCGGAAATATCGATCAACTGCTCGAAGTGCAGATCGGGATGATCACGCAAGGTGCGCGCAATGCGCAGGTAGTCGCCAGCGGCGACCTCGATGGTGAGCTCTGCGCGATCGACGAGCAGCGACTTGAGGGAGTCGCCGAATACATCGCGCAAGGTCTGGCTCAGGCGTTCAAGCTTGGCACTCATGTCTATGACACCCGTCAGCGCGCGATCGTATTCGTGCGCTTGATCTTGTTTTGAAGCTGAAGAATGCCGTAGATCAGCGCCTCGGCGGTGGGCGGACAGCCCGGCACATACACATCGACCGGAACGATGCGATCACAGCCACGGACTACCGAATAGGAGTAGTGGTAATAGCCACCACCATTGGCACAGGAACCCATCGAGATGACCCAGCGCGGCTCGGACATCTGGTCGTAGACCTTGCGCAGCGCCGGCGCCATCTTGTTGCACAAGGTACCCGCCACGATCATCAGATCGGACTGGCGCGGACTGGGCCTGAACACCACCCCGAAGCGGTCAAGATCGTAACGGGAACAGCCGGCGTGGATCATCTCCACCGCGCAACAGGCCAGACCGAAAGTCATGGGCCAAAGCGAACCGGTACGCGTCCAGTTGATGACCGCATCGAGCGAAGTGGTTACAAACCCTTCGCGAAAGACGCCCTCAATGCTCATGCATTACTCCCAGTCGAGTGCGCCGTTCTTCCACTCGACGATATAACCGATGACCAAAACCGCGAGAAAGACCATCACCGAACCGAAAACGAACCAGGCGATCTCACCAGCGGCGATGAACTCCCGGAAAACAGTCGCCCACGGAAACAGGAAGGCGATCTCGAGATCGAACAGGATGAAAAGAATGGCGATCAGGTAGTAGCGAACGTCGAACTTCATGCGGGCGTCTTCAAACGCCTCGAAGCCGCATTCGTACGGGGAGTTTTTTTCGCTATCAGGACGATAGGGAGCGAGAAGTCGCCCGAGAATGACAGGAGCAAGCCCGAAACCAAGCCCAACGAGCATGAACATCAATACGGGAAAATAGCTTTCCAGCATGTTCAGAAACCCCCATTGCGTTGGACGACTGCAAGACCGCGTCGTCGTTATTGTTTTGGCTGCTCTGCATGGAAACGCCCGCAACTGCGGGCGTTACCTGAATATGGTGCCGACGATGAGACTCGAACTCATACGGCTTTCGCCACTACCCCCTCAAGATAGCGTGTCTACCAATTTCACCACGTCGGCGCGCTGTTCAGACAGCCAAAAAATTATAAGGGTTTTTACGCACTGCGCAAAGAGCCCACCCTACTTTTATTTCGGGATCGACTGCGCGGGCGAGGTGTCGGCCGGCACGCTCGGAACCGGATCCACAGCCGGCGCGACCTGCACCCCCTCCATCACGCTGGAAGGCGCAGCAGGCTTGTTGCTGGCGAGGTAGCTCAAGCCCAGACTGGTGAGAAAGAACACCGTGGCGAGCATCGCAGTCGTACGACTGAGGAAGTTCGCCGACCCCGACGATCCGAACAGACTACCGGACGAACCACTACCGAACGCCGCCCCCATGTCAGCCCCTTTGCCGTGCTGCACAAGAACGAGACCGATCACGCCAAGCCCGACCAGCACATGAACCGTGAGCACCACGGAGAATAGATAATTACCCATCACGAACCCTGAAAAGACAAAAACTTGAACAAGAACAAATGATCAGCAGACCGCAGCGGCGGCACGACAGATCGCCATGAAATCAGCGGCGGCGAGCGAAGCGCCACCGATCAAACCACCATCGACATCCGGAACGGCGAAGATCTCAGCCGCATTCGCCGGCTTGACGCTCCCCCCATAGAGTATGCGCACACCTGCGGCAGCCACACCTCCGTCCTCGAGCCAGCGACGGATCGCCCCATGCACTTCCCCCACCTGCGCGGACGTCGCCGAGCGCCCGGTACCAATCGCCCACACCGGCTCGTAGGCGATGACGACCCCGGCCATGGCCTCGGGACCGACCACATCGCGCACGGCCGCAAGCTGCCGCCCCACGACCACCAGGGCAGCGCCGGCGTCGCGCTCGGCGAGCGTCTCACCAACGCAAACGATGGGGACCAGACCAGCCCCCAGCGCCGCAAGCGCCTTGCGGCCAACAACGAGATCATCCTCGCCAAAAAAAGCCCTGCGCTCGGAATGACCAACGATCACATAGCGGCAACCAAATTCGGCCAGCATCGACGCACTGACCTCACCGGTGAACGCCCCTTCGGCATGCTCGCTGACATCCTGCGCCCCCAGTTCAAGCCCTGCCGGCCGCTGCGCAAGCTGAGCAAGGTAAGGATAGGGCACGCATACAGCAAGCTCTACCCCTTCGACACTGCGGATACCGTCCAGCAATTCGCGATTGGCGGCCAGGCTGCCATTCATCTTCCAGTTGCCGGCGACGAGTCGGATCATGGGACAGAGAAATCCAGTTAGCTAAACCGTAGGATTATAGGACGGCCCAGAGGTCCGCCGCAAATGCACACCGCCAAGGACTTGCGCACGCTCGTGACTCATCGGGCAGGGACAGCGCCGCCCTAGCCCACTGGCACCCCGCACCGCAGGGCATCAAGCCCCCGCCGCGCACGACAACCTAGCAAAGGATGCCACCCAGGCAACGCCCGCACGCTTGCTGCTGAAAGCCGATTCTGCTATTAAGTCGGGCCTATCCTTCAATCATCCACGGAAGTTGAGTCATGGCCGAAGAAACACTGCACAAGCAATTCCCGCCTTACGTACCCGCTGCCGGCGAGGAATACATGAGCGAGAAGCAGCTAGGCCACTTCCGCGAGATCCTGAGCTCGCTCAAGGGCGAGCTGATGGGGGATATCGAGCGCACGGTGCACACGATGCAGGACGAGGCCACCGTCTTCGCCGACCCGAACGACCGCGCAAGCCAGGAATCCGACATTGCACTGGAGCTGCGCAACCGTGATCGCGAACGCAAGCTCATCAAGAAGATCGACGAGGCGCTCGGACGCATCGAGGACGGCGAGTACGGCTACTGCGACAGCTGTGGCGTCGAGATCGGCCTCAAACGCCTCGAGGCCCGCCCCACCGCGACGATGTGCATCGACTGCAAGACCCTGGAAGAAATGCGCGAGCGCCAGGTCGCCAAGTAAGCCAGTCTCACGACAGACGACGATGCAAAAGGGCGCCGATGGCGCCCTTTTGCATCGTCAGTAGCGGTTCCGAGAACTTGGCCCGCAAACGACAAAGGACGCCTTGGCGTCCTTTGTCGTTCCGAAGCGACCGCATTACGGCGACATCAAGTCGCCGCCCGGGCTCAGCCTGCGTTCTCGCCCAGCAACGCCTTCATGCTGAGGCGGATCTTGCCGCGCTCGTCGGTCTCGAGCACCTTCACGCGTACGACCTGACCTTCCTTGACGTAGTCGGAGACGTTGTTGACGCGCTCATTGGCGATCTGCGACACATGCAGCAGGCCGTCGCGACCGGGCATGATGTTCACGATGGCGCCGAAGTCGAGCAGGCGCACGACCGGCCCCTCGTAGATCTTGCCAACCTCGACCTCGGCAGTGATCGCCTCGATCTTGGCCTTGGCGACCTGCGCACCCTCGGCACTCACCGACGAGATCTTGATCGAGCCGTCGTCCTCGATTTCGATCACGGTACCGGTCTCCTCCTGCAGCGCGCGGATCACTGCGCCGCCCTTGCCGATCACGTCGCGGATCTTCTCGGGGTTGATCTTCATGTTGATCATGCGCGGCGCGTACTCGGACACCTCGCCACGGCTGGTGCCCAGCGCCTGCTGCATGAGGCCGAGAATGTGCAGGCGGCCTTCCTTGGCCTGCTCCAGCGCGGCGTGCATGATCTCCTTGGTGATGCCCTGGATCTTGATGTCCATCTGCAGGCCGGTGATACCGTTCTCGGTACCAGCCACCTTGAAGTCCATGTCGCCGAGGTGATCCTCGTCGCCTAGGATGTCGGTCAGCACGGCAAAGCGATTGCCATCCTTGATCAGCCCCATTGCGATGCCGGCAACGTGATTCTTGAGCGGCACACCGGCGTCCATCATGGCAAGCGAACCGCCGCACACCGAAGCCATCGAGGAGGAGCCGTTGGATTCGGTGATCTCGGAAACCACACGCACGGTGTACGAGAACTCCTCCGCCTTGGGCAGCATGGCGACCAGCGAGCGCTTTGCCAGGCGACCATGCCCCACTTCGCGGCGCTTGGTCACGCCGAAGCGGCCGGTCTCGCCCGTGCAGAACGGCGGGAAGTTGTAGTGGAGCAGGAAGCGCTCCTTGTACTCGCCAGCGATGGCGTCGATGATCTGCTCGTCACGACCGGTACCCAGGGTGGCGACCACCAGGGCCTGCGTCTCGCCACGCGTGAACAGCGCCGAACCGTGAGTACGCGGCAGCACGCCGGTACGGATCTCGATCGGGCGGACCGTGCGGGTGTCGCGACCGTCGATGCGCGGCTCGCCGTTGAGGATGCGGCTACGGACGATCCCGGACTCGAGATTGAAGAAGATATCCTTGATTTCGTTGACCGAAGGAGCACCCTCCACGCCCTCGGTAAGCTGGGCGATCACACGCTTGCGGATCTCTGCCAGGCGGGCAGAACGATCCTGCTTGCTGGTGATGCGGAAGGCCTCCTCCATCTCAGCCTTCGCCAGTTCGCCGACCTTGGCGATCAGCGCCTCGTTCGCGGGCGGCGCCTGCCAATCCCACTCGGGCTTGCCGGCAACTTCGACGAGCTCGTTGATCGCGTTGATCGCGGTCTGCATCTGCTCGTGACCGAACACCACCGCGCCCAGCATCACATCCTCGGGCAATTCCTGCGCCTCGGACTCAACCATCAGCACCGCGGTCTGCGTGCCGGCAACCACCAGATTCATCTGGCTGCTCTGCAGTTCGGATGCGGTGGGGTTGAGGACGTAGCGGCCATCCAGATAACCCACGCGGGCGGCGCCAACCGGGCCATTGAACGGCAGGCCGGAGATCGCGAGCGCGGCCGAGGCGCCGATCATCGCCGGGATGTCGGAGTCGATCTCGGGATTCAGCGACAGCACGGTCACAATGACCTGGACTTCATTCATGAAGCCGTCGGGGAAGAGCGGACGAATGGGACGATCGATCAGGCGCGAGGTGAGGATCTCCTTCTCGCTCGGACGGCCTTCGCGCTTGAAGAAGCCACCCGGGATTCGGCCGGCAGCGTAGAACTTCTCGACGTAATCGACGGTAAGCGGGAAGAAGTCCTGGCCCGGACGCGCTTCCTTGGCACCGACAACGGTGGCGAGAACCACGGTCTCGTCCATGTTGACAATGACGGCACCGCCAGCCTGGCGTGCGACTTCGCCGGTCTCGAGGGTGACGGTGTGGGCGCCATAGGCGAAGGTTTTCTTGATTGCGGTAGGCAAGGTGATTTCCTTTATTCGGTTGATGCAGCGAACTACAACTGCTTGTGGCGGCCCGCCCGGACAGGAGGACTCGATGCCACGGACGTGCAGCCGGCACAGCGGGGCCAGATGGCAAAAAGCCGGCGCGGCCGCAGGGGCACGCACCGGCTTTGCTGGCTTACTTCGCCCTGATCGGCGCTGTGTAGCTCGTCACGGACGGCAATTACTTGCGCAGGCCCAGACGCTCGATCAGATTGCGATAGCTATCGGCGTTACGGCCCTTCAGGTAGTCCAGCAGCTTGCGACGCTGGCTGACCATCTTCAGCAGGCCACGACGGGAGTGATGATCCTTGCCGTGAGCCTTGAAGTGGGGGGCAAGCCCGTTGATGCGGGCGGTCAGGAGCGCAACCTGGACTTCCGGAGAACCGGTGTCGCCTTGGGCGCGCTGAAAGTCGGAGACGATCTGCGACTTGGATGCGGTGTCAAGAGCCATGTGTGTCTTTACTCGTGTTTTTCTGCCAATCAGAAGCCGCGGATTATACCCATAGCGGCACCATAAACTCAATCAAATTCATGCGCATGCGTCGTCGGCCAGGCCGCCGGTGGCAATCAGGCGGCGCGCCGCGAGGCGTCCGTCGTCCTGCCATTGCGCCAGACCGAGAAAACCGCCCGGGCCGTAGGCGCGTACCTTCGCCCCGGGCACGGCGCCCGGCAGCGACAGCACGCGCCCCTGCAACAGCCCGCGTGCCGCCTCGGCGTCGAGTTGCAGCATCGGGAAATCGGCCACGAGAGCGTCGACCGGTGCAAGCAAGGCATCGCGCCCACCCTCCCCGGCCGCCTCGAGGCACTCGAGCGAGACCGCGGCCGCCAACTGGAAAGCTCCAATTGCGGTACGCCGCAGTCCGGCCAGATGTGCGCCACAACCAAGCGCAGCGCCGATATCCATCGCCAGGCTACGGATATAGGTTCCCTTGCTGCAATGCACCCGGATCGAAAACCGTTCTCCGGCGAAGTCGAGCAACTCCAACGCGTGGATCGTGACCCGACGCGCTTCGCGCTCGATCTCGATGCCCTGTCGCGCGTACTCGTAGAGCGCCTTGCCGTCACGCTTGAGGGCCGAATACATCGGTGGCACCTGCTCGATCTCTCCGCGAAAGCGCTCGAGCACCACCTCAAGGGCGGCGCGCTCTATGGCAACCGGATGGGTGGCCAGCACCTTGCCCTCGGCATCGCCACTATCGGTCTCGACGCCGAGTTGCACCACCGCTTCGTAGGTCTTGTCGGCGTCAAGCAGCATCTGCGAGAACTTCGTCGCCTCACCAAAGGTGAGCGGCAGCAAGCCGCTCGCCATCGGATCCAGCGTGCCGGTGTGGCCTGCCTTGGCGGCGTTGAGCAGGCGACGCGCCGCCTGCAACGCGCCGTTCGAACTCATGCCCTGCGGCTTGTCGAGCAGCAGCACGCCATCGACCGCGCGGCGGATGATCTTGCGCTGCGGCGGTCTCGAGCGCTTCGCCGACTGCGCCCGCGCCGCCTCAGGCGCGGGATTTGTCATCGTCGTCCTTGCCAGCAGCGCGCTCGCCGCCCGTTTCGTCGGCAGAGGGCTCGTCCTGGTGGCGCGATTCGTCTTCCTTCACCACCGCATCGATCAGCTGGGACAGGCGCGAGCCCTCCTCGACCGAGCGGTCATAGTGGAAGTGCAACTCGGGAATGGTGTGAATGCGGATACGGCGACCCAGCTCGCGACGCAGGAATCCGCTCGCACGCCGCAAACCCTGCTGGATCTCGGGCACGTCTCCTTCACCGGTCATGCTGGTGAAGAACACCTTGGCGTGGGCGTAGTCGGGGGTGATTTCGACATCGGTGAGGGTAATGAAGCCGACGCGCGGATCCTTCACCTCCAGCCTGATCAGCTCGGCCAGCTCGCGGCGGATCTGCTCCACCACGCGCTGGCTGCGGGAATACTCCTTGGGCATCGCTTACAGGGTCCTCGCCACTTCCTTGATCTCGAACACTTCGAGCTGGTCGCCTTCCTTGATGTCGTTGTAGTTGCGCAGCTGCAGGCCGCACTCGTACCCGAACTTGACTTCCTTGACGTCGTCCTTGAAGCGCTTGAGCGACTCGAGCTCGCCGGTCCACAGCACCGTGTGGTTGCGCAGCAGGCGAACGTGCGAGCCGCGCCTGACCACGCCTTCCAGCACGTAGCAACCCGCGATGGAGCCGACCTTGGAGATCGTGAACACCTGGCGGATCTCGACCAGGCCGGTGACCTCCTCGCGCTTCTCGGGTGCCAGCATGCCCGACAGCGCCGCCTTCACTTCATCGACTGCGTCGTAGATGATGTTGTAGTAGCGGATGTCGACGTCGAAGCTCTCGGCGAGCTTGCGCGCACCGGCATCGGCACGGGTATTGAAGCCGATGATGACGGCGCCGGAAGCCTGCGCCAGGTTGACGTCGGACTCGCTGATCGCACCCACGGCAGCATGAATGACATTGACGCGGACCTCGTCGGTGGACAGCTTCTGCAGCGACTGCACCAGCGCTTCCTGCGAGCCTTGGACGTCGGCCTTGATGATGAGCGGCAGGGTCTTGACCTCGCCTTCGGCCATCTGCTCGAACATGTTCTCGAGCTTGGCAGCCTGCTGCTTGGCAAGCTTGACGTCACGGAACTTGCCCTGGCGGAAGAGCGCGATCTCGCGCGCCTTCTTCTCGTCGGCAAGCGCAATCGCCTCGTCGCCCGCCGCGGGCACGTCGGACAGACCGAGGATCTCGACCGGAATGGACGGGCCTGCCTGATCGATCTGCTTGCCGTTCTCGTCGAGCATGGCGCGGATACGGCCGAAGGTCGCCCCGGCCAGCAGCACGTCACCCTTGCGCAGCGTACCCGACTGCACCAGCAGCGAAGCCACCGGGCCACGGCCCTTGTCCAGACGTGCTTCGATGATCAGGCCCTTGGCCGGCGCATCGACCGCCGCAGTCAGCTCAAGCACCTCGGCCTGCAACAGCACGGCCTCAAGCAACTCGTCAATGCCAGTACCCTTCTTGGCCGACACCGGCACGAACATCGTGTCGCCACCGTAAGCCTCGGGGATAACCTCTTCGGCAATCAACTCCTGCGTGACGCGCTCGGGATTGGCATCGGGCTTGTCGATCTTGTTGATCGCCACCACCAGCGGCACGCCCGCCGCCTTTGCGTGATGGATCGCCTCGCGCGTCTGCGGCATCACGCCGTCATCGGCCGCCACCACCAGGATGACGATGTCGGTCGCCTTCGCACCACGCGCACGCATCGCCGTGAAGGCCTCGTGACCCGGAGTATCCAGGAAGGTGACCATGCCACGCGCCGTCTCGACGTGATACGCGCCGATATGCTGGGTGATGCCGCCGAACTCGCCGGCAGCGACCTTGGCAGTACGAATGTAGTCGAGCAGCGAAGTCTTGCCGTGATCGACGTGACCCATGACGGTGACCACCGGCGCGCGCGGCAGGATCTCAGCGTCCTTGTGATCCTCGCTGTCCTCCAGGAAGGCATCCGGATCGTCGAGCTTGGCCGCCAGCGCCTTGTGGCCCATTTCCTCGACGATGATCATCGCCGTTTCCTGGTCCAGCACCTGGTTGATGGTGACCATCGAACCCATCTTCATCAGCGCCTTGATCACCTCGGTCGCCTTGATCGCCATCTTGTGGGCGAGATCGGCAACAGTGATGGTCTCGGGCACGTGGACTTCGCGCACGATCGGCTCGACCGGCGCCTGGAAGGAGGTACGGTCGTCATGCTGGTTGCGGCCATGACGCCCACCACCCTTGCCAGCCCCACGCCAGTTGCTGCCTGCAGTCGCCCCCACCTCGCCGCGCGTCTTGAGACCACCGCGGCGCTTGCCTGCGCCTTCAGCCTCGCGAGCAGGCGCCGGCGCACCGCGCCGAGCGTCGCGTGCAGCGGGCTTGTCTTCGGTCTTGGCGGGACGGTGCAGCGTACCCGTGGTCGTCTTGGCAGGCTTGGCAGCCTCTTCCTTCTTCTGCTGTTCTGCGCGCAAGCGCGCCTCTTCCTCGGCCTTGCGCGCATCGGCGGCCGCTCGCGCAGCGGCCTCGCGCTCCTGACGGGCGCGCAGGTCGGCAGCCTGGCGCTCTTTCAGGGCGCGCTGGCGCTCCTCGTCGCGCTTGCGCGCGGCGATTTCTTCCTCGCTCAGAATCTCGGACAACGGCAACGGCTTGCTCAACACTGTAGTCACGACCGGTGCTGCCGGCGCGACCGGCTCGGGCTTGACCTCCGCCGCTGCGGTCGCACGCGCCGGAGCAGCAGCAGGACGCGATTCAACCGCCTGCGGCGGTGCCGCAGGCTGCTCGACAGCCTGCACCTCAACCTGCTCGGCGACCGCTTCCACGACCGGCTCGGGCTCGGCGACAGGCGCCGGAGCCTCAACCTCGACCTCGACACTGGCGACCACCGCTTCCGCAACCGGCTCGATCGGCTCGACCACCGGCTGTTCGTCGCTGACCACCGCCTCGACATGCAGCGCCTCGGCCGCAGCAGCCTGTTCGGCCGCCTCTCCAAGCTGATCGCCAGCCAGTTCGTCACGCTTGACGAAGGTGCGCTTCTTGCGCACCTCGACCTGAACGGTACGTGCACGACCGGTGGAGTCGGTCGCGCGGATCTCGGTCGTCTGCTTGCGCGTCAGGGTGATCTTGCCCTTGGGCTGGGTATCACCATGCGAACGGCGCAGGTACTCCAGAAGCTTCGCCTTGTCCTGTTCGGTAAGCAGGTCGCTCGGGCCGGTCTTATCCACGCCCGCGCGCTTCAACTGCTCGAGCAGCACCGCGGCCGGCATCTTCAGTTCGCCGGCAAACTGGGTCACGCTCATCTGTTCCATTACAGCCCTCCCATCATTCTTCGAACCAATGGGCGCGCGCAACGGATATCAGCGCCTTGGCTCTTTCTTCGTCGATCCCAGCCATCTCGACCAGCTCGTCGACCGCAAGGTCGGCCAGGTCGTCGCGGGTACGAATGCCCTGCTGGGCAAGTTTGGCGGCAAGGGACTTCTCCATGCCGTCCAGATTGAGCAGATCATCGGCTACGTTCTCGAGCTGCTCCTCGGTGACGATGGCCTCGGTCAGCAGCACGTTACGTGCGCGATTGCGCAGCTCGTTGACCGTATCCTCGTCGAAGGCTTCGATCTCCAGCATCTCGGCCAGCGGCACGTAGGCCACTTCCTCGAGCGAAGAGAAACCCTCCTCGATCAGGATGTCGGCGAGTTCTTCGTCCACATCCAGTTTCTCCATGAACAGCGCGCGCAGCCCCTGCTGCTCCTGCGCCGTCTTTTCGGCCGACTCCTGCTCGCTCATCAGGTTGATCGTCCACCCGGTGAGTTCGGACGCCAGCTTCACGTTCTGGCCGTTGCGGCCAATGGCGATGGCGAGGTTGTTCTCGTCCACCACCACATCCATGGCGTGCGCCTCTTCATCTACGACGATCGACACGACTTCGGCAGGCTGCAGCGCAGCGACCACGAACTGCGCCGGATCGGACGACCACACGATGATGTCGACCTGCTCACCGCCGACCTCGTTGCGCACCGCGGTGACGCGCGAGCCGCGCAAGCCCACGCAGGTACCGATCGGATCGATGCGCTGATCGTTGGACTTGACCGCGATCTTGGCACGCAGGCCGGGGTCGCGGGCGCAGGCCTTGAGCTCGAGCAGACCATCTTCGATCTCGGGCACTTCGAGCTCGAACAGCTTCATCAGGAACTCGGGCGCGGTGCGCGACAACACCAGTTGCGGACCGCGGGCGCCGCGATCGATGCGCAGCAGGAAGGCCTTGACGCGATCGCCCACGCGCAGGTTCTCGCGCGGAATCTGCTGGTCGCGCGGCAGCACGGCTTCCATGCGACCGACCTCGATAATCGCGCTACCACGCTCCATGCGCTTGATCGAACCCGAAACGAGGAATTCCTTGCGATCGAGGAAGTCGTTGAGCACCTGCTCGCGCTCGGCATCGCGGATGCGCTGCAGGATGACCTGCTTGGCAGCCTGCGCACCAATACGACCGAAGTCGATGGGCTCGAGCTCCTCTTCGATGTAGTCGCCGATCTGCACATCGGCGCGCAGCTCGCGCGCATCGATGATGCCCATCTCGGCCTCATCGTTGGTGACCTCCTCATCAAGCATCACCAGCCAGCGACGCGTCGAGGTGTAGTCACCCGAGTCGCGGTCGATCGACACCACCACGTCGGCATCATCGTGGATGCGTTTCTTGGTCGCAGAGGCCAAGGCGGTTTCGAGCGCGGAAAAAACGATGTCCCGGGCGACATTCTTCTCGCGCGCCAGGGCATCCACAAGCAGCAGGATCTCGCGGCTCATTTCAGTAAAACCTCCACATCCACAGTCTCAAAATTGGGGTACCAGACGTGCTTTCTCGATGTCGCCGAAGGGCAGCATGACCTCGCCCTTCTCGGTGCGCAGCGCCACTGCACCGTCACGCACACCCTCGATCACGCCGACGAAATTACGTTGATTGCCGATCGGCAGCGTCAGTCGCACCTGCGCCTGCTCGCCGGCGAAACGTTCGAAATCGGCCAGCTTCTTGAGCGGGCGGTCAAGACCCGGCGAGGACACCTCGAGCCGGTCATAGTCAACGTTCTCGACCTCGAACACGCGCTGGAGCTGGTTGCTGACGGTCGCGCAGTCATCGACCGTGATGCCGCGCTCGATATCGAGAAAGATGCGCAGCAGACGCCCCTTGGGAGAGAACTCGACATCCACGAGCTCGTATCCAAGACCCGTCACCACCTGCTCGATCAGTTGCTCGACATCGGTACGCATTGCGCCTCCCAGCCCCTTCTACTCATTCTTCATGGACGCCATAACCGGCGCCACAAATAAAAAATGGGCGAAACGCCCATCAAACAATTGCTCCTGCAGGAAATACACCGCTGGCCACAACCGCAAGACGGACGGCCACCATCCGACCAACACGCCCAAAGCAAACGACTGGCGCACAATCGGAAACCTATCCATCAAAGCCGCGAGAGTATAGCGCCAAAGCGCCGCGCGGGCAAACCGTCGTGAAACGAGGTCTGCACCGGGCAGCGCCCTTCCGAACACCGGGCGAAAGCGCGTAACGCGACCGGCGTTTCGCTCAACGCTCCTTCGCCCCGCCACGCGGCTGCGTGCGATGGAGCTTCACCGGGCGTTTGGCACGCTCGTCACTCTCGCGACTCTGCGGCACGGGGACGCCGGCAAGACGGCAGGCATCGGCCTCCGGCATCTCCATCCACATACCCCGCTTGAGACGCGCCGGCAACTCAACGCTACCGTAGCGGACCCGCATCAGGCGACTCACGGTCAGGCCGACCGCCTCGAACATGCGACGCACCTCGCGATTGCGGCCCTCCGAGATCGTCACCCGATACCAATGATTGGCACCCTCGCCGCCCTCGGCGCGCAGCTGGTTGAATTTAGCCAGCCCGTCTTCGAGCTGAATGCCCTCGCACAACGACTGCGCCTGCTCCTCTGTCAGCTCACCGAGCACCCGCACCGCGTACTCGCGCTCGAGTTCGTAGCGCGGATGCATCAGGCGGTTGGCCAGATCGCCGTCGTTGGTAAATAGCAACAAGCCGGAAGTATTGAAGTCCAGCCGCCCCACCGCCAGCCAGCGCCCCTTGCGTAGCAACGGCAGGCGCTCGAATACGGTCGGCCGGCCTTCTGGATCATCGCGCGAAACGATTTCACCCTCGGGCTTGTGGTAGATGAGCACGCGCGGACTACGCTGGGAAAAGCGCAGCGGCACCAGCTTGCCATTGACCTTGACGCGATCGCCGGGACCGATCTTCTGCCCAAGTGCTGCCGGCAAGCCGTTGACCGAAATCCGGCCGGCCAGCACCCAGTCCTCGATCTCGCGACGCGACGCGACCCCCGCCTGAGCCAGAACCTTCTGCAACCGCTCGGGCTCGGTCAGCGTGGTCGGCGCATTGCGCGCCCGCCCCGACACACCACCACGTGGCGCTCGTTCGCCGCGCTGAGTCTGACCAAGGGCAGTCTGGTGCGCATCCGGCCTGCGCGCAGGATCGTCCGGACGACGAGAGCCGCGCCCACTCTCCGGACGCGCGCGCCGCGCACCGCGCGGGTCCGCATTCAGGTGCGCATCCGGCGCGCTCGGCTGCGCCTCCTCGTCCCGCGCCGCGCGGCGATCGGCACGCGGGTCGCGATCGAGGATCTCGATGGCGTCAGACTTCTTCTTCGTGGGCGGCCGCAGGGGCCTGTTCGGTTTGCGAGACATCGACTAGATCCATAATTTTCTCGATTTCGGCCAGCGCCGGCAGCTCGGTCAGGCTGCGCAGCCCCATGTCATCGAGGAAGCGCCGGGTGGTGGCGAACAAGGCCGGCCGGCCGGGCGTATCGCGCTGGCCGACGATATCGACCCAACCGCGCGACTCGAGTGTTTTCAGTATGTTCGGCGACACCGCCACCCCGCGTATGTCTTCAATGTCGCCACGCGTCACGGGCTGCCGGTATGCAATGATCGCCAGCGTTTCCATCACCGCCCGCGAGTAGCGCGGCGGCTTTTCATCCTTCAGGCGGTCGAGATAGACCTGGTACTGCGGCCGCGTCTGGAAGCGCCAGCCGCTGGCGAGCTGCACCAACTCCACGCCGCGATCAGCCGCCACCCATTCCTCGCGCAGCGCATCAAGCAGCCTGCGCACGAGATCCGGGCCGGGATCGTCGTCGAACAGGCGCCTCAGGCTGGCCACGGACAACGGTGCAGTGGCGGCCAGCAAGGCTGCCTCGACCACTCGCAACCAGGCCTCAGGCGTCGCTTCGCGTTCCATCGGCCAATTTCACGTAGATCGGCGCAAACGCCTCATTCTGAGTCACTTCGACCAACCTCTCCTTGACCAGCTCGAGCACGGCGAGAAAGCTGACCACCAGCCCCGCCGCCCCGAGTGCGGTATCGAACAGCGCATCGAACACCACGAAGCCCCCATCGCCCAGCCTGCGCAGGATTGCCGTCATGTGCTCGCGCACGGAAAGCTGCTCCCGCCCAACTCGGTGGTGCTGGTTCAGGCGCGCCTTCTTCATGATGCGCAGCCAGGCCAGCTGCAGATCATGCAGACTGACCTCGGGTTGGCGCTCGACAAGCTTCTCGGCGACGAACACGCCGACCCACTCGAAATCGCGCTCCACGCGAGGCATCGCATCGAGGCGCAGCGCGGCGATCTTCATCTGCTCGTACTCGACCAGCCGGCGCACCAGTTCCGCGCGCGGATCCTCTTCCTCGGCCCCCTCTCGCGTCGGCCTCGGCAGCAGCATGCGCGACTTGATCTCGAGCAACACCGCCGCCATCAACAGGTACTCGGCTGCGAGCTCGAGATTGCTCTGCCGCATGGCTTCGACGTACTCGAGGTACTGTGCGGTGAGCGGCGCCATCGGAATATCGAGGACATCGAGATTCGCTTTGCGGATCAGGTACAGCAGCAGATCCAGCGGCCCTTCGAACGCATCCAGGAACACCTGCAATGCGTCGGGCGGAATATACAGGTCTTTGGGCAGTTCGAGCAGGGGCTCGCCATAAATGCGCGCCACCGAATCGAGAACGTCCTGCGCCTCGACAGGCGCGAGATCGAGCGCCAGGTTCATGACCACTCACGCTCGCGGGAACCCGGCGCCGCCATCAGCCGTAATCCAGGCCCATCGCCTCACGCACATCGCGCATGGTTTCCTGCGCGAGCTTGCGCGCCCGCTCGCAACCATCTGCAACGATGCTGCGAACGAGGCCAGGATCGTCAAGATAGGGCTGAGCTCGCTCGTGCAGCCCCTCCTGCTCCTCGAGGATCGCTTCAAGGACGGGTTGCTTGCACTCGAGGCAGCCGATCGAGGCACTACGGCAACCACGCTGCGCCCACGCCAGAGTGTCCTCGTTCGAGTAGATCATGTGCAGTTGCCACACCGGGCAGCGCTCGGGCTCGCCCGGATCGGTACGCCGCATGCGCGCCGGATCGGTCTGCATCGTGCGCACCTTGCGCGTGACGCTGTCGGCATCCTCGCGCAGGTTGATGGTATTGCCGTAGGCCTTGGACATCTTCTGCCCATCCAGGCCAGGCATGCGCGAGACCGGCGCAAGCAAGGCCTCGGGCTCGACCAGAATCATCTTGCCGCCGCCTTCCAGATAACCGTAAAGGCGCTCGCGATCGCCCAGGCTCAGGTTCTGGGTCTCGTCGAGCAAGGCTTTCGCCTGCTCGAGCGCCTCGTCGTCGCCATCCTGCTGAAAGCGGGTGCGCAGATCATGGTAGAGCCGCGCGCGCTTGGCACCGAGCTTGCGAACGGCCTCTCTGGCCTTGTCCTCGAAGCCGGGCTCGCGGCCGTACAGGTGATTGAACCGGCGGGCGAGCTCGCGGGTGATCTCGACATGCGGCACCTGATCCTCGCCAACCGGCACCTTGTCGGCGCGATAGATGAGGATGTCCGCAGACTGCAGCAGCGGATAGCCCAGAAAGCCGTAGGTCGACAGCTCGGCACCCTCGCCACGCTCCTGCTGCTCCTTCCAGCCCGGAACGCGCTCGAGCCAGCCGAGCGGCGTCATCATCGACAGCAGCAAGTGGAGCTCGGCATGCTCGGGCACCCGGGACTGGATGAAGAGGGTAGCCTGCGCCGGATCGACGCCAGCGGCGAGCCAATCGACAAGCATGGTCCACACGTTGTCGGCAATGACTTCGGGGCTGTCGTAGTGGGTGGTGAGGGCATGCCAGTCGGCGACGAAGAAGAAGCAGGGAAACTCCTCCTGCAGCTTCACCCAGTTCTTGAGCACACCGTGATGGTGCCCGAGGTGAAGCCTGCCGCTGGGGCGCATGCCTGAAAGAACGCGTTCTGCGTACATGGGGGTCAGAAACCGAGGACGGTTGAGAGCAGGTAGCGGAAACCAGCGATCAGCGGCCACAGGATGGTGCCGAGGATGCCGGTGAACAACAACACAAGCAGGATCGGGAAGCCATAGGGCTCCAGCCGTGCAAAGCGCCAGGCAAGCCGATTCGGCAACAGGCTGACGGCAATGCGTCCGCCGTCGAGAGGCGGAATCGGCAGCAGATTGAGCACCATCAGCACGGCATTGATCTGGATGCCGGCGTCGGCCATCTTGAGCATCGGCAGGGTATAGGCGCCGGGCTCTGAAGTTGCCGCAATGCGAAACAGCAGCCCCCAGGCCACAGCCATGAGGAGATTCACGAAAGGTCCCGCTGCGGCAACCCAGAGCATGTCGGCCTTGGGATTGCGCAGGCGACCAAAATTGACCGGCACCGGCTTGGCCCAGCCAAACAGGATGCCACCCGCCCCGAACAGCGTCGTCAGCGCAAGAATGCCCGCAGGCACGAGAATGGTGCCGACCGGGTCGATGTGCTTGAGCGGGTTGAGCGTGATACGGCCGGCCAGATCGGCGGTCGGATCGCCGAAATGACGCGCAACGTAGCCATGCGCGGCCTCGTGCAAGGTGATCGCCAGCAGCACGGGCAGTGCCCAGATGGCCAGGATGGGGATCAGTGAATCCATGGAATGCTTGATCGTCCTCGCGGCGGCCTAAAGTCCGAATGGCTCGAGCGCACCCCGCCCGGCACGCACAAGCTCGGGCGCCCCGGAGGTGAGGTCGATCACCGTCGTCGCCTCAGGGCCACAATAACCAGCCTCGATGATGAGCTCCACCTGCTTCTCGAGGCGCTCGCGAATCTCGTCGGCATCGCTCATGGGCAGCGTTTCGCCCGGCAGGATGAGGGTCGACGTGAGCAGAGGTCCGTCGATCTCGGCAAGCAAGGCCGACACGACGGCATGCTCGGGCACG
Source organism: Thauera sp. 28 (assembly GCF_000310145.2). Classification (GTDB taxonomy): domain Bacteria; phylum Pseudomonadota; class Gammaproteobacteria; order Burkholderiales; family Rhodocyclaceae; genus Thauera; species Thauera mechernichensis. The sequence continues at coordinate 94,324 of NZ_AMXA01000006.1, forward strand.
CGCAGACCGATCGTCTTGCGCTTCGGATGCAGAACGCGCCGCGGCAACTCCTTGGTCCCTTCGAGAATGAAGGTATAGGGGCCTGGCGTGGTGGCCTTGAGCAAGCGGTACTGGCCATTGTCAACGCGCGCATAGGTGCCGATCTCCGACAGGTCGCGGCACATAAGCGTGAAGTGATGACGCTCGTCGACGCCACGCAGACGACGGATGCGTTCGAGCAGCCCCGCATCGCCCATCTGGCAGACGAGGGCATAGGCCGAGTCGGTCGGCAGCACGACCAGCCCGCCGCGGCGGATGATCTCGGCCGCCTGGCGGATCAGGCGCGCCTGAGGTTGCTCGGGATGAAGGGAGAAGAACTGTGCCATGTGCTTGTCGTAGAGTGCTCGATATGGATCGGCAGGGGGTCGGCAGGACCGCCTCCCGGTTGAATGCGCTGGAGGCGCGCTACTGACGAGCCTACATAAGCCGCGACCACACCGGCTGCAGATCGGCCGGCAAAGGATTGCAGCACCCCAGGTCAACAGCGCTCTCGGCTGCGCCATGAAAGTCCGAGGCGCGGGATGCAAGCAAGCCACGGCGACGGGCAAGACTGGCAAATCGCCGCATCTCGTCCTCGGTATGCGCCCCGGAAACAACCTCGACCGCTTCGCCCCCGGCTGCGATGAAGCAATCGAACAGGCGCTCGAGATCGGCGCCCGACAGCCGGTAGCGCGCCGGGTGAGCGACCACCGCAATACCACCCGCAGCACGAATCCAGCCCACCGCATCCTCGAGCCTGGCCCAGGCATGGTCGACAAAGCCGGGCTTGCCCCGCACCAGGTAGTGGTCAAACACGGTCTTTACATCGGGCATGACGCCGGCGGCCACCAGATGACGGGCGAAGTGCGCGCGACTGACCAGGGCAGGATTGCGGGCAAAGCGGTGGGCACCCGCCAGCGCATCACGAATACCCACGCGCTCGAGCGCCTCGCCAATGCGCTTCGCCCTTGCGTCGCGACCTGCCCGCAGCTGCGCGAGCCCATCGACCAGCACGGGATGACGGTGATCCACGCCAAGGCCGACGATGTGAATGGTCTCGCCCGCAAACGACACGGAAATCTCCACCCCGGCAACAAAGCGCAAGCCGTGCGCCGAAGCGACCCGCGCCGCAGCGTCAATGCCACCAAGCTCGTCGTGATCGGTCAGCGCAAGCAGGTCCACACCATTTGCGAGCGCGCGCAGCACCACATCCTCCGGGTCCAGCCAGCCGTCCGACACCGTCGAGTGACAATGCAGGTCGGCGTTGATGGCGTGTGGCGATGCTGGGTGCGAAGGGGTCATCAAGGGGAAGCAGGAAACGGTCGGCCCTGCATCATAGCAAAGCGCCATCGTCACGACGCGCCAAAGGGTCGCAAAGCAGGTCGCAAAGCGCAGGGGTTCGGGCTCGACCGCGCACGATCCCTGCACCAGGTCGTATCATCGTCGCCTGCACGAAGGACCGCCGCCATGATCAACCCGCCTCCCACGCCACCACAGCCCCTACCGTCGTCCCCGCCTGACAGCTCGCGCACCCCTGGCCCAAAGCCCACCACCCACACGCTTTTCGAGGACGTGCAGGGGGTGCTCACAGGCTGCCTGTTCGTGGCCCTCGCCCTTGTAATGTTCCGCGAGAGCTCGCTGCTCACTGGCGGCACCACCGGCCTGTCCTTTCTCATGCACTACCTTGCCGACTGGCCGCTGGGCGTGTCGCTCGTGGTCCTGAACCTGCCCTTCTATGCCTTTGGGCTGCGCGCACTCGGCCTGGCATTCACGATCAAGACGTTCTGCGCCGTCGCCGTACTGGCCCTGTATACCGAGACGCTCCCATTGCTGGTGAGTTTCGACGTGCTCAACCCGGTCTTTGCAAGCATCATGGCAGGGCTGCTCGCGGGCACCGGGATCCTGATCCTCATCCGCCATGGCGCCAGCCTGGGAGGCGTCACCATTCTCGGCCTCTACCTCCAGAAGCGCCGCGGCTGGCGCGCGGGTTCGGTGCAGATGGTGGCCGACATACTGATCATGGCGCTCGGGTTGCTCGCGCTGAGCCTCGACAAGATTGCGCTCTCCATCCTGGCTGCCGCAGCGGTCAATCTCGTCATCGCAGTCAATCACCGCCCGGACCGTTACTTCGGGATCTAGCCCGCCTCCCCGCCGGCCGCATCACCCACCTCGGCCAGCGCCCGTGCGGCGATCGCCGCTGCAATCATGGCCTCCCTGCTGTCGGGCGATTCCAGACTGATGCGGCCCAGCGCCCCGTCTCGATAGTCCTGCAGCAGGATCTGCGCCGCCTTCTCAAGGTCCAGCCCACCGCCCTTGACGAGACAACCGCGCCGGCGACCGACCGCCTCGACCAGCGCCGGACCATCGAGTGTGGCAACCGCCGCGCGCTCGAGCCGGTAGCGCGCGGCCAGCCTGTCGGCATAGCGCGCCAAGAGGATCTCGCCGAGAAAGGCAGCCACCTCCTCGTCGATGACGGCGTTGCGGCCAATCGCATGGCTGGCCGCGAGCATGTAGCCATCCGCGTCGTAATCGATCTTCGGCCACATCATCCCCGGTGTGTCGGTCAGCGTCATGCCCGGCCCCAGATCGAGCGTCTGCTGGTGCTTGGTCACGGCCGGCTCATCGCCGACCTTGGCCACCTTGCGCTTGAGCAGGGCGTTCATCAGCGTCGACTTGCCCACATTGGGTATGCCCATGATCATCATGCGCAGGGGCTTGGTGCCGTCGTCACGATGGGGCGCAAGCTCACGGCAGAGCGTCGGAATGCGTGCGACATCCGCCGCACTCTTGGCCGAAATCGCAACGGCCCTGACCCCGGGCTGGCGGTTGTAGAACGCCATCCACGCCCGCGTCACCTCCGGATCGGCAAGGTCGGACTTGTTGAGCAACTTCAGGCAGGGACGATTACGAAACCGCCGCAGCTCGGCGATCATCGGGTTGCTGCTCGCTTCCGGCAGGCGCGCGTCGGTCACCTCGATGACGACATCGATGGCAGCCATTGCCTCGGCCGCCTTCTTGCGCGCCGACGCCATGTGCCCCGGGAACCACTGGATGGGCATGGGAGTTCCGTAGATCTGGAGAAGCACCGATTATCCCACCGCACACCCACTGGCGCGAACAAGACATCGGCCACTTTCGGCGCAACTCAAAATAAATTCACGCATCCGCGAAAAACCGTGTATCGTGCCGTTCGCAGTCGATTCAAGCAGTGGTTGTTCTGGTGGTTGCCCAGCGAGTTCCAAGAGAACGCGTGTCGGTTTGATGCCTCCTGATTACGTTTCTTGATCGTTCCTGCATCTCCGGGGCGCAAGCCCGCAATTCTTCATATGGAACGCAAAATGAGCACTCAAACCGGTACCGTGAAATGGTTCAACGACGCCAAGGGCTTCGGCTTCATCACTCCTGAAGGCGGCGGCGACGACCTGTTCGCCCACTTCTCCGAAATCCAGAGCAAGGGTTTCAAGAGCCTGGCCGAAAACCAGCGCGTCGAATTCGAAGTCAAGACCGGCCCGAAGGGCCTGCAGGCGGCCAACATCCGCCCGCTGTAATCGAAGCGACGTCGCCGACGTCACTCGATGCACCCGAAACGCGGCCTTGCGCCGCGTTTTTGCTTTTCCGGCGCCGGGTGCCAACCGTGACCTCCCCGGTTCGCCCCACTGCGGCCACGAGCCGCTTTTTCGTTCGCAGCGCCAGAATCGCCGATAATCGCGACTTCGCAGCGCTGCTGCACACCGCCGCCTCCGCGGCCCGACAGCCATGACCGACTCTGCCCTCCCCGAATCCGCCAGCCCCGAGGCGACCCTGCGCTTCGCCGATCTCGACCTGCCCGCGCCCCTTCTGTCGGCGCTGGCCGAGGTCGGCTATGAAACGCCGTCGCCCATCCAGGCCGCCTGCATCCCGCAACTGCTGGCCGGCCGCGACATCCTCGGCGAGGCCCAGACCGGCACTGGCAAGACAGCCGCCTTCGCGCTGCCCATGCTCGCCAAGCTCGACCTTGCCGACGCCCGTCCCCAGGTACTGGTGCTCACCCCCACGCGCGAGCTGGCAATCCAGGTGGCGGAAGCCTTCGCCAAGTATGCCCATCACCTCAAGGGCTTCCACGTGCTGCCGATCTACGGCGGCCAGAGCATGGTGGTGCAGCTGCGCCAGCTGTCGCGCGGCGCCCACATCATCGTCGGCACGCCGGGGCGGGTAATGGACCATCTCGAGCGCGAGAGCCTCAAGCTCGATGCGCTCAAGGCCATCGTCCTCGACGAGGCCGACGAGATGCTGCGCATGGGCTTCATCGACGACGTCGAGTGGATCCTCGAACACACACCGGAGGCGCGCCAGACAGCGCTGTTCTCGGCAACCATGCCGAACGTCATCCGCGACGTCGCCCGCCGCCACCTGCGCGAACCGCAGGAGATCAAGATCCGCGCCGCGACCGCGACCGTCTCCAAGATCAGCCAGCGTTACTGGCTGGTGCGCGGCGTCGACAAGCTCGATGCCCTCACCCGCATCCTCGATGCCGAGGAAAGCTTCGACGCCGCGATCGTCTTCGTGCGCACCAAGATCGCAACGGAAGAGCTCGCCGACAAGCTCGCCGCACGCGGCTACGCAGCCGCTGCGCTCAATGGCGACATGACCCAGGGCCTGCGCGAACGGGTCATCGAGCAGCTCAAGAATGGCGCGCTGGACATCGTCATTGCCACCGACGTCGCCGCACGCGGCATCGATGTGCCGCGCGTCTCGCACGTCATCAACTACGACATCCCGTACGACACCGAGGCCTATGTACACCGCATCGGCCGTACCGGCCGCGCCGGCCGCGAGGGGGTAGCGATCCTGTTCGTTGCGCCGCGCGAAACACGCATGCTGAAGATGATCGAGCGGGCCACGCGCCAGCCGATCACACCGATCGCACTGCCCAGCAACGAAGAAGTGACCAACCTGCGCGTGGCGCAGTTCAAGCGCCAGGTCGTGGATGCCATCGGCGGCGAGGACCTCGGCTTCTTCATGGGCATCGTCAACGACCTGATCGAAGAGAACGAGCTCGATATCCACGAGGTTGCCGCAGCACTGACGCTGCTCGCGCAGCGCGACCGCCCGCTGCAGCTCGAGCAGTCCGGACGCGGCTGGGAAATCGCTACCGCCCCCACCAGCGTCGAAGGCCGCGCCCCGAGAGCCGAGCACTTCACAACCGGTGCGCCACGCGAACGCACCCAACGCCCCAATCGCGACGAGATCCTCGCCCGCCGCCGCGCCTTTGCAGATGGCGCGCTGGTCCGCTACCGCATCGAGGTTGGTCGCGCCCACGGCGCCAGCCCCAAGGAGATCGTCGGTGCGATCGCCAACGAAGGCGGCATCGAAGGCAAGTACATCGGCCAGATCCACCTCTTCGACGACTTCTCTACGGTCGAGCTGCCCGCGAACCTGCCGGATGATCTGCTCGGCACGCTCAAGCGCACCCGCGTGCGCCAGATGGCACTGAACATCCGTGCCTTGAGTGCAGCCGAAGCCGCCACCATGCCCGAACGGCGCCGCCCCATGCGAGAGGACACCAGCTGGCAAGGCGAACGCAGGCCAAACGATGCCGCGCCGCGCAACCCGCGTGCAAAGCCCGCATACGGCGAAGGCAAGCCGGCCTGGAGCAAGCCGCGCGGCGATCGCCCCCAGCACGACAACCGCCCCGGCGGTCGGCCGCACACCCCTGCAGCGGGCGGCAAGAAGCGACGTCCGGACTGAGCCGGCCCATCCGCACCGCAGCATGGAACTCCTACCCTGGTCGCATCACGCCTCGTCGGGCTTCACGCTGCGCGGACTGCACAGCCCGCCCAGCGGGCGGCCGGTGCTTCATTTCGTGCATGGCAACGGCTATTGCGGCATGGTGTATGCGCCCATGCTGCAATGCCTGGCCGCGCATTTCGATCTGTTCCTGTCAGATGTCCAGGGCCATGGCGACAGCGATCATGGCGGACGCTTCCTGGGCTGGAATAGGACGGCAGAGCTCAGCCTGGAGGCCTGGAACGCACGACGCAGCGTGTTCGGCGATGTCCCGGTATATGCCGTCGGACACAGCTTCGGCAGCGTCATCAGCTGCCTCATGCTCGCGCGCGCACCGCACGCGTTCGCGCGCGCTGTACTGCTCGATCCCGTCCTGTTTCCCCCCGCAATGATCGGCCTGATGGCCCTGTCCGACGTCGTCGGCCTGTATGGCCGCAACGCACTCGCCCAGCGTGCGCGCAAAAGACGCCATCACTGGCCCGACCGCGACGCGGCACGCGCCAACCTTCATGGTCGCGGCATGTTTCGCGGCTGGCATGCGGACGCACTGCAGGCTTACGTCGAGCATGCGCTGCGCGACCTGCCAGGCGGCGGAGTCGAACTCAAGTGCACACCGGCGCGCGAAGCGGAGATCTTCAGTTCCTACCCGCGCCGGCTATGGCCTGCGCTCGCGCGCATCACCACACCCACGCTGGTTGTGCATGGTCGGGCGACCTTTCCGTTTGCACGACGCGCCATCCTGCGCTGGGAATCTTCGAACGCGGCCGTCCAGCGCACGGAGCTGCCCGGTGGTCACTGCTTCATGCAGGAGGACCCCGAGCGCAGCGCACATGCGGTAAGGAATTTCCTGATGGCAGACGGAGCCGTGCTCGCCCCACTGCCGAGGGCACAGCCCGGGCCATTGCGCTAGAACTCCCCATTATGGGCTATACCGCAGTAAGCTCTACGCCCCGGGCGGAACGGCCGTGTCGCCGCTCGTCCCCTTTACCCCCTCCTCCTGCGCCGGACCGGGCGCGACGCCTCGGACACCCATGAAGAGTTGCCTGTCGATCCGCCTCTGGAGCCTGATGCTTGCCGCATGCGCTGCATCCGGGCCCGTACTCGGCGCGCAGGAACTCACCATTGGCGTCTTTGCGATACGCCCGAAGCCCGTCGTCGAGGCCGCATGGACGCCTTTCGCGCAGTATCTCGACGAGAGACTGCCGGACCACAGCGTACGCCTGCGGGCGCTGGACGAAGGCGAGATGCACGAGGCCCTGGCGCGTGGGGAACTCGACCTCGTCCTCACCAACCCATCGCACTTCGTCGCACTGCGCGGCGGCAACGCGCTGTCGGGCGCAATCGCCACCCTCGTTGGTCGCCACGGCGAGCAAGCGGTCAATCGCTTCGGCGGCGTCATCGTCGCACACGCCGATCGTGACGACCTGACCGGCATCCAGGACCTCGAAGGACGCCGGATCGCCACCACCAGCGCGAATTTCCTCGGCACCTATGCCGCCCAGCTCGCCGAACTCAAGGCAGCGGGCATCCGGACCAGCGCCCTGCACATCCGTACGCTCGACCAGTTCCAGGACAGCGTGATCGATGCGGTGATCGCGGGCCGTGCAGATGCCGGCTTCGTCCGCACAGGACTGCTCGAGGAGCTGGCACGTGAAGGCCACAAGGGCCTCGACACACTGAAGATCCTGAACCGCATCCCGGCAGAATCGCTACCGGGCTTTCCATTCGCCACCTCGACACGCCTTTACCCCGAGTGGCCGCTGGTTGCACTGCCACATGCCGACGAGGCCGCTATCAGGTTGATCGCGTCACATGCGCTGCTGCTGCCTCCCGACCACCCGGCAGCTCATGCCGCGGGGATACACGGCTTCACGATCCCAGCCGATTACTCGGGGGTGGAGACCCTGCTGCGCGAGCTTCGCCTGCCACCCTTCGATCATGTACCAAGCTTCACCTGGAGCGATGTGTGGGCGCGCTTTCAGGTCTGGATCTTCGTGTTCAGCCTGGCCGTGGTCACCATCCTGCTGTTGCTGGCAAGGCTCACGCAGCGCAATGCCCAGCTTTCACGGGCCCATCGCAAGGCGAGCGCGCTCGCCGAACAGATCGACCTCGAACACCATCACCTGTGCAATGTGGTCGAAGCCACCGGCGCGGCCAGCTGGGAGCTCGATCTCAGGCATGATCGCTACGTGATGGACGCACGCTGGACCCGCATGATGGGCTTCGCCGAGGAAGGACGCACGACGATGAATCGCGCCCAGTGGCGCGAGCTGGTGCACCCGGACGACCTCGCTCGCGCCCAGGCAGCGCTCGACCAGCATATCCGTGGCGAGTCGCCCTTCTATGAGCAGGACCTGCGCTTGCGCCACTGCGCAGGGCACTGGATCTGGGTGCACGACCGCGGCCATGTCGTGCAGCGCTCAGTACACGGCGCCCCCCTCTTGCTGACGGGAGCCCAGCTCGACATCAGCGCACGCAAGCAGGACGAGGAGCGACTGCGCCTCGCCGCCAGTGTGTTCGCCAGTTGCTACGAAGCGATCCTGATCACCGACGCCAACAACTGCATCATCGACATCAATCCGGCCTTTACCCGCATCACCGGCTACAGCCGCGAGGAGGTCCTGGGGCGCAACCCCGCCGTCCTCGGCTCCGGGCGCCAGGGGCGCGAGTTCTACCGCAACATGTGGGCCTCCCTGGAGGAGAACGACCACTGGCAAGGAGAGCTCTGGAACCTGCGCAAGGATGGCAGCGACTTTGCCGAAATGCTGTCGATCAGCCGCGTACGTGACGAGAACGGGCAGCTCATGCACCACCTCGGGCTGTTCTCGGACATCAGCCATCTCAAGCTCCACGAGGAGGAGCTCAACCGCATCGCCTACTTCGACCCGCTCACCGGCGCGCCCAACCGCCGCCTGCTGGACGACCGCCTCCGCCAGGCAATCGCCCACGCGCACCGCACCGGCAAGACGCTCGGCGTCTGCGTGATCGACCTCGACGGCTTCAAACCGGTCAACGACCGCTACGGCCACGAGGCAGGCGATCGCCTGCTGGTCGAGATCGTCGACCGCCTCAATGGCCTGCTGCGCGCCAGCGACACGGTTGCCCGCCTTGGTGGCGACGAGTTCGTACTGCTTCTCGAGGATGTGGATGGCGATGCCGTGCTCAAGCGCATCCTCGATACGATCCGCCAGCCGATACAGATCGAACAGGACTGGGTCTGCGTCTCGGCAAGTATCGGCGTCACCCTCTTCCCTGAGGACGACGCCGACCCCGACACCCTCCTGCGCCACGCCGACCAGGCGATGTACCGTGCCAAGCAGCGCGGCCGCAACTGTATCCAGCACTTTGACACCTCGATCGAGCAAGGACTCGCGGAAAGACGGGCACGCCATGCGCGCCTGGCCGAAGCGCTGCGCGACGGCGAACTCCTGCTCCTGTTCCAGCCCCAGGTCGACATGCAAAGCGCACGCATGGTGGGCGCAGAAGCCTTGCTGCGCTGGCGCCATCCGACGCGTGGCATGCTATCGCCCGCTCAGTTTCTGGCCGATGCGGAGGGAAGCGAACTGGAGATCGACATCGGCAGATGGGTGCTGGACCAGGCACTGGCCGCGCTCGCGCGCTGGCGCGAGGCCGGGCTCGACGTATCGGTCAGCATCAACGTCAGCGCCAACCAGCTGCAGCAGGCTGGATTCGTCGATTCGGTACGCGCAGCGCTTGCCTGCCAGCCCAGCCTGACCGCGGCCATGCTCAAGCTCGAGATCCTGGAGTCAGCCGCACTCGACGACATGACGTCCGCACTCGAAGTCCTGCGCGCCTGTCGCGGCCTGGGCGTTCGCCTCGCGCTCGACGACTTCGGCACGGGCTACGCGTCACTCAAGCATTTCCGCCAATTGCCGGTCGATCAGCTCAAGATCGACCACAGCTTCGTGATCGACATGCTCGACGACGCCGAGGACCGAGCGATCGTCGAGGGCGTCATCCAGCTTGCCAGCGCGTTCGGTCGCGAAGCAATTGCGGAAGGCGTCGAAACCCCCGCCCATGCTGCTGCACTGGCCGCACTGGGCTGTCGGCTCGGGCAGGGTTTCGGCATTGCCCGCCCAATGCCTGCGGAGCACGTGATGGGCTGGGTGTCGTGGTACGGCGCGACGCCGGTGGAAGCCTAGGGCAGACGCTGCCGGGGCGTTTCAGACACCGAGCAGCCGACGCGGCTCGACCACGACAGAGTCACGACCGTTGGTGATCAGGACCTGCCCCTCCTGGATCGTGAACTGCAGGCGCATCGTGCGCTCGGCCATAAGCGCCAACTCCGCCGTCTGCTCGCGGCCCAGTTCGATCACATGCAGTCCCGCCTGGCGCTCGAGCTTGGCGCGCACGCCGCTCCACCACACCTCCAGCGCCCGGCCATAGGCAAGTACGACGACCTCGCGTGCGCGACCGCAAGCCTTGCGCACCCAACGCTCATCCGGTTGCCCGACATCGATCCAGCGCTCGATGACGCCGGTCAGATCCTTCTGCCACAGATCCGGCTCGTCATCGACGCACAGGCCCTTGCCAAAAACCAGAGCGGGGTCCGCGTGCAGCGCAAAAGCGAGCAGGCGCACCATCATGCGCTCGTCCGTTTCGGAGGGGTGGCGCGCCAGGGTCAGCGCATAGTCTGCGTAATGGCCGCGGTCCATGTCGGCGATCTGGATCTCGGCCTTGAAGATGGTTGCCTTGAGCGCCATCAGTGCACCTGCTCCGGTCCGCGCTGCGCATGCTGCCATGCAATCACCGCACGCGTAGCGTGCGCCATGACGAGATCGCTCACGTCCTTCGGCAGTTCGCGTGCCAGCGCGGCAAACAGGGCCTGTGTGGCCTCCTGCCCAATGCCCTCGACAGCCAGACTGTCGGCCAGGCAGCGAATCTGGATGAAGGCGACGGCATCGGCCACCAGTCGCCAGCCAGCAATCGGCATCTCGCGCGCAAGCGCCAGCAGCATGCCGCCAAGGCGTGACGAGAGCCGCAAGGCCTCTTCACGGCTCTCGGTGGCAATCGACGAGTGCCAGAGCGCCAGATGCAGCGCACGGCGCAATTCCACCTTGAAGTCGATGACGTTCTGCTCAGCGGCGCCTATCGACTCGAAATGGCGCAGGAAGCGGGCCTCCGCCTGCGCATCGAGCCCGGTGCGCAAGGCACCGATGAGCTCCGTCAGACCGGGTATCGCCACCAACTCGAAGGCCTGCGTCCACGCCAGCCCCCACTGATCCATGCCTGCCAGCAGCAAGGCCAGACGCAGCGCGCGCGCCTCGTCGTCCGCAGCCTGGCCCGCCCACTCGGCCAGCTCGCCGCGAAGTTGTTCCACACCGCGGCGGCGCACGTCATCTGGCTCAGCCACGCTCAGGCGAAAAACGCGCGCAAAAGCCTCCTGTGCCAGGTGGGCTGCCCGGCGCTGGGCTTCTCCATCGACAAGCGCCGCCAGCGGGTCACTCGGCAACGGGGTCTGCGAACTGGGCATCGGATATCTCGGTTGAATTTTGCGGGCGCCTATATTGTGACGGCGCTGGGCAAGCGAGGCAAACCTCCGCCGAACCAGCACACGCGCAGTCACGCGATGCTGCGCTCCCAGAACGAAGGGGGGTCAGTGTCTCGCAGCTGCGTGTTGCCGCTGCGGAAGCCCTCGAGCATCCGGCGCAGAGCATCCGCATCCTCGGCGGTAAAGCCGCGCTTGAAGTCGGTCAGGATCAGCCGCGACCGCGTAGACCAATTGCCGGGCGCATCATCGATCGCACACCAGGCCACATCACGCAGGTTCGGCTCATGCTGGCTCAACCAGATCATCGCCTCACGTTCCCGCAAGCCGTGCAGTTCGGCGCCATTCTTGGGCAGCATGTGCGGCGTGGCGCCGGCGATCTGCGGATGAACGTCTGACGAAAAGCGCGCCAGCAGCTTCTGCATCGAGAACAGCATGCGCCAGTCGGACGCGATGACGATGCGCGACTCGGGATACTCCCGCACAACCCCCTCGATCAGCGGCAGGCAGCGGAAATCCTCAACTTCGCCCCAGGGGTGGGTAACCCCGTCGAAGTCGGTGAAAATATAAGCTCTGCGTGTCATTCTGCACTCCCCGCGGGACTGAGCCCGGGTCCGCTATCCATGGATGCTGCAATGCGGAATATACTTCATTGCATGCTGCAAGCGCCTGTATCGAATGTCACGGAAAGTCATATTTCCAGTGTAAAGTATGCTCAACGTGGCGCACTGTTGCAGTGCAACAACACAAAACCGGAACCGAGGACTTCACCATGACCCCACTCATCAACCTGGAAGGCAAGATCGGCCTGATCACCGGCATCGCCAACGAGAAGTCGATTTCCACCGGCGTTGCCGAGGCCTGCGCCCAGGCCGGCGCCAAACTCATCATCACCTACCAGAACGACAAGACGCGCGCGTTCATCGAGCCCATTGTGCACCGGCTCGGTGTCGAGGATGTGTTCCTGCTCGACGTCACCCGCCCCGACACCATGGACGCCGTGTTCGCCGAGATCGACGCCCTTCACGGCAAGCTCGACTTTGCCATCCACAGCATGGCCTTCGCCAAGCGCGACGATCTGCATGGGCGCGTCGTTGACTCCTCGCCCGACGGCTTTGCGCTGGCGATGGACGTATCCACGCACTCCTTCGTCCGCCTCGCCAAGAAGGCCGAACCCTTGCTCGAAAAAGCCGGCGGCGGCTCGTTGGTGACGATGACCTACCTCGGCTCGGAGAAAGTCATCCCCAACTACGGTGTGATGGGTCTGTGCAAGGCCGCACTGGAAGCGGCTACACGCTACATGGCTGCGGAACTCGGCGCCAAGGGGATCCGGGTCAACGCGGTGTCGCCCGGACCGCTGATGACCCGTGCCGCATCGGGTATCGCCGGCTTCGACGGGCTGATGGCCGCCGCCGTCGAGCGCGCACCCATGCATGCACTCGTCACCCCCGAGGACATCGGCGCGCTCACGGCCTTCCTGGTGTCCGATGCCGGTCGCCTGGTAACCGGTGGCGTGCATTTCGTCGACGCCGGCTATAACATCATGGCGTAAGCACTTGGAGGGGCCATGATCGATCTCGAGGCGGCCAGGATCCGACTGGGACGGCAGCAGATCCTGCTGCCCGATCCGGTGCCGGCGCATCCGCTGCTCGACGGCAAGCGCGAGATCGGTCGTGGCGAGTACTCCATCGTCCTGGACAAGGGTGACGGCGAGCGCGTGTACAAGGTCTGCAGCTCTCCAGCGGACTATTTCCTCTACACCGCGGAGGATCGCCCGAGCGGTCAGCACTTCCCCATCGTCCACGCCGACCACGGCATCATCGGCCGAGCCGCTTCAGGTTATCCGCTGCACCTGATCGAGATGGAGAAGCTCTACCCGCTCGACGACGGCTCGCCCGCTGCGGAGCTCGCCAAGCGCCTGATCGATTTCTACTGGTCGGCTTGCGAACAATGGAGCAGACTGGGCAACGACATGGGGCGCATCGCCCTGTACCATCTGACCGTCAATCCGCTTGCCATGAGCGACAGCATGCAGCAGGCGCTCAAAGCCCTGTCCGACTTCGTCGAGGCGTATCAGGTACTGCCGGACATCCTCAACACCAACAACCTGATGATGCGCAAGGACGGAACGCTGGTCTTCTCCGATCCGGTCTTCATCGCCTGAACGGTCTCCGCCGCGCGCGCTTGCGCGTATCATCGGGTCTCCGATGCAAGGATGCATCGCAGCGGACTCACGCATGCACGACCACGATCACGACCACACTCCCGCCCCGCGCCCGGCCTCCATCGGCATCGCGCGCAGCGGCACCTTCGACCCCGACGCCTTCGAACGCGCCGTCACGGCCTTGCTGCAGGCCTGCGGCGTAGCGCCCGATACGGCCCACACCGGGCGTACTGCAACACGCGTGCGCGAACTGTGGCAAAAGCGGCTGCTCGGCGGCTATGACCTGGACCCGGCTGAGGTGCTCGGCGACGGCTTCGAGGATCCGCGACGCGACATGGTGGTCATACGCGGCATTGCCGTTCACGGCGTTTGCCCCCACCACCTCGTCCCCTTCCGCGGTCTCGCCCATGTGGCCTACCTGCCAGGCGGGCGGCTGCACGGCTTCGGCCGCATCGCCCGCCTCGTCGACGCGATCGGCCACCGTTTCACTTACCAGGAGTGGATGACGCGTGACATTGCCGATGCCTTGATGACCCATGGGAAGGCGGCCGGTGCGGCCTGCGTCATCGAGGCGGAGCAGCTCTGCCTGCTTCTGGGCGAAGACCGCCGCGGCGACGAGCGGGTCGTGACGCAGGCTTTCGCCGGCGCATTCGAGAGCTCGGCACAGGCGCGCAGCGAATTCCTGCGCGCCATCGACAGCGGGCGAACCTGAAGCGCCAAGCGCGCCTTCAGCGCAGATCGATCACCGTGGCGCGGCGCGCGAGGCGGTGGGCGCTGACATCCACCAGCACCACGTCTCGCCCTTCGAGCACCACCGCACCCGGATAGCGATCATCGCCGCTCGGCGAGTACTCGAACTCGAACGCACGACGCAGCACCGCATGCCCCTGCTCGTTACGCGCAAAGCGCACCCCCCGGCCGACCACAGTCTCGTCGAGGAACTGCACGCCCTCGCGCAAACATGCGCGCCGCGCCGCCTCGATCCCCGCTTCGCGCGCCTTGAGGCTATCGAACCAGAACCAGACCAGTCCGGCCAGCACCAGGGCTGCACTCAACTCGGCGAAGGTCACGGGCGCACGAAGAGGATGAGCGCAGCGCGCAGCAGACGAAAGCTGAGCATGCGACTCATTGCAGCATCATGCCGCGGATGGTGAAGAACAGGATCGCAGCCATCAGACCCGAAGCTGGCACCGTGATGACCCAGGCCGCGGCGATGCGCAACAGCTGCGAACGCTTGACCAGCTCCCGGCGATAGACCTTCTTGAGTCCCTTGCGCTCACCCTTGGAGAAATGGGCCGGATCCTGAGCGGCCTTCGAGCGCTCCTTGAGATCTGCCAGCATTGCGCCCTTCTCCTCGACCGATGCCTTCTCGAAACGCTGCACGAATGCTTCGATCGCTGCCAGGTCCCCCTCCGGATGGTGAGCCTTGATCTCGGCGAGCATGCGGTCGTAGTTGCTCTTGAGATACTCGCGCAGGAAGCCAACGCCGAACACGCCACCCACTGCGATATGCGTCGAACTCACCGGCAGGCCGAACTGGCTGGCGATGATGACCGTGATCGTCGCCGCCATTGCAATGCAGTAGGCCCGCATCTGGTCGAGCTCGGTGATCTCGGAGCCGACGGTGCGGATGACCTTGGGCCCGAACAGCGCCAGACCAAGCGCGATCCCCAGCGCACCGACCATCATCACCCAGGTCGGAATGGCTGCTGCCTTGTGGAACTCACCACCCGAACTGACCACATCGACGATCGCAGCCAATGGCCCCACGGCATTGGCGACGTCGTTCGAGCCGTGGGCAAAGCTCAACAGCGCGGCTGCAAAAATGAGTGGCACCGTAAACAGCTTGTTGACGCTCTGCTTGGTGTTGGCGACGATGCCCTGCCGACCACGCAACACGTAACGCACCAGCAGGAACACGGCGATACCCACCAACAGTCCGTAGATCACGGCCCCGGTGAAGCCAACCTTCCAGACCTTGTTCAACCCCTTGAGGATGAGATAGGTCGAGAACGTCCAGGCCATGAAGCCTACCAGCAGCGGCACCATGCGCCGCGCCGCCGCGGCCATGTCGGCCTGATAGGTGATGCTGCGCTTGATCAAGTAGAGGAAACCGGCGGCAAAGAGCGCGCCCAGCAGCGGCGACACTACCCAGCTTGCGGCGATGTTGCCCATCGTGCCCCAGGCCACGATGCCGGGCCCTGCGGCTGCCATGCCTGCGCCCAGCACCGCGCCGACGATGGAGTGAGTGGTCGACACCGGCGCCCCCACCGCGGTAGCGATATTGAGCCACATGGCACCCGCGAGCAGGGCTGCGAGCATGATCCACACGAAGGTGTCCGAATCGGCGATCAGGTCGGGGTTGATGATACCGCCGCGGATGGTGCTCACCACCTCGCCACCGGCGATGAGTGCGCCCGCCGCCTCGAAGATTGCGGCAATGACAAGGGCGCCGGCGAGCGTGAGCGCCTTCGAGCCCACTGCCGGGCCGACGTTGTTGGCAACGTCGTTGGCGCCGATGTTCATCGCCATGTAGCCGCCAATCATCGCCGCCACCACCAGCGTAAGGCTGCCTTCACCGCCTCCGCGCATGGCGGAATACAACATGACGCCGACGATGAACAGCACGCCCATGCCAAGGCGGAACACCTCACCCCGCCCTTGGTAAGCTGCCTTCTCGATATCGCTGATGTGCTTCAGGTCCACAACCGGACAACCCCGAATACTGTAAAGGCCGTATTGTTTCAGAAAATTTGCAGTGCCCCAATCGGAACTTCTGCTGGGACGATGAGCGCCCTGGCTCCACCACGGCGACCACGAGCCAAACCGCGCTCAGAGTTCGTCGTATTTCTTCGCGCTGCCGCGCGCACGCGCCACAGGATAGCGATCGGCATTGATCGCCATCTTGGCCCGCGCAGCATCGGCTAGATCGATATCGAGCACGTCGGCCAACCTCACCAGGTAGAGCAGTACGTCGGCGAGTTCATGCGCCACCTCCGCGCGCACAGGAGCAGGCAGCGCGCTCGACTGCTCGGCGGTGAGCCACTGGAAGTGCTCGATCACCTCACCCGCCTCTCCCGCCAGCGCCATGGCGAGATTTTTTGGGGTGTGGAACGGCTCCCATTCACGGTCAGCGGCAAAACGGCGCAGGGCCTCGCGCAGCTCGAGCAGTGAGTCGGGCCGGACAGCTGTGTCGTCCATCTTCAACTCACTCGATGTGGTGCTCGAGGTCGAATCCGGCACCTTCGTCCTGCCCAAGATGCTCGACCAACCAGGGCAGCGTCTTCTCCAGGCGTTCGGGCAGCAGCCACGGTGGATTCACCACGTAGAGACCACTGCCGAACATGCCGAAACCATCACGGGCTGGACTGCGCACGGCCAACCGTACGTCAAGCCAGCTCTCCGCACCAAGCTCGGCCAAGCGCTCGGGCAGCATGCGCGCCTCGGTCCGCGAGAGCATGGGGTACCACACCGCAAAGGTGCCGGTCGGGAAGCGACGCAGTGCATCGCGCAGGGTATCGACCACCCGGCGGTAGTCGTCCTTGACCTCGTAGGGGGGATCGATCAGCACCACTGCCCGCCGCGATGGCGGCGGCAACAGCCCCTTGAGTGCGCCGAATCCGTCTGCGCGACGCACCTGCACACGCTCCTGCTCACGATCGAAGGTACGCTGCAAGGACTCGAAATCGGCGGGATGAAGCTCGAACAGTCGCAGTCGATCCTGTGCCCGCGCCTGGGTCATGGCGAGGGCCGGAGAGCCGGGATAGAACAGCAGGCGTCCATGCGGATTGAACTGCCCAACCGCGGCCACATAGGCGGCAAGCGGCGCGGGCAGGTCATCTCGCGCCCACAGTCGGCCGATGCCCTCGCCGAATTCTGCAGTCTTGCCCGCCTGCTCACTTTCAAGCGCGTAGCAACCTCCGCCGGCATGGGTGTCGATGTAGATCCAGGGCTTGTCCTTGCGGTTGTAGTAGGCGAGCAGTTCGAGCAGCACGGTGTGCTTGAGCACATCGGCATGATTGCCCGCATGAAAGGCGTGACGATAACTGAGCATGAAGGTCTTCCGTTTGCGGCACGCATCCTAGCACCCCCCGCAGAACGGACAAAATCCTCGCTGGATCAGCAACATCGAGCAGATAAGGAGGTTTGCATGCTGCAGTGCCCTTGCTATGATGCGCCCCCCGACAGCCGTGATCACCCGGCTGGAGACATACATAGCGAGAACAAGCATGAGCATCTATGCCCTGGGCGATCGCAAGCCGCGTTTCGGAGCCGGCAGCTGGATCGCCCACAATGCCACGGTGATCGGCGCCGTGACCGCGGGCCGCAACGTCAACATCTGGTACAACGTCGTACTGCGCGGTGACAACGACCCGATCACCATCGGCGACGACACCAACATCCAGGACGGCTCGGTACTGCACAACGACGAGGGCGTACCGCTCACCATCGGCAGCGGCGTCACCGTTGGCCACATGGCGATGCTGCACGGCTGCACCATCGGCGACGGCAGCCTGATCGGCATCAACGCCGTCATCCTCAACAAGGCGGTGATCGGGCGCAATTGCATCATCGGTGCCAATGCACTCATCCCCGAAGGCAAGGTCATTCCCGACCGCTCGCTCGTCGTCGGCTCACCCGGACGCGTGATCCGTACCCTGACCGACGCCGAAGTCGAGCATCTCGCCTGGAACGCCCAGCACTATGTCGATAACGCGCGTCTGTACGGACAAGCGCTGTGCGCGATCGACCCGGCCAGCGTGATTGCCCCGGCAACGCCCTGAAACGTCCTGGGGGCTGCAGGCTGCAGCGCAGCCTGACAGAATGCGTGCAACCGGCCGGCATCGTGCACGCCGGACTGACAATGCATCAGAAGGAGATTGCCTCATGCGCCCCAGCCCCCTCTCCCCCAGCGGGCACATTGCCGCCCCTGCCCGCCCCGTAGCCGTTCGGCCTGCCAGCCTGCCCGAACTCGCACGCCTCGCTCTCGGCGGCCTGCTCGCAGCCACCCTGACGCTGGCAGGCACAGCAGCCCTCGCAAGTGAAGCGGACGGCGCAGGGCGCGCGCAGATCATCGAATTCTCGGCTGAGGCCAGCCAGCCCGCGGCCAACGACCTTGCGGTGGCAGTGCTGTACGCCGAGCACCACGGCCCAAACCCCGGCGCGGTGGCACGCGAGGTCAATCGCCACATTGCCGCGGCCCTGCAGACCGCCAGCGCCCATGCCGACGTCACCAGCAAGTCGGGCAACGTGTCGACCTGGCCGGTCTACGCAAAGGACGGACAAGGCCGTATCGAGTCGTGGCGGATGCGCTCGGAGATCCATCTCGAGAGCCGTAATCTGGGGGCGATGTCAGAACTCGTCGGCACCCTTCAGGGCAGTCTTGCGCTCTCGCAGCTGAGCATGCAGCCCGCACCGGACACCCGCATGGCCGCGGTCGACGAGGCCACGGTGGCAGCCCTGCGTGCCTTCGAGCGCCGCGCCGCACTGATCGCCAACAGCTTTGGCAAGCGCTACCGGATTGCAAGCCTGTCGATCGGCGACAGCGGCCACTACCCTCCGGTGATGCCACGCATGCGCGCCGCCGCGATGCTCGCCGACGCCGCGCCAGCACCGATGGAGGGCGGCGAGAGCCTCGTCTCGATCAACGTGAACGGAAAGATCGAGCTCCTCGACTGACGCATTCCGTGAACTGGGCTGGACCCGGTGCAAGGCTGTGGCGTATCTTTGCGCCATGCACGCCACCTTGTCCCGCCCTGCATCGCGCCTGCGCGCTGCGACGCTAGCCGTCATGACCGTTGTCGCAGCCGCACTTGCAGGCTGCGGCACGGCCACCAAGCCGCCGCCCGCAGCCCAGGCTCCACAGCGGCCCAGCGTACCCGACGCACGCTTCTTCACGCTCGCTGACGACGAACAGGCGCGCGAAATGGTCCTGTTCGCCCTTGGCCTGCTCGACACCGGCTACCAGTTCGGCGGACGCAATCCGGAAGCCGGTCTGGATTGCAGCGGCATGGTCGCCTACATCGTCGAGAACATCAGCGGCCATCGCCTGCCCCACAACGCGGCGCAGATCGCCGACAGCACCCGCCCCATCGCACTCGGTCAATTGCAGCCGGGCGACCTTGTTTTCTTCAACACCATGCAGCGCCGCCATTCGCACATGGGCGTCTACATCGGTGACGGGCGCTTCATCCATGCCCCCTCAAGCCGGGGCCGGGTACGGGTGGACAGAATGGACAACCGCTACTTCGCCGCGCGGGTGGACGGTGCGCGCACACTCGTCTCAGGGCCCGACCGCCTCGCCCGCAGCGACGCGCCGGCTTGCGCTGTGACCGGCTGCTGACGCACACCCGCTACACCGGGCGCATCAGCGCCGCGGCGTGTGCACGTAGATTTCGCCGGGCTTGGTCAGACCGAGTTCGAAGCGCGCACGCTCCTCGATCGCCTCGTTGCCCGACTTCAGGTCATTGACCTCGGCCTCGAGGCTGGCATTTCGCTGCTCGAGGCGCAGATTCTCCTCGCGCTGCGCTTGCAGCTGGCGATCGGTCTCCCAGACCTGCAGCCACCCTCCTTTGCCCAGCCACAGCGGATACTGAAGCAGGACCACGAGTGCGATCAGGATCAGGATCGGCCAGCGCATCGGTAAAGGAGTCGGTAGGTCGGGAAGGAACGCACGATGGGCTGCGAGAACGGGGGCCGGAACGAATACCGGGATGGATGCAACATCGGGCGCATCGCGGCCGCTGCCGCAGGATGCGGGCGGCCGCGGCTGGCGCGCATGAAAAAGCCGGCGGACTCGCCGCCGGCATCGTCAGCCACCTGCTCAGCGCAGGTTGTAGAAGGCGCGCTTGCCCGGGTAGCTGGCGGTGTCGCCGAGATCTTCCTCGATGCGCAGCAGCTGGTTGTACTTCGAGATGCGGTCCGAACGGCTCAGCGAACCGGTCTTGATCTGCATCGCGCGCAGGCCGACCGCGATGTCGGCAATGGTCGAGTCGTCAGTCTCGCCCGAGCGGTGCGAGATCACCGCGGTATAGCCGGCGAGCTTGGCCATCTCGACGGCGGCGAAGGTCTCGGTCAGCGTGCCGATCTGGTTGATCTTGATCAGGATCGAGTTGGCCACGCCCTGTTCGATGCCCTGGGCGAGGATCTTGGTGTTGGTGACGAAAAGATCGTCGCCCACCAGCTGCACGCGCTTGCCAAGACGCTCGGTCAGGATCTTCCAGCCGTTCCAGTCGCCCTCGGCCATTGCGTCCTCGATCGACACGATCGGGAACTTGTCGCACAGGGTCTCGAGGTAGTCGGTGAAACCCTCGGCGCTCAGTGACAGGCCTTCACCCTTGAGCTCGTACTTGCCGTCCTTGTAGAACTCGCTGGCTGCGCAGTCGAGCGCCAGCAGCACGTCCTGGCCCGGTACGTAGCCAGCGGCAACGATGGCCTCCTGGATCAGGTTGAGCGCCTCCTCGGTACCGGAAACGTTGGGGGCGAAGCCGCCCTCGTCGCCGACCGTGGTGGGGTAGCCCTTGGCATCGACGATCTTCTTCAGATGCTGGAAGATCTCGGCGCCGCAGCGCAGCGCCTCGCGGTAACTGCCCATGCTGACGGGCATGATCATGCATTCCTGGATATCCAGGCTGTTGTTGGCGTGCTCGCCACCGTTGATGACGTTCATCATCGGCACCGGCATCACCATCGGGCTCGAACCGCCGAAGTAGCGGTACAGCGGCAGGCCGGCCTCTTCGGCGGCGGCCTTGGCCACCGCCATCGACACCGCCAGCATGGCGTTGGCGCCCAGGCGCGACTTGTTCTCGGTGCCGTCGAGCTCGATCAGGGTGCGGTCGATGAAGGCCTGCTCCTCGGCGTCGAGGCCGATGATCGCCTCGGCGATCTCGGTGTTCACGTTCTCGACCGCGCGCAGCACGCCCTTGCCGAGAAAGCGCGATTTGTCGCCGTCACGCAGTTCGATCGCTTCGCGCGAACCGGTGGAGGCGCCCGACGGCACCGCAGCGCGGCCCATCACGCCGGATTCCAGCAGCACGTCGGCTTCGACCGTAGGGTTACCGCGGGAGTCCAGAATCTCGCGGGCGATCACATCAACGATTGCACTCATGTTTTGTCCTGTTGCAGTACGGGGATACTCGGTACGATCGGCAGAGGGCGCTGATCACGGGCTGAACATGCTGCCGCGCAAACGGTGCCTCGTGGGCACCACCGCGCGATAGCCCGCATCAGCAAGTGCGATACCGCACGCCCTCCAGACCTGTTCTCAAAGAGCGGTTTCCAGGAAACCCTGGCGCTTGACCAGGGAATCGATGTCCTTCAGCACGCTGAGCAGTGCCTTCATCTTCGGCAGCGGCCACGCGTTGGGGCCATCGGACAAGGCCTTGGCCGGGTCCGGATGGGTCTCCATGAAAAGACCCGCCACGCCCACCGCCACTGCGGCGCGCGCGAGCACCGGCACGAACTCGCGCTGGCCACCGGAAGCCGTTCCCTGCCCGCCGGGCAGTTGCACCGAGTGGGTGGCGTCGAACACGACCGGGCAGCCGGTGTCGCGCATGATGGCCAGCGAGCGCATGTCGGAGACCAGGTTGTTGTAACCGAAGGAGGCGCCGCGCTCGCACACCATGATGGTGTCTGCACCGCCATTGGCCTCGCGCGCCTTGTCGGCGACGTTCTTCATGTCGCCCGGGGCGAGAAACTGGCCCTTCTTGATATTCACCGGCTTGCCGCTGGCAGCCACGGCGTGGATGAAATCGGTCTGGCGGCACAGGAAGGCTGGCGTCTGCAGGACGTCGACCACCGATGCAACGACCGGAATCTCCTCGATCGTGTGCACGTCGGTCAACACCGGCAGGCCGAGCTGCTTCTTGACCGCTTCGAGCATCTTCAGGCCGGCGTCCATGCCGTGGCCGCGGAAGCTCTTGCCCGAGCTGCGGTTGGCCTTGTCGTAGGACGCCTTGAAGATGTAGGGAATGCCCAACTCGCCACAGATCTCCTTCATATGGCCGGCGATGTCCAGGCACATCTGCTCGGACTCGGCCACGCAGGGGCCGGAGATCAGGAACACCGGCTTGTCGAGCCCGACTTCGAAACCGCAGAGGTTCATGCTTCGCTCCTTCAGGCCGCGGCCTGCTTGCGCGCGATTGCCGCCTTGACGTAGGCGGTAAACAGCGGATGGCCCTTGCGCGGGTTGGAGGTGAATTCGGGGTGGAACTGGCAGCCGACGAACCAGGGGTGGACGTCGGCAGGCAACTCGACCATCTCGCACAGATCGGTGACGGGAGCACGGCCCGACACCACCAGCCCCTTGTCCTCGAGCTTGGCAAGCAAGGTATTGTTGACTTCGTAACGGTGGCGGTGGCGCTCCATGATCTCCGCCGCGCCGTAGATGTCGCGTGCCAGCGTACCTTCCTTGAGCTGGCAGACCTGACCACCGAGGCGCATCGTGCCGCCGAGGTCGGATTCCTCGCTGCGCTTCTCGATCTTGCCGCTGCGATCCTTCCACTCGGTGATCAAGCCGATGACAGGGTGCTTGGTGTCGCGCTCGAACTCGGTCGAGTGCGCACCCTCCAGGCCCGCCACGTCGCGGGCGAATTCCACCACCGCGAGCTGCATGCCGAGGCAGATGCCCAAATAGGGCACCTTGTTCTCGCGCGCATAGCGGATCGCAGCGATCTTGCCCTCGGTACCCCGCTTGCCGAAGCCGCCCGGCACCAGGATGGCGTCCATGGCCTTGAGCACGCTGCAGCCATCGCGCTCGATGTCCTCGGAGTCGATGTAGTGGATCTTCACCTTCGACTCGGTGTGCATGCCGGCGTGATTGAGCGCCTCGATCAACGATTTGTAGGACTCGGTGAGATCGACGTACTTGCCGACGAAGCCGACGTTGACAGTCTGCTTCGGGTTCTCGAGTGCGTGGATGAGCTTCTCCCACACCGACAGGTCGGCCGCACGGGCGAGGATGTCGAGCTTGTGGCAGACGATCTGGTCGAGCATCTGGTCGTGCAGCATGCCGGGGATCTTGTAGATCGAGTCGGCATCCAGGCACTCGATGACCGCCTCCGGCATCACGTTGCAGAACAGCGCGATCTTGCGCCGCTCATCGACCGGGATCGAACGGTCGGCGCGGCACAACAGGATGTCGGGCTGGATGCCAATTTCGCGCAGCTCCTTGACCGAGTGCTGGGTCGGCTTGGTCTTGAGCTCACCGGCGGTCGGGATGTAGGGCAGCAGCGTCAGGTGGATGAAGCAGGTGCCATGGCGGCCTTCCTCGAAGCCCATCTGGCGGATGGCCTCAAGGAAGGGCAGCGACTCGATGTCGCCCACCGTGCCGCCGACCTCGACGATCGCCACGTCGGCACCCTCGGCACCGCGCTTGACGTAGGCCTTGATCTCGTCGGTGATGTGCGGGATGACCTGCACGGTCTTGCCCAGGTACTCGCCGCGACGCTCCTTCTTCAGCACCGACTCGTAAATCTGGCCGGTGGTGAAGTTGTTGCGCTTGCTCATCTTGGCGCTGGTGAAGCGCTCGTAATGGCCGAGGTCGAGGTCGGTTTCCGCGCCGTCTTCGGTGACGAAGACTTCGCCGTGCTGGAACGGGCTCATGGTGCCCGGATCGACGTTGATGTAGGGGTCCAGCTTGAGGTGCGTGACCTTGATGCCACGGGACTCGAGGATCGCCCCCAATGAGGCGGCCGCGATGCCTTTGCCCAGGGAGGACACGACACCGCCGGTAACGAAGACGTATTTGGTCATGGGAGATGTGCTGCGGGAAAGCGCGATGATAACCGATGCACCCGAACCGCGTCAGCAGGCGGCGCACTCGACAGGGGACAATCGCACGAAGCACTGCTTGCAGGTCGGGGCGTGCAGCAGCACCGCGCCACCGGCCGCATGCGCGGCCGGTGGCCTCCGATCAGCTCATGCCACGCAACTCGCGCAGCAACACCGACAACATGGCCATGTCGATGCTGGGTGCGGCGTGCACCTCGGCGACCAGGTGGCGGTAGCGCTCGAGCGGGATTGCGTTCTTGGCCTGCCAGGCGGCGATGATCGTGGCAACCTCCTGCTCATCGGGGGCGAGCCGCAGCGCGTCGCTGGCCAGCGCACGCGCGAGCGCGGAAAGATCACCGCGCAAGGCCCCGCGCGCCAGGGTCTGCCAGCGTGTATCGGCATTGAGGGCCGAGATCTGCCCCCCCAGCCAGTGCAGATCCAGCGCTCCACCCAGGCCGAAATACACCCGCGCCACCACCGCCTCCTCGCGTCCACTCTCGACCGCGACCTCGACCAGGTCCAGTGCCGAGTAGAGTTCGTCGAGCGCAGCGACACGGCAGGCGAGATCCATGGGAACGCCCTGCTCCTGCTTGCGCTCGATCGACGCCTCCAGCTCGCTGCGGTAGGCGCTGCCGACGTAGCCGGCCAGCCCGCCGGCGAGCGTCGCCACGCCCGGCGAGAAGTGCGCCAGCGTCGCCTGCAGATCGACCAGCCACTGGCGATGGCGCAGGAACCAGAGCGTGCCGCGCTGAACCAGGCGCTCGGACTCGTTGATCAGCTCGATCTGCACCGTGTTGGGGATGCGATTGTCCAGCGCCTCTATATCGCTCCACAGCGTGACCAGGCCGAACACCTCCCGCGTCGCCATGTAGGCACGCACGATGTCGGGCGCGCAAGCGCCCAGCTCGGCCTTGAGCCGGCTGACGAAGGTCGGTCCGACACGATTGATCATGCTGTTGACGACGTGCGTCGAGATGATCTCGCGCCGCAGCGGGTGGGCCTGGATCTGCGCACCGAAGCGCTCACGCAGCGGCACGGGGAAGTAGCGTTCGAGCGCGGTACGGATGTACGGATCCTCGGGCACGTCGGAGGCGAGCACCTCGTCGTAGAGCTCGATCTTGCTGTAAGCCAGCAGCACCGCCAGCTCGGGCGTGACCAGGCCGATGCGGTTGGCCTTGCGCTCCTGCAGCGCCTCATCCATGGGCAGGAACTCGAGCTTGCGGTTGAGCCTGCCGGCGTGGCTCAGGCGGCGCATGAAGTCCGCCTGTTCGTCGACCAGCGCCGCGCCACGGCTGCGCGTCACCGACAGGATCTGTGTCTGCGCGTAGTTGTCGCGCAGCACCAGCGCGGCGACCTCTTCGGTCATGTCGGCGAGCAACTGGTTACGCTGCTTGAGGGTGAGTTCGCCCTCGGCAACCACGCCGCCGAGCAGGATCTTGATATTGACCTCGTGATCGGAGCAATCCACCCCGCCCGAGTTGTCGATGGCGTCGGTATTGACCCGCCCGCCACCGAGGGCGAACTCGATGCGGCCGAGCTGGGTCGCCCCCAGGTTACCGCCCTCACCGAAGACCTTGACGCGCAGATCGCCCCCGTTGACGCGTACCGCATCGTTGGCGCGGTCGCCGACCGACGCATCGGACTCGCTGGCAGCCTTGATGTAGGTGCCAATCCCGCCGTTGTAGAGCAGGTCGAGCGGTGCGCAGAGGATGGCGCGGATGAGCTCGGTCGGGGTCAGGCTCTCGGCCTGCACGTCGAGCGCCGTGCGCATCTGCTCGGTGAGGCGGATCGACTTCGCGCTGCGCGGCCAGACACCGCCACCGGCCGAGATCAACGCCCTGTCGTAGTCGTCCCAGCTCGAGCGTGGCAGCGCAAACAGGCGTGCGCGCTCCTGCCAGCCCTGCGCGGGGTCGGGATCGGGGTCGATGAAGATGTGGCGATGATCGAAGGCGGCGACCAGGCGGATCTGCCGGGACAGCAGCATGCCGTTGCCGAACACGTCGCCCGACATGTCGCCGATGCCGGCCACCGTGAACGGCTCCTCCTGGATGTTCCGCCCCATCTCGCGGAAGTGGCGCTTGACAGCCTCCCAGGCGCCGCGCGCGGTGATGCCCATCTTCTTGTGGTCGTAACCCACCGAGCCGCCGGAAGCGAAGGCATCGCCCAACCAGAAGCCGTATTCGGCCGCAACCTCGTTGGCGTAGTCGGAAAACGTGGCCGTACCCTTGTCGGCCGCGACCACCAGGTAAGGGTCATCCTCATCGTGGCGCACCACCTCGGCCGGCGGTACGACCTGGCCCTGCACCAGGTTGTCGGTGACATCGAGCAGCCCGCGCAGGAAGTTGCGGTAGCAGGCCACCCCCTCGGCCACCAGCGCCTCCCGCCCACCCTCGGCCGGCGGGCACTTGACCACGAAGCCACCCTTGGACCCCACTGGCACGATCACCGCGTTCTTGACGATCTGCGCCTTGACCAAACCGAGGATCTCGGTGCGGAAGTCCTCCATGCGGTCCGACCAGCGCAGGCCGCCGCGCGCCACCTTGCCGCCACGCAGGTGCACGCCCTCGAAGCGGGGCGCGTACACGAAGATCTCGAACATCGGCAACGGCTGCGGCAGGTTGGGAATCCTGGCCGGCAACAGCTTGAACGCGGTGTAGGACTTGGGCTGCCCATCCGTGCCGCGCTGGAACCAGTTCGTGCGCAGCGTGGCCAGGATCATCGCCAGAAACTGACGCAGGATACGGTCCTCATCGAGGTTGGCGACACTGGCCAGGCCGGTCTCGATGGCGGCGACCTGCGCAGCGCAGCGCTCATCCCGGTCAGCTGTCGCGACCGGGTCGAAGCGCATGCGGAACAACTCGAACAGGGCGCGTGCAAGTTGCGGATAGGCGGCAAGCGTCTGCTCCATGTAAGCGAGACTGAAAGTGAATGCGGCCTGTCGCATGTACTTGGCGTAGGCCCTCAGCACGGCAACTTCACGCCACGACAGCCCGGCGAGCAGGACAAGGCGATTGAAGTCGTCGTTCTCGACCTCTCCCCGCCAGACGCGCAGGAAAGCGTCCTGGAACAGCGGGCGTACGACATGGATATCCAGGCGCTCGGCGCCAACGTAGTTAAGGCCGAAATCGTGCAGCCAGACCGTGCGCCCGTCCTGGCGTTCGATTTCGGACGGGCGCTCGTCCATCACCTTGACGCCCATGCGCTCGAGCATGGGCAGGCTCTGTGACAGCGGAACCGGACCGTCCAGGCGGTACAGGCGCAGGTTGAGGCGGCCTACCGGCGCCTCGAGCGGAACGTAGAGGTTGAGCCCGAGTGCATCGCCGTCGGCCAGGGCCTCGACCTGCTCGATGTCGAACACTGCCATGCGCGGCGAGTAGTCCTCGCGGTATCCGGCCGGGAAGCCCGGACCGTAGCGGCGCATCAGTGCCAGCCCGCGCTCCTCGCCGCACTGTTCGACAAGCGCCTGCTGGAGCTCGTCCTCCCACCGCCTCGAGGCACGGATCAGGCGTTGCTCGAGCTCCCTGGTGTCAAAGGGCGGGATGATGCCGTCGGGGGTGCGCACCGTGATCAGGATGCGCGCCAGCGCCGAATCGGAGAACTGCACGTCGAACTCGGACGACACGCCGTTGAAGGCCTCGGTGAGCACCGCCTGCATGCGCTTGCGCTGGTCGGTGTTGTAGTGCTCGCGCGGCACGTAGATCAGGCAGGACACATAGCGCGCGAAGGGGTCGCAACGCACGAACAGGCGGGTGCGCAGGCGCTCTCCCAGGCGCAGGATGCCCATTGCGTGGCTGTAGAGCTCGTCGGGCGAGATCTGGAACAGTTCGTCGCGCGGGTAGCGCTCGAGCAAGGTCATCAATGCCTTGGCCGCATGGCCGCCGGGTAGCAGGCCGGCACGCTCGAACACCGCGTCGATCTTGCGCCGCAGCAGCGGGATCTGCCGGGGGCTGCTGCTGTAGGCGGTGGACGCCAGCAGGCCGATGACCCGCCTCTCGCCCGTCACCCGCCCCTCGGCGTCGAAGGCCTTGATGCCGATGAAGTCGAGGTAACCCGGTCGATGCACGGTCGAGCGTGAGTTGGACTTGGTCAGTGTAAGCAGCTTGGGCAGGTGCGCCTGCGCGCGCAACTGTGGAGGCAGTGCGGCAAACGAGCGCGAGGCGCCTTCCTCGCCGTCTCCATGGAGCAGCCCCAGCCCCGAACCTGCCACCACATGCAGTTCATGGCCGTCGTCACCGCCTACGAGGCTGTAATCGCGGCACCCGAGAAGCACGAAGTTGTCCGCAGCGAGCCACTCGAGGAATGCACGCACCTCATCGACCTCGGCAGCGTCCACGCTTGCCGGGCAAGCGGCCAGCCCGTCGATGATCTCGCCCAGGCGGCTACGCATCGCCGGCCAGTCGCCGACTGCAGCGCGGACGTCGGCCAGGACATGCTCCAAACCCTGCTGCAGCGCACTGAGGTCCGCCGGGTCGCTGCGCCGGTCCACCTCGAGGTGCATGATCGATTCCAGACATGCGCCCTCACCCTGCTCACCACGTTCGCGCACGTGCTGCAGTCGCCCCTGCGCATCGCGCTGGATGTTCATGACCGGATGAATGATGAGATGCAGCGTCAGCCCCTGGCGCGCCACCTCCATGGTGATCGAGTCCACCAGGAAGGGCATGTCCTCACCGACAATCTCGATTACCGTGTGCGGGCATTCCCAGCCCTGCTCATCGAGTCGCGGGTTCGATACCCGCACCCTGCTGCCCCCGGTGCGCTGGGAAATGAAGTGCCACTGGCTGAGCACCGCGCCGTAGAGGTCGGCGAGCGGCAGGTCCTCGAGATCGTCCGGATCCACCTGCGCAAAGAAGCGCGCCGCAAAGGTGCCTACCGCCGCGGCCTGATCCGCTGGCAGGCGGGCATCGATCTGCTCGACGACCGCGTCGATCAATCCGCCCAGCCTGCTCTGCTCGCGCTTTTCCATGTCTATCCCCCCGCTCATTGGACTGGACGCAGCGAAGGCCATGGCCGGAGTACAACGGCAGGCGTGCCGGTGTTCCGTTTCGCTGCGCCGTAGGACAAAGGCCGAGGCTATGCCAACGGAAGCAAAAGGTTAAGCCACGTTTTCCCTAGGTGGGAGACCTGCGGGTCACGCGTAATTCGTCGGCTCAGTGCCGGACGAATGGTCGCCACGCGCCCAAGGCGAATGGTCCATCCAGGCCTCGAGCCCTGCGGCATCAACCGGTCTGGAGACGAAATAGCCCTGCGCCAGATCACAACCGAGCTCGCCCAAACGCACGAGGATCTCCTCGGTTTCCACGCCCTCCGCCGTCACCACCAGCCCCAGACTGTGCGCGAGCTCGATCGTAGAGCGCACGATCAGCTCATCGCCAGGCCGGGTGGTGAGATTCATGACGAAACTGCGGTCGATCTTGAGCTCCTGGACCGGCATCTGACGCAGATAGGAGAGTGATGAGTAACCCGTACCGTAGTCGTCGATCGAAAGCTGGCAGCCGGTGGCGTGCAGGCGCTCGAGCGTCGCCAGCGCCTTGCGCGGATCGTCCAGCACCGCGCTTTCGGTGATCTCGAGCGTTATCCAGCGCGCCTCGCAGCCGTGATGCTCAAGCATGGCGCGGAACTGATCCGGCAGTTCAGGATGCAGCAAGTCGCGAGCCGAGAGATTGAGGCCGACATGCACTGCCCTCCCCGCGCGCCGCCACTCTGCGCACTGGCGCACTGCGCGTTCGAGCACCCACAGCGTGATCGCCCTGATATAGCCAGTCTGTTCGGCAAACGGGATGAACTCCATCGGCGGCACGAAGCCACGCTTGGGATGAACCCAGCGCACGAGCGCCTCCACACTGAGCATGGCTGATGAGCGGAAGGCGTGCTTGGGCTGGTAGTAGAGCACCAGTTCATCGCCCTCGACGGCCTGGCGCAACTCGGTGAGCAAGGACAGGCGGGCGGCATTGCGGCCATGATGCGCCGGGTCGTATATGGCATGACCGGCATGGGCCTGCTTGGCCTTGTACATGGCGACATCCGCACCCCGCATCAACTCGCCGGCGTCGTTGCCATGATCGGGGTAGAGGGCGATACCGATGCTCGCGCGCACATCGACCAGTTGTCCCTGCACGTTCATCGGCGCTTCGAGCAAGGCAGCGATACGCTCGGCCACAACCCTGGCAGCCACGGCGTCCGCCCCGGGCACGAGAACCGCAAATTCGTCTCCGCCCAGCCGCGCGCATGCGTTGGCCTCGTCCTGCAGGCCTTGCGCGAGGTCGCGCCGGCGCATGCCTGCATGCTGCAGGCGACGACCGACCTCCTGCAGCACCTGGTCGCCCAGATCGTGGCCCAGGGAATCGTTGATGAGCTTGAAGCGGTCGATATCCAGGGTCAGCACGGCGAGACGCTCACCACGCTCCCCGAAGCTGCGCACGAAGCGATCGAGCGACTCGACGAACTGCACCCTATTGGGCAGCCCCGTCAGCACGTCACGGTAGGCCAGCTCGGAGATGCGCGCCTCGCGGCTGGCGATGGCCTCCGTCATCAGGGCGAAGGCCGTGGCGAGTCGGCCAATCTCGTCCTCGCGCCGCACCATGGGCGGGGCGGCATACTCGCCGACACGGACGCGCCGGGCGAACTCGGCAAGCCGGGTCACCGGCGACGCGATCGTGCGCCCCATCCACATGCTGGCCAGCAGCATGGCGACAGTAGCTGCGACCGTCAGCCCGGACCACTCGCGATAGAGCCGCTCCCAGGGTTCGAGCGCACGCTCGAGCGAGACCTGGAGCACGGCGAAGACACGCTCGCTGGCAAGTGGATCGAGGTCGCGCACCAGGCCGGCGTACTCGAAGCCGCCGACAAGCATGCCATGCCCCGCATCGGCAAGCAGTTGCGCAGCGTCGACGTCTGTCGGCAGGGTACTGGCCACCAGCGCTGCCTCAAGCTCACGACCGCGCACCAGACTCACGTCTAGCCCGATTACCCGCTTGAGGTCGTGCACAAGCGCCTCGTCTACGACGAAACCGATCGCCACCCAGGCGACCGGCACCGGCGCCATGACCGGCACCACGACCAACTGGAAAACGCTGTCGCCCACGACCTGGAAACCCGTCGCCGCGCCACGCGCCTGCGCATCGGCGATGAAGCGCGCAAGGCGCTGCGCAAAAGCGTCGCCCCCAGCGGGATGAGCGGCGAGCGCGCGGCCATCCAGCCCAGTGAGCAACATCAGGCTGGCACCGATCCTGGAGCCGTGGTTCTCGAGCGCAGAGGCTGCAGTGTCGGCGTCACCGGTCAGCACAGCCTCACGGAAGCCGAAGTCGGCCGCGAGCACTCGCGCCGCCTGTGCCAACTGGGCGCTGCGCTGTTCGAGCAGGCGATCGAGCACGCGGTCGCCGGTGTCGAGTTGCACCTTGACCTCCTGCAGCGCACTGCTGCGCCCAACATGCTCGAACAGGAACAGGCCGCCAATCTGGACCGACAGCAGGATCATCGCCGTCCAGGCGGCAATCCGCCATTGCAGGCGCCGGAAGCCGAAGCGCATCAGGGTTGCGCCCCGACGACGAGGGTAAAGCGCGCATCACCATCGATACGCACCGGCGTGCCGGCTACCGAATTGTCGGCACCGACCCAGCGCGGGTGCCAGTACTCGAGCCTGTAGTCGCCAGCAGGCACGCCCTGCAGGCGCAATTCGCCAGCTTCGTCACTGACACCGACCCACGGCGAATCGAACACCACCACGTAGGCCACCATGTGATCATGAATATTGCAGCCCATCACGACCACGCCAGGCTTGTCGAACACAACCGGCGCTGCAGGCGTGCCGAGATAGAGCTTGAGTTCGAAGGTCTTCGCCGGCGAGAACGAATAGACGTGATGGCGCACCGTGTCGTGGTTGGGAAACCGTATCGAGGCACCCGTCGGCACCGCGGTCATCAGCGGGATGAAGCGCTTGTCCCGTTGCACGATCTCGAACTCTGCAGCCCGCATGGCTGGTACGCCCACCAAGGGCTTGAGCGCCATCGCCACGTCCTGCAACGCAGCACCGTGCTCATCGACAACCCTGACGGTGAGGCTGTCCGCGAGCACCGCCGGCGCCGGAACGATGCAGCCAATCGCAGCGAGAATCATCCCGCGTCTGGCTGCCAAATCGATCACGTACGAAATCCGCATGCTGTCCTATCTTTGCTCATCCACGAAGCCCAGCCCGCCCCGAGAGGAATGCCCATGCCCCAGCCCAAGCTGCCACGCCACCTGCCGCTCAATGCGCTGCTTACCGCCGCGCTAGCGGTCGGCCTTGCCTCGCCTGCAGACGCCGCCGCCGAACTGGAGAGAATCAGGATCCATGCCGTCACGGAGTCGCATGAGCTTATCGCGGTTTCAGCGGCCGAACCGCATAAAATCATCCGCAGCGTGAAGCTGGTCGGCCTCGGCAGCGATGAGAGCATCCTGGGCATCGACTACCGGGTCGCCTACGGCGTGATGTACGCACTGGGCTCATCGGGTCGGCTATTCACGGTCGACGTGGAAACCGGCACCCTCACCCCGGTCGGCACGCAAGTCTTCGCGCTCGCCCTCGAAGGAAAACGCTTCGGCTTCGACTTCAACCCGGCTGCCGACCGCATTCGCATCGTCTCCGACGCCGGTCAGAACCTGCGTGCGCATCCGGAAACCGGCACCTTGGTCGATTTTTCTCCCGATCAGGACGGCGTCCAGGCCGACGGCCGCCTCGCATACGCTGCGGGCGACCCTGCCGCAGAAAAGCCCGCATACGTGATCGCCGCGGCATATACCTACAATCAGCAGGATGAGAAGCTCACCACCAACTTCGCCATTGACGCGGGGCGTGCGAGCTTGGTTCGCCAGGGTTCGATCGAAGGTACCCAGCCCGTCGTTTCGCCGAACAGCGGTCAGCTTCATACCGTGGGCCAACTCGGCGTGGAGGGCATCGAAGATGCGCACTTCGACATCTCTGACGTCAGCAACACCGCGCTCGCGGTACTGACCACCACCACCATGCCTGCAGCCACGCTCCATCACATCGACCTCGGCACCGGTGCGGCGCGTGTGCTCGGCCCGGTAGGCAGCGGCGAACGCCTGCGTGGGATGGCCATCGAGCCCTGAAACGAGCGCGGGGGACGGCCTGAGCCGTCCCCCGCGTATTCTGCTCCAGCGCGTGGATCAGCGCCGCGAACGGCGCTGCCGCTCAATGTCAGCGGATGAAGTCGCGGTTGATCTCGCGGAAGAGCTCGGTACCACCTCGCTGGAGCCACTCGAAGGCCGCCATCTCGCATGACACGATCTCGACACCATGGCTGCGCATGCGTGCAAAGGCCAGGTCGCGATTGGCCGGATCGCGCGACCCCGAGGCCTCAGCCACGACAAAGACCTCCTTCCCCGCCCAGCGCAGATCGAGCGCGGTCTGCTGTACGCAGACATGCGCCTCGGTGCCGCACACGATCACCTGCCGACGCGCCTCGACCGCAGTGCCTTTCAGGCAACCGTCCGCCTGCGCCGAGAAGCATTGCTTTTCGACATATTCGGCAGCGGGCGTAACCGCCCGCAGTGCATCGAGCGTGCCTCCGATCTTGGCAGGGAAATGCTCGGTGACCACCACCGGCACGCCAACGCGCTCGGCAACCCGGGCGAGCCAGATGCAGCTGGCCGCGACCTTGTCGCTGTCATGTATGGAGGGCGCCAACCTGGCCTGCACATCAACGATCAACAGCACGGACTTGTCACGGTTCATCAGCATGATGGCTTGCCCATTCAGTCTGCGAGTTCGGCACGGTCGCGGAAATGCGCCAGCGCCTCGGGGTTGGCGAGCGCCTCCTGGTTCTTGACCGGGCGCCCATGCACCACGTTGCGCACCGCCAGTTCGACGATCTTTCCGCTCTTGGTGCGCGGAATATCCGCCACCTGCAACACCTTGGCCGGGACGTGGCGCGGCGTGGTGTTGTCGCGGATCGTCTGGCGGATGCGCCTGGCGAGCGCATCGTCGAGCGCAACCCCCTCGCGCAGCTTGACGAACAACACCACGCGCACGTCGTTCGGGTTCTGCGGCGGCCAGTCCTGGCCAATCACCAGGGACTCAACCACCTCAGGCAACTTCTCGACCTGGCGGTAGATCTCGGCCGTGCCGATGCGCACCCCGCCCGGGTTGAGCGTGGCATCCGACCTGCCGTAGATGATCAGCCCGCCATGAGCGGTGATTTCGCAGAAGTCGCCATGGCACCACACATTGGGGAAGCGATCGAAATAGGCGGCGTGGTACTTGCTGCCGTCCGCATCGTTCCAGAAACCGATCGGCATCACCGGGAACGGCTTGCTGCACACCAGCTCGCCCTTCTCGCCGCGCACCGGCTTACCATCGTCGTCCCACACATCCACCGCCATGCCCAGGCCGCGGCACTGGATCTCGCCGCGCCACACCGGAAGCACGGGAGAACCAAGCACGAAGCAGGAGATGATGTCGGTTCCGCCCGAAATAGAGGACAGTTGCAGGTCGGCCTTGATATCGCGATAGACGTACTCGAAGCCTTCCGGGACCAACGGGCTGCCGGTACTCATCATGGCGCGCACGGTGTCGAGCCGGTGGGTTTCCCTGGGTTTCAAGCCAAACTTCGCCGCGGCGTCGATGAACTTGGCCGAGGTACCGAAGTGGGTCATGTGCTCGGCGTCGGCGTAATCGAACAGAATCTGGTTATCGCCGGCAAAGGGCGAGCCATCGTACAGCAGCAGCGTGGCCTCGGCGGCCAGCGCCGACACGAGCCAGTTCCACATCATCCATCCGCAGGTCGTGAAGTAGAACACGCGGTCGCCGCGCTTCACGTCGCTGTGCAGGCGATGCTCCTTCAGGTGCTGCAGCAGCGCGCCGCCGGCGCAATGCACGATGCACTTGGGCACGCCAGTGGTTCCCGAGGAGTACATGATGTAGAGCGGGTGGTCGAAGGGCAGCTCGGCAAACTCGATGTCATCGACGAAATGGTAGGGCGCGATGAAATCGGCGTACATGCGCGCATGCGGCACGTGCGAGAGATCGTGCTCGGCGTGCACATAAGGCACGACGACCACGCGCTTGATCGAAGGCAGCTGGCCAACGATCTCGCCCAGTTTGCCCAGCACGTCCACCGTCTTGCCGCCGTAGTAGTAGCCGTCGCAGGCAATGAGCACCTTGGGCTCGGTCTGGCCGAAACGATCGAGCACGCCCTGCACGCCAAAGTCCGGCGAGGCCGAGGTGAAGATCGCACCGATGCTCGCCGCGGCAAGCATCGCGACCACCGTCTCCGGCATGTTGGGCATGTAGGCGGCAACACGATCGCCCTCGCCCACACCCATCTCGCGCAACGCAGCGACGAAGTGGGCCACAGCGCGATACAGCTCGCCGTGGCTCATGCGGTTCTTCACCCTGTCTTCGCCCCAGAACACGATCGCGTCATGCGCGTCACGCGAACGCAGCAGGTTGCGGGCGAAGTTCAATCGCGCATCGGGGAACCACTTCGCACCCGGCATGCGCTCGGCGTCCACGAGCACGCGCTCGCCACGGCTGCCGATGACGCCACCACCGATGCCGTCACCCTCCCAGACGCTCACCCAGAACTGCTCCGGGTGCGCCACCGACCAGGCATACAAGGCCTCATAGTCAGGCAGGCTCACGCCCCAGCGCTGCTCGGCGGCCAGGCGAAAAGCGGTCACGTTGGCGGCAGCGACGCGCTCGGGCGACGGTGTCCACAGCGGGCTCTGTTCAGCAGAATTCACGTTGTCTCCTCTCCATCAATCGACGCTCCGCCGACTGCCCGACGGCGCGCCCGTTTGTTTTTGTGACGATTGAATCAGCGCGTTCGCTATTCGAACACGGCACGAACGAAATCGGGCATCGGCGACGACTTGCCGCTGCGGGTGTCCATCCACACCGTCTTTGCCGCCCCTTCGGCATAGAGCCTGTCCTCGCCCTCGACAAACAACTCGTACCAGGTCATCACGCTGGAGCGCCCTGGCTCACCGGCATACATCTTGATGACGACGGTTGCCGGGTAGTTCACCGGCGCCAGGAACGTGCAGCTGGCGTTGATGATCACCGGCCCGACGGCCTCTTCGACGCTGACCCGACATCCCATGGCCTCGAGCCATTCAACGCGCGTCTGTTCGAAGTAGCGGAAATATACCGTGTTGTTAACGTGACCGTAGGCGTCCATGTCGCCCCAGCGCACGGGGATCCGGCTGGTATGGATGAGCTTCGCACGTTCGTTCATGCCGCAGTCTCCTGTTGTAGTTTGCTGTTGTATGTGCAGCGAGCTAATGTAACATACGCATCCGTATGTTGTGCAGACTGCCGGCCAGCCGTCTGCATAAGCGCAAGGGTATACAATCGCCACACAAGAGGGGCGCCACCTCCCACACGGGAACAGGAGAACAGGATGGAAAGAGAATCGATGGAATTCGACGTGCTGATCGTCGGCGGCGGCCCGGCCGGGCTGGCGGCGGCGATCCGCTTGAAACAGCTCGCCACGGCCAAGGGCCAGGAGCTGTCGGTGTGCCTGATCGAGAAGGCCGCCGAGATCGGTGCCCACATCCTGTCGGGCGCGGTGATGGACCCCAAGGCGCTCACCGAGCTGATCCCCGACTGGAAGGAACAGGGCGCCCCGCTCAACACCGAGGTCACCGAAGACCGCGTGCTGTTCCTGTCCGAGACCGGTGCCCGCCAGGCCCCCAACGGCCTGCTGCCCGACTGTTTCGTGAACCACGGCAACTACATCGTGCGCCTGGGCAACGTGGTGAAGTGGCTCGGCGAGCAGGCCGAGGCGGCCGGCGTCGAGGTCTATCCCGGCTTTGCCGGCGCCGAGATCCTGTTCGACGACAAGGGCGCGGTCAAGGGCGTGGCCACCGGCGACATGGGCCTCAACCGTGACGGCACGCCCGGCCCGCACCACCAGCCGGGCATGGAACTGCACGCCAAGTACACGCTCTTTGCCGAAGGCTGTCGCGGCCATCTGGGCAAGCAGCTCGAGGCGAAGTTCAATCTGCGCGAGGGCGCCGACCCGCAGACCTACGGCATCGGCATCAAGGAGCTGTGGGAGGTCAGGCCCGAGAACCATCGCCCGGGCCTGGTGGTGCACACCGCCGGCTGGCCGATGGACAACGCCACCTACGGCGGTGGCTTCGTCTATCACCTCGAGGACAACCTGGTGGCGGTGGGCTACGTGGTCGGCCTCAACTACGAGAACCCGCACCTGTCGCCCTTCGAGGAGATGCAGCGCTACAAGACGCACCCCGAGATCCGCAAGTATCTCGAAGGCGGCAAGCGCCTGGCCTACGGCGCGCGCGCCATTGCCGCCGGCGGCCTGCAGAGCCTGCCGCGGCTGATCTTCCCGGGCGGCGCGCTGGTCGGCGACGATGCGGGCTTTCTCAACGCCGCACGCATCAAGGGCAGCCACGCCGCGATCAAGTCGGGCATGCTCGCCGCCGAGGCCGCCTTCGAGGCGCTCGCCAAGGAACGCGAGCGCGACGCGCTCACCGCCTACCCGGCCGCCTTCCGCGACTCCTGGCTGTACGCCGAGTTGCACAAGACGCGCAACTTCAAGCCCTACATGAAGAAGGGCCTGTACCTGGGTTCGCTGCTGTTCGGCATCGACCAGGTGGTGTTCCGCGGCAAGGCGCCGTGGACGCTGCGCAACAGCGCCGACCATGACAAGCTCAAGCCGGCGGCCGAATGCGCGAAGATCAATTACCCCAAGCCCGACGGCGTGCTCACCTTCGATCGCCTGTCCTCGGTGTTCCTGTCCAACACCAACCACGAGGAAGAGCAGCCCTGCCACCTGCAGTTGAAGGACGGCGCGGTGCCGATCGCAATCAACCTGGCCAAGTACGACGCCCCCGAGCAGCGCTACTGCCCGGCCGGGGTGTATGAGATCGTCAATGAGGAGGCCGGGCCGCGCCTGCAGATCAACGCCCAGAACTGTGTGCACTGCAAGACCTGCGACATCAAGGACCCGACCCAGAACATCAACTGGGTCGTGCCGCAGGGCGGCGAAGGACCGATCTACCAGGGGATGTAAGACCACACCGGCAGAGGGCACGACAGCGCGCCCTCTGCCGGTATCGATTCAGTCCTCCCGCCCCGCCCTCGCCGCACGCATGATGCGGGCGATGAAATCACCCTTGGCTTGCGCGTAAGCCCTGCGATCGTCCGGGCAGGCGGCAGCGATGCGGCATTTGAGCGCACCGTACTCCCTCGCAGCCTCGGGATGCGCGCGCAGGTAGTCGCGAAACAGCAGGCGCTCCCATTCCGAAGACCCCCTCTCAAGGAAGTGGATGTGGTGCGTGCGCCGTCCGCTGGCGTCACGGCGAATGAACCATGCGTACTCGATGCCGGGCAAACCCGGCTGGCTCGCCCGCCAGAAGAACTCGCAACCCTGCGCCTGCAATAGCGGCGCAATATGCTGCGCAACGTCGCTCATCGAACGCACCTCCACCAGCATATCGACGATAGGCTTGGCATGCAGCCCCGGCACCGCGGTGCTGCCGAAATGCTCGATACGCCCAATCATGCCTGGTGGCAGGCAGGCCCGCAGCCGCGCAGCCTCCTCCTCGAACGCGCGCAGCCAGCCGGGATCGTAAGGCACGATCTCGATACGCTCGCCGAGCGCGCGGGACACATGTTCTGGTTGCCGCAAGTACCCAGCCATCGCTGGCCAACCTCCTGCGTGTTACATCGTCCGTCAAGCGTACTCGCCAACGCTCACCGCAAACCCAACGTAAGCGCGGCGATAAAGATATAGCGCCCCGCCTTCGCCACGGCGACGATGAGAACGAAGCTCCACAGCGGCTCTCGCATTACCCCGGCGAGCACTGTAAGCGGGTCCCCGATGACAGGAACCCAACTCAGGAGCAGCGACCAGCGCCCATAGCGATGGTAGCGCGCCTGGGCCTTCTCGAGCTGATCTGAACGCACCGGAAACCAGCGATACGCACGCCAGCGCTCGAGGTAGCGACCCAGCAGCCAGTTGACGACAGAGCCCAGGACATTGCCAGCACTGGCAACGATAACCAGCGCCCACGGCGGATGAGCCGCATTGACCAACAAGCCGACGAGCACCGCCTCGGATTGCAGCGGTAACAGTGTGGCCGCGCCAAAGGCGGCAACGAACAAGCCGATGTAGGCAGCGGACAGCATGAATGGCTTGGCCGGCTTGTATGCCGGCCCCTGATATCGGAAACACAAACGAAAAGGCCCACGCGGACGTGGGCCTTTTCGTTTGTTTGGTTGCGGGGGCAGGATTTGAACCTGCGACCTTCGGGTTATGAGCCCGACGAGCTGCCAGACTGCTCCACCCCGCGTCGGAGAAACAGAACTATAAACAATCGCAGCGGGAAAGTCAAAGTTTTTTGCACTGCAAAACTTCTGACCGTGTAAGCCGCGACTGCAGGAAAGACTTGGTGCCGGCAATAGGAATCGAACCCACGACCTTCTGATTACAAATCAGCTGCTCTACCAACTGAGCTATGCCGGCAACGGACGCGGATTATAGCCCAAGCGCAGCCGCAACGCTGCTGTTGGGCGCTTGCGCCAATAACTGTTTAAATATACAGTCCTCAAAACAAACAACGAGGAGCATGGATCATGGCAACGATTGGTACGCGCGCACTCTTGGCCCTCGGCTTGATCTCGGGACTGATGATCGGCACTGGTCACATCGGCGGCGGGCTCGCCGTGTCGGTTGCGGCGACTGCGGCGGCCTGGCTCGCACGAGCTGGCACTGCCGACCACGACCCAGGCTAGGCCTGGGCGGCACACTCAACGGCCAAACTTGCTCATCAGTTGCTGCAGCTTTTCCTGTTTGCGCCGCTCAGCCTCCTCAGCCTCGCGCTTCTCGCGCTGCTGCTTGGCAACCGCCGCAAACCGCTCCTTGAGCAATTGCGCAGCGTGCGCGCGCTGCTCGTCGGTGACCTCGCCCGCCGGGTTGCCATCCAGATCGAAGCGCTGTGCGCTGCGCTCAACCGCCTTGAGGTAACGCGTCGAGGCCGTATGCATCCTCAACGCGACACGCAGCACCTTGCGTTCGAACTCAGGGAAACGCTCGAGAATCGCGTTGTCAATGCGCAGCGCGAGCGGCTTGCAGTCACGAAATGCGGCACACTCCGCCTCGAGGCGCTTGATCATCGCACGTGGCTCGATGCCGGGCTTCGCTTGGGCGGGCGTGGCGTCCAGCCCGGTCTCGGGCATCGTGGTGGCGGGGGGTGTTTGCGCAGAAGTCATCAGCTTGAGAACTCGGAATAAGCGGCACGCGTCTATACACGCGTGCAGGTAAGCGGAGCGGAGTGAGCCGACGTCAGGCCCGCTTCACACCGCAAAGCTTGCATTCTAACGCGTCGCGATTGAAGCAGTCCGCCCGCCCGCTGCATCGACCTGCCCCTGCGACGCATTTGCAACAGCTGGACCACCATCACCGCGAGGACCACCATCATGACGCTCAAGCGCTGGAAACGGTTGCCCGGCTCGCAGACTGCCCCTGCCGGCGTAGAGCGCGCCATACTGCGCCGGCTACCCATGGTTACGCTTGCCGGAACGATGGGCTGTATCGCCGCATCCCTGCTGGCCAGGCTGTTGTGGTGGGGTGACACCAGCATCGAAACCGCCCGTGCCTTGCAGATGATCGACATCTGGGTGATCGCGGCAGTCGTGCTGCACTGGACGGTCATGCTCACCCTAGCCATTGGGTGCACCATCGTCTTCGTCATGAAGGGACCGGCGTATATCGCAGACCGATACGACCTTCCAGACGAGAACCACCCACGCTGAGGCCCCGAAACACAGGAAACAGACAAAAGCCTGCTCGCGCTCGAAAGAGGCTCACCACCAGCTCGCTCGTGATATCCGGGCGAGCCTATAATCGGGCTGCATCCTTGCGCAGCTCAGGCCCTCCTCGACATGACCACGAATGGCAACCCGTCCGAAATCGCCCGTGAGACTCTACGCCAGCTGGCGATGCGGCGCGTTGCTCCGACGCCAGACAACTACCGCAAGCTCTATCACGAAATCGCAGGCACCAGCACCTCGGAGGATGCCCCCCCCGAGTCCGATCTGCGCAGGATCGCCCGTCGCCTCCCACGGGATACGCCAGAACGCCAGCGACATCTGCGCCAGCTCGATCAGGCGCTCGCGGAGAATGACGCCAAGGCGGCAGACGCGGCCCTGGAGCGCTACCTGGACGGCCTGAAGCAGTCCGAGCAACCGGCCTGGAACGAGGTCATCGCAAATCTGGTCCGCCAGTGGGAAGCGCGCCAGAACGGCTGGACGACTGCACGCAAGCGCGAGGCCCTGGACCGGGTACTCAACGCCTCGGACGCCGCCACGCTTTACAGCCGCCTGCAGGGGCTTCTGCGCGGCTGGACCCAGGCCGGAACCGACTCCGACGCTGACAGCATGCACGGCACTCAGGACGCGTTTGCCCAGGAGCGCCCCTCGGCTCGCCCCCTCGCATCAATCCCAGCGGCGAACGCACCATATCCGCTCGAGCAGGCGGACCCCGTATCGGCCCACGACGAGTCCAGACATGGACACCTGGACGCTGTACGCGAGTTGCTCGAGCTGAGCCTGCACCAGGCCATCCCCGCCCTGCTGACCGAACACGCCGATCTGGCCGCCGAGGCGAGATCGATCGCATCAGAACTCGGCGAACAGCTCGATACCCCAGCACTCACCCAACTGCGCGACCGTCTGCGCAAGCTCACGCACGAGATCGAGATCACCGCCGCCGACGACGCCGAAGTGCGCAGCGGCCTGCTCGAATTGCTCCGCCTGCTCCTTCGCAACATCGACGACCTCGTCCTCGACGACACCTGGCTCAGCGGCCAGGTCGAGATGCTGCGCGAGATCACCGAGAGCAAACCCGACGCCCGCAAGATAGACGACGCAGGACAGCGTCTGCGCGAACTGATCTCCAAGCAAGGCCAGCTCAAGAGCAACCTGGTTGCCAGCCAACGCCACCTGCGCGACATGCTGGCGGGCTTCGTCGACCAGCTGGCGCGCTTCTCCGAGAGCACAGGCACCTACCACGACCGCATCGGCACCTGCGCCCAACGCATCGCCCAAGCTGGCAGTATCGCGGAGATCGGCCCCTTGCTCGACGAGGTCATGCAGGAAACCCGCAGCATGCAGGACGAGGCGCGCCGATCACGCAGCGAACTGCTCGCCGCACGCGAGGAGGCCAGCGCCGCACAGGCGCGTATCACCGCCCTGCAGGCCGAACTCGATGAGTCGAGCCGGCTCATGCGCCACGACCAGCTCACCGGTGCCCTCAACCGCCGAGGCCTGGACGAGATGTTCCAGAAGGAGGCCGCACGGGCAGTGCGCCGTGGCACGCGACTAGCCGTGGCCCTGCTCGACATCGATCACTTCAAGAAGCTCAATGACAGCCTCGGCCACAAGGTAGGCGACGACGCCCTCGTCCACCTGTCGCGCATCGTCAGACAGCACCTGCGCCCGCAGGACGTGCTCGCGCGCTTCGGCGGCGAGGAGTTCGTCATCCTGCTCCCGGAAACCTCGGACGATGAGGCCTATCAGGCGCTCGTGCGCCTGCAGCGCGAACTGACGCGGGAGTTCTTCATGGCCGACCACCAGAAGGTCGTCATCACTTTCAGCGCCGGCGTGACCCCGCTCTTGCCGGGAGAAGCATTCGAGGTCGCGCTCGATCGCGCCGACGGCGCCATGTACCAAGCCAAGCAGGCAGGTCGCAATCGCGTCGTGGTAGCGCCGGCGCCCACCGAAAAAGAAATCACGGGGAGTTGAGCGCGTACCCGCCGGGTCGCCTCAGCGCCCCTGCCCCAGCTCCTCTACCTCAGCACCATTAGTTCAGAACTTTCGTCTCAGCCGGCTGCGCAGCAGCTGCTCGGCCGCGTTCTCCATCGCACTCCAGGATCCGCCATGCGCGAGATAGGCCGTTACCCACTCCGGCGCCGCGCCCTCGCCGGACCAGCACAGGGA
This sequence comes from Thauera sp. 28, assembly GCF_000310145.2. GTDB lineage: Bacteria > Pseudomonadota > Gammaproteobacteria > Burkholderiales > Rhodocyclaceae > Thauera > Thauera mechernichensis. Next base: position 137,518 of record NZ_AMXA01000006.1, read on the forward strand.
ACGACTGGCCGGATGCACATAGCGAATCGTCACCTCTTCGGCGACGCTGGCTGGCTGTGCGGGTGAAGCAAGCGCCTCGGCCCCCTGGGTCGGCTCGGGCGGCACGACAGGCTCAGGCACGACCTCCACGACGGCTTCATCGCACCGGGCACGCTCCTCGCGAACCGAGATCTCATTGCAGACCTCGACAAGCATGGCCTCCAACTCTTGCAGGGAGTGCTCGGTCAGGTCGATCGACATTGGAAAGCTCTTCGGAAGACGGGGTCGCCATCATACTCGGCGCACCCCGTTCTCGGGCAGTGGGTTACCGCGCCCAATCGCATCGGACCCCGCAGCAGTCAGCCGCGGCCCACCGCGCCACCATCCACCCCCCCCCGCAAACACGGGGCATGCGGCTAGACTTCAGGCCCGTGCCTCCCGGCCCTGACGACTCCCATGCAAGGCGTCCCCGAACACTTCGAACACATCACCGACAAGGCCGAGTTCCGCCGTCCACCGGGCAGAGCGGGCATCGAGCTGTATCGCGCCCATATCGTTCGCCACCACTTCGACGCCCATACCCATGAGGCGTATGGCTTCGGCGTCATCGAGCATGGGGTCGAGCGCTTTCGTCTCGCCGGCTCGGATCACCTCGCGGCTCCCGGCTCCATTGTGCTGATGAACCCCGACGCACTGCACACGGGCCGCGCCGAGACCGAGCAGGGTTGGGCCTACAGCATGATCTACATCGATCCGGACCTTCTAACGCGAGCAAGCGGCGACACGCAGTGGTGGTTCTCGAGTGCCGTCGTGGACGACGACCCTGTACGCGCGCGTCGCCTCACCGCACTGCTTCATGCACTGTGGCGGGAGGCCGACCCGCTCGCCATCGACAGCCTGCTGCTGCTGCTCGTACGCGAGCTGCAGCCCCATGCCCGCTCACCTGCGCCGGCGCGCGCCGAAAAAGCCCACTGCTTCAACCGCGTCATCGACTACATGCGCGCGCATCTGGGCGAGCGCATAACGCTCGAGGCGCTCGCAAGCGTCGCCGGACTCAGCCCTTTTCATTTCCTGCGCTGCTTCCGGGATCAGCACCATGTCACCCCGCAGCAGATGTTGATGGCACTCCGCCTGTTCGAGGCCAAGCAAGGCCTGGCTGCCGGCAAAGCACCTGCCGAGGTGGCGGCTGACGTCGGCCTCGCCGATCAGGCCCACCTGACACGCGCCTTCGCGCGCCGCTACGGTGTCACCCCCGCACGTTACCAGCGCCAGGTCCGGTCCTGAGCCCCCGGCAGGCGCAAGATGGTACAAGACACGCATCAGGGCGGGCGATGAAACTCCCGCATCGTCATCGGGAGCACGTTTCATGTGGGTGGGTATCGGATTCGCGCTTGCGGCGGGCATGCTTTGGGGTCTGGTGTTCGTCGGCCCACTGCTGTTGCCCGACTATCCGGCGGCCCTGCAGTCGTTCGGGCGCTACCTCGCCTTCGGGCTGATCGCCCTGCCCCTGGCCTGGCTCGACCGCGGCGAACTGGGCCGTCTCCACCGCAGCGACTGGATCGAGGCGCTCAAGCTCGCACTCATCGGCAACCTGCTCTATTACCTGTTTCTTGCAAGTGCCATCCAGCGTGCAGGCGCCCCCCTGCCCACCATGATCATCGGCACCCTGCCGGTGGTCATCGCCATCAGCGCCAACTGGCGCAACCGCGAGCGCGACGGCATGCTGCCCTGGCCGCGGCTTGCGCCAGCGCTCATCCTCATCGCCCTAGGCCTGGCTTGTGTGAATCAAGTGGAAATGTCCGCGCTCACCGCGCAAGGCAGCGACGGCAACACGCGCTACCTGAGCGGCGCCGCGCTTGCCATCGGCGCCGTCGCCTGCTGGACCTGGTACCCGCTGCGTAACGCCGACTGGCTACGTGCGCATCCGGATCGCAACCCGCGCGCTTGGGCAACGGCGCAGGGCCTCGTCACCCTGCCGCTGGCCTTGACCGGATACATCGGCTTCTGGACCTGGCTCATCATCGATGGCAACCCCATGCCCATGCCCTTCGGCCCACGTCCGGAAGTGTTCATTGGCCTGATGGTGAGCATCGGCCTGTTCGCATCCTGGCTCGGCACCCTGTGCTGGAACGAAGCCAGCCAGCGCATGCCGACCGCAGTGGTGGGGCAACTCATCGTCTTCGAGATGCTCGCGGCACTGACCTATGCATTCATCTGGAAGGAGCAGTGGCCGGACGCCCTGACGCTGACCGGCATCGGCCTCGTCCTCGCCGGCGTCCTGTCCGCGCTGCGGATCAAGCCGGTTCGCAGGGTCAGCGGCGAACCGCGGCGGTAGCCATTGATCCACCCCGCGCAAGCGTCTATCGCCGCTGCACGCGTACTCGGCGACGCAACAGCCTTGTCCCGCTCAACGCCCGCGCTGGGGTTCGGGCCACGTCTGCAAGCGGCACTTCTCGCAGTCGTCCCAAGGCAGGCAGTCACACACCCGCGGCAGCGCAACATAGCGGCTGCCTACCTGCACCTTGCCCTCCTGCGTCCGAGATGAAGCCGGATCACGGCGCGGCACAGGCGACGGTGGCGGAGACGATGCGTCGTGGGGCGTCGGCTGCCAGCGCGAGAACGGCGCCACATCGACGCCGTCGCCAAGGTACCAGAGCTTGCGCGCAGCATCCCAGCGCGCGCCCAGCTTCTTCGCCTCGTCCTTCTCTGCGAACGGAACCTTCAGGTTGTGGCGCATGGCGGCATCACTGTATTCATGACAGGGGGCGCATTATAGGCGCGCCGGGCCGGGTATCACTCGTGCATCCAGGCACAGCGCCAGTCACCCCTTTGCCTGCGCGTCCCGGTCCGCCTGGTCGAGATCGGCCTGTGCCTTGGCAGCCAGCAACTCCGCGTCCATCTTGTTCTTGGCGAAGGCGATGGCCGCTCTTCCCACCACGATCATCACCCCGGCAACGAGCACGATCGACAACAAGGAGGCCCGATTGTCCGGGCTAGCCTGCATCGCACCCGCGCCATCCTTGGCCTCTTGCCCATTCTGTTGAACGGGCACCTGCTCGCTTGTCCTTGCCGCGGGCTCCGGCGGGGTCTCTGCCCGGGCAACGCCCGCCGACAGGCAAACCCAAATGCCAAGCACGATGACTGCCACGCGTTTCATAGACGACCTCATTCGCAAACCTCGTTGTTCCCGCATCATGCACCGACCACCGCGTCAGCAACTTGCGACAGCTCAAGCCCGTCCTCAGCGCCGCACGCAACAACCAAGGACAGGCTCGACCCCGTCTGCTAGGCAGACACGACGATACGCAGGTGCTGCTTGCGTCCGGCGGCCAGGCGCCACTCACCTGCGGTCAAGGGCAAAGGCAGGTCCGCATTCATGACCTGGATGCCGTCCAGGCGCAAACCGCCTCCAACCGCCAGTCTCCGGGCAGCACTGCGGGACGGCGTCAGCCCACCCTCCACCGCAAGCTCGGCAAGGGTGAGCCCAGCGCTGACGCGGACCGGATCGACGACCAGGGTAGCGAGCCCGTCGTCGCTTTTACCGCCACCAAAAAGCCCCGCAGCGGTCCTTGCGGCGCGCTCGGCAGCACCATCGCCGTGCGCAAGCCGCGTCGCCTCCGTGGCGAGAAGGACTTTCGCCTCATTCAGTTCTGCACCCTGCAGCCCCCCCAGGCGTCGAACCTCGGTCATGGGGAGCTCGGTGAACAGCGCGAGGAAGCGGCCAACATCGCGGTCATCCACATTGCGCCAGAACTGCCAGAACTCGAACGGTGCCAGCCGGTCAGCGTTGAGCCACACCGCACCCGCGGCGGACTTGCCCATCTTGCGTCCGTCCGCAGTCACCAGCAACGGCATCGTCAGCCCGAACAGTTCGCCTCCGCCTTGCCGCCGTGAGAGCTCTACACCGTTGATGATGTTCGCCCACTGGTCGGCGCCACCGACCTGGATCGTGCAGCCGTAGCGTTCAGCCAACTGAGTGAAGTCGAACGCCTGCAGCAAGGTATAGCCGAACTCCTGGAAGCTCAGCGAATGCGCCAGGCGAGTACGCACCGCGTCGAAGCTCAACAGCCGATTCACGCTGAAATGCCGCCCCACTCGGCCAAGAAAATCCAGGTAGCCGAGCCCATCGAGCCATTCCGTGTTGTCGACCACGAGCGCGCCGTCGGCGCTGTCGTCCATCCGCAAGTACCGGGTGAAGGCCGTGCTGATACCGCGAAAATTGGCCGCAATGGTCGCCGCGTCGAGCATCGGCCGGCTCGTGTCCCTGAAGCTCGGATCGCCGATACGAGTCGTGGCACCGCCCATCAACAGTATTGGCCGATGCCCTGCGCGCTGCATCCAGCGCATCAGCATCAGGCCCTGCAGATGGCCGACGTGCAGGCTGTCTGCGGTACCGTCGAACCCGAGATAGATGCTGCGCGCCCCACTGGCCAGCGTTCTACGCAGGCCGTCGGCGTCGGTGCATTGATGGATGAAACCGCGCTCTTCCAGAAGGTGGAAGACGTCGAAAGTATCGTGATGCATGGGGTCTCCTGATGAGGACGGGGCAAATAGCCCGAGGGAGACCGCCAATCAGCTCAACCAGTCCGCCTCGGGCGGACTGGGCGCGCGCGCCGCTACCGCCGTGGTAAGCGGTAGCCGTAATAACGAACGCGGGAAACGAGATTGCTGCGGAGCATGGCTGCATCGTATCAAGGTTTGCATCGCCTGGGGAGGCGGGCCGAGCAGTCGCGAGGGCTCTTGGCCGCAGCCGCGCGCGCATGCGCCGACCGCTAGGTCATGGCAGCCTGCTCGAGCCGCCCGCTCTCCAGCCAGCGCCAGCACCGCCCGTCAGCCGCTGGCCTTGCCGCGTGCAGCCGCCAGGCATCTAGGCAGTTGCGCCTTCGACGTGCGCTGGATCTGCCGCAGCAGATCGACCGACACCCTTGGCACCTGATGGCGAAGCCGCAGTTCATCCTCCAGCCTAAGCAGCAGGCTCGCCGCCATCTCGGCATCGGCCAGCGCACGGTGGTAACGCCCCGCAACCGGCAAATTGGCGTACTCGACCAGCACGCCCAACTTATGGCTGGGCGCAGCGGGCAGAAGGCGCCGCGACAGCAGTAGCGAGCATACGAAGTCCTGCCCCCTGCTGCGCTCGATGCGCGCCAGCTCCGCATCCCAGAACTTGGCGTCGAACGAGGCGTTGTGGGCGACGATCGGCATGTTGCCGACGAAATCGGACACCTCGCGCATGACCTCGCCCGCCGCCGGCGCGCTGCGGATCATCGCGTTCGTGATGCCGGTCAGCGCCTCGATGTAGGCCGGAATCCGGACTCCCGCGTTCATCAGGCTCTGGTAGCGATCGACCACACGCCCATCCTCCACGATGACCGCTGCGACCTCCGTTGCGCGGTCACCCTGTGCGGGCGACAACCCCGTGGTCTCGAAATCAATCACTGCCACCGCTTCCATGCTCAGCACCTTTTCAGGCCGTGGCGCATGAGGGCATGCGCACCTTGGCGACCGGGCCGGATTATAGGCAGAGTAAGCACTGCCGGAGCTGTCCAGCGCAACCCGCCAAGACAGCACATTGCATCGACTCGCGCATCAGCCAAGCGCCGGCATCACTTCAGCGGTTAGAATTTTCGCCAGCGCTCGGCAGGCTCACCATCAAGGACACCGACCATGAATCCGATCGTCCGCATCCAACCGCGCAGCGCCGACCTCGGCGATGGCATGCTCGTGCGCCGTGCGCTCCCCAATCGCCAGCAGCGCATGGTTGGCGCGTGGTGCTTCCTCGACCACGCCGGCCCCGTGCGGTTCGAGCCCGGCAAGGGCATGCACGTCGGCGCGCACCCGCACATCGGCCTGCAGACCTTCACCTGGCTCATCGAGGGCGAGGTCCTGCACCGCGACAGCCTGGGCAACGAGCAGATCATCCGCCCTGGCCAGGTCAATCTGATGACCGCTGGACATGGCATCGCCCACACCGAGGATTCGCTGCACGACGGCGAGCGGCTGCACGCGGCACAACTGTGGATCGCCCTGCCGCCGGAGCATAAGGATTGCCCGCCCGCCTTCGATCACTACGCCGAACTGCCGCACTGGCGCGAAGACAGCGCAGAACTGACCCTACTCGCCGGCCGCTACGGTGAGCGAACCGCACCGGCGCGCATCCACTCCCCGCTGGTCGGCATCGACATCGCCTGCGACAGCACCAGCAGCATCACGCTCCAACTGGACCCCGGTTTCGAGTACGGCCTGATGCCCCTCGTGGGCGACGCAATGGTCGACGGCGAAACCATCAGCGCCGACGAACTCGCCTACCTCGGCAAGGGACGCAGCGAACTTCAGCTTGCGCTACCCGCAGGCGCTCGGGTGCTGTTCCTGGGGGGCGAGCCGTTCGAGGAACCAGTGCTGATGTGGTGGAATTTTGTGGGCTTCAGCAAGGAAGACATCGCGCAGGCACAGACCGAGTGGGAACAAGGAGCCGTCCGATTCGGAATGATCGGCGACGGCCAGGCACCGCGACTCGTTGCACCGCCCCTGCCGTGGCGAAACGGCGGTTGATCACGCTCGGAATCAGCCGCAGGCACGACACCGCCGACCTCGACGGGCCTCGATCTCGGGTGTCGCTCAAAAATTGGGCAGCGCTCGAATCAGGCCGAGTTTCAAGGGCTCAGCCGGGTTATCCACAACTCCTCCCACAACCCTGTCCCCATCGGCTGGGGACAAGCGCGACAGGCTCGGACGGAGCTTGCGGGCATCACTTGCCACGGACAGGCCGATATTCGAAGCCGACGGCCACCGATTCCATGCTCTGGTCCAACGACTGCATTCGCCCGACATCGCAGGCTTGATGTGAACGGGATGCTCAGGTAAGGTAAAAAAGGATTTGCGCAAATGCACTAAATCCCTCCCGCTGCTCAAGGGGCCGATTGATCGGCCATTCATGCCGTGCAGCGGGCGATCGTTCAACGGCCAATGCGTCGCTTGAGTTTTTTGAGGGCCCTCACTTGGGCCGACCGACCGCGGTGCCCGCCCCAAGGCGCTGACGTGGTCTGACATGTCGCACTTCACCCCGCTGTGGGTGCGGCATGCCACCAGAACAACCCACGACATGAACCGTACCGACACGCCTTCGCCCATCCGCTCCGCCCCCCAATCCCGCATCCGTTTCCGTAGCACGCGCCCGAGCGATGGCACCGCTCTCTGGCAATTCGTCCAGTCCACCGGCACGCTGGAGCCGAATTCGGTCTATTTCTACGTTCTGTTCGCCGCCGACTTCGGCGACACCTGCCTTGTGGCCGAGCAGAACGGCCGCATCGTCGGCGCCGTCATCGGCTTTCATCCGCCGCGCGAGGCCGACACCGCCTTCGTCTGGCAGGTGGGGGTGCTGCCCGAGCAGCGCGGCCAGGGCCTCGGCCTGCAGCTGCTGCAGCAATGGTTGAGCCTGCCGGCCAACGCCCGCTGCTGCTGGGTGACAGCCACGGTAGCGGACGACAACAAGGCCTCGCGTGCCCTGTTCCAACGACTGGCGCGCGAACATGACACCGGCTGCCAGGTGACCCCCCACTTCACCGCCGACCTGTTTCCATCAGGCCACCCCGCCGAGCCGATGCTGCGCGTGGGTCCGATTGCGCGCCATACGCCCGCCCGCGGCGTTCAGTCCCAGCTCGAGAACCCCATTCCGGTCTGACCGGCTTCGTGCCGTACAGGGCACTCGCAGGCGCGAGCGCCCGGATATCGCTCGTCCTATATCGAGCGCAGACCCGCCCATTTCGACCAGAGGAGTTATCTCATGATGAACACATTCGAACAGTACGAATCCGAAGTCCGCGGCTACTGCCGCAGCTTTCCCGCGATGTTCACCAGCGCCAAGGGCGCGTGGATGATAGACGCCGAGGGCCGCCGCTATCTCGACTTCTTCTGCGGCGCGGGCGTGCTGAACTACGGTCACAACCCCGACAAGATCAAGCAGGCCCTGCTGGCCTACCTGATGCGCGACGGCATTACGCACTCGCTGGACATGTACACCGAGGCGAAGCAAGCCTTCATCGCCCGCTTCAACGACGTCATCCTGCAACCGCGGGGCCTGCGCTACAAGTTCCAGTTTCCCGGACCGACCGGCACCAATGCGGTCGAAGCTGCGCTCAAGCTGGCGCGCAAGGTGACCGGACGCGAGCAGGTGGTCGGCTTCACCAATGCCTTCCACGGCATGACGCTGGGCGCGCTGGCGGTGACCGGAAACGGGTTCAAGCGCGCCGGTGCCGGCGTGCCGCTCGGCCACACCGCCTCCGTTCCGTTCGATGGCTATCTTGGCGAAGGCACGGACACGCTCGACTACTTCGAGGCGCTGCTCAAGGACGAGGGCAGCGGGATGGACAAGCCTGCCGCGGTCATCGTTGAGACCGTGCAGGCCGAGGGTGGCGTGAACGTCGCCAGCGTCGAGTGGCTTCAGCGTCTGCGCCGCATCACCGAAGAACATGGCGTTCTGCTCATCGTCGACGACATCCAGGTCGGCTGCGGCCGCACCGGAGCCTTCTTCAGCTTCGAGGAGGCAGGGATCGTGCCTGACATCGTCACGCTGTCCAAGTCCTTGTCGGGCTATGGCCTGCCGCTGGCGCTGGTGCTGATCAAGCCCGAACTCGACCAATGGGCGCCGGGCGAGCACAACGGCACCTTCCGCGGACACAACCCGGCCTTCGTCACCGCCACTGCCGCGCTCAGGTTCTGGCAGGACGGCTTGCTCGCAGAGGATGTGGCACGCAAGGCCGGGCTGGTCGAGAAGCGCCTGACCGACATCGTCGCAAAGCATGCTCCCGGTGCGCGGGTGCGCGGGCGCGGGCTGATCTGGGGCATCGAGTTCGATGACACCCAACTGGCGGCGCGCATCTCGCAGGCGTGCTTCAAGCGCGGGCTGATCATCGAGACTGCGGGCATCGACGACCAGGTGCTCAAGCTGCTCCCAAGCCTGACCATCGCCGAGGAAGAACTGCGCCACGGTCTGGATGTGATCGAAGCCGGCTTGCGCGAAGCCCTGAGCGTCGACAACGCCTCGCCGGCGATCGAAGCCGCGGCCTGAGGCTACCGGCAGCCCTGCCCCCTTCTTTCACCTCCCGCGCCCCGTTAAAAGGCGGGGCGCACCCTACATGCGAGGACACCCCAATGATCGTGAAGCACCTGGACGACGTCATCGGCACAGCCGCTGACGTGGATACCGAAGGCTGGAACAGCCGTCGCCTGATCTACAAGGATGCTGGTGTCGGCTATTCCATCAACGACACCATCATCAAGCCCGGCACCGAGCATGAGTTCGAGTACCGGAACCACTTCGAGACGGTGTACTGCATCGAAGGCGAAGGCGAGATCATCGACCTTGCCACTGGCGTGACCCACGCCATCCGCCCCGGCACCCTGTACTGCCTGAACCAGCACGACCGCCACGTCCTGCGCGCCAACAAGGGCAGCCACATGCGCATGGTGTGCGTGTTCAATCCGCCGCTGACCGGGCGCGAGGTGCATGACCAGACCGGCGCTTACGCGCTCGCCGACTGAGTGGATGGGCAAGGCCATGATGAGCATGACCGGCATGAACGCCGCCCGCCCCGCGCTGACGCGTCCGCGCGCAGATGACCGCTACCCCTCGCGCTTCGACCCCGAGCCGCAGATCGGCCCGCGCCTGGATCCGGTGGCCTACCCGCATGCCACTGCGGGGCCGCTGAACGCCGAAGAGCTGCGTTTCTACGAAGAGAACGGCTATCTGCACTTCGATCAATTGCTCGATGCCGGCGAGGTGCAGGACTGCCTGAATGAGCTTGCGCGCCTGCGCACCGACGAGTCGGTCAAGGGCCGCGATGAAGCGGTGATCGAGCCCGGCAGCCGGGAGTTGCGCTCGATCTTCGCCGTGCATCGCAGCAGCGCAGTGCTCGCACGCCTGGCCAACCATCCCAGGCTGGTTGCGATCGCCGAGCAGCTGCTCGGCAGCAAGGTGTACATCCACCAGTCGCGCGTGAACTACAAGGGCGGCTTTCGGGGCAAGGAATTCTACTGGCATTCCGACTTCGAGACCTGGCACGTGGAGGATGGCATCCCTGCCATGCGCATGGTGAGCTGCTCGATCGCGCTCACGGCCAACACGCCGCACAACGGCCCGCTGATGATCATCCCCGGCTCCCACCATCGCTATGTGCGCTGCGTGGGCGCCACGCCCGAGAACCACTACAAGGCCTCGCTCAGGCAGCAGGACATCGGCGTGCCGGACGAGACCAGCCTGAGTCGGCTGGTCGAGGACTTCGGCATCGTCGCGCCGACCGGCCCAGCGGGCGCGGTCACCTTCTTCGAGTGCAACGTGATGCACGGATCCAGCTCGAACATCACCCCCTTGCCGCGCAGCAACCTGTTCATGGTGTTCAACAGCGTGAACAACACGCCAGTCGCCCCCTTCTGCGGACTGGAGCCACGTCCCAACTTCATCGCCGAACGGGAGGACTTCACCCCCGTGGGGCAAGGGACTGACGGGGGCGACCCCTGCGACGCGGAGGCCAGGGCTCTCACGCCAGCCTGAAGCGCCGCGTTTGCATCGGTGATGCCGAAAAGCAAGCCGGCGTTGGAATTGGCGCGCTCGATGATGGGCGAGTGCGCACGCGTGCTGGACGCTGATTGATGCGGGACACTGACTGAGCCTCGACGGGACAAGCCGATCAGTCGCTCACCCTTCCGCGCGCGGCCTTGATCAACGCCCGCTGCGCCTTCCCCTCCAGCCTGCGGGTGACCGACGCACGCGTCGGCCGGGTCGCACGGCGCGCCTTTGGGGGCGCCGCGACACGCTCGATCAACTCTTCCAGCCGGCGCAGCGCCTCGGTGCGGTTCTTCTCCAGGCTGCGAAACTTCTGCGCCTTGATGATCACCACGCCTTCCTTGCTGATCCGATGGTCGTGCAGGGCGAGCAGTCGCGCGCGGATGTCCTCCGGAAGGCTCGATGCAGTGATGTCGAAGCGCAAATGCACGGCGTTCGACACCTTGTTGACGTTCTGTCCGCCCGCGCCTTGCGCGCGAATCGCGGTGATCTCGATCTCGTCAGGAGAAAGGGGGAAGCGGGAGGTCATCGCTCGGGCAGGATAAGGGCATTCGGAAGGCAGTCGCTGCAGATCCGAAGCATCATGATTCCGATCGGCGACAGGCGCAACGACGCGAACTTAAGCCCGAGGATCTCCGCGTATTCACGCGCCTGCTGCACCCCTGTCTCCGCGGGCAGCCCTGCGGCCTTTGCCTCGACCACGGCAAGCGGAAAATCGCGACAGAAGTACGGCAGGTAGTCGGCCCGCTTCTGTTCGCCTCGCTGCGCCTTGCCGCCCGCCACGACGATGCGGCCGTTGGTGAAGGTCCGCTACTCGCCGATCACATGAGGAGCCGCTCCCCCCAACCCGCCTCGATCAGCCAGGGTGTGACGACTCGCGGCAGGTATCCGCTTCGGCAATCACGCCTGTTCGTACGGACGCCTCTTCCAGCCGTCCGCTGCAGCCAGAAAAGCATTTCTTGGCCAAACAGCACGAAATAAAGCAATTCGTGGCCAAAAGAATCTCGCGGAACCTCAGGCACTTTTTGCCGTTTTCGGCACTCGGTGGCATGAGACACCACTCCCGAAGGTCTGCCGACGAGCAAGGTTCCCGACTCTCGGCGCTCCTGAGGCTAGGCACCGAGGCTAGTGGAACGCGGCCGCTCGCCTCTCAGGTCACCAAGGGCGGGCTAAACGGATTGATGCACCGCACCCCGGTCGACTTGAAGTCTTCCGTGTTGCGCGTAACGACGGTTAGGTCGTAGATGAGGGCGATGGCTGCAATCTGCTTGTCGATGGGATGCTGAGGACTCGGTGAAATCAGTCGGCCCCAGAGCTGAGCACAGTCGAGGTCAAAGCCCAGAATACGGTCTCCATAGTCAGCGACCACCATATCCAGCCAGGCTTCGAGTCGCGCGGCCTGCTCGCGGTCACCGCGGTTACGGATGTTCTCTAGGCCCCGGCGAATCTCACCGATTGTCAGGACCGACAGATAGATGTCCTCCGCGGCCAGGGTGGCGAAAAAGGCGGTCACGCCCGGATTGGCACGCCCACCTTTTCGCAGCTCGCTGATGATGTTGGTGTCGAGCAGGTACATCAGCCCTGCCTGAGGTTGAAGTCTTCATCGGCACCCACGTCCGGCATGCTGGCCAGAACGTCTTTGAAGGTCCGCCGCGCAGGTCGCGCAAGCGCTGCCCGCAGGATTTCCCGATGCTCCGCCTCAGCGCTTCGACCGTGCCGCGCCGCAGCCTCTTTCAAAGCCTGCGCGACCGAAGGTTCGATGTTACGAACGACAAGATTAGTCGCCATCGCGCTCTCCTGATGATTGCAATGCGCGCATTTTAGCGAGCACCGCAATCATTGCAATCACCATCAAGGCCACAGGTTCGTCAGGACGCTGAAATCACTTCAAAACGCGAGGGAAAGAAAATGTAGCCGCACTCCGTGTCCCCGTACGTCACGCTTTAGCTCACCGAACCCATACTAGCAGCCTGTCGGACTACCCCCTGTAAAATGCCCCATCGCCCCCGGATCCTAAGAGCATGAGCCGCTTCCGCCCGATCGACCGCCAGACGGACTACCTGCTGCCGCCCTCGGTACAGGAGTGGCTGCCCGAAACGCACCTGGCGCGCTATGTGGTCGACGTGGTCGAGGCGCTGGACCTGTCGGCGCTGGAGCGGGCGTATGCGGGGCGTGGGAGCGATGCCTACCACCCGGCGATGCTGCTGTCGCTGCTGATCTACGGCTACGCGACGGGGACGCATTCGAGCCGCCGGATCGAGCGGGCGACATACGATTCGCTGGCGTTTCGGTTCATCGCCTGCAACCAGCACCCGGACCACGACACCCTGGCGAGTTTCCGGCGCCGCTTCGGCGAACAGTTCGCCGAGCTCTTCGTGCAAGTGCTGCAGGTCGCACGCGAGAACCAGCTCTCACGCTTTGGCACGGTCAGCCTGGACGGCACCAAGCTGCACGCCAACGCCTCCCGGCACAGTGCGCTGTCTTACGGGCACGCGCAGAAGATCGAAGCGCAGCTCAAAGCCGAGGTGCAGGAGATGCTCAAGCTGGCCGAGGCCGCCGATCAAGGCAATGTGCCTGAGGGGGTGGATTTGCCGGCGGAGATCAAGCGGCGCGAAGACCGTCTGGCGGCCATCGCGACGGCCAAAGCCAAGATCGAGGCCCGCGCGAAGGAACGTTTCGAGCGCGAGCAAGCCGAGTACGAGGCGAAGATGGCCAAGCGCAAGGCCAAGCAGGCGAGCACGGGCAAGAAGCCCGGTGGCAAGCCCCCCAAGCCCCCGCAGACGGGGCCACAGGCCGAGGATCAGATAAATCTGACCGATGAAGACTCGCGCATCATGAAGGTGGCGGGCGGTGGTTTCGAGCAGTGCTACAACGCGCAAGCTGTGGTCGATACCGAATCGATGCTGGTGGTGGCGCCCCACATCACCACCGCCGGTAACGACAAGGAGCAGGTCGCGCCGATGCTCGAGTGCATCCAGGCACTGCCCGATGGGCTCAATCAACCCGCGCGGCTGCTGGCCGACACCGGCTTTTACAGCGAACGCAACGTCCAGCACTGCCACGACGCCGGGGTCGAGCCGCTGATCGCAGTGGGGCGCGATGCGCATCATCCGGATTGGCGCAGCCGCTTCGAGGAGCCCGCACCGCTCGAGACGCCCACCTCCCACGTCGAGCAGATGAAGCACGCCCTCAAGACCCAGACCGGTCGCGCCGCCTACGCGCTGCGCAAACAGACCGTCGAGCCGGTGTTCGGCATCATCAAGTCCGTGATGGGTTTCCGTCAGTTCCTGCTGCGCGGTGTTGGCAACGTGCGCAACGAATGGACGCTGGTCTGCCTCGCGTGGAACTTCAAGCGCATGGCCGTATTGCGTCTGCAGTGAGAAGAAACGACAGGAGCATGGCGATTTCACGCGAAAAAGGCGCTTTCGGCTCTGAAATGCCGATTATTTTTCACATCATGAAAACCCGCCTGCCGGTACGCCGTCCGCCGGCTTCAAGTCCGACAGGCTGCTAGGTAGCTCGGTCATGCGGGCAGCACAATCGGGATAGGGGCGGTCAGCTTACCTGACCGACCCCTCCCACACCACCCGGCATGCGGGTCCGCACCGGGCGGTTCGAGCAGTTGAGGTTATGAGAGCCGGGGTACGCCGAGCCGGTCGAAGTAGGCGATAGGCATGACCCGGTTCAGTCGCATACGGCTGTTACGCCACCAGCACCGACTGTTCGCGGCCACCTTACGGGCATCCGCCTCCGAGGCACCCATCGCTTTCAACTCGCGGTACATCGTCGTTCCCCGACGCCAGTGCTTGAGCTGCACCGCACGCAGCCGGTGACGCAGCCACTCGTCAAGCTCACGGAACACCTTGGGCGTCTGCGCAAGCTGGAAGTACGCCTTCCAGCCCGGCATGTAAGTCCGCAGTCGTTCGGCAATCTCCGGTAGGCTACGCCCACCCGAGCGACGTGTCATTTGTCGGATGCGTTGTTTGAAGGTGTCCAAGGCCTTTCGGGCCACCGCACACTTGATCCGGTCACCTGCGCTGCGCCACAACTCGTAGCCCAGGAACTTGCGACCGGTCGCCGATGCCACTGCCGTCTTGACCTCGTTGACCTTCAGATGGAGTCGTTCGTAGAGCTTGGTCAGGCCCGCCAGCACCCTTTCACCCGCCCGGCGGCTGCGCACATATACGTTGCAGTCGTCCGCGTAACGAACAAAGCGGTGGCCCCGTCGCTCCAGTTCCCGATCCACCTCGTCGAGTAGCACATTGGCCAGCAGCGGCGACAGCGGACCACCTTGCGGCGTCCCCTCGTAGCGCGCCATGACCACACCGCCATCCATGATACCGGCCACAAGGTAACGACGGATCAGCCGTAACACGGCCTTATCGTCAATTCGCCTCGCCAGCCGTTCCATCAGAATGTCGTGATTGACCCGGTCGAAGAACTTCTCCAGATCCACATCGACCACCACCCGGTAACCGTCCTGCACAAACCGCTGTGCATCGAGCACCGCGTCATGCGCACGGCGTCCCGGTCGGAAGCCATAACTATGGTCGGAGAACGTCGGATCAATTCTGCGCTGCAAGACTTGCAGCAGGGCTTGCTGGATCAGCCGATCCGTCACCGTCGGAATCCCCAGTTCGCGCACCCCGCCGTCGGGCTTCGGAATCTGGACGCGGCGCACCGGCAGGGGCCGGTAGCTGCCATCCAGCAAGGACTCCCGAATCCGAGGCCAGTGCGTTCTCAGGTAGTCCGCCGTCCCGGCAATCGACAACCCATCCACCCCAGCACTGCCGCGATTGGATTTGACGCGTTTCCACGCCGCCTCCATGTTCGCGCTCGCGAGCGCCTGCGCAAGCAGGTCCTCTCGCCCCGGGCTTCCAGTTGCATGACGCGCCGTCCGTGCTTCATCACGCACCGCCTTGGGCTCGGCTTCACCTCGCCCTCCCGCGTTGCGCCCCAGCTTCCCAGGCTTCTGATGCACTGCACCTCCGAGCGACACGGCCTTCGGCCCTCCTACTCGTTCGGCCCTTCATCGGGGGGTTCGGTCTCGCCGGCCCAGCCCCAACTACTACGGCCTCTGCTGACTTCTCGCTCCAGCTCAACACCGTCGCCCTTTCAGGCACTAGGCGAGATCTCCCCAGGTAAGAACGCACTCCTTCGCTGCACAACCGCCGAATTTACGCCACTTCGCCTTGATCACGAGAGCTTCGCGGTTCACTGCCCGCTCGCCCTGCTCGGCAGCGCCTTCTATCCGGTTCTTGTTCATCGGCTCGCAGCTTATGCTCCACGCTTCCTTCCCACGCTCGGTCGCCCTCACGCAGTTGCGCTTCACTTCGTTCGCTGTGATCAACTCACGGCGGGACTTGCACCCGCAGGAGTGCGCCCATGCTGGGCGCACAATGAAAACGCCCAACTGAGAACAGTTGGGCGCTGAATTTTGGTGGACCGAAGGAGGATCGAACTCCCGACCTCTGCATTGCGAACGCAGCGCTCTCCCAGCTGAGCTATCGGCCCTAGAAGAGCCGGCATTATAGAGAGCGGACGATCGAAATGGAAGCCCCATCCCTGCTTCCCATGGGGGCTCCACGACCTTTCCGCCGCGACCTGCGGAGCGGGCTCGCGCCTACGTCTCGGCGCCGCCAGAGCCAACTGCCGCGCGGCCAAGGCGGTCGGCGACAGCGCGCCACCCGGGACCGCCGGGCAGCGCCTCGATCAGGATGAAATCGGCGCCGACGGCGTCGAGCGCGCGCAGGCTGGCGTACAGGCCCTGGGCGTAGGCGGCAGGTTCGACCGGCAGGCTGCGCCAGGTCAGGCGGGCATCGCGCGGGTCGAGCGTGGAGTGGGCGAGCACGGCGACGCGACTACCCTCGCCGGCGAGTGCGGCGGCTTCGTCGGCGAGCAGCGCGGGTTCGACCAGGCGCAGCGGGGTGCGCGGAGCGTAGTGGGCGGCGAGCGCGCCAGAGACTCGCGGGGCGGGCTTGGCGGCATCGGCTGAGGCAGGCGCAACCACGTCATTGCCCACGACAGCTACAGCACCTGCACGTTCATGCCCGGCAGCCGTCTCATCGGCCTCCGGTAGGGCCTCACCCCGCACCCGCGGCCGGCGGCCGATGACGCGCGCGATATCCTCGGGGCCGATCGCCCCTGGGCGCAGGATCTCCGGCACATCGCGCGAGAAGTCCAGAATGGTGGATTCGATGCCGACCTCGCAGGCGCCACCGTCTAGGATCATGGCCACACGTTCGCCCAGCTCTTCGCGCACATGTGCCGCGGTGGTCGGACTGATGCGGCCGAAACGGTTGGCGCTGGGCGCAGCCAAACCGCCGTCGAAAGCACGCAGCAGCGCAAGCGCCACAGGGTGCGAGGGTACACGCAGGCCGACCGTGCCCTGACCACCAGTGACCTCATCGGGCACGTCCGGCGAACGCTTGAGGATCAAGGTCAGCGGGCCGGGCCAGAAGGCACGCGCGAGCGCGAGCGCGTCCTTGGGGATCGCGGCAGCCCATTGCGGCAGGTGATCGGCCGAGGGCAGATGCACGATCAGCGGATGATCGGCGGGGCGTCCCTTGGCGGCGAAGATCCTGCCGACGGCCTGCACGTCGAGCGCATCGGCCGCCAGGCCATAGACGGTTTCCGTCGGCATGCCGACGATGTCACCTGCGCGCAGCAGCGCGACAGCCTCGGCAATCGACGCCGCCGTGGCGGACTCGATACGGCCGCGCGGCCCAGCCCCGGACGTGGTCATCGGCCCGTGCTCACTCGTCGCGGATGCCGATCGCGGCACGTGCGGCGAGGGCGTGCCCGAGTACGGCCTCGGTATTGGCCCCCGTCACCACGAAGTGGCCCATCTTGCGCCCCGGGCGGGCATGATGCTTGCCATACAGGTGCAGGCGCAGGCCGGGCACGGCATGCAGCACCGACCAGTCGGGCTCGCGGTAGGTGCCGTGGCCCTTGCCATCCTCGTACCACAGCTCGCCAAGCAGATTGACCATGACCGCCGCGGAATGCTGGCGCGGCGCGGCCAGCGGCAAGCCGCACAGCGCCCTCACCTGTTGCTCGTACTGGCTGACATCACAGGCGTCGATGGTGTGGTGGCCGCTGTTGTGCGGGCGCGGCGCCATCTCGTTGACGAACAGTTCGCCGCGGCAAACGAAGAACTCCACCCCGAGCGTGCCGACGTAACCGAGCTTGTCGGCGATGCGCTCGGCGATTTCCTGGGCGTTGTCCCTCAGACAGGCCGACGCCTGCGCCGGCGCGATGGTGACGTCGAGGATGCCGTTGCGGTGGCGGTTCTCGCCGGTCGGGAAGCAGCGCACGTTACCCGCCTCGTCGCGCGCCAGCACCACCGACACCTCAAAGTCCAGTGTCAGCATCTTCTCCAGCACGCAGGGCTCGCCCTTGAAGTGCTGGAAGGCGGCCACCGCCTCGTCGCGGTCGGCGACGCGGGCCTGGCCCTTGCCGTCGTAGCCGAAGCGCGCCACCTTGAGCACGGCCGGGAACAGCCCGGCGTTGGCGTTGCGGATGTCGTCCTCGCTGCGGATGGCGGCGAAGGGACCATGTGGCAGGCCGGTGTCGGCGAGGAAGCTCTTCTCGGCGATGCGGTTCTGGCATACCGCCACCGCGCTCGCCGCCGGGTGCACCGGGATGAACTTGGTCAGGTAGTCCAGGGTGTCGGCGGGGACGTTCTCAAACTCGGTGGTCACCGCGGCGCATTCGCTGCCCAGCGTGTCGAGCGCGACGTAGTCGTCGTAGGCGGCGACCAGGTGGCGGTCGGCGATGAGGCCGGCCGGGCTGTGAGGGTCGGGGTCGAGCACCCAGACCTTGTAGCCCAGCTCGTGCGCGGCCGAAACGAAAAAGCGGCCGAGCTGGCCGCCGCCGAGCATGCCAAGGGTGGCAGGCGGGAGGATCATGATGCGACTCTCAATCCAGGGTCATGTCGAGCACCGCCTGGGTCTGGCGGGCACGGAAGTCGGCAAGTTTCTGCGCCAGCACGGCGTCCTCGACCGCGAGCAGCGCCACCGCGAACAGACCGGCATTGGCTGCGCCCGCCTCGCCGATGGCGAAGGTGGCGACCGGGATGCCCTTGGGCATCTGCACGATGGAGAGCAGCGAATCCTGCCCCGACAGCGCCTTCGACTGCACCGGCACACCGAGCACCGGCAGCGTGGTCTTGGCCGCAACCATGCCCGGCAGGTGGGCCGCGCCGCCCGCGCCGGCGATGATGGCCTTGAGCCCGCGGCCGCGCGCGGCCTCGGCGTACTCGAACATCAGGTCGGGCGTGCGGTGGGCGGAGACGACCTTGGCCTCGTAGGCCACGCCGAAGTCTTCCAGCATCTTTGCAGCCGCCTTCATCGTGGGCCAGTCGGAGTTGGAGCCCATGATGATGCCGACGACGGGTTTGGTTTCGCTCATCTCACTGTCCTTATTTGCCAGCGGCGCGCTCGGCGGAAATCACGGTGTTCTCGAGCAGCATGGTGATCGTCATCGGGCCCACGCCGCCCGGCACCGGGGTGATGGCACCGGCCACGGTCTTGGCCGAGTCGAAATCCACGTCGCCGCACAGCTTGCCGGCGTCGGGGCCGTCCTGCAGGCGATTGATGCCGACGTCGATGACGGTGGCGCCAGGCTTGACCATGTCGCCAGTGACGAAGCGCGGCTTGCCGATGGCCGCGACCAGGATGTCGGCGCGGCGGGAGTGGAAGTCCAGATCCTTCGTCTTCGAGTGGCAGACGGTGACAGTGGCACCAGCGTTGGTCAGCAGCATCGCCATCGGCTTGCCGACGATGTTCGAACGTCCGATCACCACGGCCTCTGCGCCCTGCACCGGCGTGCCGGTGCTCTCGAGCATCTTCATGACGCCATGCGGCGTGCAGGGAATGAAGGCTTCGCGGTTCTGCGACAGGCGGCCAACGTTCTCCGCATGGAAGCCATCGACATCCTTCTTGATATCGATCGCTTCGAGCACGGCAGTCTCATCCAGATGCTTGGGCAGCGGCAGCTGCACGAGAATGCCGTGCACCGACGGGTCGGCGTTGAGTTCGGCGAGCCTGGCCATCACCTCGTCCTGGGCGGCCGTTTCGGGGTAATCGAAGCGCAGCGAGCGGATGCCGGCCTTCTCGCAACCCGCAACCTTGTTACGCACATAGACTGCGGAGGCCGGATCCCCTCCTACCAGAATGACCGCCAGGCAAGGTTGCACACCACGCGCCGTCAATGCTGCAGCGCGTTCAGCGATTTCGCCACGAACCTGCGCCGAGAGCGCGTTGCCGTCGATGATGCGAGCGGTCATCGGTAGAGCCCCTAAAAAACCGGGGATTTTACAGCATCACGCGCCGCCCGCGCTCGCCTGCCCAGCGTCTTCGGACTGGCGAGTGCGCTGACTTCTCAGCGTATCAGGCCCAGCGCGGGGCATTTGAGGCCGATTGCGGTGATCACGCCCTTGTCCGTCATCTCGCGCACGGTCAGTGTGAAGGCGCCGATCTGCACCCGGTCGCCGACCACGGCGGCGCGGCCAAGGCGGTGTTCGAGCAAAGTGCCCACCGGTTTCACGCGCTCGTCGGCGCCGATGTCGAGCCCATAGGCATCGGCCAGATCGCTCGCCAGGCAGGACGGATCGACGACGAACTCGCCGAAGAAGCTGGCATTGGCCGACAGTTCGCCGCCCGTGCCCCCGAACACCCTGGCGATGCGCTCGGCCAGTTCGTCGGGTGCGACGAACCACACGGAATCACCCGGGATCATGCGCGTATCCAGGGTGAGCCGGTGCAGATGCCCGCTGCGCACGAGTGCAACGCAGCGCACACCGATGCCCTCGAAGTCGTCGGCGACCTCGTCCGGATGCCTACCCTCGGCACGCGAGCCTGCAGCGACGCGGTACTCCAGCAGGTCGACTGCAGCCTCCTCATCGACCCACACCTCGCGCTTGTCGCGCGGCTCATCGCGCGGCGGCACTTCCACCTTGAGCCAGCGCGCCGCCATCGGCACCGTCGCCCCCTGCACCAGCAATGACAGCAACACGACCGCAAAGGCGACATCGAACAGCAGGCGCGAATCCGGCACCCCCATCACCACAGGGAAGATCGCCAGCACGACCGGCACCGCACCGCGCAGGCCAACCCAGCTTACATACGCAAGCTCGTTGCGCTTGTAACGGAACGGCCACAAACCAATGGCAACCGCCAGCGGGCGCGCCACCAGCATCAGGAAGACGGCCATTGCCACCGACTCCCATGCGTGATCGAGCAGTTCGGACGGCACCACCAGCATTCCCAGCACCACGAACATGCCCGCCTGCGCGAGCCAGGCCAGGCCGTCCATGACACGCAGCACGTGCTCGGTAGCGTGGCTGCGCCGATTGCCGACCACGACCCCGGCGAGATAGACAGCCAGGAAGCCGCTGCCGTTGAGCAGGTTGGTCGCCGCAAAGACGAGCATGCCGCCAGACAGGATCAGCAGCGCATACAGCCCCTCGGGGAGACTGAGTCGAGCCATCAAGCGCGACAGCACCCAGCCCCCGGCCAGACCCAGTACCGCGCCGAGCCCAAGCTGGGTCGTCAGCAACCAGGCGAAACCACCGACGCTGGCCGACTCCGGCTGCAGCAACATGCCGACCAGGGCGGTCACGAGCAGGATCGCCATCGGATCATTGGCACCGGACTCGATCTCGAGCGTTGCCTGCACGCGTTCGTTGAGGCGTACGCCGCTATTGCGCAGCAACGCGAACACCGCAGCCGCATCGGTCGAACCCACGATGGCCGCAAGCAGCAAACCCAGGCGCCAATCCACATCGAGCAGCCAGGTCGCGAAGACGCCAAGCAGTGCCGCCGTGCCAACCACCCCCCAGGTCGCCAGCACCGCCGCCGGCTTGAGCGCGACCCGGAAACTGCTGACCCGCGTGCGCAGGCCGCCATCGAGCAGGATGACGGCAAGCGCCGCCTGTCCGATCATCGACGCAAAGAAGAAGTCCTCGAAGACGATCCCGCCCGGCCCATCCTCGCCGGCCAGCATCCCCACCCCCAGGAACAGCAGCAGCAGCGGCAGGCCGAGGCGAGCCGACACGGTGCTGGCCAGAACGCTGATGAACAGCAGCAGGCCGGTGAGCAGGAAGAGTGCGTTGATGCCGGTCATTCGGACAGCCAGTGGTTAAGTTATGTATGGGGGTCGGCCAAGAGGCTACGGCCAGCGAGCCGCAGACATCACTCGCATGTCATTATGCGCACCATCTCGGGGGCTGCTTTGAGCAGCCTCTCAACGCAGAGTTCAGCGCGGAGCTAAAGAATCTACCGAGACAACGTGCTGGACAAGCTCGGCGAGCGAGTTGACCCCCATCTTTTCCATCACGCGCGCGCGATGGACCTCGACCGTCTTGATGCTGATCCCGAGCACGTCGGCGATCTGCTTGTTGAGCTTGCCGACGATGATCAGCTCGAGCACCTCGCGCTCGCGCTGAGTCAGGTGCTGCAGCCGACGCGAGGTATCGGCCTCGAGACGGCGCTTGCCGCGGCTGTCGCGCTCGAGCTGCAGGCACTGCTCGACCAGACGCAGCATGTCGCGCTCGCCGAAGGGCTTCTCGATGAAATCGACTGCCCCCTTCTTGAGCGCCGACACCGCCATCGGCACGTCGCCATGGCCGGTGATGAACACCACCGGCAAGCCACAGCGGCGACGCCCCAGTTCCTCGAACAGTTCCAGGCCGCTCATGCCTGGCATGCGCACGTCCAGCACGATGCAGCCGGTCATGTCGGGGTCGCATGCCGCAAGGAAGGACTCGGCCGACTCGTAGGCGACCACGTGGTAGCCATTGGCCTCGAGCATCCAGACGAGCGAATCGCGCAAGGCCTCGTCGTCATCGACGATGTGGACAATCTGGTCAGGCGCTGCGGGCAACTCGCTCACTCGCGATCTCCGTGGGCAGGATAAAGGAGAATATGGTACCGCCTTCGGGGTTGTCGTCGACAATCAAGCGGCCATCGTGGAACTCGACGATCGACCGGCAGATGTTCAGCCCCATGCCCATGCCCTCGGCCTTGGTCGTGTAGAAGGGGGTAAACAAGCGGCTGCGCCCCTCCTCGCTGATGCCGTGGCCCTGGTCGATGACGGCCACTTCGACCTGCCCCGGCCCGCAACCACGCACGCGCACCGTCAGCACGCGGCGTTCGGGCAGCGCGTCAGCCATCGCATCGATGCCGTTGCGGACAAGATTGAGCAGCACCTGCTCGATCATGATCCGATCGGCGTACACCGCGGGCAGGCCGGGTTCGACAGCCGTCACGATTCGGATGCCGGTGCGGCGGGCATCGATATCGGCAAAGCCGATGGCGTCTTCGAGGATATCGACGATGCTCACGGCCGCGCGCCGCGGCTCGCTCTTCTTAACGAACTCGCGCACGCGGCGGATGATCTTGCCCGCGCGCTCGGCCTGGAAGCTGGCCTTCTGCATTGCCGCCAGGATGTCCTCCTGCTTCGCATTGCCCGCTTGCAGGCGGGTCACCGAACCGGCGCAGTAATTTGCGATCGCCGATAGCGGCTGGTTGAGCTCGTGCGCCAGCGTCGACGCCATTTCCCCCATGGTGATCAGGCGCGAGGTGCGCTGCAGGCGCTCTTCCTGCTGACGGGCCACCTCCGCCGTCTGCTTGCGGTCGGTGATGTCGGTGGCAATGCCCATGCGCACCACCCGCCCATCGACCCAGCGCGTGGCCTGCTCGCGCACGTGGTACCAGCGCCCCGACAGCGGGTGCTGCAGTTCGCCGTCGAAGAGTTCGCGCGGCAAGTCGGCCGGCGCCAGGTTGCGCGGATCGACACGGTAGTCACCGCGCTCGGGCTGCGGCACTGCCACTCCGCGCACCGTGCGGCCCACGGCGTCGAAACCGTGGATACGCTTGAAGGCAAGGTTGGCGAACAGGATCTCGTCGGTGCGGGCATCGGCAACGAACACCGCCGCATCCAGGCCATCGAGCACCGCCTCGAAGCGCTCATGCGCGGCCTCGAGCGCGGCGCGTACGCGCTTGGGCTCGGTAATGTCGGTGATCGATGCCATCCAGCCGGTCTGCCGGCCCGTCAGGTCGATCAGCGGCGACAGGTAGAAGCGGGCATCGAAGCGCTCGCCATTCTTGCGCTGGATGCGCATCTCGAAACCGCTGCGCGGCGCCTGCCCGGACAGCGTCATCGCCAGGTTGCGCTCGCAGATCGCCAGCTGCTCGGGCGGCCAGTACGGGAACGGCGCCACCGTGCCGACCAGTTCGCTCTCCGCGAAGCCGACCATGCGGCAGAACGCCGAGTTCACGTAGATGATGCGCCCGCTCAGATCGATGGCGCGCAAGCCCGTGACGACCGAGTCCTCCATCGCCTTGCGGAACGCCGACTCGGCCCGCAGCGCATCCTCGGCCGCCTTGCGGCCGGTCACGTCGTGGGCCACCGCATATACCAGGCCCTCGCCACGTACCGGGTTCACGCTCCACGCCAGCCACTTGTAGCTGCCGTCCGCACAACGGCAACGGTTCTCGAAGCTCACCGGCTCGCCTCCTGCAAGCCGGCGCATGTTGTCGAGTGTGGACGCCACGTCCTCGGCATGCACGAAATCGATCATCAGGGCGCCGGGCAGCGTCGCCGGATCATGCCCGAGCACGCGCTCGAAAGCCGGATTGCAGCGGCGAAAGCGCCCCTCGAGATCGACGATGCACAACAGATCGAGCGACAGGTTGAACAAGCGGTCGCGCTCGCGCTCCACCTGGACGCGGCGCTGCATATGGCCGCGCAGCATCCAGAGACCCCAGAGCACAAGCAGCGACAGGCCAACGATGATGACCGCGGGCAAGGCGTGCATCACGTCGCCACCCGGCCTGAAGGCCATGGCCTGCAAGCGCATGCCGTTGCGTGGCGGCTCGAGGACGAGCTCGAGCGCAAGATGATGCTCGCGATCCGGCAACGCAGAACTGAGTGCCAGCGCAACACCATCGGTATCGAGCACGGCGAGCCGGTACTTCTCGGTGAACCAGTCCGGCACCAGCCGGCTGATCATGCGCTCGACCGAGTAGGCCGCAACCAGAGCGCCGAAGAACTCGCCCTGGCGATGCACGGGCACGAAGACCTCGAGCACGGCGTCCCCGCGCGCGTTCCGATACGCCGCCCCGTAGGTCAGCCGCGACGACAGCGCACTGTGCTGAAAGCCCTGCACCTGCGGCCCGAGCAGCGTGTCACCGGCAAGCCAGTCGAGCGCGTCGAACGGCGCCGTCCACCTCACCGCCTGGTCACGGCCCACCCAGGCGATGTTGGTGAGCGCAGGGTTGACCGCCAGATGTTCGTTCGCGCGCTGCTGGAAGCCGTCGTGCTCAAGCGTGCCGGCTGCCATGTCTCGTGCCAGCTGTCCCAGGAACTCCTCCGTCCCGAGCACCACCCGACGGATGGCCTGCTCCGTCCATTGCAGGTCGCGTGCCAACGCACCGCGTTCGACATCGGACTCGCGCTGCTGCAGCAACCACACGAGCGCGAGCATCGATACCGCGAACAGCGTCACGACAACATAGGGGACAGCCCAGTACCAGCGTGGCGGCGCGGGGTCGGACGGCGGAGCATGCATGGGACTGGACGGGTGCAACGCACGTGGGATGAATCCTGCATTCTTGTCGATTGGCGCCCCAGTGGTCATCCGGTCTAACCCTTACCCACGCTGCGCCCACCACTGCAACCGCCAAGGCGGATCGCGACTGCGCCGCCACCGTCCGGGTTTTCGCCAATTTGTCCGCCGATGCGCACTGCCTACAGTGAGTTCATGAGTTTGCCGATCGCGCAAAAGCGGCGCGCCCTTCTCGCCCGTGCACTAGTCCTGCTTTCGCTCGGTCGGGCGGGCGTCGGCGCTTGCCTGGCCGCCGCGCCCGCGGCGCCCCTGCGCAGCACCCCGGGAGGTGAGCGCGAACCCGTCCGCATCGGCGTCTCAGGCCCCTTTACCGGCCCCTCCGCACCAATGGGCCTGTCGATGCGCACCGGCATCCGTATCGCCGCAGCCGAGCTCAACGCCACGGGGGGCATCCTGGGGCGCCGCATCCAGCTCCTGGAGGGCGACGACGAAGCAAGCAACGCGCTCGGCGCACGCATCGTGCGCGAGTTCATCAACCGCGACCGCATCGTCGCCGGACTTGGCATCGTCAACACCGGCGTCGCGCTTGCCTGTCAGCGCCACTACCAGCTTGCACGCGTGCCGGTCATCACCTCGGTGGCAACCGGCTCGCTGATCACCCGCCAGTTCCTGCCCCCGGAACACCCGGACAACTACGTTTTCCGTGTCTCGGCCAACGACACGCTACAGGCTCAGGTCATCGTCGAGGAGGCCGTGCTGCGCCGCGGCCTGACCCGCCTCGCCATCCTGCATGACGCCACCAACTACGGCGTGCTCGGCAGCCAGGACCTGGTGGCCGCGCTCGCGCAACGCGGGATCGCAGCGGTGGCGCTGGAACGCTTCCAGTTGCGGCAGACGGACATGAAACCCATGCTGGAGCGCGCCCGCGCCGCCGGCGCCCAGGCCCTGCTCACCTACGGCATCGGCCCCGAACTCGCCCATATCGCAAACGGTCGCGCAGACATGCACTGGCCGGTGCCGATCATCGGCAGCTGGACACTGGCGATGTCGAACTTCATCGAGATCGCCGGCCGCAATGCAGAGGGGGCGCGCATGCCGCAGACCTTCATCCAGGGCGCACGCACACCACGCCAGCAAGCATTTCTCGATGCCTGGGTGCAGGCGACAGGCAGCGACCGCATTCCCGTACCGCCAGCCGCCGCGCAGGGCTACGACTCGATGCTGCTGCTGGCCGCTGCGATCCGGCAGGCCGGCAACCTTGAGGGGCCATCCATCCGCACCGCCCTGGAAACGCTGCGGGAGGAGATCGACGGCGTGGTCATGACCTACCGCACACCGTTCTCGCGCGACAACCACGAATCGCTGCACACAGCGCGACAGATCCTGCTCGGCGAGGTGCGCGGCGGGCGGGTGGTGCAGGCAATCGAGCCACCTGCTGCGCCCCGGATTGTGCCCCCTCCAACCGAAGCATGAGGAGCCACCGCCTGATTCACCGAATTTCTGAAATCATATTGCACATTGCGAAATACCGTTTTATAGTTCGAAAAGATGGCCGTGCGGCAATCGGCATGGTCTCGCTCGCAAGCAAAATCGTCCTGCCTTACCAGGCAGTCATCGCCAACCGAACGTCATGAGGAGACAAACCATGACCGGAATCAGCAACGCGCTCCAGCAACCCGACACGGATGCCCAGGAAACGCGGGAATGGCTGGAAGCGCTCGCGGCCGTCGTCGAACACGAAGGCCCGCAGCGTGCCCACTACCTGATCGAGACCCTGATCGCCACCGCGCGCCAGGAAGGGGTGAACATCCCCTACTCGGCCACCACCGAGTACATCAACACCATTCCCGCCGAGCAGCAGCCGCCCTACCCGGGCGATCCGGACATGGAGATCAAGCTGCACTCCTACATCCGCTGGAACGCGATGGCGATGGTCGTGCGCGCGAACAAGAACACCAACGTCGGCGGCCACATCGCCTCGTTCGCCTCGGCCGCCGCACTCTACGACGTCGGTTTCTCGCACTTCTGGCATGCGCCCTCCGAGCAGCACGACGGCGACATGATCTTCTTCCAGGGCCACTCGGTCCCCGGTGTGTACGCACGCGCCTTCATGCTCGGTCGCCTGAGCGAAGAGCAGATGGACAGCTTCCGCCAGGAAGTGGGCGGCAAGGGCATCTCGTCCTATCCGCACCCCTGGCTGATGCCCGACTTCTGGCAGTTCCCCACCGTATCGATGGGCCTGGGCCCGCTGTGCGCGATCTATCAGGCGCGCTTCATGAAGTACATGGCCAGCCGCGGCATGATCGACGCCACGCGCGCCGAGCAGCGCAAGGTGTGGGCCTTCCTCGGTGACGGCGAGACCGACGAGGTCGAGTCGCTGGGCGCGATCGGCATGGCCGGCCGCGAGAAGCTCGACAACCTCGTGTTCGTCATCAACTGCAACCTGCAGCGCCTCGACGGCCCGGTACGTGGCAACGGCAAGATCATCCAGGAGCTCGAATCGGGCTTCCGCGGTGCGGGCTGGAACGTCATCAAGGTGATCTGGGGCACGGCCTGGGATGCGCTCTTTGCGCGCGACAAGAAGGGCATCCTCAAGCAGCGCATGATGGAGTTGTGCGACGGCGAGTATCAGACCTTCAAGGCCAAGGACGGCGCCTACGTGCGCGAGCACTTCTTCAACACCCCCGAGCTGCGCGCCCTGGTCGCCGACTGGACCGACGACCAGGTGTGGAACCTGAACCGTGGCGGCCACGACCTGTTCAAGATCTTCTCCGCCTACAAGGCCGCCTCCGAGCACAAGGGCCAGCCCACGCTGATCCTGGCCAAGACCATCAAGGGCTTCGGCATGGGTCAGGCCGGCGAGGCGATGAACATCTCGCACCAGCAGAAGAAGATGGACGTCGACGCCATCCGCCGCTTCCGCGACCGCTTCGGCCTGCCTGTGCCGGACGACAAGCTCGAAGAGCTGCCCTACCTGAAGTTCGAGGAAGGCTCGCCCGAATACAAGTACATGATGCAGCGCCGCATGGACCTGGGCGGCTTCCTGCCGCAGCGCCGCACCAAGGCCGCGCCGCTGGCCGTGCCCGCGCTGGATGCCTTTGCCGCGCTGCTGAAGGCCTCGGGCGAAGGCCGCGAGCTGTCGACCACGATGGCCATCGTGCGCATCATGAACACGCTGCTCAAGGACAAGCAGATCGGCAAGCACATCGTGCCGATCGTGCCGGACGAAAGCCGCACCTTCGGCATGGAAGGCATGTTCCGCCAGTACGGCATCTGGAACCAGGAAGGCCAGAAGTACGTGCCGGAAGACCATGACCAGCTCATGTTCTACAAGGAAAGCCAGACCGGCCAGGTGCTGCAGGAAGGCATCAACGAAGCCGGCGCCATGGCTGACTGGATCGCCGCCGGCACCGCCTACAGCGTGCATGGCGTGCAGATGGTGCCGTTCTACATCTTCTATTCGATGTTCGGCCTGCAGCGCACCATGGACCTGTGCTGGGCGGCAGCCGACCAGCGCACCCGCGGCTTCATGATCGGCGGTACCGCCGGTCGCACCACGCTGAACGGCGAAGGCCTGCAGCACGAGGACGGCCACAGCCTGTTGATGGCCAACATGATCCCGAACTGCATCAGCTACGACCCGACCTTCCAGTACGAGGTCGCGGTGGTCGTGCAGGACGGCATGCGCCGGATGTTCGCCGAGCAGGAGGACATCTATTACTACATCACGGTGATGAACGAGAACTACGAACATCCCGAGATGCCCGCCGGCGCCGAAAGCGACATCCTCAAGGGCCTGTACCTGTTCCGCAAGGGCGCCGAAGCCAAGGCACCGCGCGTGCAGCTGATGGGTTCGGGCACGATCTTCCGCGAGGTGATCGCCGCCGCCGAGCTGCTCAAGGCCGACTGGGGCGTCGAAGCCGACATCTGGGGTGCGCCCAGCTTCAACGAACTGGCCCGCAACGGCCACGACATCGAGCGCTGGAACCTGCTGCACCCGATGGAAGAGCCGAAGAAGACCCACGTGCAACAGAAGCTGGCCGGCTTCGAAGGCCCGGTCATCGCCGCCACCGACTACATCCGCATGTTCCCCGAGCAGATCCGCTCGCAGTTCGACCGCAGCTACGTCACGCTGGGCACGGACGGCTTCGGCCGCTCCGACACCCGCGAGCAGTTGCGCCACTTCTTCGAGGTGGATCGCCACTGGGTCACGCTGGCTGCGCTGAAGGCGCTGGCCGATGACGGCGTGATCGGCCGCGACAAGGTCGCCGCGGCGATGGTCAAGTACAACCTCGACCCGTCCAAGCCGAACCCGATGTCGGTCTGAGCGCGCAAGGAGACAAGAACATGAGCCAACTCATTGAAGTGAAGGTCCCGGATATCGGCGACTTCGACGCTGTGCCGGTGATCGAACTGTTCGTGAAGGTCGGTGACACCATCGCCATCGATGACGCGATCGCCACACTGGAGTCCGACAAGGCCACGATGGATGTGCCGTCGTCCGCCGCAGGCGTGGTCAAGGAAATCCTCGTCGGCATCGGCGACAAGGTTGCCGAAGGCACCGTGCTGATCAAGCTCGAATCCGCCGCATCCGCCGCTGTAGGAGCGGCGCCCGCCGCGAGCCTTTCGGGAGCCCCCGCAA
>NZ_AMXA01000007.1 GCF_000310145.2 Thauera sp. 28
ACCAGGCCATCCTCGCTCAGCCCGAGGGCGCGGTGCAGGGCCAGATCCGGCTCACCGAGCAGGGCGAGGTGATCGGCGCCAAGTACGGCAACCCGGAAGTGGGCCGGCGCAACCTCGAGGTGCTGGTGGCCGCCACGCTCGAGACCAGCCTGCGCCCGGTCAGCGCCGCGCCCACCCCGGCGGCCTTCCTCGAGGCCATGCAGGCCTTGTCGGACGCCGCCTTCGCCGCCTACCGCGGCCTGGTCTACGAGACCGAGGGCTTCGAGCGCTACTTCTGGGAATCGACCGTGATCAGCGAGATCGCCGCGCTCAACATCGGCAGCCGCCCGGCCTCGCGCAAGAAGAGCACCGCCATCGAGGATCTGCGCGCCATCCCCTGGGTCTTCAGCTGGTCGCAGTGCCGGGTGATGCTGCCGGGCTGGTACGGCTTTGGCAGCGCGGTGCAGGCCTTGCTCGCCCGCCAGCCCGCGGACGGCCTGGCGCTGCTGCAGCGCATGAACCGCGAGTGGCCCTTCTTCCAGACCCTGCTGTCGAACATGGACATGGTGCTGGCCAAGACCGACCTCGCGATCGCCAGCCGCTACGCCGAGCTGGTCAAGGACGCCGCGCTGCGCGAGGCGATCTTCGGGCGCATCCGCGCCGAGCACCAGGCCACCGTCGAGGCGGTGCTCAAGATCACCGGCCAGGCCGCACTGCTCGACGGCAACCCACTGCTCAAGCGCTCGATCCGCAACCGCTTCCCCTACCTGGACCCGCTCAACCACGTCCAGGTCGAGCTGCTGCGCCGCCACCGCGAAGCCGCCGCCGCTGCCGGCAGCGACGAGCGCACCCGCAACGGCATCCATATCTCGATCAACGGCATCGCGGCGGGCTTGCGCAACAGCGGCTAGGGCGCAGCACAGGACGCGCGCCTATACACCAAGCGCCTGGCGGACCGCAGGCCACTGCCTGCGGCTGACCGCCAGGCGCTCGTCCACGCCCTTGAGCAGTACCGCCCAGTGGGCCTCGCCGTCCTGCTCACCGGCGCGCTCGACACCGAGCACCGCCGCACGCGCCACCAGGCAGTTGCGGTGCAAGCGCAGGAAGCGCTGGGGAAACTCCTCCTCGAGCTGGACCAGCGATTCGTCGAGCACGTAGTCGCGCTCTGCCGTGCGCGCTGTGACGTACTTGAGCTCGGCACGCAGGTAAAGCACATCGGCCACCGGCAGCAACAGGATGCGCCCACGCTCGCTGACGCTGAAGTGACGCCGCTCGCCCGGCGCCAGGCCGGCCAGCGTGGCGTCGGCTACACGCGCGGGCGGGCGCAGCTTGCCCAGCGCAGCAGCCAGGCGCTCGGCGCGCACGGGCTTGAGCAGGTAATCGACCGCCGCAAGGTCGAAGGCCTGGACCGCATACTGGTCGTAAGCAGTCACGAAGATAACCGCCGGCGGCTTGTCGAGGCGGCCCAGGTGGCGGGCAAGCTCCACCCCATCCATCACCGGCATGCGGATGTCGGCGAGGACGACGTCGGCCGGCTCGGCCTCCAGGATGCGCAAGGCCTCCACGCCATTGGCCGCCATGCCCACGACCCGGCTCGGCTGCCCCGCACCGATGTCGCCGAGCAGGTCGCGCAGGCGGCTGCGTGCAGGCGCTTCGTCATCGACAATCAGGACCCGCAGTGCGGGCGCTGCTCCGCCCCCCTCAGGCTTCATCGTTCCATGCTCCCAAAGCACCCCCGGTACGGTAAGGCAGTCGGATGCGCACGCGGTATCGCCTGCCATCGTCGTTGATCTCAAGCCCGGCCTCGAGGTCATAGAACAGCATCAGGCGCTCACGGATGTTGTCGAGTGCCATGCGATTGCCGGCATGGTGGCCACCTGCATCGCACACCGGGTTGTCGACCTCGAGCCTCAGCTCCTTGCCGTGGCGCGCCAGACGCACGACCACCTCACCGGCCTGGGCAGCGGGCTCGATGCCGTGATAAACCGCGTTCTCCAGCAGCGGCTGCAATAGCAGCGGCGGGACTCGCGCTTCGAGCAAGGCCTCGCGCCCGCCCTCACCTTCGCCAAGCTCCCAGCGCACATGCAGGCGCTCGCCCAGACGCAGGCGCTCGAGGTCGATATAGCGCTCGCACAGCGCCAGTTCGTCGCGCAGCGGCACCTGCTCGCGGTTGTCCTGCATCAGCGCACGAAACAGGTCTGCAAGCTCTTCGAGGGCGCGCTCGGCCCGACGGGGATCGGTCCGGATGACCCCAAGCACACCGTTGAGGCTGTTGAAGAAGAAATGTGGCCGGATGCGCGCGGTAAGCGCAAGCAGACGCGCCTCGGCAAGTGCGGGCGTATAGCGGCAGCGCACATAGTCGAGGTAAAGCAGGCACAGCATGGCGGCCAGTGCCGCCCACACCGCGCTGCGCGCGCCCTCGGCGACCACATCGCCGCCGACCAGCACCACCCCCGCAAGCGCCGCAGCAACAGCCAGGCCGACAACGGCGAACCACGCGCGACGCGCACCAGCGCGCAGCAATGCGGGTGCCACGCCATAGAGCAGCAGCACGGTGAGCAACAGCGGCAGCGCCACCTGCCCGGCCATCAAGACCAGCGCTGCCGGCAGCTCGGCGGGCTCATCGACACGCACGCCAACGGTGAGAACGACGAGCAGGCTCACCAGCACAAGCACGCGCAGGATGACGCCCAGATTGCGGAAATCCGGCAGGCGGGGCGGGCCAAGCCCGGCTGGCTTTTGCTTTATAATTTCCATCGTTCCCGAGCGCCGTGACCACGGCCTCACATCCACGCGCAGGGCCGGCTTCAATACGCCGGCCGATTCATTTCATCGGCACCATTATGACAGACACCACGACGCCGGCAGCCGGCGGCAACGAACCCGCCAAGGCCTGGTCCGGCCGCTTCACGGAGCCCGTCTCAGAACTCGTCAAGCGCTACACCGCCAGCGTGTTCTTCGACCAGCGCATGGCGACGCAGGACATCCGCGGCTCGCTCGCGCACGCCAGGATGCTCGCCCGCCAGGGCATCATCGGCGCCCAGGATCTCGCCGATATCGAGCGCGGAATGGCGCAGATCAAGGCCGAGATCGAGCGTGGCGAGTTCACCTGGAACCTCGACGACGAGGACGTGCACCTCAACATCGAGAAACGCCTTACCGCGCTCGTGGGCGACGCCGGCAAGCGCCTGCACACCGGCCGCAGCCGCAACGACCAGGTCGCCACCGACATCCGCCTGTGGCTGCGCGACGCGATCGACCAGATCCTGGCGCTGATCGCCGAGTTCCAGAAGAACCTGCTCGATGTCGCCGAGGCCAACGCCGACACACCGATGCCCGGCTTCACCCACCTGCAGGTGGCGCAGCCGGTTACCTTCGGCCACCACCTGATGGCGTATTACGAGATGAGCCGGCGCGACGCCGAGCGCTTTGCCGACTGCCGCAAGCGTACCAACCGCCTGCCGCTGGGCTCGGCCGCGCTCGCCGGCACCAGCTACCCGATCGACCGCGAGTTCGTGGCCGCGGAGCTGGGTTTCGACGAGGTCTGCTACAACTCGCTCGACGCCGTCAGCGACCGCGACTTCGCCATCGAGTTCTGCGCCGCATCGGCGTTGCTGATGACCCACCTGTCGCGCCTGTCCGAGGAGCTGATCCTGTGGATGAGCCCCCGCGTGGGCTTCATCGACCTCGCCGACCGCTTCTGCACCGGCAGTTCGATCATGCCGCAGAAGAAGAACCCCGACGTGCCCGAGCTCGTGCGCGGCAAGACCGGCCGCGTCAACGGCAGCCTGATCGCCTTGCTCACCCTGATGAAGGGCCAGCCCCTGGCTTACAACAAGGACAACCAGGAAGACAAGGAGCCGCTGTTCGACACCGCCGACACCGTCATCGACACCCTGCGCATCTATGCCGACATGATCACCGGCATCAAGGTCAAGGCCGACGCCATGCGCGGCGCGCTCTGCCAGGGCTATGCCACCGCCACCGACCTCGCCGACTACCTGGTCAAGAAGGGCCTGCCCTTCCGCGATGCGCACGAGGCCGTGGCGCTGGCGGTGCGCGCAGCCGATGTCAAGGGCTGCGACCTGCCGCAGTTCTCGCTCGACGAGCTGCGCATCGCCATGGCGCACGTGCCGGGCGCAGCCGAGCGCCTGGGCGAGGACGTGTTCGGCGTGCTTACGGTCGAGGGCTCGCTGGCCTCGCGCAAGCACATTGGCGGCACCGCACCGGAGCAGGTTCGCGCCGCCGTTGCACGCGCGCGCAACCGGCTCGGCTGAGTGCGCCGCAACTCGATGACGGCACACAAAGGCGCTGCGGCGCGGCGACGATGAACACGGCAACGGCTGAGTTCATCGGCAAGTACGAACTTCGCCGCCTCATCGGCCGCGGCGCCACCAGCAGCGTCCACCTGGCCTGGGATCCGTTCCGCCAGACCGAGGTCGCCATCAAGCGCCTGCGTCGCGAGATCGTGAGCGACCCGCAGCGTGGCCGCCTGCTACGCCAGCTGTTTCTCAACGAGGCCACCTTCGCAGGCAAGCTCAAGCACCCCCACATTGTCCGCATCCATGACGCCATGGTGGGCGACGACAGCGCCTGGCTGGTGATGGACTACATACCCGGCGGCACACTCGACGCCATCGCCACCCCAGGGACGCTCGCCCCCTTCGAGCGCGTCATAGAAATCGTCTTCAAGGCCACGCGCGCGCTCGACTACGCCTTTCACCAGGGCATCACCCATCGCGACATCAAGCCGGCCAACATCCTGCTGATGGAACCGGAGGGCACCGACATCCGCATCTCGGACTTCGGCGCCGCGCTGCACACGGCACGCGAGACCACCCAGATCTCCGGCGTCGGCTCGCCTGCCTACATGTCACCACAACAGGTGCGCGAGGTGCCGCTGGACCACCGCACCGACATCTATTCGCTCGGCGTGGTGATGTTCCAGTTGCTCACTGGTCGCCTGCCCTTCGAGCACGACAACAACTACAGCCTGCTCTACAGCATCGCCAACGATACGCCACCACTCCCCTCGGAGCTGCGCCCCGAGGTACCCGAAGCCCTCGATGCGATCGTGCGTCGCGCCACCGAAAAGGACATCGAGCGTCGCTACCAGGACTGGGCCGAGTTCTCGCACGACCTCGCGCTCGCATTCCGCAACCATGGCGTGCACCTGGCCGCAAACAGCGTCCCCGATGCAGAGAAGTTCGAGGCCCTGCGCGCGATCCACTTCTTCCGCCGCTTCTCGGATGCCGAACTGTGGGAGGTCATCGGCCTGTCGCGCTTCAGTCGTGCCCATAGCGGCACGGTGATTTTCAAGGAAGGGGAGCGCGGCGACGCCGTTTGTTTCGTGCTCGAAGGCGAGGCGCATGTGCGCAAGCACGGGCATCTGCTCAACGTGTTGAGCACCGGCGAGTGCTTCGGCGAGGTGGCGGTGTTCTCGGCGGCTGCCGGCATACGCTCGGCCTCGGTCGAAGCGACCACCGACACAGCGCTCATCACCATACGCGCAGCGGCCCTGCAACGCGCCAGCGACACCTGCCGCATGCATTTCTACCAGGGCTTCCTCGAGGTCCTCGCCACCCGCCTGTCCCAGGCCAGCGCACGCATCGCGAACCCATGAGCACACCGCCCCACCCCGCCCTGCCCGACATCGAACACGCAATCCGCAACGCGACCGGCAGTGCCTTCCACATCGCCGAACTGACACCAGCCAGAGGCGGTAGCACCCACCAGGCGATGACCGTCTACGGCACCGACGGCAGCCGCCACTTCGTCAAGGTCGGGCCCCGCGCCTGTGCAGCGATGTTCGCTGCCGAATCAGACGGCCTCGCCGCGATCGCAGCCAGCGCAACGTTCCGCACGCCTGCCGTCATTGCCCGTGGCGAGTCCGCCGAGCACGCCTTTGTCGTCCTCGAGCACCTCGACCTGCTGGCTGTGAGCTCTGCGGCCGACGGCGTCCGCTATGCCGAAGCGCTGGCTGCCCTCCATCACACGACGGGCGACAGCTTCGGCTGGCGATGCGACAACTTCCTCGGCCGCAGCGCCCAGCGCAACACGCCAAATGCGAACTGGGCCCAGTTCTTCATCGAACAGCGCCTGCGCCCCCAGTTCGCCCTTGCGCGCGAGCGCGGCTTCGTCGGCGAGCTGCAGAAGCAGGGAGAACGCCTGCTCCCACGCGTGCCCGCACTCTTCCTCGACTACCGTCCACGCGAGAGCCTCGTCCACGGCGACCTCTGGCACGGCAACGCAGCCCTGCTCGCAGACGGCACGCCGGTTGCGTACGACCCCGCGGTGCACTTCGGCGACCGCGAGTCGGATATCGCCATGAGCGAGCTTTTCGGCGGCTTCCCGTCGAGCTTCTATGCGCGCTACCGCCAGGCTTGGCCGCTGCACGAGGACTACGAGCAGCGCAAGCTGCTGTACAGCCTGTATCACATGCTCAACCACCTCAACCTCTTCGGGCGCGGCTACCTGGGCGAAGCGCTGAGGCTTGCGACCAAGCTCAACCAGGAACTGTCGCTGCGCCGGGATTGAGGACAGGCGTCAAAGTGCGCCGCGCATCACGCCTCGCTGCGAAAGGCCTTGTTGAGCAGATGAACTGCCAGCAATCCTGGCGGCATGCGCAGCCAGTGGCTGCGCACGAAGGCCATCCAGCGCGCAAATCGGACGGACGATGTGGTGCACGAGGGGTGATCGGGCAGAAGAGCGCGGCGCAGCATCCAGTCACGGAGCGCGCCGACGCCGCGCCACGACCGCGCTCGAACGACTTGTGCCAGCTCGACCTCAGGCACAGCGGTATGGAACACCCGCGCACAATGCTGAAGCGCATCGTTCAGCGGCTGCTCCAGCCCAGTCTCGAAAGCCCTGCGCCGCAAGACCGTCCAGAACGCCGGCACATCGCCAAAATGCGTCAGCAGACGATGCAGGTCGTAGAGGTCGCGCAAGCCCTTGTGGAACTCATTGAAGAACAAGTGCGCGGCCGAGTGCAGGACCATGTCTTCCGGCGCCAGCACCCTGAACATGCCCAGCCTGTCGGACTCCAGACCGTTCAGGGGCTGCGCGCGCTCGAGCAGCACATTTGCGTCAGGCACGACACCGGAGGTCGGCGGTACGATCGTGTGGTGCACGTCGAGCACAGTGCCGCGTGATTTGTGTTCAAGCGGCGGAATCTCATGCATCCAGCGCCTGTAGTAGCGCTGGTCATAATCGTTGACGATCTGCGGAATCCAGCCCGCATCGAGCAAGGCGTACTCGACCGTGGTGATCGCGGCATGCGGCACCATGATATCAACGTCATTGAATACGCGGCCTTCCGCCGCCGGATAGTCCGCGAGGGCGTAAGCGGCTCCCTTCAGCAACACCACAGGAACGTCAAGCTTGCGCAGGGCACGCGCGATGTGAAGCACCTCCCAGCGCACGGCCTCGCGATGGCGCATGGACAGTTGCCAGGCTAGATCAAGGTGGCGGCGCGCCGCCTGAGGCGCAAAATGGAGCGCGGCGGCACACGAAAGGCGCGCATGCAACTGACCGAGCATTTCGGCATTTCTGGCCTGTCCGATCAGAACCGACCACGCCGCCGCATCGAGGCCGGCCACCCGCCCAGGCTCGGCAAGCACAGCGGCAATCAGGCTCGTGTCGAGCACGCCGACCCCGCTCATGAGCGATCCGCCGCGGTAAGGCGGTCGATCTCGGGGAGTATCTGCGTCAGACTGCCATAGCCAGCGCGAAAGGTCTCGCTACGCTCGATCAAGCCGGCCAATGCGTCGAAGGCAGAGGCGCCAAGGAAGCCATAGTTGAAGGCGTGGCGCACCATCTCCATGAAAGCGTGCGCCTTGCCGACCGGCTCGACGCTGAGCTGACCGCCGCGCGTGAAGCGAGGAAAAACCAACCAAGCCGGCAGCGCCATCTCCGCTCTCCGCGCCACACTATCGGCAGGCGGGCGCATATGCGCGACGGCGCCCTTGGTCGTATCGGCACATACTGCGCTGAGCTCGACCTCATCGCCAAGACCGCGCACGACCTCGATAGATTCATTCTTGAGGCTGATCGGTCGCGCCACCGGCCGCACACGCCCGGACGACAACTCGAGCAAGGCCAACTCGTCCGACAGCAGGCGCCAGCCCGCATGCACGAGGCCTGCACACAAGGTGCTCTTGCCCGATCCCGGATCAGCAGACAACAGAAGGGCGCGCCCGTCACGCTCGAGAACAGCGGCATGCAGGACGAGATGGTCGTGAGCGTGGGTGGAGATCACCCAGTTGAGCCCCCACTCGAGCATCGGAAAAGCCTGATGACGCGGCAGAGGCTTGAAAGGCGCACGACCATCGCAGTAGAAGCCGACCTGCGGCCGCAGGAAACGCCGAGCCAGGCCTGGCGGACGGACTTCGACCTCGAAATCGACAAAGCCCCCCTCTGGCATAAGGGGGAAGTCTCGATAGAGACGCTGCAAGCCCTCGACGATCTCTGCGCTTCGCGTACGCAATCGGACCACGAAAGGGCCACATGGCAACAATAGCCCGGCGCCCGCCAGCCTTTGCTGCAATTCAACCCGGGAAAGCGCTCCGAGCGTCAATCCCGGCCCCGGAGCGCCGCAAGTCGCAACAATGCGTCCGCCAGCGCGGACTCAGCCTCGCCACCAACCGCTGCCGCGGACCAACCCTCGGCACTCGCGGCGTCAAGCAGAAGCGCCTCGGCTGCACCAGGCAGCATTACGGTCTCGGCACTGCGTGGCGAAAACAGCACCACACCGTCAGCCCAGGCATGCCAGCGCACTTCCGGGTTCAAAAAGAAGGTGGTCATCTATACCTGAGGGAAACTGCACGCCCGTGCGCACGGCCCGCGATACCGCCCCGGTCTGGCGGGCCGCGGTCAATCAGTACTTCTGAGTCCAGTCCTTCTCACCTGTGGTAACGCCGTTGAAGCACCACAACTCGCCAGACTTGTCATACACATCCAGATGGCTCTTGAGCGCATTGAGCGCGCTGCAAGGACTGGGACTCGACAACGCAGTCTGCAGTGCAGCGATCACCGCGCCCGGGGTCTGGTAGCCTGGCGCAGGATAGCGATCACCATAGAAGGACGCATTCAGCAAGCCTGCGATCACATGGAACAGACTGGCCGAGAGCGAAGTACAACCCTTGAGCTTGCTCATCGCAAGTTCGGAGTCCGCGACCTTGTTGCTGCCAGGCCCCAGATCGATCAGCCTGCGGTTGGAGGTTGTCTTGAAAAGCGTGACCCCGAACACTGAATTGAAGGTCTTGTAGGGACCATAGTGCGCGGGAATGATGTCGGTATCGCCCCACTTGATGATCCCGTGCGGGCTGCGCCACCAGAACCCAGGGCTGCAGCCGCATGACGACACCTCGCCATGCCGAGACATTGCCGCCGACACCGACTCCGAGCCACACTGGCCGAAGCCGGTACCGAGCGCCGAGCGGGAACTCAGCGACATCAGCACACCCGCGCCGGCAAGACCGGCCGTAGTCAGCTTGCGTCGCTTGGGATCGGACACGGATTCGACCTGGCCGGAAGCTTCCGCACCAGGATCTGAGGGTTTGTTCGGCGTATTCATCAAGTATCTCCGTCAGCGCACCGCACCGTATCACAGCTCGCCAGTCGCGAGCGTGAACAACGGCACGGATTCGAATGCTGTCATTCCTGCGCTTTTCGAAAGACGTAAAGCAAGATTCACGCCCACCCCTGCAAACAACTGAACAACAAGAACAAATTACCCTGCTGTTGCTACACCCTGCGACCAGAGCAGCGAGAGTGTCAAAAAAACCGACACTGCGAGCAACGCCATGCCTCGACGACTCAGGCGGCGTCGGACACACCTGCATCCTTGAGCATCTGCTGCAGCTCGCCGCTCTCGTACATCTCGCGCATGATGTCGCTGCCGCCGACGAACTCGCCCTTGATGTAAAGCTGCGGGATGGTAGGCCAGTTGGAGAAATCCTTGATGCCCTGGCGGATCTCGGCGTCGGCGAGCACGTTAACCGCCAGCACCTCGCGCACGCCACAGGCCTTCAGGATCTGCACCGCGGTGGACGAAAAGCCGCACTGCGGGAACTGGGGCGAACCCTTCATGTAAAGCACCACGTCGTTGGTGGCGACCTGTTCGCGGATGACGTCCTGGATGTCCATGGAAAAACCTGCAAAAGTTGAGTTAAACAGTCGGAAATTCTAGGGATGGCCCTGGAAGGCGTCAAGCCGGACGCACAAAGCCGGTCGCAGACGCACCCGGTGCTCAGCCCCTGCCCAGCCAGCGCCCACCGGAGACGCGCTCGATTCCGGCCAGATCCCTCCAGGACGCAATCTGCGCGAAGCCCGCATCCGCCAGCAAGCCCCGCGCCGCGGAAGCCTGGTCATAGCCGTGCTCGAGGAAGAGCCAGCCGCCCGGCACGAGACGCGCTGGCGCCCCGGCGACGATCTCGGCGAGGTCGTCCAGCCCCTGCGGGCCGGCAGCCAGCGCGCTGCGCGGCTCGAAGCGCACGTCGCCCTGCTCGAGGTGCGGATCCGCCGCGGCAATGTAGGGCGGATTGGAGACGATGAGCTCGAAGCGCTCGTCCCCCAACGCACCGAACCAATCGCTCTGCACGAAGGACACGCTCGCGCCCAGGCGGGCGGCATTGGCCATCGCCACCCACAAGGCCTCGCGCGAACGGTCGAGGGCGACGACATCCGCCCCGTCGAGCTCGAGCGCAAGCGTGACGGCCAGCGCACCGCTCCCCGTACCCATGTCAAGTACGCGCACGCCGCGCTGTCCGGCGAAGTGCGCCAGCGCCAGCTCGACCAACAATTCGGTGTCCGGACGCGGGATCAGCACCGCGGGCGTGACCAGGAACTCGCGACCGTAGAATTCGCGACTGCCTGTCAGGTAGGCCACCGGTTCGCCCGCGCAGCGGCGCTCGACGAGCGCACGGTACTCCGCCCAATCGGCAGCCTCGAGACGCTGCTCGGGCCAAGCCACCAGGCGCGCCGCAGGGCATTGCAACACATGGCGCAGCAGCACTCGCGCATCGAGCATATCGATGCGCGCGCGCGCCCAGGCGAGCGCACCAGCGATATCGACACCGGCCACCGGCACCCCCGAACGCTCCTCGCCCATCAGTCGTCCGCCAGCGCTGCGAGCAGCGCCGCCTGGTGCTCCAGCGTCAGCGCAGCGACGATCTCGTCGAGTTCGCCCTGCATCACCGCATCGAGCTTGTAGAGGGTGAGGTTGATGCGATGATCGGTGACACGCCCCTGAGGAAAATTGTAGGTGCGGATGCGTTCAGAGCGGTCGCCACTTCCGACCAGGCTCTTGCGCTGCGCAGCCTCGGCGCTCTGCTGCGCACGCACCTTGGCGTCATACAGACGCGCCGCCAGCACAGCCATCGCCTGCGCCTTGTTGCGGTGCTGCGAACGGTCGTCCTGGCACTCGACGACAATCCCGGTCGGCAGATGGGTGATACGCACCGCCGAATCGGTCTTGTTGATGTGCTGGCCGCCCGCGCCAGAGGCACGGAAGGTGTCGATGCGCAGGTCTGCAGGATTGATGTCGACGGCCTCGACCTCGTCCGCCTCAGGCAGCACCGCCACTGTGCACGCCGAGGTGTGAATCCGCCCCTGCGTCTCGGTGACCGGGATGCGTTGCACGCGATGACCGCCGGATTCGAACTTGAGTCTGGAATACGCCCCCGCGCCGACCACGCGCGCGATGACCTCCTTGTACCCCCCCAAGTCAGACTCGCTCGCCGACACGATCTCCACTCTCCAGCGCTGGCGCTCTGCGTAGCGTGTGTACATGCGCAGCAGGTCGCCAGCGAACAAGGCGGCCTCATCGCCACCCGTACCCGCACGGATCTCGAGGAAGAGGTTGCGCTCGTCGTTGGGGTCGCGCGGCAACAAGGCGCGCTGCAACTCGCCATCGAGTTCGCCGATGCGCGCCAGCCCAGCCTCCAACTCCAGCTCGCCAAGCTCGCGCATCTCGGGCTCGGCGATCAGCTCGCGCGCGGTAGCGCAGTCCGCTTCAGCCTGAAGGTAGTCGCGATACAGCGCAACCACCGGCTCGATCTCTGCACGCTCGCGCGAAAGCTCGCGAAAGACGTTCATGTCACGCGCAGCATCTTCTGCCGCGAGCGCACGGTCGAGCTCCTCGAGCCGGCTGGCAAGGTGTTCGAGTTTGTCGCGGATGCTCTGCTTCATCGTGATGAGCGACATGCGCCTGCACCGCCCCTGCGGGCGGCCCGGCGTATGCCGATGGGCCTAGTGTTGATCGCGATGGAGGTCGCGGGGCAGGCTGAAAAGATCGCGCACGACGCGGCCGGCTTCGGCCTTGTGCTCGCCTTCAGCCTGGTTGAGGAAACGGGTGGGCCCGTGCATGAGCTTGTTGGTCAGACCCTGCGACAGCGCATCGAGCACCTTGTGTGGATCCTCACCCTTGGCAAGCAGGCGCATGGCACGTTCGAGCTCGCTGCGGCGCAAGGACTCCGCATGGTCGCGCAGCGCGCGGATCACCGGCACCGCGTCACGATTGGCCATCCAGCTGAGGAAACCGTCGACACGCGTGTCGATGATCTGCTCGGCCTCGATCACCGCCTGCTGGCGCGACTCCATCCCGGCCTCGACGACCTGGGCGAGGTCGTCGACGGTGTACAGGAAGATGTCATCGAGCCCGGCAATCTCGGGCTCGATGTCGCGCGGCACGGCGAGATCGACCATCACCATCGGGCGGTGGCGGCGCGCCTTGACCGCGCGCTCGACCATGCCCAGGCCGACGATCGGCAAGGGC
The DNA here is from genome assembly GCF_000310145.2 of Thauera sp. 28. Lineage (GTDB taxonomy): Bacteria > Pseudomonadota > Gammaproteobacteria > Burkholderiales > Rhodocyclaceae > Thauera > Thauera mechernichensis. Next base: position 12,755 of record NZ_AMXA01000007.1, read on the forward strand.
GCGGCCGTACAGGACACGACCACGTCGAAGCGCGGCAGCGCGTCGGCAATCTGCTCGATGCGCATGGTCTGGGCGCCAAAGCGCGAAGCCAGCGCACGCGCGCGCTCCTCGGTGCGATTGGCCACGGTCATGGACTTGGGCTTTGCCCCGCCGAAATGCGCAGCGCAGAGCTCGATCATCTCGCCTGCGCCGATGAACAGCACATGCTGGTCGGACACCCGCTCGAAGATGCGCTCGGTCAGGTGCACGGCGGCGGCGGCCATCGACACCGTGTTGGCCCCGATCGCGGTGGTCGAGCGCACCTCCTTGGCCACCGCAAAAGTGTTCTGGAACAGCTTGTGCAGCAGCACGCCCATGGTGCCCGCCTCTTCGGCGTGGCGCGCGGCATCCTTGACCTGGCCGAGGATCTGCGGCTCGCCGATGACCATGGAATCGAGCCCGCTGGCGACGCGAAAGACGTGGCGAATGGCGTCGCGCTGCGGGTAGGAATACAGGTAGGGCGACACTTCCGGCAAGGGCACGCTGTGAAAGCGCGCCAGCCAGTCGGCCGCGTGCTGAGGCTGCTCGGCCGCGAAGTAGAGCTCGGTGCGGTTGCAGGTCGACAGGATCGCCGCCTCGCGCACCGAATCGGCATGCGTCAGATCGTGCAGAGCCTGATCCAGCCGCTCGGGCTGGAACGCCACGCGCTCACGGATGGCGAGCGGCGCGGTGTGATGGTTCAGGCCAAGGGCGAAGAGTTGCATGCGGAAACCGGGTTTTCGGGCGTGGCGCATTATAGCACCGCGAAACAAGCGTAAAACTTGAGCAGAATCAGCCACTTCTGACCCGAAATTCCAGCCCGGAAAGCAAACGGGCCGACACAAGTGTCGGCCCGTCCTGGGAATCGTGGTGGCCAGTCGCGGAATCGAACCACGGACACGCGGATTTTCAATCCGCTGCTCTACCAACTGAGCTAACTGGCCAACGAGGACGCCATTATAGTGAAATCTTTTCCGATGTCAAAGCCTAATTCAATGCAAATGCGCGACGTGCTGGATGCACGCTCGAGGGAAGACCTCGAGCGCGGCACAAGGCCTCAACCCAGCGGATCATGATCGCCCTGCACGATCGGTGGCGGCTGCAGATTGCTGCGCGGGAAAACCACCCGCGCCAGCGTGCCCTGCCCGGCCGGATTGGCATCCAGCGTCACCGTGGCGCGATGCAACTCGGCAATCTCGCGCACGATCGGCAAGCCCAGGCCGGAGCCATCCACGCCGCTGCCGAGCACACGGTAGAAGCGCTCGAACACGCGCTCGCGGTCGACATCGGGGATTCCCGGTCCGGTGTCCTCCACCTCCAGGATCGGCGATCCCGCAAAGCGGGTGCGCGCCGTCACCCGTCCGCCGTGCGGGGTGTACTTGACCGCGTTGTCGACAAGGTTCTTGACCATCTCACGCAGCAGGACGGGGTTACCCTCGATCACCAGTTCGGTGTCGCCGGCCTCGACGCCGAGGTCGATCTGCTTGACCTGAGCGCGCGGGTAAAGCTCGAGCGCCACCTCCCGCACCACTGCATCGAGACTGACCGGCTCCACGGTATAGAGCTTCTCGAAGCTTGCCTCGGCGCGCGCCAGCGACAAAAGCTGGTTGATCAAGTGGGCAGCGCGGTCGGTACTTTCTGCAATACGCGTGAGCGACTCCCGCAACTGCACGGGGTCGGTCTCGTGCAGCGCAAGATCGGCCTGCATCTTCAGGCCGGTCAGTGGCGTGCGCATCTGGTGCGCTGCGTCAGCAATGAAGCGTTGCTGTGCCTGCAGGTTCTCTTCGAGGCGGACCATCATGTCGTTGAAGGCGACGATCAAGGGACGAACCTCTTCCGGGACGCTGCCGGGCGCGACCGGAGACAGGTCGGTCGGCCGGCGGCGCCGGATCAGGCTCTGCAGCCGGTTGAGCGGCGCAATGCCGCGACTGAGGCCGACCCAGACGAGGATCACCGCGAGCGGGATGATCGCGAACTGAGGCAACAGCACCCCCGTGACCACTCGCGAGGCCAGATCCGTACGCTTGTTGCGCGTTTCAGCCACCTGCACTACCACAAGCAGCTCGGGCCGCGCGGGATCAAGGCGCAGGAAGCGGTAGGCGATACGCACATCTTCGCCGTGGATCAGCTCGTCACGAAAGAAGATCTGCTCGCCGTCGATGGAAACGGGCAAGGGAGCCGGGAGGATCTCGGGGTCGCCGCTGACGGTCACGCCACGCCAATCCGCCACCTGGTAATAAACCGCGTCGTCCTGATCGGCACGAAACAAAGCGCGCGGTGGCGCCGGAAAGTTGACAACGGCACGCCCCTCATCGATGACGACGAAGCGCGCCAACGCCCTCACACTGTCGGCGAGCGCGAGGTCGTAGGGCTGATTGGCGATACTGTCCGCCACGTTATGGGTGACGATGATGGAGATCGGCCACAGGAAAAGCAGCGGCGCGAGCATCCAGTCGAGGATCTCACCGAAAAGCGAGTTTGGGGGCGCAGTCTTGCGCGCCGCCCCCGCCTTCTCAGGCTTTCGCCGCAGGGGCAGCATCGGGGTTTTCCAGACAGTACCCCAGACCGCGCACGGTCACGATGCGCACGCCGCTGTCCTCGAGCTTCTTGCGCAGGCGGTGCACATACACTTCGATTGCATTGCTCGACACCTCCTCGCCCCAGCCGCACAGGTGGTCGACGAGCTGGTCCTTGCTCACCAGGCGACCGACCCGCAGCAGGAAGACCTCGAGCAAGCCGATTTCGCGCGCCGACAGGTCGATCATCTGACCGCCGACCTTCACCACGCGATCGGCCTGGTCGTAGCTGAGCTGGCCGATCTCGATGCAGCGCGGCTGCCCGGTACCGCGCCGCGTCAGCGCGCGCACGCGCGCCTCGAGCTCGGGCAGGGCGAATGGCTTGGTAAGGTAGTCGTCGGCACCGGCGTCGAGTCCGCGCACACGATCATCGACACCGTCCTGGGCCGTCAGGATCAGCACCGGCTGCGCCGATTTGCGCGCCCGCAGGCGTTTTAGGACGTCGATGCCGTTCATGCGCGGCAGACCAAGGTCGAGGATCAGCAGGTCATAGCCCTGGGTGGAAACCGCCGCATCGGCCTCGGCGCCGTCGGCCACATGGTCCACTGCATAGCCGCCACGCCGCAACGCGCGACAGATGCCATCGGCAATCACCGGGTCGTCTTCAGCCAGCAGAATCCGCATAGTGTCCAGGCTGTAAGTGATTTGTAAGCGGACCTTCATACAGTTGGCCCGCTGTTCTCCTTTTGCTCGGCCTTGGGAGCCGCCAGCGCTAGCGCGCTGGCGGCTCCGGGGAGCGGGCGGCCACTGCGCCAGCTCACTCCCCGCCGACCTTTCTCCCTACCAAACCTATGGATTATCCCACGCTTCGCGCGGCTTCGTGCGCGGCGATGCATGCTCGCGCCTGCGTCTTCGGCCCTGCGTAAACGCAGACGGCCCCGCCTGAGCGGAGCCGTCTGCGTTACTGCGGGCGCGACCCGGGCATGCCGGGTCGCAGGCAGGCACTTACATGCCCATGCCCATGCCGCCCATGCCACCCATGCCGCCCATGTCGGGCATGCCACCGGCCGGCTTGTCTTCTGCCAGCTCGCCGACCATGCAGTCGGTGGTCAGCATCAGGCCAGCGACGGACGCGGCGTTCTGCAGCGCGGTGCGGGTGACCTTGGTCGGGTCCAGCACGCCCATCTCGACCATGTCGCCGTACTCGCCGGTGGCGGCGTTGAAGCCGTAGTTGCCCGAACCCTCGACCACCTTGTTCACCACCACGCTCGGCTCGTCACCAGCGTTGGCGACGATCTCGCGCAGCGGCTGCTCCATCGCGCGCAGCACGATCTTGATGCCGGCGTCCTGGTCGTGATTGTCGCCCTTCAGCTCGCCCAGTGCAGCACGGGCGCGCAGCAGCGCCACACCGCCGCCGGGGACGATGCCCTCTTCCACTGCAGCGCGGGTGGCGTGCAGGGCGTCTTCGACGCGGGCCTTCTTCTCCTTCATCTCGACTTCGGTGGCAGCGCCGACCTTGATCACCGCAACACCACCCGCCAGCTTGGCGACGCGCTCCTGCAGCTTCTCGCGGTCGTAGTCCGAGGTCGCTTCCTCGATCTGCACGCGGATCTGCTTGACGCGGGCTTCGATGCGCTCGGCCTGGCCGGCGCCGTCGATGATGATGGTGTTTTCCTTGCCGATCTCGATGCGGGAGGCCTGGCCGAGGTCGTCCAGGGTGGCCTTCTCGAGGGTCAGGCCGACTTCTTCGGCGATGACCTGACCGCCGGTGAGGATGGCGATGTCTTCCAGCATGGCCTTGCGACGGTCGCCGAAGCCCGGAGCCTTGACGGCGCAGGTCTTGAGGATGCCGCGGATGTTGTTCACCACCAGGGTGGCCAGGGCTTCGCCCTCGACGTCTTCGGCGATGATCAGCAGCGGACGACCGGCCTTGGCAACCTGCTCGAGCACCGGCAGCAGGTCACGGATGTTGGAGATCTTCTTGTCGAAGAGCAGGACGAAGGGCTGCTCGAGAATGGCAACCTGCTTGTCCGGGTTGTTGATGAAGTAGGGCGACAGGTAGCCGCGGTCGAACTGCATGCCCTCGACGACGTCGAGCTCGTTCTGCAGCGACTTGCCGTCCTCGACGGTGATCACGCCTTCCTTGCCGACCTTGTCCATGGCGCGGGCAATGATGTCGCCGATGTCGCTGTCGGAGTTGGCCGAGATCGAGCCGACCTGGGCGATTTCCTTGTTGGTCGAGCACGGCTTCGACAGCTTCTTCAGCTCTTCGATGGTGGCCACGACAGCCTTGTCGATGCCGCGCTTGAGGTCCATCGGGTTCATGCCGGCGGCGACGTACTTCATGCCTTCGCGCACGATCGACTGGGCCAGCACGGTGGCGGTGGTGGTGCCGTCACCAGCGATGTCCGAGGTCTTGGAAGCAACTTCCTTGACCATCTGTGCGCCCAAGTTCTCGAACTTGTCCTTCAGCTCGATTTCCTTGGCGACGGAGACGCCGTCCTTGGTCACGGTGGGGGCGCCGAAGGAGCGCTCGAGCACCACGTTGCGACCCTTCGGGCCCAGGGTCACCTTGACCGCGTTGGCCAGGATGTTGATGCCGGCGACCATGCGCTCGCGGGCGGAATCACCAAACTTGACTTCTTTAGCTGCCATTCTTCAGAACTCCTGAATTGTTTCGATTAGCGTTGCAGGGGCTTGCAGGAGGCTCAGGCCTCGACCACGCCCATGATGTCTTCCTCGCGCATCACGAGGAGTTCTTCGCCTTCGACCTTCACGGTCTGGCCGGCATACTTGCCGAACAGCACCTTGTCGCCCACCTTGACGGCCATCGGACGCACCTTGCCGTCGTCCAGGATCTTGCCGTTGCCGACAGCCAGGACTTCGCCCTGATCGGGCTTCTCGCCGGCGCTGTCCGGGATCACGATGCCGCTGGCGGTCTTGCGCTCGGCTTCCAGACGCTTGACGATCACGCGATCGTGCAGGGGACGAATCTTCATCGAGTTCTCTCCTTGTTACGGTTCAACTGTTTGGGTTGATTGATCCGCGGGTAAAGCCCGCGGGTGAATCTGCAGTGGCTTGAGCGCCAACGGGGCGACTGATCGCCGCCACGTGTTAGCACTCACCGCCAACGAGTGCTAATAATAGGGACGGCCCAAATGGATTTCAAGGGTGGGAGGCCGAAACTATTTGTTCGGCAGCATCGCTCATGCGGCGCAGGCTGCCTGCCTCAACACCAGAACTCGACCAGCACAGCATTGTTCAGCACTCGGGGAAGCTCACCGCTAGGCCGCCGCGCGAGGTCTCCTTGTACTTGTCGAGCATGTCGCGACCGGTATCGCGCATGGTGCGGATCGCCTGATCGAGCGAGACCGTGTGTGCGCCGTCGCCGCGCAGGGCAAGTTGGGCGGCGTTGATGGCCTTCACCGAGGCCATCGCGTTGCGCTCGATGCAGGGCACCTGCACAAGACCGCCGACCGGGTCGCAGGTCAGGCCGAGGTTGTGCTCGAGGCCGATCTCGGCCGCATTCTCGACCTGCTCGGGGCTGCCGCCCAGCACCTCGGTCAAGCCTGCAGCAGCCATCGCACAGGCCGAACCCACCTCGCCCTGGCAGCCGACCTCCGCGCCCGAGATCGAGGCGTTCGTCTTGCAAAGCACGCCCACGGCCGCCGCCGCAAGCAGGAAGTCCTCCACGTCGCGCGTACTGCTGCCCGGCATGAACTTCATGTAGTAGTGCAGCACGGCAGGGATGATGCCAGCTGCTCCGTTGGTAGGCGCGGTAACCACGCGACCACCGCCGGCATTTTCCTCATTGACTGCCAGCGCGAACAGATTGACCCAGTCGAGCGCTGCCATCGTGTCGCTGATCAGGTTGCGGCCCGCCGCCCGTGCGCTGAGCTTGCGATGCAGGTCCGGAGCGCGGCGCCGCACATTGAGCCCGCCTGGCAACACGCCCTCATGGCGCATGCCCCGTGCCACGCAGGCCTGCATCACCGCCCAGATGCGCTGCAGTGCCTGCCGCGTATCATCCTCGTTGCGCCAGGCGCCCTCGTTGGCAAACATCAGCTGACTGATGCGCAGACCATGGCGGCGACACTGCGCGAGCAACTCGGACGCGGTGGCGAAAGGGTAAGGCAGCGCCAGCTCCTCCGCGGCCAAGTCACCTGCCTGGGCTTGCGCCTCGTCGATCACAAAGCCGCCACCGACTGAGTAATAGGTGTTCTCATGCAGGAGGCCGGCCTCGCCGTAGGCCGCCAGGCGCATCGCGTTCGGGTGGTAGGGCAAGCTCACGGGTAGCAAGCGCATGTCGCGCGCCCAGTCGAATGCCAGCTCTCCCCCACCGGGCAACGGCAATACGCCATCGATACGTACGGCATCCACCGCATCAACCAGGAAATCGGGATCAACCTCGTCCGGGCGAGCCCCCATGAGGCCTGCAACCACGGCCCGGTCGGTGCCATGACCGACACCCGTCGCCGACAGGGAACCGTAGAGTTTCACCTCGATCCGCGTCACCGCATCCACCAGCCCACGGCCCCCGAGCGCTGCGACGAAATCGTGGGCGGCACGCATGGGGCCGACGGTGTGCGAACTGGACGGGCCGATACCCACCTTGAAAAGGTCGAGGACACTGATGGACATGGTGAAACTCCGGTCTGAAAAGTGGCCTTGCTTCAATTCCGCCAGGGACGCAAATGCTCATACACTCATGAGCGGCATTCTCGACCTTGAAACCAGGCTGCTCAACCGGGGGTTCTTCATCGCCACCCGCATTTATCCGGCAACCTCGGAGCAATCGGCTGGGCTCAGGTCAAGACCCTCAGCGGCGCACGACCCGCTACCCCATCATCTGCCCGGGAAGCCACGTCACCAGCCCGGGAAAGACATAGAGCAGGATCAGCGCCAGCACCATCAACAGGAAGTATGGCAGCGCGTAGACGGCGATGGTGCTGATCTGCTTGCCTGACAGCGCCTGCAGCACGAACAGGTTGAAGCCTACCGGCGGAGTGATCTGCGCCATCTCCACGACCACGATCACGAACACGCCGAACCACAGCGGATCGATGCCCGCCGCCTGGATCGTCGGCAGCAGCACCGCCATCGTCAGCACGATGATCGAGATGCCGTCGAGGAAGCAGCCGAGCAGCACGAAAAAGATCGCAAGGGCGAACAGCAGCATGCCGGGCGTGAGGTTGAGCGTGCCGATCCACTCAGCCAGATGGCGCGGCAGGCCGATGTAGCCCATCGCCAGGGTCAGGAAGGCCGAGCCGGCGAGAATGAGCGCGATCATGCAGTACAGCCGGGTGGCGCCCATGAGGCCGGCAATGAAGCTCTCGCGGGTCAGCGACTTCTGCGCCGCGGCGATGATCAGGCTGCCGATCACGCCTATCGCCGCCGCCTCGGTGGCGGTGGCGATACCCGAATAGATCGAGCCGAGTACGCCGGCGATCAGCAGTACCACCGGGATCAGGTTTCTCGACGCGGCGAGCTTCTGCATGAAGCTGGTCTTGAGGTCCGCCGGCGGGATCTTGCCGCGGTTCATCAGCGACCAGATCACCACCCAGCCCATGAACAAGGACGCGAGCAGAATGCCCGGCAGCACGCCCCCGATGAAGAGCTTGGAGATCGAAACATCGGCCGCCACGCCATACACGATCATGATGATCGAAGGCGGGATCAGCAGCCCGAGCGTGCCCGCGCCGGCCAGGGTGCCCAGCACCATGGACTCGGGATAGCCGCGGCGGCTGAGCTCGGGCATCGCAATCTTGCCGATGGTGGCGCAGGTCGCCGCCGACGAGCCCGACACCGCCGCGAACAGCGTGCAGCCGATCACGTTGGTGTGCAGCAGGCGGCCGGGCAGGCGCTCGAGCCAGGGCGACAGGCCCTTGAACATCTCCTGCGACAGCCGGGTTCGGAACAGGATTTCACCCATCCACAGGAAAAGCGGCAGCGCGGTCAGGGTCCAGCTCGAGCCGTGGCTCCAGATGGCAACGGCCATGCCGTCGCCGGGGGCGCGGGTGGTGAAGCCGAGCATGCCGAGGATGCCGATGGCCATCAGGGAGAGGCCGATCCAAAGGCCGCCGGCGAGCAGCAGTACCATCAGGCCGATGAGAACGAGTGCAGCGGTGAGTTCCATGATGGCCCCTTATTCCATGTGCGCCATTTCTTCGGCGCTGGCCTTGGCCAGGCGCTGCGGCTCGCGCCCGAGGCTGACCTGGATGAAGTCGTCGACCACGGCGATCAGCAGGATCACCGACCCGATCGCCATCGACAGCTGCGGGATCCACAGCGGCGTGGCGTCGATGCCCTGCGAGATCTCCTCGAATTCATGCGACTGCCAGGCCAGGCGTACCGCATACCAGGCGAGCATGGACGCCACTACCACGCCGGCGCCGTGCGCGAACCACTCCGCCACGCGCCGCATGCCCGGCCCGAGGCGCTCGATAACCAGGCTCACGCGAATGTGCTCGCCGTGCTTGAAGGTGTAGGCAAGCGCGAGGAAGCCGCAGGCCGCCATCGCATAGCCCGCGTAGTCATCGGTACCCGGCAGGTAGATGTTGAAAGGCCGGGTGAATACGCCGGCAGCGACCATCACCAGCGTGAAGATCATGCCGACGGCGGCGAGGGCACCGGACAGACGGTACAGCGAATCGAGGAACGCTCTCATGGCGGTCTCCGGAAAGGCCGGGGGCCGCACGTGCGGCCCCCGGCGACGGCACGGACTTACTTCAGCTTGCGGTAGGCGTCGAGGATGGCCTGACCATCGGAGCCTGCCTTCTCGGCCCATTCGGCCGCCATCTGCTCGCCGATCTTCAGCAGGTCGGCCTGCAGCGCGGCGGGCGCAGGCACCACCTTCATGCCGTTGGTCCTGAGCTGATCGATGTACCACGCGGTCTTCTCTTCCGAGACCTTCCAACCGCGCTCCTCGGCAGCGGCAGCCGCCTTGAGCAAGGCGTCGCGCGCGGGCTGGTCGAGCGCATCGAAGGCCTTCTGCGAGACGAACACGATGTTCTTCGGCAGCCAGGCCTGGATGTCGTAGTAGTGGCTGAGCTGCTCCCAGCTCTTGGTGTCATAGCCGGTGGCCGAGGAGGTCAGGTTGGCCGACACCACGCCGGTCGACAGCGCCTGAGTGAGGTCGGCGGCCTGCACGGTCACCGGTTGGCCACCCATGAGCTGGATCATGCGTGCCACGGTCGGGCTGTAGGAGCGGATCTTCATGCCCTTGAGGTCGCCGATCGTGTTGAGTTCGGTCTTCGAATACAGCCCCTGCGGCGGCCACGCCACCGAATACAGGATCTTCAGGCCGTTCTTCGCCAGGCGCGCCTCGACCGCCTCCTTCGACACCTGCCACAGCTTCCTCGAGTCCTCGTAGCCGGTGGCGAGAAAGGGCACGGTGTCGAGCGCATAGAGCGCATCCTCGTTGGCCAGGCCGGAGATGATCACCTCACCGATCTGCGCCTGACCGCCCTGCACCGCACGCTTGATCTCGTTGGCCTTGAACAGCGACCCGTTTGCGTGGACGGTGATCTTGAGCTTGCCGCCGGTGGCCTCGGCGACCTCGTTGGCGAACTGCTGGATGTTCTCGGTGTGGAAGTTGCTGGCCGGGTAAGGCGTGGGCATGTCCCAGACGGTCTGAGCCTGAGCAGCAGCGGCAATGCCGAGCCCAAGCATTGAAGCGGTGATCGCCTTTAGCAAAGGGTGCGAGAAAGTCATGGCATGTACTCCTGAGTATGGGAGGGCAAGCGCCCCGAGAGGCTGGTGATTAGGCGGCAACCTGCAATCCATAAGTCACCGTTATTGCACGATAGAGATTTTATGGTTATCTTGTCAACAAAACGTATACGTTTTTTTAACGAAACATATTTATAACGCACTCGAAATACCTTCAACTCCCTGAACACCCATCCCACCACTGCCCCGGAGACTGTCATGAGTGAGGCCAACCGCATCGTGTCTTCCCAACACCTGGTGTCATCCAAGTCGCCCGAACTGTCCGAGTTCGAGTTCGGCCTGATCATTGCGTGGCACGCCTTTGCGCGCTGGATGACTCGGTGCATGACGGCTGCCGGCGTCAAGGACATGACGCCGACCGACGTGCTGGTCCTGCACCACGTTGCCCACCGCGACATCGAGAAGCGCCTCGGTGACATCGCTTTCGTGCTCAACATTGAGGACACCCACGTGGTTTCCTACTCACTGCGCAAGCTGGCCGCTCTCGGCCTGGTAAAGAGTGCCAGGCGTGGCAAGGAAGCCTTCTTTTCGCTTACCGAACAAGGGCACGATGTGTGCATGGCATATCGCGATGTACGCGAGGATTGCCTGATGCCCGGATTCACCGGCACACCGGAAGACAACGCCCAGATCGGCGAACTCGCCCGTCTGCTGCGCACCCTGTCCGGCCGCTACGACCAAGCCGCCCGTGCGGCATCGACGTCGTCCCTGTAAGCCGGAGCGCGCCAGTGAGCCACCGCATCCTCGACGCCGGCGACGCCGCGCTGACCATCGAGTTCGGCAACGTCATCGACCCCGCCCTGCTCGCCGCCGTGAACGCCCTGGACGCCGCCATCCTGCGCCTGCAACATGGCGGCGGGCTACCGGGCGTGATCGAGTCCATGCCCACCTTCCGCTCGCTGACGGTGTTCTTCGACCCGCTCGTCACCGACCGCGACACCCTGCTCCCAGCGCTGCAGCCGCTGATCGACGCTGTCGAGCACTGCACACCCACGGACGGCCGCCACTGGCAGCTGCCCGTCTGCTACGAGGGCGAGGCCGCACCCGACCTCGCCGAAGTGGCGAGTACGCTCGGCATCGACGCCGCCGAGGTGGTGGCGCTGCACAGCGGCACCGAGTACCTGGTTTACATGCTGGGATTCCTGCCTGGTTTTCCCTTCATGGGTGATCTGGCCGAGCGCCTGCACCTGCCACGGCGCAGCCAGCCCCGCGTGCGTGTTCCCGCCGGCAGCGTGGCGATCGCAACCGGCCTTACCGCCATCTATCCTTGGGAAAGCCCCGGCGGCTGGCACCTGCTCGGACGCTGCCCGGTGCCGCTGTTCGACGCCCGCCGCGCATCGCCCTCACTGCTCGCCGCCGGCGACAAGGTGCGCTTCGTCCCCGTCAGCGCGGACGAATACCGCACACTCGAAGCCGGGCTACGCCGCGGCGAGATCGACCCGATGCAGTGGTGCGTCGCCGATGCCAGCAGCGCCAGAGAGGCTGCCGCATGAACGCCAGAACCGAACTCGAGATCGTCTCACCGGGCGCCTTCGCCTCGATCCAGGACGACGGCCGGCGCGGCTTCCGTCGCATCGGCGTGCCCTGGGCGGGCGTACTCGATCGCCAACTGATGCGCATCGCCAACGCTCTGGCCGGCCGCCCCGAGTACGCACCGGTGATCGAGTGCTTCGATGGCGGGCTGCATGTCGTGGCACACGGCGGCGCGGTGAAGCTGGCGGTCGCAGGGGACGCGGTGGTGGAGATCGATGACACCGGTGGACGCCGGCAGCTCGCCCCCTGGCGCTCGCTGACGCTGGCCGCAGGCGAGGCGCTGCGCATCCGCAAGATGGACAACGGCCGCATTGCCATGGTCGCGGTCGCAGGGCTCGATGTTGCAGCGGTGATGGGCAGTGCCTCGACCTATGCACGCGCTGGCCTCGGCGGGGCAAACGGCAGCGGCCGCGCGCTGACCACCGGCACACGCCTGGCCCTGGCCCCAGCCACTGACGAGAGCCGAGGCCTTGACCGCGTGCTCGCCCAAGCGCCCGCAGCCGACACGCGCCCGATCCGCGTGGTGCCCGGCCCGCAGGCCGACCATTTCGGCACCGATGCGCTGGCGACGCTGGTCAGCGGCAACTACCGCGTCAGCGCGGAAGCCGACCGCATGGGCATCCGCCTCGAAGGCGCGCGCCTCGAGCATGCCGGCGCCGCAGAAATTGTGTCCGACGCCACCGTGCCCGGCTCCATCCAGGTGCCCGGCGCCGGCCAGCCGATCGTACTGCTCGCCGACGCCCAGACCGCAGGCGGCTATCCGAAGATCGCCACCGTGATCACCGCCGACCTCGGCCGACTCGCCGCATTGCGCCCCGGACAGACGCTGCGCTTTGCCGCCGTTACGGCCACCGAAGGGGCACGGATCGCGCGCGCGACAGAGGCCGAGACCCGGGCATTGATCGCCTCGATCCGCCCTCTGCCTGCCGACGGCGTGGACCTGGTGGCGCTTTACAGCAGCAATCTGGTCGACGGCGTCGTTCATGCGCTCGGCCCCGAATACCGGCCGCTGTATTGAAACTCAGAGCCGCCCCTGCCTACGGAGACTTGCACATGAACAAGACCATCAATCTGAACGCCGACCTCGGCGAATCCTTCGGCGCCTGGACGATGGGCGAGGACGAGGCACTACTGCAGGTGGTGCGCTCGGCCAACATCGCCTGCGGTTTTCACGCCGGTGACCCGGTCGTGATGCGCCACACCGTGCGTTGTGCGCTTGCCGCCGGGGTCAGCCTGGGCGCCCATCCCGCCTACCCCGATCTGCAGGGCTTCGGCCGCCGGCCGATGAAGATGGCGCCAGCCGAACTCGAAGCCATGATCATCTATCAGGTTGGTGCGCTCGCCGGCTTGGCCGCGGCCGAAGGTGGGCGCGTCACACACGTCAAGCCACATGGCGCGCTGAACAACCAGGCCTGCGAGGATGCAGCGCTCGCTGACGCGGTGGCGCGTGCGGTGAGCGCCATCGACCCACAGCTCATTCTGCTCGCCCCCGTGTTGTCCGAGCTGTACTTCGCCGGCCAGCGTGCAGGCCTTCAGGTCGCTGGCGAGATCTTTGCCGACCGCGCCTACACCGACAGTGCCACCCTGGTGCCACGCGCTCAGCCGGGCGCCGTCATCCATGACCCTGAGCAGCTCGTCTCCCACGTGCTGCGCATGCTCGACGCCGGCGCCGTAGTCAGCCAGAACGGCAAGGTCCTGCCGGCGACGATGGACAGCATCTGCGTACATGGCGACACCCTGGGCGCGGTGGATAGCGCACGGCTGCTGCGCACTGCGCTGGAAGCGCGCGGCTGGACGGTGAGCGCGCTACCCGCACTGCGCCATGGCTGAAGCGCAGCCTGCATGCTGTGGCGCTGTTCCGCGCACACACTCCACCGCTCGCGGTGAAGGTGTACTCAAAACGCGATGGCGACGCCGAAGTGCAAGCGCAGGCTGCGCGCCTGGTGGCCCCATGCGAGGTCGATTGCGAGCGGCCCAGCCGGGCTGCGCCAGCGCGCTCCAACGCCATAACCGACGCGCAGATCGAAGTCGTCGCGCGTATCCGCGGCATCACCTGCATCCACGAATACGGCGCCCCCCCACTGCGGCTTGAACCAGTGCACATACTCTGCACTCGCCGCTGCGAGGAAGCGGCCACCGACGGTGGCGCTGCCCTCCCTGACGCCGAGGCTCTGGTAGTCGTAGCCGCGCACGGTCTGCGCGCCACCGGTGCGGAAAAGGAAGTCCTGCGGGATACCCTCACGGCTGTCTGCAACCGTCATGCCCGCCTCGGCGCGCAGGATGAAGACATCGCTGCCGCGCACCGGCTGATAGCGAACGAAGCGCGAATACAAGCGGACGAAGTCCTGCTCGGCCAAGGCGATCGCGGTACCACCGCCAACCTGGTACTCGAATACATAGCCACGGGTGGGATCGAGCAGGTCATCAACCGCCCGCTTCACCCATGTCCAGTTTGCGGTAAGGGTGTTGTTGGAACGCTGCGGCGCACCAGCGGGCGCGATGTTCTCGTGCTGCAAGCGCAGCGCCAACTGGGTTTCGATGTCGCCACGGGTTGCACTGCGGGTCGCGCCCACGGCTTGCGAGGTGACGACGAGGTTCTCGAGATCACTGCGCTCGACGAGCGCGCCGAAGCTGTCGCGATGCCGCCCCTTAGGCGGCAGGAACACGTCGGCGTACAGCGCCTGGCGGCGCTGCTCGACACGCAGGCCGGTGGCGAACTCCCAGCCACGGCCACGCAGGTTGGAGTCGCGATAGGTGGTCTCGACGCGCGCCCCGGTGTTGGTGGAGAAACCCGCCCCGAAACCAACGTACTTCGGCAGCGCCTCGGTCACCTGCACCCGTATCGGTACTGCTGCAGCCAATGCGGGGTCGCGCTCGATGTCGACGATCACCGAGCCAAAGTGCGGCGTATTCTGCAAGCCGGTCTGGAAAGCCAGAAGCTCTTCGCGGTCGTATGGCGTACCCGGTCGCAAAAGGCTGTAGCGCTGAACGAGGTCGGCCGGCAGATGCTCGAGCCCCTCGACCTCGAGAGCACCGAGGTAAAAGGCCGGCCCGCTGTCGAGCGTCACGCTGAGCCTTGCCGTTGCGGCCTCGGGATCGATCTCTGCACGGCTGCGAACGATGCGGGCGGCGGCGTAGCGACGCGCGCTTACGGCATCGAGGAGTTGCTGCTTCGCGCCGTCCCACGCGCCCTGAGTGAAGGCGTCGCCCACCGGCAGGGACCAACGCGAACGCAGGTCCTGGAGACGCTCGAGCTCCGCAGTGGCGCCGGGCGCGGCAAGCTCGCCCTCGAACTCGATGTTGACCGCCGCAATCGTGGTACGCGGCCCGGGTTCGACCTGAATTACCCACTGCCCGGCCGCGCTGCGGTCGATGCGGACACGCGGGCTGAAGTAGCCCTCGGTGGCAAGCAACTCGGCGACCTCACGGCGCGTCCGCCGTGTCATCGCCGCGCGGTCGGCGTCCGCCTCGGGAACCACAAGGTCTGCACGACGCAGCAGGCGAACGTGACGCTCGAGCAAGGGCTTGACGGCATCGGGCGCATCCAGGCCGACCGCCAGTGCCTGCTGCGCATACGCGCCGGGCACGGGGAGCAGCGCCAGCCCCCCAAGCACAGCGGCAACCCGCACCAAGCACCGCATCCGACCCACCCGGCTCAAGCCTCGAGGTGATAGGAGACGACGCGCTCGACTTCGTTCTTCGAGCCCAGGATCACCGGCACGCGCTGGTGCAGCTCGGTGGGCTTGAGGTCCATGATGCGCTCACGACCGGTAGAGGCTGCGCCGCCAGCCTGCTCGACCAGCATCGCCATCGGGTTGGCCTCGTACATGAGACGCAGCTTGCCCCCCTTTGCACGGCACTTCTCATCCATTGGGTACATGAAGATGCCGCCACGGGTCAGGATGCGATGGACGTCGGCGACCATCGACGCCACCCAGCGCATGTTGTAGTCCTTGCCGAGCGGGCCGCCCTTGCCCGCCTGCATCTCATCCACGTAGCGCTTCACCGGC
The DNA here is from genome assembly GCF_000310145.2 of Thauera sp. 28. GTDB lineage: Bacteria > Pseudomonadota > Gammaproteobacteria > Burkholderiales > Rhodocyclaceae > Thauera > Thauera mechernichensis. Next base: position 28,563 of record NZ_AMXA01000007.1, read on the forward strand.
TGCTCCCAGAAGCGCGCATTGGATGCGTTGATGGCGAACTCCTGGGTGTCGACCGGGATGGTCATGAACGGCTGGGTATATACGAAGCTACCCATCTCGCGATCGAGGGTGAAGCCATGCACACCATTACCGACGGTGAGAACCAACTGGGTCGACGGGCCATACACCGCATAACCTGCAGCGACCTGCTCGCTGCCCGGTTGCAGGAAGTTGGCCTCGGTCGGCTCGCTGCCGCCCGCGGGGTTGCGCAACACCGAGAAGATCGTGCCCACGGAGATATTCACGTCGATGTTCGAGGAGCCGTCGAGCGGATCGAACAGCAGCAGGAAACCACCTTTGGGATAGTCGAACGGAATCTGGTGCACGGTCTCGACCTCTTCCGAGGCCATGGCCGCAAGGTGGCCACCCCACTCATTGGCCTGCAGCAGGATCTCGTTGGCGATCACGTCGAGCTTCTTCTGCGCCTCGCCCTGCACGTTGTCGGTACCGGCCTCGCCGAGCACGCCGGCGAGCGCCCCCTTGGATACGTTGACGCTGATGGCCTTGACCGCACGCGCAACAACCTCGATCAGCAGACGCAGATCGGGGCTAATGCGACCTGCACGCTGCTGCTCGATCAGGAACTGGGTAAGGGTGACACGGCGCATGAAGGAACTCCAATCGACTCGATAGACGGACAGGCGTGGATTATCGCGGTTCCACGCCGGCAGCGCACGGGGTAAATGCCCTTAGCACTGCCGGCAAGCGGTTCCGCGCGCTGAAGCGCGGGGGTATGATCGCAGCCCCGGAACCCATCCCCGGCCCTCAACAGAAGGCGCACGCCCCACCCATGCATGTCCTGGTCCTCGGTGCCGGCCTCTCCGGCGTCACCACAGCCTGGTATCTGCACCAGGCCGGGTTCGACGTCAGCATCGTCGACCGCCAACCCGCGGCAGCGCTCGAGACCAGTTACGCGAACGGCGGCCAGATCTCGATCAGCCACCCGGAGCCCTGGGCCAACCCGGGTGCACCGCTGCAAGTGCTGCGCTGGCTCGGCCGTGACGATGCGCCGCTGATGTTCCGCCCCACCACCGACCCGGCCCAGTGGCAGTGGGGGGCGCGCTTTCTGTTCGAATGCCTGCCCTGGCGGACACGCCGCAATACGGCTGCGATCGCGCACCTGGCGCGCTGGAGCGGCGAGCGCCTGCGCGCCCTGCGCGCGGAACTCGACCTGCACTACGAACAGCTCGAACGCGGCATCCTGCATCTGTTTCACAGCCCGGCAGAGTTCTCCCAGGCCGGCAGGCGGGTGCAGGAACTCACGCACTTCGGCATCGCAGCCCGGGTCTGCACCAAAGCCGAATGCCTGCGCATCGAGCCCGCACTCGCGGCACAGGCGGACTCGCTGGCAGGCGGGCTGTATGCGCCAGGCGACGAGTCGGGCGACGCCCACCTCTTCACCCAGATGCTTGCCCTGCGCCTGTCGACCGCTGGGGCACGCATGCACTGGGGGTGCGAGATCATGCGCATCCTGAGCGCTGCGGTAGCCGGGCGGGAGTGCGTCGAGGCCGTCGAAATCCGCGACACGCGCGGCGAGTTGCATCTGCTGCATGCCGACGCCTTCGTTGTCTGCCTGGGCAGCTACGGCCCGCGTCTGCTCGCACCGCTGGACGAAAAGCTACCGATCTATCCGGTAAAGGGCTACTCGATCACGGCACCGGTGGTCGACCCGAGCCGCGCGCCCAGCGTAAGCCTGACCGACGAATCCCGCCGCATCGTCTGCTCGCGACTCGGCGATCGACTGCGCATCGCAGGCACGGCGGAACTCAATGGGTTCGATACGAGGATCAGGCCGGAACGCGTAGCGGGAATCCTCGACTGGGCGCGCACCCGCTTCCCGGGTGCAATCGACATCGCCGAGGCCGAAGCCTGGGCCGGGCTGAGGCCGGCAACACCCGGCAATGTTCCGGTGATCGGCCGCGGCCGGCACGACCGGCTGTGGTTCAACACCGGGCACGGAACGCTGGGCTGGACGCTGGCCTGCGGCTCAGCCGCAGCCCTGGCCGAACTCATGAGCGGACGCCAGCCCGCGCTCGACTTTCCTTTCCGCGACGGCCGCAGGACCTGAAAACCGCGTCGCGATCAACTGCAACGCGCAGGGAATACGCCAGCAGAGTGCCCTGGTCAGCCCGAACAGGCCGGGCTACGCGCAGTCTCCGGCTGGCATGCGGACTCCGCACTGAGGCTGGCGCACGCACAGCCTTCACCGCGCTGCTCGCCCTCGGCGAGCGCAGGCAGCACGCCAGCCTCGAAGTCGAACCCTACGCTCTGCAAATGGAATGCGAGCGCGGCATCCATGCCGTCGACATGATTGCGGAACCAGGCCGGCAACTCCTCGACCAGGCGTTTGAAGAAGAAGGTGTCGCCCCCCGCGACGCGCTTGCGGATGTCGTACATGACTGCAAGCACGCGATCGTGCTCGGCGCGATGGCAACCTGGAAAGTCGACGGCTTCCATCCACCCGTTCTCGAGCGCAAAGTGCTCTTCGGTGTGCGCGATGAGCGCATCGAAGGCCGCCAGCAACTGCTCGGGCGCCGCCTCGACTACCGCGTTGTAGCACGCCACGAACTCGCGGTGGGTGGCGTCCATCGGCTCGAGCTTGTTCTCGAGCGCTTCGCTCCAAACCAGACCTGTCACGGCATGCTCCTTACTTGACCAGCTTGAGATGACTGCCGCGCGGCGGGCGTGGAGAGGCATCGCCGGCGCCATCTGCAGCTTCGGCGCGGGCCTGTGCCGCCGCGTCGCCCATGTCTTCGACCACGGCCTCCGTGCCGGCAGCTTCTTCGCCGTCGACAGCCTCATCCTCGAGGCCGGCCGCGTCCTCTTCGAACTCAGGCTCGAAGGCCATGCCCTGCCCGTTCTCCCGCGCATAGATGGCGATCACGTTGGCGACAGGGATGACCAGCGAGTGTGCAACACCACCGAAGCGCGCCTGGAAGCTGATGAAGTCGTTCTCCATCTGCAGTTGGCCCGTGGCGTCAGGGGCGAGATTCAGCACGATCTGGCCATCGCGGGCGTAACCGGGCGGAACACGCGTGTGCTCGTCAACGGCAGTTGCGATATAGGGCGTGAAACCCTGGTCGATGCACCACTGCCAGATTGCGCGCAGCAGATACGGCTTGGTCGAAACGATGCTCATCTTCACTCCGTTGATCGGGGCTGCGCCACATGGACGCCCGCCCCGGCCCGCTCAGCGGCGCATGACCTTCTCGGACGGGGTCAGTGCGTCAATGAAGCCCTGGCGGCTGAAAATGCGCTCGGCGTATTTCATCAACGGCGCGGCAGCCTTGGGCAGCTCGATACCGTAGTGCTCGAGGCGCCACAGCAGCGGCGCGATCGCGACGTCAAGCATCGAGAACTCGTCACCCAGCATGAACTTCTGCTTGGTGAACACCGGCGCGAGCTGAGTCAGGTGGTCACGCACATGGGTGCGCACCTTGTCGACACCCTTCTGCCCGGCCTCGAGCGCCTCGAGGTGCGTGAACAGCTCCTGCTCGAAGGTATGCAGCAACTGACGTGCACGAGCGCGCATGATCGGGTCGGGCGGCATCAGCTGCGGATGCGGGAAGCGCTCGTCGATGTACTCGTTGATGATGTTGGACTCGTAGAGCACGAGGTCGCGATCCACCAGCACCGGCACGCGGTTGTAGGGATTGATGACGGCGATGTCTTCGGGCTTGTTGTAGAGATCGACGTCGATGACTTCGAAATCCATGCCCTTTTCGAACAGCACGATCCGGCAGCGGTGACTGAAGGGATCGGTCGTGCCGGAATAAAGGTTCATCATGGTGTTGCCACTCCGGAATTCATAAAGCAAAAGCGCACCACGCGGTAGCGCGTGGTGCGTCTGGGGTCGGACCGCGCTAACCGGCCTTGCGGCCTGCCGCGTTTTCGATCAATGAATGTCCTTCCAGTAGTTCTTCTTCAGCGCGTAGCTGAGCACGAACATGCCGGCCAGGAAGATCAGCACGACGGTACCGATCGCCTTGCGCTTCTCGGCGATCGGCTCGCTCATCCAGACCATGAAGGACACGAGGTCGGCGACGGCCTTGTCGTACTCTTCTACGCTCAGCTTGCCCGGCTTGGCGAGCGACAGCTGCACGTTCTTGGTGCCATCGGCGTTCTCGGTGATGTTGGCCACCTGCTCGCCCTGCAGCTCCCAGAACACGTGCGGCATGCCCACGTTCTCGAACACCACGTTGTTCCAGCCCGAGGGACGCTCCGTGTCACGGTAGAACTGACGCAGATAGGTGTAGAGCCAGTCCGCACCACTGCCGTCCCCCGAGTTGCGCTGGCGCGCTACCAGGGTCAGGTCGGGCACCGCGGTGCCGAACCAGACCTTGGCATCGGCCGGGCGCATGGCCACAGTCATCAGATCACCGACGCGCTCGGCGGTGAACATCAGATTGTCACGGATTTCCTGCTCGGACAGGCCGATGTTGGTGAGCATGTTGTAGCGCTTGAAGCTCGCGCTGTGACAGCTCAGACAGTAGTTGACGAACAGCTTGGCGCCATGCTGCAGGGCAGCCGGATCTGTACTGACCGGGGCCTTGTCGAGCTGCACCGAGGCCGCCGCCGCCAGCGCCACGGCCGGGGCGAACAGCAGCACCGCTGCTGCCCGCTTGATGAGGTTGATCACGCGCATTTTCATTTGAAAGTCACCCTTTCCGGTTCGGGTTTGCACTTGTCGAGCTTGCTGTACCACGGCATCAGCAGGAAGAAGGCGAAATACAGCACCGAGCAGATCTGCGACACCAGGGTGCGACCCGGGGTCGGCGGCAGCACGCCAAGGTAACCGAGGATGATGAAGCACACCACGAAGATGGCAACTGCAGCCTTGAAGATCGGGCCCTTGTAGCGCATCGACTTCACCGGGCTGCGATCCAGCCACGGCAGGAAGGCGATGATCACCACCGAGGCCCCCATCGCGACCACACCCCAGAACTTCGCATCGAGGCCGAACAGCGGGAAGGTGACCGCGCGCAGGATCGAGTAGAAGGGCGTGAAGTACCAGACCGGCGCGATGTGCGGCGGGGTCTTCAGCGGGTCAGCGGGAATGAAGTTGTTGTACTCGAGGAAGTAGCCACCACCTTCAGGCGCAAAGAACACCACCGCGCTGAAGAAGAACAGGAAGGCGACGACGCCGACGATGTCCTTTACCGTGTAGTACGGATGGAAGGGGATGCCGTCGAGCGGGATGCCGTTGGCGTCCTTCTTCTTCTTGATCTCGACACCGTCCGGGTTGTTGGAACCAACCTCGTGCAGCGCGATGATGTGCGCAACGACGAGGCCGATCAGCACCAGCGGCACGGCGATGACGTGGAAGGAGAAGAAGCGGTTCAGCGTGGCGTCGGACACGACGAAATCGCCGCGGATCACCAGCGCCAGATCGGGCCCGATGAGAGGAATCGCCGAGAACAGGTTCACGATCACCTGCGCGCCCCAGAAGGACATCTGCCCCCACGGCAGCAGGTAGCCCATGAAGGCTTCGGCCATCAGCACCAGGAAGATCAGGGTACCGAAGATCCAGATCAGCTCGCGCGGCTTGCGATAGGAACCGTAGAGCAGGCCACGGAACATGTGCAGGTACACAACGACGAAGAACGCCGACGCGCCGGTCGAGTGCAGGTAGCGGATCAACCAGCCACCCGGCACTTCACGCATGATGTACTCGACACTGGCGAAGGCCACCGGCACGCCCGAGGCGTTGAGCGAGGCATCCGGCTTGTAGTGCATGACCAGGAAGATGCCGGTGAGGATCTGGATGACCAGCACCAGCAGGGCGAGCGAACCGAAGAAATACCAGAAGTTGAAGTTCTTCGGCGCGTAGTACTCGGTGAGATGCCCCTTGATCGACGACGTAAGCGGAAAACGCTCGTCGATCCAGTTGAGCAGGGCTTGTGATTTGGTCGTCATCGCTTAGGCCTTCCCGTCTTCGCCAACAAGAATGGTGGAATCCGCGAGGTACTGGTGCGGCGGCACTTCGAGGTTGTCCGGCGCCGGCATGCTGCTGTAGACGCGACCGGCCAGATCGAAGAGCGAGCCATGGCAGGGGCACAGGAAGCCACCCTGCCAGTCGGCGCCCATGCCGCTCTCGGCACCCATCTTGAACTTCTCGGACGGGGAACAGCCGAGGTGGGTACAGATACCCACGGCGACGAGGTACTCCGGCTTGATGGAGCGATGCTTGTTCTTTGCGTAGTCCGGCTGCATCGGCTTGTCCGAATTCGGATCGCTGACGCGCGCATCGGTCGCATCGAGCGACGCGAGCATTTCGGGCGTGCGGCGCAGCACCCACACCGGCTTGCCCCGCCACTCCACCGTCATCATCTCGCCCGGAGCGAGCTTGCTCACATCAACTTCGACCGGCGCACCGGCTGCCTTGGCGCGCTCGGACGGCGTCAGGCTGGCAACAAACGGCACCGCGGTCGCCACTGCGGCCACGCCGCCGGCGGCGGACGTAGCGAGCAGCAGAGTGCGGCGGCTGCTGTCCATCTTTTGATCAACGCTCATGACCCTCTTCCCAGAAAGGAAAATGAAAGACCTGGATACAGATAACCCGAGAATTATACCGGAGTCACCGCAGCAGAGAAAGCGCAAAGCGCGCATCGCCTTCTGCCACAAGGCTTTCCGCGACAATGCGAGGGCTTTCGGTCGGTCTCCGGGCGGGTCAAATGTGGCGCTGCAGCATCCTCGCCACCGGCCGCGTCATGAAGCCTGGGATGGGTCAGAGCGCACGCCGCTCCACCAGGGCCTGGGCAATGGTGCCGGTGTCGGTATGCTCGAGCTCTCCACCAACCGGCACCCCACGCGACAGGCGGCTCACCTTGACCCCACGCGCTGCGAGCAGGGTGGCCACCGTGTGCGCCGTTGCCTCGCCCTCGTTGGTGAAGTTGGTGGCAAGGATCACCTCGCGCACGCTGTCGTCCGTCGCCCGCGCGATCAGCTTGTCCAGGCCGAGCTCACGTGGCCCGATGCCATCGAGCGGCGACAAGCGCCCCATCAGCACGTAGTAGAGGCCATTGTAGGTCTGGGTCTGTTCGATCATCGCCAGATCGGCCGGCATTTCCACCACGCACAACAGAGACGCGTCGCGGCGAGGATTTGCGCAGCGCTGGCACACCACCTCCTCGGAAAACGTATTGCAGCGCTCGCAGTGACGCAACACTTCGAGCGCATGCGTGAGCGCACGACCAAGGCGCGCTGCGCCGCGCTGGTCGCGCTGCAGCAGGTGGTAGGCCATGCGCTGGGCCGACTTCGGCCCCACTCCGGGCAGGCAACGCAGCGCCTCGATCAGCTCGTCGAGGCTGGACGGCGACATCGGACGGCTGCGCTCAGAACGGCAGCTTCATGCCGGGCGGCAGATTCAAGCCCGCGGTGACACTCGCCATCTTGTCCTGGGTGGCGGTTTCGACCTTGCGCACCGCATCGTTGAGCGCCGCGGCGACGAGATCCTCGAGCATCTCCTTGTCATCCATGACCGAGGCATCGATGGAGACGCGGCGCACATCGTACTTGCAGGTCATCTGCACCTTGACCATGCCGGCACCGGACTGCCCCTCGACTTCGATCGAGGCCAGTTGGTCCTGCATCTTCTTCATGTTTTCCTGCATCTGCTGGGCCTGCTTCATCAGGCCGGCAATACCGCCTTTCATCATGATGTGCGCTCCGTCGTATGGTTGGGATTCAGGGTAAATGTTTCAGGAAGGGTGTGCCGCAGGCCGACACCGCAAGCAGCGGCTCAAAGCGGCTTCACGGTACTCTCGACGAGCGTGGCATCGAAACGTTCGATCAGCTCGCGTACGAAGGGATCGGCCTCGAGCGCGGCAACGGCCTCGGCATGGCGCGCACGACGCTCGACCTCGTCGCGCTGCGCCGGCGTCTCACCGGCAATGTCGCCGACGATGATGCGCAGTTTGAGCGTACGCCCGAGGGCCGACGACAGACTGTCCTGCAGGCGCTCGAGCGCCCCTGGATTCATGTCGAGCAGATGACGGTGCGCCACTGACAGGCGCAACTGCAGGCCCTCATCGCTGAAATCGACCCATTCGCAATGCTGGGCAAGTTCGCGCACGAGGCCACCGAGTTCAAGCGCACGCACCAGCCCGCGCCAATCACCAAGCGCGAACAGGGTCGCAGCATCGCCGCGTGCAGGCTTGCCGGCAGCTGCATCCGGCGCCATCGTCGCCTCCGGCACTACCACGGACTTCTCTGCGGCAGCAGCCACTGAGGCAGAAGCCACCGGGGCAGGAGCGGGCGCTGACGCAGCCTCGCTCGCTGCTCCCAGCGAAGACGACACGGCATGCACGCGTTCGACAACGGCCGCGCTGTCGGCATAGGCCTCGGGCGGCAGATCCTCCCACGGCGGCACGTCATGCCCCGACACCGCTTGCGCGGTGCCGACCGCCGCCGGCTTGGCCTCGGCAGGCTGCGGAGCCATCGCTGGCGGCCGCTCTGCGGCAGGCTGTGCGACCGCGGCAGGTGGCGGTGTTATGGCCGCGACCGGCGGCTCCGGCCTCGCCGCAGCAACCGACGCGGACACCGTTGGCGCCGGCCTCGCCGACGCAGGCACCGCCCGCGCCAAGCCACCACCCCCAGGCGCCACGCCCGGCCCACCGAGCGCTGCGGGTTGCTCGGGACGGAATGCATGCAGGCGCAGCAGCGTCATCGTGAAGCCGGTGTACTCATCCGGCGCAAGCGGTAGCTCGTCACGGCCGTGGATGGCGATCTGATAGGCAAGCTGCAGGAACTCGGCATCGAAGGCCTGCACGTAGGCCGCCACGCGCGCGCGCTCGAGTTCGTCGGTGATCGCCTCGGGCGCAAACTGCGCCAGGGCAATGCGGTGCAGCAGCGTCGCCAGCGACTGCAGGGCCGCATCGAAGGCCAAGCTGCGCGCCTCCATGCCATCAGCCACTCGCAGCAGCGCAGGGACATCAGCCGCGACCAGGGCATCGAGCACCGCGTACAGATGGTCGTCGCCCACCGTGCCCAGCATGTGGGTAACCTGCTCCTCCTCGACCTTGCCCGCGCCATGCGCGATCGCCTGGTCGAGCAGGGACAGCGCATCTCGCATCGAGCCGTTCGCCGCCTTGGCGAGGTGGCGCAATGCACCAGGCTCGAATGACACCTGCTCAGCCTGCAGGATGCGCGTGAGGTGCTCGACGATATGCCCCTGCGGCATCTGCTTGAGGTTGAACTGCAGGCAGCGCGACAGCACCGTTACCGGGATCTTCTGCGGGTCGGTGGTGGCGAGGATGAACTTGACGTGCTCGGGCGGCTCCTCGAGCGTCTTCAGCATGGCGTTGAAGGCATGCCCGGTGAGCATGTGCACTTCGTCGATCATGTACACCTTGTAGCGCCCCTGCACCGGCGCATACACCGCCTTGTCGAGGAGCGCCGCCATATCGTCCACGCCACGGTTCGAAGCCGCATCCATCTCGACGTAATCGGGAAAGCGGTCGGCGTCGATCGCGCGACAGGCGTCGCAGGTGTTGCACGGCTCGGGGGTGATGCCGGTCTCGCAGTTGAGCGCCTTGGCCAGAATGCGGCTAATCGTCGTCTTGCCGACACCGCGCGTGCCCGTAAACAGCCAGGCGTGATGCAGACGGCCGGTGGCGAGCGCATGCGACAGCGCACGCACCACGTGCTCCTGACCGACCAGCGTACCGAAGGACTTCGGCCGCCACTTGCGCGCAAGGACCTGATAGCTCATGGCGGGCGATTCTAGCAGAGCGTGGCCGCCGCGCCCCCCCCTGCAGTAGCAGCGCCCGCCGCGAGGGCCCGAAGGAGACTGCACTCGGATCTGCCGGGGTATCAGCGGAATCGATGGCCTGCGCCGCTGCGCCCGTGGGCTGCTCCACCGAACTGATTGGCATCGAAACTTCCTGCCGCCGGGAAAGTGTCGGCATTCCTTACACATGCCCGCCCCAACTCGGCGTCGATCACAGCCGGCTGCGACTTGCCAGCGGGATATACCACTCGCACAAAAATTGCTTCGACCACTCTGTCCGGGCGAACACCGGACACCTACAAAACAACAACCCGCAGGAGACTCGCATGAACACAAGAAACAGCTTATCGCCGCAGAGGGTAGCCCTGACGGCGGCAATGAGCCTTTGCCTGCTGCAGGCGAGCACGGCGGACGCCGCCATCACCGTCAGCGACAGCTATCACTTCCTGGACAATCGCAGCGACAACTCCGTACGCATCTTCGCCGGCGTAAGGCAGACGATCGGCGCCTTGAACGTCACCCCCAATCCAGGCTCCACACCCAGCGCCGCCACCCAGATCATCGCCACCCAGGACGGTGTGCACTACACCAGTCTCGTCTACGATCCGGTCACCGTCGCGCCGAACCAGTATGCGCGCTCGGTCGGGGACGGCATGCTGTTCTTCAATGCCGAGTTGGGTGAGAACGTGCCCTACAACCCCAGCACGGCCGGCTGGAGCCTGTTCGGTCGGAGCGACCCGACGGATGCATATGCCGCTGTCGGCACCCTGCCCTCCATCGAAGGCGCAACTGTGCTGCCCTTCGTCTCCAACATGCGTGTCAGCGGCAGTGGCGAGGACATGACCTTCAATTGGGGGGTCTATGAAGATTCGAGCCACGACAGCGTGCGGGTGCAGATATGGAGCCTGGACTACAAGCCCGGTGACTCCATCTCGGGCGACATCCTGTTCAGCCGCAGCTTCATGGCGCCCGATGTGTCCTCGTTCCGGATCGGCGATTATGCCGATCTCGGCACCCTGCTGAGCGGCGACAAGATGTACTCGGTCGAGGTCAGCCTGATCGACCGCCGCGACGAATCCGCGCCGGTGTCGAACGCCAACATCCTGAGCCGCTCGCGCAGCTTCTTCGACTTCATGCTGCTGCCCGAAGGGGCGCCGGACGGTGTCTACCTGCCCAGCGGCGGAATCGACCCGACCGGCGATACGGTATTCAAGTTCACCATCGAGCGCGTCACTCCCGACGAGATCATCTTCATAGATCCGCTCGTGGCTGTCGGTTACGACTATGCCATCGGCGCTGGCGACCCGCTGATCCGCGCCGTGCTGCTCCCGACCGGGATCGGCGATTCACTCTACGATATCGAACTCTGGGACGGCAGCGCGTGGGTGCCCTTCAAGACCAACATCCTTGGCGGCGAAGAACTCGTGTTCGATGACGACGGCGTCGACCGCTTCCGCGTGCTTGGGATCGAGACCACCGCCGGACTGGACCCGGCCAACCCGCTGGCCTTCATCACCGGCCTGCGTTTTGCCGAGGAAGGACGCTTTACCGGCACGATGACACCGCTGACCGAGTTCGTCGCCCCCGTCCCCGAGCCCGGCGTCCTCGTGCTCATCGCTGCGGGACTGCTCGGCTGGTGCCTGACGCGTCGGGCCTCCTGAGCTGTCTCGTGCTTCCGGACGGGCATTGCCGAGGCCAATCGGCGCGATGATGCGTTTCGATTGGCCTCTCCTGAGCGAGCGACGTAAGCTGCCTCTAGCGGGATGGGGCTTGCAGGAGCAGGGACGAGGCCACCCGGGCTTGTTCGACAGGCGCGCGCCCCACTTGTCGCCGCGAATCGGAAGGAGCCGATGATGAACACCGGACGCAAGGAACTTGAAACGCTTTTCGACCTGCTGTGCGAGATGTGCGCCGATTACGCGCAGTCTCAGTAACTGAGGGCAAGGGTGGGGTCGCCCCCATCCTTGCTCAGTGCTCGATTCAACGCACGAGCATTCCCCGCGCCTCGAGCCATGCCAGCACGGTGTCGGCCGCCGCGTCGAGGTCAAGCCGGGTGGTGTCGAGGCGCAGTTCAGGCTCTTCCGGCGCCTCGTAGGGCGAGTCGATGCCAGTGAAGTTCTTCAGCTCGCCGCGCCGGGCCTTCTTGTAGAGGCCCTTCACGTCGCGTGCCTCGGCGACTTCGAGCGGGGTGTCGACAAAGACCTCGACGAACTCACCCTCTTCGACCAGGCCGCGCGCCATACGGCGTTCGGACTTGAAGGGCGAGATGAAGGCGGTGAGCACGATGAGGCCGGCATCCACCATCAGCTTTGCGACTTCGGCCACGCGGCGGATGTTCTCGACGCGATCGGCGTCGGTGAAGCCGAGGTCCTTGTTCAGCCCGTGGCGCACGTTGTCACCGTCGAGCAGGTAAGTGTGGTGGCCCAGCGCGTGCAGCTTCTTCTCGACCAGGTTGGCGATCGAGGACTTGCCCGCACCCGACAGGCCGGTGAACCAGAGCACGCAACCGTGCTGGTTCTTGAGCGCAGCACGCGCCTGCTTGTTCACGTCAACGTGTTGCAGGTGGATGTTGTGTGCCCGGCGCAGCGCGAAGTGCAGCAGGCCAGCACCGACGGTGTTGTTGGACAGCCGGTCGATGAGGATGAAGCCGCCGGTGTCACGGTTGTCGCGATAGGCATCGAAGGCGATCGGACGGTCGAGGCTGATGTTGCACACGCCGATCGCGTTCAGTTCGAGCTTCTTGACCGCGACATGCTCGAGCGTGTTCACATTGACCTGGTACTTGATGTCGGTGATCGTTGCCGTCACCGTGCGTGCGCCGATCTTGAGCAGGTAGGGTCGCCCGGCGAGCATGGGCTCGTCGTGCATCCAGTTGATCGTGCATTCGAACTGGTCGGCGACCTCGGCCGGCGCCTCGACCGTGGAGATCACGTCGCCGCGCGAAATGTCGATCTCGTCGGCCAGCGTGAGCGTGACCGACTGCCCGGCCACCGCCTGTGCCAGGTCGCCGTCCAGAGTCACGATCCGCGCTACCGTGCTCTCGCGCCCCGAGGGCTGAACGCGGATGCGATCACCCGGCTTGACCACACCGCTGGCGATGGTGCCGGCAAAACCGCGGAAATCGAGGTTCGGGCGATTGACCCACTGCACGGGCAGGCGGAAGGCGGCGCGCTGCATGCGGCAATCGTCCACCTCGACGGTCTCGAGATAACCCATCAGCGTGGTGCCGTGGTACCAGGGCATGTTGTCGCTGGGGGCAATGATGTTGTCGCCCTTGAAGGCGGACATCGGGATGAAGGTGATGCCCTCGAGACCGAGCTGCGCTGCGAAGGCGCGGTAGTCCTCGACGATCTCGCGGAAGATGGGCTCGGCGTAGCCCACCAGGTCCATCTTGTTGATGGCGACCACGACGTGGCGGATGCCGATCAGCGACACCAGGTAGCTGTGGCGGCGCGTCTGGGTGAGGATGCCCTTGCGCGCATCGACCATCAGGATCGCCGCATCCGCCGTGGAAGCGCCGGTGACCATGTTGCGGGTGTACTGCTCGTGTCCCGGGGTGTCGGCGACGATGAACTTGCGCTTGTCGGTGGAGAAGAAGCGGTAGGCCACGTCGATCGTGATGCCCTGCTCGCGCTCGGCCGCCAGGCCATCGACCAGCAGCGCGAAGTCGATCTGGTCGCCCTGGGTGCCGAACTTCTTCGAGTCGGCCTCGACCGCGGCAAGCTGGTCCTCGAACAGCATCTTCGATTCGTAGAGCAGGCGGCCGATGAGCGTACTCTTGCCGTCATCCACGCTGCCGCAGGTGATGAAGCGCAGCAGGCTCTTCTTCTCGTGCTGACGCAGGTACTGCTCGATGTCGGTGGCGATGAGGTCGGAAACGTGTGCCATGTCAGAAGTACCCCTCTTGTTTCTTCTTTTCCATGGAAGCGGCGGAATCGTGGTCGATCACCCGGCCCTGGCGCTCGGAGGTCTTGGTGAGCAGCATTTCCTGGATGATCGCCGGCAGCGTGTCGGCCTCGGACTCGATGGCGCCGGTCAGCGGGTAGCAGCCCAGGGTGCGGAAGCGCACCTTCATCATCATCGGCACCTCGCCGGGCTTCAAGGGCATGCGGTGGTCGTCGACCATGATCAGCGTGCCGTCGCGCTCGACCACCGGGCGCTCGGCGGCGTAGTACAGCGGCACGATGGGGATGTTCTCGAGGTAGATGTACTGCCAGATGTCGAGTTCGGTCCAGTTCGACAGCGGGAACACACGGATCGACTCGCCCTTGTGCTTTCTGGCGTTGTAGAGCTTCCACAGCTCGGGGCGCTGGTTCTTCGGGTCCCAGCGGTGCTGCGCGGTGCGGAACGAGAACACGCGCTCCTTGGCGCGCGACTTCTCCTCGTCGCGGCGCGCACCGCCGAAGGCGACGTCGAAGCCGTACTGGTCGAGCGCCTGCTTGAGGCCCTCGGTCTTCATGATGTCGGTGTGGATCGCCGAGCCGTGGGTGAAGGGGTTGATGTCCTTCTCCACACCCTCGGGGTTGATGTGCACCAGCAGGTCCATGCCTGTCTGCTGGGCCATGCGGTCGCGGAAGCGGTACATCTCCTGGAACTTCCAGCGCGTATCGACGTGCAGCAGCGGAAACGGCGGCACCGCGGGGTAGAAGGCCTTCATCGCCAGGTGCAGCATCACCGCGCTGTCCTTGCCGACCGAGTACAGCATGACCGGGTTGTCGGCTTCGGCGACGACCTCGCGCAGGATGTGGATGCTTTCGGCTTCGAGCCGTTGCAGGTGGGTCAGGCTGCTCGCTGCGGGACTGTGCATGGGCATCGGTCGCTCTGTTCGGTTCTGGACGTTGAGCGCGCACTTCACCCTCAGCCATTCATGCCTGCTCCGGGGCAGGCACGGAGGAAACTGCAACAGGGCCCTGTTCCAGCGTGCGCGAAGACGATGCAATATATCGCCGAAGGCTAGACTATGCCACTCGACATCACCCATGCCCCTTGCTTGGAGTCCGCCCGTGACCTTGCCACCGCTCGCCCCGCTACTCGAACGCCTTGTGCCGATCATCCGTGCTGCCGGCGATGTCGTGATGAAGGTCTACGCCACCGATTTCGCCGTACGTGGCAAGGACGACGCCTCTCCGGTGACCGAAGCCGACGAGCGCGCCGAGGCGCTGATCCTGCCTGCCCTTCAGGACCTGCTGCCCGGCGTGCCGGTGGTGGCGGAGGAGGCTGTCGCTGCAGGACGAGTACCCGAATTCGACCGCCACTTCTGGCTGGTGGACCCGCTCGATGGCACCAAGGAATTCATCGGCCGCAACGGCGAGTTCACCGTCAACGTCGCACTCATCGAGGACGGCAACCCGGTGCTGGGAGCCGTGCTCGCGCCCGCACTCGACCGCCTCTTTCTCGGCGCCCACGGCGTGGGCGCATTCATTGAGGAAGGCGGCGCACGCCGTCCGATCCGCTGCCGGCATAGCCCTGCGGCGGGGCTCACGGTCGTTGCCAGCCGCTCACACGGCGATGCTGCGGCGCTCGACGCCTTCCTTGCCGGCCGTCCGGTTGCTGCGCTGAAAAGCGCGGGTTCTTCGCTCAAGCTCTGCCTCATCGCCAACGGCGAAGCCGACCTCTATCCGCGCCTGGGCCGTACCATGGAATGGGACATCGCCGCCGGACACGCCGTGCTGGCAGCTGCCGGCGGCAAGGTACGCACGCTCGCCGGCGACGCGCTGCGCTACGGCAAGCCTGGCCTGGACAACCCGCACTTCGTCGCCAGCGGCCTGGACTGAGTGGCCACCGCGACCCACGCATGACAGCTCACCTCGTCCTCGGCTCGATCGGTCTCCTGCTGGCGCTGCTGATTCACGGCCGGATCAGCCCGGCGATCCTGTTCGCGAGTTGGGCCGGCATCTACCACCTGCTCGGTCTGGCCAGCCAGCAGGCCCTGCTGTCGAGCTTCTCCAACCCGGCGCTGGCCACCCTGATCCTGCTGCTGCTGGTATCGCTGGCACTGGAGCGCTCTCCCTTCCTAGACCTGCTCTCCCAGCTCCTGCTCAAGGGGCGCACCCGCCTGGCGACCCTCAAGCTGGCCACTTTCAGCAGCCTTGCCTCGGCCTTCATGAACAACACGGCGGTGGTCGGCGCCTTGCTCGGCACCATCACCCAGCAGCACCGGCACCCGGCCTCGAAGCTGCTGATTCCACTCTCCTACGCATCGATCCTTGGCGGCATCACCACCCTGGTGGGCACCTCGACCAACCTGGTGGTCAACTCCTTCGTCGTCGAAGCAGGCCTGCCGGCCTTGCACATGTTCCAGTTCACGCTGGTCGGCCTGCCGGTGGCGCTTGCCTGCATTGCGGTGCTCACGCTCAGCGCCCGCCTGCTGCCTGCGAACGCCTCGACCGGCAACGATGTACGCTCGGCCTACTTCCTCGAGGCCCGCGTCATGCCCGGCTCGCCGATGATCGGCCGCAGTATCGAGCACAACCGCCTGCGCAACCTCGAGGGACTGTTCCTGCTCGAGATCGAGCGTGAGGGTCGGCTGATCTCGCCCGTCGGGCCAGCCGAACTGCTGCACGCCGGCGATGTACTGGTATTCACGGGCGAGGTGGACAAGGTGCAGGCCCTGCAGCGCTTCTCCGGCCTGGCGGTGTTCGGTGCCGGCGCCGACGCGCTGCTCAAGTCCAACCTGGTGGAGGTCGTGCTGTCGAGCGAATCGGACCTTGCCAACCGCACGCTGCGCGACGTCGATTTCCGCACCATGTTCGACGCCGGGGTGGTAGGCATTCGCCGCGGCGACAAGCGCCTCACCGGGCAGCTCGGCCGCATTCCGCTGCGCGTGGGCGACAGCCTGCTGCTGGCGGCGGGGCCGGACTTCTTCCAGCATCGCAACCTCGACCGCAACTTCCACGTACTCAACGGCTCGGGCGTACGCCCGAAGATGAGCCCTGCGCAGAGCACGGCCGCGCTGACGGGCTTCGCGCTCGCAATCGTGCTATCGGCGGTGGGCGTGCTGCCGCTGTTCTCGGGGCTGTTGCTGCTGCTCGCCGGCCTGCTCGCCAGCGGCCTGCTGACCTTGGGCGAAATGCGCCGGCGATTTCCTTTCGAGCTGCTGGTGGTGATCGGCTCGGCGCTGACGATCGCCGGAGTCGTCGAACGCTCGGGCGCCGCTGCACTGATGGCGGGCTGGATGCGCGCCCTGTTCGATGGCTACGGCGTGTATGCAGCACTGGTCGGCGTGTATCTGATCACCATGGTGCTCACCGAGCTCGTCACCAACAATGCGGCGGCAGCCCTCGCGTTTCCGATCGCGCTGGGTACGGCGCGTGCGTTCGGCGTCGATCCGACGCCTTTCATCATGGTGGTGGCCTATGGCGCCAGCGCCGGTTTTCTGATCCCTTTCGGCTACCAGACTCACCTGATGGTGTATTCGGCCGGCCGCTACCGCATGCGCGACTTCCTGCGCGCAGGCTTGCCGGTGAGCCTGACCTATGCTGCGGTTGTGCTAGCCCTGGTGCCGGTGTTCTTCCCGTTCAGGCCGTCGTAGCCGGCACGCCGAACGATCGCCTCAGCCCTGCTGGCGGGCGGTGAGGCGTTCCACGAAGTCGACCACGGTGGCCACCGACGCAAACGAATTGCCATCGACCTCGTCGTCGGGGACCTCGATACCGAAGCGGGCTTCGATCTCATGGATCACGGCGATCACGGCCATCGAGTCGAGCTCGGGCAGATCGCCAAGCAAGGGCGTGTCGGCGCTGAAGCCCAGGGCGCGACCATCGAGGCTGAGCACCTCGTCCAGCAGCGCCAGCACTTCCTTCAGAATCTGTTCTGACATCTTCTCTCCCTTGCGGACCACGCGCGCGCACGGCAAGCCAGCGCGAAAACGCGCGCATTATACTTCCGCATCCGGTGCGAATTGCGCACTGCGACAATTCAGACTCATTCAAAAAGAGCAGCAATGCACGCCAGGCACCTCCTTCATCATCTCGTTTCCGCCCCAGCCGTACACGCCCCGGAGCGCATTGCACTCGTAAGCGGCTCGCAGCACATCAGCTATGGCGCGCTGCAGACGAGCATCGACGGCTTTGCAAGCGGCTTGGCAGGGCTGGGCCTGGCGCGCGCCGAACGGGTCGCGATCTACCTCGACAAGCGCCCGGAGTTCGTCGCCGCCGCCTTTGGCTGCAGCGCCGCCGGCGGAGTGTTCGTGCCGGTCAACCCCATCCTCAAGGCCGATCAGGTCGGGCACATCCTGCACGACTGCACCGTCCGCGTCCTGGTCACCACGCCGGAACGCTTCGGCGCCCTGCGCGCCACGCTGGCAGCTTGTCACGACCTGCGTCATGTCGTGCTGGTCGGTCGCCCCGCAGAGCGTCCGCAGCTCGATGGCCTGTCGCTGCACCTTTGGGATGAGCTCGTGGCCGCCCCGTCCATGGCCGGGCACCGCGTCATCGACACCGACATGGCGGCCATCCTGTACACCTCGGGCAGCACCGGGCGACCAAAGGGCGTGGTGCTCGCGCATCGCAACATGATGGCGGGCGCGCGCAGCGTTGCCTCTTACCTCGGCAACCACGCCGACGACACCCTGCTCGCCGCGCTGCCGCTGTCCTTCGACGCCGGCCTGTCGCAGCTCACCACTGCCTTCCATGCCGGTGCCCGCGTGGTGCTGCTCAACTACCTGATGCCGCGCGATGTGCTCAAGGCGGTCGAGCGCGAGCGCGTGACCGGACTCACCGCAGTACCACCGCTGTGGATACAACTGGCACAGCTTGAATGGCCCGCCGGTGTCAGCGAGCACCTGCGCTACTTCGCCAACACAGGCGGGCGCATGCCACTCGACACCCTCACCCGCCTGCGCGCGCAGCTACCTGCAAGCAGCCCCTTCCTGATGTACGGGCTCACCGAGGCATTCCGCGCGACCTACCTGCCACCCGAGGAGATCGACCGCCGCCCCGACTCCATCGGTAAGGCCATCCCCGATACCGAGGTGCTGGTATTGCGCGAGGACGGCAGCGAATGCGCCCCCAACGAGCCTGGCGAACTGGTGCAGCGCGGCGCGCTGGTAGCGATGGGGTACTGGAACGACCCCGAGCGCACCGCCGAACGTTTCCGCCCCCTGCCGCCGCGCGCGCCCGGACGCGAGCCCGGCCTGGTGCTACCGGAGATTGCCGTGTTCTCGGGCGATACGGTACGCCGCGACGAGGACGGATTCCTCTACTTCATCGGCCGCCGCGACGAGATGATCAAGACCTCGGGCTACCGCGTGAGCCCCACCGAGATCGAGGAGATCCTCTACGCCACCGGCATGGTCGGCGAGTGCGTCGCCTTCGGCCAGCCGCACCCCACGCTGGGCCAGGGCATCGCCGTGATCGCAACCCCCCTGCCCGGTACCACCCTCGATACCGCGGCACTGCTGGCCGAGTGCCGCGCACGCATGCCCGCCTACATGGTGCCGACACGCATCGAGCTGCGCTCCGGTCCGCTGCCGCGCAACCCGAATGGCAAGCTCGACCGCAAGGCGCTCAGCGCTGACTGAGCTGCCACCCTCCTGCCAACCGCATCGCCACTGACACCGCCATGCCCGCCTCCACTCCTGCCGCCAAAGCCTCGCCCGTACACGCCGCCATGGACCAGTTCGCGGTGCGCGACGGCGAACTCCTGGTCGGCGGCATCCCGCTACGCAGGCTCGCCGCCCGCGTCGGCAGCACCCCTTTTTACGCCTACGATCGCACGCTGCTGAGCGCGCGCGTGGCACAACTGCGCAGCGCCCTGCCCAAGGGGATCGAGCTGCATTACGCGATGAAGGCCAACCCGATGCCGGCGCTGGTCGGCCACATGGCGCCCCTCGTCGACGGCATCGACGTCGCCTCGGCGGGCGAGCTGAAGATAGCGCTCGACGCCGGCACCGACCCCCGGTGCATCAGTTTTGCCGGGCCGGGCAAGCGCGACGCCGAACTGCGCCAGGCGGTCGCTGCCGGCATCCTGATCAATGTCGAGTCCTTCCGCGAGCTCGCGGTGCTTGCCGAAACCTCGCAGGCGCTTGGGGTGCCGGCACGCGTGGCCGTACGCGTCAATCCGGACTTCGAGCTCAAGTCATCGGGGATGAAGATGGGCGGCGGCCCCAAGCCCTTCGGCGTCGATGCCGAGCAGGTACCGGCACTGCTGCGGGCGATAGGCAGGGCGGAGCTCGCCTTCGAGGGCTTTCATCTCTTCGCCGGTTCGCAGAACCTGAAGGCGGAGGCCATCGTCGAGGCCCAGCAGAAGAGCTTCGCGCTCGCCCTTCGCCTGGCCGAGCACGCACCGGGGCCGGTGCGCACGCTCAATCTCGGCGGCGGCCTCGGCATCCCCTACTTTCCTGGCGAGCAGCGCCTGGATCTCGCCCCCATCGGGACAGCGCTGGGCAACATCGTGGCCGAGGCAGCGACCGCGCTGCCCGGGGCAGCCATCGTGCTGGAACTCGGCCGCTACCTCGTCGGCGAGGCAGGGATCTACGTGTGCCGCATCACCGACATCAAGGTCTCGCGCGGCCACACCTACCTGGTCACCGACGGCGGGCTGCATCACCACCTTTCGGCCAGCGGCAACTTCGGCCAGGTGCTGCGCAAGAACTACCCCGTGACGATAGGCACCCGCATGGGCGAGCCTGCGGCCGAGGCCGTGTCAGTAGTCGGCCCGCTATGTACGCCGCTCGACCTCATCGCCGAGCGCATGGCTCTGCCGCAGGCCGCGGAAGGCGACCTGGTGGTGGTGTTCCAGTCCGGTGCCTACGGTGCATCGGCCAGCCCACAGGCCTTCCTCGGCCACCCAGGCGTAGCCGAGGTCCTGGTATAGCGGCGCCGGCGTGGGTCAGAAACCGCAGGACTGCTGGCCGGGCCGCACCGTGGCGTCGTGAACCTCGTCGCCATTGCAGAAGCTGTAAAGTCCGCCACCGTTGCTGACGACGCGGTAGGTGTAGGTGCCACCGGAGCCGTAGTTGTAGACCATGCGCGCGTTGGCGCCCGTGCCATTCACGCTCCAGGAACCGACCTGCTTGGTCGGGTCGACCGGGTCGGTGGGCCCCTTCTTCCAGTCGACGAGCGCCCCCCCCGCCTGGTGAAACGCCTGCCAGCGATTGCTGCCTCGTGCCGCGCAGACGGTGTTGCCGGAGAAGGTGCTGTTCAATTCCGTATGATTCATCGTGTTGTTGGCCGGGCATGCCGCGAGAGCCTGGCCCGAGCCCACTACACCAAGGACCGCGAACGCGGCCGCCGCACATTTGAATGCCTTCATGTCTGCTCCCTCGTGAGTTCGGATCGCGCCGGGTCTGGCGTCAATTTTCAAGATAGCAGTTTGCAGCGCGGCGTACGACAATTGAACCTCAACGCCGCAGGAAAAAGATCACACGATGCACGATCCGCGCTCCGCCGCCCCCGCCAGGGCCTGGCAGCACGCCCGAATCGCCCTGCTGTGGGCGGTTTTCGTCGCCTACGGCAGCCTGGTGCCGCTGGAGTACCGCCCACGCGAGGACGCCTGGCAGGCATTCATGAACACCCCCTGGCTGGACCTGGGCGTAGGCTCGCGTGCAGACTGGGTGGCAAACATCCTGCTGTACATCGTGCTCGCCTACTTCGCCACCGGCGCAGTGTGGGCGAGCCGGATGGGACGTGCGGCCCGCGTGCTCGTGCTCATGGTGGTAGTCACGGCAATCCTGGCGATGGCCGTGGGCATCGAGTACCTGCAGTTGTTCTTTCCGCCGCGAACGGTCTCGCGCAACGACCTGCTCGCGGAGGGCCTGGGCACCGGGCTGGGGCTGGCGCTTTGGTTCGTCGCCGGGCAGCGCATCGCCGGGCTGTGGCAGCGCTTCGTCCATGGCGGAGCGCACAGTCTGCTCGCCGTGCTGGGGCTGTACGCCCTCGGCTACCTCGGCTTGAGCTTCTTTCCCTACGACTTCCTCGTCAGCAGCGAAGAGGTTGCGGCCAAGCTCGCCCGCCCCGACAGTCTCAGCCTTGGCCCAGGGCTGTCCTGCGGTGCAGCCTTCACCTGCGGGGTGAAGTTGCTGGTGGAGGCCGTACTGATGGTCCCCGTCGGGCTGCTGCTGGCGCTCGGCCTGAAGGCGCGCTCGCCCGGCCGGCGCAGTCCTGGCCTTGTCACCGGGGTTGTGGCGGGCGCCGCCGTCGGGCTGCTCATCGAGGCAGTGCAGATCGTGCTCGCCTCGGGCACCACCCAGGGCATTTCCATCCTCACCCGCGCGCTCGGCATGGCTTGGGGAGTGGCACTCGCGCGCAGCCACCCGCTGCAGTGGCTGCACTACTCGCCCGCCCGGCTGTTACGCTGGAGCCTGCTCCTGAGCCCCGTCTACCTTGCCTTGGTGCTCGCACTCCACGAAGTGCTGCCGCTGGCGCTCCAGCCTGCCTGGGCAGCCACGGAGAAGCTCGAGACGCTGCGCTTCCTGCCTTTCTATTACCACTACTACACCACCGAGACGGCCGCGGTGCGCAGCCTGCTCTTCGTCCTGGGGAGCTACGCGCCAATCGGCCTGGTCGCCGCACTCGCCTTTCCCCGCCTGCAAAGGGGGGCAATGATCCTCGCCGTGCTCGTAGCGCTCGCGCTGTGTTTCGGCGTCGAGGTCTTGAAGCTGTTCACCGTGGGCAAAAAGCCCGATCCGACCAATCTGCTGATCGCCGCGAGCAGCGCCTGGTTCATGCACTGGGTCGCCAGCCGCATCCTCGCGCTGATGCAGGCCCACGCGACCACGTCCCATGCCACCGCACACGATGAGGGCCTTGGTTACCCCGCACGCACCGCAAGCGCGGACTGGCGCAAGGCCCTACTGGTCGGTGTGCTGCCGGCAGCCCTGATCATTGCCGGTGTGGCGCTGACCGTACCCGATGCGCCGCCTGCCGCCGGCGCGAACACGCCCAGCGTCACGTACCCGCCACCGTCGGCGCTACCAGGGCCGCAGTTGCCCGGCTTTCGCATGGCGCACCCCCGCCTGCCACATCCGTCTCCCGCCGACATCGCCACCCTGCGCGCAAGGAACCCGCGCCTTCTGGAGCAGTTGTCCTCTGCCGCACGCAACAATCCCAATGCCATCAACGCCATCATGCAGGCGGGCTTCATCCAGCCGGGGGTGTTCAACCTCGCCCCCCTGCATGCGAGATTGATGGAAACGCGCTTCGTCGACCGCGGACACGGCCAGGTCATGCCACTGGCAATCGCCTACGACTGGCTGCACGACCAATGGACCGCAGCCGAGCGCGACGCCCTGCGCGACAAGCTCGCCGAAGGCTGCGACTATCTCATCGACGTCATCCGCCGCGACCAGCTGTCGCCCTACAACGCCTTCCTCTACAACGCACCGCTGCAGGCGTTGATGGCATGCAGCATCGCGCTCTACGGCGACCACCCGCGTGGTGAAGCGCACATGAGCTTCACCCACGAACTCTGGAAGAACCGCGTGCTGCCGGTGTGGCGCCAGGTTTTCGGCAACAGCGGCGGCTGGCACGAGGGCGGCGAATATGTCGCCGTAGGCATCGGCCAGGCCATCCACACCCTGCCCGCGCTATGGCGCGCCGCAACGGGCGAGGACCTCTTCGCCAGCGAGCCAGGCATCCGCGGCTTCCTCGACTTTCTTGTCTACCGCACCCGCCCCGACGGCACCCACATGCGCTGGGGCGACGGCGCCTGGTTCAATCGCCACCCCAGCGATGCGGCAGCTCTGGCGCTGGAGTTCCGCCACGCCGCAGCCTATTCGCTGGTCCCGCCAAAGGGCGGCCCGGTGCCAACGGGCTGGCCCTGGGGGCCGCTGTCGGACGATGGCCTCATCGACCCGCAAGCCGCCGCGCGCCTGCCACTGGCCAAGCTCTTCGACGGCATCGGCATGCTCATCGCCCGCAGCGACTGGAGCGAGCACGCAACCTGGGTGAGCTTCAAGGCGGGTGACAACTTCTGGTCGCACAGCCATCTCGACCAGGGCGCCTTCACAATCTACAGCGGCGGCCCACTTGCCATCGACAGCGGCTGGTACGGCCCGGCCTACGGGTCGGAACACCACATGAACTACGCCTACCAGAGCATCGCCCACAACCTCGTCACCGTCACCGACCCTGCCGACAACCAGCCGGGCCCTGGTTTCGACCACGCCAACCCGCGCCACTACGCCAACGACGGCGGTCAACGCCGCATCGGCTCGGGCTGGGGCGTCGACGGCGCACCGCTCGACGCCAAGCAATGGGCACAGCGGCGCGAGACCTACCACACCGGCCGCATCGTCGCGCACATGGCCGAGGACGACCTGGCAGTCGCCGTTGCCGACATCACACCGGCCTACACCAACAGTCAGTCGGGGCGAGGCAGCTTTGCCGACCGCACCCGGCGTGTGGAGCGCATGTGGCGGGTATTCGGCTACGACCGCATCAACAATGCGGTGGTCGTATTCGACGATGTCGTCGCAACCCGGGCCGAGTTCCGCAAGCGCTGGCTGCTGCACTCGATCGAGCCTCCCATTCTCGGCCCCGACCGCTTCGACCTCTTCATCCCGGCCAATCAGAACCCAGGACGCAGTGGCGGTCGCCTGCACGGCTACGTGCTGCTGCCACGCGAGCCGATGCTCAACAGCATCGGCGGACCCGGCTTCGAGTTCTTCGTGGACGGCCGCAACTACGATCAGGACGGCAGCGCACAAGCGGCCATCGCCCAACTCGGCCACGGCCGCGCCGAGCCTGGGGCCTGGCGGATCGAGCTGATGCCACTGCGCGACGCTCGCGAGGACCAGTTCCTGGTCGTCATGTTCCCAACCGCAGCGGGCGCCAGCCCCGCCGCCAGCGTTCGCCGTATCGAGGCCGATGGCCGCATCGGCGCCGAAATCGCAGGCCCCGAGCGCACCACGCGCTGGTGGTTCACGCCTGGCCAGCTCGGCGCCACCGTCGAGGTCGTCGGCGGTAGCACGCACCACCTCAACGAGTAGCAGGCTTGCCGCATTGGGCCAGACGTGCGGCGGTTTGCTGCAAGCGCGGCGCCAGCCGCGAGCTTCTCGTCGCCCCACCCAAGCCGCATCGCCTTCAACCCCTCGCGGCTCGCGCCGCTCCCACTGGGGGAGCGAGCCGCGTTGGGCTTGCTGTAGGAGCGGCGCCAGCCGCGAGCTTCTCGTCGCCCCGCCCAAGCCCCATCGCCTTCAACCACTCGCGGCTGGCGCTGCTCGTACGGGGGCTCTCGACAGCCGGCCCCGGGGAAACTGGAAGTACAATAGCGGCTCGATGCGTCCAATGAAGCACCTGCCGAATGACCGCCATGCCCGATCCTGACGCCATCCGCCACGCACTGCGGCGGGTGATCGACCCCGAAGTCGGAATGAACATTGTCGATCTGGGGCTCATCTACCGCATCGAGTGCGGACCGGGAACGGTCCACATCGACATGACCATGACCTCACCGGCATGTCCGTTGGCCGACGTGATCCTGGACGAGATCGACGCGGTTCTCGATCCGCTGCTGCCGCCCGAGATCGATATTCGCGTCGATGTGGTGTGGGAGCCGCCGTGGAGCCCAGACATGATGGCCTCCGACGCCCGCGACCACTTCGGCTGGAACAGATGACCGCACTGCCAGCGCCGGCGCGCATCCCGCTGCTCATCCTCGGTCTCGCGGCGCTGCTTACGGGCGTGCTCGCCGGACTCGCCCGACTGGGCGTGGACGTTCCCAGTATCGCTGCCACCCAGGCCGGCACGCATGCGGCCTTGATGATCTGCGCGTTCTTCGGCACCGTCATCAGCCTGGAGCGCGCAGTCGCGCTCGACGGGCTGTCGGCCTATCTCGGCCCAGCCGCCGCGGGTACAGGCGGCGTGCTGCTCATCGCCGGCGCCCCGCTATGGGTGCCGCAGTCGCTCTTCGTTGGTGCGGCGCTGGTGGTGCTGCTCGGTAGTTTTCAGGTCATGCAGCGTCAGTTTGCGCTCTTCACCGTCATGCTTGCGCTGGGTGCGGTGTGCTGGCTGCTGGGCAATCTGGTGTGGTTCGTCAACGGCGACCTGCAAGGGGCGGTGCCATTCTGGCTGGCCTTCCTGGTCGTTACCATCGCAGGCGAACGCCTGGAGCTCACGCGCTTCCTGCCCGTGCGCCGCGCCGCCGCGCCGAGCTTCATCGCCCTTTCGTGCCTGGTCCTCGGCGGCATGCTGTTCACGCCCGTCGAACCGGAGCACGGGCGCATCGCCTTTGCCGCCGGCCTGCTCGCACTGGCGGCATGGCTGCTGCGCTACGACATCGCCCGCCACAACGCGAGTCAGCAAGGCCTCACGCGCTTCATCGCGATCTGCCTGCTATCGGGCTATGTGTGGCTTGCCACCGGAGCGATTGCCGGGCTGGCTGGCGGCTTCACCCCCGGGCACGCGCTCTACGACGCCGCCATGCATGCCGTAGCGCTGGGCTTCGTGTTTGCCATGGTGTTCGGCCACGCACCGATCATCTTCCCCGCGGTGGTGAAGGTGAAGATTCCCTACCACGCGGCCTTCTACCTGCCGCTGACGCTGCTGCACATCTCGCTCGCCCTGCGCGTGTTCGGCGACGTGGTCGACAGCCTCGCACTGCGCCAGTCGGGCGCAATTGCCAATGCGGCGACGCTGGCGGTGTTCATTGCCACGATGCTGTTAAGCGTGGCGCGCGGAGCATGGCAACCTGCCAAGAGCAAACGCAGCAGGGCACGCCTCACGCCAGGCGGCTGAGCCTGCCGGCAACGCCAGGGGCGTGAAATCGTTCCACGCCTGCACCACACCATTCGTCTAACCTCGCGGGACATCTGCATGGGCCGGCGTGGTCTTCCACGCTCGACGCCCGGCTCCGAACCATGCGCGACGCAGCATTCGTCCCGCCCGACGACAAGACACGGTAATGCCGGCTCGACAAGAGAAAATCAAGATCTGCTTCGTGACCGGCAGTGCGGGCGACTGGGGCGGCGCCAGCCGTGTGCTGTACACGAATCTTCGCCACATCGACCGCAGCCGCATCGAACCGATCCTGCTGCTGCCGCGTGACGGCCCCATCGTCGCCGAACTGAACCGCCTCGGCCTGCGCCATCACATCTGGGGCAGTCCGACTGAGCCTGGTCAACGGCTCGGCTTCGCACGCAACCTGGTACGCGCGATCAGGCTTTTCCGGCGCGAGAAGGTGCGGCTGGTTCACTTCAATAACCGCCCGTGGCGATCGGCCGAAGCCCTCGCCGCACGTTTGCTTGGCATCCCGATCCTGCTCCATTTCCATGTGGTGAATGAAGCCATCAGCCCGGTGGTGCGCTGGGCAAGAGGCGTAGTCGTGGTGTCCAGGTTCGTGGGCCAGGCCTCGGTGCCTGCGGCCCTGCCCAAGCATGTGGTACACAACCCCGTCGACTTGCAGCGCTTCCGCCTTGGCCGCTCGATACGCGAAGCACAAGGCATCGAAGCAGGTCGAGTCGTGGTGAGCTTTGTCGGGCAGATCCGCGACATCAAGGGCGTGCAGGACTTCATCGCCATGGCACGCCTGATCAAGGCCCCCGATCTCGTCTTCCTGATTGCCGGCGAGTGCCGGGACCCCAAGGTCTTCCCTGGCGCCTACAGCGAGCACGACGTGCAGGGGATGGCCGGGGGCGATCCGCGCATCCGCTACCTCGGCTACATCACGCGGGTCGAAGACGTCTACACGAGTTCCGACATCGTCGTCGTCCCGTCACGCTGGCAGGAGCCCCTGGGGCTGATCGCGATCGAGGCAGGCGCCTGCCGCAAGCCGGTGATCGCGACCCGCGTCGGCGGCCTGCCGGAGATCATCGATGACGGCCGCACGGGCTATCTGGTGGCCCCGGAATCCCCGCACGAACTGGCCGAGGCCGTCGAGCGCCTCGTTGCCGACCCCGACGCCAGGCATGCGATGGGAGAGGCCGCGTACCTGCGCATCACGCAGCACTTTGCCGAGCAACCCGTCGCTGCATTCGAGGAGGTGCTCGTACGCCATGCGGCAGGCACACTGTCATGACGGCGGAAAGGTCGTCCTCTACGGCGCAGACGCTCGACATCAGCAACCGTGATGCCATAATTCACGGCTGCGTCATGACGATGCGGGCACAATGCGCTCCGCAACATCGGAGCCCTGCATGAATGGCATTACCTCCGTAGAGCAGCTCGTGCAGCCCCATCCGGTCGCATGCAGGCGCTTCAAGCGGCGCTTGCCTGCATGCGTCCGTCACTTTATTGATCCGCAGCGATTCGCAGCTTTTGCCGGCCGCGCAGGCAAGACCGGTTGCGGACGACACCGGAAGCGAGTCCTCACCGAAGAGCGCAGTCGATGATCTCAACCCCAGCGGCACATCTGCATGCCGAAGGCGCCTGCGGGCATATGCGCGCTCGCACTGTCATTGGCGCTGAACAACCACGATACCGAAACTGCATGCTCCTCCCGAACCATTCACCTCGCAACATGCTTCTGGCCTCATGAGCGCCGCAAACTCGATCCGGGCCGGGATCAAGTGGCTGATCACTGGCAGCTTGGGTACGCAGATCCTGCAGTTCGCATTCGGGATCGCGCTTGCACGCCTGCTCGTCCCCGAGGACTTCGGCTTCATCGTCACGATCCAGATCTTTACCGGCTTCGTGGGACTCCTCAGTGGCGGAGGGATGGGACAGGCACTGGTCCAGTCGAAGGATGCGAGCGCGCGGGATTTCGATGTCGTATTCACGGCGCAGTTGGCGGTTGGCGCCCTCATCTTCATTGCGTTCTATTTCGCCGCCCCCTGGTTTGCCACCACCTTCGGAAACCCGTTGTACACGGACCTGGTGCGTGTCTCGGCAATCAGCTTCCTGTTGCGCCCCTTCGTCAATACGCGCGCGAGCGCACTGCATCGTGAGATGCGCTTCAAGGAGCGCTCCCTGATCGGCCTTGTGGTGGGCGTCCTCACGGGACTGGCGAGCATCTGGCTTGCCATTGTGGGCGCAGGTCCGTGGAGCCTGATCCTGTCGGGGATTCTGGGTAGCCTCATCACGCTTGTACTGCTTGACCGCGTCAGCGATCGTCGTCCGCAATTGAGCGTCGACATGGCAGTGGCAAGACGGCTGGGGGCTTATGGCATCAAGGTCTCCCTCAATGACCTTGCCTCGTACTTCACCAAGCAGGCGAGCAACGCCATTATCAGTCGCGTCTCAGGCCCTTCCGCGGTCGGCCTCTTCAACAAGGGCGAAAGCCTGGCCTGGCTGCCATTCTCGACCGTCAGCGGAGCGGTATACGAAGCCGTGTTTCGTGCGATGGCAAAGGCTCAGGACCGTCCGGACGAGGTCAGGTACCTCTTTTACCGCATGATCATGCTGATGGTCGTCTACACCCTGCCGATCTATATCGGCCTGGCCTGGATGGCCGAGCCCTTCATGCACTTCGTCTACGGCGAAAAA
This sequence comes from Thauera sp. 28, assembly GCF_000310145.2. Taxonomy (GTDB): domain Bacteria; phylum Pseudomonadota; class Gammaproteobacteria; order Burkholderiales; family Rhodocyclaceae; genus Thauera; species Thauera mechernichensis. Next base: position 57,693 of record NZ_AMXA01000007.1, read on the forward strand.
TGGCTACCTTCGGCCGACCCCTTGCGCATCGTCTCCCTCGCCGGCCTGCTGATCTGTATTGGCCACCCCTGCGGCGCAGTCCTTGCCGCCATGAACCGCCTGGGCAGGGAAGTATGGATCCACACGAGCCAGGGGCTGCTCGTGGCCGCGGCATGCTACTACGGGCTCCAGGCATGGGGTCTCGTCGGTGCAGCCTGGGGCATTTTTGCTGGAATCGCGTACTCGACCCCGGTCATGTACTACCTGGCCACGCGATGCTTCCAGAGCTCCTTCGCCCACCTTGTCAATGCGCTCGCACCGGGTCTGAAGCTCAATCTGCTGTTCCTCGGCATGCTCGCAGTGGGCCATGCCATCCTGCCTACCGGTTGGCGTGACACCCAGCCGGCCCTCTACATGCTGATTGTCGGAGGCTCCGCCGGGCTGGCCTACGCAGCGGCGTTCCTGTTCATTCCCCTCAACGCGCTTGCAGACGAGAGCCTGCGTTGGCGCCGAACTCTTCGCCTCGCGCGCTAAGGCATGATGAAGTCACTGGATCTCACCCAAGGTTTCGAGACCATCACAAGCGCTCCCACGGTGGCGCTACAAGGAGCCAGCCGCCACATCTGGTCATGTGATGGAATTGAGTTCGTGCGTGACGACTTCCCGCTCGACGGGGCGAGTTGCCTATTTGTACGCGCCCACCCTTCCGCCGGCGGCGACGAGCTCCGTATCTTTCTCGGTGGCAAGCACCTCCTGCGCCGCTGCGGCGGTGTTGGTGGCTGGCTGCTGGAACCGGAGACTCAGGACAAAGCCGTATTCTGGCTACCGCGCCTGCCCGCATTACGCACTCTGGACGGCTTCGGCCGTATCACGGCCGAAGCCGATGCCACGCTGACCGACTTCGTCATGAACGACAGTGGTGCTTCGGCGGCTTATCGGCTGCCGGACGAGCAGTCCCTGGATTTCGTCGTATGGCGACTGCAACCGTCGGCCGAGCACACCGCAGACATGGAGTTCTGCACCGCGAGCACGCTCGAGCGCAAGCCGTTCTTCATCTACGCTTCGCACAGCGCCACACGGAGCGCTGCCGACTTCTACTCCCACCTGGTGCACGGCAAGGTGTATGGCGCATGCTGGGCTTGGCCAAAGAAGCTCAAGATCTGCGACGAACTCGACGCCCTGTCGCTTCACATGATCGCCTGCGCACTCGGGCGCAGTACCGGCAAGCGGCTCTACCGCCTGCTACGACGCCAGATCGTCCTCGCCTTGCTCGCCAGGCAGGAGGCAGATGGCAGCTTTCGGCACGGTGAATGGACGGACGAGTACGAGAGTCACAATCGCCTGATCAACGGCGCCGTGCAGTTGCTGGCGAGCGAGTTCGAGATTGCCCCGGAACCAGCCATCGCCGATGCATTGAAACGGATCGCGAATTTCATATCCACACAGGTTGACCAGACCGCAGCCGGCCCATGGTTCCTGCACGACTCTCTCGAACAGTCCGAAGAGGGCATGCGGCACTACCCCCTGAACTGGGAGCGCGGACAATGGTTGGGCAAGTCGACTACCAACCTGCTCATCCTCAATACGCATCTCGACTGCATGCTCGCACTTGCGCGCCATGGCACGGTGTGCGACGACGCGACTTACGACGCGCTCTTCAAATCCGCCGAAGGCAGCCTGCGCACAGTGATGTCCGCACGCCCTGCCGAATGGCTGTTCCGCCGCCTGCTCTCGATCATCAAGCTGTCACTGCTGCCGAAAGCGGAACAGGCGCGCTTGTCTCTCGGCGCACGTGCGCTCAAGCGCTTCGGCTGGAAGTACGTGATCCCGCGCTGGCACCTCATCCGTCGCCGCTTTCCACGCCTGGCGATGCCCGACGGATATATTGAGCGCAGCCTCGGCCAGGCTGATTTCGTACATCGCTACCATGGCGTACACCTGATGGATTTCGAGCGTTTGCTGGCATGCCCGGGGGTGGACGCAAAGGATCCGCAATGGACAGCAATCAGCGACGGGCTGGTTCATTTCGGCATCACCAGCCGTGTCCCCCTGCTCTGGAAGGAAAGCGAAGCGAGCAAGGACTCCCTGGCATTCTGGGCCGAGGGGCTGTACCGTCGCTGCCTGCGCACGAATGCGGACAGCGACCACGCCTTGCTGGCTGACGCTGTACTGCACCTGCACGATGCCGGCCTCGGGCTGCCACCATCACTGCTTGGTGGCAACGGTGAGATCCTGCCGCCCCATCTCGTCACGCCCACGCCATCCGCCACTGACGAACGCCTGTGGGTGATCAACCTTGGCAATCGGGACAGAGCCAGCCTCCTCGTCGTCAATACGGCCACGACCGCCCTGACGATCGCCTTCGAGCGTGGGCCGGACAGCGGCGTATCCCTGCCTGAGCAAACAATCGCTGCTCGCAGCTGGGCACTCCTGCGCGCCTTGTCAGCGCCGACTGCCCGCACGATCGGCAGCACGGCCAACATCGCCCCCTCGAACCCATTCTTGACACCTCCCCAGCCCCAATGAGCAACGCACGCGCAATCGCCTTTCACTTGCCTCAGTACCACCCGACTCCCGAGAACGACGAGTGGTGGGGTAAGGGCTTCACCGAGTGGACGAACACGGCCAAGGCCAAGCCCCTTTACCCTGGGCATTACCAGCCGCACCTGCCTGCCGACCTCGGCTACTACGACCTGCGCCTGCCAGAGGCACGCCATGCCCAGGCCGAGCTCGCTCGCGCCTACGGCATCGAGGGCTTCTGCTACTACCACTACTGGTTTGGCGGACGACGCATCCTGGAGCGCCCGGTCAACGAGATCATCGCCAGTGGCGAGCCGGACCTCCCATTCTGTCTGTGCTGGGCCAACCACAGCTGGAGCAACATCTGGCAGGGCGTCGCCGACCGTATGCTGATCGAGCAGACCTATCCGGGCATGGAGGACCACCGCCGTCACTTCGAATGGCTTTTGGCGGCATTCAACGACCCGCGCTACATCCGCGTCGATGGCAAGCCGATGTTCCTGATCTACAACCCGCCGGATATCCCCGACGTCGCACAAGTGATGGATTACTGGCGCCAGCTCGCCGCACAGTCGGGCTTGCCCGGCCTGCACCTCGTAGCGGTCAATTACCTTGGCTCCCCGGTGGATCCGTCCAGCTTCGGCATGGACGCCTCGACCTGGCAACCGCTGCCGTCCAAGAGCGGCAGCATCCCATGGCGCTACCCCGCGCTCAAGGCGCGCATGCGCATGGCGCGCGGCAAGTACAAACTCACCGTCCTCGACTATGAGCGCATCATGAGCGGACTGACCCGCTCTCGCCTGCCTGACTTCGTCGAATACCCGACCGTGCTGCCCAACTGGGACAACACCCCGCGCTCCGGCCTGAACGGCCTGGTGTTGCATGGATCGACACCGGAGTTGTTCAAGACCGTCCTGCGTCGCGGTGTCGACCTGGTGCAGGAATACCCGAGCGAACAGCGCATCGTGTTCATCAAGGCGTGGAACGAATGGGCCGAGGGCAACTATCTCGAACCCGACCAACGTTTCGGCCACGGCTACCTGAGTGTCGTCCGCGACGTCCTCACGGAGCAGCGCTGACGTGTGCGGCATCAACGGCATCTTCGCCTATCGCCCAAGCGCGGCTGCGGTAGACCGGGACGAGCTGCTGCGCGTGCGCGAGACGATGACCGCGCGCGGTCCCGACGGCGCTGGGGTTTGGATCGCCGACAACGGCCGGGTCGGACTCGCGCACCGGCGCCTGGCCATCATCGACCTCAGCCCTGCGGGCGCCCAGCCGATGCAGACCGCCGACGGCCTCACGGTCGTCAGCTTCAACGGCGAGATCTACAACTATCCTGAGCTACGCAGCGAGCTCGAGCGCGACGGCGTGCGTTTCGACTCACACTCAGACACCGAGGTATTGCTGCACCTTTACCGCCGCCAGGGCCCGACGATGGTTGGGCGTCTGCGCGGCATGTTCGCCTTCGCGCTGTGGGATGCGCAGGCGCGCAGCTTGCTGCTCGCGCGCGACCCCCACGGCATCAAACCACTCTATTACGCTGACGACGGCGGTACGCTGCGCTTCGCATCGCAGGTCTCGGCCTTGCTGGCCGGCGATGGCATCGACAAGCGCCCCGAGCCAGCAGGGGCGGTCGGCATGCTGCTGTGGGGCTCCGTTCCGGAACCATTCACGCTCTACCGCGGAGTCCGTCTGCTACCGGCAGGCTCCACACTGCTCGTGACCGAGACGGGCGCCGCCGCGCCAGTGCGCTACTGGACCCTGTCTGCAGCCATGGAGCGATCGCTCGAAGCGGCGGCCTCGATCCCCCTTGGCAGCGAAACAGCCTTCATGCGCGAACAGCTCCTCGACAGCGTGCGAGCCCACTTGCTTGCCGATGTGCCAGTTGGGGCCTTCCTGTCCGCCGGGCTCGACTCCTCGACCCTGGTCGGCCTCGCCCGCGAGGCCTCATCTGCCCGCCTGCGCACGCTCACCTTGACCTTTGACGACCTGCAAGGCACACAACACGACGAGTGCCCGGCCGCGAGCCTGATCGCCCGCCACCTGGACGTCGACCACACCTGCATCGTGCTTTCAGCGGGCGAGCAAGAGGAAGAACTCGACCGCTTCTTCACCGCCATGGACCAACCGACCATCGACGGAATCAACACTTGGTTCGTCAGCCGTGCCGCGCAACAAGCGGGTCTCAAGGTTGCGCTGTCAGGGCTTGGCGGAGACGAACTACTGGGAGGCTACGCAAGCTTTACAGAGGTTCCAAGACTGCGCGCGAGCGCGCAAGGCAGTCCGTGGCGGCACGCCCCCAAGCTCTACCGCAGCATGCACCGCTTGCTCGGAGCCAGGCTAGGCTGGTCAGCCAATGCCGCGGGGATACCCGAATTCGGCACCACGCCCGAGGGGGCCTACCAACTGTCCAAGGGGGTCTTCATGCCCTGGGAGCTGGAGGGCATACTCGGCACGGACATTCTGCGCGAGGGTCTGCGCGCCCTCGCCGAGCACGACGCCGCTTACGCCGAAGCACACACCGGCCTCAATGACTTCGGCCAGGTCGCCTGCCTGGAGTCGGTCCGCTACATGCGCAACCAGTTGCTGCGTGACACCGACTGGGTCAGCATGTCGCACTCGCTCGAGATCCGTGTGCCACTGGTCGACCATGTGCTCAGCGAGACCCTGCTGGGCCTGGCTGCAAGCGGACGCCTCGGCCCGGGCAAGAGCGCGCTCCCGCGCACACTGTCCTGCGGTTTGCCCACCGAGATACTGAACCGCCCCAAGAGCGGCTTCGTCGTTCCCACCTGGCGTTGGCTGCGCCACCACCCCGGGCTGGACGCATGGAAATCCGTCCCCGCACTCCGGCAAGCGCGCATGTCGGACAGCCGGCGCTGGGCCTTCACGCTGCTGAGCCGCCACCCGTCAGGCAAGGCACTGCTGCGCAACTGAGCCCTGAAAACGTTCACGCCCCTATTGTCCGCCCCCATGGAAACGACATCTGCTCCGCTCCCGTCCGCCGCCCGCGCCTGCATCAGCGTGGTCATGCCTTGCTACAACGCCGCGCCCTTCGTGCAGGAGGCGGTGGAGTGCGTGATGGGACAAACACACGGCAACGTCGAACTGATCGTGATCGACGACGGATCAACGGATGCGAGCAGGGAAATTCTTCAAGCTCTGGCAACGACTCATGGTCAGCGCATGCGGGTATTGGAGCAGAACCGCAAGGGCCCCTACCCCGCGCGCAACCTTGGCCTGCGCCAGGCCAAGGGAAGCCTGATCGCGTTTCTGGACGCCGACGACTACCTTAGCCCCGACTGCCTCGCAAAGCTTGCCGCCGCCCTCGACGAGGCTGCGGCGGACATCGCCTACTGCGGCTGGCAGAACGTCGGCGAGGGCGCTCCGGGGACGGCACCGCATGTTCCCCCCGACTACGCAAGTCTGGACACTGCGGCCGAGTTCCTGCGCACCTGCCCATGGCCGATCCACGCCGCACTCGTGCGCAGGGCCGCGATCGATGCGGTCGGCGGCTTCTCGGAGCGCTGCTTCTCGGCAATGGACTACGACCTTTGGCTCCGCCTCTATGCGCACACGCAGAAGATCGTGCGCGTACCCGAAGTGATGGCGTTCTACCGCTGGCACAGCGGCGGGCAGATCTCCAAGACGCGCTGGAAGCAGGTCCTAGACGCCCTGCGGGTGCGGCGCGATTTCATCGCTGCACACCCCGACCGTGTCTCCCACATCCCGGTGGCCAAACTCGCCGATCTCACCGAAGGCTACCTGCGCCGCGAGGCCTATCGCGCCTACTGGCGGCGCGACCTCGGCGACGCGCAGGCACTGTTCCGGGCGGCATGGAGTGAAGGCGCATGGCAAGCGAGCGACCTCAAGTACATCCTGCCTGCCGCCCTTCCTGCCCCGCTGTTTCGACATATCGTACGTCTTGCAGGAGGCAACTCTTGAGCGCGGATCCAACGCTTTATCTGATCTTCACGCACGAACGGCCGCGGCAGATCGTGCGCCTGGCACGCGCTATCCGGCAACTGAGCCCGAACGCACTGATCGCGATCCACCATGACCCGGGTGGCGAAGCGCTCGACCAGAGCATGTTCGAGGGCATCGCCGGGATCCACTTCATCCCTGATCCGGTGCGCGGCGAGTGGGGCGCCTTCTCGCAGGTGGAGCAATACCTGCATGGCTTGCGCTGGTGTGCCGCCAATCTCAACTTTGACTGGTGCTGCACGCTGACCGGACTCACATATCCCCTGCAGCCGCTCTCCGAGTTCGAGGCCTTTCTGCAGCGCTCGGAGTACGACGTCTTCATCCACCATTTCGACGCCTTCGATCCGGTGCAGTGGCCGCCGGGCACGGCCGAGCGCCGTTATCTGTTCGCCTACTATCGGCTGCCACGCTTTCCCTACATGCACCGCGTACCACAAACCCTCCAGCGGCTGCTCGAGCGTAGCCGGGAGGTCTTCAACAGAGCCCAGCCGTTGTTCCGCATCGTTCCCCTGCCACGCAGAGCCCCGACCCGTTTCGGTATCCGCAGGCTGAAGCGCCCGATAGGCAAGGACTTCCTGCTGTGCGGGGGGCGGCAGACTCTCAACCTCAACCGGCGCGCCCTCATGCGCACTCTGGAATTCGTCGACGCCCATCCGGAGTGGACGCAATACTCGCGCAGGGCGTTGCATCCGGACGAATCGTTCTTCGTTTCGATCCTGGCCAACGACAAGGAACTGCGCATCTGCAATGACGTGCTGCGCTACATCAAATGGCCTAAGCTGCATGCTGCCAGCGGCGCCACGATCGACACCGACGAGGTCGAACAAGCACTGCGCTCGGGCGCGCCGTTCGGGCTCAAGTTCGATGAACTCGCAGCACCCGATGCACTCGCCGTGATCGATGCCCGCCTCGGCATCGCTCCAGACTCCAACCCCGCACATCCCCCATGCTGAACACGACCATGACGTCCCCCGCCCAACGCGTCCCGGTCCTGATGTACCACCGCATCGGCGCCGCACACAACGACTGGGAGCGCAAGTATTGCGTAAGCCCGGAGACCTTCGCTGCGCAAATGGAGGCGCTTGCACGCGCCGGATGGAAGGCCGTCTCGATAGAGGACTTCTTTGCCTGGCTGGACGGCACGCGCGACCTCCCGCAGGGGGCGTTCCTGCTCACTTTCGACGACGGTTTCGCCGGCGTGCATGACCACGCGGCCCCGGTGCTGCGCAGGCTCGAATGGCCGGCAACGGTGTTCCTCGTCAGCGGCCTGATCGGCGAACGCGACGCCTGGTGCGAGAAACACAACCCGGACGGCCATACCTACCCGCTGATGGATCGCGAACAGATCCTCGCGCTGCGCGCTCAGGGCTTCAGTTTCCACTCCCATACGCGCGACCATGCCGACCTTCCAACACTCGACGACGGCGCCTTGCAGGCCCAACTCGCCGGTGCCCGCCACGACCTGGAAACGCTGCTCGGCGAGCCGGTCGACTACCTTGCCTACCCGTATGGGCGCTACGACGAGCGCGTGCTGGAGCAGGCGCAAGGTGCCGGCTACCGTGCTGCGTTTTCAGTTCAGCCCGGATTCAACCGTCCCGACGTCCATCGCTTCCGTCTCCGCCGACTCGACGTGTTCGGCACCGACACGCCAGCGATGCTGTGCCGCAAGATCACACTCGGCAGCAACGATGGCCGCCTCATCGCTGCATGGCGTTACAACGCCGACAGGGTTCTGGCCCGGCTCGGCATTCGACACTGACCCGCGATCATGCACCCTTCCCTCCCCTTCATCACGGTCGCGCTGTGCACCCATAACCATGCGGACCGCCTGGAGCGCACGCTCAAGACCCTCGCCGGGCTGCATCCTACCGAGCAGCCTTGGGAAATGCTCGTCATCGACAATGGCAGCACGGACGGCACACCGTTGCTTCTCGCAGACAACGGCTGGCATCCTGCCGGTATCGCTGTGCGGGTCGTGCGCGAAGAGCGCCTCGGGCTCTCGAACGCGCGCAATCGGGCGCTGCGCGAGGCACGCGGTGAATACCTGCTGTTCATGGACGACGACGAAACCCCCGACCCGGACTGGCTGTGCGCCTACGAACGCGCGATGCAGGAGTGGCGGCCGGATGCACTCGGCGGCCGCATAGAGGTGTTCTTCGAGGACGGCGTGCGCCCGCCTTGGCTGCAGGACGAGTTGCTCGGCTTCCTCGGCAAGCTCGACCATGGCGCGGCGCGCTGGCTGGATGCTCCCGGCACACCGATCTTCGGCGGCAATTTCGCCTTCCGTCGCAGCGTGTTTGGCACCATCGGAGACTTTGACGCCCGTCTCGGGCGCATGGGCAAGGCAAACATCGGCGGCGAGGACACCGAGATCTACCGCCGCCTGCTGGCACACGGCTGCCGGGTGCGCTGGGTGCCGGAGGCGATCATTCACCACCGCATCCAGACGCCCAAGCTGCGCCGCGGCTACTTCCTCGACCTGCATTTCCGCCAGGGGCGCAGCGAAGGGGCGGCCAAGCGCGGAAGCGGCCGGCGCATCCCCCCCCCTTACCTGTTCGCCCAATGGCTGCGCGCCCTCGGTCGCGCAGTCGGGCGCAGGCTGGGCTCAGGCGCTGACCAATCGCTGCGGCTCGAGATGAACGCAGCCTATTTCTGCGGCTTCCTTCTCGGCTGGATACGCGACCGCGGCTGAGTCGTCACCCCGCCCACCCCGTACACCTGATCGAACCTGCCCCGATGCCCTCACTCAGGCTTCCCCACCTGCACAAACTGCTCGACCCCGAGATCCGCGCCAAGAACGTGCAATGGCTGCGCTGGCGTGCCAGGGAGCATTACTACGCGCTCGCACACCCGGACATGCCCGATCCGGTCTTCGTAATCGGCTGCTCGCGCTCGGGCACCACCATCACCTTCGAGACGCTCGCGGCGGGCGGGCACTTCCTGCACTTCGACTATGAGTTGCCGCAGTTCTGGAACGGACTTTACGGGCCGAATAACAACGGCTGGATCTCGGAGGCGGCAGGCCCCGAGCAGGCCGACCCCGAGCACCGCCAACGTGCGCTCGCCTACTTCTACGCCCGCCTCGGTGCCGGCCCGGTGCTCGACAAGACCTGCATCAACACGCTGCGCGTGGGCTACCTGCACAAGCTCTTCCCGCAGGCAAGGTTCGTGTTCATCCACCGTGACGGGCGCGACAACATCAGCTCGATGATCGACGGCTGGCGCCTGGGCCGCAGCGACGGCGGTTTCGGCCTGGAGAAGTTCTTCGGCCCCTCACCCGTGCCTGTAGCGATCAATGATGGAGAGTTCAGCGAATGGCATTTCTTCCTCCCGCCCGGCTGGCGTGACTACAACCAGGCCAGCCTCGAGGAGGTTTGCGCATTCCAGTGGCTCAGTGCCAACCGGCTCGCCCTCGATGCGGCACGCGACGTGCCGGCTGCGCAGTGGGTACAGGTGCGCTACGAGGATATCTTCGAGCACCCGGTCGAGATGTTCCGCTCCGTGTTCGAGCGCCTGGACCTGCCCTTCGATGCACGCATGCAAGCGCATTGCGCCAACCTCTCCGGGCGTCCGACGAGCATCGTGAAGGGTGCGCCGAAGAGGCAGAAGTGGAAGGAGAGCAACCCTCGGGCGATCGAGCGCATCCTGCCGACCATCGCTCCACTCATGTGCGAACTGGGCTATGCAATCGACGACTGAACCGACGGTCAGCGTCGTCATCCCTGCCTTCAATGCGGCGTGGTGCATCCGGCACGCGATCGACAGCGTGCTGGCGCAGAGCTTCCCGGACTTCGAGTTGATCGTCGTCGACGACGGCAGCACCGACGACACGGCCGAGATCCTGCGCAGCTACGGCGATGCGCTGCTTGTCGTATCACAGCCGAACGGCGGCATGAGCAGTGCGCGCAATGCCGGCATCCGCAACGCACGCGGACGCTACCTCGCCTTCCTTGATGCGGACGATCGCTGGTTGCCAGCCAAGCTCGAGCGCCAGGTCGCGCTACTGGACAATCGGCCCGAACTTGCGTTCTGCGCAGCCACCGCAACCCTCGAGGCTCCCGACGGTCAGGTGGTCGGCGCCTGGGCCTGCCAGGGCAATGGCACCGCCTCGGTCACCGAGGTCTTCGCCGCCCACGCGCTGATTGCTGGCGGCGCCTCATCGGTGCTGGCGCGGCGCGAACTCGTACAAGCGCTCGGCGGCTTCGACGAGACCCTGTTCGGTGCGGAGGATACAGACCTGTGGATCCGCCTCGCTGCACGTGGCGGCTTTGCATGCATTCCCGAAGCCCTGGTGGTGGTCCTCAAGCGTCCGGGCAGCGTCAGCCGGAACCGCAAGCGAATGCGCGCGGGCGCACTGGCGATGACGCGCAAGAACCGCCACCTCCTGCCGGCCAACAAGCGCGGCGCCTACTGGCGCGCACTCTACGCAGGCACCTTGTGCGACTACGCCAAGTGGGCGTGCCGCGAGGGAGATCGTGGCGCAGCACTCGCCGATCTTGCACGCGCCCTCATGCTCGCCCCCCTGAGCCATGGGAGACTGGTGGCGGGGATCACCCTGGCTTTGATCACCGGAGCGAGACTGTGAAACCTGAACGCCCCGCGCCGAACACCCTCACCATCCTGATCTGCACCCACAACAGGGTGGATCTGCTCTCTCGCGTCATCGCATCGCTGGATGGCGCAACACAGCCCGCGGGATGGCGGATCCGCCTGTTCGTGGTCGCCAACGCCTGCTCTGATGGCACGCACGCGTTTCTGACGGCTCGCGGCGCAAACCCCGACGGCGGCCTGCCGCTCACCTGGGTCGCCGAGCCTACGCCGGGCAAGTCTCACGCGCTGAACCGTGCGCTCCCTCTGCTCGAGGACGAACTGGTGGCCTTTGTGGACGACGACCACCGGGTGGACGCGAGCTATCTGGAGGCAATCACCGGAGCGGCAAGCAGTTGGCCGGAGGCCGACCTCTTCTGTGGCCGTATCGTCCCCGACTGGGACGGCACCGAGCCCGCCTGGGTGCACGACGAGGGCCCCTACCGAATCTACCCGTTACCCGTACCGCGCTACGACCAGGGCCAGGATGACTTCGCAATCGATGTCGACGGCCCCATCCCCGGCGGAGGCAATCTGGTCGCACGCCTGGCGGTGATCGCACGGACTGGCCCGTTCGCAATCGAACTCGGCCCTACTGGGCACGACCTTGGCGGCTCCGAGGACGCAGACTGGATCCTGCGCGCACTGCGCAACGGTACGCGTCTGCATTACGTGCCCGCAATCCTCCAGTACCACTATGTGGACAGCGAGCGGCTGACCCTCTCGTATGTGGCGCGCAAGGGGTTCCAGCGTTCGCAGTCGGTCACGCGCGTCCGTGCGGAATTCGAACGCGTACCGCGCTACATGTGGCGCAAGGCCGCAGGCTACGCCGCCGGTCTCGCGCTGTCGTGGCGTCTGCAGGCACGCCGCTTCTACTTGGTCCGGCTGTCGTCCGCGCTGGGCGAGATCTCGGGCATCCGCGACCAGCACCGGCGGCGGCGCAAACGGGCGGCACTGCCGATGCTCGGTGCCGAATACCTGTCGGCCAGCCTGTTGGCGATCGCCGCCACCGCGCTCGCCCTGGCGGCGATGCTGGGGCGGGACTGGCTGGGCGAGGCTGCATTCGCATCCGGACTCGTTGGCGCCTTCACTGCAGCGCTGCTCGTGGTCAAGTCGGTGCGCGATTTCTCGCGCACCGGCCCCGGGCTGCGCGACGAGATCGTCAACCGCTACCGCAACTACATCGTCTTCGCGCTCGCACGCCTGGCATTTGCGTCACTTTGTGTTGCGGCATTCTGGGCTTTCCCCGGCGCGGCGCTCTGGATCAGCGCGGCCGAAGCCATGGGGCGCGAACCGCCACTGTGGTCGACCGCAGCCGGGGGCGCGCTGACCCTTGCGCTCGCGACAGTGTATGCCGGCTGCCGGGCACTTTCGCTGAACCCAGGGCTGGTCATCGCATCCTGGCAGTACCGCACCGTGCGCATCCATCGCCTGTGGCGAGCACTGTCCCGCCGCGGCCTGGACCTGATCGCCCGCATCGTGCTGTTTTCCGGCATCGCCTTGGTAAGCGCGCTTGCCGTGCTGCGCTACCACCAAGACAGTGCGGCCGACGCCGGCACCCTGCTGCTCGCCGCATGCGGCTACATCGCGCTTCTGCTCTATGCGATCTGGGAGCCGGACGGCGCTCACGCACGCACGACGGCGTCAAGCGGGCGACGAAACGTGGTGATGATCGGCAGCGACACCCTGCGTGCAGACCGCATCGGCGCACAGCGCGACGGAGTCTCGATCACGCCCCACATCGACGCGCTCGCCGCACAGGGGGCGCTGTTCAGCGCCTGTTACGTTCCCTGCGCCCGCACCGCCCCCAGCCTGATCTCCCTGTTCACGGGGACCTGGCCCCACCACCATGGCGTACGCGACAACTATGTTACGGAGGCCGAGACGCGACTCAAGGACAAGACACTGCCCAACGTGTTGCGAGCCCTCGGATATCGCACCGCGGCGGTCTCGGATTGGTGCGGGGCCGACCTGGGCAAGTTCGACTTCGGCTTCGACATCACGGACCTGCCCGCCGACCAATGGAACCTGAAGTATCTGGTCCGCCAGGGTCCAAAGGACATTCGACTGTTTCTGTCACTGTTCCTGCACAACCGCCTCGGCCGTCAGTTGCTTCCCGAGATCCACTACCTTGGCGGCGTTCCCCAGACCGGCATGCTCGGCCGCCGTGCGCGCCGCACTCTGACGAGGCTTGCCAACACCAGCGAACCCTTCCTGCTCAACATCTTCTACTCCACCACCCACCCGCCGTTCGCGTCCGAGCACCCCTACTACACGCGGTTCTCCGACCCAGCCTATTCCGGCGCATCGAAATTTGCCATGGCTCGCCTGACCGAGCCGTTCGAGATCATCCGCCGTCAGGGCGAACCTCGTGAGGAGTTCGACCTCGACCAGATCCTCGACCTCTATGACGGTTGCGTCGCACAGTTCGACGATGAGGTCGGACGTCTGATGCGACAGATCGAGGCCAGCGGGCTCGCCGAGAACACCGTCATCGTCCTCTACAGTGACCACGGCATGGAGTTCTTCGAGCATGGCACCTGGGGACAGGGCAACTCGGCGCTCGGCGACTTCAGTGCGCGAGTACCGCTGGTCGTCGTGGACGCCAAGCAAGCGCGTGGGCAGCGCATCGACCAGGTCGTACGCAGCGTCGACATCATGCCAACCCTGCTCGAACTGCTCGACGCGCCCTCCGTTGGCTGCGATGGCGTCTCGCTCGTGCCGACCATCGCCGACCCGACCACTGACCTGCACCTGAAGGCGTTCAACGAGACCGGGATATGGATTGCGCCTGTACCTGGGCTCCCCGAAGGCCACCTCAGCTACCCCAACCTGCTCGAACTACTCGACATTCCCGACCCCGACTCGGGTAGCCTCGCCATCCGGGCGCACTACCAGCAAGAGGTCGTGGTGGCAAAGGACCGCATGGTACGCGACGGTCCCTGGAAACTCGTCTACCAGCCGCTGGAGTCCGGTCGCAAGCTCAGCCTCTACAACGTCGCAGCCGACCCGGGATGCACGAGTGACGTGGCGGCGAAGTATCCCGAGGAAGTCGTGCGGCTTTGGGGCGAGTTGCACGCCTGGATGGCAAACGACCCGGCCCTTCGGGAAGATCGACGCCTGGAGTTGGATCCTGCCGAAGCGGGCTGAGAGCAGGCTCGGGCCACAGCCCCCTTTCGCATCCGCGGCGGGGGAGGTCAGCGACCAAGGTGCTCAAGCACGAAACCGCCCGCCCGCAAACGCTCGGTAGCGCCCAGCAAGGGCGCGACCTGATCGCGCCTCAGATTGAATACACGCCCTGCCTCCACTGCTTCAGGCAACGCGGATTCTCCTGCAAAGCCAGTGCAGAAGCGGACTGGTTCATCAGGGCGGTCAAGCTTGTGCTCGCAGGCGCCCGGATTGGTGGGATCCCCTACAAGCGCAAGGCGTGCATCACTCGAGTAGGAGGGTCCGAAGAAGCGAATCAGGTTGAGGTACTCCTGCTGTACCGTCACGCCGCGCAGCAGAACCGTCGGCACGGCCTGCGCATCGAAAACGTGCGCGCTGATCACTGCCATCGCCTGCGGCTGGTAATCGATGCGCTCGTACTTCGGCACGAACATGGCAGCACCGAGTCGCTGGATACGCCACACACCCGGCTGCTCGACCAGCCAACCGTAGACGGGCGGCCGCACGATCAAGAGCAGCACCAAGGTGGCACCTAGCATCCCGCGCCGCATCGGCGTGCGCCAGCCTCCAAACACCCAGCACCATCCAAGCGCAGACAGCAGAACCAGAGGTGGCACCAGACCGATCAACATTCGCGTCTGCACCTCGGAGCCTGCCGCGACCAACCACCAGGAAGGAAGCCCTGCAAGCAGGAGCCATAGCCCGCCAAAGCGCACCAGGGGCGATCTGACGAACAAGGCAAGGGCGAGCGCAGCGCCAAGCCATAGCATGCCACCGACCACGAATACGAGATTCAACGGATGCACTCCGCTCCTGGCCCTGTTCACCAGGCTGCCCGCAAACTCGAGGTAGTGGCGCGGGTCCGCCAGAGGATGGAAAAACCAGGCGTAGAGTGCATAACCGAGCAGCGCCACCGCGCCCGCGATGACGTAGCAGCGTAGCAGCGTCTGGCGTGCCGGCTGCGCCGGTGAGAACGCCAGGAAGGCGAGCATGAATGCCAACCATGCCCAGACGCTCTCCACCCGGACCATGTAACCCAGCACGGCGAGCACGCCCGAGACCGCCGCCAGCATCACGGCGCCAGTGCTTACGGCCGCCAGCAGCGCCCACACCGCCGCCCCCCCCAGGCCGAAGCTGATCACCTCGCTGACCAGATTGCCACTCAGGTAGGCGTAGATATCCGAAAGAACGAAGAGGAGCGCAGAGAAGCACAGGCCAAGCCCGAGCCGTTCATCCGGGTCGATCAGTCTCCCCGCAAGCAGGGCAACCCGGCACCACGCGAACAAGCCAAGCGGCATCGCGATGACAAACAGCCAATGCGCGGCGAGAACCGCGTTCGCCGTGCTCCCGAGCGCATCGACAAGCACGCCCAGGATCGCGATGTGGCCCAGACGACTGGCCCGCCAGTAGGCCTCCGAATAGCCCTCATCCTCTGGCCAGTTTCCCGCGATCTGGGCGACGATCTGCCTGGAACTCGCAGCAATGTCATGAACATACGGCGTCTCGGCAAAACGCTTGGCTTGGTATAGATAGATCGGTGAGTCCCAGTGCACATCCCCGAGCGGAGTGCGGGCGAACGCGACGATCACGACTGCGCCCACGAGCGCCAGCCAGAGCAGGCGCTTGAAAAGATGGCCACCGGCTCCATCCGCAAGATGCGATCGCACATCCTGCGCACAGCCGGATCTCTGGGATGAGCGCTTCAAAGCGCGGCGAGGACCTGGTCGATGATCCCGGCCTGCTCGTCCTCCATGCCCAACCATACGGGAAGGCGGACCAGCCGCTTGGCGACATCCTCGGTCACCGCCAAAGTGCCGTGCGGTCGTCCGAAGCGGCGACCCGCCGGCGCATCATGCAGGGGGATGTAGTGGAACACGCAGTGAATGCCCAAGCGGCGCAGGCGCTCGATGAAGGCGGTGCGTACGTCCAGGTCGGGCAGCAGCAGGTAATACATGTGGGCATTGTGTGCGCAGTGAGGAGGGACCACCGGGCGCCGGAGGCGACCCTGGCGCTCGGCTTCGGCGAAGCCATGATGGTAGGTCTCCCAAATGCCCAGCCGACGCCGGGTGATGCTGTCAGCTTCCTCCATCTGAGCCCACAGGAAGGCCGCAATCAGTTCCCCCGGGAGGTAGGATGAGCCGATGTCGACCCAGGTGTATTTGTCGACTTGGCCACGGAAGAACTGCGAACGGTTGGTGCCTTTCTCGCGCACGATCTCGGCTCGCGCGGCGTGATGCACCGAATTGACGAGCAGCGCCCCCCCTTCCCCGGAAATGATGTTCTTGGTCTCATGAAAGGACAGCGCCCCCATGTCGCCTATACCACCCAGCGGTCGGCCCTTGTAGCTCGCCATGACCGCCTGTGCAGCATCCTCGATCACCAGGAGCTCATGGCGGCGGGCGATATCGATGATCGCATCCATCTCGCAACCGACACCTGCGTAATGGACAGGGACTATCGCCCGCGTGCGCGCCGTGATGGCTGCCTCGATGAGTTGCTCATCGATGTTCAGGGTGTCGGCGCGAACATCGACGAAAACAGGTACGGCCCCACGCAACACGAAAGCGTTGGCCGTCGAAACGAAGGTGTAAGAGGGCATGATGACCTCATCACCAGGCTGAAGATCGGCCAGGATGGCGGCCATCTCCAGCGCTGCAGTGCATGAATGGGTCAACAAGGCCTTGGAAGCGCCGGTGCGAGCCTCGAGCCAGCGCGAACACAGGCCGGTGAAGCGCCCATCGCCAGCGAGGTGTCCATTGGCATGTGCCTGGGCGATGTACCAGAGTTCCTTGCCCGTCATGTGGGGCTTGTTGAAGGGGATGTTCATGGCAGTGGCCCGGTCGTTTGCGTGGAGACGGTCAGCGGTCTGAAGACCCAGTACTTCTGCAGCAGGAACAGCAACATCGCCAACCCGAGGATGAACAGCCCCTGGACGATCTGGTGCGGATATCCGAGTACGTCCACGAATACCAGCAAACCGCCGAGATTCATCACATAGCCGAGTGCATAGGATATGGCGTAGCGAACGAAGGCAGTGCCCCGCACACCCCCATGGGCAAACGACCAGCGCTTGTTGAAGCCAAAGGTCTGCAGCACGCCCAGGACATAGAGCAGCGTCATTGCGCGCTTGGCCTCGACACCCAAGGCAGTGAGCCCAAGATATGCGAGGTAAAGAATTGCGTTGGACACCAGGCCTACCGTGGCATAACGAAGAAACTGGCGCAGTGCGACACGACCGCTCATGCGCTGCGCACCCAGTGGAAGGTCATCGATGGCGCGGGGAACACGAAACCTAACCGTGCGTATAGGTTCAGCACACGGTGGTTCCGCGCGACGAAGCTAGTACGCACCCGACGCGCCCCATCCTTGAACGCCTGATGCATCATCTGCCGCCAGGCTCGCAGCCCATAGCCCATGCCTTGCCGTGCTGGCGAGACAGCATTCAAGTGCCAGTAGCAGGTACCGTCGACGAGCATCTCGACGACGAAGAACGCCACCAGGTCCCCGGCCTCTCTAAGCGCATACAGGCGCTGCGAAGGATGCTCCAGGCAGTTGCGCACCCAGTTCTGGTAACGCAGGTCACCCAGACCGGACGGCAGTCTGGGATCCATGTGGAAACGCTCGCAGCCAAAGGCGGTGCCAGCCAGTTCGACGATCGCCGGAAGATCAGGTGCCGATGCAAGGACAAGTTCCAGCCCCCTCTCATCGCCTGTCTGTGTCCATTCCGAGCAGGCGAATTCGGGCTGGTAGACCATTTCGATGAAGCGAAAACCGATCTCCTCGAGCAGCATGGACTCGCGCAAGCGATCGTGCGCCAGGCGGCAACTTGCCAACTCAACGCCACCCGCCTCGCATGCGACGACGAAAGGTGCGAGATCGTCCGCTCTTGCACCGAGGTCGGCCTCGATCCGCGAAATCTGCACGACAGGATGACCAAGTACCGCCGTATCCCACGGCGCCTCCGCCCAGACGAGGCGAAGCGGGCCGGCAGTGATCTCCCCATGTAGAAGAGCAGATCTGCGCGACTCACTCACGTTGTCCACAGCCGCCCTCCGTATCGGCAGGCATGCGCGTCGTCGACATCAGCGCGTAGGGCGGGCGCTCCATCGAACGAAAATGCATTCTCGCCAGATATTCGCCAAAGATCCCGAGCGCAAAGAGCTGCACCCCCGAGAATATGGCGATGATCGATGCGAGGAAAGGGAAGCCTGGCACCGCGCTGCCATCGACCAGATAACGCAGCAACACATAGAAGAGCACGAGAAAGCCCAAGGTGCCGAAGACAATTCCCAGCACGCTTGCGATCTGAAGCGGCAACACCGAAAAGCCCGTCATCATGTTGAGTGCATGATTGAAGAGCTTCCTCAGCGTATAGCCCGAGTCACCGATGGCCCGCTCATCCTGCCGAACCTGTACGGCAGCGAATCGCGTGGTACCCCAGGTCAACAACACGTCGATATTGACCGATGGGCTTCGATAGGCGGCGAACGCCTCGCGCAGACGAGTCCGAAAAACCCGAAACGCACTCACCTTGCTGGCCGACTCCACCCCCATCGCCCCCTGCAGCGCAAGCTTGGTGATCCGGGAAGCCTGGTCGCGCAGAAAACCGTGCGTCTCGGCCCGAGGCGCACCGTACACGACGTCATGGCCCTCATCCAGCTTGGCAAGTAAGCGCGGAATCTCCTCAGGGGGGTTTTGCAGATCGTCATCAAGAGTGACGATGCACTCGCCGCGTGCGGCCCGGATACCACATAACAGGGCGTTGTGCTGGCCGTAGTTGCGCGCAAGGCGCAAACCCAGCACCCTGGCGTCCGCGGCGGCAAGCGCCTCAATGACAGCCCAGGAATCGTCGCCACCACAATCCTCAACGAAGAGTATCTCGAAGGTCTCTCCCAGCTCTTCGAGAACAACCAGCAGGCGTCGATGAAGGTGCGGCAGCGTCTCCTGTGAGCGATAGACCGGAACGACCACCGAGATTCGAATCGGAACGCTCATCTCACTCGATCCATCATGGAATTGACTGGCCGGTCAAACTGCCATGCCCGCCGCGCTAGTTGCGAAACCCTTCGCGCCAACGCTCCTCGACCTCATCGGGCGGACAAAATCGGCAGTTCCTCGATTGCCCCGACGAGGCTGGGGACGCCTCGCTCGGCGCATTCTCCTCGGCCACCTCGCTGTCACCCGCCTCCTTGCGCTCCGTTGCGGCAGACTCGGCCTGACTGGTGTCAGCGCGAGTCGCTTCGGGCGGTGCATCTCGACCCGCCCCCCGACCCGTGGTCGCCGCTCTGGCAGGCGTGGGCAAAGGCTCCTTGCCGCCGAGATCGAAATACAGCTTCTTGAGCTCGGCTGAGTTTGGGAGGTGTCTGAGCCCCTCTTCTGCAACAGTGAGCGCAGTAGCTTGTTGTCCCTTGCTGCGAAGTTCGGATATCAACGCCAGGTAGGCCGGCTGATAGTGAGGATTGAGCCGGATCGCGTCGGAAAAAAGCGCCGTCGCCTGCGCAGCCTGCCCCAGTAGCAGGTGAACCCGGCCAAGCTCGAGATTGAGTTGCGGGCGCATCCAGAAATCGGGTTTCGCAGCCTTGAGCACATAGGAGAACTCCTTCACGGCCAGCGAACGCTGATAGTCCTGATCCCGCTTCGTCGACGCTTGGGCCGCACGGAGAAGAAAGACCCTCCCATAGCAGTAATGGTGCATGTGCACCCAGTTGTCGGCGCCGAACTGAGCAAGGTAGCGCTGCCCCTCCGCGCTGCGATCATCGTTGCGGAGCTTGACTGCACACACTTGCGGCAACTGTGCTTGCTCCGCCGGCGTTCCGCCGGGGTTCCACTGCGCCATCGCTGGCGAAAGCAGGACGGGCACGAGCCCCACACCAAGAAAACCAATCAAGTTCCTGATCATGACCCTCATCACCCTCAGCTGCGCAAGTTCAAGGCGCTGGTCCGCTGAGCCACCGCAGTCCAGCTCAGCATAGCGTGCGCGCGCTCCATCGCGGCCGCGCTCATCGTGTCGCGGAATCCGCTGTCCCCCAGCAAGCGGCAGATCGCCTGCTGCAACTCGTCAAGGTTGCTCGTCTCAACCCTCAGCCCCGTCACGCCGTCGAGCACGGCTGAACCCGTTCCACCCGCGCGGCCGGCAATCGCGGCCTTTCCGCACGCCGCCGCTTCAATATAAACAATTCCGAAGCCTTCGGTATCGCCTTCGATATCCCGATTGGCGAGGACGAAAAGGTCGCAGGCGTTGTACCAGCGCGGCAGATCGTCCATGGGCACATGACCGAGCAGGTGCACGCGCCCGCCCACACCGCACTCGTCAACCAGGCCGGCTAGATAGTCGCGATCCTCGCCGATGCCGATGACGGCGTAGTGCACGTCCACCCCGGCCTCGAGTACAGCGGGAAGGCAGCGGATCACAGTGTCGAAGCCCTTGCGCCGGCTCAAGCGGCCCACCGACAGGATGAGTCTCACCCCATCGGCCAGCCCCAGGCTGTCGCGCAGATCCTGAAAAGGCAGCCCGGGTCGGAAGCGTTCGGTATCGACACCGGGATGAATCATCTCGATGCGTTCGGGCGCGACCCCCATCTCCACCAGGGTGTCGTGGGTGAAGTCGCTGTTGGCGATCACCTTGTCCGCATGGCGCAGCGCAAAGCGCATGGCCCTGTACTTGTTGCCCCGCCCCCAGCCGGTAAGCTCCTCGCCATGTGCGTAGATCGCCACTGGCCGGCGGGTTAGGCGTGCGACCAGCCACGCCACCAGGCCCTCGGGCAATGCTCGGCCAGCATGGATGGCGTCGAAACGGTGGGTCAATGCCAGCCATAGCGAGGTAAAGAAGAAGCGCAGGTACATCAGCAGCGACTCCGGCTTCAGCCAGGGTACGCGCTTGAGCGACAGCCGGTGAATGGAGTTCGGGTGATCGCGGTCGTACTCCTCCGCGCCCGGCACATCCGCGGTGACGATGTGGATGTCCTTGCCGCCGAGGCGGCGATAGACCTCGTCGAACCATACGGCCGTGCCTCCCTTGGTCGGCAGAAAGAGTTCGGTCAGGACCAGATAGCGTTTTTGCATGATGGTTTCCAGTGCGGCGGGGCGGATGCTAACACCCTCAGTGCCGACCCGCTGCGGACGGAGTCACGGCGGCCAGCAGTCGCACGGCCATCGGCAACACGAAGTAGAGCCCGCACAACTTGAGCGGACGCGACAGGCCTGCCTCGGCAAGCAAACGGCGCAGGAATGTCACGCTGCGTGCACGCATGCTGCGCTGCCACAGCGCATGCTGCCGATCGGTATAGGCGTCGGCCAGCCGCTCCGTGCTGATGAAGCACACGTCGGGGTGACGCTCGACGACGCCAGCAAGTGCTCGCTCCAGTTCGGCCAGCGCGGTGTCGCCATGGTCAGCGTCGATGAAGCTCTCCCGATGCGTCTCGAGCAGGGTGGGTCGTCCCAGGGCTGTGCGCCGCGCCACAGCTTCCCACACCTGCTCCGCGCGGTGGCCGAGGATCGGCTCGAAGTAGGCATCTCGCACAAGGTAGCGCACACCGCTCTGCCCCGACTCTCCGTTGACGATACGTCGCGCGGATGCCGCGAGCGTGCCATCCGCGCCACGCGCCTGGTACTGACGCCCGCATGTGACGACACAACGTACCCCACTCTGCACCCAGGCACGCTCGACCGCGTCGTCCCACACAAAGGTATTCGGCACGGCAACCGGGGGACAAATGCCGAACAGGGTCAGAAAGACCTCCGCTTCGTCCATGACCGCACGCCGGACCTCTGCGTCCGGCAAGGGGCGGCTCGGAAGCGTTCCGGCGTCCACCCAGCGACTCTGCAGCGCGGACGGCAAGGCCTCGCTGCGTGCTTCGGGGTCCGCCAACCATGCGCGCAGCACGCCGTCCTGACGGGCACGCACAAGCAGCGACTCAGGCCAGCAGTGCTCAAGACCATGGCGCTGAAGTGCGAAGACCCCCATTTCGCACCCCTGCCGCATGGCCCCCACGATCGGCGCATAGCGTGCCTCGCCCAGGCCGCTACGGTGATAGTGTCCGCAGTTGTCGGCGAGAATGGCCGCGCCATCGGGCTTTCCCAGCACGACACCGAGCGTCATCACCGCAGGCCGATGCTCCCGGTCGCGCACTCGCGCAAGTATTGCTGCGATGCGCTGCAACGCTTGCGCATCCGCCTCTGGCCCCGGCCCCCAGTCGTCGCTCTCGACGATCACTACCGGCCGCAGCAATGTGGGCTCGCGCCACAGTCGCAGCAGCAGGTCGCGGTTCGCGAAAAAAAACAACACCCATGCTGCAAGCAGAGAGAAACCGGCAATCAGGAGAAAAGCGTACATTTGTCCGGCAAGTCAGAAACACTAGAAATCAAAATAGATGA
Organism: Thauera sp. 28; assembly: GCF_000310145.2. Lineage (GTDB taxonomy): Bacteria > Pseudomonadota > Gammaproteobacteria > Burkholderiales > Rhodocyclaceae > Thauera > Thauera mechernichensis. The sequence goes on from NZ_AMXA01000007.1 coordinate 80,301, forward strand.
ACTTCTGCGTCGGCCCGCCGAACGTCACCAGCGCAATGACAAGCGATGCGTATGCCGTACCGCGCAGCAGAAACGGTACCCGCCACCACCAGTCAATCCCTCGGCGCCGGCAGGCATCGACGATCCGGGGCTCGAGCAGAACGAGGACGACCGTCGACAGGACGCCCAGCGCCTGATAGAGACGTACAGGCGCAAGCACGACCGGGTCCGCCAACCCCATCATCGCCACACAGATCTGCCATGCATCGGCAAAGGTCGGCGCACGAAAGAACACCCAGGTGAAATGTACGGTGACGAACATGACCGGCCAACCCATGAGAGAGACCAGGCGGTCAAGCCTGCCCCCCTCGCGGACGTCCAACAGCCGCAGAGCATTGTTCAGCAGGCGATTGAGCACCAACAGAGCACCATGTAGGAACCCCCAGAACACGAAGGTCCAGTTTGCGCCGTGCCACAGACCGCCCAGCAACATCGTCAGCATGAGGTTGCGATACGTATCGAAGCGCCCGCCCCGGTTGCCGCCAAGCGAGACATAGAGGTAATCGCGTAGCCAGCGGGACAAGGTGATGTGCCACCGGCGCCAGAACTCGGACGGGTTGCGGCTGATGTAGGGGAACTGGAAGTTCAGCGGCAAGACGACCCCGAACATGCGCGCAAGCCCAAGCGCCATCTCACTGTAGCCCGAGAAGTCCAGGTAGATCATCATCCCGAAGGCAAGCGTGGCCAGCCAAGCCCGCATCAGGTCCAGACGCTCTGGATGGGCATAGAGGTCATCGACAACCGGCCCCAGGTTGTCAGCAAAAAGCGCCTTCTTGATCAGGCCACCGACAAATATGAAGGCCCCTATCCTGAGGTTGTCCCAAGCGATCGGCTTGAGGGTCTGCAACTGCTCGACCAACTCATGAACGTGCAGGATGGGACCGGCAATGAGTTGCGGGAAGAACGTGACGTACAGACACCAGTCTCGATAGCCGATCTCTTTCGTGCAGTCACCACGATAGACGTCGATCATTGCACTGAGCATCTGGAACGTATAGAAGCTGATTCCCAGTGGCAGCACCCAGTCGATCCAGCCCGGCCGTGCAACGACCACCTCGCCACCTGCGGCGCTGGCCACCCACAAGGCGGACTCGATGATCAGCCCAAGATACTTGAAGCCCGCGAGCACCCCGAGATCAGCAACGATCACGACCGTGAGCAACGCACGGGATCGCGTCTTCAGCATGGCCTTGTAGGCATACCAGTTGGCCGTGACGGAAAGACCGATCAGCAACAGGTAGATCGGCTTCCAGCTCGCGTAGAACAGAATGCTGGCCGCCAGCAGCACGCCCGCCCGCTGCCCCGGCGTACGCGCACCGGCGTACACCGCCAGCACCGCGATGAAGAAGAGCATGAAGCTCGCGCTACTGAAAATCATAGTGCGCCCACCCGCTCCACCTCGCCGTGCGTTCCTCCCGAAAGCGCCCGCCCGAGTGCACGGCTGAAATACTGGGCCCCCAGATCGTTCAGATGACCCGCGTTGACGAAACCTTCAGGCGGCAGCTTCAGATCGGCGGACAAAGCGAACATTGGAACTCCTCGTGCGAGCAACTCCCGACGCAAGGCAAGGTAGGGCGATGAGGCGGGGTGCGCACCCTCAAGGTAGAGCACACGGCGGTTGAGCAAGGGGGGAAAGACGACCACAACGCTCACCTGCCGTCGTTCAAGGAGGTCGAGCAAGCTCCAGAAGTCCGCAACCACCTTCGGGTCCGGCGGATGGGTGGAGCCCGCTTCCTGGCGCGCCACCTGCCCGGCGTCCTGGTTGTCGCCAAACCCGGGGCGATACCCGAGCCGCTCGGCGGCCCCGCCCCCGACTGGTTCGACCTCCTCCGTCAGCGCCGTCGCGAACTGGATCAGCTTCGCCGGCTCACGCAACTGTTTCAGGTTATCGGCGTAGCCCCACAGCCTCAACGTTGAGCGCAGATAGGCCTGCGCGCCCTCTTCCCATATATCCGGCTGACCAAAGAAAACATCATAGCCAAGCGCATCCCCGGCGTGGAGCAGGCTCTCGTCCAGCCCGATCAGCACGCGCTCGACCTTTCCGCGCCCAAACAAACCGCACTCGTCAAACCGATGGGCGATCCCAAGCAAGGCGCTCGCATTGGCCCCCGGCAAGCCCAGGTTGAAGCCGCCACGCCCCGCAGCGAAAGCAGCACCCAGCGTGCGCGGATCGATCGCGTTATCCACTCGGCTGTTGCCCAACACGAGCATGCGAGGAGCTTGCTGCTCCACATACAGAACTTTGTCATACGCCCGACCTACCGCGAACACCGAGCGCAATCGATGCATGAACACATCCGAATGGAGGAGCGCCTCGGCTCCAAGCAGGAGCGCCACAGCGCATACGACACCCGCGCCGGGCATGCCCGCTCTCCACCAGCCATTGATGCGCATCGCCATGAACTTGATCCCGAGTGATTCGTGCCGCACTTGCCCGCTTGCAACCTCGGCTACCATAGTGGCCATTCCGATGGGTTTGGGCATTTTAGAGCGATGACATCAAGACGAGTACTTTGCGGCTGGGTTAACTTCGACGAACGTGTTGCATCGCACGATGCCTTGCACGCGATGCTGGCAGCCGAAGGGCTGTCGTCCGCCGACATGCAGGTGCAGGCCAGCGATGCCGGCATGCTCGCCACCAGCCACCCGGCCTGCTCTACAGCAACCGATCTTGGCGCAGGTTGTCTGGCTGCAGTGCTCGGGCGGCCGCGCTGGGTCGATGCGTCACTCGCCGCGCGCGCCCGCGCGGAAGGCGTGGCCGCGGCCGCGCTGGCGGCTTACCGCGATGGCGGCGAAGCCTCTCTGGGCAGACTGCAGGGCAATTTCGCCATCGTGCTGATCGACATGCGTCAACGGCGGGCTCTGCTCGCGATCGACCGCACCGGCACCGAGCGCCTGTGCTTCGCCCAGGTGGGCGCGACGCTCGTCTTCTCCACCAGCGCGCGCGCGGTGGCGAAGCACCCGCTGGTTTCGGCCCCGATCGACCGGCAGGCGCTGTTCGAGTACCTCTACTGCCACATGGTACCCAGCCCCGACACCGCCTTTACCGGCATCACCAAGCTGTTGCCTGCACAATGCGCCAGCTTCGACGGCAGGAACGCAGTGCGAAACTTTCACTGGCAGCTTGCCTACGACGCCAGCGCCGCAGGCGACGAAGCCGCACTGCGCAAGCGCTTCCTTGACCTCACCGAACAAGCCGTAGCCCGCCAGGCCGACGATGGCCGCCCAACCGGCGCTTTCCTCTCCGGCGGCACCGACAGCTCCACCGTCAGCGGCATGCTGGGCAAGGTCAGCGGCAAACCGGTCGAGACCTTCTCGATCGGCTTCGACGCCCAGGGATTCGACGAGTTGGAATTCGCCCGCATCACCTCCCGCCATTTCGGCACCAATGCGCACGAGTACTACGTGACCGCCGACGATGTCGTCGAGGCGATGCCGCTCATTGCCGCGGCCTACGATGAACCATTCGGCAACGCATCCGCGGCACCGACCTATTTCTGCGCGCGCATGGCGCGCGAGCACGGCATCGAAGTGGTGCTGGCCGGCGACGGCGGCGACGAGTTCTTCGGCGGCAACGAACGCTATGCCAAACAGGGCGTCTTCGAGCATTACCACCGCGTTCCCCCCGTGCTGCGCAATCTGCTGGAGCCGGTGGTGATGCACTTTCCACTTGGCGCTTCGATCATGCCAGTGCGCAAGGCGCGCAGCTACATCGAGCAGGCACGGGTGCCCTTGCCAGACCGCATGGAGACCTACAACTTCCTGCACCGCAGCCCGCTGCAAGACATCTTCGAGCCTGAATTCCTCTCCGCGATCGACACCAACCGCCCGCTGGAGCTCGCGCGCGAGGCCTACTTCCGTTGCGCTTCACCCGAGCCGATCGAGCGCATGATGCACCTCGACCACAAGATCACGCTGGCCGACAACGATCTGCGCAAAGTCACGCGCATGTGCGAGGCCGCCGGCGTAGAGGTGCGCTTCCCCTTCCTCGACGACGACCTCGTCGCCTTCTCCGGGCAGCTCAAGCCAGAACAGAAAGTGCGCAAGGGCCGGCTGCGCGTGCTGTTCAAGGACGCCCTGCGCGGCTTCCTGCCCGACGAGACCATCTCCAAGAGCAAGCACGGCTTCGGCCTGCCTTTCGGACTGTGGCTGAACGCGCACGCACCGCTCAAGGCGTTGGCCGAAGACGCCCTGGCCAGCCTGGGCCGGCGCGGTATCGTGAAACCGGCGTACCTGGCCTACCTACGTCGCGAACACGCCAGCGGCCATGCAAGCTATTATGGAGTCATGATCTGGGTACTGGTGGAACTGGAGCTCTGGCTCCAAGCCAACGCGTGACGAGAGCCGGCACGCATTTTCGTTCCCGGGGGGCATGGTGTTGAAGCCTCTCTTCCTGCGCTTGGCGAAGGGCCTGGGGCTGTTCGCGCTGTCCAGGATGCTGACGCGGGGGCAGCTGCGCATCCTGTGCTATCACGGCATATGGCTGGGCGGGGAACCGCACTACGGCGACTGCCTGTTCATGAGCGCGGACCGTTTCCGCAAGCGCATGGCACTGCTCGCGCGATGCGGGTACCGGGTCATCCCGCTGCGCCAGGCCTGCGACGACTTGGCCAACCGGCGCGTCCGTACACGCGATGTCGTAATCACCATTGACGATGGCTGGGTCGGCACCTATCTCCACATGCTGCCCGTTCTCGAGCAACACGGTTACCCTGCAAGCCTGTATCTGACGACAAAGGATGTCGTGGATCAGGAGCCGGTCGTCTACGTGCTGGCCACCTTTCTTGCCGGCCGCGCCATCCACCCACCCGACCTGCGGCGCCTGTTCCCCGACCAGACACTGCCACACCCCTCCACGCAGCAGCTATCACGCGCAATCGCCGCCCGGATCCTGTCCCAGCCCACAGCAGCAGCCAGGCGGGCCGAAACCCTCAGGATCGCCGATCTGCTCGGCATCGACCTCGATAACCTGGAAGCCCGCAGGGTCTTCATGCTCATGAAGCCAGGGGAGGTACGCGATGCTCACGAAAGGGGCCTGGACATTCAGCTCCACACCCATTCGCATCGGATGCATGGCTTCAACCCCGACCGGCTGCGCCAAGAGCTCGAACGCAACCGTGATGTACTCGGCCAGATGCTTGGCAAAGCCCCAGCGCAGCTGAACCACTTCTGCTACCCGAGCGGCCTCTACCGGCCCGAGCTGTTTCCGGTCCTTGCAAGCAGCGGCATCCAGTCCGCCACCACGACCGAATTCGGACTCAACCCCCCTGGCACTTCACCTTACGCGCTCAAGCGCATCCTCGACGGCGAATCCCTCTCCGACATCGAGTTTGAGGCCCGTCTGAGCGGATTCTGGAGCCTCATGTCGGCACTGCGCTCGCGCCTGGGGCAGATCGTGCGCACAGTCGGATCCCTGAAGCGCGATACGATCGCCTGACCCAGCCGAGCAGAGCCCACATGACACGCTTCGATACGCTCTCCGCCAGCACCAGAGATGCCTGGGCAGAGACCTGTGACCGGTTGTGCTTGCCACCCGAGAATGCGCGGCGACTCGTATCGGAACTCATGCTCACGCTCGAAGGCGCAAGCGGCAAGCATCCGCCGCGGCCACGCGGCTATACCGATCTGCCCGTGGCCTTCCATGCACAGGTGAGCGCATTCGCGCATAGCGAACCCGCGGGCCAGGCCCCAGGACTGCTGGATCTACTTCTCCTGGAGTTGATCCGACAGTTCGAGAGGCGATTCACGCAGGCGGCGCTCCCGGAGAGCCTGCTACCGTATTACCTCGAAAACCTCGATCGCATGCTGCAGCGCACGACACTGTCCCCCCAGTGGGCCCGCTCGTCACGCGACGACATCTTTCTGAAGGATCTCGGCATTCTGCGCATGTGGCTCATCCCTTGCGCGTCCCATCTGGTCTACCGTCACTCGGGAGTGCCGCGCTCGCTTGTTCTGCGGCAGGCACCGGGCAATCTCATGCGCGCCCTGGTCTACTTCGGGCTGCGCAGCCACGGCTTCGCACCTTTCCTCGAAAACCATGTTCACCCGGCGATGCTGTCGCACTTCAACCCGGAAGGACGGCAACGCTGCTACGCCCTCGTCGCCGAACTGTTGCAGCGCTGGCCCGAAAGCCGGGGGCTGATGGGCATCAGTTGGTACTACGATCCGGCCGTCCGCACCATCAGCCCGCACCTTGCCTACCTGCGTGATGAACCAGAGCGAGGTGGCGCACTTTTCCTTCCCGCAGGCAGCGGCCCCGATGCCATAGCGGGCGCAACAGCCACCTCGGACACCCGACGGCGCCTTCATGAACAGGGTCGATACACACCGACCCGCTACCTGATGGCCTGGTCCCGCACAGCCCTGATGAACGCTCATGGGGCCTAGGCCCCGCCCTGGCGCCTGGATGCAGAACCGAACGCGAGCGGTGGCCGCCCGGCGCTGCTCCTTGCTCTTTTGCTAGGACAGCGCCATTCGGCCCGTGTCTCGCTCCAGTGGTGCTCTATCCCGCTGCAGAGCAGGCTGTTGCCCCCGCATCGCATCCAGTTCCTTCTGAACCAGGATCTTCGAGATCACGATGATGGCGATCAGATGGTAGAAGAGGTCGAAGTACTGCAGTCCGAGGAAGGACCCCGCAGACATGTAGCCGATCAGGCTCACCTGAACCATCGCCGCAAGGTCGCGCGCCCAGGTCAATGATGCATGCGGCTTCGACCAGCGGATGACCTGCGAAGCCGACAGCCAGGTGAAGATGTGCAGCAGCACGAACATGCCCAGGCCCACCCAGCCAAGTTCGCCCAGCACACCGAACCAGTTACTGTGCGAATCCGTGCCCCCGTAGCCGGTGATCGCGCGGAAACCACCGCCGAAGAAGAACATGTTCGCCAGCGTGATGGCATTTCCCCAGGCGTAGATCCGCCCCATCGCAGAGGCATCCTCGTCGTAGGTCTGGATCGTATGCATGCGCTCGAACCACTCCGGCGGCATCACGTACAGCACCACCAGGAAGACCGGGATCAGCGCCAGGATGACACCAAAACGGTTGCGTGCCTTCATCAGGAAAAAGAACCCGACGGCGGCAAGGCCGACCAAGGCCCCGCGCGAATTGGTACCGATGATCGCAACCAGGGTCAGCGCACCACCGGCGAGCAGCGCGCGCCTTGCCCAGACATTCGTGGTCTGAAGCCTGACATACCAGAGCAGCGGCACGGTCATGAGCAGTGCCAGTCCGACCGAGTTGCGGTCTGCGATGAAGGAGCCCGACGGCCCCATCACGTTGTTTCCACTCCCGCCGGTCAGGATGAACACCCCGCCCTTGAAACCATAGAAGCCGATCGACAGCGCAATCACCACCACCAGCCAGTGCAGCCGCTGCCTGTCGGTGATCAGCATCATGGTGATGTAGGTCATGAGGATGATCCGCCACACCTTGTCCCATTGCGGCCAGGCCATGCCTGGATACTGGGCCATCAGGGTGGATACGAACATCCAGCCGGTGAAGATCAGCAGCAACACGGTCTCGCGCGTCCACGGGATGCGCTTTTCCTCCTTGCAGAACAGGATTGCCGCAAACGTGGTCAGTGCCACGATAAGCGCCACCGGCATCGAGGTGACGAAGCCCCAGGCCATGCGATGCGGATTCATGTAGCCCAGCCAGGACCACATCAGGATGCCGAGCCACGGCCTCTTGAGGATGAAGGGCAGCGAACCGAAGACGACGAGCGCGACGAACAGATCCCTCATGCCGCCCCCGCCGCGTCGACCTTGCTCACGATATAGCGATACTTCCCGGACTTCTCCGGCGGGATCTCATCGACCTGCTCCACCTCGACGCTCACCCCCGCTCCCAGGCGCGCGCACAGGCCGCGCTGGATACGCTCTACGGTCGCACCATCGAAGCCTGCGCCGGGTACGACCTGCACCCGCGTCAACTCCAGGCTCTCCTGCACCACACGGAAGCCCCCCACCTGCGGTAGGTCGCGCAGCACGTAGATCAGCGCCAGCCCATGCATCACGGTGCCATCACGGGCGACGACGAAGTCGGTCGTGCGTCCCTGGATCTCCTTGAGCATGGGCAGGCCGCGACCACATGCGCACGCGCCGGTGTCCAGCGTGGCGACATCGCCGGTGCGATAGCGGATGAAGGGAAACTCCCGCGTCGCCAGGTGGGTGACCACGATCTCACCCGACTCACCGGCCGGCACCACCTGGCCAGCGCTGTCGACGATCTCGACGACGACGTCCTCGGCGGTCAGGTGCATGCCGCCCGCCGGGCACTGGTGGGCGATGAAGCCGGCATCCCGGGAGCCGTACCCATTGGCGACCGGGCAGCCGAAGGTACTTTCGATGAGCTCGCGCTGATGCTCGTACAGGCGCTCGGAGGTGCAGAACGCCACCTTGATGCCGAGCCCGTCCATGCGGACCCCGCGCCTGTTTGCATGCTGGGCAATGTGCGAGAGTGCCGACGGATAGCCGAACAGCATTCTCGGCCGGCGGACACGAATGCGCTCGATGAAGCCGTCGAGCTTGGCATCGGACATCTCGAATGCCGGCAGCAACTCGGTACGCAGGAGTTTGTCGCGAACGGCGCGGATGCGGTCCTGAGCGCTCAGTTCGATCGGCGAGCCCCAGACGACGATCTCCGGATCGCCGATGTCGACACCCCACCAACGCGTTGCGCGCCACTTGGCCGCGACGTCGTGGCTGACACGCTCGTTACCGATGTAGAAGATCAGCGGCTCGCCGCTCGACCCCCCCGTATTGAAGCGCGCCAGCGCACCGGCATCGTCGGCCTTCAAGTCGTCGGTATGCGCACGGATCTCGGCCTTAGTCAGGAACGGCAGCTTACCGAGGTCCGAGATCGACTGCACCTGCTCGGGGTCGAAGCCGACACGGGCAAAGAGCGCCTTGTAATAGGGCACGTGCTGTCCGGCATGGCGCAACAAAGCACGCAGGCGCTCGACCTGGAATCGCGCCAGGCGCTCACGCGACCACCACTGGCTGTCCTCGAGCTGCTTGCGGACGGCGACCGTGTCATGGCGCTTGAGGCGCTCGTGTAACGGGAACACCACATCCGCGATGAAGCGCGTGTAGGGCGAGCGCGCATCCTTGTTCATCAGTCGCTCCCGGCCCGCCATCAGCGTTCAGCCGTCTGCTGCAGCATCGACTGCAGCGCCGGGCCGGCATCCTCGATGAAGGCCTTCAGGCGGGCCTCGCCGGTCTCGCCATGACCTTCCACATACGCGGTGCTGAACATGACCACGGCCGAGTCGTCACCTTCGCCCGTGAGGCGCGACAAGGCAAGATAGACCTTCGCAACATAGGGACTCACCGTCCACCGACCGTCGATCCAGTTGGTGTACCAGACCATCATGCGCCGCCCGTCGTTGCTGAGCATGGTCAGGCCACGCAAGGGAACGGCACGATCGCCAATCTGAATCGAGTGCAGGCTCTCGCCCGTGCGCCGCCACACCGGGTGCTTGCTGACCAGCACCCGGTTGTCGAAGTTGATGAGCTCCTCGCCAGGCCCCTGGTTGCGATAGAAGCCGACATAGAGACCGACTGCCCCATCTTCGCCGGCCCAGGTCTGGGTGAGCTTGCCGCGCATGCCGGAATAGCTCGGCTCCCACTCCGGCAAGCTGGCAACGCTCGCCGGCTGCCACGTCGCAGGCAGGGAAAATGCCGCGAACGCCACCGGCCCATGCTGCCCCTGGCGATCGATGAAGGCCAGCACCGGGTTCCACATCGACACCACCACGACGGCCGCGACCAGCCAGCCGGCACGACCGGCACGCGCAGTACCGGCCGTCGTCGGTGTCGAGACCGGTGCCGCCGGCGCCGACTCCTCGGGCTCCTGCCAGCGCGAACCGACCCAGAACAGGATCATGATGATGATGCCGAAGAACACCCAGCCATAAATGAGGTGGTCCGCCCCGGCAGCCAGCTTGTTGTCGGTGAGATGGCCGAGCATCACGATGCCGTAGGCGCGCAGCCAGTTGGCGAACACCGGCAGAACGATGGAGGCGGCGACAAAGATGAGCCGCCGGCGGGTCGAGGTGTAGTTGAGATAAGCGAACAGGCTGCCGACCACCACCGAGGCCATCAGGTAGCGCACGCCGCTGCAGCCCTCGACCACTTCCCAGCGCCCCGACGGGATGACCAGGTTGTAGCCTTCGGCATAAACCGGCACGCCCGACGCGCGCACGGCCCAGATGATGAAGTTGGCGGTCCAGTCCATCATGCTCGGGAACATGAACTCGCCGAACGGCACCATGAAGAACAGGAAGCCGATCGGGAAGGCATAGGTGCGTATCACCGCCGTGCCCATCACCGCCCAGACAAAGGCCACCAGCATGCCGACGACGGCGAACTGGGACACGGCATCGACGCTGGCAAGCTCGCCGAGCAGCCATGCAAAGCCCGCGCCGACGCCAAGCACGACGCCCAGCAGCGACGGTTCGATCGGCAGGTTGCGGATGAAGTGGCGCCGCCGCCAGACCAGCCAGGCCGAGATCGGTGCAATCACGAAGCCGTGGGCGAAGGTCTCCGAGCGATCCCAGATGTGGACCATCGCCATGAAGGTGTCGCGGTACCAGAACAGCAGCCACAGCAGACCGACGGCAAGTACCGCGAGGTGAAGCCTGCGTGCGGGCGCATCACCTGCAGCGTTGGCTTGGCCAGGATCGTGGCTGGCATTGGTCACACTCATTGCACCTTCCTTCATGTTCATTTGCGCCTTGCTTCCTCGCCCTGCATCGCATCCTGGTAGGCCGCAAGCAGTTCGGCACGCACCGAGGGCCAGCAGTAGCGTTGCACCTCATCGAGCCCGCGCGCCCTCAGCGCCTCGTAAAGGGCCGCATCATCCAGCACCACCCGCACCGCCTCAGCAAGCGCCGCTGCATCATCGACAGCGACAAGCATCGCAGTTCGCCTATGCTCGACCATGAAGGGGATGCCGCCGGCCGCGGTCGTGACCACCGGCAGGCCGCTTGCCAATGCCTCGAGGATCGCGTTGGGCATGTTATCCACTCTGCTCGCATTGAGCATGAGATCTGCATCACGGTAGAGCGCAGCCATCTCGTCGCGATCGAGCCGACCGCTGAACCTGACACGGTCGGCGACGCCAAGTTCGCGCGCAAGCCGTTCCAGCGCCTGCGCCTGAGGTCCTTCCCCGGCAAGTGTCAGGGTCGCCGCGGGATAGTGCGCGGACAGCAGTGCGAACGCATGCAGCGCAGTATCGTTGCCGTAGATGGCTTCGAGATTACGCGCCACCAGCAGGTGCGGGGCCGCAGCCGGCCGACGCGGCTGCGGCGCGGGATGGAAGCGCGCCAGGTCGATGATGTTGGGAACGATGCGCGCCGGCATGCCATGCTGCGCAAAGACCTTACGCAGAAAGCCGGAGGGTACGGCAAGCAGCGCAGCACGGCGCATGCTCGTGCGCACGGCACCGGCGGCGTGCGCAAGAAAGCTGCCGGCCTCGCCACCGCGGTAGTTCACCACCACCGCCACGCCACGCAGGCTCGCAATCCACACCGCAGGGGCCGCGAACAAGTGCCAGGACCAGCCCGAGTTGGCCATCACATGGGCAACGTCTGCCCGCCCTGCCCCGCGCCAGAGCTGGACGAGATAGGGCAGCAGCCGAAACAGGGCGCGGATGCCCTTGAGACGTTCGGCCCATGCCGGACGATACGGCGCATTGACGCGCACCAGCTCGACGCTCGCCCCCTCGCTGCGCAGCAGTTCGGCGAGCTGCCGCGTCTGGTTGGCCATGCCGCCGGCGGGGGGCGGCAACGGCCCGACGAGCAGGACACGAAGACCGGAAAACGACATCCGCGTGCGCTCAGGCTGCGCGCCGGGTACGACCGGCGAGTGCCTCATACACTGCACGGTAATGGGCGACGCTGTTCGTCCAGTTTCGCACTTCCTCGACAAAGTGGCGCCCTGCCGCGCGCATGGTCGGCCAGCGTCCGCGGTCGGCGAGCATGGCGTCGATGGCGGCGGCGAGTGCCTCGGCGCTCCCGGCCTTGAACAGCTTGCCGGTCTCGCCGTCGCGGATCAGTTCCTTGTGGCCGCCGACGTCCGAGGCCACGAACAGCCGCCCCTGGGCCATCGCCTCGAGCGGCTTGAGCGGAGTGACGAGTTCGGTCAGGCGCATGGAGTGACGCGGATAGGCAAGCAGGTCGATCTGGTCGTAGTAGCGACTGACTTCGCTGTGCGGCACCCGGCCGGTAAACACCACCTTGTCCGCCACCCCCAAACGCTCGGTCTGAGCCTTTAGCTTGGCGTCCTGCGGACCGCCACCAACCAGCAGCAGACGCAGATCGGGGCGCTTGGCGAGCAGCGCGGGGAAGGCGTCGAGCAGCAGATCCAGGCCTTCGTAGGCGTAGAACGAACCGACGAAGCCGATGGTCGTGCAGCCCTCCAGCCCCAGCTCCCGGCGCAGAATCGGGTCCGCGTCGCCCGAGAGCTGAAAGCCTTCTACATCCACCGCATTCGGGATCACCGTGACCCTGGCCGCCGGAATGCCGCGCGCGACGATATCCGCGCGCAGGCCTTCGCAGATGGTGAAGGCGTGATCGACCCGCTTGAGCGCCCAGGTCTCCATGGCACGCGTGGCGCGATAACGCAGGCTGCCCTCGGCCGTCGTGCCGTGATCGACCGCAGCGTCTTCCCAGAAGGCGCGAATCTCATACACCACCGGGATTCCAAGCCGCTTGCCCACGCGGATGGCGGGGATGGCATTGAGCACCGGCGAGTGCGCGTGCAGTACATCGGGCCTGAGCTCCCGCGCAAGCTGCTCCAGCCGGGCCTCGGTCGCACGCATCAGGCGCAACTCGTTGATCCCGGCCGGGCCGGGCGCAGGCACCGGACTGCGGTAGAAGCGCAGGCCGTCGACATCCTCCACCTCGGCCGCAACCTGGCCCTGCTTGGGCGACGTCAGGTGAAAGGTCTCCCAGCCCAGTGCCCGCTGCTCACGCAGGATGGCTGCAGTGCGGAAGGTATAGCCGCTGTGCAGCGGGATGGAGTGGTCGAGGATGTGAAGGATGCGCATGAGATTCAAGCCGCCGCAGCCACTTCCGCTGGCGCGCGTGTCGGTGCGGTGTTGTTCCTGATGAAGGCTTCGAACATCAACAAGGTCCACAGCGGCGCGCTGTAATCGCGGGCGCCGGACTGATGAGCGTCGACCAGATGCTGGAGGTAGTCACGGTTGAATATACCGGTCGCGGCCAGGGTTTCGCCCAGCACTGCGTCACGCACGCGCTGCTTGAGCGGGCCGCGGAACCAGCGTGCAAGCGGCACGGCGAAGCCCATCTTCGGACGGTAGAGCACATCGTCGGGGAGGAAGGGCTCCATCGCCTTCTTGAACAGGTACTTGCCTTCGTTGCCCTGGATCTTGAGGCCGGACGGCAGCGTGGCGAGCCATTCGACGAGCTTGTGGTCCATCAACGGTTCGCGCACTTCCAGCGAATGGGCCATGCTGGCGCGGTCGACCTTGGTGTTGATGTCGCCGACCAGGTAGGTCTTGAGATCGAGGTACTGGATGAGGGCGAGCGGATCGTCGGTGTTGGCGGCGCCGGCATGGCGGCGGAAGACCTCGAGCGCGTCGTAACCGCCGAGCCTGGCGCGGAAATCCGCGCTGAAGAGCTTGTCGCGCATGTCGCCGCGCAGGATGGAGACACTGTGAAAGTAGGCCTCGGTGGCGTCGCGCGCCATGGCCTGGAAGGTGGTCTTGGCGCGGAACACCCGCGGCGCCCAGTCAGCCTTGGGATAGAGGCGGCCGAGCAGGCCGAACATGGGCCGGCGCACGCCCATCGGCAGCGCAGCGCGCATCTTCTCTTCCAGCAAATGCATGCGATAGCGGCGGTAGCCACCGAAGCTCTCGTCACCGCCATCGCCGGACAAGGCCACTGTGACGCGCTTGCGCGCAAGCTGGCATACCCGATAGGTGGGGATGGCGGAACTGTCGGCGTAGGGCTCGTCGTAGAGCGCGGCCAAGGTGTCGATGAGGTCGAAGTCGTCGGACTTGACCGTCTCGACGAAGTGGTTGGTGCGGTAGCGGTCGGCGACCTTCTGGGCGAATTCCGATTCGTTGAACTTGGGGTCGTCGAAGGCGATGGAGCAGGTGTTCACTGGCTCGCTGGAGAGCCCGGCCATGGTGGCGACGACCGCGCTGGAGTCCACCCCGCCTGACAGGAAGGCACCCAGCGGCACCTCGGCAATCATGCGCAGGCGCACGGATTCGCGCAGGCGCTCGGTGAGCTCTGCGGTGGCTTCCTCGAGGCTGATGTCGTTGTCGAGCGTGAAGCTCACGTCCCAATACTGCCTGGGCTCGGGGATGGGCTGGCCGCGGCGGATGCAGAGCGATTCGCCCGGGCCGAGCTTTCTGGCGCCGCGGAAGATGGTGCGCGGCTCGGCGACGTAGCCCAGCGCAAAGTACTCCTCCACCGCCAGCGGGTCGATGCGGCGATCCAGATCGGGGTGTTGCATCAGCACCTTGAGCTCGGAACCGAAGGCGAGCGTGCCGTCGGGCAGCAGCGCGTAGAACATTGGTTTGACGGCGAGGCGGTCGCGCGCCATGAAGAAGGTGTCGCGGTTGCGGTCGTGCAGGGCGAAGGCGAACATGCCGCGAAAGCGCTGTACGCAGTCCTCGCCCCAGGCCTCCCAGGCGTGCACGATGACCTCGGTGTCGCTGCGGGTGTGGAAGACGTGACCCAGCGCCTCGAGTTCGGGCACCAGCTCCTGGAAATTGTAGATCTCGCCGTTGAACACCACCGCCACCGAGCCGTCCTCGTTGAACAGCGGCTGCTGGCCGGTGGCAAGATCGATGATGGACAGCCGGCGGTGCGCAAGCGCCACGCCGGGCTCGAAGTGGTAGCCGCCTTCGTCCGGGCCGCGATGGTGCTGGACGTCATTCATGCGCTGCATGAGCGCGCGCTCGAAGTCGCGCTTGCCGCGGGTATCGAAAAGGCCGGCGATGCCGCACATGGTCGGGCTTCCTTTAGGATCTGGCAGGCGCTACGCCGGCGCGCTGCAGGAGTTGGTCATACATTGCGGTGTAGCGTGCCACCATGCCGTCGAGACTGAAGCCGTGCTCGACGCGTCGGCGGCCTGCCGCCCCCTGCGTTTGCCGCAATGCAGCATCGGAAGCGTAGCACAGCAGCGCCTCGGCCATGCGATCCGGGTCCTGCGCGGGCACGAGGGAGCCGGTCTCGCCCTCGGCAACCAGCTCGCCGTTGCCGCCGACTGCGGTGGCGACCACTGGCAGGCCGCTGGCCATGGCCTCGAGGATGGTGTTGGAGATGCCTTCGGCCTGCGAGGGCAGCACGAAAACGTCGAGCGCACGCATGACCGCCGGAACATCCGTGCGCTCGCCGGCAAGCCAGACCGCGTCGCCGATCCCGGCGCGGCGGATCTCGGCCTCGACCTCGCCGCGCAGCGGGCCATCGCCGGCAATGATCAGGCGCAGCCTCTGCCCCACCCCACCCCGTGCGCGGGCAAGCTCGAAGGCACGCACCAGGGTGAGTTGGTCCTTGACTGCCTGCAGCCTGCCGACGGTGCCGACGACGACCACGCTCGCATCGGCGAATGGGCTGCCGGCCAGGATCTGGCGCGCACCGGTTGCGGCGGGGGTGAAACGCAGGGTGTCAACCCCGTTGCAGATGCGCTCGACACGCGCGGGCGCGATCCCGACCCGCCCGGTCAGGTAGGACTCGATGTGGCCCGAGAGCGCAACATAGCGGCTCACGAAGGGGCTGTAGAGGCGCCGCAGCACCTGGAACTTGCGCCGAGTGCCGCCAGGGTCGGAGACGTCCCAGCCGTGCTCGCCATGCACCCGCACCGGAACACCCGCCAGACGCGCCGGCACGACCGCCTCGAGCGCGGCAAGGTTGCGGCTGTGCACGATGGCTGGGCGCCGCTCACGGAACAAGCGGTACAGGCGCGGATAGAGCTTGATGCCATGACCAGCAGGCTTGTGCAGCGACACGAAGCCGACATCCTCACGCCGGATGCGCTCGCAGAACCCTTCGGCACAGCGCGTGAGCGCAACCACCGTGTGGCGGTAGCGCTCCGGCGGCATGCGATTGATGAGGTTGACCACGCCGTTTTCCAGCCCGCCGACATCGAAACTGTAGACGAGGTGCATCACCAGCGGCCGCAGTTCGCGCATCAAGCCACCTGGGACGGTGCAGCGTCGGCGAGTTCGCCGATCACGGTCGGAATGTCCTCCTGGCCGCCGGGCTCGGGCGGTTGCACGTCGAGCAAGCCGTCGAGCACGCGCAGATGCGCCGACCAGCTGTATGCGCGCAGCACGCAGTCAAGCGCCGCCTCACCCATACGGGCACGGCGAGCGTCATCGCCAAGCAGACCGAGCACACGTGCAGCAAGATCCGCCTCGTCGGCAGCCACCTCGCAGTCGCGGCCGTTCTGCGCGGCGAGCCCGGCTGCGGGCGCCTGGGTAAGCACCACCGGGCGCGCCATGGCCATGGCCTCGAGCACCTTGTTCTGGATACCGCGCGCAATGCGCAGCGGGGCGACAACGACCTGCGCATGAGCGAGAAAGGGGCGCACATCCGGCACGGTACCCGTGACGACCACGCCGCTGCCCTCGGCAGCCAGTGCCTGCACGGCCGGCGCCGGGTTCATGCCGACGATCCAGAAGCGCACCTGAGGCTGCTCGGCGCGGATGCGCGGCAGCACCTCGCGGGCGAACCAGGTTACGGCATCGATATTCGGCCAGTAATCCATCGCGCCGCTGAACACCAGCACCGGCCCACCCGGCGGATACGGTGACTCGAAACGGTGTTCAGGCGAGAAGTACTCCGCATCGACCCCGTTCTGCATGACGCCGACACGCGCCGAAATCTCGGGCGCCGCGCCACGAAAAAGCTCGGCCTCGGCCTCGGTGACGAACAGGCTGGCATCGCAGCGCGCTGCGCTGGCACGCTCGAAGGCAAGCAAGCGCTCACCCTCGCGTCGATACAGCCAGGACATGGGCCAACGCCGGTCACTGGCGTACTGCGACCACTTGGCTGAATCCACGTCGCAGAAGTCGATCACCCGTCGATCGAGTCCAGGCAGATCCAGGTACTGTGCCATCGGCCCCGAGAACGCAACCGCGCTGCGGATGCCGTGCTCGATGACAACCCGGCGCACCCAGGCGCGCAAGCGCGGGCTGCGGTAATAGGGCAGGCTCAGCGCCTCGCCGCGCAACAGGCCGCGCAGGCTGGCAATGCGGCGGATACCGGGTTCGATGGGCACCACGCAACTGTGTTCACACCACTTGCGCAAGGCCGGGATGTGCTGCTTGTCGTCGGGATGGTCGACGAAGCAGCCCAGGAAGACGCGGTGGGTCCGCGCAAGCTGGCGCAGGATGTTGAACGAGCGCACCTTGTCGCCCTTGTTGGGCGGGTACGGAACGCGGTGCGTCAGGTAGAGCAGTGGGGGGCGGCTGTCCTCCACCGCCCTACCCCAGGTTACGCACGATATGTGGCCCCAGGCGGTTGGCGACGCCAATGGGCAGACGCTTCCACAGCGCAATGAAGGCGCGGTACTTGGGGTTCATCGGGTTGTTCTGGGGCACGCTGTCGCGCTTGTAGAGACGGTACTCGTAGGACAGCGGCTGCGGATCGAAGCCCCAGTTCTTCTTGAAGCTGTATGGACCCGTGCCGACCTTGCTGCGACCATAGTCGAAAACCTTGCAGCCGCGCTCGCAGGCGCGCCGCATCAGCTCCCAATACTTGAAGTCGTTGGCAGCGAGATCGCGCGCAGCGGTATCGTCACCCGCGTAGTAGGGCAACACCTCGTCGCGGAAGTAAAAACTGAGCACGCTCGACAGCGGCTTACCCGCCGGGTCGGTCACGGTGAGCACCTCGCAGGCCTCGCCGAAAACCGCCTTGAGGCGTTCGAAGAAGGTCTTGGGCAGTGCGGGCGTGCCATGGCGAAGCACGTTGTCTGCATAGAGGGCGAAAAAGCGCTCGATGTCGTCGTCTACGTGGCTGACAAGGCCGTTCTTGATGCCTTTGCGCACCATTGCGCGCTGCTTGCGCGGGATGGCGAGCATGTTGGCCTCAACATCGGGCAGCAGGGCCTTGCGGAAGGTGACGTAGAGCTCCTGGCGCGGCCAGTCAGCATGCACCGGCTTCAGGTTACGGTACTCTGTGTGCTGCACACCAAGCGCGGTTGCCAGAGCCTCTGCCCGCATCTCAAGCATGTGGAAGACTTCGGGACCCGCATCGACGTCGGCTGCAATTCCACCATACACGCAGAAAGGCAGCGAGGTCAGCGCATGCCCGAACACGCGGCTACGTACCTCGGCCAAGGGCAGCACGGCGACGATATCGCCCGCGCGCTCGGCATACAGGTAGAAGCTGCGGTGCTTGAACACGCCTTCCAGGATGTCGCGCCAAGCCGACAGGTGGAAGAACGTGGCCTGCGGGCACCGGCGCACGAAGTCATCCCAGCGCTCGACCTCGGCAGGGGTGAGCATGCTGACGTGAATCGGCAGTCTGTCCATTGCGCGCATCCCGCTCCAGTCTGGTTCAGGCGGCGTCGCGGAAGACTTCGTCTGCGCGCCCCCAGGAAAAATCGGAAAGCAGGCGATCGAGCCGTGCTTCGGTGTGTTCAAGGTTAATGTAGTGCCGGAAGCGGGTTTTGGCTGTGGCGTCGGTCACACGCGGCTGCTCGGGGTCAATTTCCCAGGGGTGGAAGTAGAAGATCGCCGGCCTGCGATCATCGGCATTGACACGGGCAATCTGCCAGCGCGACAAGGAATAGGGCAACAGACGGAAGAAGCCGCCACCACCGGCGGGCCAGTTGCGCCCGAACATGCGCACGGTACTGACGGGAACCTCGACCAGTCCGTTGGGCAGGCGCCAGGGGAAGCGTGGCGCATCGGGGATACCGTAGTGGTCGTGTTTGACCGGGTACACGCTGGAGCTGTACCGGTAACCCGCCTCGGCAATGCAGTCGTGCGCCCACAGGTTGGCGGTGCCGATCGAGAAGCTGGGCGCGCGATAACCGGTGACCGGCTGACCGGTGATGTCCTCGAGGACAGCCTTGGCGAGACGGATGTCGGCGCTGAAGGACTCGGGCGTGAGGTCACTGGCACGTTCATGGGCATAGCCATGACTGGCCACCTCATGCCCTGCGCCGGCAATACGGCGTACCAGCTGCGGATAGCGCTCGGCGACCCATCCCAGGGTGAAGAAGGTACCGCGCGCACCGTGACCGTCGAGCAACTCGAGGATACGGTCGACGTTGCGCTCGACGCGGCAAGGCACACTGTCCCATTGACTGCGCGGAAAGTGCGGCGCAAGCGCGGAGACCTGGAAGTAGTCCTCGACGTCGCAGGTGAAGGCATTGGTGATACGGGAACTCATTGCAGCCTCAGGCCTTGCTGTCGTGGGCGAGCAGCCAGTCGTGCAGGTGGGCGGCGATGCGCTCGGCGCAGCGGCCGTCCCAGTACTCGGGCACGCGGCCCGCCTTGCCACCGGTCGCGAGCACGCTGTCGGCTGCCGCGATGATGGCTGCAGGGTCCACCCCGACCAGGGTGTTGGTGCCCTGCTCGACCGTGATCGGGCGCTCTGTATTCTCACGGATGGTGATGCACGGCACGCCAAGCGCAGTGGTCTCCTCCTGGATGCCGCCCGAATCAGTCAGCACCATGCGCGCACCGGAGAGCAGACCGAGCATCTCGAGATAGCCCTGCGGCGGCAACAGCAGGAATCCGGGCGTATCGATGCGCCCGAGCATGCCGAAGCGCTCGAGGTTGGCGCGCGTGCGCGGATGCAGCGCGATGACCAGCGGCAACCTGGCACTCACGACATGCAATGCCTCGATGATCGGCCCAAGCACTTCCGCATGGTCGACGTTGGATGGACGATGCAGGGTGACAACACCGTAGCCCCCCTCGATGCGCTGCGGGTCGAGACCGGCCGCAGCCAGCAGGCTTGCGGCGGGTACGGCCTTGGGCAAGCTCGCGCGCAGGCTGTCGATCATGACGTTGCCGACGAACACCGCACGCTCGGGCGCAATGCCTTCGCGCGCGAGGTTATCGTGGGCGGAACGCTCGGTCGTATAGAGCACGTCGGATATCTGGTCGGTGAGGATGCGGTTGATCTCTTCGGGCATACGGCGGTCGTTGCTGCGCAGCCCAGACTCCACATGTACCACCGGAATGTGACGCTTGCTCGCAACCAAAGCGCACGCCAGCGTCGAGTTAACGTCACCCACCACGAGCACGGCGCGCGCACCGTGCTCGTCGATGACGGGCTCGAAACGCTTCATGACCTCGGCCGTCTGCACTGCATGCGACCCCGAGCCAACCGCCAGGTTGACGTCGGGCTCGGGGAGCGCCAGGTCGGCGAACAAGCGGTCCTTCATTGCCGGGTCGTAGTGCTGCCCGGTATGCACCAGCAGCGTACGGATCGGCGGATTGTGCGCAGCGAAGGCGCGGATGATGGGTGCAACCTTCATGTAGTTCGGGCGCGCCCCGACCACGCAGATGACCGGGGGTAGCTCATCGATCGGCAACGGGCTCACTGGCGCTCCTCCCCTGCGGGTCTCTCACGACGTACTGCCTGAAGCAACTGGGTGAGCAGGCCGAGGGTGGCGGCGGCAGACTGCTCCAGCCCTGCCAGGCGCGCCTCGATGCGTTGAAGGTCGTAGCCGGCCGCAAGTCCGGCCGCCCGCTCGGCAAGCTCAGGCGACACCTGCAGCCGATCAAGATCCAGCTGGATTGCTTCAATCCCTGCCTGCGCCGTGGCTACGGCATTGACGGCGCTGTCGAGCGCACCCGTGAGGCTTGCGTCCGGACTGCTCTCGATCGGCAACGGCCGCCGCGGCGCAGCGAACTCCTGCTTGAGCTCATCGATGACCTCGCGAACATCGTCCTCCGCGATGACATGACGCTCAGCAATGTAGGCAGCGAGCATGAGCCGGTCGCACAAGGTGTTGATGCGGCGCGGAATGCCCCCGGTGTAGCCGTAGATTGCCGTATAGGCCCCGGGCTGGAAGATCGGATCGCCCGCCCAGCCAACGTGTGTCAGGCGATGCTCGATGTAGCCCTGGGTTTCCTGCAGGTCGAGCGGACCAAGGTGGTAGGACGCGATCACGCGCTGACGCAACTGCTGCATCTCACCGCGCTGCATGATGTCGCGGAACTCGGGCTGGCCGACCAGGAAGCTTTGCAGCAGGGCATGGTCTTCGAGCTGGAAGTTGGACAGCATGCGCAGTTCCTCGACCGCCGCCGGCGTGAGGTTCTGTGCTTCATCGACGAGCAGCAGGGCGCGCTTGCCGGCTGCGGCAACCGACACCAGATAGGTTTCGAGCGCGAGCAGCAGCCCCGCCTTGTCGAGGCTTCGGCTGGGCACGCCGAAGGCGGCCGCGACCATGCGCAGCATATCGCTGGCATCGATCTGCGTACTGACGATGTTGGCAGCGACCACCTTGTCCGGATCGAGCTGCTCGAGCAGGCTACGCACGATCGTGGTCTTGCCCGCGCCGATCTCGCCGGTGATGACGATGAAGCCCTCGCTCTGGTGCAGACCGTACTCGAGATAGGCCATTGCACGGCGATGCCCACGGCTGCCATAGAAAAACGCGGGGTCGGGGTTGAGCTGGAAGGGCTTGCCGGAAAGCTTGAAGAAGGATTCGTACATCAGGGTTCCGCTTAGAAACGCATGCCGAGCGTGGCCGTGACCGCATTCTCGGTGTAATCGGTACTCCCCTCCGCCTTCTGGTAGCGATAGCGCAGGCCAGCCTGGGTCTGCGGGCCAAGCTGCCGGCTCAGGCCCAGGGAAGCGAGCAGGCGCTTCGTCTCCAGCCCGGAGCTATCTCGCCCCTCGGAGTTCGTCCGGGTCAGGCTGGCATCGAGCGCACTGGTGCCGGTGAGGCGATGGCTCCACGCCACGGTTGCCGAGGTAGTGAGTACGTTGTCGGTGTTCTGGAAGTCATCGGTACCGGGCAGCAGGCTGGAGATGTTGCTGACCAGCGAGCGATCCGCCCGCGAGACCGAGAAGCTGAGCGTATTGCGCACCCCCAGCAACGAGAAACCCGCACTCAGCGACTGATTGACGTACGCCGCATTGGAGCGCAGCGTAAGCCGCGCAATGCAGTTCAGGAGAAGCTGGAAACGGTCGAGAGGGTCGGTGATCTCAGGAAAGTTCGCCGGATTCGAGACGAAATCCAGGCATGCCTGGCCCGAGGCCTCCGTCAGCCCGGGCCCGAGTTCCTGCGCGGTCGAGGACAGATCCCGACTCGCACTCAGGTACCACACCGAGCGCCGCATGCGGTGATTGAGGCCCAGATTGTAACCACGCCCGAAGAGGCGGTCCTCAACCGTGGCCGTGATCGAAGTACGGTCGGTGGGATACCAGTCAAAACCGGCCCCCACGATATCGCCACTGGTCCTGCGGCCGCTTGCATAGTCGTTGGATTCGTGACCGCCGATTGCACGCAGGCGGAACTGCGGCGACAGGTTTGCAAACAGCGTGCCGCGCAGGGTCTCTGCGCTGCGCGAGCTGCTCTCGGCCGTGCCGCCATCCGAGTCGGTGCGCGTATAGGCCACCCCCCAACCCAGGAAGCGCCGGCCGCCGGGGTCGGAGAGGCGGACGCCCAGGGTCTCGACGTTCTGGTTGCCGAGCCCATCGCTGCCGGAACTGATCCCGCGCGACGAATACTCGACGGCACCGACCGCCGCCTCGCCGAAGCGCAGGTCCGACTCCAGTCGGGGCGCAATCGACCAGGTACGCGTTTCACTCGAGCGCTGGCTCGACAGCCGGTCGCCAGAGGCCCCGCCGGAAAACGCCGACAGATTGTTGCGGCTGATGCCGGCGTCGAAATCGATGAAAAGCAGATCCTCTACCGCCTCGAAGCTGCCGCGCCCCTGCAGGCTCAGGTAAGAGCTGTTACGGTCCGTGTCGTCGGCATAGACCAGGTTGCGCAGGCGCGCACTCAGGCCACCGTTGAGCCGGCCACTGGTGCGCGACACGGAGATGCCGGGAGAAACCTCGAAGACCCAGTCCGCCTCGCCGCCTCCCGACACGCCACCCGCCGCGCCGGCGTTGTCGGTCCAGGTGAGCGAGGTATCGAGGGAGGGCGTGACGGTGACCGACTGTGCGAGCACGCTGCCACAGCCAAGGAGCGCGCCGACAAGCACCCCGATGACAGGCGCACGCCCGACGAGACGGACGTCAGGCAGCTTCCGGGCGGGTTTCCGGCGTTTGTCCATATCCATATCCGTATCCGTAACCGTAGTAACCGCCGACTGCACGCTCGCGCGACTTGTTCAGCACCATGAGCCTGACCGGGCAGCTATCGACGGTGGCGAGCGCCTGTCGCACGTGAGCATGCGTGGTGCGCTCAGCCTCGACCACAATGACGACCTGCCCCATGTGGGTCGCCAGCACGCGGGACTCGGTGGTCACCAGCACCGGCGGCGAATCGAACACGATGATGCGGTCCGAATAGCGGTGGGCCATCTGCGCAAGCATGCTCGTCATCGCCTCGGACGCCAGCAACTCGGTGGCGCGCTGATGCGGCATGCCGGCAGGCAGGATCGACAGCTTGTCGATGTTGGTGCGCAGCATCACGTCACCCAGATCGGGCACCTCGCCCGACAGCACATCCATCAATCCACGCTGGGCGGGCAGACCGAGCTCGCGCAGCACGGACGGGCGCGACACGTCGGCATCGACCAGTAGTACGGTGTAGTCGAGTTCCATCGCCATGCTGATGGCGAGATTGATTGCGTTGAACGTCTTGCCTTCGCCGGGCAAGGCACTGGTGATCATGATCAGGTTGCCGTTCTCGATCGCAGCCGGCCCGGCATCGGTGGCGTTGCGCAGCAAGGGCCGCTTGATGATGCGGAACTCCTCGGCGATCGAACTGCGCGGCTGGTCCGGCGTGACGAAGCCGCGCGCAGCCAATCTTTCCAGGTCGATTCGGATCGAGCGCCCCACAGCCCGGGCCGCCTTGGGGGCATCGTCCGCCGCCGGCGCCACGGCTTCCGCTGTCCGGATGACCTGCTCAGGCTTGGCCAGGCGGTCTCCCTTGGGAGCGGCATCCGGCGCCGCCGCTGCAGACGGGGCAGGCGCCCGCGCGCCCTCGACTACCACGGCCGCTGCCTGCTGCTCGCCATCGGGCTCGCGGGCCGCTTGCTTGAGCCTGTCCAGGCGCTCGACTGCTTTTTCGATAATGCTCATCGTGTGTATCCGTTCAGCCCTGCAGTATCTTGAGTGCGGCGGTGGCGAAGGCGAAGGCCCCGGCGTAGGCGGCCAGCCCACCTCCGAACGCGATCAGGCCGTTGCGACGCTTGCGCCGGCGCTCAGGCGTCGGCAGCATCGACACCGTACCCAGCACCGGCAGGCCGCTGATCTCGCGCAGCTGACGCGGATCGCCGAAGGACGGTCGCAACTGGCTGATCAGGAAGGTCAGCGCAAACCCGGCCCCCAAGCCCACCAGCGCAGCCAAAGGCAGCAACAGCAGACGATTCGGTGCAGACGGCTTGGTCGGCATCGACGGTGGATCGATGACGCGGAAGTCGGCAATACCAGCCTGGGTGTTCATCTCGGCAGCGATGCTGGCCGACTCGCGGCGCGACACGAGCGCATCGTAGTTGGATTTATGGACGCTGTAGTCGCGATTGAGCTGCGCCATCTCCGTCTCGAGTTGCGGAATACGTTGCGCGTCGGCCTGCAAGGTCTCGAGCCTGCTTTCGAACTCGGTCACGCGAGCACGCAAGGAGGCCACACGCGCTTCTCCCTGGGCCAGTGCAAGCCGCGTCTGCTCGATCCCCGACCCCATGCCAAAACCGCCCATCGGACTGGCGACCGGATTCTCGCGCATCTGCGCGAGGAGATCCTGCTTCTGCTTCTCGAGCTCCTCGATCACTCGCCGAGCACCGACCACATCCGGATGGCGCTCGGTGTAGCGCTGCAGCAAATCGTCGAGGTTGCGCTGAAGCGTCTCGATGCGTGCATCGATCTCCGGGGTGGCCAGCATCGGCGGCGGCGCAAAATCGGCCTCGGACTGCCCGCTTGCCAACTGCTGCTTCATCGCATCACGCGAGTTCTCTGCCTCGCGGAGCTCGAGACGGGCCTGACGCAGCTGCTCGTTAACGTCGGCAATCTGCGTGATGTAGTCGCGCGTGCCGGCGCCAAGCAGCGCCATGTTGCGCAGACGGAAGTCCTTCAGCCGGTTCTCCGCCTCGGTCAGCTTCTGCTCGTAGCTGCGGATCTGCTCCTCGATGAACCTGCGCGCGGCGTCGGCATCCTGGCGGTTGCTCCCCAGGCCCGACTCCACGAACAAGGACAGCAAGGACTGGACTACGCGCTGGGCACGCTCGGGCCTCGTATCGGCGTAGGCGAGGGTGAACAGGTTGTCCCGCCCGGTGGAACGGATCTGCAGATCGCTCATCAGGGCGTTGATCAGCGCCTCGCGCTCCGCCGGACTGCGCACGCCCAGATCAAGGTCGGCCATGGTGATGAGCTTCTCGACGTTCGGCCGGCTGATCAGCGTGCGGCTGAGCATGTTGATCTGCTGACTGACGTTGGGCTGCACCGCGAGGCCCGACATGAGCGGCCGAAGCACGGACTGCGTATCGACATTGATGCGAGCAGTAGACTCGTACTTGTCGGGCATGAGATAGATCGCCACCCCGCCGGCGACGCCGACCAGCCAGGCCAAAGCCAGGCCCCACCAGCGGAATCGCCACATGCCGCGCAGGTAGCCTGTGACTTGAGATACGAGTTCTTCCATGTGTCCTTGCCGTGCTGCACGCCAAGACCCCAGCCACAAGCGGGCCGGGTGCCGACGTTCGAGTGAGAGATCAGAACCAGCTCTGCGGAATGATCAGTACGTCGCCCGGACGCATCTCGACGTTGGCCGAGACGTCGCCACGCTTCACGAGATCGCGAATACGGACGCTGTACTGCTTGTTGCCTTCGGCCGTGCGCAGGATGGTCGCTGCATTGCCATCGGCGAAGTCGGTGAGACCGCCGACTGCAATCATCACGTCGAGCAGGGTCATCTTCTGCTTGTAGGGCAGCGTCTGCGGATTGCCTGCCTCACCGATCACGCGGATCTGCTCGCTGTACGGCCCGACAAACCCGGTGACGATGACGGTGACGACCGGATCACGGATGTACTTGGCGAGGTGCTGTTCAATGTCGCGGGCAAGCGTGGTCGAATCCTTGCCCATTGCAGGCAGATCCTCGACGAGCGGCGCCGTGATCTTGCCGTCGGGCCGCACAGGCACCGACGTTGACAACTCAGGGTTGCGCCACACGTTGATCGAAACGGTGTCCCCCGGGCCGATCACATAGTTGTAGTCCGCGTCTGCCGCGGAGGGCGGAGCGGGTGGAAAGCTCGACGCACATCCAGCCAGCACACCCACCGCCAGCACCGGCATCAAGCACCGCCCAAGCGAACTCCATGCGCCCCGTAAGCTGCTCACCATGACAAGCCCCCTGTTCTGTCTCAAGATTCGCAATGATACGACGTCGATCCACGATTGGGGATGCTAGGCGGATGCAGGTTTGCGTCGACAGGAACAAATGCACACAATCGCTTACACTACGCAGTGATCGACGTCTGTAGATTCTGGAACATTTGTTGCAACAGAAAGGCCTGCGCGCGGCAGATATGGCGAGCAGGTCGGCGCTATACTGTCCTGAACATCACTCGAGAACTCGGCCACTTCCATGCATGGATCACAACCTGCGCCTGACGCCTTACATGCGTCCATGGCGGTCAGTAGTGCGCGCGCGCCTCATTCCGACGCCGCCCAGCCTGGCAATGCCGGCTTCGTCAACGCGCTCCCTCCCCCGCTCGATGCGGCCAACGGCCTGGCTTTCGAGCAGAACGGGTTCCAGATTCGCATCGCCAACGGCTGTGACGATCTGAAACGCCAGAGCAGCAGACTGGTGGAGCGTATGTATTCGGCTCGCGGCCTGTTCCCTTACGGGATGCACGCCGAGCTCGATCGCCGGGACATCACCGTGGTCGCGCTGCGCGAAGGACATGCGGTTGCGACGCTCACTCTGCGCATGGATCTGGGCTCCGGCCTGCTGGCAGACACTTTGTACAGCAATGAGATCGACGCTGTCCGAAAAACCGGCGGCAAAGTGTGCGAAATCACACGACTCGCAATCGATCCCGACCTTGGCTCGCATGATGCGCTCGCCGGACTGCTGCAGGCGCTCTACGTGCTGGCGAAGCTGACCCAGCGAATGTCGGACGTCTTCATCGAAGTCCATCCTCGCCACGCACGCTTCTATCAGCGCATCTTCGGGTACAGGGTTGCCGGCCCCGAACGCGTCTGCCCTCGCGTCGGTGCTGCAGCGGTACTGCTTCACCTTTCGCACCGGCAATTCGAACGCGCTTTGGCCAGGCATGACGACGAAGCCGGCCGACCGCCACCGCGCGCAATCCGCCTGCTCCCGTCTGAAACCACCCTCCAAGACCTGCTGGCAGGACTCAAGCGCAGCTGAGCCGCGCTCGATGAGGCTGTCGCAAGCGCGCCGAACACTGCGTTGGAGCGCATGATCATTGCTGTCACGTGCTACGCGACGGACAAGCACTGACCGAGGTTTCGGCCCACGCCTCAAGCCGCCCCAACGGCAAGGCCGCGCGCTCCTGTCGGCACTCAGAACCAGTGACGAACCTCCACGTAGGCACGGTCACTGCGATCGAAAGCACTCAGGCGTCCCGTACCACTGCCGCCAAACACATCGACACCAGTCACGGCACGCCAGGCCGGCGCGAACTTCCAGGTCAGCTTCGGCCTGAGCATGTAGTCCGAACGGTTGAGACTGGAAACGGCCAGGAACTCGAGTTCCAGCTCATTGCCGATCGAATGCACAGCCTGGAAGGTCAGGCCGGACTCGAGCCTGTCGCTCACCATGGTGCTGCGATGCTCATCGAGCCAACGACCGTATAGCTGGGTGTTGAAGCGCCAATCGGCACCTGCCGGGATATCGGCACCGATCGCATAGTCGATCATGTCCGTCTTCTCGAGCCCGAGCAGCCTGCCGCCCGGAACCGGCGCCGCGACCAGTGTGTTGACGCCACGCCCACGGGTATGAACCGCCTCACCCTTGAGTACGAAGCTACCCAGGTCCTTGCTGAAGGTCGCACCGATCTGATGCAGTCGCTCGTGCCGCAAGGAGGCGGTGCCCACCCCCACTTCGTACAAGGTCGGCGCGACGTCGTAGCTGCGGTAGTAGAAGGCCGACAGATCCCAGCCACTCACCAGATGGGAGACGCGTGCGCCCCAGTTGCTGTTGCGCAGACTGTCAGAGGGCTTGTGCTCGGTCACGACGGTATTCGCCGGCAGTGCGGCAAAGGTGTAGAAATCGCCACCCGGCTTGCCGATCTCGTCGAAGCTGGGCTTGGGGATCCAGACCAGCTCGAAGTGGCTGCTGCCGGCAAAGTACTCCGCCCGCGCCGCCCACTGCGCAATGCGCAGGCTTTCGAACTCGGGCAGCAGGAACTCTCGCATGTCGCGGGCCGAGACGACGTCGGCAAAGAAGAAGCCGACCATCTCGCCCCAGATGATGTGCTGGCGGCCGAGGCGGAACTCCCAGTCGCCCTGACCAAGATCCACGTAGGCCTCGCGCAGGATCAGATTGCGCCGCTGGTCCCTGCGCACGGCGGCCGGGTAGTGCTCATCCTCGAGATCGAAGGCCGCATCCGCATCGGCACGCGCGTTGAGCTTCCAGCGCACTCGAGGCGCAAGCTGGCCACTGCCGGCAAGCTCGACGCGGGCACGCAGTCGCGACCAGTGCTCGGGGTCGGGCAGTGTGTAGGCGGCCCCCAGCTCGGCATAACCGCTCCACTTCATGCCGCTGCCCGCAGCGGCGCCTTCCGGGGCGCCGACATCGAAGAGCGCATCGAGCTCTGCATCGAACTCGGCATCCTCCGCAGCGTCACTGGCATCATCGGCCGCATGCGCCGGCGGGAGGATCATGAGCAACGCCACGGCGGAAAGGGTGGCAAGGGCGAGTCGATTCAAGGCAGGCATGGTGTGCTTTCTCACTAGATTTCCGGGTCTTCTTCATCACGCGGCCGACGGTCCTGCACGAACACCCAGCGCCCCTCGGCTTTCATGCCGAGTGCGGTGATCTGGCCGTCGGCGATGCGCACCAGACGGTCAGCCATGTTCATGACCTTGCGGTCGTGAGTGGAGAACACGAAGGTGGTGCCGGACTGGCGGTTGATGTCGCGCATCAGCTTCAGGATGCTCGAACCCGTCTTGCTGTCGAGGTTCGCAGTGGGCTCGTCGGCAAGCACGATCTTTGAATGCGTGGCGAGCGCGCGCGCAATCGCCACGCGCTGGCGCTGACCGCCCGAAAGCTGGTTCGGGCGATGGTCGGCATACTTGCTCAGGCCTACCATGCCAAGATAGTGCCGGACCCGCTCGGCACGTTCCTTCTTCGACAACTCCGGCATCTGCAGCAACGGATACTCGACATTCTCCTCTGCCGACAGCACCGGCAGCAGGTTGAAGGTCTGGAAGATGAAACCGATGGTGCGCGCGCGCAGGTCGGCAAGCTGATCGGGCGTGCGATCGGATACGTCATGGCCGTCGATGACCACACGGCCCGCGCTTGGCGTGTCGATACAGCCTATGATGTTGAGCAGGGTAGACTTTCCGCTACCGGACGGCCCTGCGATGGCGAGAAACACGCCGGGCTCGATCGACAGGGTGACGTCTTCGAGCGCCTGGACGAGTTGATCCCCCAGCAGGAAACGCTTGCTCACGTGTTCGACCTGGACGATGGGCATGTGCAGGGCTGAAAATCTGATTGGACGCCGAAAGGATAGCACTCATGACGCACAGTTTACGATCCCGTCGCCGCTTCGTTGCCGCCCTGGCGAGCGGCCTGCTGCTCCCCACCCTGCTGCGGGCAGCCGACGCCCAGGACGACGACGAGGCTGTCAGTGTGGTGGCCGCCGCCGATGCGGTGCGCTTTCCACGCGAGAGCTTCCAGACCGAAATCTCGGTCGCCAACCTCAGCGACGGCAAGGAGGGCGACACGCGCAAGTATCGCGTCCTGTCACGCGGCAACGAGAACACCATCGTCCTCACTCTCGAGCCCGCCACCGAACGCGGCCAGGCACTGCTCATGCGGGGCCGCGATCTATGGGTGTTCATGCCGGCGGTGTCGCAGCCGGTACGCCTGTCGCTGGCGCAACGGCTCACAGGCCAGGTGGCCAATGGCGACCTCGCGCGCGCAAACTTCGCCGGCGACTACCGGCCGACCATCGCCGGCCGCGACAGCGTGGGCGGCACGCCGGCGGTGGTGCTGGACCTCACCGCGGTGGACCGCAGCGTGACCTACGCGCGGGTGAGGTACTGGGTGGCGGAAGCCGACAAACGCCCCCTCAAGGCCGAGTTCTATGCGCTCTCGGGCCGACTGCTAAAGACCGCGTTATACGAGGACTTCCGCCAGATGGCAGGGCAGCTGCGCCCAACTCGGCTGGTCATGGAAGATGCGCTGAAAAAGGGGGAGGTCTCCGTGCTGACCTACGAGAACATGAACGTCCGCGACCTGCCCGAACGCATGTTCACCCGCGAGTACATGCGCCGGCTGCAGCAATAGCCTCATGGCACGACCCGGATCTTGCCGCCGGTGACGGCAAGCAGATGGCGCGCCAAGGCTTCGCGCACGCTGTCTTCGCCATGGACGAGGCGTACCTCGGCCGGCAGGTGGCGCATACGGGTAACGAAGCGAGTGAGGTTGTCGCGGTCGGCATGTGCCGAATAGCCTGCAAGCGTGTGGATGCCGGCACGGATATCGACACGTTCGCCGTCGAGTTCCACGTAACCGCCGCGCGGCCCGTAGGTCTGGATCGCATGCCCGGGCGTGCCGCGCGCCTGATAGCCGACGAAGACGACGTCGTGGCGAGCGTCGCCGAGCATGGCCTTGAGGTAGTTCACCACCCGGCCACCAGCGCACATGCCGCTGGCGGCAATGACGATAGCCGGTTCGCGACTGCGCGCGAGGCGGCGTACGTTGGCTTCGTGCAACGCATGACTATCGATCGCGACCAACTGCTCGTAGGAAAGGGGCTTACGCCCGGCGCGCACCCTGGCCTTGGCCTCTGCATCCCAGAACGGCTGCAATTCCCGGTAGAGCTCGGTGAAACGCAACGCCAATGGTGAGTCGAGAAAGATCCTGAGCTGCGCCCACTGCCCGGCAAACTCGCCGGGGCGCCGACGCTGCCGGTACAGGATGTCCTCGAATTCGTACAGCAACTCCTGCGTGCGGCCAATGCTGAAAGCCGGGATGATGACCGTGCCGCCATCACGCAACGCATGCTCGACCACGGCCTGCAGGCGCTCGCGACGGCTGCGGCGATCCTCGTGCGCACGGTCACCATAAGTGCTCTCGAGCACCACGACATCGGCCTGCCAAGGCGGCTGCGGCGCGGGCAG
Organism: Thauera sp. 28; assembly: GCF_000310145.2. GTDB lineage: Bacteria > Pseudomonadota > Gammaproteobacteria > Burkholderiales > Rhodocyclaceae > Thauera > Thauera mechernichensis. The sequence continues at coordinate 111,781 of NZ_AMXA01000007.1, forward strand.
CAAGGGCGCATGGGGTGCCCCCAGGTCTCCCGAGAACAGCACCCGCTTGGGCTGCGGCCAAGCCGCGCCGGAAAGCTCGCATTCGACATAGGCCGAGCCGAGGATGTGACCAGCACGCTGGAGGCGGATGCGGCAGATGGCGTCCGGGCTGCGGTACACCGTATGCCACTGGCGGTAGGGCAAGGCGCGGATGCGCGCTTCAACAAGCTTGAGATAGCGCTCGACGATCTCCTTGTTGCGGCTGACACCAAGCTCGAAGGCATCGGCAAGCACCGTAGGCAACAGCCGCGCCGAGGGCTCGCTGCAGAAGATCGGCCCCTTGAAACCCGCCGCAAGCAGCCAGGGCAGGCGACCGCAATGGTCGATGTGCACATGGGTAAGAACGAGCGCACCAATGCCCCTGACCGGGAAGTCGATGTCCAGCCGGTCCGCTGCAGCGCGACCATCGGGCGCGGTCTCGGCGCCCTGGAACAAGCCGCAGTCGACCAGCAGGCTGTTGTCGTCCTCGATGAAAAGCTGATGGCAGGAGCCGGTCACGCCGTTGCGCGCGCCGTGATGCACGATCGTCGGGTTCATGCCGGGATTCTAGCGGCACCACCTATTAATGCCAAATGGAAGTCCGTTCCAGGACGACCCTGCAGCGCCAACCGCTTGCCCTGCCCGATGGCTTACTCCATGCCCCACTTCTGCAGCCGATAGCGCAGCTGGCGCAAGGTCATGCCGAGGTTGCGCGCCGCCGCACTGCGATTCCAGCGCGTCTGCTCGAGCGCGCGGATGATGCGCAGACGCTCGGCGTCGTCGGCAGCGGGTTCCTGCCCGGGCTCTCCGCCGCCGCCATGGTCGCCGAAATCGCCTGGCACCTGAAAGCCAAAAGGCCCCGCGGCACTGTCGGTAAGCCAGCCAGACGCCGTCTGGTCCGGGTAGAGCTCGATGTCGGCGGCGTCGATCTCGTCGCCCTCGCACATCGCGCAGGCACGCTCGAGCAGGTTCTCGAGCTCGCGCACATTGCCCGGGAAGGCATAGCCCTGCAGCGCATGCAGCGCGGCGGCCGACAGTCGGCGCGGCGCCCCGCCCTCACGCGCAGCCAGGCGAGCGAGGATGTGCTCGGCAAGCGCGGGAATGTCCTCACGGCGCTCGCGCAGCGGCGGCATGCGCAAGGTGATGACGTTGATGCGGAAGAAGAGGTCCTGGCGGAAGCGCCCTTCCGCGACCAGTCGCCCGAGATCCTGATGCGACGCCGACAACAGGCGCACATCGACCGGCTCCTCGGCATGGGCGCCGACCGGCCGTACCGCGCGCTCCTGGATGGCGCGCAACAGCTTGACCTGCATGGCCAGCGGCAACTCACCGATCTCGTCCAGAAACAGCGTGCCGCCGCTCGCAGCCTGGAACAGGCCCTGCTTGTCGCTGGCCGCGCCGGTGAAGCTGCCCTTGCGATGACCGAAAAACTCGCTTTCCATCAGCTCGGGCGAGATCGCTCCGCAGTTCACCGGCACAAAGGGCCCGGCGGTACGCGTCCCCAGGCTGTGGATGAAGCGGGCGATGACCTCCTTGCCGGTCCCCGACTCACCATGGATGAACACGGGCGCCTGGTTGCGCGCAAGCTTCTCGGCCTGGGCGCGCAACTGCATGAAGGCGGGCGAATGCCCGATCAGGGCACGTTCGGGCGTGGTTCCCGCAGCCTTATCCCCGGTCGCGCCCAGCCTGAGGGCATGGGTGACGAGCTCGCGCAGGGCCTTGAGCTCGACCGGCTTGGTGACGAAGTCGAAGGCACCGAGCTTGAGTGCCCTGATCGCGGTCTCGATACTGCCGAATGCGGTGATCACCGCCACCGGCAAGCCCGGGCAGTGTGCCTGGATGTGCTCCACCAGGCCAAGCCCATCGCCATCGGGTAGCCGCATGTCGGTCAGGCACAGGCGATAACGGCGAGCCTCCAGTCGGGCGATCGCATCGGCGACGGTGCCCACTGCGTCGCAAGCCAGGCCAAGACGCATCAGCGACAGTTCGAGCAGTTCGCGGATGTCTTCCTCATCGTCGACGATGAGCACGTCGACTGACTGGGGGCGTTGACGGCGTTCGACGGCATTCATGGTGTCGTGCGTCCGGTAAGAACCAGGTGGGCGCCCTGGGTGGAGGGCGCAAGCTCTAGCGTGGCGTCGTTGGCCTCGGCAAGCTCGCGTGCGATGTAAAGGCCCAGCCCCGTGCCCTTGGGGTGGGTGGTGAAGAAGGGCTCGAACAACTGCGCGCGCATCGCCTCATCGAAGCCCGGGCCGTCGTCGCTGACGTGCAGCGCCGCGCGCCCCCCAGCCAGGAGTTCGGCACTCAAGCGCACCGAGCCCGGCGCACCCGAGCAATAGCGGCTGGCATTTGCAAGCAGGTTGTCGAGGACCTGATGCAGATGGGCACGATCAATCGCAAAGGTTAGACCAGGGTCGATGTCGACATGGTACAGGCCCTCTTCCTGGGCAGCGCGGAACACCCTGGCGTCGATCACCTCGGCGACGAAGGCGGCAAGCGGCAGCGCCTCGGGCATCGCCTGTTCGCGCCGGCCCAGCGCCAGCACGTCGCGAATCATGCGCTCGATACGGTGGGCATTGTCGTTGATGATGCGCACGAGCCTGAGCTGCATCTCGCCGCGCTTCTCCTCACGCAACAGTTCGGCCGCCTGGGTGACGGCCGACAAGGGGTTGCGGATCTCATGCGCCATGCTGGCGGTCAGCCGTCCGAGTGCCGCCAGCTTGATCTGCTGCAAGTGGCGCTGAATGTCCTCGAAGTCGGTCAGATAAAGCAGCGTATCGCCCGCGGCTGCGCTCCCGGCCTCTCCCGCCACGCTGCGGCAACGCAGCAGACGGCCGTCCGCGCCGATACGCAGCAAGCGCCCCTCGTCACCAAGCGCCCCCTGCAGGATCGGTCTGAAACCCTCGTCGAGGTCGGCCAGCGCCAAGCCCTCGAGGGCTTCCGCGCTCGAGTGGGTCAGGCCCAGCAGCGCTATCGCCTGCGCGTTCAGGTGCAGGATCCTGCCCTGCGCATCGACCACGATCACGCCGTCCTGCATGTCGCGGATGATGTGCTCGCTGACCGCCTGTTGCTTGGCGAGCGCCAAACCACGCTCGGCGGCCAGGGTGGCGTTGGCCTTGGCGCGCAGGGCAAGCAGGCGGGCGACGAGGGCGATGCCGAAGAAGCCCGCGCAGAATATGCCCACCTGCAGGAAATCGACCGAGTCGCTGCCTGCCGCATGGCGCCAGGCGTTCTCGATGAGCACCGCCAGGGTGGCCAGGGCCGCGAAGAACAGCACCATCCGCCCTTCCATGACCAGGCCCGCGCCCGCGAGCACGATCATCATCAGCACCGGCATACCGCTGCGGTAACCGCCGCTCGCCCACATGATGACGGACAGTGCGAGCACATCGACCAGTACCTGCAGGATGATGACACGCTCTGCGCCGAGACGCCGCGACGCATCGGGGAAACCGAGCGCGAGAACCAGGCCCAGGTAGGCAAAGGCTGCGACCTGGAACACCAATGGTCGCTCCCCGCCCAGGCCGAGGTCGCGGCCCGCGACAAGGAACAGCCCGGCCATGAGCAGCCGGAACAGGTTCAGGTAGCGAAGCGACGTGCTGCGGGTGCGTTCGACCTCGGCAGCCGCGGCCGCTGATTCAGTGCGCACGTGGTCCGGCGCGACGATGGGCGTCGCAACAGTAAAAAGCCCGCTCGTCGGACACCCCTTCGGACTCGGGCACATTCACGCCGCAATGTGCGCACTCGAGCATCCGCTCGGGTGCGGCACGCTCTTTCCTGGCGGCGCGGCGCGCAGCAAATCCACCCTGGTCCTTGAAGCGCCGCAAGGCTGCACGCAACCACCAGATGGCAATGAAGACGAGGATCAGGATGAGCAGATTGCGCACGTTGAAGGGCGCAGACCCTGCGCCACGGCAGTGGAAACGCCCGGATTCTAGCACGCCCCCCCTACGGCCATTGCCCACGGCGGGCGCGGGTTTGCGACAATAAGGCCCCTGCTCCCGACCGCATCGCCGCGCCATGCCATCCTTTCCTGCTCCCCTCGCCTCCCGCCTGCCCGCCGTCGGCACGACGATCTTCACCGTGATGTCGCGCCTGGCCCAGGAGTGCGGCGCCATCAACCTGTCCCAGGGCTTTCCCGATTTCAACGCCGAGGACGTGTTGTTCGAGCGCGTCGCACATTGGATGCGCACCGGCCACAACCAGTACGCGCCGATGGCCGGCTGCCTTGCGCTGCGCGCGGCAATCGCCGCCAAGGTCGAGACGCTGTATGGCACGGCCTATGACGAGGAGTCCGAGATCACCGTCACCGCGGGCGCCACCCAGGCCTTGTTCACCGCCGTGACTGCATGCGTGCATCCCGGCGACGAGGTCATCGTGTTCGAGCCGGTGTACGACTCCTACGTGCCCGCGATCGAGCTCGCCGGCGGCACGCCGGTGCGGCTGCAGCTCTCCGCCCCCGACTACCGCCCGGACTGGGAGGCGGTGGCCGCGGCGATAACGCCGCGCACGCGCATGATCATGATCAACACCCCGCACAACCCCACCGCGACCATCTGGACGCGCGCCGACCTCGACCGCCTGGCTGCGCTCACGCGTGGCACCGGCATCATCGTGGTGGCCGACGAGGTCTACGAGCATATCGTGTTCGATGGCGCCAGCCACGCAAGCTGCGCCGCCCACCCCGAACTGGCGGCGCGCAGCTTCGTGGTCTCGAGCTTCGGCAAGACCTACCACATTACCGGCTGGAAGGTCGGCTACGTACTGGCGCCGCGCGAGCTCATGGCAGAGTTCCGCAAGGTGCACCAGTTCAATGTGTTCACGGTGAACACCCCGGTTCAACTCGCGCTCGCCGACTACATGGCCGACGCCGGCCGCCACACCGGACTGGCCGCCTTCTACCAGGCCAAGCGCAACTACTTCCGTGCCGCACTGGCCAACTCTCGCTTCGATCTGCTGCCCGCGCACGGCACCTACTTCCAGCTCGCCCGCTACGAGCGCATCAGCGCACTCGGCGACACGTCCTTCTGCGAACACCTGACCCGCAAGGTGGGCGTGGCCGCCATACCCGTATCGGCCTTTTTCGCAGACGGTCGCGACGAACGCGTGATCCGTTTCTGCTTTGCCAAGAACGAAACCACCCTGGCCGCAGCCTGCGAACGGCTCAATGCCATTTGAGCGACTTCCCGGGCACGGACCGGGCGCGCTGCAGACAGCGCCCAGGCCGGCACGGCGCGGGGCACGACTACCCCAACTCGATTACTCGATCCACGCTGGACAACCGATAAGCATGTTCCAACAACCGATCCCCACCCTGTTCCGTGACGGCGACCGCCTGCTGGTCCTCGACCAGACCTTGCTGCCCTTTCGCACCGAACGCGCCGCCCTGAGCACCCTGGACGATGTGGCTGCCGCCATCCGCGACATGCAGGTGCGCGGCGCCCCCCTGATCGGCGCCACCGCAGCCTTCGGCGTGGCACTCGCACTCGAGCGGCAGGGTGCCGACGACCGCAGCTTGCAGCACGCCCTCACCGTACTGGGCGCAACCCGCCCGACCGCAGTCAACCTGCACTGGGCGCTGGCGCGCATGGACACGGCGCTGCGGCCGCTGCGGCCCGCGCAGCGGCTAGCTGCGGCGTGGGCCGCAGCGGAAGCCATACGGCTCGACGATGCACAGACATGCGATGCGATCGGCCGCCACGGCCTGGACATCCTGCGCGCGCTGGCAGCAACTCGCACGCGCCCGCTGCGCATCATGACGCACTGCAACGCCGGCTGGCTTGCCACCTGCGGCGCCGGCACCGCGCTGGCGCCGATCTACGCCGCGCAGGCCGCGGGGCTCGCAGTCGAGGTCTTCGTCAGCGAAACCCGTCCGCGCAACCAGGGCCTGCTCACAGCCTGGGAACTGCGCGCCGCAGGCGTCGCCCACGTACTGATCGCCGACAATGCCGCCGGCCTGCTGCTGATGCGCGGCGAGGTGGACCTCGTCATCACCGGCGCCGATCGAATCGCTGCCAACGGTGACAGCGCCAACAAGGTCGGCACCTACCTGAAGGCGCTCGCCGCACAGGCGGCCGGCGTACCCTTCTACATCGCAGCACCGCACTCGACGCTCGACTTCAGCTGCCCGGACGGGGCTGCGATCCCGATCGAGGACCGCGGCGCGGACGAGGTTTGCCGGCTGCGCGGCGTCACCCCTTCGCCCGGAACCGAGGACGACGAGGGCGAGATCGCCACCGTGCGCCTGGCCCCGATGGACACCCGCGTCGCCAACCCCGCCTTCGACGTGACCCCGGCGGCACTGATCCGCGGCATCATCACCGAACGCGGCGTGGTCGCCGCAGGCGAGTTGGCGGCGCTGTACCCGGAGCGCCGCCAATGAACGGCCACGGCCCGGCTCGCACCACAGCGGGCACAGCGACAGACGAGACGGCCCTGCGCACCACCCTGCTCGACACCCTGCGCGCCATGGGCGCGGCACGCCTGAACGTGGGTACGGCGGGCAATGCCAGCGTACGGCTGGACGGCGGGGACATGCTCATCACCCCCAGCGGCGTGCCTGCCGAGCGCTGCCGCCCCGAGGACATGGCGGTGGTGGCGGCGGACGGCAGCCCGCGCGGGGCGCTCGCCCCATCGTCGGAGTGGCAACTGCACCGCGACATCTATGCCGCCTTTCCGGCGGCGGGAGCGGTGCTGCATGCCCACGCCCCCTTTGCCACCGCATTGGCTTGCCAGCGGCAGGAGATCCCGCCCTTCCACTACATGATCGCGCGCTTCGGTGGCAGCACGGTGCGCTGTGCACGCTACGCCACATTCGGCACCCAGACACTTTCCGATGCCACGACGGCAGCGCTGCAGGACCGCAACGCCTGCCTGCTGGCAAACCACGGCATGGTCGTTTTCGGTCGCGACCTCGAGCATGCATTGGCGCTGGCGATCGAGTTCGAGACCCTGTGCGAACAATACTGGCGCACCCTGCAGATCGGCACGCCAGTGCTGCTCTCGGCGGCAGAGATGGACGAGGTCATCGAGCGCTTCCGTTGGTACGGCAAGGCGCGCAAGGCATGACCGCCCACCGGTCAACGTGAAAGCCCCTGCGCGAACGGGAGGCGTTCGTCCGCGCAGGGGCTTGGCGCCGGAACACGGCGCGGGGGGGCGGCTGCGGGGCCGCCCTGATCAGGGTCGGAGCCGGTGAATCAATCCGCCTGGCGACGCAGGAAGGCGGGGATGTCGTAGGTACCGACGCCGCTCGTGCTCATGGCCTCGACCGTCGTGCGGCGGCCGCTGCGCATCACGGCCGGCACGTCGAGACTGTTCATGTCCACCGCGCCGCTGCTCATCGACGGGCCGTAGGTACCCGTCCCCTGCACCACCTGCATGACCGGCTGACGGGCGGCACGCGGGGCGCCAAGGCCAGTGGCCACGACGGTGATGCGGATGCGGTCTTCCATGGTCTCGTCGAACACGGTGCCGTACTTGACGAAGGCCTCAGGCGCAGCGAAGGCCTGCACGGTCTTCACCGCATCGCGCACTTCCGACATCTTGAGCGACTTGCTGGCGGTGATGTTGATCAGCACGCAACGCGCGCCCGACAGTTCGGTGCCCTCGAGCAGCGGCGAGACGGCAGCCTGCTCGGCAGCGATGCGCGCGCGGTCCAGGCCCGAAGCCTCGGCCGAGCCCATCATCGCACGGCCCATCTCGGCCATCGCGGTACGCACGTCCTGGAAGTCGACGTTGACCAGGCCGGGAACGTTGATGATCTCGGCGATGCCACCCACCGCCGAACGCAGCACGTTGTCTGCCGAGCGGAAGCACTCCTCGAAGCCGGCATCGTCGCCATAGACGTCGAGCAGCTTGTCATTGAGCACGACGATCAGCGAATCGACATGGCGGGTGAGCTCTTCCACGCCGCTCTCGGCGACACGGATACGGTTCTCGAAGTCGAAGGGCTTGGTCACCACGGCGACGGTCAGGATGCCCATCTCCTTGGCAATCTCGGCCACCACGGGTGCCGCACCGGTACCGGTGCCGCCACCCATGCCGCCGGTGATGAAGACCATGTGTGCGCCTTCGAGCACCGCAGCGATGTCATCACGCGACTCCTGCGCAGCGGCACGGCCCGCCTCGGGCTTGGAGCCGGCGCCGAGGCCCGTCTTGCCCAGCTGAACCTTGGTGGTCGCCAGGCAGCGATTGAGCGCCTGGGCGTCGGTGTTGGCGGAGATGAAATCCACCCCCTTCACGCCTTCACGGATCATGTGGTCGACAGCGTTGCCGCCGGCACCGCCCACGCCGATCACCTTGATCATCGTCCCGCTCGATTCCTTCTCAACAATCTCGAACATTTGCCTCGCCTCCTGAATTGACGGCCCTGCTCAACACCGAATGCCGCCAGCCCGCATTTAGTATCAACTTCGCAGTCTACTACTAAATAGGTGCTGGTTAACCGGCCTTCATCCAAAATGACTGGACCCCGATGGTCCGGTCAGAAATTTCGTTCGAACCACGACTTCATGCGCCCGAAGAACTGCTTCACACTGCGGGTGTCGCGCGCCTGAAGCCCCCGCCGGCGCTGGGCAGCACCTTCCATAACCAGACCCATTGCCGTCGAGTAGCGTGGCTGGCAGACCACATCCGCCAAGCCGCCGTCGTACTGCGGCGAACCGACCCTTGCCGGCATGTGGAAAACCTCCTCGGCCAGCTCGACCATGCCACGCATGACCGCCGAGCCACCGGTCAGCACGATGCCCGACGACAGCAACTCCTCGTAGCCGCTGCGGCGCAACTCCGCCTGCACGAGCTCGAACAGTTCGGACACGCGCGGCTCGATGACGTCGGCCAGCGCCTGGCGCGACAGCTTGCGCGGCGGGCGGTCGCCGACCCCGGGCACCTCGATCATTTCCTCGGCGTCGGCGAGCTGGTGCATGGCGACGCCGTGGCGCATCTTGATTTCTTCCGCCTCTGAGGTCGGGGTGCGCAAGGCCATCGCGATGTCGTTGGTGATCTGGTCGCCGGCGACCGGAATGACCGCAGTGTGGCGGATGGCCCCCTGGGTGAACACCGCGATATCGGTCGTACCGCCGCCGATATCGACCATGCACACGCCAAGCTCCTTCTCGTCTTCGGTGAGCACGGCATGGCTCGAGGCGAGCGGCTGCAGGCTGAGGTCCATGACCTCGAGGCCGCAGCGACGCACGCACTTGATGACGTTCTGCGCCGCCGACACCGCACCGGTGACGATATGCACCTTGACCTCCAGGCGCACGCCGCTCATGCCGATCGGCTCGCGCACCCCACCCTGGCCATCGATGATGAACTCCTGGGTGAGGATGTGCAGGATCTGCTGCTCGGCCGGAATCGGCATCGCACGCGCGACCTCGATCACCCGGTCGACATCCATGGGCGAGACTTCCTTCTCCTTGATCGCGACCGTGCCGCTGGAGTTGAAGCTCTTGATGTGACTGCCTGCGATGCCGGTATAGACCTCGTGGATCTTGCAGTCGGCCATCACCTCGACCTCCTGTACGACGCGCGAGATGGCGTCGACCGTGGCCTCGATGTTGACCACCACGCCGCGCTTGAGGCCGCTGGTCGGCTGGGTGCCGAGTCCGATCACGTTGAGACGGCCATCGGGCTTGACCTCGGCCACCATGCAGGTGACCTTGGCGGTGCCAATGTCGAGGCCGACGATCAGTTCCTTGTATTCCTTGCTCATTGCCTGCCTTTCCTGCCGCTGGGCGCCGCGGGCTGCAACAGCACCGAGGCGTCCGCCGGCGTCAGCGCGAACCCGCCCGGATAGCGCAGATCCGCGACCTTGATTTCGATATCGATATCCTGCTGCACGCCAGGCCACACTGCGATGAAGCGCTGCAGGCGGTCGACGAGCGGTGCCTTGTCCTGTTCGCGGCCGAGCACGATGGTGAGGCCGCTGTCCAGATGAAGCTGCCACGCCTCGCGCGCCGACAGCGCCAGCCCCACGAGGCGCACGCCGAGCGGCTGCAGCATCGCCGAAAACTCGGCGTGGCGCGCGAGCAGCCGGGTGGACGAACCCTGCGGGCCATCGAACTGCGGCATGTCTGCGTTGCTGGCAGCGACGAAGACCTCGCCCTGGCGGTTGACCAGGCGCGCATCGCCGCTCTCGGACACCGTCCAGTAGGCCACCGCTTCGTGCTCCTCGAGGCGCAACTCGAGCGCATCGGGCCAGCGCCGGCGCACATCAGCCTTGCGCACCCAGGGCAGCTTCTCGAAGGTGGCACGCACCTCGTCCAGATTGACGGTGAAGAAGTTGCCCTGCACGGCGAGCCGCGCGGCGTATTCGAGCTGGGCTTCGGTCACCTGCGCAGGCGGCGTCACCACCACAAGCTCGCGCAACGGGAACAATGGCCGCGACAGGAACCAGGCAACGAGCGCCCAGCCCAGCGCGACCGCAGCACCGAGCGTGATCAGGTCGGACACCAGGTTGAGCAGCGCAGGGCGATGCCAAAGGCCACGCTCGACCGGCGCGCGCGCCCGCGCACCCGCAGCGGCCTGACGGCCAGAGCGGATCGACGCAGGGCGGGCGCGTACTTCAGCCAAGGCGAGCCCCTTCCAGAAGGGTGAGACACAGGGTGGTGAAGTCCATGCCTGCCACGCGTGCAGACATCGGCACCAGAGAGTGGCCGGTCATGCCCGGCGAGGTGTTCATCTCGAGCAGATAGGGGCGGCCGTCATCGGTGAGGATGAGATCGGCACGCCCCCAGCCGCGGCAGCCGAGAACGCGTGCGGACTTCATCACCATCGCCTGCAACTCGGACTCTTGCGCGGCGGGCAGGCCGCTCGGGCAGTCGTAGCGGGTGTCGTCGGTGAAGTACTTGTGCTGATAGTCATAGTTGCCGTCGGGGGCGACGATGCGCACCAGCGGCAAGGCCTGATCCTCGAGGAAGGGGGCGGTGAGCTCGGCGCCGGCGATGAACTCCTCGGCGATCACCATGCGGTCGAAGCGCGCGGCCAGCTCCCAGGCCGCGCGCAACTGTCCGGCTTCCACGACCTTGGTTGCCCCCATGCTCGAGCCTTCGTGCACCGGCTTGACGAAGATCGGCAGGCCCAGCTCGGCCACTACCGCCTCCCAGTCGGTGTCCGCCTCGAGAATGGCGTAACGTGGCGTGGGCAGGCCAGCAGACAGCCACACCATCTTGGTGCGCCACTTGTCCATCGACAGCGCGGAGGCCATCACGCCGCTGCCGGTGTAGGGGATGCCCATCAGCTCGAGGGCGCCCTGCACCGTGCCGTCCTCGCCGCCACGACCATGCAGGGCGATGAAGACGCGGTCGAAGCCCTCTTCCTTGAGGATGTGGAGGTCGCGCTCGGCAGGATCGAAGCCGTGGGCATCCACGCCGGCCTGCTGCAACGCGGCAAGCACCGCCCGCCCCGACATCAGGGAGACTTCACGCTCGGCCGAAGAGCCGCCGAACAAAACCGCAACCTTGCCGAATGCCGTACTCACGAAACGTCCTCGATGCGGGCGAGCTTGCCCGGCACACCGCCGATGCTGCCCGCGCCCATGGTGATCACCACGTCGCCATCGCGCGCGGCGGAAAGAACCATCCTCGGCATGTCGCCGATGTCCTCCACGAACACCGGCTCAACCTTGCCAGCAACCCTGATCGCACGCGCAAGCGCACGCCCGTCGGCAGCCACGATCGGCGATTCGCCCGCGGCATAGACCTCGGCAAGCAACAGACCATCGACCGTCGACAACACCTTGACGAAGTCTTCGAAGCAGTCCCGGGTACGCGTAAAGCGGTGCGGCTGGAAAGCCAATACCAGGCGGCGGCCGGGGAAGGCGCCACGGGCCGCGGCAATGGTCGCCGCCATCTCCACCGGGTGGTGGCCATAGTCGTCGATCAGGGTGAAGCTGCCGGCCTCGTCACCGTCGGCGTCGAGCAGCGCGACCTCGCCGTAGCGCTGGAAGCGGCGGCCAACGCCGTTGAACTCGGCAAGCGCCTTGACGATGGCAGCGTCGGGCACCTGCACTTCAGTCGCCACCGCGATCGCAGCCAGCGCATTGAGCACGTTGTGCATGCCGGGCAGATTGAGCTCGATCGACAGCCGTGTCGTCGTGCCGTTGACCCGCACGCAGTCGAACAGCATGCGACCACCGTCGGCGCGCACGTTCTCGGCGCGGATGTTGGCGCTCTCCGACAAGCCGTAGCGCACGATCTGCTTGGACACGCGCGGGATGATCTCGCGCACGTTGGGGTCGTCCTCGCAGAGCACGGCCACACCATAGAAGGGCAGGCGCTGGAGGAAATCGACGAAGGCTTGCTTGACGCGGCCGAAATCGTGACCGTAGGTCTCCATGTGGTCGGCATCGATGTTGGTGACGACCGAGATGACCGGGTTGAGCAGCAGGAAGGAGGCGTCCGACTCGTCGGCCTCGGCAACCAGGTAGTCGCCGCTGCCGAGGCGGGCATTGGCACCCGCGGCATTGAGGCGGCCGCCGATGACGAAGGTCGGATCGATGCCGCCCTCGGCGAGGATACTGGCGACCAGCGAGGTGGTGGTGGTCTTGCCGTGGGTGCCGGCGATGGCGATGCCGTGCTTGAAGCGCATCAGCTCGGCAAGCATCTGCGCGCGCGGCACGACCGGAACGTGGCGCTCGCGCGCGGCGACCACCTCGGGGTTGTCGGCCTTGACGGCTGTCGACACCACCACCACGTCGGCGCCGGCGACATTGGCAGCGTCGTGCCCTCGCACCACACTGGCGCCCATCTTCTGCAGCCGGCGGGTCGCAGCGTTGTCACCCAGGTCCGAACCGCTGACGTTGAAGCCCTGGTTGACCAGTACCTCGGCGATGCCGCTCATGCCGGCGCCGCCGATGCCGACGAAATGAATGTTCCTGACCTTGTGCTTCATGCGTTTACTCCAGCGGCGGTTTTCGAGCTGGCGAGCGCAGCGCAGACTGCGGCCACTTCATCCGCCGCCTGTGGCCGTGCAAGCGCGCGCGCGCACTCGGCCATTGCCTGCAAGCGGGAGCGGTCGAGGCTCGACAGGATGCCCGCCAGACGCTCGGGGGTGAGCTCGGCCTGCGGCAGCAGATAAGCGGCGCCGTGCTCGGCAAGGAAGCGCGCATTGCCGGTCTGGTGGTCGTCCACCGCATGCGGGTAAGGCACGAGCAGGCTGGCAACGCCGACCGCCGCCAGCTCGGCAACGGTGAGCGCGCCGGCCCGACAGATGACGAGGTCGGCGTCGGCGTAGGCCGCCGCCATGTCGTCGATGAAGGGACGCAACTCGCCTTCGAGCTGCAGGGTGGCGTAGGTCTGGCGCAACCCGTCGATCTGTTTCTCGCCCGCCTGGTGCAGCACCTGCGGACGCTGCTCGGGCGGAAGGCGCAGCAGGGCCTGTGGCAGAGCCTCGTTGAGCGCGGCAGCGCCCAGGCTGCCGCCGACCACGAGCAGGCGCAACGGCCCGCTGCGGCCGCCATAACGCTCGGCGGGCGGCGCTACTGCAGCAATGTCGGCACGCACAGGGTTGCCCAGCCAACGCGCCTTGGGCAGCACATCGGGGAAGCCGCTCAGCACCCGGTCGGCCACGCGCGCGAGCACGCGGTTGGCAAGGCCGGCCACCGAGTTCTGCTCGTGCAGCACCAGCGGGCGGCCAAGCAGGGCCGCCATCATGCCGCCGGGGAAGGTGATATAGCCGCCCATGCCAAGCACCACGTCGGGGCGGCTGCGGCGCAGCGCGCGCAGCGCCTGCCAGAACCCGGACAGCAGGTTCAGTGGCAGCAACAGCTTGCGCACCAGGCCCTTGCCGCGCAGCGCACCAAAGCGCACCCACGCCGTATCGTAGCCGCGCTGCGGCACGATACGCGCCTCCATGCCGTCCGGGTTACCCATCCACACGATGCGCCAGCCCCGTGCGCGCAGCACTTCGGCCACCGCGATGCCAGGGAAGATGTGGCCGCCGGTGCCACCGGCCATGACCATCAGGGTCTTCATGGCGTCGCCCCCCGCTTGAGCTGACGCACCTCCCAGTCGATTCGCAGCAGGATGCCGAGCGCAATGCAGTTGGCGACGATGCCCGAGCCACCAAAGCTCATCAGCGGCAGGGTCAGCCCCTTGGTCGGCAGCAGCCCCATGTTGACGCCCATGTTGATGAAGGACTGCACACCGATCCACAGGCCAATGCCCTGCGCAACCAGGCCGGAGAAGTAGCGCTCAAGCCTGATCGCCTCGCGGCCAATCAGGAAGGCGCGCTGCACGATGATCGCGAACAGCACCACCACGGTGAGCACGCCGACGAAGCCGAGCTCCTCGGCAATCACCGCGAGCAGGAAGTCGGTGTGCGCCTCGGGCAGGTAGAACAGCTTCTCCACGCTACCGCCAAGGCCCACGCCGAACCACTCGCCGCGGCCGAAGGCGATCAGCGAATGCGAGAGCTGGTAGCCCTTGCCGAAGGCGTCCTGCCAGGGGTCCATGAAGCCGAAGATGCGGTCGCGACGGTAGGGCGAGGTCCAGATCAGGATGACGAAGCCGATCAGCGCCAGCACCGCGAGCAGGCCGAACACGCGCACGTTGAGGCCGCCCAGGAAGAGCACGCCGAAAGCGATGGTGGTGATGACCACGAAGGCGCCGAAGTCGGGCTCGCGCAGTAGCAGGAAGCCGACGAACAGGATCACCACCAGCATGGGCAGGAAGCCCTTGATGAAGCTGCCCATGACGTCGAGCTTGCGCACGGTGTAGTCGGCCGCGTAGAGCGCGGCAAAGATCTTCATCAGTTCGGAAGGCTGCAGGTTCACCGGCCCGAGCGACAGCCAGCGCTGGGCCCCGTTGACCTCCCGGCCCACGCCCGGGATCAGCACCACGATCAGCAGCACCACGCCGGCGACGAAGAGCGCCGGCGCCAGTTGCTGCCAGCGCGCCATCGGCAGCTGGAAGGACACCAGCCCCAGGCCAATGCCGATGGCCAGGAAGACGGCATGGCGCATCAGGAAGTAATGCGACTGGTAGCCGGTGAAACGGCTGCCCTCGGCGAACGCGATCGAGGCCGAGTACACCATGACCAGACCGAGCAGCAGCAGCGCGACTGCAGACCAGATCAGCAGCAGGTCGAGCTCGCGCGCCGGCGCCCCGCCTTTGGCGAGCCGTTGCACGGCGCGCTGGGCCGGATCGGGTTTCTGCTCGGCTGGGTGCAACAGGCCACCGAAGACATTGGCCAGCTTCATCGCGGCGTCACCTTCGCAAGGCGGTGCACCGCGGCCACAAAAACCTCGGCACGGTGCGCATAGTTGCGGAACATGTCCAGACTGGCGCAGGCCGGCGACAGCAGCACGGCGTCGCCAGGCTGCGCCAGCCTGTCCGCACGCTGCACTGCAGCGTCGAGATCGGCGGCATGCTCGAGCACCACGCCGCAACCCGCCACTGCCTGTTCGATGCGGCGCGCATCACGGCCAATCAGCAGCACGGCGCGCGCCTTGCGCGCCAGTGCGGGCGCCAGCGGGGCAAAATCCTGGCCCTTGCCGTCGCCACCGGCAATCAGCACGACCGGGCAATCCATGCCCTCGAGCGCGGCGACGGTCGCACCCACGTTGGTGCCCTTGGAATCATCGTAGTAGCGCACACCGTCGGCGCGCTCGGCAACCAGCTCTAAGCGATGCGGCAGGCCGCGGAAGGCGATCAGGCCACCGATCAGACGTTGCGGCTCGATCCCCAGCCCGGCCTCGCACAAGGCGAGCGCGGCAAGCGCGTTGGCGGCATTGTGGCGGCCGGCCAGCGGCAGGTCGGCAAGTGCGATCAGACGCTGCGGCCCACGCATCAGCCAGGGCCGGCCATCGATATCGGCAATACCGTAGTCGCCATCGCCCTGCGGCGCCGAGGCACCAAAACGGATCGCCCTGCGCCCGGTCAGGGCCATCGCGCGCACGCGTGCATCATCGCGGTTGAGCACCTGCACGCCATCGCCCTGGAAAATTGCGGCCTTGGTCGCGGCATAGGCCTCGAGGTCGGCATAGCGGTCAAGATGGTCGTCGGTGACGTTGAGCACAGTCGCCGCCTGCGGATTGAGCGCGTGCATGGTCTCGATCTGGAAGCTCGAGAGCTCCAGCACCCAGCAGGCGGGCAGGCTTGCACCCACCTCCAGCCGCTCCATCAGGACGTCGAGCGCAGCTGGGCTGATGTTGCCCGCCGCCACGGCATCAATGCCCACCGACCTCGCGAGCGCGGCGGCCAGTGCGGTGGTCGTGGTCTTGCCATTGGTGCCGGTGATGGCGAGGATGCGGGTCTGCTCGCGCACGTCAAGCTCGTCAAGCGCCTGCGCCAGCAGATCCATCTCGCCGGTGATCGGCAGGCCGCGCCGGTACGCTTCGGCGGCGAGACCGACGCGCGGATCCAGCCCCGGACTGAGCGCGACCAGCTCGATGCCGTCGAGCACTGCAGGATCGGCCGCCGCGCGGTCACCGCTGCGGATATCGGCCAGCGGCGCATCCTCGCGCAGCGCGTCCAGCCCCGGCGGCGCCGAGCGGCTGTCGACCACGCGCAGGTGCGCGCCACGCAGGGCGCACCAGCGTGCCATCGCCAGGCCCGATTCACCCAGGCCGATCACCAGCACACGTTTTCCGGTCAGGGCGCTCATCTCAGCTTCAGGGTGGACAGGCCGAACAGCACCAGCATGATGGTGATGATCCAGAACCGCACGACGACCTGGGTCTCCTTCCAGCCGCCGAGCTCGAAGTGATGGTGCAACGGCGCCATGCGAAAGATGCGCTTGCCGCCGGTGGCCTTGAAGTAGAACACCTGCAGCATCACCGACAGGGTCTCGGCGACGAACAGGCCGCCCATGATGAAGAGCACGATTTCCTGACGCACGATGACGGCGATGGTGCCGAGCGCGGCACCGAGCGCCAGCGCACCGACGTCGCCCATGAAGACCTCGGCCGGGTAGGCGTTGAACCACAGGAAGCCAAGACCGGCGCCGCAGATTGCACCGCAGAACACGGCCAGCTCGCCGGCACCGGCGATATAGGGCACACCCAGGTAATTGGAGAAGCCGACGTGGCCGGCGACGTAGGCGAAGATTGCGAGGGCACCGGCCACCATCACCGTAGGCATGATCGCCAGGCCATCCAGGCCGTCGGTAAGGTTCACCGCATGGCTGGTGCCGTTGATGACGAAATAGGTCAGCGCGATGAAACCGACGATACCCAGCGGATAGGCGACGGCCTTGAAGAACGGCACGATGAGCTCGGTCTCGGCCGGCGTCGTCGCGGTAAGCCCCAGATAGACCGCAGCGGCGAGTGCAATCAGCGATGTCCACAGGTACTTCCACCGGCTGGCCAGGCCCTTGGGGTCGCGGTGGACGACCTTGCGCCAGTCATCCACCCAGCCCACCGCGCCGAATCCGAGCGTAACGAGCAGGGTCACCCACATGTAGTCGTTCTTGAGGTCGCCCCAGAGCAGGATGGTGATGCCGATCGAGATCAGGATCAGCGCACCACCCATGGTCGGCGTTCCCGCCTTGGTGAGGTGCGAGCGTGGGCCGTCGTCGCGTACGGCCTGGCCGATCTTCTTCGCCGCGAGCCAGCGGATCACTCCCGGGCCGGCAACGAGCGAGATGGCGAGCGCGGTGAGCGCGGCCAGCACGGTACGCAGCGTGATATAGCCGAAGACGTTGAAGCCACGAATGTCCTGGCCGAGCCAGAGTGCAAGTTCCAACAGCATGTCAGGAGCCGGTTTCCTTTGAAGGGGCGGAATTGTGCATTGCGGCAAGCGCGTCCGCCACCCTTTCCATACGCATGAACCGCGAGCCTTTCACCAGCACCACCGAGTCCGCATCCAGCCGCGCCACGAGCGCTCTCACGAGCGCTTCGGGCGAGCCGAAGTGATGGCCGCCATCGCCGAAGTTGCGCACCGCCACGGCGCTCATGTCGCCGAGCGCGAACAGGCCATCGATACCCTTGCTCTTCGCGTAGCCACCGATCTCGTCATGAACCTGTGCGCTGCTGTCGCCCACCTCGCCCATGTCGCCGAGTACCAGCCAGGTGTGGCCGGGGGTCGCGGCGAGCACGTCGATCCCCGCCCGCACCGAATCGGGATTGGCGTTGTAGGAGTCGTCGAGGATCAGCGCCCCCTTCGGCCCCGGGCGACGCTGCAGGCGCCCCTTGGTGCCGGAGAACCCACCCAGCCCCTCGACCACCGCCTCGAGCGCCACACCCGCAGCGAGGCAGGCAGCCGCCGCGCATACGGCGTTGCGTGCGTTGTGCAGACCCGGCACCTGCAGGGCGAACTCGACCTGCCCCTGCGGGGTGTCGAGCTCGAGCCGCGAGCCGAGGCCGCGCAGGGTACACCGGCCGCGCACGTCGGCCGCCTGGTCGACACCGAATGTCACAATCGCACGATCGGCATTGAGACCGCGCCAATAATCGGCATGCGCGTCGTCGGCATTGATGATCGCGGTACCGGCGGCCCCCAGACCTTGGTAGATGCAACCCTTCTCGCGTGCCACCTCGTCGACCGAGCCCATGCCCTCCAGATGCGCACGCTGGGCGTTGTTGACAATGGCCACCGTGGGCAGCGCGAGGCCGCTCAGGTAGGCAATCTCGCCGGGCTTGTTCATGCCCATCTCGACCACGGCTGCACGGTGGTAGTCGCGCAGCTCGAGCAGCGTCAGCGGCAAACCGATGTCATTGTTCAGGTTACCGCGGTTGGCGAGCACCACCTCCTCGCCGAATCCCTCCCGCTGCGCCTGGGCGCGCAGGATTGCGGCACACATCTCCTTCACCGTGGTCTTGCCGTTGCTGCCGGTGACGCCGATGAGAGGCAGCGCAAAGCGCGCACGCCAGGCGGCTGCCAGCGTACCCAGCGCGTACCGCGTGTCGTCCACGACGATCAGCGGCAAGGTCTCCCCAGCCGAGCCCGCCGCCTCGTGCGCCGCGGCCCAGCGGGCATCGACCATCGCAGCAACTGCACCGGCAGCCCCCGCCAAAGTCACGAAATCGTGGCCATCGAAGTGCTCACCGCGCAACGCGACAAAAAGCTGGCCTGGAACGACGGCGCGACTATCGGTGCCGACACGTTCGAAACGGGCCGCGCCAACGACACGGGCACCATGTACGGAAAGCGCGCGCAGCGCATCATGCAGGGTCATCATCGAGCAACTCCGCGCGCATGCCACCCCTGCAGGGCCAGGCGCGCCTGTTCAAGATCCGAGAATGGAATACGCTCACCGAGCACCTCCTGGTAGGGCTCGTGGCCCTTGCCAGCGATGAGGACAACGTCGTCAACTCCAGCCTCGGCGATCGCACGCGCGATCGCCTGCGCGCGATCCACGATGCGCTCGGCGCCCGGCCCGGCCCCCTCGGCAACAGCATCCATGATGCGTACCGGATCCTCGGAGCGCGGATTGTCACTGGTAACGACGACCCGGTCGGCAAGAGCGCGGGCCACCTCGCCCATCATCGGCCGCTTGCCCGGATCGCGGTCACCACCGCAACCGAACACGCACACCAGACGCCCCTTGCGGGTGTGCACCGTGGTGCGCAAGGCCTCGAGCACCTTGGCGAGGGCATCGGGAGAGTGAGCGTAGTCGATGACCACAAGCGGCTCGCACACACCGCCCACCAGCTGCATGCGCCCGGACGGCGGCGTCAGCCGTGACAGGACGGGGGGCAGCGCCTCGAAATCGATCCCCCGGGCGAGCAAGGCCGCAGCCACGGCAACCAGGTTCGAGACGTTGAACGGGGCGACCATGCGCACATTGACGTCGGCGCTGCGCCCTTCCCAGGCGAGGTTGAAGCGCAACCCCGCCGGCGCCGCCTGCAGACGATCGGCAAGCAGGACGCGCACGCCTGGCACCGCCTCCGTGTTCGCCGGATAGAGCGTGCACGCAATCACATCCCTGCCCTCGGCGACCAGGCGGCGCGCGAGCGCAAGTCCGAAGCTGTCGTCGATGTTGACGATGGCGGTGCGAAGCTCCGGCCTTGAGAACAGGCGGGATTTGGCTTCGCCGTAGGCCTCCATGCTGCCGTGGTAGTCGAGATGGTCGCGGCTGAGATTGGTGAAGATTGCGACATCGAAGCGGGCGCCATTGACGCGCCCCTGGTCGAGGCCGATCGACGACACTTCCATGGCCGTCTCGGCCGCACCAGCGGCGGCGAAGCGGGCGAACCAGCGCTGCAGTTCGAGCGCATCGGGCGTGGTGTTGAGCCCTTCCTCGAGCTCACCGGGAAAGCCGCAGCCCAGGGTGCCGACGATGCCGCAACGACTGCCGAGCTCTTCGAAGGCGCGGGCAAGCATCTGGGTTACCGTCGTCTTGCCATTGGTGCCGGTCACTCCGCACAACCACAAACGCTCCGACGGCCGACCGTGGATCTCGTGCGCAAGGTGGCCCGCCATCTCGCGCAAGCCCTCGACAGCCAGCCCAGGCACAGTCAGGTCGCCCGGCCGGAAGCCGTCCGCCGACTCCCAGAGCAGCGCCGAAGCCCCATGCGCAACAGCATCGCCGAGATAACGACGACCGTCTGTGCGCACGCCGGGCCAGGCGGCAAACACGCACCCCGGTCCGGCCTTGCGCGAATCGGCGCTGATGTCCCGAGCCTCGACGCCAAGCGCGCGCAGGCGTTCGAGCACAGCGAGAGCCTTGTCTGCGCTCACATGTTCTCCCGCGGATCTGCACCACGCGTTGCCGCCTCCTCGGCACCACGCCGGGCAAGCTGCAGCGGTGTCAATGGAATGTCGGGCGCCACGCCGAGGGTGCGCAGCGCCCCCTCGGTGACGCGCGAGAACAGCGGTGCGGCTACTGCACCGCCAAAATACTGGCCGGCCGTCGGCTCATCGACCATCACGGCAACCACGACGCGCGGATTGGAAGCGGGCGCAAAACCCACGAAGGACGAGATGTACTTCTTCGCGTAGCGTCCGTTCTCGAGCTTGTGGGCAGTCCCGGTCTTGCCGGCCACGGTGTAGCCCGCAACCTGGGCACGCGGTGCAGTGCCACCCGGGCCCGCAGCATGCTCGAGCATGGTTCGCATCTCACGCGCCGTACTTGCGGAGAACACGCGACGCCCCGAGCTGGGCTGACCATCGACGCGCGTGAGCGACAGGGGTACGAGTTCGCCGTCGCGGGCGAAGACAAGATAGGCACGCGCCATCTGGATCAAGCTTACCGAGATGCCGTGACCATAGGACATGGTGGCCTGCTCGATCGGGCGCCAGCTCTTGGCAGGCCGCAGGCGGCCGGAAGCCTCCCCTGGAAAGCCGAGGTTGAGCGCCGTACCGAAGCCGAGCTGATCAAACAGATGCCACATCTCGTCGGCGCTGAACTGCTGCGCCAGCTTGACCGTACCGATGTTCGAGGACTTCTGGATGACTTCGGAGACGGTCATGACACCACGGCGCTTGACATCGGAGATGGTCGCAGTGCCAATGGTCATGCGCCCATTGCCGGTATCGATAAGGGTATCGGCCTTCGCCTTCCCGCGCTCGATCGCCAGCGCAGCGATGAAAGGCTTCATCACCGAACCAGGCTCGAAGGTGTCGGTAAACACACGATTGCGCAGTTGCGCGCCACTCAGATTGGCGCGGTTGTTGGGGTTGAAGGTCGGCGCATTGGCAAGCGCCAGCACCTCGCCGGTACGCGCATCCAGAACGACGACAGCGCCAGCGAGCGCCTTGTGCTCGTGCATCGTGTCGCGCAGTGCAGCCCAGGCGTGATACTGGATCTTGCCGTCGATGGACAAGGCGACGTCCGCACCGTCGCGCGGCGGGCGGATGGCCTCGACATCCTCGACGATCTGGCCGCGGCGGTCCTTGATCACACGCCTCGCCCCGGACATGCCGGCAAGCTGCTTCTCGAAGGCGAGCTCAATGCCCTCCTGGCCCTTGTCCTCGATATTAGTGAAACCGAGGATGTGGGACATCACCTCGCCGCCCGGGTAGTAACGGCGATACTCCTGCTGCTGATGGATGCCCGGCAGGCGCAACTCGGCAACCTGCTTGGCCACCTCGGGCGGCAACTGGCGCTTGAGATAGACAAAGTCGCGACTGGCCGCGAGACGGCGATTGAGCTCGTTGGCATCCATCTCGAGCAGGCGGGCAAGCTCACGCGCCTGCGCCGGCTCCAGCTGAGCGTCGGACGGCAGCGCCCAGACCGATCGCACCGGCGTACTGATCGCGAGGATGTCGCCATGGCGGTCGGTGATACGACCGCGAGTGGCCGGCACCTCGAGCGTACGCGCATAGCGCGACTCGCCCTTGGCCTGCAGGAAGTCGTTGTTGATGCCCTGCAGATAGAGCGCGCGCCCCGCCAGCGCCAGCGAGCAGCCCATCAACGCCAGCATGACCACGCGTGGCCGCCATGCAGGCAGGTCGCGCTTGAGCAAGGGATTGTGATTGAAGGTCACGGGGCGAGGATTCTTCATGATTTCGGCTCCACCACCAGCATCTGACCCGGCGCCGGATGGCGCATGCCAAGCCGTTCGCGAGCCATGCGCTCGATCCGGCCATGTGTTGCCCAAGTACTCTGCTCGAGTTGCAACTGCCCCCACTCCACCGCAAGCGCCTGAGCTCGCGCCTGCTCACGCTCGTACTGGGTGTGAAGCTTGCGTGCCTGGTGCTGGGCAGCCACCACGCCAAGCGCACTCGCAACCACCAGGGCAACCAGAACGGCGTCGGCGCGGATCATGCGACCTCCCGCGCGCGTTCGGCCACGCGCATCACCGCACTGCGCGCACGCGGATTGACCGCAAGCTCGGCCTCGCCTGGCCGTACAGCCTTGCCCACCAACAGCAAGCGCGGCGGCGGCAGGTCGGCCGCACGCAGCGGCAAGCGGCGCGGCAGCACAGGCGGACGCGATTCGTCACGCATGAAGCGCTTGACGATGCGGTCCTCGAGCGAATGAAAGCTGATCACCACCAGCCTGCCGGCCGGCGCCAGCCGCGCCACGCAGGCCGGCAGCACGCGACTCAGCTCCTCGAGCTCCTGATTGATGAAAATCCGAAGAGCCTGGAAGGTGCGTGTCGCAGGGTGCTGCCCCGGCTCGCGCGTACGGACCGCTTTTTCCACGAGCGCGGCAAGTTGTCCAGTGGTTGCGACAGCCCCCCCTGCCCGAGCAGTTGCAATCGCCTTTGCAATCGCATGAGCAAACCGTTCTTCTCCATATTCCCTGATGACCTCCGTGATCTCGCCGACGGAGGCATCCGCCAGCCATTCCGCCACGGTCTGGCCGTGGCTGGTATCCATGCGCATGTCGAGCGGCGCATCGAAACGAAAACTCATACCGCGCGATGCGTCGTCGAGCTGGGGCGAGGACACCCCGATGTCGAGCAGGACGCCATCAACCGTCTCGACGCCCAGCTCTGCAAGCTGCTCATCGAGCGCACTGAAGGCGGAGTGCACGAGCGTCAGACGCGGATCCTTAAGGGCACGACCTGCCTCGATCGCCGCGGGGTCGCGATCGAAGGCGATCAGACGCCCGCGCTCGCCAAGGCGCGCGAGTATCGCCCGACTGTGTCCGCCACGACCGAAGGTGCCGTCGACATAGACGCCATCTGCACGGATCGCGAGCGCGTCGACTGCCTCGTCGAGCAGGACGCTTACATGGGCGGCGGCGTTCACAGTGCGAGGCTCTCGAAGCCGGCAGGCAGATCTGCGGTCGCCATCTCGAACATGGCCTGCTGCTGACGCTCCCAGCCTTCGTCGGACCAGAGCTCGAAATGCGAACCCTGGCCAACCAGCCAGACCTGCTTGTCGAGCTTGGCGAACTTGCGCAGCGAAGCGGCAACCAGCACGCGACCTGCGCTGTCGAGCGCTTCCTCCTGGGCGAAACCGACCAGGAGCCGCTTGAGCATCGCAGCCTTCGGATCGAGGCTGGGCTGGGCGAGCACCTGATCGCGAATCGGCACCCAGGCGGGCACGGGATAGACAAGCAGGCAGCCATGGGGGTGCGCAGTCAGCACGACCTGCCCGTCCTGGACGGCCAGGGCGTCACGATGCCGCGAGGGAATCGCGAGGCGACCCTTGGCATCGAGATTGAGCGCTGCGGCTCCCTGGAACATCGTCCCCCCTGACGGCACCGGAAAAGCATCGGAATGACACTTTTCCCCACTTTTTTCCACTTGATCCCACTTTAGTGGAAAGGCCATACCCGGTCAAGGACGGTTCGCGCGAATACCGTTGTTACACAATGACTTATCGAATGCACACCAATCGTCGATAAATCCTGAAAAATCAAGGCCGCAATGCATTTCAGCTCAGGTTGAACACGAGCTGGACGAGAAACGCGGGCGATGTGGGAAAAAGTGGGGATGCAGGCACACCACGACCCGGCATCGGGGCCGCAGGGAGGAAATCTGGGAACCAAGAACTGCGGATTGCCGCACAGACCGCAAGACGGCGACCCAAAGTGGGAAACGCGCGCGCAGCATGAGGGGAATCTGCAAGCTTGCCTTGGCGCGTCCGCCGAGCGGTGACGCACCAACAGCAAAATGGGGGGGGAAGTTCGCCGATAAGCCGGGTTCTGTCGAACGGCAGCGGCCTAAGCCACCGCCATCGGGCAGTCATTCCTCTGGGAGCCGCGTTACCGCGACCCTCTAGCGGCCTACCCGGGAGCGACGCGAGCCACGCCAATGCTCCCCTATTTGGCCTTGCCCCGGATGGGGTTTGCCGTGCCAGTCCTGTTACCAGTCCTGCGGTGGGCTCTTACCCGCCGGCGCTTTCGCACCCGCCCGCGTCGTGCTTGCGCACGCCACGACACCGTTTCACCCTTACCTGATCACGCTTGCGCGAGCCATCGGCGGTCTGCTCTCTGTTGCACTTTCCGTCGCCTCACGGCGCCCGGCCGTTAGCCGGCATCCTGCTCTGCGGGGCCCGGACTTTCCTCCACGCACGACGAGGTGCGCAGCGACTGCCTGGCGAACTTCCTGTGCCGGATTATACGCGCTCGGCTCAATTTGCGCCGGACGCGCGCACGAACGCCGGCTTGCCATCCTTCAGGACAAAGGTGCCAAGGAGCTCACCGGGCGGCTGACCGCCCGGATTGTCCCAGTCCTGCACCACGCACTGCTCGGTACTGGCGAGATACCAGCGCCCACCCTGCTGCAGCGCCCAAAGTGCGTCGCCCGCTTCATAGACCTGCATTTCGACCAGGGTGGTACTGCTGGGATGGATGCGCACCCGCTTCTGGCACGCGGGCAGGCGCGAAACCACCACCGCCTGCCTGAGTTCGTCATGCCAGGGAAACTTCTGCTCGCGCACCAGGACGAGGGCATGCTGACTGCCGTCAATCATGAACGCGGTCGCAGTGTTCTCACAACCGGCAAGCGCCAGTGGCAACGCTGCCACTGCCAGCATGCGCTTCAAGCCACACGATACCGCAGCCATGCTCAGGCGTCCTCCGTAACGAGCTTCCAGCCAACCTGCTCACCTGCACGCAGGGGGACGAGCGGATCGCTGCCAAGATAGGGGTAATTCACCGGAACCGTCCATGCTTCACGCACCAGGGTGATGGTGTCGGGGTTGGGTCGCAAGCCATAGAAGGCAGGGCCATTGAGGCTGGCGAAGGCCTCCAGCTTGTCGAGCGCGCCAGCGGCATCGAACACCTCGGCATACAACTCGATCCCCGCATGAGCCGTGTAGCAACCGGCACAGCCGCAGGCATTCTCCTTGGCACTCAGCGCATGCGGCGCCGAATCGGTGCCTAGGAAGAAGCGCGGATTGCCCGAGGTCACCGCCGCCACCAGCGCCTCACGATGCGACTCACGCTTGAGCACCGGCAGACAGTAATGATGCGGACGGATGCCACCCGCGAAAATCGCATTGCGATTGAGCAGCAGGTGATGGGCCGTCACCGTGGCAGCCACGTTGACGCCGGCCGCACGCACGAACTGCGCGGCCTCGGCCGTGGTGATGTGCTCGAACACCACCTTGAGCGCGGGGAACCTGCGCACCAGCGGCGACAGCGTGCGCTCGATGAACACGCGCTCGCGATCGAAGACGTCAACCTCATGCCCGGTGGCCTCTCCGTGCACACACAGGATCATGCCGAGCGCTTCCATGCGCTCGAGCACCGGGTAGACCTTGTCGATGGCGGTGACGCCAGCGTCGGAATTCGTGGTTGCCCCTGCCGGATAGAGCTTGCAGGCCACCACCCGACCGCTTGCCTGGGCCCGATCAATCTCGTCGGGCGACAGGTTGTCGGTCAGATACAAGCTCATCAGCGGCTCGAATCCGGTACCCGGCGCGGCGGCAACAATGCGCTCGCGATAGGCGAGCGCCTGTGCGGTGGTCGTTACCGGCGGCTTGAGGTTGGGCATGATCAGCGCACGGCCGAAGCGCGCAGCGGTATGCGGGACGACCGCGGAAAGCGCATCGCCGTCGCGAACGTGAAGGTGCCAGTCGTCCGGACGGACGAGGGTTATCGATTGCATGGAGTAGTCCTCATGACAGCCGCCGGATTATAGGCGCTTACGCCGGTCACTGGCGCGGCGCCAGCCGCGAGGATCTGAAGGCAGGCGCACCGGCGTCTACTGCGCATCACGCCCGCGCAGCTCCAGCGCACGCGCATACAAGGCCTTGCGCGGCGCACCGGTGATCTCCGCGGCCAGGCGTGCGGCAGTCTTGAGCGGGACCTCATCGAGCAGCAGTGCCAGCACACGCTCGATCTCGCCACCCAGGCCGTCGCGCGCCGGCGCACCGGCGACCACGAGCACGAACTCGCCGCGCAAGCGATTACTGTCGGCGGCAAGCCACGCAGCAGTATCGGCAAGCGACATGCGCACGATCTGTTCGTGCAGCTTGGTCATCTCGCGCGCAATGAGCACCTCGCGCTGCGCGCCGAACACCGCTTCCATGTCGGCCAGGCTCTCCGCAATGCGGTGCGGCGCCTCGTAGAAAACGAGGGCTTCGCCCGCGTCCACCAGCGCCTGCAGTGCCGCCTGTCGCGCACCCGGTCTGGCCGGCAGGAAACCGACGAAACGGAAGCCGGATTCGCCAAAGCCCGACACCGACAACGCCGCAACTGCGGCGCACGGCCCAGGCAGTGGGACGACCGGGTAGCCGGCGGCGCGCACCCGCGCCACCAGGCGCGCCCCGGGATCGGACACGGCCGGCGTGCCGGCGTCGGTGACGAGCGCGACCTGCTTGCCATCGGCGATGAGTTCGATGAGTTGTCCGGCCGCAGCCTGTTCATTGTGCTGATGCACCGCCAGCATGCGGCAGCGCAAGCCGAAGGCATCGAGCAAGCGCTGGCTGTGGCGCGTGTCCTCAGCAGCCACCACATCCACCGCGCCCAGCACGGCGAGCGCACGCAGCGTAATGTCATGCAGATTACCGAGCGGCGTAGCCACCACATACAATGACGGCGTACTTGAAAGCGGATGATCGGGGAGGCGGAAGGAAGCTGTCATGGAGAAGAACCGGAGCGCGCAGGCGCACAGTATCGACGGGCGCCGGACACCGGCGCAAGCGCGCGGCGCGGCCGCCGAGGCACTCGCATGCACCTACCTCGAGGCGCACGGGCTGCGCACCCTGGCGCGCAACGTGCGCTGCCGAGGCGGCGAGCTGGACCTCGTCTGCCTCGATCGCAACCATGTCGTGTTCGTCGAGGTGCGCCTGCGCACCAATGGACGCTTTGGCGGCGCCGCGGAAAGCATCACACCCACCAAGCAGCGCCGCGTGCTGATCGCCGCCCAGTGGTGGCTCAACGGCGCCGGACGGCGCTTCCAGAACGCCCCTTGCCGTTTCGACGCCGTGCTTCTCGACGACCTGTCCGTCGATCGCATCACTTGGTTACCCGGTGCCTTCAATGCGACATGAGGGGCCGTGCTAGACTCTAACGCCCTTCAGACGACACTGGCAGCATGAATCTGATCGATCGCATCTCAGCGCAGTTCGAGGACAACATGCGCACCACACTGGAGGCGCTCGAACTCCTCGCCGCACCGATCGCAGGCGCGGTAGAACTCATCACCGCCAGTCTGCTCGACAACGGCAAGGTTCTGGTGTGCGGGGGGAGCGGCTGCGCCGGAGATGCACGTCGCTTTGCAGCACAACTGGTCAACGGTTTCGAGCTCGAGCGACCGTCGCTTGCAGCCCTTGCGCTGAGTGCGGACACCTCGACGCTGGCGCCGCTCACAGGCGAACCCGACGCGGCATCGATGTTCGCACGCCAGATCCACGCCTTCGGCCACCCTGGGGACATCCTGATCACCTTGTCGACGGGTGCCGACTCGGCGCGCATCGAGCAGGCGATCCACGCCGCCCACGAGCGCGACATGCACGTGATCGCCCTCACCTCCGGAAAGCCGGGACGGATCGCCGAGTGCCTCGGCCCCGCCGACATCCACATTTCCCCGCCTGCCGATCGCAGGGCCCGCATTCAGGAACTTCACCTGCTCACCCTGCATTGCCTGTGCGACGGCATCGACTGTCTATTACTAGGAGTGGAAGACTGATGAAGACGCCCCCCCAAGCACTCGCCCCGTCCGCGGCCTCCGCAACCGCCGATGGCCGTCGTCGCACGCTTGTGCTCGGCCTTGCCGCTGCATCCGCGCTCCCTTTGCTGCAGGGCTGCTTTCCGGTCGTCGCCACCGGGGTCGGAGCCGGCGCCGCCATGGTGTCGGATCGCCGTACGAGCGGCACCTACGTCGAAGACGAGAGCATCGAATGGAAGGTATCGGGACGCATCCGCCAGCGCTTCGGCAACACGGTCAATGTGAATGTGACCTCGTACAACCGCAACGTGCTGCTCACCGGCCAGGCGCCGAACGCGACCGTGCTGGGCGAACTCGAAGGCATCGTGGCCGGAGTGGAGCATGTGCGCGGCGTGATCAACGAGGTCGTGGTTGGCCCGAACTCAACGCTCACCGCACGCGCCAACGACGCGCTCATCACCTCCAACGTCAAGGCCCGCTTTGTCGATGCAAAGCGCTTCTCGGCGCACCACGTCAAGGTGGTGACAGAGGCCAACGTGGTGTTCCTGCTCGGCATCGTCACCCGCACCGAGGCCGACGCCGCCGCCGAGGTGGCACGCACCAGCCAGGGCGTGCGCAAGGTAGTGCGCGTGTTCGAGTTCATCAGCGACGATGAGGCCCGCCGCCTGGACAACCCGACCGGCGCCCGGCGCTGACGCCTCAGCGCGCGCCGACGCTGCTGAGTGCGTCGAGCAGCTTCTGGTGCACACCGCCGAAGCCGCCGTTGCTCATCACCAGCACGTGGTCGCCGGCGCGCGCCATCGCCGCGACGTCGGCAACAAGCGCCTCGAGCACGTCATAGCTGCGCGCGCGCGCGCCGAGCGGCGCGAGTGCTTCGCCCGTATCCCAGCCCAGGCCATGGCCGTAGCAGAACACCGCATCGGCAGCTGTCAGGCTGCCCGCCAGCTGCGCCTTCATGACACCGAGCTTCATGGTGTTGGAACGCGGCTCGAGCACCGCGAGGATACGCCCCTCGGGCTCGCGCCGACGCAGGCCATCGATGGTGAGGGCGATCGCGGTCGGGTGATGAGCGAAGTCGTCATACACGCTCACCCCCCGCTCGCTGCCGCGCAGCTCCAGCCGGCGCCGGATGCCGCGAAAAGCGGCCAGGCTGGCGATCGCTTGCGCCGGAGTGACGCCCACGTGACGCGCCGCCGCGATCGCCGCAAGTGCATTCTCACGGTTGTGGCTGCCGGGCAGCGCCAACTCCACCCTGCCCAGCTCCGTCCCGGCCAGGCGGAACACCGCCTCGACATCCCGCCCGCCCGCGGCCGCCGACCACTGGGCGGCGTCATTGAACCACTCCAGTTCGGACCAGTTGCCACGCGCAAGAACCCGTCTCAGGCTGGCCTCGCGGGCATTGGCGATGATCCTCCCGCTGGCGGGAATCGTCCTCACCAGATGATGGAACTGTGTCTCGATCGCGGCCAGGTCGGCAAAGATGTCGGCATGGTCGAACTCGAGGTTGTTGAGGATGACGGTGCGCGGCCGGTAATGAACGAACTTGGAGCGCTTGTCGCAGAACGCGGTGTCGTATTCATCGGCCTCGATGACGAAGAATGGCGACTCGGTGAGGCGCGCCGAAACGCCGAAATTCTGCGGCACGCCGCCGACCAGGAAGCCGGGATTGAGCCCCGCATCCTCCAGCATCCAGGTCAGCAGCGATGTCGTCGTCGTCTTGCCGTGGGTACCGGCGACCGCCAACACCCAACGCCCGGCAAGCACATGCTCGGCCAGCCACTGGGGGCCGGAAACATAGGGCAGGCCACGATCGAGAATCGCCTCCAGCAGCGGATTGCCACGCGACACTGCATTGCCGATCACGAACACGTCAGGCTCGAGCTCGAGCTGGGCGGGGTCATAGCCCTCGATCAGCCCGATACCCTGCTCTTCGAGCTGGGTGCTCATCGGCGGATAGACGTTGGCGTCGCAACCGCTGACGGTATGGCCTGCCGCGCGCGCCAGCAAGGCGACCCCGCCCATGAAGGTGCCGCAGATGCCGAGAATGTGGATATGCATGAGGCAATGTGCTCCGAGGGGCCGTCATCCGTATGAAACCGGCCCGTGTACAATGACTGCGCATCTTACCCGAGCCCCGTCATGCCCTCACATGCCCACGTATCCCGCAGCGGCGGCCTGAGACGCGAAATCGCCGCGCTCGCTGCCCGCATGATGGCCGAGGACGGCATCAGCGACTTCGGCTTCGCCAAACGCAAGGCCGCCAAGCAACTCGGCGCCACCGACGCCGATGCCCTGCCCAACAACACCGAGATAGAAACCGAGCTGCGCGCCTGGCTAGCGCTGTACCAGGACGAGGAGCAACCCGAGCGCCTGCACGAGATGCGCAGCGTTGCTGTCGAGGTCATGCGCTTGCTCGCAGACTTCCGCCCCTACCTTACCGGCGGCGCACTCGATGGCACTGCGGGCCGCTATTCCGAACTCGAGATCGAGATCTTCCCGGAGAGCACCAAGGATGTGGAGATATTCTTCCTCAATCTCGACCTGCCCTATGACCACCGCGAACCACGCCGCCCGGCGCCGCACACCCCCGAGGCGGTGCTGAGCTTCGACTGGAACGACGTACCGGTGAAGGTCTCGGTCTATCCCTCGTCGGCAGAGCGCAACGTCCGACGCGGCCAGGAGCGCGCCCGCCTGGCGCAGGTCGAAGCGCTACTCGCCGCGGGCGAGCACACAACACAAGGAACGCCCCAGGAATGAAACGCAAGATCCAGGCCGCGCTGTTCGCGACAGTCGCCATCGCCGCCGCAGCCGGCGGCTTTCTTCTCAACCGCGAGCAATCCCAGATCGCACCTGCGGGCACGCACACGGTCAGCCAAGACACAGTGGATGCCCTGCTCGCCCTGCGCTTGCCGGACACCAACGGCGAGGAACAGGCCATGGCGCAGTGGCAGGGCAAGGTCGTCGTTGCCAACTTCTGGGCGACCTGGTGCCCACCCTGCCGCAAGGAGATCCCCGATTTCGCAGCAGCCAGCCAGGCGCTGGCGGACGAGCCGGTGCAGTTCGTCGGCATCAGCATCGACTCGGCCGCAAAGGTGCGCGCGTTCAATGAGGAATTCCGCGTCCCCTACCCCTTGCTGATCGCCGGCAACCACGTGCTTGACCTTGCCGAAGGCTTCGGCAACGCCGCCCGCGGCCTGCCGTTCACCGTCATCCTCGACACCGAAGGAAAAGTGCGCCACATCAAGCTCGGCGTCTTGCACCGCGAGGAACTCGAGCGCAAAATCCGCGCACTCCTGCCCTCCTGAGCCCGCCTCAGGCTGCGCAGATTCCAGCCAAAAGGTGGACAACGTGCAGCCATTTACGGCAAACTTGCCGGCATGAAGCATTCAAGCCGCCGGCAAGCACGTATCGCCACGCTTCCATCCGGATCGTGGCGAGAGGGCTCTTTTGCTGCCTGCAGCACGCCCTACAGGCCTCTTCGCCCCCCACGACGACGATCTTTCTGAGCCTCGCCAGGGCGGTCCGCATCAGCGGCGCGCTCGCGCCACACCTGCGTGCCCGGCGCCATTCGTCGTCCGAACCGAACCATCAATCATCCAACCGTGCAGCGCAATATCGTGCCGCGGTCCCGTACGGAGAACATCATGGATCTGCGCAAGCTGAAGAAACTCATCGACCTCGTCCAGGAATCGGGCATCTCCGAACTCGAGGTCACCGAAGGCGAAGAGAAGGTCCGTATCGCCAAGCATGCCGCCGCAGCCCAACCTGCCGCCTACTACGCGCAGATTCCGGCGCAAGCACCAGCAGCCCCTGTCGCCGCCGCCAGCAGCGCGGCACCGGCCGCAGCCGCTGACGCCCTGCCCGAGGGCCACATCGTGAAGTCGCCAATGGTCGGTACCTTCTACCGCGCCAGCGCACCGGGCGCGAAGCCGCTGGTCGAAGTCGGCCAGAGCGTGAATGAGGGCGACCGCCTGTGCATCATCGAAGCGATGAAGCTGATGAACGAGATCGAGGCCGATGCCAGCGGCGTCGTCAAGGCCATCCTGGTCGACAACGGCGAGCCGGTCGAATACGGTCAGCCCCTGTTCGTAATCGGCTGAGCCTGCCATGTTCGAGAAGATCCTGATCGCGAACCGCGGCGAGATCGCGCTGCGCATCCTGCGCGCCTGCCGCGAGCTCGGCATCAAGACCGTCGCGGTGCATTCCGAGGCCGACACCGAGGCCAAGTACGTGCGCCTGGCCGACGAATCCGTCTGCATCGGCCCGGCCTCGTCGACGCTGAGCTACCTCAACGTGCCGGCCATCATCTCGGCCGCCGAGGTCACCGACGCCGAGGCCATCCACCCCGGCTACGGATTCCTGTCCGAGAACGCAGACTTCGGCGAGCGTGTCGAGCAATCCGGCTTCGTCTTCATCGGCCCACGCCCGGAGACCATTCGCCTGATGGGCGACAAGGTGTCGGCCAAGGACGCGATGAAAGCGGCCGGCGTGCCCTGCGTGCCCGGCTCGGAAGGCGCCCTGCCCGATGACCCGAAGGAGATCGTCAAGATCGCACGCGCCATCGGCTACCCCGTCATCATCAAGGCCGCCGGCGGCGGCGGCGGGCGCGGCATGCGTGTCGTGCACACCGAAGCCGCGCTGCACAATGCGGTGACCACCACCCGTGCCGAAGCCCAGGCGGCCTTCGGCAACCCGGTGGTGTACATGGAAAAGTTCCTCGAAAACCCACGCCACGTCGAGATCCAGGTGCTGGCCGACCAACACGGCAACGCGGTTTATCTGGGCGAGCGCGACTGCTCCATGCAGCGCCGCCACCAGAAGGTGATCGAGGAGGCCCCTGCGCCCGGCATCGACCGCAAGCTGATCGCCCAGGTCGGCGAGCGCTGCGCCGAGGCCTGCCGCAAGATCGGCTACCGCGGCGCAGGCACCTTCGAGTTCCTGTTCGAGAACGGCGAGTTCTACTTCATCGAGATGAATACCCGCGTGCAGGTCGAGCACCCGGTCACCGAGCTCATCACCGGCATCGACATCGTGCAGGCCCAGATCCGCATCGCTGCCGGCGAGAAGCTGTGGTTCCGCCAGCGTGACATCGAGTTCCGCGGCCACGCCGTCGAATGCCGGATCAACGCCGAGGACCCGTTCAAGTTCACCCCCTCGCCGGGACGCATCACCAACTGGCATACGCCGGGCGGCCCGGGCGTGCGCGTGGACTCGCACGTCTACAACGGCTACATGGTGCCGCCGCACTATGACTCGATGATCGGCAAACTGATCACTTACGGCGACACACGCGACCAGGCGATCCGCCGCATGCGCATCGCGCTCTCCGAGATGATGGTCGAGGGCATCAAGACCAACATCCCGCTGCACCAGACGCTGATGCTCGACCCGCGCTTCATCGAGGGCGGCACCAGCATCCACTATCTCGAGCACAAGCTCGCCGACCGCAGCGAAGTCAAGGAGTAAGGCGGCAATGTGGATCTCCGTCACCCTGCAGGCCGACGCCGACAAGGCAGAGGCCCTGTCCGACGCCCTGATGGAGGCCGGCGCGCTGTCGGTCTCGATCGAGGATGCGGACGCCGGCACCGAGGCGGAGAAGCCGCAATTCGGCGAACCCGGGCACCTGCCCACCGGACTGTGGGACCACAGCCGGGTGATCGCGCTGTTCGATGGCGACACCGCCGGCGACGCGCTCGCCGCCATGCTGGCAGAAGCCGCGCAAGCTGCCGGCCTGGGTGCAGTTCCGCCATTCACGACCGAGAAGATTGCGGAGCAGAACTGGGTGCAGCTCACGCAGAGTCAGTTCGACCCCATCCGCATCACCGACCGGCTGTGGATCGTGCCGTCCTGGCATGCGGCACCAGACGCGAACGCGATCAACATCGAGCTCGATCCCGGCATGGCCTTCGGCACCGGCTCGCACCCGACTACCCGGCTGTGCCTGCAGTGGCTGTGCGATGCGGTCACCCCAGGCTGCAGCATGCTCGACTACGGCTGCGGCTCCGGCATCCTCGGCATTGCTGCTGCCAAGCTCGGCGCAGGGGACGTCATCGGCGTCGACATCGACGCCAAAGCCGTGGAAGCAGCGCAGGACAATGCCGCCCGCAATGCCGTTGACATGCGGCTGCAGCACTCCGCGGTACCGCTCGATGAACACTTCGATCTCGTCGTCGCCAACATCCTCACCAACCCATTGTGTGTGCTGGCCCCGGCAATCGCGGCTCGCGT
Source organism: Thauera sp. 28 (assembly GCF_000310145.2). Classification (GTDB taxonomy): domain Bacteria; phylum Pseudomonadota; class Gammaproteobacteria; order Burkholderiales; family Rhodocyclaceae; genus Thauera; species Thauera mechernichensis. Next base: position 146,423 of record NZ_AMXA01000007.1, read on the forward strand.
CGCCGCGGGCGGGCGGGTCGCCCTCTCGGGCGTTCTCGAGACCCAGGCCGAGCAGGTGATCGAAGCCTGGGCCCCCTTCATCACACTGCACGTAGGCGGCAGCCTGGATGGCTGGATACGCCTGGAAGGACAGCGCCCCAGGCCATGATGCTCACGCGCTGCCCCGCCTGCCAGACGGTGTTCCGGCTGCGGCCGGAGCAGTTGCACGCCAGGCGTGGAGAGGTCCGCTGCGGCCATTGCTTTCACCCCTTCAACGCGCCTGAGCACGCAATCGAGGCACCGCCTGCCGGCGCGACTCACGATCACGCCCACGGCATCGACTCGACGGCAGCCCCCGCGTCCCGCCAGGACGGCGCCCTACAGGCACGAGAAGGCACCGAGCGGACCGGGGAGGCATTCTTCGCCCTCGGCGGCAGGCGGACGGAAGAACCTTCCGCAGGTATCGGGCTCGACTTCGAGATTCCCGATTTCCATTTGCCGGACCCGCCCGATGCCCCCACGCAGCCCCCCGCCCGACCGCCTGCCGACAGCAAGACGGATCCGGTAGAGGCGCCACTCGCCTTCGATCCGGTTTTCGATCCGGCTTTCGACACTGCACCCGCGCCGGTACAGCAGCGACACGACCCGCTGCCTCCTGTGTGGCCGGCAGCGGACGTGTCGACCACCAGCCAGGCGAGCCCCCTCGGGCACGACAGCCAGGACGAAAGACGCACCGCACCCACTCCAATGCCCGGGGTATTGCGCAGCGGCAGGCGCGGAACCGAAGCACTTCATGAAGCGGGCATCGATGCAGCGCCGGGAGATCAGCTCGCCGCTGCGCCCTTTGCGCATGACGAAGCATTCGAGCGCGCCATGGATCGCGCCCTTGCGAGGGCGGAACCACGCCTCGCAGCGGACGCTGCAGCGCAACGTGCTCTGCCGATCGACGAAGGCCTGCATTCGGACGACGACATCCGCCGCCTGGACGCAACGTATGGCAAGCCCAGGCACACGCCCCACCCGGCCGCACGCGCGGCCGCGACGCTCGCCTTCACCGTGCTGCTCTTCCTGCTGGGCGCACAGCTGACCTATCTGTACCGCGTTGAAATCGCCCGCGACCTACCAGGCCTGCGCACAGTCCTGAGTGCAGCCTGCGCCCATGCCGGCTGCACCGTCCCCTACCCGCGCGATGCCGACCGCATCGCGATCGACTCTTCGGACCTGCAGTCCGAACCCGGACGCCCGGGCCACTACCTTTTGCATGCGACGCTCAACAACCGCGCCGACTACCCTCAGCAGTGGCCCCATCTCGAGCTGACGCTGACCGACGCTGGCGACAACCCGATCTCGCGCCGGGTCCTGGCCCCTTCCGACTGGCTACCCGCCGGACAGGTGGCGCCGGCCTTTCCAGCACGCAACGTGGTCGGCCTGCGTATTCCGTTCGCGGCGCCGGGGCTAGCGCCGACCGGCTACCGCATCTACGCGTTCTTCCCCTAACGAGGGCTGCTTTGCAACGCCGCCCTCGCCAGGGACGAGCCGCAGTCAGCGCGTCACGCGCGTCGTCCCGCCGTCGCGCAGCACCCGCACACGCTCACCCGGCCGCAAACGCTCACCCTCATCGGCCTGCACGACAGCAAGGAACTGTCCGTTGTCCAGCCGCACGGTAACCTCCACGCCGGGAGTCCGCGTCATCCCCTCCTCCAGGGCGGAGCCAGCCACCCCACCCGCCACCGCGCCAATCACGGTGGCCACAGCCTGGCCGCGGCCACCGCCTATCGTACTGCCGGCAATACCCCCCACCGCAGCCCCGGCAACAGTACCAACCGGCGACTTCGTGCCCTCCAGTTGAACACCGCGCACCGACTCGACCGTGCCGAACTGCACCGTCATCGCCCGCCGCGCCTCGGTACGCGAATAGGTACCGCCACCGAGCCCTTGAGCGCATCCGCCCAGCACCAGTACCGCGACGATCGCGCCTGCCGCAGCACGCAACTTCAATCCCTTGTGATTCACCATAGCTCCTCCCCAAATGCCGCTGCAAAGCGGGCGGCAATGTCGGCGCGCGTCGGCTGGTGGTTCTGCCCTCCACGATGAGCAATCTTGATTGCACCCATGACGGCAGCCAGGCGCGCGCTTTTCAATACGTCCCAGTCGTTTACCAGACCGTGCAACAGGCCCGCCCGGTAGGCGTCACCGCAGCCCGTCGGGTCAATGACCGCCGTGGCCGGCACCGCCGGCACATGGATCAACTCGCCGCGCCAGTGGATGCGCGAACCCTCCGCACCCAGTGTGACAACCAGCGCCTCGACCTCGCGCGCCAACGCCTCTTCGCTGCGCCCGGTCTTGTCGCACATCAGGCGGGCCTCGTAGTCATTGACCGTGCAGTAGCGCGCCTGTTGCAGGCAATTCAGTAACGCTTCGCTACCGAGAATCGGCAGCGCCTGACCCGGATCGAAGACGAACGGCACGCCCGCCTCGGCGAAACCGGCTGCATGGCGCAGCATGCCATCGGCACCATCCGGCGACACGATACCCAGACGCACGCCCTGCGCCTCGCGAACGTCGTTGAGATGAGAGTGGAACATCGCGCCCGGATGGAACGCGGTGATCTGATTGTCGTCAAGATCGGTGGTAATGAAGGCCTGCGCGGTGAACGTCCCCGGCACCTCACGTACGTGATCCTCACGCAGCCCCAGCGCCCGCATGCGTGCCCGATAAGGCCCGGCATCCTCGCCGACCGTCGCCATGATCAGCGGATCGCTGCCCAGCAGCTTGAGGCTGTAGGCGATGTTGCCCGCGCATCCCCCGAACTCGCGGCGCATGTCGGGTACCAGGAAGGACACGTTCAGGATGTGGATCTGGTCGGGGAGGATGTGGTGCTTGAAGCGATCGGGGAACACCATGATCGAGTCGTAAGCGACCGATCCGCAGACGAGAATGGACATTTTTGGGAGGCCAGGATGGGAAAACCGCGATTATCCCAAAATGGCTGCACTGGCGCCGCGCCTGCATGGGACGATGTGCGCCGCGAGTTGCCGACTACGGGCAATCACCCCTGCATCGCCAAGCCCCGGCGCACATCCCCAGGCCGACATCAAGCGTCGGCGAGCACAGCACGCAGGCGGATCGCCATTTCCTCCAGCGCCTCGCGCGGCGGGTTCTTGGCCGGCCAGGCGAGCGCCATGCCGTCGCCCTCCCAGCGTGGCAGCACATGGATGTGGAAATGAAATACCGTCTGGGCGCCGGCCGGCTCGTTCGCCTGCAGCAAGGTCACGCCTTCACAGCCGAAAGCCATCTTGACCGCACGCGCCATACGCGCTGCGGTGCGCATGGCAGCGCCGGCCAGCTCGTCCTCGAGCGCGTACACGTTTGCCCGATGCGGCTTCACCAGCACCAACATGTGCCCAGGATTGACCGACTGGATATCCATGATGACCAGGGTATTCTCATCCTCGTAGACCCTCGAGGCAGGCAGCTCGCCGCTGACGATGCGGCAGAACACGCAGTTCTCCATGCTTTCAGTTCTCCATGCTGGTTTGTCGTCACCGCATCGTAATCAGGGCGTCACCGCATCGCAACGCGGGCTCTCGAGAATGCGTCCATCAGAACAGGACGGAAGCCTGCCATGCTCCAGCACATCAAGCCCCGCCAGGACGCGAATGCGCGCAAGTCGCGCAACCTTCACGTTGGTCTCGCCACCTGCGAAACGGAGATCCTCGAAGCGCAGAAGCTGCGCTACCGCGTGTTCGCGGACGAGATGGGCGCACGACTCAACCCGCGCAGCCCGGGCGTGGATCGCGACATCTACGACCCGTTCTGCGAGCACCTGATCGTACGCGATGAGGATGCCGGGCGCATCGTCGGCACCTATCGCATCCTGTCTCCAGCCGCAGCGCGCAAGGTTGGCGGCTACTACTCGGAGAACGAGTTCGACCTCACCCGCCTGCAGCACCTGCGCGGCAGCCTGGTCGAGATCGGGCGCTCTTGCATCGACGCCGATTACCGCAGTGGCGCGGTCATCGCCCTGCTGTGGTCCGGGCTCGCGCGCTACATGCAGGAAGGCGGCTACGGCTACCTGATCGGCTGCGCCTCGGTCAGCATGGCCGACGGCGGCCATGCTGCGGCCAGCTTGTATAATCAGCTCCGCGACAAGCATCTCGCGCCGCTCGAATACCACGTGTTCCCGCGCTGCGCGCTGCCGCTCGACGCCCTGCGCCACGACCTGCCGGCAGAGGCACCGCCGCTGGTCAAGGGCTACCTGCGCGCCGGGGCGTGGATCTGCGGCGAGCCGGCCTGGGATCCCGACTTCAACACCGCAGACCTGCCGATCCTGATGCCGATGGGCAAGGTCGATGGCCGCTACGCAAAGCACTTCCTGGGACGCAAAGACTGAACACGCCCGCGACACCACCCGAAATCGAGCAGGCCGCAACCGAGGCTCGCGACGCCATTGCAGCACAGGCAGCGACCGTCCGGCCTGCCGTGGCATCGCCCACGCTGCGCGCCTGGCGCGCGCTGCGCCTGGGCCTCCACCTGCTGCTAGGCCTGCTGACGATCGCGCTGGTGTTCCCGTTCTGCGGGCGCACTAGCCACCAGCGTCTGCGCCAGCGCTGGTCCTGCGGCCTGCTGCGCACGCTCGGGATTCGGCTCGAGCACGAGGGTGAGGCGGTGGCGCCGGGCTGCATGCTGGTCGCCAACCACATCTCCTGGGTGGATATCTTCGTCATCAACGCGCTCGCTCCTGCCGCCTTCGTCTCGAAGGCCGAAGTGCGTCAGTGGCCGGCAATCGGCTGGCTGGCCGCACGCAACGACACCATCTTCCTGCGCCGCGGCAGCCGCGGCCACGCCCGCATCATCAACATGGAAACGGCTGCCCTGCTCGAGACCGGCTGCAACGTGGCGATCTTTCCGGAGGGGACGACAACCGACGGCTCGCAGGTGCTGCACTTTCACGGCGCACTGCTGCAACCGGCGATCGCGTGCAAGCACCCCGTGCAGCCCCTCGCCTTGCGCTACCAGACGGCAGACGGCCACTACACGCGCGCACCGGCCTATGACGGCGACCTTAGCCTGGGCCAGTGCGTACGCAACATCATCTCCACACCGGTCATCGTCGCCCGGGTCTGCGTCGCCGCACCGCTACCGACCGGTGACGGCACGGACCGCAGAGAACTGGCGCGTCTTGCACGCTCCCTGATCGTCGCCGCCCTCGAACTGCCAGCCGACGCGGAGCAGCCAAGGGCAGCCCCCGCGTCCGGCACTCAGCCCGGGACCTGAAACACTGCGTCATCCTCGATGCGCAGTGCAGTAAGTTTGCCGCCCCACACACACCCCGAATCGAGCGCGATGAGCCCAGGCTCGCGATAGAAGCCGAGTGCGGACCAGTGGCCACAGACGATCGTGTGCGTGCGGCTGAAGCGGTCGGGCACCCGGAACCAGGGCATCATCCCCGCCGGCGCCTTGTGCGGCGCCCCCTTCGCGCTGAGGTCCATACGCCCGTCCGCCGAACAGAAGCGCAACCGCGTCAGTGCATTGACGATCACACGCAGGCGATCCCAACCCTTGAGCTTGTCCGACCAGCGCTCCGGACGGTTACCCGCGAGCTGGAGCAGGAAGTCCCTGGCCTTCGGCCCGGCAAGCGTGTCGCTGACTTCCTGGGCAAGCGCACACGCGCGCGTCACAGTCCATCCGGGCAGCAGCCCGGCGTGAACCAGCACGTGATCACCCGCCACATGCATCAGAGGCCGCCGCGCCAGCCAATGCAAAAGCTCATCGCGGTCAGGCGCTTCGAGCACCTGGTACAAGGTGTCATCGCCCAGGCGGCGCTTGAGGCCGGCTGCGATCATCAGCAGGTAGAGATCATGGTTGCCGAGCACAACCACCGCAGCATCACCGAGGTCGCGTAGCGCGCGTAACACGCGCAGTGACTCCGGGCCGCGGTTGACCAGGTCGCCCACGATCCACAATCGATCGCACGCCGGGTCGAAATGCACCAGGTCCAGCATGCGCGCAAACGGGGTATGGCAGCCCTGGATGTCTCCGATCGCGTAGGTGGCCATCGTTGCGGGTGCTGCGCGGGATCAGACCCGGTAGTAGTCGCGGTACCAGGCGACGAAGCGCGCAACCCCGTCCTTGACGCTGGTCGCAGGCGCGAAGCCGGTCCAGGCGTTGAGCGCTGCCGTGTCGGCGTACGTGGCCGGCACGTCGCCATCCTGAAGCGGCATGAAGTTCTTCTGCGCCGTCATGCCAAGCGCGCCCTCGATCGCCGAAACGAACTCCATCAATTCGACCGGGTCATGGTTGCCGATATTGAAGACGCGGTAGGGCACGTTGCTCGTGCCGGGATCGGGCTGGTCGGCGTCGAAGGCGGGATCCGGCGCGGCAACGCGGTCGAGGGTGCGGAGCACGCCCTCGACGATGTCGTCCACATAGGTGAAGTCGCGCTTCATGCGCCCATGATTGAAGACGTCGATCGGCCGCCCCTCGAGGATGGCCTTTGTGAACAGGAACAAGGCCATGTCAGGCCGGCCCCAGGGGCCATAGACGGTGAAGAAGCGCAGGCCGGTGGTCGGCAGCCCGTACAAGTGACTGTATGTGTGCGCCATCAGCTCGTTGGCCTTCTTGGTCGCCGCGTAGATGCTGACCGGGTGATCGACACTGTCGCGCTCGGCGAACGGCATCTTGGTGTTGCCGCCATAGACGCTGGAGCTCGAGGCATACACCAGGTGCTTGACGCGCGCATGGCGGCACCCCTCGAGGATGTTCATGAAGCCGACGAGATTGCTATCGACGTAGGCATGCGGGTTCTGCAGCGAGTAGCGCACGCCGGCCTGGGCCGCGAGATGGATCACACGATCGAAGCCCTCCTCAGCGAACAGGCTCTCCATGCCCGCACGATCGGCCACGTCCAGCTTCACGAAGCGGAACTGCGGATGCGGCGCAAGCCGGGCGAGTCGCGCCTCCTTGAGCGAGGGGTCATAGTAGTCGTTGAGGTTGTCCAGTCCGACCACCTGGTCACCGCGAGCGAGCAGGCGCTCGGTCGTGTGCATGCCGATGAAACCGGCGGCACCAGTTACGAGAATCTTCATTGGGAGTGCATGAGCGAGGAGTGGGATCAGGGGCGGATTATCGCATGTAGATCCGTGCGCACGTGTGACAGAGGTCTTGCAGCGGCAGTGACGCCGCACGCATGCCGATGCACGGACCTCGACCACCATCCTTGCTTATACTTGCGCAGTCGCCTTCAGTCCGTGATCGATGCTGACCCGCCTGCCTTACACCCTGCTCTGGCTCCTCGCACTGCCCTTCGTACTGCTCAGGCTGTTGTGGCGGGCACGCCGCCAGCCCGGCTACATCCACCACCTCGGCGAGCGCTTCGCGAGCTACCGCGTACGTGCACCCGGCCCGGTGATCTGGGTGCACGCCGTCTCGGTGGGCGAAACGCGCGCGGCCGAACCACTGGTGCGTGCCCTGCTCGAAGCCTGGCCCGAGCACAGCATCGTGATCACGCACATGACACCCACCGGCCGCGAGACCTCCAGGGCCTTGTTCGGCAGCAACGCCCGCGTGCTGCGCGCCTACCTGCCCTATGACCTGGGCTGCCTTGCAGAACGATTCCTGCGTCACTTCCGCCCGAGCTTCGGCGTGATCATGGAAACCGAGCTGTGGCCGAATCTGCTCGCTGCCTGCCGCCACAACCGCGTTGCCGTGATGCTCGCCAACGCTCGCCTGTCGGAACGCTCGGCGCGGCGCTACGCGCGCGCGCCAGTGCTGACTGGCCTGACCATGAAGGCTCTCGACGTGATCGGCGCGCAAACGGCCGCCGACGCTGCGCGCCTGCAGCAGCTCGGCGCAGCGCGTGTCAGCGTCACCGGCAACATCAAGTTCGACGTCACACCCACCGCGGCGGCACTGGCGCTCGCGACCCAGCTGCGGGAACGCGCAGGCGAGCGCCCGGTCGTGCTCGCCGCAAGCACCCGCGAAGGCGAGGAAGCGCTGCTGATCGACGCCTTCGTCCGCCTGGCACCGGCAAAAGCCTTGCTGCTACTCGTACCCCGCCACCCACAGCGCTTCGACGAGGTCGCCCGCCTCGTCGCCGGCCGCGGCGTAAAACTGCAGCGACGCAGCGCCGAGGAGGCGATCGAAGCGGACACGCGGATCCTGCTCGGGGACTCGATGGGCGAGATGTTCGCCTACTACGCCGCAGCCGACGTGGCGCTGATCGGCGGCAGCTGGCTGCCGCTGGGCGGCCAGAACCTGATCGAAGCCTGCGCCGTGGGCACGCCGGTGGTCGTCGGCCCGCATACCTTCAACTTCATGCAGGTGGCCGAAGAGGCTGTGCGCACCGGCGCAGCGCGCCGGGCCAAGGACGCCGCGGACGGCATCGCCGCCGCACTGGCCGTGCTGGGCGATGAGGACATGCGCGCGCAAATGGCTGCGGCCGGACGCGCCTTCGCCACGCAGCACCAAGGGGCGACGCGACGCACCATCGAGCTGCTACGCGGACTGCAGGTGCAGTCGCCCGCTCCGCGCCCGGGACTCAGGGCGCCAGCAGCGCGTTGATCGCCTGCACATCGTCCTCGCCGAGCGTTCCAGCGGCCGCCTTCAGGCGCAGTTGAGCGAGCAGGGTGTCATAGCGCGCGCGCGACAGCTGTTGCAGGGTGTCGGCAAGCTGAGTCTGCGCATTGAGCACATCGATGTTGATGCGCACGCCAACCTCGTAGCCAAGCTTGTTGGCCTCGAGCGCCGAAGTGGACGAAACCCGCGCCGCCTCCAGCGCCCGCACCTGCGCCATGCCGCTGGTCACGCCGAGCCAGGCCTGACGCGCCGCGAGCGCAGCGCTGCGGCGCGCATCATCGAGTTCGGCATCGGCCTTCACTCGCAGCGCGGCTGCTTCGCGCGTTACCGAAGACACCCTGCCCCCGGCGTAGAGCGGCATGTTCAGCTGCACGCCGATGGCACTCGCCTCGGCACGGTCGGTCGAGGGCTGCGGACGATGATTCACGCCATGCGAGGCAACCACATCGATGGTCGGAAGGTGGCCGGCACGCTGACGCTCGACTTCGCGCACGGCGATCTCGCGTGCCAACTGCCTCGCCTGCACGCCAAAGCTGCCGGATTCAGCGGCAGCCACCCAGTCGGCGATGTTGTCGGGCTGCGGACGCTGGAGCGCCACCCCCTCGCGCAAGCCGGAAAGCCCCCCCGGCTCCTTGCCAATGATCTGCGCCAGCGTCTGGCGCGCGACCTCGAGCTGGTTTGCAGCAGCGATCTCCTGTGCCGAGGCAAGATCGAAGCGCGACTGCGCCTCGTGCACGTCGGTGATGGTGACCGTGCCAACTTCGAAGCTCGTTCGCGCCAGTTCAAGCTGCTCGGCTGCAGCGGCGCGCAACTGGTCCACGGCTGCGAGCGCATCCTGGGCAATCAGCACATTGAAATAGGCTTCCGCGACCCGCAGCACGAGATCCTGGCGGGCGATGCCGAACTGGGTTTCGGACAGCGCAGTCTGCAGTTCGCCCTGCTTGTACTGTACCCAGTTTTGCCAGCGGAACAGCGGCTGGGTGAGCTGCACGCCGTAGCCATTGCTGTTGTAGCTGCGCTCAAGACTGCCACTGGTAGAGCGCAGTTCGGAATCGTTCCAGGTCGTGTTGGCCGACAGGCCGATCTGCGGCAGCAAGCCAGCACGGCCCTGAACGACACGCTCCCGGCCGGCCTCGAGCTCGGCACGTGCAGCGGCAAGGCGCGCATCGTTGGCCAGCGCATCCTGATAAGCCTGCATCAGATCCGCTGCCATTGCACCGGCCGAGAACAAGCCTGCGATGCACACCGCCAACAGTCGCTTCATCCGAACCTCCGCTCCTTGCCTCATCCAGGGCGTGGCGTCAGTACTGCGGCATGCGCGGGTCGACCTGCGCTGCCCAGCCAGCCACGCCACCTGCCAGGTTGATCACATTACTGAAGCCCTGGCGCTGCAGAAAAACGCATACCTGGGCACTGCGCCCGCCATGGTGGCAGACAACGATGGTCTCGCGGTCGCGGTCGAGTTCGCCGACGCGCGCGGGGACGCTTGCCATCGGCATCAGCACCGAGCCGTCGATGTGACAGATCTCGAACTCCCAAGGCTCGCGCACGTCGAGCAGCAGCGGCAGTCCCTGCTCTGATTCCGCGAGGCGCTCGGCAAGCTGCACTGGAGTGATCTGGTGCATGGCGGGCTCAGAAACTGAAAGTCTCGCCGCGCGCGGCGTTGCTGATCATGGGCACGACGGTCTCGAAGATGTCCTCGGTACGGAAACGCCCCTCGGCTTCGCAGGTGACCAGCCGCGCCTTCATGACCGGCGCCTCGCCAACGAACGCGAACAGACGGCCGCCGACCTTGAGTTGCTCGAGCAGCGCCTGAGGTACGAACGGCAGCCCACCGGAGACCACGATGACATCGTAGGGCGCGCGCTCGGGCCAGCCCGCGACACCGTCGCCCTGGATGACGACCACGTTGTCGACACCATTGCGCTCGAGGTTCGCGCCAGCGAGCCTGACCAGCTCCGGCTCGATCTCGATCGTGCGCACCCAGTCGCAGCGCGCCGCGAGCAGGGCGGCAAAATAGCCCGAGCCGGTGCCGATCTCGAGCACCGAATCACCCTTGGCAACGCGCAGCGCCTGCAACACCTTGCCCTCGATGACAGGCTTGAGCATCACCTGGCCGCAGCCAATGGGAATCTCGACATCGGCGAACGCCAGTTCGCGATGCGCCTTGGGCACGAACTCCTCGCGCTTGACGGTCATCAGGAGGTCGAGCACATCCTGATCCAGCACCTCCCAGGGGCGGATCTGCTGCTCGACCATGTTGAAGCGCGCTTTCTCGAAGTTCATCGGGGACTCCATGCAATATATTAGCACACGCTAATGGATAGCGTTATCCGGAAGGCCAAAACCTTGGCATTCTAGCGCAGATGCTGCAGCGCGATCCGCTGCATGTCACCAAGGCACATCCGAACGGAGCAATCAGCGTGACTCGAGCAGCAGACGACCGTTGTGCGGCTGGATGGGCCGGCCGTTGCGGGGATAGAGGCGCGCGAAGACCGCGAGTTGGTCATGGGAGATCGGCACCGGCTGCTTCATCACCACCCAAAGTACGTCTTCGGTGCAGGGAGGCGCAGGGAGTGAGCCGATGTAGAGGAAATGCCCCGGATTCGACGGCACCATCGAAGGCAGATCGAGCACGGCGTCAGGCGCGAACGCCCGTCCGCGATCCAGCGGCAGATTGTTGAAAATGGTCTGCAACACCTCGTTGGGCGTATCCCCAGCCTCGAGCAACAAGGACAGAATCGCAACCTGCCCGTCTTCGCTGCGGTGCTCCAGATACATGGCCATGTCGTGCGCCATGCCGCCGATGCGATCCTGCGAGGGACGATGCAGCGTGAAGCGCTCGAGCGCGTAGCGGGTGCCGCGCACCACGATGCTCAGGCCCTCGCCCACATCCACCTGAAGGGTGTTTCCGGTATCGCGGATGCGAAATCCGCTGCGGCGGTAATCGAACTCGACAGGCGCCAGATCCACAGCGATGCCGTCGCGCAGGTCGATCGGCGACTGACGCCGCCCCTCTGCGCACAGGCGCCACTCCGGCCGCAACGCGGCCCAATGCTCGGGGCCAGTCTCACCCGCGTAACTCCAGCTGGGCTCGAGCGCCGGCCGTGTCACACGGACGCCACCACGCTCGCCGACGGACTGCTCAGCGGCACGCGCGATACGGGCGCGCTCCGCTGCGCCGCCGTCGGCGGGCAAGCGCGGCCGGACCGGCTCGGTGCGCACCGGCGTGCGCGGTTCGGGCGGACGGGCGACTGGCCGCTGGG
>NZ_AMXA01000008.1 GCF_000310145.2 Thauera sp. 28
CGGACTCCCCCGCCCCCCCCGCCCCAGCCGATCTATTCACGATCATCGTCGGCGACCACCAGCCGATCGGCTCGGTCACCGGCCCGAATCAGCCATGGGACGTGCCCATCCACATCGTCAGCCACAATCGCAGGCTGTTGGCGCATTTCGAGGCCGCAGGCTTTGTCCCTGGCCTGGTGCCGCCAGCGACGCCTTTCGGCCCCATGCACGCCATCACGCCGCTGCTCATCGAGGCGTTTGCAAGCCCACCCTGACACAGCCACAGCGCAAGCCAGCCGCATGCATAAACGCGCCAGGCGCTGGCCGCTCAGCCCGCGACCGGCCTGACCCTGCCCGCTGCCCGCTTGGCGCGCGCACGCGCCTCCTCGACGTCCGCGCCGTTGGCGACTGCGACGCCCATGCGGCGCTTGACGAAGGACTCGGGCTTGCCGAACAGGCGCAGATCGCTGCGCGGCACGGCGAGCGCCTCGGCGACGCCCTCGTAGCGCAGCGCCCCGGCATCGACGCCGCCGTAGATCACCGCCGACGCACCCGGCTCGCGCAGCGCGGTATCCACCGGCAAGCCGAGGATGGCACGGGCGTGGAGCTCGAACTCGGAGAAGCGCTGCGAGCACAGCGTGACCAGGCCGGTATCGTGCGGCCGTGGGCTCACTTCGGAGAACCACACCTGATCGCCGCGCACGAACAGCTCGACGCCGAACAGCCCGCGTCCGCCCAGGTTGCCCGTGACCGCAGCGGCGATCTCTTGTGAGCGCGCCAGCGCCGCCGGGCTCATCGCCTGCGGCTGCCACGACTCGACGTAGTCGCCCGCCACCTGCACATGGCCGATCGGCTCGCAGAAGTAGGTGCGGACCTCGCCGCCGGCATCGCGGGCACGCACCGTGAGCAGGGTGATCTCGTACTCGAAGTCGATGAAGCCTTCGACGATGACGCGCCCCTGATTGACCCTACCGCCGGCCGCGGCATGGTCCCAGGCCTTCTTCACGTCGTCCGGCCCGCGCAGCAGCGACTGCCCCTTGCCCGAGGACGACATCACCGGCTTGACGATGCAGGGATAGCCGATGCCGCCGTCGATTGCAGCCTGCAACTCGTCGAGCGAATCAGCGAAGCGGTAAGGCGAGGTGGGCAGGCCGAGGGTCTCGGCAGCCAGGCGGCGGATGCCCTCGCGGTTCATGGTGAGCTGGGTGGCGCGCGCCGTGGGAATGACCTCGGCGAGGCCGGCGGCCTCGATCTCGGCGAGCATGTCGGTCGCGATGGCCTCGATCTCCGGTACGACCAAGTGTGGGCGCTCCTGCTCGATCAGCGCACGCAGGGCCGCGCCGTCGGTCATCGGGATCACATGGGCACGATGGGCGACCTGATGGCCGGGTGCGTTGGCGTAGCGATCGACGGCGATGACTTCGACGCCCAGGCGCTGCAAGGCGATGATCACCTCCTTGCCGAGCTCGCCGGCGCCGAGCAGCATCACGCGCAACGCGGAGGGTGAAAGCGGGGTACCGAGGTCCATGCGGGCTCTCCTTGTCGGTATGGGGAACGCCGCATGTTAATACGCCACGCGTTCAGGCACGCGGAATCTGCGCCGGCTGCGAGGCTCTGCAACAGAGGCGCCGAGCTCGAAAGCTCGCGGCTTGCGCCGCTTCTACACGGGACGCATCGTGCATTTGGCTTTGCTGTGGGAGCGGCGCGAGCCGCGAGGGGTTAAAGGCGACGCGCAGCGCATACCCAGCGCAAAAAAAAAGACCCTGCGCGCTGCGATTGCCCTACTCGCGACGCTCGGCCGAATCGAGCGGCCCCCAGTGGGCATCGACGGGCACAGCCTCCTCGGCAGCCTGAGGGCGCTCGAAGCGGTACAGCAGGGCCTTGCACTTGGCGCAGGACACGAAGCGCTGGCTGTCCTTGCCGTGGCTAAGGCCTTCCTCCTTGAGATCGACAGCCCCGCAGGCGTGACACGAGGGCTCCGCCTGGCCGTGCGCCTGCAGGTAAACGTCAAGCTCGGGGAGCGCGCGCTTGGCTTTCTCGTGCTTGTGAAAAACGCGCATGATCATCCACATGGAGAAGAACACAGCCATGATGAAGAGGACCGGCAGAGGGAAGTCAGACATCGTGAGGGCAATCCGGGCGGGTTCTTGACCCCGCCGACCTTAGCGGAAGGCTGCTCCGCATTCCCTGTTCGAGGTCAAGTTTGGCGGCCCCCGCCAGCCTCCCCAGTCTCGCCATCTTCAAGCTGCACCGACTCGATCTTCTGGAAGTGCGCACTGATCTTGCGGCTGGAGGTCTGCACGTCCTGCACGTCGCGGCTGGCCTGCTCGATGTGGCGGGCGAGCGCCGCCATGCGCTCGTCGAAGCGGTGAAAATCCTTCGCCAGCTTGCCGAGCGCGTCCTGGATGACGTGGATCTGCTTGCGCGTCTCGACGTCCTTGAGCACGGCACGCGCGGTGTTGAGGACCGCCATCAGCGTGGTCGGCGACACGATCCACACCCGGCGCTGCTGGGCGTGGGCGACGAGCTCGGGGTGGTAGGCATGGATCTCGGCGAACACCGCCTCGGCCGGCAGGAACATCACCGCACCGTCCGAGGTCACCCCGGGCAGGATGTATTTGTCGGCGATGGCGTCGATATGGCGACGCACATCGGCGCGGAAGGCGGTCTGCGCGGCGCGCCGCTCCAGCCCGCCCGCATCTGCATCGAACATGCGCTGGTAGTTCTCCAGCGGGAACTTGGCATCCACTGCTACATCCCCGGTCGGCGCCGGCAGGCTGAGCAGGCAATCGACACGGCTGCCATTGGGCAGCGCTGCCTGGAAGGCAAAGGCATCGGGCGGCAGGATGTTCTGCACCAGGGCCTCGAGCTGGACCTCGCCGAAGGCGCCGCGGGCGCGCTTGTCGCCGAGCAGCGCCTGCAGGCTGACCACGTTGGTGGTCAGGCCGTCGATCTTCTTCTGCGCTTCGTCGATGGTGGCCAGGCGCGCCATCACGCTGGCGAAGGTCTCATTGGTCTTGCGAAAGCCCTCGTCCAGGCGCTGGCTGACCTGGCCCGACAAGGTGTCGAGGCGGCCGTCGACGCTCTGCGTCAACGCCTGCATGCCGCGCGACAACTGCATGGAGGCGGCTGTAAGCCCGCGCTGCAGCAGTTCGCGGTCGGCACGGGCGTGCTCGCCGATGCGATCGGTCTGGCGCGCCAGACCCTCATGCAGATCACGCAGGATCTCGCGGTGCTGCGCGCCTAGGCGCTGCTCGAGCTGTTCGGCAAGCACCTCGGACAGCTCGCCCTGCAAGCGGCGCTCGCTGCCGAAGCTGCGCGCCAGCAACCACGCCAGCGCAATCAGCGCCAGCAGCAACAAACCACCCAGCAGCATCTCCGCCTGGGTCAGCGTCAACGTCCCGATCTGCAAGCCCGCGCTCCTCAGGCCAGCGCACGCAAGCTGGCCAGCGGCGGGCGCGACAGCAGCTTGCGCGTACCCAGCCAGCCGCCGGCCACCACGCCAGCCGTGCCCAGCAGCACGGCCACCACGACCGGCGCCAGCGCAGGGACATAGGCCATGCGGAAAACCTGCTCGGCGAGCAGCCAGCCGATCGCGCTCGCCCCCACGCCCGCGAGTATGCCCGCCACGCTGCCGAGCACGAGGAACTCGGCGAGCAAGGCCTGGCGAACCTGGCGGTTGCGCGCGCCCAGCGTGCGCAGCATGGCGAGCTCGTACTCGCGCTCGTCGTGGGTCGACTGCAGGGCCGCATACAGCACCACCAGTCCCGCCAGCACCGCAAAGCCGAACACGAACTGCACGATCAGGATCAGCTTGTCAGTCATCGACTGCACCTGGGCGACCACCGCGGCGATGTCGATCACGGTGAGGTTGGGGAAGGCGCTGATCAGCCGGGTGGTGAAATCGTGGCGCTCGGCGGGCAGATGGAAGCTGGTGATCAGGCTGGCGGGATACGTCTCGAGCAGCCCCTCTGAGGCGATGAAGAAGAAATTGACCCGCATCGAATCCCACTCCAGCGTGCGCACGCTGGTGATCGGAGCCTCGACGCGCTCACCGGCAATCTCGAAGGTCACGCGGTCGCCGAGCTTGAGCCCGAAGGTCTGCGCCAGGCCGACTTCGACCGAGAACTGCGGCTCGCGCGCAGCGCCATGCCAGCGCCCGGCGCTGACCACGTTGGCGTCCGGCAGCGCGGCAGCATAGGACAGGTTGAACTCGCGCTCTGCCAGCCGCCGGGTGCGCTGGTCCTCAAACGCCTCGGGCGCGATCGGCGTGCCGTTGATGGCGACCATGCGGCCACGGATCATCGGCTGAATCGCCGGCTCGGGCAGCCCCTCGGCACCGAACAACGCGGCCACGCCCTGACGCTGGTCGGGCTGGATGTTGATGACGAAGCGGTTGGGCGCATCCGCCGGCGCCATGGCGCGCCAGTTGTCGAGCAGGTCGCCGCGCACCAGGGTCAGCAACAGCAGCGCGGTCATGCCCAGGCCGAGCGCCGCCGCCTGCACGACGCTGCCGCCCATGCGCCGGCCGAGCGCAGCCACACCGTAACGCCAGCCGCCGCCACGCAGGCTGCCCTGCCCCTTCAGCCGCCCGGCCAGGTGCAGCACCCACCACGCCGCAAGCGCGAACACGCCGAGCGCGAGCGCAAAGCCGAGTGCGACCATCAGGCCAAGCCGCATATCGGCGGCGATCCAGAAGATCAACCCGAGCAAGGCCGCCAGCCCGAAGGCCCAGGCCGCGCCCGACAGCGGTTCGGCGATCTCGAACTCGCGGCGCAGCACCCTCAGCGTGCTGACCTTGTGCAGACGCAGCAGCTGAGGCAGCACGAAGCCCGCCAGCAGCGCCATGCCGACCACCAGTCCATGCGCGATCGGCAGCAAGGAGGGGGCTGGCAACTCGGTAGCGAGGATCTCGCGCAGGCCGCCCGCCAGCCCCCATTGCACGCTCCAGCCCAAGGCGGTACCGGCCAGCGCTGCAGCCAGGCCGAAGATCAGGAACTCGCCGACGACGATGCCAAGCACCTGTGCCTGGCGCGCGCCGAGCACGCGCATCACCGCGCAGCCATCGAGGTGGCGTGCCATGAAGCGGCGCGCGGACAAGCCGACTGCTACCGCGGCGAGGATCACTGCCAGCAAGGCCGCGAGGCGCAGGAAGCGCTGCGCCTGGTCGAGTGCCGCGCGCACTTCGGGGCGGGCGTTCTCCACCGTCTCCACCGCCTGCCCGCGCCCCAGGTTGTCGCGCGCCCAGCGTTCATAGGCGTCGACCGTGGTCTGCTCGCCAGCAACGTGCAGGCGCCAGGTGGCACGGCTGCCCTCGGCGATCAGGCCGGTGCGCTCGAGTTCGTCCAGGTTGAAGATCGCCCGCGGCAGCAGGCTGAAGAAGTTGGCGCCACGGTCGGACTCGAAGCTCACCATGGCGCCGACGCGGAACGCCAGCTCGCCCATGCCGACCACGTCGCCGACCTTGACCCCAAGCTCGGCGAACAGGCGCTCGTCCAACCACAGCTCGCCCGGCGCCGGCACCCTGCCCGCGACGGCATCGTCCTGGTTGGGACCCGCTGCGATACGGATGGCGCCACGCAGCGGGTAGCCATCCTCCACCACCTTGACGCCGGCCAGCGCCGCGGTTTCCTCTGTGCTCGCCATGCTGGTGAACAGCACGGTGGTGGCGACCTGCAAGCCACGGTCGCGCGCCTCGTCGGCAAACGCCGCCGGCCACGGCCGGTCGGCACGCAGCAGGAGATCGCCGCCGAGCAACTGGTTGGCCTCGCGGTCGAGCGCACGACCGACGCGGTCGGCCAGGAAGCCAACGCTGGTCAGGCTTGCCACCGCGATCACGATCGCCAGCCCGAGCAGGTGCAGTTCGCCTGCGCGCAGGTCGCGCAGCATCATGCGAGCAGCGAGCAGCAGGGTACGCATCATGTCGCCGGCCTCACTTCGCGTTGCCGAGCAGACGCCGCGCCAGCTCGCACCAATAGGCAACGCCCGCCGGCATCACCCCGTCGTTGAAGTCGTAATGCGGGTTGTGCAGCATGCAGCCACCCTCACCCGGGCCGTTACCGATCCACACATAGGCACCTGGCTTCTCCTGCAGGAAGTAGGCGAAATCCTCCGCACCCATGCTCGGTCGGCGGTCGGTGAACACGCGCTCTGGCCCCGCCACCGCACGCGCAGCCTCGGCGCACAGCGCAGCCTCGGCGGCGGTGTTGATCGTCGGCGGGTAACCGCGGCGGAACTGGAAATCCACCTCCACGCCATGGCTGCGCGCGATGCCCTCGGCAACCTGGCGCAAGCCCTGCTCCAGGCGGTCGCGCACCGCGGCGGAGAAGGTGCGTACCGTACCGCACAGCTCGGCGCGGTCGGGAATCACGTTGTAGGCCTCGCCGGCGTGGAACTGCGTGACCGACACCACGCCGGCATCGATCGGGTCGAGCACCCGGCTGACCAGGGTCTGCGCGGCCTGCACGAAGGCTGCACCCGCCACTACGGGATCGACCCCCAGATGCGGCATGGCCGCATGTGCGCCCACACCGGTGAAGCGAATATCGAAGCGGTCTGCGCTCGCCATCACCGGACCGCTGTGGATGGCGAAGCTTCCCGCCTCCATGCCCGGCCAATTGTGCATGCCGAACACGGCCTCCATCGGGAAGCGCTCGAAGAGGCCGTCGGCGATCATCGCCGGCGCCCCGCCCTCGCCTTCTTCCGCCGGCTGGAAGATCAGGTACACCGTGCCATCGAAATCCCGCCGCGCAGCCAGCGCCTCGGCCGCGCCGAGCAGCATCGTGGTGTGGCCGTCATGGCCGCAGGCGTGCATGCAGCCCTGTACGGTTGACTTGTGTGCGAACTCGTTACGCTCGGTGATCGGCAGGGCGTCCATGTCGGCACGCAGGCCGATCGCGCGCAGACCACGCCCGCCACGCACCACGCCGACCACACCCGTACCCCCGATGCCACGATGAACCTCTATGCCGAGCGCCTCGAGCTGGCGCGCGACGAGCTCGGCCGTGCGGTGCTCCTCGAAGGCGAGCTCGGGATGGGCATGGATATCGCGCCGTATGGCGGTCAGCTTGTCCTGAAGGGGGCGTACACTTTCGATGAGGCTCATGGCTGCACCGTATCGTTGTGGGTCGTTGCGGGTGTCCGAGTGTATTACAGGCGGACGGGACGGCGGCTTGCGCGGCGCGCACTTTGCCTTGCTTTCGCGGTCTGAAGCCGGCACGCAGGCGAAGTTCCCGCACCTGCAGCAACCGCGGCAGCAGACTGGCGACCCGGCAACATTTCTGCTGACTATCGCGCTTCAGGACCGATAATTGCGCATGAACGAGATGACCACCCCTTCCGCCGGGCTCCCCGCCGCGGCCTCCGACCTGCCCTTCGACAGCCTCCCACTCGCCCCAGCGATGCTGGACACCCTCCGCCAGCTCGACTACCGCACGATGACCCCGATCCAGGCCGCCAGCCTACCGCTTGCGCTTGCCGGGCACGACCTCATCGCCCAGGCCAAGACCGGCAGCGGCAAGACCGCAGCTTTCGCCCTGCCGCTGCTGGCCCGGCTGGACGTGCGCAAGCTCGCCGTGCAGGCCATGGTACTGTGCCCGACGCGCGAGCTGGCCGACCAGGTCACGCAGGAGATCCGCCGCCTGGCGCGCTTCGAAGCCAACATAAAGGTGTTGCCGCTGTGCGGCGGCACGCCGATGCGGCCCCAGCGCGACAGCCTGGAGCACGGCGCCCATGTTGTTGTCGGCACGCCCGGACGAATCATGGACCACCTTCAACGCGGCAGCCTCGTGCTTGACGAGCTCAGCACCCTGGTGCTGGACGAGGCCGACCGCATGCTGGACATGGGCTTCCACGACGACATCGCCTTCATCGCCAGCCGCTGCCCCTCGGCACGGCAGACTCTGTTGTTCTCCGCCACCTACCCCGAAGGCATCGCCACCCTGGCCGCACGCTTTCTGCGCACTCCACAGGAGGTGAAACTGCTCGAGCAGCATGCGGGCAACAAGATCCGCCAACGCTTCTACGAGATCGAGCATCCGGCGCGCCTGCAGGCGGTCGCCCGCCTGCTGCGCCACTACCGCCCCGCCAGCGCGCTGGCTTTCTGCAACACGCGACAGCAATGCCGCGAGTTGGTCGATCTGCTGCGCGCCCAAGGCTTCGCCGCCCTGGCCCTGAACGGCGAACTCGAGCAGCGCGAGCGCGATCAGGTGCTGATCCAGTTCGCCAACCGGAGTTGCTCGGTGCTGGTCGCCACCGACGTCGCCGCACGCGGGCTGGACATTGCCCAGCTCGAAGCGGTGATCAACGTCGATGTTACCCCCGACCCCGAGATCCACATCCACCGTATCGGCCGCACCGGCCGCGGCGACGAGGACGGCTGGGCGCTGAGCCTGTGCAGCAGCGCGGACAAGCGCCGCATCTCAGGCATTGCACAGGCCATGGGCTTCGAACCCGAGTGGCATGCGCTTGACGAATTGCCCGAGGACGAAAGCCTGCCCGTGCCGGCGCCGATGGTGACGCTACTGATCCTGGGCGGACGTAAGGACAAGATCCGCCCCGCCGACGTGCTCGGCGCGCTCACCGGCGAGGCTGGCTTCAGCCGCGAGCAGGTGGGCAAGATCACCGTCACCGACCAGACGACCTATGTCGCCGTCGAGCGCGCGATCGCAGGCGAGGCGGTCCGTCGCCTGTCGGCCGGCAAGCTCAAGGGAAAGAAGGTGAAGGTGCGCGCACTCGAGATCTGAACCCTTCAGCCGGACGCCAGTCATCTTGAAGCTCTACTACGCGGATCATTTCGTCCTGCCCTTGCCCGACGGGCACCGCTTTCCGATGGAGAAATACGCACTGCTGCGCCAACGCCTGCGCGACAGCGGTTTTTTTGCCGAAAACGACTTCCGCGTGCCCGCCGCGGCGAGCGACACCGAGATCCTGCGCGCCCACGACGCCGGCTACCTGGCGAGGGTTGTGGCCGGCACGCTGGACGCAGCCGAGGTGCGGCGCATCGGCTTTCCGTGGACTGCCGCGATGGTCGAGCGCTCGCGCCGCTCGGCCGGGGCCACGCTCGCTGCTTGCCGCAGTGCGCTCGATGGCGAGGGCGGCAGCGCCTGCGCCGCCAACCTGGCCGGCGGCACCCACCACGCACACCGCGACTTTGGCTCGGGCTTCTGCGTGTTCAACGACGCCGCCATCGCCGCACTGGCGATGCGCGCCGAAGGCCGCGTCCGCCGCGTCGCCATCGTCGACTGCGACGTTCATCAGGGCGACGGCACCGCCACCATCCTCGCCGACTCACCCGAGATCTTCACTTGCAGCCTGCATGGCGCGAAGAACTTCCCTTTCCGCAAGCAGGCGAGCGACCTCGATATCGAACTGGCCGACGACACCGGCGACGAGGACTACCTCGCCGCGCTCGACGATGCGCTCGACACCGTGTTCAACCACGCGCGCCCCGAACTGGTGATCTACCTCGCCGGCGCCGACCCCTACGCAGGCGACCGCCTGGGCCGCCTGGCGCTCAGCATCGAAGGGCTGAAGACCCGCGACGAACGCGTACTCGGCACCTGCCGGGCAGCCGGCGTGCCGGTTGCGGTGGCGATGGCAGGCGGCTATGCGCAGCCGATCGAGGACACGGTGACGGTACATTTCAACACCGTGCACACCGCGGCGCGCATCTTCGGCGGGCGCCGCTGAGCCGGTCCGGCCCCTTGCGTCAGCCATAGCCATGGCTTCAACCCGGCCGACCGGTCTGCACACTCAACAGGAAACTGCCCGTGACACTACCTGCGCTCAGGCTGCTCGGCGTCGACTTCACCTCCGCGCCCCGCCGGGCCAAGCCGATCACTGTCGCCCACGGCCACCTGGCCGGTGCAAGTGTGACGCTCGACCGTTTCGAATTGTGCGAGGACTGGCCCTCCTTCGAAGCCGTGCTGGCGCGCCCTGGTCCCTGGCTGGGCGCCTTCGACTTTCCCTTCGGCCTGCCACGCGAAGCCGTAATCGACCTCGGCTGGCCGCAGGTCTGGCCGGCACTGGTACGCCACTGTGCAGACCTCGGCAAGCCAGGCTTTCGCGCCGCACTGGACGCTTACCGCGAGTCACGCCCCGTCGGCCAGCGCTACGCCCACCGTGCCACAGACCTGCCTGCGCGTTCCCACAGCCCACTCAAGCTGGTCAACCCACCGGTGGGGCTGATGTTCCTGGAAGGCGCAGCCCGCCTGCTCGCCGCAGGCGTACATCTGCCCGGCCTGCATGACGGCGACCCACAGCGCGTGGCCATCGAGGCCTACCCCGGACTGCTCGCCCGGCGCACCACCACTGCGTCGTACAAGAGCGACGAGCGCCGCAGGCAGACCGCGGAGCGGCGCGCGGCACGGGAGGGCATCGTCGATGCGCTGAGTTCTCGACCAGCAGGCGTTGCCGGCAAAGACGATGCCGGCGGCCTGCATGCGACAAGGACACAGCGCGAAGCCTTGATCGATGACGCCAGCGGCGATCTGCTCGATGCCGCACTCGCCCTGATGCAGGCAGCCGCCGCAGCGCGCGCGGGCCCGCCGCTGTTCGGCCTACCCGCCGGGATGGACCCGCTGGAAGGATGGATCGCCGGCTGCTAGCTCAGTCTTCGGAGAGCATCTGCAGCGCCTCGTCGTACCATGCGATCCAGTTCTGTTCGTACTGGATGCCGGCCTTGAGGATGAGATGGTGGATGCGGCGCTGGCGCGTGGGCTCGGCTTCGGACGGAAAATCACGCGCTTCGATGGCACGGTAGGCGTGCAGTTTGTCGGCGTGAAGCGAACGACGGCGCTCGAGCTCGGGGCGCAAGCCAAACGGTCCGGCCACGGCATCGGCGCGCAGGCGCACCATGAACTCGTCGCGCAACTCAGGCAGGGGCCCAGCCTCGCCAGCCCATCGGGCCAGCTCCTCGCGACCAGCAGGCAGCACGGTGTAACTGCGCTTGCGGGTGCGGCCGGCGTCGGGGTCGGCGTCGGATCGGATCCAGCCTGCCTTTTCCATCCGACCCAGCTCACGGTAGATCTGCTGGTGCGTCGCCTGCCAGAAATGGCCGATGGACTTGTCGAAGCGCCGTGCCAGTTCATAGCCGGACGAGGGCTGTTCGAGCAGCGAAGTGAGCAGTGCGTGGCAGAGCGACATGGCGCGAGTCTAAACGCCGCATCGCAAACCATGCAACGCGTTGCATGGTTAAGCAGGATCTTCTACATTAATGCAACTGGTTGCATAGGCGTACCGTGACACCTCCGCGGTCCGCACGCTTCTCCCTCCCCTCTGGCGGGCGGGCCATTCACGACGCGCCCATGCAACCAGCCCCACCCATAAAGAATGCGAGCGAGACGATGGCCACCTACACGAACCTGTTCCGCCCCCTGGACCTCGGCTTTACCACGCTGCCCAACCGCTTCCTGATGGGCTCGATGCACGTCGGCCTGGAAGAGACCGAGGGTGGCTTCGAGCGCATGGCTGCCTTCTATGGCGAGCGCGTGCGCGGCGGCGTAGCCCTGATCGTGACCGGCGGCATCGCCCCCAACGCCGAGGGCCGGCCATGGAGCGGCGGCGCCACACTGACCACGTCGGAAGAAGCCACCCGCCACCGCGTGGTGACCGATGCAGTCCATCGCGAGGGCGGCAAGATCGCCATGCAGATCCTGCACTTCGGCCGTTACGCCTACCACCCGGAGCTGGTCGCACCCAGCCCGATCCAGGCGCCGATCTCACCGTTCGTACCGCGCGAGCTGTCCGCCGCCGATGTCGAGCGCACGATCGAGGATTTCGTGCGCTGCGCCGAGCTCGCCCGCGAGGCCGGCTACGACGGGGTGGAGATCATGGGCTCCGAGGGTTATCTGATCAACGAGTTCATCGTCGCTCACACCAACAAGCGGAGCGACGAATGGGGCGGCCCCTACGAGAACCGCATTCGCTTCGCCACCGAGATCGTTCGTCGAACGCGCGCGCGCCTCGGGCGCGACTTCATCATCATCTACCGGCTTTCGATGCTGGACCTGATCGAGGACGGCTCGAACTTCGAGGAGGTCGTTCAGCTCGCACAGGCAATCGAGGCAGCCGGTGCCACGCTCATCAACAGCGGCATCGGCTGGCACGAGGCGCGCATCCCCACCATCGCAACCTGTGTGCCACGCGCTGGCTTCGCCTGGGTGACGCAGAAGCTGAAGGACCACGTCCGCATTCCGTTGATCGCCACTAACCGCATCAACACACCCGAGATTGCCGAAGGCATTCTTGCCGAGGGTAAGGCGGACATGGTGTCGATGGCCCGCCCCTTCCTCGCCGACCCCGATTTTGTGAACAAGGCGGCCGCCGGGCGCGGCGCCGACATCAACACCTGCATCGCCTGCAACCAGGCCTGCCTGGACCACACGTTCAACGGCAAGGTGACCTCCTGCCTGGTCAATCCGCGTGCCTGCCACGAGACCGAACTGGTGATCGAGCCCACCAGCTCGTCGCGCAGCATCGCGGTAGTCGGTGCCGGCCCGGCGGGCCTGGCCTTCGCCACCACCGCAGCCGAACGTGGCCACAAGGTCACCCTGTTCGAGGCCGGGGCTCGCATCGGCGGGCAGTTCAATATCGCGATGCAGATCCCCGGCAAGGAGGAGTTCTCGGAGACGCTACGCTACTTCGGCCGTCGCATCGAGCAGACCGGCGTCGTGCTCAAGCTCAACACCCGTGTCTCCGCCGCCGAGTTGGCCGGGAAGTTCGACGAAGTGGTGCTCGCCACCGGCATCGTTCCCCGCCAGCCCGACATCGAGGGCGTGGACCATCCCAAGGTACTCGGCTACCTCGACGTACTCAGGGACAAGAAGCCCGTCGGCCGCCGCGTGGCCATCCTCGGGGCAGGCGGCATCGGTTTCGACGTCGCCGAGTACCTCAGCCACGCAGGCGTGAGCCCGAGCCTGGAGGCATCGAAGTTCTTTGCCGAATGGGGCATCGATGCACGTTACGCGCGCCGCGGCGGGCTCATGACGCCCCAACTCGAAGCCGCCCCGCGTGAGATCGTGCTGCTGCAGCGCAAGACCAGCAAGGTCGGCGAGGGCCTGGGCAAGACCACCGGCTGGATCCACCGCACCGCGCTGAAGAACCGCGGCGTGAAGATGATCCCAGGCGTCACCTACCACCGCATCGACGACGCTGGCCTGCATGTGACGATCGGCGGCAAGGACGAGATCTTTCCGGTCGACAACGTGATCCTGTGCACCGGACAGGAACCCCAACGCGAACTTCAGGCAACCCTGCTCGAGGCCGGCATGCGGGTGCACCTGATCGGTGGCGCCGATGTCGCCGCCGAACTCGACGCCAAGCGCGCAATCAAGCAGGGGATGGAACTGGCCGCGACGATCGAGAACAGCTCGGCACTCACCCCTGCAGCGTCAACGCCTGGCCAACTTGGTGCTGCGGCCACCCGCAGCATCCCCCTGCCCCAGCTCGATACCCTGCGCATCGCCATCGAAGGCAAGGTGGCCGTGCTAACCCTGAACCGCCCCGACAAGGCGAACGCGATGAACCTGCAGATGTGGCACGACATCCGCACCGCGATGCAATGGGTCGACCGCACGACCGCGGTGCGTGTGGCGATGGTGCATGGTGCAGGCGACAACTTCTGCGCGGGGATCGACCTGCAAATGATGATGAGCATCCTGCCCAGCGTGAAGGATGCTTGCGAGGCCCGTACGCGCGAGAACCTGCGCAATCTCATCATCGACCTCCAGGACACACTGAGCAGTCTTGAGCGCTGCCGCAAACCGATACTCGCCGCCATCCACGGCGCCTGCGTCGGTGGCGGAGTGGACCTGGTCGCCTGCGCCGACATGCGTTACTGCTCGGCAGACGCGAAATTCTCGGTCAAGGAGATCGACCTCGGCATGGTCGCCGACGTCGGCAGCCTGCAGCGCCTGCCACGCCTGATAGGCGACGGCATGGTGCGCGAACTTGCCTACACCGGACGCAAGGTGGACGGCGCGGAGGCTGCGCGCATCGGCTTGGTCAATCGGGTCTTCGATAACCCTTCTGCCCTGCTGGAGGGGGTGCTGCAGATCGCTCACGCAATCGCCAGCAAGTCACCACTGGCGATCCGCGGCACCAAGGACATGCTCAACTACGCCCGCGACCATAGCGTTGCCGACGGTCTCGACCGTGTTGCAACCTGGAACGCCGCAATGCTGATGTCCGAAGACCTGCAGGCTGCGATCCGCGCCGGGATGACGCGTCAGGCACCGACGTTCAGGGACTGAGCGCGCCGAAGCCGAAGCCGAAGCCGAAAATGGCAGGGCCCGGGGGATACCCGGGCCCTGCAAGTTCTGGTGGGTGCTGACGGGCTCGAACCGCCGACATTCGCCTTGTAAGGGCGACGCTCTACCAACTGAGCTAAGCACCCGCGCTGTCGCCATCGAGCAGATGACGAAGCTGCAAAGCCTGCTAGTTTACAGCATCTTTGAGCCCTTTACCAGCGCGGAATTTAGGTACCTTGGCTGCCTTGATCTTGATGTTCTTGCCAGTGCGTGGGTTGCGTCCGGTTCTTGCTGCTCGGTCACCGACGTAAAACGAACCGAAACCGACCAAGGTCACGGTATCGCCTTGCTCGAGTGCCTCGGACACCGAGGCGAGCGTGGCATCGAGTGCGCGCGCCGCATCCGCCTTGGTCATCGACGCCTTATCCGCAATGCTTGTGATGAGTTCTTGTTTATTCACTTGGACCCTCCGAATGGATGCTGCGATCAGGTACTGCGATGGACTCGAACCGACAGCCCGTCGGGCAGCATGACGCACTGATGCACGGCAGGGCTTGCAAACCTGCGATCGTTATAGCGCGCGCAATTCCACGCTGTCAACGACGAAGCCGCAAGGCCCTCGCGGACATTGCGGCTTCGAAGACGCGGGCCTGAGCGGCCCGCGACCACCCCTCCAAGGGGCCTCAGTGCGCGCGCAGATTCGCTGCGGCCGATCCACCCGCTGCATGCTCGCCGGTCACGCCGGTCTGCGCCACCGGCTCATCGCCTTCCGGCAGCGGCTCGGGCTTGCGCTCGAGCGCAAGTTCGAGCACACGGTCGATCCACTTGACCGGAACGATCTCGATCGCGTTCTTGATGATGTCCGGAATCTCGGCGAGATCCTTCACGTTCTCCTCCGGAATCAGCGCGGTGCGGATACCCCCGCGGACGGCAGCCAGAAGTTTCTCTTTCAGGCCTCCGATCGCAAGGACCTCGCCACGCAGCGTGATCTCACCCGTCATGGCAACGTCGCAACGCACCGGAATCCCAGTCAGCACGGACACGAGCGCTGTCGAGATCGCAATACCTGCAGACGGACCGTCCTTCGGGATCGCCCCTTCCGGCAGGTGGATGTGAATGTCGCTCTTCTGGTAGAAATCGGGATCGATCCCGAGCGACCGAGCGCGCTTGCGCACCACAGACAACGCCGCCTGGATCGACTCCTGCATGACCTCACCCAGTTTGCCGGTGGTGACCACCTTGCCCTTGCCCGGCAGCTGGACGGCCTCGACAGTCAGCAGTTCGCCGCCAACCTCGGTCCAGGCCAGGCCGGTGACCTGGCCGATCTGGTTCTCTTTCTCCGCCATACCGAAGCTGTACTTGCGCACGCCGAGGAACTTGTCGAGGTTCTTGGCATTGACCACGACCTTCGTGCTGCGGCTACGCAGCACCAACTGCTTGACCACCTTGCGGCACACCTTGGAAATCTCGCGCTCGAGACTACGCACACCCGCTTCGCGCGTGTAGTAACGCACGATATCGCGTACTGCTTCCTCGGTGACCGACAGCTCGTCACGCTTGAGCCCATTGTTCTTCATCTGCTTGGGCAGCAAATAACGCTGGGCGATGTTCACCTTCTCATCCTCGGTGTAACCCGAAAGACGAATGACCTCCATACGGTCGAGCAGCGCCGCAGGAATGTTCAAGGTGTTTGCCGTGGCAACGAACATCACGTCGGACAGGTCGAAATCGACCTCGACATAGTGATCCTGGAAAGTGTGGTTCTGCTCCGGGTCCAGCACTTCGAGCAGCGCGGAACTCGGATCGCCACGGAAATCCATGCCGAGCTTATCGACCTCGTCGAGCAGGAACAGCGGGTTCTTCACCCCGACCTTGCTCATGTTCTGCAGGATCTTGCCCGGCATCGAGCCGATGTAGGTACGGCGATGGCCGCGGATCTCGGCTTCGTCGCGCACGCCACCGAGCGCCATGCGAATGAATTTGCGGTTGGTGGCCTTGGCAATCGACTGCCCAAGCGAGGTCTTGCCCACTCCGGGCGGTCCGACCAGGCACAGGATGGGCGCCTTGACCTTGTCCACGCGCTGTTGCACGGCAAGGTACTCGAGGATGCGTTCCTTTACGCGCTCGAGGCCATAATGGTCCTTGTCGAGCACCGTTTCGGCCTCGGCCAGGTCCTTGCTGACGCGCGACTTCTTCTTCCAGGGCAGACCGACAAGCGTGTCGATGTAGTTCCGTACCACCGTGGCCTCGGCCGACATCGGCGACATCAGACGCAGCTTCTTGAACTCGGCCTCGGCCTTGGCGAGCGCCTCCTTGGGCATGCCCGCGGCCTTGATCTTCTTGTCCATTTCCTCGAAGTCGGCACCTTCCTCGCCTTCCCCGAGTTCCTTCTGGATCGCCTTGACCTGTTCGTTCAGGTAGTACTCGCGCTGGCTCTTCTCCATCTGGCGCTTGACGCGTCCACGGATGCGCTTCTCGACCTGCAGGATGTCGAGTTCGCCCTCCAACTGGGAAAGCAGGCGCTCGAGGCGCTCGGCGGTATCGAACATCTCCAGCACTTCCTGCTTCTGCTCGAGCTTGAGCGGCAGATGTGCGGCAATGGTGTCGGCAAGCCTGCCGGCTTCGTCGATGCCAGCCAGCGAGCTGAGGATCTCCGGCGGAATCTTCTTGTTGAGCTTAACGTACTGGTCGAACTGCGCGATGATCGCGCGCCGCATGGCCTCGAGCTCGTTGTTGCCGGCCTCGACCGGCACGACCGGACGCGCGGTGGCGACGAACACGGTGCGCAGGTCGCTAACCGAATCGATATGGGCACGCTGCACGCCTTCGACAAGCACCTTGATGGTGCCATCAGGCAGCTTGAGCATCTGCAGGATGTTGGCGATGCAGCCGATCGAATACAAGTCCTCGACCGCAGGCTCGTCCTTGGCGGCCGACTTTTGTGCGACGAGGAGGATGCTCTTGCCGTCCTCCATCGCGTTCTCGAGTGCCTTGATGCTCTTCGGACGACCGACGAAGAGCGGAATCACCATGTGCGGGAACACCACCACGTCGCGCAAGGGCAACAGCGGCAATTCAATCGCTTCTTTGGGGAGGTCAGCAGGACCCGGCATTTTTTATTTCCTTCATGAAAGGGTTCCGCTCATCTATGGGCGGGCCCCAGGAATTCAAGTGGCGGGCTGCAACAAAGGCCCCGCGCTCAAGGCGCGGGGCATCAAGCCTCAATTGGCTCCCGACACCTTCTGCTGATCAGCATAGATCAGGAGCGGCTTGCCACCTTCCTCGATGGTCGATTCGTCCACGACAACCTTCTCCACACCGTCCAGCGTCGGCAGGTCGTACATGATGTCGAGCAGGGCCGCCTCGAGGATGGAGCGCAGACCGCGCGCCCCCGTCTTGCGCTTGATGGCCTTGCGCGCCACTGCGTGCAGTGCTGCGGGGCGGATCTCGAGCTCCACGCCTTCCATCGAGAACAGCTTCTGGTACTGCTTGACCAGTGCGTTCTTCGGCTCGACGAGGATCTGGATCAGTGCCTCTTCATCCAGTTCCTGGAGTGTCGCCACCACCGGAAGGCGGCCGATCAGCTCGGGAATGAGACCGAACTTGATGAGATCTTCCGGCTCCACCTGACGGAAGGTGTCGGTAAGGCTCTTGGTGTCCTTGCTCTTCACCTCGGCACCGAAACCGATCCCGACCTTCTCGGTACGGTTGCGAATCACCTTCTCGAGCCCGTCGAAGGCGCCACCGCAGATGAACAATACGTTGGTGGTATCGACCTGGATGAAATCCTGGTTCGGGTGCTTGCGCCCGCCTTGCGGCGGAATCGAAGCCACCGTGCCCTCGACGAGCTTGAGCAGGGCCTGCTGCACGCCTTCGCCCGAAACGTCACGGGTGATCGAAGGGTTGTCGGCCTTGCGCGAGATCTTGTCGATCTCATCGATGTAGATGATGCCCTGCTGCGCCTTGTCCACGTCGTAGTCGCACTTCTGCAGCAGCTTCTGGATGATGTTCTCGACGTCCTCACCGACATAGCCAGCTTCGGTCAGGGTCGTGGCGTCGGCCATCACGAAGGGCACGTCGAGCAGGCGGGCAAGTGTCTGCGCGAGCAGCGTCTTGCCCGAACCCGTCGGCCCGATCAGCAGGATGTTGCTCTTGGCCAGCTCGACGTCGTCCTGCTTGGCCTCGACATGGCGCAGGCGCTTGTAATGGTTGTATACCGCCACCGCGAGGTTGCGCTTCGCCTGCCCCTGCCCGATCACGTACTGATCGAGGATCTGGCAGATCTCGCGCGGCGTCGGCAGCGAGCCCTTGACGCCCTCGGGGTCGGACTTGCCAACGATCTCGTCGCGGATGATGTCGTTGCAGAGCTCGATGCACTCGTCGCAGATGAAGACCGAGGGGCCTGCGATGAGTTTGCGGACCTCGTGCTGGCTCTTGCCGCAGAACGAGCAGTACAACAGCTTCTCGCTGCCTGCCTTCTTGTCCGACATTGGGAAAATCTCCTGAATCAGGTGTCGTCGCGGCTGGTGAGGATCTTGTCGACCAGGCCGTACTCCACCGCGGCCGCGGCGGACATGAAGTTGTCGCGGTCGGTATCCTTCTCGATGCGCTCCATGCTCTGGCCGGTGTGCTTGGCCAGCATGCCGTTCAGGCGCTCGCGCAGGTAGAGGATCTCGCGCGCATGGATCTCGATGTCCGAGGCCTGGCCCTGGAAGCCGCCGAGCGGCTGGTGGATCATCACGCGCGAATTGGGCAGGCAGTAGCGCTTGCCCTTCTCGCCCGCTGCCAGCAGGAACGCACCCATGCTCGCCGCCTGACCGATGCACAATGTGCTGACGTTCGGCTTGATGAACTGCATCGTGTCGTAGATCGCCATGCCGGCGGTGACCGAACCGCCGGGCGAGTTGATATAGAAGTAGATGTCCTTGTCCGGATTCTCGGACTCGAGGAACAGCAACTGCGCAACGATCAGGTTGGCGGTGACGTCATTCACCGGGCCGACGAGGAACACCACCCGCTCCTTCAGAAGGCGCGAATAGATGTCGTAGGCGCGCTCGCCGCGACCACTCTGCTCGACCACCATCGGGACCAGGCCGAGACCGACCGGGTTCCAGTCGCTGCTGTGCTGGGGTGTTCCTTGCATCATTCGTCAGACCCTTTGCGACTTTAAGCCGCGTTGCCCATCAATTCGTCGAACGCCACTTCCTTGTCGGTGGCATCAGCCTTGCTGCTGACCCAGGCGACGACGTTGTCTTCGATGACCACCGCCTCGGCTTGAGCCAGACGCTCGGGTTGAGCGTAATACCAGCGCATGAGTTCCGCGGGATCCTCGTAGCTCTGCGCCATTTCCTCGACCAGCGCGCGCACCTGCTCGGGCTTGGCATGCAGTTCGTTGACCTTGACCAACTCGGCCATGATCAGGCCCAGCTTGACGCGGCGCTCGGCCTGCTCACCGAACCAGGACGGATCCACCGGGATGTCCTTGGTCTTGAGGCCGCGCATCTCGAGGTCGCGGCGTGCGTTCTCAGCGAGTTGCTGCGCCTCGGCCTGCACCAGCGCCTTGGGCACTTCGATCGGCGTCACAGCGATCAGCGCTTCCATCACCTGCTCCTTGACGCGAGCCTGGATGCGGCGCTTGACCTCGCGCTCGAGATTGGCCTTGACCTCCTCGCGCAGCTTGGCAACTTCGCCATCGGCAACGCCAAGCGACTTGGCGAAGTCGGCATCGACCACCGGCAGCACGGCCTCTTCGACCGCCTTGACGGTCACTTCGAACTGAACCGCCTGGCCGGCCAGGTGCTGGGCATGGTAGTCGGCAGGGAAGCTCATGTCGAAGGTCTTGCTCTCGCCCGCCTTGAGACCGAGCACAGCGGTCTCGAAATCCTTGAGCATGGCGCCAGCACCGATTACGAACGGGAAGTCCTGGGCCTGACCACCCTCGAACACTTCGCCGTCCTTGCGACCGGTGAAGTCGATAAGAACGCGGTCACCGTCAGCGGCTGCACGATCGACCGCGCTGAAGGTGGTGCGCTGCTTGCGCAGCACATCGATCGTCTTGTCGACCTCGGCATCGCCGACGGCAAGCACCGGACGCTCGATCTTCTGGCCGGTCAGTTCGCCGATGGTGACTTCGGGGTACACCTCGAACACGGCGCTGAACTCGAGCGCGCCCTCGCCCTGCGCCTCCTTGGGCTCGATGCGCGGGTAGCCCGCCACACGCAGCCCTTGTTCGCGCACCTTGTCACCGAACGCCTTCTCGACCGCCGCACCGACGGCCTCACCGCGGGCCTGGCCGCCATGCGTCTGCGCCACGATCTTCATCGGCACCTTGCCCGGCCGGAACCCCGGCATCTTCACCGTGCGCGCCATGCGCTTGAGGCGTGCATCCACCTCCTTCTCGATGTCAGCCAGCGCGACGGTGATGTCGATACGGCGCTCCAGCGCGCTCGGGTTTTCCTGGTTCTGCTCCATTAAATCGATCCTGAGAAGTCAATAAGTGCCAATGAATGCGTCACGGCCGTCGCGCTTGCGCACCCGCAAAGTCTTGCGTTCGCAACGTCGCCAGCATGAACACGATGAACGAAGAGCGGAATTCTAGCACAGCCCCTGCGGCGCACCGGAGGCGTGATCGCGAGTGAGAAAAGCGACACACTTCCTGCGAAAAAAAGCCGCGCACAGACTGGAACTCACCCCCGCCGAACTGTTCTCATCTACTGACCCGGTCGGCATGTCCAATGCCCCGGCGAAGGCCGCGCAGACGGCCCCCCTGCTGAACCATCCGAAATGGCGGCCGGACCTTGTATACGCGCCGCCCTGGCTCGCACAGGAGAGACGCCATGACCATCTTCAATGCCTACCAGGCGCGCTATGAGGCTGCACGCGAGGAAGAGATGTCCCTCCAGGACTACCTCGAACTCTGCCGCGCCGACCGCATGGCTTACGCGACCGCTGCCGAGCGCATGCTCACGGCCATCGGCGAACCCGAGCTTGTCGATACGCGGCTCGACCCCCGCCTGTCGCGCATATTTTCCAACAAGATCATCAAGCTCTACCCCGCCTTCCGCGATTTCTACGGCATGGAAGAGGTCATCGAGAACATCGTGTCCTACTTCCGCCACGCCGCCCAGGGCCTGGAGGAGAAGAAGCAGATCCTCTACCTGCTCGGCCCTGTTGGCGGCGGAAAATCCTCACTCGCCGAGAAGCTCAAGAGCCTGATCGAAAAGGTGCCCTTCTATGCCATCAAGGGCTCGCCGGTCAATGAGTCGCCACTCGGGCTGTTCAACGCCGCCGAGGACGCGCACATCCTCGAGGGCGACTTCGGCATCCCGCGCCGCTACCTCAATACCATCATGAGCCCGTGGGCCGTCAAGCGCCTGCACGAGTTCAACGGCGACATCACCCGCTTCCGTGTGGTCAAGCTCAACCCCTCGGTACTGCGCCAGACCGCCGTCGCCAAGACCGAGCCGGGCGACGAGAACAACCAGGACATCTCATCGCTTGTCGGCAAGATCGACATCCGCAAGCTCGAGCAGTACTCGCAGGACGACCCGGATGCCTACAGCTACTCGGGCGGCCTGTGCCTGGCCAACCGCGGACTGCTCGAGTTCGTGGAGATGTTCAAGGCGCCGATCAAGGTACTGCACCCACTGCTTACCGCCACCCAGGAAGGCAACTACAAGGGCACCGAAGGATTCGGCGCGATCCCGTTCGACGGCATCGTAATGGCCCACTCGAACGAATCCGAGTGGGTGGCATTCAAGAACAACAAGAACAACGAAGCCTTCCTCGACCGCATCTACACCGTCAAGGTGCCCTACAGCCTGCGGGTGTCGGACGAGATGCGCATCTACGAGAAGTTGCTGGCGCACAGTTCGTTGTCCGAAGCGCCGTGCGCGCCCGACACCCTGAAGATGATGGCCCAGTTCGCCGTGCTGTCGCGCCTCAAGGAACCCGAGAACTCGAGCATCTTCTCCAAGATGCGCGTCTATGATGGCGAGAACCTCAAGGACACCGACCCCAAGGCAAAGAGCTACCAGGAGTACCGCGACTATGCGGGCGTCGACGAGGGCATGACCGGGCTGTCCACCCGCTTTGCCTTCAAGGCGCTGTCGAAGATCTTCAACTTCGACCACCGCGAGGTCGCCGCCAATCCGGTGCACCTGATGTACGTGCTCGAACAGCAGATCGAGGCCGAGCAGTTTCCTGCCGAGACCGAGGCGCGCTATCTCGGCTACATCAAGGAATACCTCGCGCCGCGCTACGCCGAGTTCATCGGCAAGGAGATCCAGACAGCCTACCTCGAGAGCTACTCCGAATACGGCCAGAACATCTTCGATCGCTATGTGATCTACGCGGACTTCTGGATTCAGGATCAGGAGTTCCGCGACCCCAACACCGGCGAGATCCTCGACCGCGCCGCGCTCAACGAGGAGCTGGAGAAGATCGAGAAGCCGGCCGGCATCAGCAACCCGAAGGACTTCCGCAACGAGGTGGTGAACTTCGTGCTGCGCGCCCGCGCCAAGCACGACGGCCGCAACCCGAGCTGGACCTCCTACGAGAAGCTGCGCGCGGTGATCGAGAAGAAGATGTTCTCCAACACCGAGGACCTGCTGCCCGTGATCAGCTTCAACGCCAAGGCCAGCGCCGACGAGCAGAAGAAGCACCAGGACTTTGTCGACCGCATGATCGACAAGGGTTACACCGAGAAGCAGGTGCGCTTGCTGTGCGAATGGTACCTGCGCGTTCGCAAGTCATCCTGACGTTGCCGGCCGGGCGGAGCGGGGCTTGACGCCCCGCCCGCCTCTTGCGTGATACGGGGAGGAGACATGGTCCGCATCATCGATCGACGCTTCGACAGCAAGAACAAGAGCGCGGTCAACCGCCAGCGCTTCATGCGCCGTTTCAAGCAACAGATTCGCAAGGCGGTGAGCGGAGCCATCCAGGGGCGCTCCATCCGCGATCTCGACAACGGCGAAGAGGTCTCGATCCCCGCACGCGACCTGGCCGAGCCGTCCCTTCATCACGGCCGTGGCGGTGTCTGGGAGCAGATCTTCCCGGGCAATGACCAGTTCAGCAGCGGCGACCGCATCAACAGGCCGCTCGGTGGGGGCGGAGACGGCTCGGGCAAGGGCAAGGCCAGCAACGAGGGCGAACATGAGGACGACTTCGTGTTCCAGCTCTCGCGCGAGGAGTTCCTCGAACTCTTCTTCGAGGACCTCGAGTTGCCACGCCTGATCCGCACGCAGCTTGCCAAGGTCACCGACTACAAGACACAGCGCGCCGGCTTCAAGTCCGACGGCGTGCCTGCCAACATCAACATCATCCGCTCGATGCGCGGCGCGCTTGGCCGCAGGCTTGCGCTCGGCTCGCCCTACGCCGCACGCATTCGCCAGCTTCAGGAGGCCCTTGACGATGCACTGGCCCGCCAGGAGGCAGATGAGGACAGCGACGAAGACACGCTGCGCGCCCTGCGCGAGGAACTCGCCGCGCTACGCGCCAAGGTCGAACGCATCCCCTTCATCGACAGCTTCGACCTGCGCTACAACAACCGCATCAAGGTGCCACGCCCCACCACCCAGGCGGTGATGTTCTGCGTGATGGACGTGTCGGGCTCCATGGACGAGGAGCGCAAGTCCATAGGCAAGCGCTTCTTCATGCTGCTCTACCTGTTCCTTACCCGGACCTACGAGCACATCGAAGTCGTCTTCATCCGCCACCACACCGTCGCCAAGGAAGTCGACGAGGACGAGTTCTTCCACTCCCGCGAGTCCGGCGGCACGGTGGTATCGAGTGCACTGGTGATGATGCGCGACATCGTGCGCGAGCGGTATGCCAACGGGCAGTGGAACATCTACGGTGCGCAAGCCTCGGACGGTGACAACTGGGACAACGACTCTCCAGTGTGCGGCCGGCTGCTGGCAAATGAGATCCTGCCCTGGTGCCAGTACTTTGCCTACGTCGAAATCACCGCTGGCGAGCCGCAGAACCTGTGGCGCGAGTATGCCCGCCTCGGTGCCGAGCACGACAACTTCGCCATGCAGCGCATCGAGTCGCCGGCTGACATCTACCCGGTGTTTCGCGAACTGTTCAAGAAGACGATCGCATGACCACCATGACCTCCAGAGCGAAAGCGCCCGCACGCAAGCCCCCCCTGCCCTCAGGCTCCGAATGGACCGCGGAAGCAATCGAGCGCTACAACGCGGAGATCGCGCGCGTGGCGGCCGCCTACCGGCTCGATCTGTACCCGGTGCAGATCGAGATCATAACCGCCGAACAGATGATGGATGCCTACGCCTCGGTGGGCATGCCGGTCAACTACCACCACTGGTCCTTCGGCAAGCACTTCCTCTCCACCGAGAAGGGCTACAAGCGCGGCCAGATGGGTCTGGCCTACGAGATCGTCATCAACTCCAACCCCTGCATCGCCTACCTGATGGAGGAGAACACGCTGACGATGCAGGGCCTGGTGATCGCCCACGCGGCCTACGGCCACAACAGTTTCTTCAAGGGCAACTACCTGTTCCGCACATGGACCAACGCAGACGCGATCATCGACTACCTGGTGTTTGCACGGAACTACATCAGCGAATGCGAGCAGCGCCATGGCGAAGAGGAAGTGGAACTGCTGCTGGACTCCTGCCATGCGTTGATGAACCTCGGCGTGGACCGATACAAGCGCCCGCCCAAGCTGTCGCTGGCCAAGGAAAAGCTGCGCCAGCAGGAGCGCGAGGAATACCTCCAGGGACAGGTCAATGACCTCTGGCGCACGCTGCCTGCCCATGACACCCGCAGCGGCCCGCGCGAAGCACCCCGCTTCCCGCCCGAGCCGGAGGAGAACCTGCTCTACTTCATCGAGAAGAACGCACCGCTGCTCGAACCCTGGCAGCGCGAGGTCGTACGCATCGTGCGCAAGATCGCGCAGTACTTCTTCCCGCAGCGCCAGACCCAGGTCATGAACGAGGGCTGGGCCACATTCTGGCATTACACCCTGCTCAACCACCTCTACGACGAAGGCCTGCTGGCCGACAGCTTCATGCTGGAATTCCTGCAGTCGCACACCAACGTCGTGTACCAGCCGCCCTACAACAGTCGCTGGTTCAACGGCATCAACCCGTATGCGCTCGGCTTTGCGATGTGGCAGGACATCCGCCGCATGTGCGAGCACCCCGACGACGAGGACAGGCGCTGGTTCCCCGAAATCGCGGGCAGCGACTGGCTGGACACCTTCGACTTTGCGATGCGCAACTTCAAGGACGAGAGCTTCATCGCCCAGTACCTGTCGCCGAAGGTGATGCGCGATTTCCGCATGTTCGCGGTACTCGACGACGACCGCCAGGACAAGCTGGAAGTCTCGGCCATCCACGACGACAGCGGCTTCCGCCGTGTGCGCGAGATCCTCTCCGACCAGTACAACCTTGGCGCACGCGAGCCCAACGTCCAGGCCTGGAACGTCGATCTGCGCGGCGACCGTTCGCTCACCCTGCGCCACCAGCCTCACCGCCGCCGGCCGCTGGGAGGCAGCACCGACGAGGTCATGCGCCACCTGGCTCGGCTCTGGGGCTTCACCGTGCGCCTGGAATCCGTGGACGAGGACGGCAACATCGAACTCAAGCATGAAATCCGCGCCGAGCGGCGCCGCAACGGCAACTGAGCGCGGCTGCATGCGGCCGCGAACGGCGTAGAATCCGGGCAACTTTCCGGGAGTCTTCGCATGTTCAGCCCCTTGCGCCCCATTTACCCGGTCGCCGGCATCCGCGCGATCGAGAACAAGCTCATTCCGAGCGCACGCCCACCCCTGATGGAACGCGCCGGACGCGCCGCTGCAGAGGATGCGGTGCGCCTGATCATGGACCGACCGGGCCCGATCCTGATCGCCTGCGGCCCCGGCAACAACGGCGGTGACGGCTTCGTCATGGCACGCCAGCTCGCGCAGGCGGGACGAGAGGTCATCGTCGCCTTCGCCGGTCCCGCCGACAAACTCCCGGCCGAGGCCGCCAAAGCGCATGCCGACTACCTCGCAGCAGGTGGCACGGTTGTCTCCGACCTCCCCGCTGCGCCCGCCAATGGCTGGGCCCTGGTGGTCGATGCCTTGTTCGGCATCGGTCTCGGCCGCCCGATCGAAGGCCGTTACTCGAGCTGGATCAACACGCTCAACGCCCAACCCGGCCCGCGCATGGCACTCGACGTGCCGAGCGGACTTGACGCCGACACCGGCCAGCCCCTGGGCACCACTTTCTGCGCCACGCACACCACCACCTTCATCGCCCTCAAGCCCGGCCTGCTCACACTCGACGGCCCCGACTACTGCGGCGAGATCAGCGTTCAGCGCATCGACATCGACGCCCCGGCCTGGCTCCAACCACACGGCCACGCGATCGCCCCCTCGTTGTTCCGCCACATGCTGAGGCCGCGGCCGCGCAACTCGCACAAGGGCCTCTACGGCGATGCCGCCATCGTCGGCGGCAACACCGGCATGGTGGGTGCCGCACTGCTCGCCGGCCGTGCCGCGCTCTGGCTGGGAACCGGCCGGGTCTATGTGGGCCTGGCGGATCCGGATGGCCCTGCCGTCGACCTCGTACATCCCGAGCTGATGCTGCGCCAGGCCACAGAGGTGCCCGAGCGCCTGAGCGCCATGGCAGTGGGCCCCGGCCTTGGCACCGACACCACCTCCACCGCCCTGCTGGCAGCGGCGCTGCGGCGCGACATACCACTCGTACTCGACGCCGATGCGCTCAACCTCGTCGGCGCAGACCCCGCGCTGGCGAAGGCGCTCGGCACGCGCGCCGCGCCCACCGTGCTCACCCCGCACCCGGCCGAGGCTGCGCGCATGCTCGGCTGCGACACGGCCAGCGTGCAGGCAAACCGCCTCAGCGCCGCCATCGAGCTCGCCCGCCGCCACCAGGCGCTGGTCGTGCTCAAGGGCTGCGGCAGCATCATCGCCACCGCAGACGGGCGCTGGTTCATCAACGGCAGCGGTCACTCGGGGATGGCCAGCGCCGGCATGGGCGACGTCCTTACCGGACTGACTGTCGGCCTGCTTGCCCAGGGTTGGCCCACCGAAGCAGGCCTGATGGCCGCGGTGCATCTGCACGGTGCCGCCGCCGACCGCCTCGCGCGCGAAGGCATCGGTCCGGTTGGGCTTACCGCGAGCGAGACCATCGACGCCGCACGCGGCGTCTTCAACGGTTGGCTGATCGAGGCACAGCGCGACCCGCGCCAGGCGGCCGTGCGCCCGCTGCGCTGACTTGGCAAGGCATCGGCAGCCCGTCTGCCGGTGCTAGAATTTTCACCCGTTTCCAGTCTTGGTCGATCACATGCTTTCTGAACAACTCCGCGTCGAAATCCAGCGCAACGTTGCCGCCTCGCTCGCCGAGGACATCGGCACTGGCGACCTCACCGCGCGCCTGATCGCCCCCGACACCGAGGCCCGCGGGCGAGTGATCACCCGCGAGCATGCCATCGTCTGCGGTACGGCATGGTTCGATGCCGCCTTCGCCGCACTCAGCCCGGCAGCCGTGGTGCACTGGCATGTGCGCGATGGTGACCGCGTCGAGCCCGGCCAGACGCTGTGCGAGATCATCGCGCGAGCACGCGTCCTTCTCACCGCGGAGCGCACCGCACTCAACTTCCTGCAGCTGCTGTCGGGCACGGCAACGGTGACACGCCGCTTCGTCGATGCCATCGAGGGCACGCAGGCGAAGATCGTCGATACGCGCAAGACGCTACCCGGGCTGCGGCTCGCGCAGAAATACGCGGTCGCAATCGGTGGCGGCACCAATCACCGCGTCGGCCTCTACGACGGCATCCTGATCAAGGAAAACCACATCATTGCGGCCGGTGGCATCCGCGAGGTGGTCGAGCAAGCACGCAGCATCGCACCCTCGAACGTCTTCATTGAGGTCGAGGTCGAGACCCTTGAGCAGTTGGAGGAAGCCCTCGGCGCTGGGGTGAACATGATCCTGCTCGACAACATGAGCCTCGACGACATGCGCACTGCCGTGGCGATCAACGCCGGCCGTGCCGAACTCGAAGCTTCCGGCGGTGTCAGCCTGGAGCGCGTGCGCGCGATCGCGGAGACGGGCGTCGACCGCATCTCGATCGGGGCGCTGACCAAGGACGTGCGCGCACTCGACCTGTCGCTGCGCCACATCGAGGACTGAACACCAGGTTGAGACCGGACGACGAGGCGCCCATGCCTGCCCCTGCAACCGACGCTCTGCACTGGCCGTCCGTTCCAGCCTGCTACGGATGGCTTGCGCTCGACGCCCGCGGGCAATGGCGCTTGCGCGACGAGCGCATCACCCACCCCGGACTCAACGCATTCCTCAACGCCAACTACACCTGCGACGCAACGGGCAACTGGCTTGTAAACAACGGCCCACAGCGCGTCTACGTCCGTCTCGAGCGCGCACCGCTGGTACTGCGCCTGGAACGAGACGGCAGCATGATCGACCACACCGGGCGCCGAGTGCAGGCGCAGCCCCCTGTCTGCATCGACGAGGAAGGCCACATCGTCCTCGCCACCGATGCCGGCCCCGGTACCGTTGACGATCGCGACCTCGCCGCCTTCATCACCGAGATGCTCGATGCAGACAGCAGGCTTCCCAGCGAGGACGCGCTGCTTGCCTGCATCGGTGGCGACACCCGCATCGCGCTGACCTGGCGCGGTCTGCCTGTCGAGCCCTGCAGCTGCACGGAGCTGCCCGCCCGCTTCGGCTTTCGACTCGATCCGCAGCCCGGCAGCGACGAACGATCGGCCTGTTGACGTAGCCCG
Organism: Thauera sp. 28; assembly: GCF_000310145.2. Taxonomy (GTDB): domain Bacteria; phylum Pseudomonadota; class Gammaproteobacteria; order Burkholderiales; family Rhodocyclaceae; genus Thauera; species Thauera mechernichensis. The sequence continues at coordinate 29,002 of NZ_AMXA01000008.1, forward strand.
GGCATCAAGGCTATAGTCCGCGCCCTCGTACAGCAGCGCTTGCAGCATCCCTCGAACAAGCCCCGCTGCTGATCACGAATGCCTTGGTGGTGAAATTGGTAGACACGCTATCTTGAGGGGGTAGTGGCGAAAGCCGTGCGAGTTCGAGTCTCGCCCAAGGCACCATCTCCCGGCCGTTCGGCCGCGAGTCTCTCAGCCAGAAAGTCGATCAGCATCCTTACGCGGTGCGGGACGTGGCGGTTGCTTGGCAATACCGCGAATACCCCCAGCTCGGGCGGCGCGTAGTCTTCCAGCACGCATTCGACGGCACCGGCCGAAAGTGCCTCATCGGCGATAAAATCCGGCTGTACCGAGATGCCCAGCCCTCTTACCGTCGCCGCCATCACCGCGTCGCCGTTGTTGGCATTGATGCGGCAGCGCGGCGTGTGCGTCTCGGCACGACCATCGACGGTAAAGCGCCACAGCTGGCTGCCGAGCCGCGTCATGTAGCCCAGGCACTCATGATGGGCGAGCTCGCCCGGATGCCTTGGCCTGCCGTGACGCGCCAGGTAATCCGGTGCGGCGACCACGTAGAGGCGGCAGCTGGCAAGTCTGCGCACGATATCGCCCGGCTCGAGCTGCGCAGTGATGCGCACGGCAAGATCGAACCCTTCCTCGATCAGGTTCACCCGACGGTCGGCGTACTCCATGTCCAGCCCCACCTCGGGAAACTGCTGTGAGAAATCGAGCAGCAGCGGCGCAAGCCGGCGCAGGCCATAGCTCAGCGGCAGGCTCAGACGGATGCGCCCGCGCGGCGTCGCAAGCTCCTGCGCAACGCCAGCCTCGGCAACTTCGACCATGTTCAGGATGACACGGCAGCGCTCAAGAAAGGCCGTACCCGCAGTCGTCAGCGTCAGGCGGCGGGTGCTGCGTTCCATGAGCTTGGCACCAAGATGCGACTCCAGGGCCGCCACCTTGCGTGTCACCACTGAACGCGCCACGCCGAGTTGCTGGGCTACGGTCGAAAAACTGCCGGTCTCGGCCACACGCACGAAGAGCTGCATCGCTTCCAGCCGATCCATTGTTGTCATTCCTGCAACAGAAATAACTTGATTGTGCGGTATATGTGACGGAGCCGGAAGCCTATAGTGCATTCAACGCACACGTGAGAATGGTTTCCAACATGCAAGCACGACAGACCAGCCCTCGGCAGCCCGCCCTCTTCGTCCCCCACGGCTCGCCCCTGTTCGCGCTTGCGCCGGGCGCGGCCGGCGCGGCGATGGCCGGTCTTGCAAACCTCATGGTTCAACCCCGCGCGGTGGTCATCGTGAGTGCGCACTGGGACACCACCATCCCGACCGTCGGTTTTGCCGAGCGACCTGAAACCATCCACGACTATTACGGTTTCCCACCCGAACTCTATCGCCTGAACTACCCCGCCACGGGTTGCAGCGAGGTCGCCGAGGAGCTTGTACAAGCGATCGGCGCCGCCGGCCTGCCGGTCGCACGATCGGCGACCCGCGGCCTCGACCATGGAGCCTGGATACCGCTGCGCATCATGTTCCCGGACGCGGACATCGCCGTCGTACCGCTCTCGATTCAAAGCCGTGGCGGACCAAAGGCCGCCTGGCAGCTTGGGCGCAGCCTTGCACCGCTGACGGCCCGCGGCATCCTCGTCGTCGGCTCGGGCAACCTCACCCACAACCTCGCCGATTTCCGCTTCGGTGCCAGCCGCGGCGCGACCGACGTGCCCGCCTACGTGCGCCGCTTTGCCGACTGGTTCGGCGACCGCCTGGCCGCGGGTGATACCGCGGCCTTACTGGACTACCGCCGGCAGGCACCCGAAGCCATGCGCGCCCACCCGAGCGAAGAGCACCTGCTGCCCCTGTTCGTCGCCCTCGGTGCCGCAGGCGATGAACCCTACGCAAGTCGGCTGCACGCCGGCATCGACGATCACGCGCTGGCGATGGACATCTTCGCCTTCGAGCCAGGAGCCCCCGCATGACCCCGAAGCCCCCCACCCCCCAGGACCGCTCACCCCGACGTGCCGATACCTCCTACACGAGCACGGCCAAAGTGATGCATTGGTTGATGGCCGTACTGATCCCGGCAACGATGGCCCTTGGCATGTACTTGGAAGGCCTGCCCTTTTCGCCCGAAAAACTCAAGTTGATCGCCTGGCACAAGTGGGCCGGCGTCAGCCTTTTCCTGCTCGTGGCACTGCGGCTGACGTGGCGCCTGTTCCATCCACCGCCGCCGCTTCCCGCAAGCATGGCGCCCGCATTGCGCATGGCGGCGCATGCCGGGCACGCCCTGCTGTACGTGCTGATGTTTGCCATCCCGCTCACCGGCTGGCTGATGAGCTCTGCCAAGGGCGTACCGACGGTGTGGTTCGGCGTGGTGCCGATTCCTGACCTTCTGGGCAAGGACGAAGCCCTCGGCAAGCTGCTGCAGGCCACCCACATGTACCTCAACTGGCTGCTCGCAGCGACACTCGTCGGCCATATCGCAGCCGCACTCAAGCATCACTTCCTCGACCGGGACGACATCCTGACCCGCATGCTGCCCACCATCAACCGCAAGGACAGAACATGAGAACCCTGCTTGCCGCCGCAGCGCTTGCCGCCGCTATGCCCCTCGCCGCTCACGCAGCCGACTACACACAGCTGCAGACCGCGCGCAGCAAGGTCGGCTTCAGCTTCACCCAGATGGGCGTAACCCTGGACGGTCACTTCGAACGCTTCGACGGCGAACTGCGCTTCGATCCCGCCGCCCCGGAGTCCGCGCGCGCCGTCGTCGAAGTCGAACTGGCAAGCATCCGCACCGGCATGCCGGATGCCGATGCCGAGGTCGCCGGCCGCAGTTGGTTCAACATTGGCGAGTTCCCCAGGGCGCGCTTCGAATCGAGCAGCGTCAAGGCCCTGGGCGGCGAGCGCTTCGAGGTCAGCGGCGCACTCACCATCAAGGGCCGCAGCCTGCCCGTCGTCGTACCGGCCAGCTTCGCGGTGCGCGACGGCGTCGGCGTGTTCGAGGGCGAGTTCGTCATCCGTCGCGGCGACTTCGCGGTTGGCGAGGGCGCCTGGGCGCACTTCGACGTGGTCGCCAATGAAGTGCGCGTGCGTTACCAGATCAGCGCGACGCAGTAATCCCGGCGGCGCCTAAAGGCCTCGGCGCAATCGTCCCATCCACCACCAAAGCACGATCACCCTCAACAGGAGCTACACCATGCATTCCACTTTCCGCAAGTTCGCTGCCAGCCTCAGCCTCGTCGCCGGCGCCTCCCTCGCCCTGCCGGCGCTTGCCGCGCCGCAGACCTACGTGGTCGACGGCTCGCACACCTTCCCGCGCTTCTCCTACAGCCACTTCGGGCTATCGACCCAGATGAGCCGCTTCAACACCACCACCGGCACCGTGGTGCTCGACCAGGAAGCGCGCACCGGCTCGGTGGACATCGAAATCGACATGCGCTCGGTCGACACCGGCTTTGCGACCTTCAACGAGCACATCCAGGGCGAAGACTTCTTCCACACCGCGCAGTACCCGACCGCAACCTTCAAGTCGACGCGCGTGGTGTTCGAGGGCGACAAGCCGGTTGCAGTCGACGGCGAGCTCACCATCAAGGGCGTGACGCGCCCCGTCACCCTGAGCCTGAGCTCGTTTACCGCCATGCAGCACCCGATGGTGCCCAAGCAGGCCATCGGCGCCAATGCCAGCGTGACCGTGAAGCGCAGCGACTTCAACGCCGGCAAGTACGCCCCCCACGTCAGCGACGAGGTCACCATCGACATCGCCCTCGAGGCCGTCGCCCCGTAAACGCAGCTGCCGAAGCGAGAACGCCCGCGGGCCGTCGTGGCCCGCGGGCGTTCTCGCGTTCGGTCTGCACACAGGCGCCATTGCCGGACGCCTGGGCGGCCAAGTCAGCCTCGGACGCGCTCGGTGATGAAGCGCTTGATCGCGTCGACGTCGGGCGCCATCACCTCGACACGCTGCGGCAGCGCCTCGATGCCGGCAAGGTCGGCGGGACGCTCGGGCTCACGGCCGAGGGCCTCGACGATGGTCTCCGAGAACTTCACCGGCAGCGCCGTTTCCAGCACCAGCAGCGGCACACCGGCCGGCACCGCGCCGGCAAGCTCCCAAGCCACCTTCACGCCGTCGGCGGTGTGGGTGTCGATCATCACGCCATACTGCTCAAACACCTTGCGGATGGTCGCCAGGCGGTCGGCATGGCTGCTCGCACCGGAGAGGAAACCAAACTCGGCAATACGCGCGAATTCAGCCGAGGCCGACAGGTCGAAGGCACGGCCAGCATCGACCTCGGCCCACAGGGCGGCGACCTTCTGCGGGTCGCGACCAACCAGGTCGTAGACGAAGCGCTCGAAGTTGGACGCCTTGGAGATGTCCATCGACGGGCTCGAGGTGACATGGGTCTCGGCCGCCTTGCGCGGACGGTAGACGCCGGTGCGGAAGAACTCGTCGAGCACGTCGTTCTCGTTGGTCGCAAGCAGCAGCTTCGCGACCGGGAGCCCCATCTGGCGCGCGATGTGGCCAGCACAGATGTTGCCGAAATTGCCCGAGGGCACGCAGAACGCGACCTCCTGGTCGTTCGACGACGTGGCGGCGAAATAGCCCTTGAAGTAATAAACGACCTGGGCGGCGACGCGCGCCCAGTTGATCGAGTTGACCGCACCGATCTTGTGCCCGGCCTTGAAAGCGTGGTCGTTGGACACTGCCTTCACGATGTCCTGGGCATCGTCGAACATGCCGGTGACGGCGATGTTGAAGATGTTCTCGTCCTGCAGCGAATACATCTGCGCACGCTGGAAGGCACTCATCTTGCCGTGCGGCGACAGCATGAACACGCGCACGCCCTGCTTACCGCGCATCGCGTACTCGGCGGCAGAGCCGGTATCACCCGAGGTCGCGCCAAGGATATTGATGCTCTCGCCGCGCTTGGCCAGCACATACTCGAACAGGTTGCCGAGCAACTGCATCGCCATGTCCTTGAAGGCGAGCGTGGGGCCATTGGAGAGCTCGAGCAGGCCGAGCCGCCCAGGCTCGAGCCAATGCACGGGCGTGATGTCGGCGGCACGATCCCCCGCGCGCGCATGGCAATACACCTCGGCCGTGTAGGTCTTCGCGCAGATCGCGCGCAGGTCGGCTGCAGGGATGTCGGTGATGAACTTCGACAGGATCTCGAAGGCCAGTTCCGCATAAGGCAGCGCACGCCAGGCGTCCAGCTCGGCACGCGTGACACGGGGGTAGGACTCGGGCAGGTAGAGCCCGCCATCGGGCGCCAGGCCCCCGAGCAGGATGTCGCAGAACTCGGGGTTCGTGGGCTGGCCGGCATGGCCACGGGTGGAGATGTACTTCACGACGCAATCCTTGAAGAAGGCACGGCCGGACGGAGATGCCCGGCTGGGCGAGGCGGAAAGGCGTGATTCTAACGAATCCGGGCCGGGCTTCGCAGGTCCGGGGCAGCAGACAGCGGCGCAATCTGCTGAAACGCCAAGTCCGTTGAGGCGTCAGGTGCGCCACTGCCCTCGCAAGCTCACGGCTGACGCCGCTCCCGCAGTGCGATTCCAGGCATGTGCGGACCGACGGTGGGAGCGCCTGATGCGCCCTTCTGGACGGAACCCGGACTCAATCGGTCTCCAGGCGGAAGCCCACCTTCAGCGTGACCTGGAAATGGGCGACCTTGCCGTCGACCACATGGCCGCGGGTCTCGATCACCTCGAACCAGTCGATGTGGCGGATCGTCCTTGCGGCGGTCTCGATCGCGTTTCGGATGGCATCGTCAGTCCCGGCGGTTGACGAGCCGACGAGTTCGACCATCTTGTAGACGTGGTTGGACATGGCTTTCTCCCTAGTGTTCGGGGTCGGTCGATCTCCCGGGCAGCGTAGCCGTTGGCGGCAACTCGGCGGCCTCGAAGCGGCGTACCGCAGCGCGGTATCCCCGCATGCCGAGCACGGCTATGATGATCAGGATGAGTGTGAAGGTGACAAGTTTGAATGCCATCGGGTGGACTCAAGGAATGCTGCCGAAGACCCGGGCTGCAGTCAGCGGGGAGGCGCAAGGACAACTGCAGTGTAGCTCGCAGCACACAGATCTGCCGCGAGGCCTTGGCAAGGCAGTCGACTTCTGCGCCAGGACTTCGCGCTCATCAGCGCGCCGCGCCGTTGCGCTCGAGCCAGTCCGCACGCTCGCGGCAACGCTCGGCCTTGTCCGGAGCAAGCCCGGGCGCAGCAGCGATCCGTCTGAGCACTTGCGGGTCGGGACGGTGGGCAAGCACGGCATCCCAGTAGTCCGCTAGCGTCAACGCGGGGCTGGGCCGCTCCTCGAGCTCAATGGTGTCGCCTGGCGCCAGTTCGCCCGGCGTGAGCACCGCGTAATACCAGCCCGTCACCCCGGCAGCCTCGACGAAGCGCGACGCCCCATCCACCTTGATGCGGCGGTCGATCTTCCAGCACGGCGCGCGCGGTTGCGAAACCTGCACACGCGCACTGCCCATGCGCAGGATGTCGCCGATGCACAGGTCGTGCTCGGTCAGTCCATGGGTACTGACGTTCTCGCCCAGCACGCCGGCGGCCAGCAGATCGGCGGCCTGCGGCCACTCCTGAGCCAGCACGGCATAGTGCTCGGCCGGGTAGTGGTGCAGGGCTTTCCACGGGCCGCCGTGATGGCGCAGGTCGGCTTGCTCATCGCCTTCGAGACCCGTCGCACCCAGGCGCAGCGGACGATCCACTGCCGTCTTGTAGATTCCTGTGGGCTCGCACTCGGGCAATAGCGGCCGCACACGGCCGATGAACAGTTGGTCGATCGTGGTCTTCATGGCTCCATCCCAAACCCATTCCCATACCGAGGTACGAGCTGCCCCACCCCAGATGTCAAAAGGCCGCGCCCCGAGGCACGGCCTTTTCTTCTGCAAGCACCGCGATCAGAGGCTCTCCATGCGCAGCTTGGTCACCTGTCCCTGTACCACCGGCAGCGCCTCGATGCGACCGATGGCTGCATTCGCGTCACGCTCAACGGTCTGATGGGTGAGCATGATGATGTCGGTGTGGCTCTCGCCCTCGGCCGCTTCCTTCTGGATCAGGGCCTCGATCGAGATGTCGCTGTCGGCGAGGATGCGGGTGATGTCGGCGAGCACGCCAGGCTTGTCCGCTACGCGCATGCGCAGGTAGTAGGAGGTGATGACCTCCTCGATCGGCAATACCGGCAGCGCCTGCACCTGATCGGGCTGGAAAGCGAGGTGCGGTACGCGGTGCTCCGGGTCGGCCGTGTGGAGGCGGGTCACATCGACGAGGTCGGCGATGACCGCGGAAGCCGTCGGCTCGGCACCTGCGCCCTTGCCGTAATAGAGCGTCGCACCGACGGCATCTGCCTGTACCAGTACCGCGTTCATCGCGCCTTCGACGTTGGCGATCAGACGCTTGGCCGGGATCAGCGTCGGGTGCACGCGCAGTTCGACGCCGGAGTCACGCTTGCGCGCAATGCCGAGCAGCTTGATGCGGTAGCCCAGCTGTTCGGCGTAGGCGATGTCCACCGCATCGAGCTTGCTGATGCCTTCGACGTAGGCCTTGTCGAACTGCATCGGGATGCCGAAGGCAATCGCGCTCATGATCGTCGCCTTGTGGGCAGCGTCGACGCCTTCGATGTCGAAGGTCGGATCGGCCTCGGCGTAGCCGAGCGCCTGCGCCTCCTTGAGCACTTCGGCAAACGGCAGGCCCTTGTCCCGCATCTCGGACAGAATGAAGTTGGTCGTGCCGTTGATGATGCCGGCCAGCCACTCGATGCGATTGGCGGTAAGGCCCTCACGCAGCGCCTTGATGATCGGGATGCCCCCTGCCACCGCAGCCTCGAAGGCCACCATGACGCCCTTCTTCTGCGCTGCCGAAAAGATCTCGTTGCCATGCACCGCAAGCAGCGCCTTGTTGGCCGTGACCACATGCTTGCCGTTCTCGATGGCCTTCATGACCAGTTCGCGAGCGATGCCATAACCACCGATCAGTTCGACGACGATATCGATTTCCGGATTGGACACGACGGCGAAGGCGTCATCGGTAAGGGCGACCTCGCCCCCGGTCACGCTGCGCGCAAGCTCCAGGTTCTTGTCGGCCACCATGGTGATGCGGATCGGACGTCCGGCGCGGCGGCTGATCTCTTCCGCGTTGCGCTTCAGAACGGTGTAGGTACCGCCACCGACGGTGCCGATGCCGAGGAGGCCAACATTGATCGCTTTCATGCAGTGAGTTCCGTGATTCAGGGTGGGTTGAAATCGGGTGCCGGGGGCAAGGGTCGGGCGTACAGCCTCAGGTACCGTGGCGGCGGCGGTAGTGCTCCAGGAAGCGCGCGACACGGCCGATGGCGTCGCGCAGGTCGTCCTCGTGCGGCAGGAAGACGAGACGGAAGTGGTCGGGGTGGGGCCAGTTGAAGCCCGAGCCCTGGACGAGCAGCACGCGCTCCTCCTCGAGCAACTCGGCGATGAAGGCCTGATCGTCCTCGATCGGGTACACCTTGGGATCGAGCCTCGGGAACATGTACAGGGTGGCCTGCGGCTTGACGCAGCTCACGCCCGGAATCTGGTTGATCAGCTCCCACGCCAGGTCGCGCTGGCGGCGCATGCGCCCGCCCTCGGCGACCAGGTCGTCGATGCTCTGGTAGCCGCCAAGCGCGGTCTGGATGGCGTACTGCCCCGGCACGTTGGCGCACAGACGCATTGAGGCCAGCATGTTGAGACCTTCGATGTAATCCACGGCGCGGCGCTTGTCGCCGCACACCACCATCCAGCCGGCGCGGTAGCCGCAGGAACGGTAGTTCTTCGACAGGCCGTTGAAGATGATGGTCAGCACGTCCTCGGACAATGCAGCCATCGAGGTATGGGTGATACCGTCGTACAGGACCTTGTCGTAGACCTCGTCCGCGTACAGGATGAGGTCGTGCTCGCGGGCGAGCGCGACGATCTGCCGCAAGGTTTCTTCCGGGTACACGGCGCCGGTCGGGTTGTTCGGGTTGATGACCACGATCGCGCGCGTGTTAGGGGTGATCTTCGCGCGCATGTCCTCGATGTCGGGCAACCAGCCCTTGGATTCGTCGCACAGATAGTGCACCGGCTTGCCGCCGGACAGACTCACTGCCGCAGTCCACAGCGGGTAGTCAGGCGCCGGCACCAGCACCTCGTCACCCGCATCGAGCAAGGCGTTCATCGCCATCACGATGAGTTCGGAGACACCGTTGCCAATGTAGATATCCTCGATATCCACGCCCTTGATGCCCTTCTGCTGCGTGTAGTGCATCACCGCCTTGCGCGCCGAGAAGATCCCCTTCGAGTCCGAGTAGCCCGCCGCGTTGGGCAGGTTGCGGATCATGTCCATCTGGATCTCTTCGGGCGAATCGAAGCCGAACGCGGCAAGGTTGCCGATGTTGAGCTTGATGATCTTGTGGCCCTCGTCCTCCATCTGCTTCGCGCGCACGAGCACCGGTCCGCGGATGTCGTAGCAGACTTCGGCAAGCTTGGCAGACTTGCGGATCGGCCGCGCGCCGGCAGCGCCCGCCTCGGCCTTCACGGTCGGTTCGGAGGGGGGCGTCGCAAGCTCGAGGGTCTTCACCGCTTTCATCGTCGTCTGTCCTGGCAAGGAAATGGCGCAGGGCGGCCTGTCCGCCACTGCCAAAAGATTGTTATCTTAGCCCCGCTGCCGCACTGCGGCAATTTCGCCATGCAGGCGGGCGGCAGCCTCCCTGTGCAAACCTCCCGATGAGCCTGACATCAGCATGAAGCTCTACCTCGACAACCTCTCCAGCATCAACGTCATCAGCGGCTACGGCGAAGACCATGTGATGGTCGGCAAGGAACGCCACGAGGGCAACCTACTGCTCTCGGCCAATCGCATCGTCACCGGCTGGGCACCTGAGGCACGCGGCAGTCTGGAAGGCCTGCGTGCCGAGGACCTTGCAGAGGCCACCGGACTCGGGGCCGAAATCCTCATCGTCGGTACGGGCAAGCGCCAGCGCTTTCCGCAGCCGACCTTGCTGAGGCCGCTCATCGAAGCCCGCATCGGGTTCGAGTTCATGGACTTTGCGGCAGCCTGTCGCACCTACAACATCCTGGTTGGCGAAAGCCGCGCCGTCGCACTCGCCCTCATCTACGAGGGCTGATCGAGCCTACCCCGACTTGCGGTCGCACAACCGTGCCCCGACACAGCCCGCGATTGCAGCCACCGCCGCCCATCGGCTACCCTGAGGCCGGCCGCAGAGGCCACGAAATGAGGCCACGAAATGCCGACCGCAGCAGGCGCTTGCACGCACACTGCGGCGAGTCGCGCATTCCTGGATCGTTGGGCCACCCCATCCACCACGACAGCAGGAGAAGGCATGAGCGAACGCCCCGCACCGGATTTCACGCTATCGGCAACCGGCAACCAGAGCATCACCCTGTCCGCGTTGCGCGGACGCAAGGTGGTGATCTACTTCTATCCCAAGGACAACACGCCGGGCTGCACCAACGAAACGCGTGATTTCGCCACCCTGCATGCCGCGTTCGCCGAGGCCTCCTGCGAGATCTTCGGCATCAGTCGCGACAGCCTGAAGAGCCACGAGAACTTCAAGGCCAAGCTGGCCCTGCCCTTCGAGCTGATCTCGGACCCCGACGAAGCAGCCTGCGAAGCATTTGGCGTGATGAAGCTCAAGAACATGTACGGCAAGCAGGTGCGCGGTATCGAACGCAGCACCTTCCTGATCGACAGCGCAGGCAACATCGCCCGCGAGTGGCGCGGGGTAAAGGTGGCGGGCCACGCCGAAGAGGTGCTTGCCGCAGCGCGTGGGCTCTGACCCCACCCTGCGCACGCGACGCAATCACACCCGAAGCCAACGCCTCCCTACCTCAGGCCCGACAAGATGCCCGCCACCCGCAAAGACTCGACCAATGACCAGCCCGCCGGCGCAGCCACCATCAAGCCCGCCGCCGCCCGACGCGCTACCCGCCGCAGCGCGCCCAAGGGCGTGAGCCGCAAGCTGTTCGTTCTCGATACCAACGTGCTGATGCACGATCCCACCAGCCTGTTCCGCTTCGAGGAGCACGACCTCTACGTGCCGATCATGACGCTGGAGGAACTCGACAACAACAAGAAGGGCACAACCGAACTCGCACGCAACACCCGCCAGGCCAGCCGTCTGCTCGACGAGATCGTCAGTGCGGCGCCGAACGGAATCGACGCTGGCATCGCCCTCGATCAAGCCTCGCGGGGGATGGCCACCGGTCGGCTTTACCTGCAGACCGAAGCCATCGATGTCCGCCTGCCTGCGGCCCTGCCCACCGCGCGCGGCGACAACCAGATTCTCGCAGTGGTGATGTACCTCGCGGACAAGCACCCTGGGCGCGGAGTCATCCTGGTGTCCAAAGACATCAACATGCGCATCAAGGCGCGTGCACTCGGCCTGGCAGCGCAGGACTACTTCAACGACAAGGTGCTCGAGGACAGCGACCTGCTGTACACCGGCATACGCGAGCTGCCCGCCGATTTCTGGGATACGCACGGCAAGGGCATGGAGTCGTGGAAGGAAGAAGGACAGACCTACTACCGCATCAGCGGCCCGCTCGCTCCGGACATGCTGATCAACGAGTTCGTCTACCAGGATGGCGACAGCCCCCTGCAGGCCTGGGTACGCGAGAAGCGCGGCCGTAGCGTCGTACTCGAGACCCTGATCGACTACGGCCACCAGAAGAACAACGTTTGGGGCATCACCGCGCGCAATCGCGAGCAGAACTTCGCCCTCAACCTGCTGATGAACCCCGACATCGACTTCGTGACACTGCTTGGCCAGGCAGGTACGGGCAAGACCTTGCTCACGCTCGCTGCGGGACTCACCCAGGTGCTGGAGAGCAAGCGCTACAGCGAAATCATCATGACGCGGGTGACCGTGCCCGTCGGCGAGGACATCGGCTTCCTGCCCGGCACGGAGGAAGAAAAGATGGCACCCTGGATGGGCGCTCTCGAGGACAACCTCGAAGTACTCAACGGCACGGCAGGTGAAGGCGGCGACTGGGGCCGTGCCGCCACCCGCGACCTGATCCGCAGCCGCATCAAGATCAAGAGCCTGAACTTCATGCGTGGGCGGACCTTCCTCAACAAGTACCTCATCATCGACGAGGCGCAGAACCTCACGCCCAAGCAGATGAAGACCCTCATCACCCGCGCCGGCCCCGGCACCAAGGTGATCTGCATGGGCAACATCGCGCAAATCGATACGCCCTACCTCACGGAAGGTTCTTCGGGCCTGACCTTCGTCGTCGACCGCTTCAAGGGCTGGGAGCACTCGGGGCATATCACCCTTCAGCGCGGCGAGCGTTCGCGCCTGGCCGACCACGCGGCAGAGGTGCTCTGAGCGCGCGCAAGAACGCAAGAGCCTGTTCATAAACGGGCTTTTGCGTGCAATAAGGCGGTCTGGCGGGCGCGGCCGTATAATCGCGCCACTTCACCGACGACAAGCCCGTCATGACCGCAACCGCCGCCGCCCTCCTGCAGGGGGCCAGCACCGATTTCCTGCGCAATCACTCGCCCTTCAATCGCATGGAGCCCGAGGCGCTCTCCTTCCTGGCAGAGCGTGCAGTCCTCGGCTTTCATCCTCGCGGCAGCGAGATCCTGACCCCAGAAATGGGGGTGCCCGCGCATTTCTACATCGTGCAGCGGGGCAAGGTCCAGGCCCGCCAGACAGGCGCGGCCGTCGTCACGGAGTATGCCAGCCTGGCAATCGGCCCTGGCGAGTGCTTCCCGATCGGCGCCATTTCAGCGCGCAGGCCATCGACCAATGCCTACGTCGCGAGCGAAGACAGCTTCTGCTTCCGGATCGCGGCGGACGACTTCCTGCAGCTCATGCAGATGAGCCCGGCCTTCCACCTCTTTTGCACCCAGTACATCGCGAGCCTGCTCAACCAATCGCGCCAGCAGCTGCAGACCACGTTCACCCAGCGCGCAGCCGAACAACAGACGATGACCACCTCGCTGGGCAAGCTCATCAAGCAGGCCCCCTTCGCGGTGAGCGCCGAGAGCACGACGCGTGAAGCCCTCGAGCGCATGAACGAGCTCCAGCTCGGCTGCGTTGTCGTGGTCGACAGCGAGCGCCATCCGGTCGGCGTGCTGACCCAGAGCGACCTGCTTCCTCGCGTCATCCTCGCCGCTTTCGATCTCGATCGCCCGATCGGCGAAGTCATGACAGCCAACCCGCACCAGCTCGGAGCCAGCGCCTCGGCCTACGATGCCGCGCTCGAGATGGCAACCCATGGGGTGCGTCACCTGCTCGTCGTGGATGCCGAGGGGCGTCTCGAAGGTGTGGTGTCCGAGCGCGATCTGTTCTCCCTGCAACGCATCAGCCTGCGCCAGATCCGCGCCGGCATCGAGAGCGCCGCCGATATCGAGGCGCTGCAGCGTGCAAGCAAGGACATCCGCCAGCTGGCGCTGAACCTCATTGCACAGGGCATCGGTGCCGAGCAGCTCACCCAGTTCATTTCCGCACTGAACGACGCCCTCACCCGCAGAATCATCGAACTGGCGCTGGCACAACACGACCTCGCAGGCATCGACTTCAGCTGGGTCGCCTTTGGTTCCGAAGGCCGCCACGAGCAGACACTATCCACCGACCAGGACAACGGCATCATCTGGCGCGCACCCGAGATGGCCAATGGCGGACAGGTCAAGAAGCGTCTGCTCGCCTTTGCAGGCGTGGTGAACAGCCATCTTGCCGCCTGCGGTTTTCCGCTCTGCAAGGGCAACATCATGGCAAGCAATCCGGAGCTGTGCCTTACGCTCGAGGAGTGGAAAGCGCGCTTCGGGTCCTGGATCCGCGAACCCGACCCCCAGGCCCTGCTCAACGCCTCGATCTTCTTCGACTTCCGCGTCTTGTATGGCAGCGAGCGCCCGGCAAGCCAGCTGCGCACCTGGCTGAACAAGACCGTCAAGGGCAACTCCACCTTCCTGCGCATGATGGCGGTCAATGCCCTGCAAGTCATGCCCCCGCTCGGCCGAATCCGCGACTTCGTGCTTGAGGACGACGGCAGTATCGATCTCAAGAAATCCGGCGCCCGCCTTTTCGTCGACGTCGCTCGCATCCTTGCCCTGCGCACCGGGGTCGATTCGAGCAGCACGGTTCAGCGCCTGCGCCAGGCCGCGGCGCGGATGGGGGTACCGGCCGAGGAGGTGTCCGCCATCATCGACGGCTTCAACTTCATACAGTTGCTGCGCCTGCGCTCGCAGCACCTCGAGACCGAACACGACGCGCCAGGCGACAACCGGGTGAATCCCGACTCTCTCAACGAGCTCGATCGCCGCATTCTCAAGGAAGCCTTCCGCCAGGCGAGAAAACTCCAGCTGCGCCTGAAACTGGATTACCAACTATGACTGGCTGGCTCTCCCGGCTCATACCCTCGCGCAGCGGCCCACAGCCTCTGAGCGCGCGCGCCGCCGCCACCATGGAACAGTGGCAGTCCCTGCCCGACGTCGATCTTGCGCGCGCGCATTACGAGACGCGCTACACCGTGGTCAACACCGAGGCCACGGGGCTGGACCTGGAACGTGACCGGTTGCTCGCTGTGGGGGGCATCGCCGTAGACTGCGGCCTCATCCACCTCGACGCGGCCTGCTATGAGAAGCTCGATCCTGTTCCGGCGGAGGCCCTGAGCGCCCTGCTCGGCCTCGCCGGCAAAGGGCCCCTGATCGTATTCAACGCGCCCTTCAACCGCGGCATGATCGAGCAAGCCCTGTTGCAGCACCTGGGCCTGAGTCATGCCTTTACCTGGATCGATCTCTACCTTTTGATGCCGGCGCTGTTTCCAGAGCGCTTCGAACGCCCCGTCCGCCTCGCCGAATGGATGGCGAGCTTCGGTATCGAGACCTTCCAGCGCCATCACGCGCTGGGCGACGCCTGGGCGATAGCGCAGCTATTCCTCGCTGCGGAAGCACGCGCCCTGTCGATGGGCCTGAGCACCGCACCCGCGCTCGTTGAACAAGAGCGCGCATACCAGCAGCGTCTCAAGATCTGAGCCTGCCCAGGGGCCGCTCAACTGCGGCGACAGCACGCAACTCGCGAGCCCGCCAGGTACGACAGGACCACAACGCAGCCCGCAACGCCGGTCGGGGCTCCATCGGCATCCCGCCGGTCTCGGGTGCTGCATCGAACAGCTTGCTGTGACACGTCTCGACCTCTCCGGTTCCTCGACCTAGGGTATACCTATTTACAAGCGCCATTCGCATGCGTATATTCCGCCGAATGTTTTTGCGCCGACTCACTCTCACTCTTGTCGCGGCCCTTGCGCTTGCGCCCTTGGCCGCCCACACGGCCGAGCGGCCTGTCGCAACCGCCACCCAAGCGCAACGGTCGGCGCTGGAAGAATATGCGAGCACTGCCGAACAGCTCGTCGATGAAGCGTTGTCTTACCTGGGCATCCGCTATCGCCGTGGTGGCACTTCACCAGAAACGGGACTGGACTGCAGCGGGCTCGTACTCAACGTGTTCCGGAATGCGATCGGACTCGACCTGCCCCGCACGGCACGCGAAATGGCCAATCTGGGTGACAAGGTCAGCCGCCAGGAATTGAAGCCCGGCGATCTGGTGTTCTTCAATACCATGCGCCGCACCTTCTCCCACGTGGGCATCTACCTCGGCGACGGCAAGTTCGTCCATGCGCCTTCGACAGGCGGCAAGGTGAGGGTCGAGAGCATCGCCACTCGCTATTGGGCGCAACGCTTCAACGGTGCCCGCCGCCTGGTGGACGACGACGCCACCACCGACTTCATGCCTTCGCTCTCGGCGATGCGCTGATACCCCTCCTGCTACACACAACGTTCGATGCCCCGCTCCGATGCGGGGCATCGAACGTTTACGGCCCGGGTGATGCCAGCTGCGCTCAGTGCGTCTTGCGACATGCCCCCTTTGCGTGCGCCGGACACTGCTGACAGCGCTCATCGAACCGCTTGCCCAGGGCTTGCTGCAGGGCGCAGGTCGATCGCCGGCAGCACACGAACATCACGCCCTCCCGCGTTGCCGCCTCACGGAAGCGCTGCATCACGTTATGACCGAGGAAATCAGTGAAGAGGATCACCATGCCGATCCCGCTCGGCAGAGACGCCGATCGCCTTTGATGGCTGGTATCGCGACCACTGACATGGCTCGCGATGCGAATACCGTAGCGGTCGAGTACATCAGGTATGTTTCCGAGACGATCGGCACCCACCAGCAGTGCATCCATGACATTTCCTTGTTGCGAATGATTCGCAACAATAGTGCACGCAATGAGACCAATTTGCAACTGCGAATCTTTATCGTTATTATCCGCTCACCCATAACAACCCTCAGGGGCCCTCGAGCATCATGAAGAAAGTCGTCCTCGCCTCCCTTCTTTCCGCCCTCGGCCTGGCTGCAACGGCTCACGCGGCCGAACTCAACATCTACTCGGCCCGCCACTACCAGACGGACGAGCAGCTGTATGGCAACTTCACCAAGCAGACCGGCATCAAGATCAACCGCATCGAGGCCAAGGAAGACGAACTGCTCGAGCGCATCCGCACCGAAGGCGCCAACAGCCCGGCAGACATCTTCATCACCGTCGACGCTTCTCGCCTTGGCAAGGCCGATGAGATGGGCATCTTCGCGCCGGTGAAGTCGGCCGAGATCGAGGCTCGCGTCCCGGCCCACCTGCGTGCCGACAACTGGGTGTCCTACTCCACTCGCGCGCGCATCATCGTGTTCAACCCGACGATGGTGAAGGAAGAGCAGGTCAAGACCTACGAGCAGCTCGCCGACCCCGCCCTCAAGGGCCAGGTGTGCACGCGTTCGGGCAGCCACCCCTACAACCTGTCGCTCGGCGCGGCCATGATCAAGCACAACGGCGCCGAAGCGACCGAGAACTGGGCCAAGGGCATCGTCGCCAATTTCGCTCGCGCTCCGAAGGGTGGCGATACCGATCAGATCCGCGCGGTAGCGGCGGGCGAATGCGGCGTCGCCATTGCCAACAGCTACTACCTCGCGCGTCTGATGAACTCGACGAAGCCCGAAGACCAGGCCGCGGTTGCCAACATCAAGGCCGTATGGCCCAACCAGGACAGCTGGGGTACGCACATCAACGTGTCGGGCGCCGGCATGCTCAAGAACGCGCCCAACAAGGAAGCAGCGGTCAAGTTCCTGGAATACCTGGCCTCCGACGAAGCCCAGGCCTACTTTGCCAACGGCAACAACGAGTGGCCGGTGGTGACGACGTTCAAGATCGACAATGCCGCGCTCAACACGCTCGGCGAGTTCAAGGCCGACACCTTGCCGATCGGCGAGCTGGCTGCAACCGTTGCCGAAGCACAGCGCATCTTCGACCGCGCTGGCTACCGCTGAGCCCGATGGCCCGTCGCCGCATGCGACGGGAGCCCATCAACCCGGGCTGACCGACACGGCCCCGCCTTCGAAAGACGGCGGGGCCGTGTCACGTTCACGCGCCAGGACGGCGCGATTGCGCCCACCATGCTTTGCTGCATAGAGCGCCTCATCGGCACGCGAATACGCCTCGTCATGGGCCTGGTCAGCCTCATGCAGCATCGCCACCCCCACACTGACCGTGAATGACAGCGGCTGGCCGTCGACCATTGCCGGGCTCGCGGCTACCACGCGGCAAAGCCGCTCCGCCACCCGCATCGCGCCGAGCGCATCAATGCAGGGCAGCAGGACGGCAAACTCCTCCCCCCCCATGCGCGCGAACACATCGGCCTCGCGCAGCTGCACGTCGACCACGTTAACGAAGTGCCGCAGGACGATATCGCCCGCTGCATGGCCGTGAGTGTCGTTGACCCGCTTGAAGTGGTCGAGGTCGAGCAGAAGCAGCGCGGCCTGCGATTGGCCACGACGGACGCGACCAAGCTCTCCGCGCATCATCTCGGTGAAGTGGCGCCGATTCCACAACCCCGTCAGCGGGTCGCTCGTCGCCAACTGCAGCAAGCTCTCCTCCATCGTCTTGCGCTGCGATATGTCCTGATGGATCCCGACCACGCGCGCTGCTGCACCTTGCTCGTCACGATCGAGCACGCGCCCGGCAGCCATCACCCACACCCAGTGGCCGTCTTGATGGCGGATGCGATACTCCACCCGGTAGCTCTCGGTCGCACCTCCAAGGTGGGGCTCGAGCGCAGCACGGATGTCACCCCAGTCTTCGGGATGTACGCGCTCCTCCCAGGCCGACACGTGCGCCGGGAGCTCGTCCGCACGGAAACCGATCATCTCGCACCAGGTGGGGCTGAACACGCAGCGCCCGCTGCGCAGGTCCCAGTCCCATACGCCCAGCCCGGCGCTCTCCACGGCAAGCATCACACGCTGCTCGCGCTCGGCGATCTGCTCTCGCATCTTGCGGCGCTCGGTGAAATCGCGACTGATGCGGATCTCGCCAAGGGTGACGCCATTCTCGTCACGATAAGGCGTGCGCAGGGTGTCAAGCAGGCGAAGTCCGCCATCGACCGTCTCCAGCCATTCCTCGTGATGCTCGGGGGTACTGACCACACCTCCGTCAGCCCCCGCTCCGTCGAGATTGCCCGCAGCACGCATGGCCGTCTCCTCGCGCAGGCCGACGAGATCGCACTCGCGCACGCCATAAGCCTTTGCGTACGCCTTGTTGCAGCCCAGGTAGCGCCCCTGCGGATCCTTGAAGGCAATCAGGTCCGGCACCGAATCGATCAAGGCACGCAGCAGCGCCTGCTCACGCCTGAGCGCCTGCTGAGGTTCACGCACGCCGGACACGAACACGGCGCGGTAGATCATGGCGTAGGCTGCGAACTTGTAGAGATGCCCAGCCACATTGAAGAGGTCGCTCACATCGACGTACAGGGTGAAATACAGCTCAGCGAGCGCGAGTACCCAGGCAGCGGCGGCCAGCCATCGAGCAGAGGCATCCCGATCGCGCAGCGCCCGTTGCCAAAGCATCAGGGCGGCCAGCACATAGAGCGCCGCAAGAACGTACTCGGCGCCGACCTTGAAGGGGGTGACCCCTTCACCGGGGATGAAGCTGACCGGGAGCCAGTCCTGATGCCACAGCACGACCCACATCGTCAGCAGCGCAATGCCGAGCGCGGCAGCCGTCACCCCGTCCGCACATGCAGGTGGCCAGCGCCGTTCGGGCAGCAGTGCAAACACAAGCAAGCCAACCACCAACAGCAGGCGCGCTGCAAGCCAGAACTGTATGGCCTTGTCGGCCCCGCTTGGGGTAACGAACACAGGCATGCCTGCGTATGACAAGGTGTGGGCAAAGTCGATCAGACCGACGCCCAGGAACACTGCCCCCAGCCAGACCAGACGTCCGCCCCGCGTGGTGTGGCGCAGATTCCAGCCGAGCGCGAACACCATGGCCGCCACCGCGATCGAGAAGAACTCGAGCGCCGTATGCAATGCGAGATAGTGCTCCGGGTCCGAGAACAGCCTGCCTGGCGGCATGAAGCCGCTGAGGATGAACACGACACCGAGCACGATCGACCAACTGACGGGTTTGCTGACGGACTTGATCGACACGGGACGCTCGTATGCGAGAACTGAGTGCGGTTTAGCTACCCGGATTATCTCCCACCGTGCCCATGGCATGGGACCACGTAAGACCCACTTTCCACCGCCATTTCCGCACTCACGGCTTCCAGCACCGCAACCGCTGCGCAAGCGCGCTGCTAACGCCGTCGGGCGGCCAGGATCTGCCTCGAGATCACGATCATCGGCAACAAGCCCACCGCAACGATGATCAGCGCCGCAGTCGAAGCTTCCGCAAGCCGTTCGTCTGCGGCCAGCGTATGCGCCTGAGTTGCCAGCGTATCGAAGTTGAAGGGGCGTATCACCAGTGTGGCGGGCAGCTCCTTCATCACGTCGACGAAGACCAGCAGGCCGGCCGTGAGCAGGCTGCCCCTGAGCATCGGCACATGCACGCGGGCCAGCGTCGCCCACTTGCCATAGCCCAGACTGCGCGACGCGTCGTCCATGCTCGGCGTGATCTTGCCCAGACTCGAATCGACCGTCTGCAAGGCAACCGCCAGGAAACGCGCAAGGTAGGCATACACAAGCGCGGCGATGCCGCCGGTGAGGATGAGTCCGGGGTTGCTGCCCGAGACCACCGTCCACACCTGCGCCAGCCAGTTGTCGAGGCGAGTCAGCGGGATCAGCACCCCCACCGCGATCACCGAGCCTGGCACCGCATAGCCCATGCCGACGACACGGTTGAGCGCCTGCGGCAGACGCGATCGCGCCAGCCGCGCGGCATAGGCCAGCAATACGGCAAGCAGCACCGCAATGACGGCTGTGACCGAGGCAAGCACGAAGCTGTTGCGCGCGAGCTGAACGAAGCGCGGTCCGAACTGGGCATCACCCTCCGCGAACGCCATCTGCAGCAGCAGCCCTGCGGGCAGCAGGAAGCCGAGCAGCAGGGGCATGAAGCACGCGAATGCGGCAAGCAGCCCGGGCAGCAAGGCGAGGCGATGCCGCACCGGCAGCTTGCTCTGACGCGAAGTGTTGTTGAAACGCGCCCGGCCGCGTGAGATGCGCTCGAGCGTGAGGACGAGGATCACGAAGGCAAGCAGGGCCGCCGACAGTTGCGCAGCGGCAATGCGGTCACCAAGCGAGAACCAGGCCCGATAGATCCCGGTGGTGAAGGTCTGTACGCCGAAATAGGAGACCGTGCCGAAGTCGGCCAGCGTCTCCATCAAGGCCAGCGCCGTACCGGCGACAACCGCCGGACGCGCCAGCGGCAGAGACACGCGAAAGAAAGAGCCCCAGGGGCCGAGCCCGAGCGAGCGCCCGGCCTCGAGCATGCCCCCGGCACGCTCCAGAAAAGCCGCGCGTGCAATCATGTATACGTAGGGATAGAGCACGAACATGAACATCGCAACTGCACCACCCACCGTGCGCACGTCCGGAAACCAGTAGTCTCCACGCCGCCAGCCGAAGGTCTCGCGCAGGAAGCTCTGCACCGGGCCGACGAACTGCAGGAAATCGGTGTACACGTACGCCATCACATACGCAGGCATCGCCAAGGGCAGCACCAGCGCCCACTCGAAGAAGCGGCGCCCCGGGAAGTCCAGCATCGTGGTGAGCCACGCCGTGGTCACGCCGATCGAAGCCACGCCCAAGCCGACGCCGACACAGAGAATGACCGTATTGACAACGAACTCGCCCAGTACGGTGTCGGCCAGGTGCCCCCAGGTATCGCTGGTACCGCCGATGAAGACGTTGGAGAACACCGACAGCACGGGCGCCGCGATGAGCGTCGCAATCAGCACCGCACTCAGGGTCAGTGTCGACCACTCCAGGCGCGCGGCGCCCTGCCCTCCCATTCCGTTCATTCCGTATCCATTGTTGTGGGGCGCCGAGGATCGAGCACGCCCGCTTGTCGGGGCGAATTATAATTGATCGCATTTGGAACGCCCCGGTGCAATAATCGCCCGTACAAAAAATCTCGGCAGCCGTAAAAGCCATGTCACATCTGCAACTCGACGACATTGATCTCGCCTTCGGCAAGCACTCGGTCGTGCGCAAGCTGTCGCTTCGCCTTGAAAAAGGCAGTATCGGCTGCCTGCTGGGCCCCTCCGGCTGCGGCAAGACCACGGTCCTGCGCTGCATTGCAGGGTTCGAACGCCTGGCCGGCGGTCAGATCCTGCTCGACGGCAACATCGTCAGCACGCCCGAGCACAGCCTTGCCCCCGAGCGCAGGCGCATCGGCATGGTGTTCCAGGACTACGCCCTCTTCCCCCACCTGTCGGTCGCTGACAACATCGCCTTCGGACTGCGCGGCGAGAACGCTGCGAGCCGTCGTGAGCGCGTTACGGAACTGCTCGGACTGGTCGGTCTGGCCGAGCACGGCACCAAGTATCCACACGAGATTTCGGGCGGACAGCAGCAACGTGTAGCGCTCGCGCGTGCACTCGCACCACGCCCGAGCCTGCTGCTGCTCGATGAGCCGTTCTCGAACCTGGACGTCGAACTGCGCGAGCGCCTGTCCTACGAAGTCCGCGACATCATCAAGGCCACCAACACCACGGCCATCCTGGTCACGCATGACCAGCACGAAGCCTTCGCTGTTGCCGACGAGATCGGCATCATGCACGAAGGACGCATCCAGCAGTGGGACACGCCTTACAACCTTTATCACAAGCCGGTTAACCGTTTCGTCGCGGACTTCATCGGCCAAGGCGTATTCCTGCGTGGCCGCGTTCTGAATGACCGCCAGGTGCGCGTCGAACTCGGCATCCTCAACAGCGCGCTGCCGCTTGTTTGCGGAGAGGACTGCGGTGGCTGCGCACACGGCAGCGACGTCGACGTGCTGCTGCGCCCGGACGACATCGTCCATGACGACGACAGTCCGCTCAAGGCCGAAGTCGTGCACAAGGCCTTCCGAGGCGCCGACATCCTGTACACCCTGCGCCTCGGCAGTGGCGCACGCGTGCTTTCATTGGTGCAGAGCCATCACAACCATGCCATTGGCGAACACATCGGCATACGCCTCGGCGTCGATCACGTGGTGACCTTTCAGGACGAAAGCACGGGCTTGAACATGGTCGCCCACCCACTCGCCTTGACGGCATGATCCCCTGGCTGGACGCGCCCACCTTTCCACCGCTCGAGCGCGCCCTCGCTGAACCGAATGGCTTGCTCGCCGCCGGCGGCGCCCTTTCACCCGAGTGGCTCCTGGCGGCATACCGCCGGGGCGTATTCCCGTGGTTCAGCGCAGGAGAACCCATCCTGTGGTGGAGTCCGGACCCCCGGCTCGTCCTTATCCCCGAGCGCGTGCACATCAGCCACTCGCTGCGCAAGGTGCTGCGCAGGCGCCGTTTCGAGGTCAGGCTGGACACCGCCTTCGCCGCCGTGATGCAGGCCTGTGCCGCACCCCGTGCGAACGCCTCCGGGACCTGGATCACCGCCGAGATGCAGGGCGCCTACCTGCACATGCATGAACTGGGTTACGCGCACAGTGTCGAATGCTGGCGAGACGGAAGGCTGGTGGGCGGGCTTTACGGAATTGCACTTGGAAGGGTGTTTTACGGCGAGTCGATGTTTGCACACGAGACAGATGCGTCCAAGGTGGCGCTCGCGCATCTTTGCCGGCTGCTCGGCTTACGTGCTTATGGCATGATCGACTGCCAGATGACGACACCGCACCTACTTTCGATGGGGGCTTGCGAACTGCCACGAAAGGTCTTCTCCGCTGCTCTCGAACGCTGGACCGCCGAGGGCCCCTCACCCCAACGCTGGGCGGCAGACGCCGCTTCCGACTTCGACTGGACCTGAACCGAACGCTCACTCGGCAGATCACGCGATGCAGCAGGACTACCCCTACGCCCTGATCCAGTTCTACGCCACGGCGCCCTACGCCTGCTCCTACCTGAGCGATCGTAGCGCGCGTTCACAGGTAGCAACGCCCGGTCATCTGATCGACCCTCAGGTCTATAGCGAACTCGTGCGTCGTGGCTTTCGCCGCAGCGGCGTATTCACCTACCGCCCCTACTGCGACCATTGTCGCGCCTGCGTTCCTGTTCGCATTGTCGCCTCGGGCTTCCACCCCAGCCGCAGCCAACGCCGCGCCTGGAAGCAGCATGCCGGCCTGCGCGCAAGCGAGCATGCGCTAGAGTTCCGCGAAGAGCACTACCTGCTCTATCAGCGCTATCAGGCCGCTCGGCATTGCGGCGGCGGCATGGACCTGGACAATCGCGAGCAGTACAGCCACTTCCTGCTGCAAAGCCATGTCGACACCCGGCTCGTGGAATTCCGCGACGGCGACACCCTGCGCATGGTGAGCATCATCGACCGACTGGCAGACGGGCTGTCCAGCGTCTACACCTTCTACGAGCCTGACCTGCCACGTGGCGCTCTGGGCACCTACGGCATCCTTTGGCAGATCGAGGCCTGCCGCCGGCTCGATCTCGCCCATGTCTATCTCGGCTACTGGATCGCGCAAAGCCCGAAGATGGCCTACAAGTCCCGCTTTGCCGCGCTCGAGATCCTTCAGGAAGGCGAGTGGCGCCCCTTCAGGGCGGACGTCTGAGACGAATACGCTGAGGTGGCGACCCGGCGCGCGGTGCACCTCGCCGCGACCCGCACGAATCGCTACAATCGTGCGATGCTCTACGATCTCGCTCGCCCGCTGCTGTTTTCGCTCGACGCCGAAAACGCCCACGAATTCGCTCTCCACGCCCTGCACTACGCCGGCAAGCTGCTGCCGGCCGGAACACCCGAACCGGCAACACCGGTCGAGGTCATGGGCTTGAGCTTTCCGAACCGAATCGGTCTCGCTGCAGGTCTCGACAAGAACGGCGAGGCCATCGACGGCTTGGCACGCATGGGATTCGGCTTCATCGAGATCGGCACCGTCACACCGCGTGCGCAACCCGGCAATCCGCGCCCGCGCATGTTTCGCCTGCCCGAGGCCCGCGCCATCATCAACCGCATGGGTTTCAACAACCATGGCGTCGATGCGCTGCTGGCGCACGTGCGGTCGGCACGCTACCAGGGCATCCTGGGCATCAATATCGGCAAGAACTTCGACACGCCAATCGAACAAGCCGTCGACGATTACCTTGCATGCCTGCAGAAGGTGTACGCGCTGGCGAGCTACGTCACCGTGAACATCTCCTCACCGAACACGAAGAATCTGCGCCAACTGCAAGGCGAGTCCGAACTCGATGAGTTGCTCGGGCGCCTCAAGCAGGCCCAGACACGGCTCGCCGACAGCCATGGCCGCTACGTGCCGCTGACACTCAAGATCGCGCCCGATCTCGATGACGCCCAGGTGACGAACATCGCCGATGCGCTTCGACGTCACCGTATCGACGGCGTGATTGCCACCAATACGACGATCGCGCGTGACAAGGTCGAAGGCATGCGTCACGGCAACGAACAGGGCGGACTATCCGGCGCACCGGTCTTCGAGGCCTCCACTGCCGTAGTGCGCAAGCTCGCTGCAACGCTGGGCGGCGAGTTGCCCATCATTGCCGCCGGCGGCGTCCTCGACGGCGCCGGCGCACGCGCCAAGCTCGACGCTGGGGCAAGCCTCGTCCAGCTCTACAGCGGCCTCATCTACCGCGGGCCAGGACTGGTCCGCGAATGCGTTCGGGCCACCGACACAAACATGGCCTGATCACTGCAAGCGGCCACCTCGCGGCAACACTCCGCACCATCGCATACCACCCAACAAGGAGATTTCCGATGCGCCATCGTCGTCAGTTCATCCTGTCCGCTGCCGCGCTCGCGGTCGCCGCATCTCTTCCGCTCAGCGCTGCCGCCGAGGCGCCCGCCAAGATCGGCTTCGTCTATGTGAGCCCGATCGGCGATGCCGGCTGGACATACCAGCACGACGAGGGACGCAAGGAAATGGAGGCAGCCCTTGGCAACAAGATCGAGACACGCTACGTCGAGAGCGTGGCGGAAGGTGCCGACGCCGAACGCGTGATACGCGAGTTTGCAGCGAGCGGCAGCAAGATCGTGTTCGCCACCAGCTTCGGCTACATGAACTATGTCGAGCGCGTGGCGCGCCAGTTCCCCAATGTCACTTTCCTGCATGCCACGGGCTACAAGTCAGCGAAGAACTTCGCACCGTACAACGCCCGCTTCTACGAGGGCCGCTACCTCAATGGCGTGATCGCCGGCAAGATGACCAAGTCCAAGGTGCTGGGCTACGTCGGCGCCTTCCCCATTCCCGAGGTACTGCAGGGTATCAACGCCTTCACGATGGGCGCGCGCAGCGTCAACCCGGACATCGAAGTCCGCGTCATCTGGGCCAACAGCTGGTACGACCCGGGCAAGGAACGCGAAGCCGCGATGACACTGATCTCCCAGGGTGCGGACGTGGTTACCCATCACACCGACTCGACCGCCACCGTGCAGGCCGCGGAAGAACGCGGCGTATACGCCTTCGGTTACCACTCGGACATGTCCAAGTACGGCCCCAAGGCACAACTCACCGCCACCACCCATCACTGGGGCGAGTTCTACACGCGCACCGTGAACGACGTGCTTGCCGGCACCTGGAAGCCGGAGAGCGTCTGGGGCGGCATCAAGGACGGCATGATCAAACTCGCCCCAATGAACCCCGCAGTGCCGGAGGACGTGCAGGCCATGGTCCGCGACCTGGAAGGGCGCATCCGCGACGGCAGCTTCCACCCCTTCACCGGCCCAGTGGTCGACCAGGCGGGAACGGAACGCCTCGCCGCTGGCGCAGTAATGGACGATGCCACGCTCGGGCGCATGGACTATTTCGTCCAGGGCGTCTCGTCGCGCCTGCCCAGCTCGCGCTGATCGCCAAGGCGGCCCTGGACAGCCCTGGGCCGCCGGCACTCAAGGCGACCGTCGATCCGCCGTCGCCTCATCGTCAGCCGGCACACCGTGGCCCAGGCACGCCGCCAACGCGGTCGCAATACCGTCAGCCATGCGTGCCTGACGCTGCGGATCCCGCAGCAGCAACTCCTCATCCCGGTTCTTCAGCACGCCGGCCTCGAACAGCACGGCCGGCATGCGCGCGTGGCGCAACACGGCCAGCCCATCGAAATAGTGCACGGCATGCTCGAAGTCCACGTACTCACGCCGGCGGCCATTCTTGTGCGTAGGCTCGAAGCCCATGCGCTGCAGGCGCGCACCCATCACCCGCGCGCACAATATGCTCATCGCGGTGTCCGGATTGTCGCGTGACACGAACAGCGAGTGGCCTGCAAAGTCGTCGTTGTAGTCGAGGGCCCTGCCCGCCCATTGCCAGGGCCTCAGTTCGAATGCATTGACCGAGTCGTGGTGGATGGACACCAGCAAACGCGCCCCCTCGGCGGCACGAGGGCGTGCCTGCAGACTCTCGATACGGCCGTCGGCGTTGATCAGCCTGGCCTCCATGCCCCGTGCGGAAAGGGCATCGACGAGCGCACGCGCCAGGTCGAGATTGAATTCGAACTCGCTTCGCCCGCGCGCACTGATGGCCCCTGGCGCCACCAGCGTGTGCCCGACATCCACCGCAATCCAGCCCTCACCGCTTGCCGCAGCAGGTAAGGCCAGCACGGCCGCAGCGCCCACCGCCAACAGGCCGCGGCGCACATCTGCCAAATCTCGCCACATCGTATCGACACTCCAGTGTTGCCTGACATCCGCAGGTCATGCCCCGTGAATGCCAGGACCTCGTTCCCGCACCGCCGCAAGGCACGCTGCGGGCCGCGCCGACGCGCCTTCCGGGCAATCTTGATTCAAATCATGGAGGCCCGGGGACGCCGATCCGACAATTCGGCCACCATCGGTTCATCCCTGTTCCGGTGCAACCCCTGAACCACCCAGCCAACCTGACACCAATCCAGACAAAACGAGACTAGCGATGAGGAGTACTCCATGAGCGGTATCTTCACAAAATCCATGGCGCGGAACATCTTCTACGGGGGAACGGTGTTCTTCTTCCTCCTGTTCCTGGCGCTCACCTTCGACACCGAACGCGAACTGCCGAATCGCGACAACCGGCAAAACCTCACCCCCGAAGTCGCCGCCGGCAAGCACATCTGGGAAACGCGCAACTGTCTGGGCTGCCACACCCTGCTGGGTGAAGGCGCCTACTTCGCACCGGAACTCGGCAACGTCTATACCCGCCGCGGACCGGAGTTCATCAAGGCGTGGATGATGTCCCAGCCCACGGGCGCCCCGGGTCGTCGCCAGATGCCGAACTTCCACCTCACCGATGAAGAGCTCGACCAGCTCGTGGCGTTCTTCAAGTACACAGCTGGCATCAACACTGCCAACTGGCCGCCCAACATCGAAGGTTGACCGGAAACCTGGAGACCACAAGGGGATCACACATGCAATACAAATCACAAGCGGTCGCCATGCCCTACTTCATAGCGGCGATCGGGCTATTCGTGGGGCAAATCATCTTCGGCCTGATCCTGGGCATGCAGTATGTCGTCGGCGACTTCCTGTTCCCGGAAATCCCGTTCAACGTCGCCCGGATGGTGCACACCAACCTGCTGATCGTGTGGCTGCTGTTTGGCTTCATGGGCGCAGCCTACTACCTCATCCCTGAGGAAACCGAGACCGAACTGTACAGCCCGAAGCTGGCGCTGATCCTGTTCTGGGTCTTCCTCGTCGCCGGTGCGGCCACCATCCTCGGCTACCTGCTGGTGGATTACGCCACGCTCGCGTCGATGACCGGCAACGACCTCCTCGCCACCATGGGCCGCGAGTTCCTCGAGCAGCCCCTGCTGACGAAGATCGGCATCGTTGTCGTCGCGCTGGCGTTCCTGTTCAACATCACCATGACCGTGCTCAAGGGCCGCAAGACCGTCATCAGCATCGTGCTGCTGCTCGGCCTGTGGGGCCTGGCGATCTTCTTCCTGTTCGCCTTCTACAACCCGGTCAACCTCGTCCGCGACAAGTTCTACTGGTGGTGGGTTGTGCACCTTTGGGTGGAAGGCGTGTGGGAACTGATCATGGCTGCCATGCTCGCCTTCGTGCTGATCAAGGTGACCGGCGTCGACCGCGAAGTGATCGAGAAGTGGCTGTACGTGATCATCACCCTGGCGCTTTGCACCGGCATCATCGGCACCGGCCACCACTACTTCTGGATCGGTACGCCGGAGTACTGGCAGTGGTGGGGCTCGATCTTCTCCGCACTGGAGCCGATCCCGTTCTTCGCCATGACCGTGTTCGCCTTCAACATGGTGAACCGCCGCCGCCGCGAGCACCCGAACAAGGCTGCCGTGCTGTGGGCACTGGGCACCGGCGTGATGGCCTTCCTCGGCGCCGGCGTGTGGGGCTTCCTGCACACTCTGGCTCCGGTGAACTACTTCACCCACGGCTCGCAGATCACCGCTGCACACGGTCACATGGCCTTCTACGGTGCGTACGTGATGGTCGTCATCACCATCATCAGCTACGCGATGCCGATCCTGCGCGGCCGTGCCGCCAACAGCGAGAAGGCTCAGGTCGTAGAGATGTGGTCGTTCTGGCTGATGACGATCGCCATGGTCTTCATCACCCTGTTCCTGACCGCCGCCGGCATCCTGCAGGTCTGGCTGCAGCGCATCTCCGATACGCCCATGTCCTTCATGGCGACCCAGGACCAGCTCATGCTGTTCTACTGGATGCGTGAATGGGCAGGTGTGATGTTCTTCATCGGTCTGCTGACCTATCTCGCCAGCTTCTTCATCAAGGGCGAAGCGAAGACAGCGAAGGCCTGATGAGCAAGGGTGTCTCTCTGTAGTACCTCCTGGGCGATCCAGGGGAAGGGGTTGGGGCGGCGAAAGCCGCCCCTTTTTTTCGTCCCGGCGCCGGAGGCCGCCGCGCCAGCCGCTAGAATGAGCGCTTCGCGCGGGTGCCACACCTCGGCCCCGCCAGGCCAAGCCCTACTGTCGACATCGTGCCCGCTGCAAGCCACTCCCCTGTACCCTCGACGCCCTGCGCCGATCAGTCGTCCCCTTTTCGCATCGTGATCAACGGCTACGGCCGCATCGGGCGCTGCTACCTGCGCGCGCTCCACGAAGCTGGTCTGGTCGACACCTTCAAGGTCGTCGCCATCAACGAACCGGCCGATCTCGCAAGCATCAGCTACCTGACCCGCTTCGACTCCACGCATGGCCGCTTTCCCGGACAGGTGGACAGCAGCGATGAAGCCCTGCTGGTGGACGGTCATCCGATCCTGATCAGCCATGCCGACAGCCCCGAGGCCGTGGACTGGGCCGCGCTCGAACCCGACCTGATCGTGGAGTGCTCAGGCCAGTACGGCAGTCGTGCCGAACTTCAGCGCTTCATCGACGCCGGCTGCCCCCGCCTGCTCCTGTCCCACCCCGGCAACGGCGCCGAGGACGTGGACGCCACCATCGTGTACGGCATCAACCACGAGACGCTGGACGGCCGCGAGGGGCTGGTATCGAACGCCTCATGCACGACCAACGCGGTGGTTCCCGTACTCGACCTGCTGCAGCGCGAGATCGGCATCGACAACGTGCTGCTGAGCACATTGCACTCCGCCATGAATGATCAGCCGCTGATCGACGGCTACCACCACACCGACCTGCGCCGCACGCGGTCGGCGATGCAATCCATCATCCCGGTGTCGACCGGACTGGCACGCGGGGTGGAGCGCCTGCTGCCCGAGCTCGCGGGCAAGGTCCAGGCCAAGGCGATCCGCGTCCCGACGCACAATGTCTCGGCGATTGACATGGTGCTCGGCTTCTCGCGCGACGTCACCGCAGGCGAGATCAACCGCTTGCTGCGCGAGGCGGCCCAGGGTCGCTACCGCAATCTGATCGCCTATTCGGACGAGCCGCACGCTTCGATCGACTTCAACCACGATCCCCACTCCGCAATCGTCGACGGCGGCCAGACGCGCAGCATCGGCAAGCGCATGGTCAACCTGATGGTGTGGTTCGACAACGAGTGGGGGTTCGCGAGCCGCATGGTGGATGTGACTCGCCATTGGCTGGCCCGCACGAGGCGCGCGGACGCGGGTCCCGGCACCAGTTAACCACGATCAAGTTCAAACCATGCGCGCTTGCCTAGACTGCCGCGCATGGAAACGACAAGCACATCCCTCCCCCACGGCGCCGCAGGTCACCCCACACCGGCAGCCGAGCCACGCCTTGCCGGCGACCTGGCGATCTGGGTCTTCATCATGGCGGAGCTGCTTGCCTTCGGCGCCTTCTTCGCCGCCTACGCCTTCACCCGTGCAAACAACATCGAGCTGTTCAATGCCGAGCAGGCAGGGCTCGACCGTACGGCAGGCGCAATCAACACGATCCTGCTGCTGACCTCGAGCTACTTCGTTGTTCGTGCCGTACAGGCTGCCGAGCTGCGTGCCGCACGTGCCGCTGCGAACTGGCTGCTGGCCGCCATCGTCACCGGCCTGGGCTTCATCGTCGTCAAGCTCGGCGAGTACGCCGCTGCCTTCGCACACGACATCAGCCTGTCGAGCAGCCCCTTCCACATGTTCTACCTGTCGCTCACCTTCTTTCACTTCATGCACGTGATCCTCGGGCTCGTGATCCTGGTGGCGATGTGGAACAACGCCCGCCAGGGGCGCTACGGCCCGGGCAACATGAACGGGATAGAGACCGGCGCCGCCTACTGGCACATGGTGGATCTGGTGTGGCTGATCCTCTTTCCCCTTGTCTACGTGATCCACTGAGGAGCCCGGCCATGGACACGCACATGCACGGCACCCCCAAGCGCGCCACCTGGCTGTGGCTCTCGCTGATCGGCGCAACCTTGCTCACCTGGGGCATGGGCACGCACGGCGCAGCGGGCACCTGGGCCATCGCTGCCCTCGCCGCCATCTCCTTCTGGAAAGGCGCAGTGATCATTCTCGATTTCATGGCCCTGCGCCACGCGCCCCTCCTTTGGCGTGCCATCACCATGGGCTGGATGATCCTGGTGTGGGCCGTCATCGCCATCGCCTATCTCAAAGGACTCGGACAATGAAGCCCGACACGCCCAACCTCGACATCCCCTTCTACCAACCCGCCGCAGACGAGGTCGAGGTCTTCCAGCACGCCTGGAAGAACCGTCTGCCCCTGCTCATCAAGGGCCCCACCGGTTGCGGCAAGACCCGCTTCGTCGCCCACATGGCCGCGCGCCTCGGCTTGCCGCTGTTTACCGTGGCCTGCCACGACGATCTCACCGCAGCCGATCTCGTCGGTCGCCACCTGATCGGCGAGGGCCGCACCATGTGGTGCGACGGTCCGCTCACACGCGCGGTGCGCGAGGGTGGCATCTGCTACCTGGACGAAGTGGTCGAGGCGCGCAAGGACACGACCGTCGTCCTACACCCGCTGGCCGACGATCGCCGCATCCTGCCCATCGACCGCACCGGCGAGCTCATCGAGGCTCCACCCAGCTTCATGCTGGTGGTGTCCTACAACCCGGGCTACCAGAACCTGCTCAAGGGCATGAAGCCGTCCACCCGCCAGCGCTTCATCAGCCTGCGCTTCGACTTTCCGCGCGCCGAACAGGAGGAGGCCATCCTGATCGGTGAAACCGCCTGCCCGCCGGATCTCGCTCGCCGCCTGGTCGCCATCGCCGGTGCGCTGCGCTCGCTCAAGGACCGCGACCTCGAGGAATCAGCCAGCACACGCTTGCTCGTCTATGCCGCACTGCTCATCAAGGACGGCATGGACCCCGTGGCAGCCTGCCGCGTCGGCATCGTCGAGAGCCTGACCGACGACGCCGACATCGCCGAGGGACTCATGGAGGTGGTATCCGCCACCTTCGGCCGCTGAACACCACCCCACGCGTCACAAGGAAGCCATGAACATCCAACGCCAGGACCCGCTCAAGCACGCCATGCCGGGGCCGCAACTCGCCGTGGTGGCCGAGGCCCTGTTCCTGATCAACCTGATGCTGCTGCCCGTCCTGGCCTTCCTGGTGCTGATGGTGCTGTGGGCCAAGTTTCACGACCACGAAGACCCACTGGTGCGCAACCACCTGCGCCAGACCGGCTGGACCTGCATCTGGGGCGGCCTGGTACTCGTATGCACCAGCATCGCAATCCTGCTGCTCGGCGGCTTCGACAACCCGTGGACCTGGGTCATCGGCATCCTGTACTTCGTACTCGTCCATGCGGGTCTGATCCTGCTTGGCGTCATGGGGCTGTCGCGCGCCATCAACGGCCGCAGCTGGCGCTACCCGGTGTTCGGGCCGCGCGAACCCGTCTGAGTACCACGAGCCCGTGATGAGCACACCCGCGCCGGCACGCCGAATCATCCCCATCGCCCGGGCAGGTACGGACGATGGGGCGCACAGCCCGCGCCAGAGCTTGCGACTGGCCTTTCAGGTCGGCTTTTTTGCACTCTTCGTGCTCGCACCGGTGTTCGACCTCTTTCGCTACGACCTCAACGCCGACCATGCGTGGTTGCTGGGCATGGAGTGGCGGCTCGGGCTTGACCCATTTCTTGCCGGCCAGGCAAGCGCGCTCGAGGCTGCCGGCAGCATCATGCTGCGCCTGTTCGTGCCGCTGCTGACGGTCGCTGCAGTGGTGCTCTGGGTGGCCTGGAAGTGGGGGCGCATGTATTGCGGCTGGCTATGCCCGCACTTCTCGGTGGTCGAATCCATCAACAAGCTCATGGCGCGCGCCTCGGGCAAACCCAGCGTGTGGGAAAAACACCGCCTGCCGGCCTGGAAGCCGGACGGTTCACGCGCCAAGGTCGATGCACGCTGGTGGGGCCTCGTCGTACCTGCAGCCGTCGCCTTCGCCTTCCTGTGGGCGGTGGTACTGCTGACCTACCTGCTGCCACCTGCCGAGGTGTATGGAAACCTCATCGCTGGCGAACTGACGCGCAACCAGTTCATCTTCATCACTGCCGCAACGGTCGTGCTGAGCCTGGAGTTCCTGTTCGCACGCCACCTGTTCTGCCGCTTCGTCTGTGCGGTCGGCCTGTTCCAGAGCCTGGCCTGGATGGGCAACCGCGACGCGATGGTGGTGGGCTTTGCGCGCGCTCGTGCCACCAACTGCTCGAGCTGCCTCCCCGAGCGCCAGTCGGCCTGTGACGCGGTATGCCCGATGCGGCTGCGCCCGCGCAACATCAAGCGCCACATGTTCACCTGCACGCAATGCCGGCAGTGCATCGACGCCTGTGGCGAGACCCAGCGCGACAACCCCGAAGGCCCGCTACTGAGCTGGGTGACGGGCGAAGCCGCGCGCCAGAACGAAGCGGGTTTCCGCGCGTTCAAGGAACGCTGAACCGAGGGAACGCTGAACCATGGAAGAACACGTCGGACTATTCTGGCACCGTCTGATCACCCGCGCAGCGGGCGGGCACTTCCCCAAGGCCGCGGTCAGGCTCAAGGACATCGAGAAGGTCGCGGGGGTGTTCTTCCGCGCGCTCGGCGGCGACCCGGGCTTGCGCGTGGCCGCTGCCACCGTTGATACCCATGGCGCGCGGCGCAGCCTGCTACAGCGCATCGCCGGCGCAGACGAACGCATTGCCCGCGGCCGCATGGACATCGCCACCCTGCGCCTGCCGCCGGAGATCGACGCCCTGCCAGAACGCAGCCTCAACCGCGACCTCTATCTGTGGCTGGCCGCACTGGCCGCGGGTCATGGCAACGGCGATGCCACCCATGACGCACAGGTGGAGGCCGCACTCGCCCCCCTGCCGACCGGCACCTTCGATACCGAGGCCAGTCGTGAACTGCGCGAGAACCAGCGTGCCACCCTGCGCGCGCTACAACGCTGGCCAGGTATCGAGCCGCGCTATCGCCGACTGGTGGACGCCGTGATCGCCCAGCGCCGCAACCCCGCCAAGCTACCTGCAGCCGAAGCCGAGCGCGAACGCCTGCTGCGCCAGGCAATGCATGCACCGGGCAGCGTTGCCGCCTTACCGGCATTGCCGGTCAAGGCACAGCCCACGCAACCGGTGCTGCTGTGGCTGAGCGACTTCCGTGCCAAGCCCGCAGCAGGCCTCGCCGGCAGCGGCAGCGGCGCCGAGGCTGCCGAGGGCGGCAGCACCAAGCCGGGTCGCGACGCCAGCCAGCAGGCCCACCGTGTCGAGCGCCAGGAGAACGCGCCCGAGAAGCACGGCATGATCATTCCCTTCCGCGCCGAAAGCCTGCTATCGGTTGCCGAATTCATCAAGGTCAAGCGCAGCACCGACGACGACCCGGACGACAACGCCGCCGATGCCGCAGCCAACCTCGACCACCTGTCGATCACCCGCGACAACGAGCGTGTTGCTTCCAAGGTCCGCTTCGACCTCGACCTGCCCTCGGCCGCCGAGGACGACGTCGTCCTCGGCGACGGCATCCCGCTGCCGGAGTGGGACTACCGCAAGAACCTGCTGCGCGAGGATCATGTCCGCCTCAACGAACTGACGCCGTCGATCAACGATCCTCGTGCGGCACCCTGCGCGCTACCCGAACACCTGCGCCGCACCGCCCGCCGCCTGCACCGTCAGTTCGCCGCGCTGACACCGGGCCGGCGCTGGCTCAAGGGCCAGGTCGACGGCACCGAGCTCGACGTCGACGCCGTGGTGCGCGCGACCACCGACCGTGCCTGCGGTCACCACCCATCCGACCAGCTCTACCTGTCGCTGGAGAAGCGCGAGCGCGATCTGGCTTGCCTCGCACTCGCCGACCTTTCCTTGTCAACCGACGCCTGGGTGTCCTCCGAAGCACGCGTGATCGACGTCATCCGCGACTCGTTGCTGCTGTTCGGTGAAGCGCTGATGGCGACCGGCGACCGCTTCGCACTGTGTGGCTTCTCCTCGGTCAAGCGCAGCAACGTGCGCTTTCATCGTCTCAAGGACTTCGACCAGCGCTTCGACGACCGTGCCCGCGGCCGCATCATGGCGATCAAGCCCGGCTACTACACCCGCCTGGGTGCCGCCATCCGCCACGCCACCACCATCCTCGAAAAGCAGACCGCAGCGCGCCGCATTCTGCTCATCCTCTCCGATGGCAAACCGAACGACCTCGACCTTTACGACGGCCGCTACGGCATCGAGGACACCCGGGTCGCGATCGTCGAGGCCCGCAGCCATGGCATCGTTCCCTTCTGCGTCACCATCGACCGCGAAGGCGCAAGCTACCTGCCACACCTGTTCGGTCCGGCGGGCTTCGCAGTGATCCGCCAGCCCGATGAACTCCCCGCCCGCCTGCCCATGTTCTATGCCCAGCTCACTCGGTGAAGCCATGAACTACCGCGACCTCCCCTGCACCGAAGCACTGCGCGACACGCCGCCCGCCGACCAGCCTTCGCCCGAGATCGAGCGCCTGTGCCGCCTGCTGAGCCAGGCCTCGCTCTTCAACGGCCTGGGTTGCCACGACATCGCCCGCTTCGCGCGTGGCGTGCGCGAGCTCAAGGTCGGGCGGGGCGACATTCTTTTCCACCGCGGCGATACCTGCTCCGGCTTTCACTTCATCCTCAGCGGCCAGGTCAAGCTCGCGTTCACCTCTGCGGAGGGCAACGAGAAGGTCGTCGACATCCTGCGTCCTGGGCAGAGCTTCGGCGAAGCCGTGATGTTCATGGACAAACCCTATGTGGTGATGGCCCAGGCCCTGACCGATGCCAGTCTTCTCCACATCGCCAAGCAGGTGTTCTTCGATGAAATGGCTGGCGACCCGGTGTTCTGCCGCAAGATCATCGCCGGCCTGGCCCAGCGCCTGCACCACCTGATGGCCGACGTCGAGAGCTACTCGCTGCGCTCGGGGCGCGAACGCATCATTGGCTACCTGCTGCGCGAGGAAGAGCGCGAGGGCGACGGCATTGCCAACGGGCGGGTGTCAATTCGCCTGCCGACCAGCAAGGGCACGATCGCCTCGCGCCTGAACCTCACCCAGGAGCACTTCTCACGCATCCTGCACGAGCTCACCGACTCCGGCCTGATCGAAGTCGAGGGCCGCACGATCCATATCCCCGACATCGGCAAACTCAGGCGAAGCCTGGGCTGAGGCGGCCCTGTCAGCTCGCTCGGGTGCAGCCACCTACTGAGACGCCGCTATCGCACTTCGTGCATGTACCCGACCTTGACGAGGCCTGTTCGACATCATTACTGTCGCACTTACAACCCAACCCAGGCAGCGCACATGACCAACACGGAATTCCCGCTGCACGCGCCACGAAGTGAGTCCTTACTCCCCGACTGCGGCCGTTGCCGCGCACTTCCGCCCCTGCCCTTCGACTTTACGATGGCCTTCCAGCCGATCATCGACCTCGACAGCGGTTCGTCGTGGGCATGGGAGGCATTGGTCCGCGGCCCCAATGGCGAGAGTGCAGCCAGCGTATTGGCCAAGCTCACGGACGAAAACCGCTATCAGTTCGACCAGCGTTGCCGGACGAAGGCGATCGAACTCGCTCACCAGCTCGGCTTGTCGTCACGGCTTAGCATCAACTTCCTGCCTAATGCGGTGTACGAACCGCGAGCCTGCATCCGCGCCACCATCGAGGCTGCAAACCGGGTCGGATTTCCGCTCGAGCGGCTTCAGTTCGAAATCACCGAGGTCGAGGAAGTGCGCAATGACGGCCACCTGCGCCGCATCGTAGAGGAATACCGTGCAATCGGCTTTGGCACTGCGATCGACGATTTCGGCGCCGGCTACGCGGGGCTCAACCTGCTGACATACTTCCAGCCCGACGTGTTGAAGCTCGACATGAACCTGATTCGCAACATCGATCAGGACCGCCGTCGGCAATTGATCGTTCGCCACCTGGTCAGCCTCGCCGCTGAACTGCCGTGCACTCTGATTGCAGAAGGCGTGGAAACGCTCGACGAGGCGCGCTGTCTCGCCGGCATGGGAATCAGGCTGCAGCAGGGCTATCTATACGCCCGCCCGGGCTTCGAAGCGCTGCCCGTTGCCGACCCGGGGGTACTGGCAGCACTGCTTGGCAGCTGATCGCCCCTGCCCCACCGCACGCACAGGGGCGATCGGCACGAGGGTCTCAACCCTCCTTGCCATCAACCCGCGCCTTGAGCAGGAAAGGCGCATAGCGCCACAGATAGAGGGCAAAGCCAAGCGCCCATAGCGTCGCCGCGGCATGCACACCGCCCACCAGCGCGGCGGGAAAGAGCGCCACGCTCAACACGCGAACCAGCGCCGCCAGCAGCACCAGCGCGTAGGCGGCGGTCTCCACCGGCCCCGCCACGAGCATGCGTCCAGTGTGTCCAAGCGCAGTGCGGGTGATCATGCCGATGATCAATCCACCTGTTGCGCCAATCGCAAGCGCATGAATGCCCGCCGAACGCGGCAGTACGCCGAACTGGGTGAGCGCGATCAGCGCCAGACCGAGCGGAATCCACAGGTAGGCCAGATGCAGTACCCACAGCAGAGGGGCGCCTCGCGTCGCCCACGGGTTCCAGCCGCCCAGCCGCAGCGCCTGCAACAAGGCGGCGACCAGCGACACCGCGCCCGCCCACATGCCGGCCCCGAGTGCCCACAGCAACAGCGCGACACCCGTCGCAATCGCCGCCGCCCAGTCCAGGCGCGGATCTCGCCACTGCTTGATGCCGCGCACGGCGTTGAAGGTGAACATCGGGATCACGCGCCCGCCGACAATCGTCTCGAGTACCACGATCAGCCCGAGCGCCAGATGCATCGCCATCAGCGGATCGACCGCAAGCACGCCGAGTACGGCGAGATGGAAGACCAGGTTCGCCAGCGCGAGCAGGGCCGGCAGGACGCCGACAAAGTAATTGCGCCTGCTCTTGGCCTTGATCAGCACACGCAACAACAGGGCTGCCGCGACGGGCAGAAAAGCCATGTCGACGATCGCCACCCAGGCACCACTGCCGAATGCCATCGCCAGCCGTCCAGCCAGCCACAGCGCCGCCAGCGCTGCAAGCGGCGGGCCCGCGGGCGTATCGAGCCCGGTCCAGTTGCGCCCAGCGGTAAACAGGAAACCGATGATCACCGCCACCGCGAAACCGAAGATCATCTCGTGTGCGTGCCACCACATCCCGGGAATCGGCAGTTCGATTCCACCCGAGTAGGCCACCGCCCATACCGGTACGGCGATGGCGGCAAACAGCGCCGCAAGCAGGTAGAAAGGCCTGAAACCAAGCGCCCAGAGCGAGAAGGTATCGGGCGGAATACGGCGGGTGGTGGGTTCGTCGATGCGAATCAGCGGCATGTCTATTTTCTCTGTAATGCTCTTGGGGTTGATGAAGTCAGCTGCAGCGAAGGCACCCGCGGCATACCTGGCGCCCGCGCACCTGCGCGGATGCCGGCTGCACTCAGTGGCTGGTGCCTTCCTCGCGCGTGATCTTGTTCCAGACGTTGTACTTGCCGACGGGTTTTCTCATCGGCAGACGCTTGACCTCTTCGAGGGTCTGCGCGTCGAGAACGATGACCGCCCCCTCATCCTCCCACAGGCTGGCCAGCGCATAGCGGCCATCGCGGGTGAACTCGATGTGGGCAAGCGTCTTGCCAGGCTCGCCGACAATCTCCCTGACCACCTCCAGCGTCTGCTTGTCGATCACCTGCAGGATGTGCTTGGCCTCCGGACTCATCATCGAATCGACGAAGGCATAGCGGCTGTTGCCGTGGCTGCGCAGGAAGAAGCCCGGGCCGCGGGTCTGGATGCGCTTGATGACTTCCCAGGTCTTCATGTCGATGACCGTGACCTCGCCCGCCTTGAGGTTGGTGCTCGCCATGACCGTGCGCGGCTTCGCGTCAGGTCCTGCGGCAGGGTCGGTCCACTCCCAGGTGATGCCCGAGCCCAGGTGGGGCATGCCGTCCAGCGGCAGGTTGGCGATCTTCTTGCGCACATCCAGGTTCACCACCTGGCCGACACCCTCACGCGATGCGCCCATCAGCTCGGAGTAGTCCTGGGTGAAGAAGAAATCGTCGAGCACCTCGGCGAGGATGGTGCGGCGCGGATTGAGATAGCCGGGGATGAAGGTCCCCTCGCGCTGGGTGTAGTCGTGGATGTAGCTGGTCGGGATGTCCTCGACCGCCTTGGTGTAGCTGATCTCCCACACCTCGCCGACATCCTTGAGCGCGGCGATGAAGGACTGGCGCGGGGTGGCGTCGTACACCGCCGAGACGCGCGAACTCTGCTTGCCATCCCGATCCATCGCGGGGAGGGTCTTGATCAGGTTCAGATCGCCATCGAGCAACACCAGCGTGTGCGGCAGGTAGTTGGCCACCGCGACGTGCTTGCCATCGGGCGAGGCCGCGACGTTACGGGTATTGATGCCGGCACGCACCTCGGCCACCACCTTCAGGTTCCACAGGTCGAACTTGGTGATCCAGCCGTCGCGCGAACCGAAGAACACATACCGCCCTTCGGCTGCGAACTTGGGACCGCCGTGCAGCGCAAAGCGCGACTGGAAGCGGAAGATCGGCTCGAGCTTGTCGCCGTCGAGCACGCTGACATGGTGGTCCCCTGCCTCGACGACGAGGAAAAGGTTGAGCGGGTCGGCGTCGAACACCGGCTTGTCCGACAAGGTGGCCGGGTCGACATGCTCGATGCGCGAGGCGGTGATGTCGGCATCCGACCAGCGCGGCTCGGGCACCACCGGTGTGTAGATCCAGTCGGCAATCGCGGCGATCTCATGTTGGCCGAGTTGGGCCGCGAAGCCAGGCATCTGGGTGGCTGTACGCCCCTCTGCGATCACCTTGAGCGCTTCGCCCTTGCGCAGACGCGACAGGTTCTCGGGCAGCAGCGCCGGCCCCATCCCGCCCAATCGGCTCGAGGCGTGGCAAGCGGCACAGTGCTGCTCATAGAGTGCGGCAACATCGGCAACAGGCGTAACGGCTGCGGGCGATGCGGCAACAACGGACTGCGCCGCAGGGAAGGCAAGGGCGAGACCCGCCACAACGGCGGCGACGGAACGGAGCGGCTTCATGCGGACACCTTGTTGAGGCGGACCCAGGGCGTGGTGACGACGCGCTCGGCACCGTAGTCATCGGCGCTGACGCCGATCTCTTCGTCATCCAGATAACAGGCCGGATCCTCCGCCCAGGGGTTGCCAGTCACCTGCTCGGCACGCACCCGCGAACTGCCATTGCAGATGTCCAGATAACGGCAGGCGCCGCAGCGCCCCTTGAGCTTGCGCGGGTGCTGCTTGAGGCCGGCGAGCAGCGGATTGCTCAGGTCGTTCCAGATCTCGCCGAAGGCACGCTGGCGAACGTTGCCCAGCGGCACATGCCACCACATGGTGTCGGGGTGCACGATGCCGAGGTTGTCGATATTCGAGACATTCACCCCGCTCGCATTGCCGCCCCATTGGCGCAGCCTGGCCTCGACGTGTGCGGCCTTGTCAGGGAATCGGCGCTGCACCCAGTGCAGCAGGAAGGGGCCATCGGCGTCGTTGTTGCCGGTGACGAAGTCCTTTTCGATGCCGCGCCGGTGCAGGTCCAGACAGGTCTCGAACAGCAGTTCCATCGCCTCACGCGTGGTGCGGTGGCGAGCATCGCCTGCGCGGTTCTTGTTGCCGCGGCCGGCGTAGTTCAGGTGTGAGAAGTAGAACTTGTCGATACGCTCGTCCTCGACCAGCTTCAACAGCGCGGGCAGATCGTGGGCGTTGCCCTCTGTCATGGTGTAGCGCACGCCGACCTTGATGCCACGGTCCCGGCACAGGCGGATGCCGTGCATCGAGGCCTCGAAGGCCCCCTGCTTGCGGCGGAAGTGGTCGTGGGTGGCGCCGATTCCGTCCAGGCTCACGCCAACGTAATCGAAGCCGATCTCGTCTATGGCGTCAATGTTCGATTCGTCGATCAAGGTGCCATTGGACGACAGGCCGACATAAAAGCCCATGCCCTTGGCACGACGGGCAATGTCGAAGATGTCCGGCCGCAACAGCGGCTCGCCGCCCGACAGGATCAACACCGGCACGTGCGCTGCCTTGAGATCATCCATGACCTTGAAGATCTCGGCGGTATTCAGCTCACCCGGAAAGTCCTTGTCTGCAGAGATGGAATAGCAGTGCTCGCAGGTGAGGTTGCAGCGCCGGATCAGGTTCCAGATGACCACCGGCCCGGGCGGGTTACGGCGCGGGCCGGCGGGGGTCGGGTGGTCGAGTTCGCGGATGAATTGGGAGATGCGGAACATGGAAGCCTCCTTGTTGCCGCGATTACAGCCGACCTTGGTGGCGGGAAAAATGACGCCGGTCAAGGGGCCGGCCTGGCGCAGCAAATCGCGCTGCTGCGCCCTTCGGCGAGTTCCTCAAGCGCCGATGCGCAAGCCTGTTTTCTTCAGGATCCCGGCCGAAAACAACACGTCGCGGCTACGGCAGACACCCGGGAAGTCACGCTCGATCGCTGCTGCGATCTCGCCAACGCGCTCGAGCGCTGCTTCGCGCGTCGCCGCATGCACCATCGCAAACAGGTTGTAGGGCCAGTCCGGCAGGTGGCGCGGACGCCGATAGCAGTGGGTGACGAAGGGCAAGCCCCCGACCCGCTCGCCGACCGCATCGATGCATTCGTCATCGATGTCCCAGACGCTCATGCCGTTTGCAGGGTAGCCGATGGCGTAATGGTTCGGGACCGCACCGATGCGCCGGATGCGACCATCGGCCAGCATGACCGCCAGGCGCTCACGCACCAACGCTTCGCTCGTGCCCAATTGCTCGGCGAGCAAGGCATAGGGGCGCGCGACCAAGGCCAGCCCACCCTGGGTAGCGAGGACGAGCCGACGGTCGAGGTCGGCAGCTGCCTGCACATCGCCCAGCTTGCCGCTCGGCACCCCGGCACCGCCCACCGCAAAATCAATCGGATCGCTCACCGTCACGCCTCCAGCTTCATCTCGACAAAGTACTCGCGCTCCTTGGGGAACAGGTGCACCGGCAAACCGGTCGCGGCTTCCATGCGCGCAGCACAGTCGGCGATGCCTCCCGGGGTCTCGGTCGCGAGCACGAACCACATGTTCAAGGCATGTTCACGGCGGTAGTTATGCGCCACTTCGGTAAAGGCATTGACGGCCTCGACAACCTCGCCCCAACGCGCCTCCGGCACGGCCATTGCGGCCAGGCAGAAAGCCCCGCCCATGCGCTCGATCTGGAACATGGGGCCGAAGCGTGTCAATACACGGTCGTCGAGCAGACTCTGCAGACGGGCAATGAGCGCCTCCTCGCTCAAGCCCACGGCATCGGCTACCTGCGCGAAGGGGCGCTCCACCAGCGGGAAGTCACCCTGCAAGGCATTGATCAGCCGGCGATCGACGTCGTCGGGCGCGCGGCGTGCGGCGATGCCCTGGCGTCCGGCGACCTTGCTGCCAGACGGGCGTTCTCGAGCTTCAGGCATGGGCAAGGGCTCCGGGGGAGAGATAGTGCGCACCGGTCTGCTTGAAGCGGCGGCAACTGAACAGGGTCGCGCTCGGATAGGCATCCAGGCCCAGGCGCTGTGCGAGGTCTGCCCGCGCCGCCAGCACGTCCTCGCGGGCACTGCCATGGATCATGCAGAACAGGTTGTAGGGCCAGTCGGGCAAGGCCCGTCGGCGACGATAGCACAACGTCACCGCATGCTCGCGTGCGAGGCTTCGCCCCAGCGCGGAAACGTCCTGCTCGGGGACATCCCAAACGCACATCGCATTGGCCTCCATGCCGAGCTCGTGGTGGTGCACCACCACACCAAAGCGCCGAATCAGGCCTTCACATACCCAACGCGCGATGAACTCCAGCGTCATCGCCTCGCTCAGCCCGACCTTCTTGCCAAGGGACTCGAATGGACGAGCCTCCAGCGCCAGCCCCCCCTGCAAGGCAGTGACCAACTCGCGCTCGATGGCGGGTAGCGCGCAGGCAGCGTCGCCGTCGAGCACGATCGACGCGCGTTCGCGGCGACGCCCGGCCGGGCTGTTGCACGCGCCCTCGCCC
Organism: Thauera sp. 28; assembly: GCF_000310145.2. Taxonomy (GTDB): domain Bacteria; phylum Pseudomonadota; class Gammaproteobacteria; order Burkholderiales; family Rhodocyclaceae; genus Thauera; species Thauera mechernichensis. The sequence goes on from NZ_AMXA01000008.1 coordinate 72,226, forward strand.
GCCGGTTCGCGCAGATCGAAACCCAGGTCGATATGGAACTCTTCCTCCAAGGGCAACACGATCACCGCGCAGCCGGTATCACGCTCGAGGCCGGCCACGACCTGCTGCAGGCGCGCAGCGGACGACGCCGTCACCACGAACCAGAGGTTGTAACGATGCTCGCGCTGGTAGTTGTGGTTGATCGCCGCCTCGGCGCTGACACGCGCTGCAACCGCCTCGAGCCGCGAGGGCGGCACCGCCATCGCGGCCAGTGCGCTCGCGCCCAAGCGTCGGGGCGCAAACACGGCGCCAATGCGGCTCACCACGCCCTTGGTACGCAACTCACCGTAGGCATCGATCACATCCCCCTCGTCCATGCCGACGGCCGCAGCGATCCGAGCGAACGGCCGGCTCTCGAGCGGGAAGTCGCGCTGCCAGTCGTTGAGCAGGCGCAGTCCGATGTCGCCGACGCCCGCGGGCAGGCAAAGCTTGCGCGGCATCAGAACCCCGTGCGCGCCGCGCGCGTAGTGAAGAAAATGCCGCTCGGGCTCAACGAATCGAAGCCGCCGATGGGCGTCTTGGTGGCCGTGTCGTAGATCACCACGCGATTGTCATCGCGCGCGGACAGCCACACCTCGTGCCCTTTGGAGAGGAACTCCATATGCAGAATGCCGCGCCCGGGCTGGAGGGTATGGGTGACCTGGCCGCTGACGGTGTCGATCACCTGCACCCAGCCATTGTCGGGAAACGCGAAGTTGACCCAGATCTCGCGACCGTCGGGGCGTGCCATTGCGAACACCGGCTGGCTCTTGACCGGGATGCGCCCGACTTCCTGCCAGGTCGTGGTGTCGACCACCAGCACCTCATGACGCCCGATCGCGGGCAGGTAGGCACGCCCTCCTGCCACCGACCACCCACGCAGGTGCGGCATCTTGAAGACCGGCAGCGGCTGCTCACCCCGGCCATAGCCGTCGAGGATCTTGCTGCTGCCCTTGTCCAGGTTCCACAGATCGACCAAGGCCAGGCCGTCCTCCCCGAACAGACCAGCGATGTAATGGCGGCCGTTGGGCGTCACCAGCGCATCGTAGGGTTGGTTACCACCGGCAAAGCGTTGCGTGACCGGATTGCGCGGATCGGCGAAGTCGGTGATGCGGATCTCTCCCGCCTCGAACAGCGCATAGATGAAGCGCTTGCCCGACAGGTCGGCAAGGCCCACCACCTTGGAGCGACGACCGTCCTCGGTCGTGGCTGGCACGTCGGCGACCAATTCGAGCGTATGTGCATCGAAGGCCTTGATCCCGCCAGGCTCATAGTTCTGCACCACCACGAGGCTGCCGTCGTGCGAGATCGAACCGCCGATGGCGTTGCCCGCCTGGACGACGCGGCCGGCGATCCTGGCCTCGAGCAGGTCGACCTTGGTCAGGCCACCGTCGCGACCGAAGACATACGCATAACGCGCATCGCGCGAGAACACCACCGAGGCGTGCGACAGGTCGCCAAGGCCCTCTACGGTGGCGAGTACGCTGCGCCCGCTTGTCTCGACGATCTTGACCCGTCCGTCCGCGCGCTCGATGACGACGCCGAGGTCGCCCGTGCCGCGCAGCGCAGCGGGCGGCGTCGACGCGCAGGCTGAAAGGAGGAACACCATTGCGGAGAGCACGACACCCCACAGGACGGGCGGTGCGAGGCGAGGTTTCTGCGATGACATGCGGACTCCGTCAATCAAGCTCGGGCGCGATACGCGAACGAGGGTGGAATTGGAATGTTGAGGAAGCTGGAGAAAACGAAATGGGCGAGCGGCCTTGAAGAGCTGCCACGACCGACTGACGAAGGCACTGCGCCGGCGCTCTGCGAGTGGATCAGTTCCGCGCCTGAACGGGCGGCAAACCGGTGTCAGGCGGGAATCCGCGCATCAACTGATCGACGATCCACTCGGCCTCGGACTCGGTCACGATGCCTCGGAACGGTGGCATGGGGGTGCCCGGGCGCCCACCGATGATCGTGGCTACCATGCTCTCGGCAGGCTTGCCCGCCATGGCTTCGATCGTAAGTGCGGGCCCCAGCCCGCCATTGAGGGTCAGGCCATGACAGGACCCACAGTCCTGGCGGACGATGTGCACGAGTTCGCGGGCACGCTCGGCATCGGGCGGCGCCGGCTGGGACTCGTTGGCCGCAGCAAACGCGGAGACCAACGCGGCGCCGATGAACACGGCAACATGGGCGACAAGGGGCGGTAGTTTCATCTCGTTCTTCCGACGGTCGATCAGTCGGAAACAGGATGAACCTTCGCCCCTTCATTAACCTTGACTCGAATCAACCCCACGGGATGTGAGGTTGTCGTGTCCCTGCGGCGCGCCTCAGTCCTCGACGATGACCACGCCGAGCATCTCCGGATGCGGCCCACAGCGGTACTCGAAGCGCCCAGCCTGCTCGAAGCGGTGCGACCAGCGCTCACCGGGGAAGAAGCGCTCGGACTCCTGGTTCGCAGCGATGAAGTACACCGAGTGGCTGACGCGCTTCTCCTGATTCACCCAGACCACGGTGTCGCCCGTCTTCACGCGCAACTCCATCGGCGTGAACGCGTAGCTCTCGATCAGGACTTCGTGCTCGGCTGCCATCGCCGGTGCCGAGATACCGAGCGCAAACAGCACTGCGCCCGCCACCGCCCGCCATGAACGCATCATCATGATCACCACTCCTTGATCAAAAACCCGTGGCGGCAAGCGATGCGCGTCCGGGCTCACCAACAAACAGGCGGAAACCCGGGCACCCCCGGATTTCCGCCTGAGCCATGGCCTGTACTACCTCGGCGCAGTACCGAGGGTCGAGCCTTACTGCTTGGCCGCCTTTACATCGCCATCGGCATCCACACCCAGCTTGTAGCCGAGCGAGACGTGATGGTAGCGACCAGCCGAGTTGTCGTTGTGGATGGCAAAGCCGAAGTTGTAGCTCTTGCCGGACTCTAGCGTGACGTCGCCCTCGCCGCCCGCGAGCTTGCGGGTGAACACCACCGACCAGGTGTCGCCGTCCTGCTTGCCCTCGGCGCTCACCAGCGCCGTACCGCCTTCCATCACGCGGGTGTCGGCGACGTGGCCATTGAAGCCCTTGTTCTCGCCGCTGCGCCACTGGTAGAGGTCGTAGAACTTGCCTTCGGCAACCGAGCCACCCTTGACGTACTTCTTCTTGGCGTCATCCGCACCGGGCATGGTGCGCGAATCCTGGTGGCAGGTGGCCCAGCAGCCACTCTGGTCGGCAAGCTCGACCTTGCCACCCGACTCGAGCATGAAGGCGATCTTGACCGGGTTGGCCTCGTCCATCTTGGCCGCGCCGGAGGCGGCAGGCTGCTTCCAGGAGAAGCGCAGGTAGAGGTTCTCGCCGTCATGCGCAGCCTGGACCTTGACCGGGATGGCCGGCGCCTTGCCTGGGATGGGGTTCGGCTCGAGCTTCTGGCCGCTGGCGATCTTCTTGCCCATGTCGGCCGCTTCGTCGCTGTGACAATCGGCACAGGTTTCACCCTTGCGCAATGCACGGGCGCCACCGTGCTCGGTACCCTTCTGAATCCACTCCAGCGGTGACACGCCGGGGTAGAACAGGGTGATGTCCTTGGCCTCGACCTTGCCCCAGTCCGGTGCGGCGGCAAAGGCGCCGCCAGCGCCAAGGGCAAGGAGTGCGCCCACGGCGCCGGCAATCATCGTCTTCTTCATCGTCATTCCCTCACTGTGCTTGGGTTGGCCTGTGCTGCACGAGGAGGCTCACTCCTCGTCTTCCTCGGTCATGCCTTCGGGCTTGTGGTGCGCGATACCCTTGTGGCAGTCGATGCAGGTCATCTTGTCCTCGAGCGCCATCTCGTGCTGCTTGCGCGCACGCTGCTTCTGGGACTCCTTGTTCATGCTGTCGAAGCTGTGGCAGTTGCGGCATTCGCGCGAATCGTTTGCCTTCATGCGCGCCCATTCGCGGCGTGCCAGTTCCAGGCGCTTGGCCTCGAACTTCTCGCGGGTGTCGATGGTGCCGGTGATCTTGCCCCAGACTTCGCGCGAAGCCTGGATCTTGCGGATCATCTTGTAGGTCCAGTCCTTCGGCACGTGGCAATCGGAACATACGGCGCGCACGCCGGTCCGGTTGCTGTAGTGGATGGTCTCCTTGTACTCCATGTACACGTTGTCATGCATTTCGTGGCAGGAGATACAGAACTTCTCGGTGTTGGTGGCCTCCATGGCGGTATTGAAGCCGCCCCAGAACAGGATGCCAACGACAATACCGACAGCGAGCAGACCGCCCAGCGACTTCTTCGAGGGGCGGCGCAGGCGGGCCATGAGGCCGCCAGATTGTTCTTGTTTGGTGTTGCTGTCTCGATCTGACATGGAACTTGTACCCTTCAGACCCCCGCGCCGAAGCGCGGGGGTTTTTCAGAGATTGACCGTGGTGGCGATCAATACACGTCGTGCATCGTGTTATACACGTTGAACTTGCCGGTCGGCGTGACGATCGCCGGGTCGGTGATGACCTTCTTGACCTTCAGCGTCTTGTCGTCATAGACAACGATGGCCGACTGGTCGGTCTTGCCGCCCCACAGCGAGATCCACACTTCGTCGCCAGCCTCGTTGTACTCAGGCTGGACAGCGCGGCGGATCGCCTTGCTTTCGGGCAGACCCGAGTCCTTGGCAACGTCGAGGCGCACCGGATCCTTCGTCAGATCGTTCATGTCGAACACGAACACCGACTCGGCGATCTCACGCTCCGGGTTCATCGGCGCGTCAGCCCAGAAGTGCTTCGACTTCGGGTGCGTCTTGACGAACAGGTTGCCAGCGCCCGGCATCTTCAGCTCCTGGACGACCTTCCAGTTGTGCTCCTTGAACTTGGCGTTCTTGGCTTCATCGGAGGGCGTCGAGATCAGCGAAACGACGGCATCGCCGAGGTGGCCGGTCGACCAGACAGGACCGAACTGCGGATGCACGAAGTTGGCGCCACGACCCGGGTGCGGGATCTTCGCGGTGTCGACCAGGGCGGCGAGCTTGCCTTCCTTGGTATCGACCGCAGCGATCTTGTTCGACGCATTGGCGGCGACCAGGAAGTAGCGACCCGAGGCATCCCAACCACCGTCATGCAGGAACTTGGCGGAATCGATCTGGGTGGTCTTCAGGTTCATGATGTCGCTGTAGTCCACCAGCAGAATCATGCCGGTTTCCTTCACGTTCACCACCCACTCCGGCTTGGTCATCGAGGCCACAATGGAGGCCACGCGCGGCTCGGGGTGGTAATCGCCATCGACAGTGTTCCCACGGGTCGACACGATCTTGATCGGCTCGAGGGTTTCGCCATCCATGATCGAGTACTGGGGCGGCCAGTAGGTGCCACCGATCAGGTACTTGTCCTCGTAGCCCTTGAACTTCGAGGTATCGACCGAACGGGCATCCGAACCGAGGCGCACGGTAGCGACTGTGGTCGGCTCTTCGAACCACATGTCGATGATGGTGGTCAGGCCGTCGCGACCAACCGTATACACATAGCGACCCGAGGCCGACAGGCGCGAGATGTGCACCGCGTAGCCGGTGTCGAGGATCTTCCAGATCTGGTGCGTGTCACCGTCGATCAGCGCCAGCTTGCCCGCGTCGCGCAGCGTGACTGCGAACACGTTCTTCAGGTTGATCTTGTTCATCTGCTTGGTCGGACGCTGATCAACCGGAACCAGAAGCTTCCAGCTGTCCTTCATGTCCTTGAGCGAGAACTCGGGCGGGATCGGCGGCTCGACCTGGATGTAGCGCGCCATCAGGTTGATTTCTTGCGGCGTGAGGATGTCGTCGTAGTTGACCATGCCGCCTTCGGTACCGTAGGCAATGATCTTCTCGAGACGGTCGGTGCCCAGCTTGAGAGTGCCGCCTTCCATCTTCGTGCCGTCGGGCATGGTCTTGCTCCACGCCGGCTCGAGGTTCTTGCCGGTGGCGCCCTTGCGCAGCACGCCGTGGCAGCCGGCACAGCGCTCGAAGTAGATCAGCTTGCCCTGCTCCATTTCCTCGGCAGTCAGCTTGGGTGCTTCCTGCGCCCAGGCGCTGCTCATCGCCAGCGGCAGGATTGCCATGGCGAGCGTTTTACCGATCAAGCTCTTGTTTTGCATTTCCCTCTCCTTTACGACACGGGATGTGAAACAACACGGTGACGGCAGTATGGTTTTCGAGGCAGTTCGTGATCCTTGATGTGAATTAATTTTCCACATGAGGCGTAAGGATAAAGTTGCGACACGGTCGAAACCCTTCCTGTACAGGGGGTTTATGGCCCGAAGAAAGCCCGTTGCATGACACGGGCAGGTGCCTGAAAGCCGCTCCGGCACCGATCTCGCAAGCACAGACTGCCCCTAATACACGCCTCGCCGGAGTCACAACCATGTATGCAGCTCACCACACTCCCACCGCCGCGCTGGCAAGCCGTCGCACGAGCCGCTCATCCCGGGCACCCGGCGACAACCCGGCACGAAGCCGCGGCGGCGACTCGTCGGGTGCGGCACCCGCATCCCTGGACCAGGCGCCGCCGGTAGTCGGCAAGGTGCATCTGGTGGGCGCAGGCCCCGGCGACCCCGAGTTGCTCACGCTCCGGGCTGCCCGCCTGATCGCCAACGCCAAGGCGGTCGTATATGACCACCTCGTCGGCGACGCCATCGTGGACCTCATCCCGCCTACGGCACGCCGTGTCTATGCCGGGAAGGAAGCCGGCAACCATGCGCTGCCGCAGCATGCAATCAACCAGTTGCTCGTCGACCTGGCACGCGAGGGCCTGGACGTCGTGCGTCTCAAAGGAGGCGACCCCTTCATCTTCGGTCGCGGCGGCGAGGAGATGCAGGCGGTGCAGGCGGCCGGAATCCGCTGCGAGATCGTGCCTGGAATCACCGCGGCGGCAGGTGCGGCATCCTGTACGGGGATTCCTCTTACCCACCGTGAACACGCCCAGACCCTGATGTTCGCGACCGGCCACCTCAAGGACGGCACGGTCGATCTCGACTGGCCGGCGCTTGCGCGCCCGCGTCAGACCCTGGTGATCTACATGGGGCTGGGCGCGCTCGAGGCGATCTGCACGCAACTGATTGCCCACGGGCTGCCGGCAACGACACCCGCCGCGGTGATCCACGCCGCCACCACCCCAGCCCAGTGCGGGGTGCATAGCACCCTTGCCGACCTGCCCAATGACGTTCGCGAGCGCGGCATTCGCGCGCCGGCACTGATCATGGTCGGCGAGGTCATCTCCATCGACCCGGGCATGCTGCTCACCCAGACGCTTGCAACCACCGCCTGATACAAGCACAAGCGCGGCGGGGTCTCCATGATGCGGGTGGGGTTATAATGACAACCCCATCGACTGCAATCAGGACCGCCCGCGCATGGCCGAAGAAAACCAGTTTTTCCGTCCGATCAGGGATTTCTGCCAGCGCAACGTGGTGACCTGTGCCGCGGCCGACGGCGTCGTCGATGTCGTCGCGCGCATGCGCGAGCGCAATATCTCGAGTGTCGTCGTCGTCGGCGATGGCCGCCCGCTGGGCATCCTGACCGACCGCGACCTGCGCAACAAGGTTGTCGCCCAGGGGCGCGACCCCAATACGCTCCACGTTGCCAACATCATGAATGCCCCGCTGGCGGTAATCGGCGAGGACGACGTGCTGTACGAAGCGCTCTACCGCATGTCGAGGCTGAAGATCCACCGCCTGGTGGTGGTGACACCCGGGGGCGAGCTGGCAGGCATCATCACCGACACCGATATCCTCCGCCTTCAGGCGCACTCGCCGCACCAACTGGTGCTGGACATCGAAAAAGCGGACTCGATCGACAGCCTGCGCCTGCTGCACGAACGCATCCAGAAGCTGGTCGTACACCTGTCCGGCACCGGGATTCCGATCCGCGACATGGTCAAGCTGATCGCGAACCTCAACGACCAGGTGCTGATCCGCCTGATCCACCTGCTGCGCGGCACCCGCTTCCCCGACCTCACCGAGGACTTCGCCTTCGTCGTGATGGGCTCCGAAGGCCGTAGCGAGCAGACCCTGTCGACCGACCAGGACAACGCAATCATCTACGACGACGGCCTGGATCCGGCGCAGGTCGCTCGTCTGGAAGCGTTTTCGCACGAGCTCATCGACGCCCTCATTTCGATCGGCGTCCCGCCTTGCTCGGGCGGCATCATGGCGCGCAACCCCGCCTGGCGGCGCAGCCTCGGGGCTTGGAAGCAAGAGCTCAACCGCTGGCTGTCCACCCCGACACCCGAGAACGTGATGACCGGCAGCATGTTCATGGACCTGCGCGCGCTGTACGGCCGCGCCGACCTGGTCGAGGCCTTGCGCCAGCATGCCTTCCGTCACATGAGCAACGACCAGGGCTTCCTGATGCGCATGGCGCAGAACATGACGAACTTCCTGCCTCCACTAGGCTGGTTCGGCCGCATCAAGGTCGAGAAGTCCGGACCGTATAGCGGCAAGGTGGACGTCAAGAAGGCCGGCATCTTCGCCATCACGGACGGCATCAAGGCGCTCGCCATCGAGGCACGCAAGCTGGATGGCAGCACCCACGACCGCATGGAGGCGCTGGTCGCCGGGGGCGCGCTCAAGGAAGACGCCGCCGCGGACCTGCGCGCAGCCTTCGACTTCCTCGTGCTGATGCGCCTGCGCGGCCATGTCGATGCACTGCGCCAGGGCGTCGAGCCAAGCAACTACATCGCGCTCGACCAGCTCAACGCGATGGAGCAAGGCGAGTTCCGCCTCGCGCTCGAGGGCGTCGCAAAGTTTCAGGCCTTCATCAAGCACCACTTCAAGCTGCATCTGCTGCGGCACTGAGGAGCGTCCTCAGTCCTCCACCAGTTGCCTGTGCACACAGACGGCCGAAGCGCGCGGACGTACGATACGTCCGCGCGCTTCGACATGCGCCCGTGTGAAAGCCGCTCCCAGCAACAGGATCAGCGCCGAATAGTTCACCCATAGTAGCAGCATCACCAAGGACCCCGCCGCACCATAGGTGGAGGCAGTCGCCGTCGTGGCCAGATACAGCGCGATCAGCGAACGCCCGACCGCAAACAGCAGCGCGGTTGCGAAAGCGCCGAGGAGCACGTCGCGCCACAACAGCACGACGTCGGGCAAGACCCTGAAGATGGTGGCGAACAGCAAGGTGATGACCACCAGGGAGACGGCCCAGTCCATGCCCAGCACGAGCGCGGCAGGTACCGGCAGCCAGTCCTGTGCGAAAGCGATCAGCGCACGCACGAGGACGCTGGCCGTAAGCGACACGAGCAGCACGAAGCCGATGCCCAGCACCACGGCCAGCGACAGCAGGCGTGTCTTGACGTAGATGAACACGCTGTTGCGTGTCGGCCTTGGCGCCACCCCCCAGATCGCATTGAGCGACGTCTGCATCTGCGAAAAAACCGTGGTCGCGCCAAAAAGGATGGCGGCAAAGCCGGCCACCGACGGCAGCAGGCCGCTCTGCTCGATACGGCTGTTGCTCACCGCCGACTGTATCGCCGAGGCGGCCTGGGCGCCGATGGCAGCCTCGAGTTGCGCCGCCACCTCACCTTGCGCTGCGCTCTCACCAAGCACCAGTCCGACAATGGTGACCGCGATGATCACCACCGGCGCAATCGAGAACAGCGTGAAGAAGGCCAGCGCGGCGGCATGAACGAACACCTGTGCTTCAAGCCACAGTCGCACCGTACGGCGCATCACGCCGATCCAGTATGCCAGGCCCGGCATCACCCCTTGCCTCCGCCCGCAAGGAGAACGAGACTCAAGGTATCGAAGATCGGGCCAGCGCCGAAGCGGGCGAGACGCAGCATGGAAGGATGGGCATGAATGTTCATGCGCGAAAGATAACCGATGACGCGGCGCCGGGGCACCATGCAGCCGGCCGCCCTGTCTATAATCGCCTGCATCACGCCCACGTCATGCACCGCGAGGACCGTGTGGAGACCGCACAAGAGGGGAGACAGCAAACGATGACTTCGGAATTTCCGCCCATCCTGCTCGTGGAGGACAGCCCGATCGATGTCGACCTGACGTTGCGGGCGTTCGCTCGGCGCAAGCTCGCCAATACCGTGCTTGTCGCCCGCGACGGCGAGGAAGCGCTCGAATGGATCCCGCGCTGGCTGGCAGGCGAGCAGAAGCCGGCAGTGATCCTGCTCGATCTCAACATGCCGCGCGTGGATGGCCTTACCGTGCTCAAGGAGATCAAGGCGCATTCGGCGCTGCAGCGTATCCCGGTCGTCATCCTCACCACCTCGCGCGAGGACCGCGACCTCACCGCCGCCTACGCACTGGGCGCCAACTCCTACATCGTCAAGCCGGTCGATTTCGGCAACTTCATGGAGGTTGCGCAGCAGATCGAGCTGTACTGGTGCGTCCTCAACGAACGACCAAAGTGATCGACATGCGGGTGCTCTACATCGAGGACTCCAGCGCGGATGCCGACCTGGCCCGCCGCGTGCTCGCACGCTCGGCGCCCCAGGTCGAACTGACCCACGCCGACACATTGGCACGCGGGTTCGAATACCTGGCCGAATCGGAGCCGTTCGACCTCGTCCTCTGCGACCTCGCCCTCCCCGACGGCTCCGGCCTGGAAGTGCTTTCACACGTGCGTGAGAACGGCTTGCCGATCGCGGTCGTCATGCTGACCGGCTCGGGTGATCAGGATTCGGCGGTTGCCGCCCTCAAGGCGGGTGCCGACGACTACCTCGTCAAACGCAACGACTATCTCGACCACCTTGCTGACAGCATCGATACGGCCCTCGCCCGTCGCCGCGGCGCGGCGGACTGGCAAGGGCGCGGGCTACGCGTGCTCTATGTCGAACACAACGGCTTCGATGCCGACCTGCTCGCCCGCCATCTTGCCGAGCACGCACCCCACATCCGGCTGACGGTATCGAGCACGGCGGACGAAGCCCTCGATCTGCTGCCGGCGGGGCCGGACGAATCCACGGCGTTCGACGTCATCCTTACCGACTACCGGCTACCGGGCATGGACGGGCTCGAGCTCGTACGCACCCTGCGCAGAGTCCGGCGGCTCGACCTCCCGATCGTGCTCATAACCGGCCAGGGCAGTGAAGACCTCGCTGCCAAAGCCCTCGGCATGGGCATAGACGACTACCTCGCCAAGCATGAAGGCTACCTGTTCGAGGTGGCGGCCATCCTTGAGAAGGTGCAGCGCCAGGCCGAACTCAAGCGCGAGCGCGAAACCCTGCGCGCAACCAGCGATCGCCTCAGCCGGTTGATCGATGCCAGCCCGACGATCCTCTACAGTCTGTCGCTTGACGCCGGCATTCCGCGTGCGACCTGGGTCAGCGAGAACATCACCCGCCACTTGGGTTATACCGTCAGCGAGGCGCTGCAGCCCGGATGGTGGGCGAGCAAGCTGCATGCAGACGACCGCGCTGCCGCAATTGCCCGCTCGGCCTCACTGTCCGCCATCGAGAGCCTGGTGCACGAGTACCGGTTCGCCGACGCCCACGGCCAGACACGCTGGATCCGCGACCAGTTGCGGCTCGTACGTGCGGCCGACGGTCAGCCGCAGGAGGCTGTCGGCGTCTGGCTGGACGTAACCACCGAAAAACGCGACGAGGTCCTGCAACGCGCACGCGTCGCCGTGCTCGACGAGGTCCTCTCCGGGCGCGCACTCGCGGACATCCTCGCCGACCTGGCTCGCCGCCTCGAAGAGCTCGACCAGGACATGCTGGTGTCGATCCTGCTGATCGACACCGACGGCAAGCTCCACACCGCCGCAGCGCCCTCGCTGCCGGCAGACTACAACGCAGCAGTCGATGGCCTGACGCCTGGCGAAGGCCACGGCTCCTGCGGCACCGCGGCCTGGCTGGGCAAGCCGGTGATCGTCAGCGAGATAGAGCACCACCCTTACTGGCAGCCCTATCTCGCAATTGCACGCAAGGCGGGCCTGGCCGCCTGCTGGTCGATACCGCTCAAGGACGACACCGGCAGGGTGATCGGCACCTTCGGCATCTACCACCGCAGGCCGCGCGCGCCGGGGGCTGCCGAACTCGCGCTGATGGAAGAGTTCGGCCGTCTGACGTCGCTGGCGATCATCAAGGTCAGGGACCGCGAGGCGCTCAAGCAGGCTGCTGCGGTTTTTTCTGCCACCCGCGACGGCGTTTTCATCACCGACCTGCAACCCCGCATCGTCGCAGTCAACCGCGCATTCTCGGAGATCACCGGTTACGCAGAGACAGAGGCCCTGGGCCGCAACCCATCGATGCTGCAGTCCGGGCGCCACGAGCGCAGCTTTTTCCAGTCCTTGTGGAAGACGCCCGGCGAAACCGGCCACTGGCACGGCGAGGTCTGGAACCGGCGCAAGAGTGGCGAAATCTACCCGCAGTGGCTGTCGATCAGCACCGTCAAGGACGACAAGGGCGAGCCGCATCGTTACGTGGGCGTGTTCACCGACATCGGCGAGCTGAAATCCTTCGAAGCGCGGCTCGAGCATCTCGCACACCATGACCCCCTTACCGACCTGCCCAACCGGCTGCTGATGCAGTCACGGCTGCAGAACGCCATCGATCGTGCCGAACGACACGGCAACAAGGTCGCCGTGCTCTACCTCGACCTTGACCGTTTCAAGACCGTCAATGACAGCCTCGGCCACCCGGTCGGTGACGAACTGCTGGTGCAGTTGACCCAACGCCTGTCGAGCCGGCTGCGCGACGAAGACACCCTTGCACGCCTCGGTGGCGACGAATTCCTGCTCCTGGTCGAATCCGTGACCCAGCCCGGCCACGCAGTCGCCGTTGCGCAATCGCTCATCGAACTGCTCCACACCCCCTTCGCACTGCCATCGGGCCATGAGGTGTTCATCGGCCTTAGCATCGGCATCAGCCTTTACCCGGACGACGCCCTGACCGCAACCGAGCTCGTCCAGCATGCGGATGCGGCGATGTATCTGGCCAAGCAGCAGGGGCGCAACACCTACCGCTTCCACACCCACGCACTGACCCGCGCTGCGGCCGAACGCCTGTCGCTCGAAACACGGCTGCGCCATGGGCTGGACCGCGGCGAGTTCCTGCTCCACTACCAACCGCTCGTCGACGCGACGACAGGCAAGGCGCTGGGCGTCGAGGCACTGGTACGCTGGCAGCCCCCGGGGGAGGATCTGGTGCCCCCAGGGCGCTTCATCCCGCTTACCGAAGAGACCGGCCTCATCGTTCGACTCGGTGCCTTCGTGTTGCGGGCGGCCTGCGTGCAGGCCCAGGCGTGGCGTGAGCAGGGCCTGGCGCTCGGCACGGTGGCGGTGAACCTATCCGCTCGCCAGTTCATGGACGACGGCCTGGTCGAGGAAGTGAAGACTGCACTGGCGATCTCCGGCCTGCCCCCGCACTGCCTCGAACTCGAACTCACCGAGAGCCTGCTCATGGAGCAAGCCCCGCGCACGATTGCAACGCTCAGCGCACTGAAACAGTTGGGCTTGCGCCTGGCGATCGATGACTTCGGCACCGGCTATTCATCGCTCGCCTATATCAAGCGCTTTTCCATCGACAAACTGAAGATCGATCAGAGCTTCGTCCGCAGCCTCGAACGCTCGGCCGACGACAAGGCCATCGTCGCCACCATCGTCGCCATGGCACGTACGCTACGCCTGGAGGTACTGGCCGAGGGCGTGGAGACGGACGCACAAGCGAGCATCCTCGCCTCGCTCGGCTGCGTCGAACATCAAGGCTACCTCTACGCACGCCCGCTACCGCCAGCCGAACTCGAGACATGGCTGCGGAGCCATGGCCGATGACCACACGCCTGCTGCTTGCCCTGCTCGTCTCCGTGCTCGCCCTGGCGTGCGCGAAAGTACCCGAGCCGCCCCTCCGCGTGGCCGTCAATCCCTGGGTCGGCTACGACCCACTGGTGCTCGCCCGCGAGCGCGGGCTGATCGATCCGGCCACGCTTCAGGTCATCGAACTGCCATCGGCAACCGAATGCAAGCGCGCCCTGCGCAACGGGCTCGCCGACGCCGCCGCACTGACCCTGGACGAAGCACTGCGCCTGGCCGACGAAGGCACGGAACTTCGTATCGTCACCCTGCTGAGCGACTCCAGGGGCGCCGACGCCGTGCTCGCACGCCCCGGCATCTCGAGCCTGGCGGAACTCCGCGGCAAACGTATCGCCCTCGAAGAAAGCGCGCTTGGCAGCCTGATGCTGGCACGCTTGCTGACCGCTGCGGGTCTCACGCGAGATGACGTTCACACCGTGCACGGCGAAGCCTCGCAACACGCCGCCATGGTGCAGGACGGCGGGGCAGACGTGGTCATCACCTTCGAACCCATCAGGAGCCAATTGCTTGCCGCAGGCTTGAGGGTGATCTTCGACAGCGCCGAGCTGCCGGGAGAAATCGTGGACGTGCTCGTCGTCCGCGCAGACCTCGTCGAACATCGCGTTCAGCAGCTACGGGCCGCCTGGCGGACCGGGCTGGCCGCTCTCGAGGCCGACCTGCCCGCAGCGGCCGCCCTACTCTCTCCCGCCGCGGACCTGACGGTCGAACAATACCTCGCCACCTTGGACGGGCTCCGCTTCATTCCTGCCGCCGAGAGCGCTCAGCGACTGGACGCCGAAGCGCTCGCACTGTCTGCAGGCCCGCTTGCAGGCCATCTTCAAGGGCTTGGCCTGCTCCAGCGCCCGCCCGACTGGGTGGCCCTGACCACTGACACCGGAGCCGCACGGTGAGGATCGGCAACCCCCTGCTCGCATTCCCCGCCCGACTGGTTCTGCCTATCGTGCTGTCCCTGCTTGCCGTCATCGCGCTGGGCATACTCTATTGGGTGCAGATGGGCGTCCTGGAAAGAGAGGTCGAGCACGCCGAGCGCCTGCGCCTTGCCGAACGCCTGACCCTGGAACAGACCAGGCTGGAGAGCCAGTCCGAACATGGAACGCCGCTGCAGATCCGCCGACTCGTGAGCAGCCTTGCACTGCACCGTGGTCTGAGCCACGCCTGGCTGGTCGACGCCAACGGACAGATTCGCGCCAGCCTGAGCAGATCGGAGCTCGGGCAGCCGATGCTCGCGCATCTGCCTCTGCTGGCACCTGAAACGCGTCTTGCCGTCGCCAAGGCGCTTGCACGACGTACCCCCCAGGCCAGCATCCAGCGCCTGGAAGCCGAACAAGCCTTACTGGGCGTGGTCGCCGTCGGCCCGAGCGACACCCTCATCGTGCGCGTGGACCTTGCGCAGCCACTGGCAAGCCGTCTCGAAGCGAGCCGCCTCGATTTCATCGCCGGTGCGGCGGCATGGCTCGCCTTCGCCCTGCTCGCCGGCCTGATCACCCATCTGCTCTGGTTCCGTCGTGCCGCCCTCCTCACCCGCACCGCAGCCACGCTTGCCACCGGCGACCTCTCAGCGCGCACCCGCCTGCAGGGCGCAGACGAACTCGCGAACGTCGGTGCTGCGCTCGACGCCATGGCCGAACGGCTCGAGGCTCAGCACCTCCAGTTGCACCGCCTCGGCACGATCATCGACCACTCCCCGGTCATTGCCATCTCATGGGCAAATGCGCCGGGCTGGCCCGCCACCTTCGTGAGCAGCAACATTCGGCGCTGGGGCTACAAGCCTGAAGACTTCACCGCCGGCACACTGCACTACAGCACACTGATTCACGCCGACGATCTACCCAGGATCACTGACGACGTCGCCAGCCACTTCGCACACGGCCCGGACGCCTATACCCAGAATTACCGGCTGCGCATGGCCAACGGCCAGTGGATACACATCGAGGACCACACCTGGCTTACCCGCGACGCCAACGGCGAAGTCGTCCGCATCCAGGGCATGTTGCTCGACGTCAGCGCACGCGCAGCGCTTGCCGAGGCCCTGCATGACAACGAACAGCGCCTGCGCCTGGCCCTCGCGGCTGCCAACCAGGGGCTGTACGACCTCGATCTGCGTACGGGCCACGCCCAGGTAAGCCCGGAGTACGCCACGATGATGGGCTACGATCCGGCTACCTTCGTCGAGACCAACGCCGCCTGGCGGGCGCGGCTCCACCCGGACGATGCGGAAAGGGTGTTCAGGACTTTCGAGGACTACGTCGCCGGTCGCCTGCCCGAGTACCGCGTCGAGTTCCGCCAGCGCACCCGTGACGGACGCTGGAAGTGGATCCTCTCGCTGGGCCGTATCGAGCAATGGTCGGCCGACGGTACGCCGCTGCGCCTGCTGGGCACCCATACCGACATCGATGCAATCAAGGCGGCGGAGGCTGCACTGCGCGAAGCCAATGCCTCGCTCGAAGCCCGTGTCGCCGAACGTACGGCCGAACTGCAGGCACTCAACCAGTCGCTCGAGAGCTTCGTCTATTCGGTTTCGCACGACCTGAAGGCGCCCCTTCGCGGCGTGGAGGGCTACAGCAGACTGCTCGAAGAAGACTACGCCGCGCGCCTCGATGACGAGGGGCGACTCTTCATCACCAACATCCGCAGCGGCGTGACCCGTATGGGCGAGCTCATCGACGACCTGCTCGAGTACTCGCGCATGGAGCGCCGCAGCTTGAACCTCGGTACGCTCGATCCAGCGGAGCTCGTGCGCCAACTGCTCGCGGCACGCCGGGACGAATTCGACACGAAGGGCATCCATGTGCACACCGCAATGCCCGCGCTCGAGGTCATCGCAGACCCCAACGGTCTGGGCATGGCGCTGCGCAACCTGCTGGAGAACGCCGTCAAGTTCAGCCGCAACGTGCCCGAACCGCGCATCGACATCGGTGCCCGGAGCGAAGACGGCATGGCCGTCATGTGGGTGCGCGACAACGGTATCGGCTTCGACATGAAGTACCACGACCGCATCTTCGAAATCTTCCAGCGCCTGCACCGCGTCGAAGACTATCCCGGCACCGGCATCGGCCTCGCCCTGGTACGCAAGGCCATGCAACGCATGAACGGCCGCGCCTGGGCCGACAGCAGCCCGGGCGCAGGCGCCACGTTCTACCTCGCGCTTCCTCTTGCCCCGACGCCGACAAGCGCCGAGGCCTGATCGGCTGGGGTAAGGGCCAGGATCACTCCCACTCGATTGTCGCCGGCGGCTTGCCGGAAATGTCGTACACCACCCGGTTGATGCCACGCACTTCATTGATGATACGGTTGCTGACCTTGCCGAGCAGGCTGTGCGGCAGCTCCGCCCAGTGCGCGGTCATGAAGTCCTGGGTCTGCACGGCACGCAGCGCCACCACGTACTCGTAGGTACGGCCGTCGCCCATCACGCCCACGCTCTTGACCGGCAGGAACACCGCGAAGGCCTGGCTGGTCTTGTCGTACCAGTCGGCGGCGCGCAGCTCGTCGATGAAGATCGCATCGGCGCGGCGCAGCAGGTCGGCATACTCCTGCTTCACCTCGCCGAGGATGCGCACACCCAGGCCCGGTCCCGGGAAGGGGTGGCGATAGACCATGTCGTGCGGCAGGCCGAGCGCCACGCCGAGCTCGCGCACCTCGTCCTTGAACAGGTCGCGCAGCGGCTCGAGCAGCTTCAGGCCGAGGGTTTCGGGCAGGCCGCCGACGTTGTGGTGGCTCTTGATCGTGTGCGCCTTCTTGCTCTTGGCACCACCCGACTCGATCACGTCGGGGTAGATCGTGCCTTGCGCAAGCCACTTGGCGTTGGGGAGCTTCCCGGCTTCGACCTGGAAGACTTCGACGAACTCGCGGCCGATGATCTTGCGCTTCTGCTCAGGGTCGGTGACGCCCTTCAGGTGGCCCATGAACTGCTCGGTGGCATCGACATGCACGACCTTCGCGTGCAGGCGGCCGGCGAACATCTCCATGACCAGCTTGCCTTCGTTCAGGCGCAGCAGGCCGTGGTCGACGAACACGCAGGTGAGCTGGTCGCCGATTGCGCGATGAATCAGCGCCGCCGCCACGGACGAATCAACGCCACCCGACAGGCCAAGGATGACCTCCTCGTCGCCGACCTGATCGCGGATCTTCTGCACCGCCTCGGCGATGTAGTCGGGCATGTTCCAGTCGTGACCGCAACCGCAGATGTCGTGCACGAAGCGCGCGATCATCTCCTTGCCCTTGATCGTGTGCGTGACCTCGGGGTGGAACTGCACGCCGTAGAAGCCGCGTGCTTCGTCCGCCATTGCCGCGATCGGGGTCGATTCGTTGCTGCCGATGACCTTGAACCCGGGCGGCAGTTCGGTGACCTTGTCGCCGTGGCTCATCCACACGTCGAGCAGGCCATGGCCCTCCGCATTGGTCCGGTCCTCGATGCCCTCGAACAGCTTCGAGTGACCGCGCGCGCGCATTTCGGCGTAGCCGAACTCGCGCTTGCTCGAGCTCTCGACCTTGCCACCGAGCTGGCTGGCCATGGTCTGCATGCCGTAGCAGATGCCGAGCACCGGGACGCCGAGCTCGAACACGGCCTGCGGCGCCCGCCAGTCCTCGGCTTCGTACACCGAGTTCGGGCCGCCGGACAGGATCACGCCCTGGGCGCCGAAGTTGCGCACGAATTCGTCCGATACATCGAAGGGGTGGAGTTCGCAGTACACCTGCTGCTCGCGCACACGGCGGGCGATGAGCTGGGAAACCTGGGAACCGAAGTCGAGGATGAGGATTTTCTGGTGAGCCATGGGCGCGAGCGTCTCTAGCGTCGTGAAAAAAGTAAAGGCGGCCTTGCAGCCGCCCGGGGTTTCGCAACCGCCAGATCAGCTGATCTGGTAGTTGGGCGCTTCCTTGGTGATCTGGACATCATGGACATGCGATTCGCGCATACCCGCCGAGCTGATCTGCACGAACTGCGCGCGCTCATGCATGCTGGCAATGTCGGCGCAACCCAGATAACCCATGGACGCACGCAGGCCACCGATGAGCTGGTGGATCACCGCTCCCACGGCACCCTTGTAGGGCACGCGACCCTCGATGCCCTCAGGCACGAGCTTGTCGATGTTGCCCGAGTTCTCATCCTGGAAATAGCGATCCGCCGCCCCCTTCTCCATCGCCCCGAGCGAACCCATGCCGCGATAGGATTTGTAGGAACGCCCCTGGAACAGCACCGTCTCACCCGGCGCCTCCTCGGTACCTGCGAACAGCCCCCCCAGCATGACGACATTGGCGCCGGCAGCGATGGCCTTGGCGATGTCGCCCGAAAAGCGGATGCCGCCATCTGCGATCATCGGTACGCCAGTGCCGGCAAGCGCATTGGCGACATTGTCGACCGCCGTGATCTGCGGCACGCCGACCCCTGCGACGATACGCGTGGTGCAGATGGAGCCGGGGCCGATGCCCACCTTGACGCCGTCGGCGCCGGCATCGACGAGCGCACGCGCGGCATCGGCCGTGGCGATGTTGCCACCAACGACTTCGATCTGCGGGAAGTGCTTCTTGACCCAATTCACGCGGTCGAGCACGCCTTGGGAATGGCCATGGGCAGTATCGACCACGATCATGTCCACACCGGCCTCGGCCAGGCGCTCGGCGCGTTCCTCGGTGCCTGCCCCCACACCGATGGCGGCAGCGACGCGCAGGCGCCCTTGCTCGTCCTTGGCTGCGAACGGGTGCTCGGTGGACTTCATCATGTCCTTGACCGTGATGAGGCCGCTGAGCTCGCCGGCATCGTTGAGCACCAGCACGCGCTCGAGGCGATGCACGCGCAGCAGTTCGCGCGCCTCTTCGAGGCTGGCCCCCTCGCGGACGGTGACAAGCCTGTCCTGCGGGGTCATGATCTCGGAGACAAGCGCATCGAGCTTGGTTTCGAAGCGGGTGTCGCGGTTGGTGACGATACCGACCACCTTACCGGCCTGGACGACGGGCACACCCGAAAAACGGTGCTGGCGTTGCAGCGCGATGACCTCGCCGACGGTCATGGTCGGCCCAATGGTGATCGGATCCTTGAGGATGCCGGACTCGTGGCGCTTGACCTTGTGCACCTCGGCCGCCTGCTCGGCAGGGGTGAGGTTCTTGTGCACCACGCCGATGCCGCCTTCCTGCGCCAGCGCGATCGCCAGGCGACTCTCGGTGACGGTGTCCATGGCTGCGGACACGAGCGGAATGTTGAGGCGGATACGGCGCGTGACCTGGCTCTGCAGGCTCACGTCGCGCGGGAGGACCGTGGAGTGGGCGGGAACGAGAAGGACGTCATCGAAGGTCAGCGCCTTCTGAATCACTCGCATGGCTTTTTTCCTTTCGACCAAATCCGTATTATACAGAGCGCCAAAGCGCCATGTAAGCCGCGCCTTCCGGAGATTTTCCATGTCGCGCCCCGCGGTAGTCCTCCTCGCACTGCTCATTGCCCTTCCCGCCTCGGCGCAGATCTACCGCTGGACGGACAGCGCCGGCCAGGTGCATTTCACCGACACCCCACCGCCCAGTGAAGACTACGCGGTGATTCAGCGTCCGCGCACGACCGCAGCGCCGACACCTGCCGCGGTGGCGCCAGAGCCCGCCCCGGAAAGCGAGGACGAGACAGCTGAAGCACAAGCGGGCCCGCAGACCACGGCCGAACGCGAGCAGGCGCTACGCAAGCGCCGCCTGGAAAAGGAAGAGGCCGAGGCCAAACAACAGGATGAGGCGGCGCGGGAAGCTGAACGCAAGCGCTTCTGCGAGGACACCGCAAACCAGATCACTGCCCTCAGGTCAGGGCAACGCGTGTCACGCTTCAATGCGCGCGGCGAACGCGAATTCCTCGACGATTCAGCCCGCGCCGCCGAGACCGAGCGCCTCGAGCGCCAGATCGCCGAACACTGCCGCTGAGCGCCTCAGGCCTGCTCTTCGGCCGGCCCGCCGCCTTTCTTCATCACCTTGCCCTCGTCGGCGCGCTTCTTGCGCACGGCCTTCGGGTCGGCGATGAGCGGACGGTAGATCTCCACCCGGTCACGGTCGCGCAGTTCGGTATCCGCCTTCACCAGCTTGGCAAACACGCCGAGCTTGTTCTTCTTGTCGAGCTCGATGTCAGGGTACTTCGCGAGCAGTCCCGAGGCCTCGATGGCCTCGCGTACGGTCGCCCCCTCGGGCAAGCGCAGTTCGACGAGTTCCTGGCGCTGCGGCAGTGCGTACACCACCTCGACATTGATCATCGCGGTCATCACGAAACCCTGGGGTAGACCTGCCCGGCACGCTTCACGAACGAATCGACGAAGGTGTTGGCAATGTGGTTGAACACCGGCCCCAGCACCTTCTCCAGCAGCTTGCTGGAAAACGCGTAGTGCAGGCTGAACTCGACCTTGCACGCGGTATCCCCGAGCGCAGTGAACAGCCAATGGCCATCGAGATGGGTGAAGGGCCCGTCGGTCAAGCGCAGGCGCATCTCGGCAGGATAGCGCTTGGCGTTCTCGGTGCTGAAATGCGCCTTGATGCCGTGGTAATTGATGTGCAGGGTGGCCGAGGTGACGGTGTCGGTGCGCTGATGCACATCGGCGCCGCCGCACCAGGGCAGGAACTGGGGGTAGTCCTCGCAGCGATCGACCAGGTCGAACATCTGCGCCGGAGTGAATTCGATGAGTACGAGCTTCTTGACGTCGGCCATGAAGGAGGAGCGGTTGCGTTGCCGGCACGGCGTCGGAAACGCGGCGCGGCCAAACTGTTAAGATGCGCGATTCTACCGCATGCGGACACCCGGTTTCGCAGCCGCGCGCGGTATCCGGGGAATCACCACACCATGAGCATCATCGAAAACCGCAAGGCCACTCACGACTACTTCATCGAGGAACGGCACGAAGCCGGCATGGTCCTCGAGGGCTGGGAAGTGAAGGCCATCCGCGCTGGACGCGCCAACATCAAGGAGTCCTACGTCGTCATTCGCGGCGAGGAGATCTTCCTGTTCGGCATGCACATCACGCCGCTCACCACGGCCTCGAGCCACGTCCGCCACGACCCCACGCGTACGCGCAAGCTCCTGCTGCACAAGAAGGAGATCGCCCGCCTGATCGGCAAGGTCGAGCGCGCCGGCTATACACTGGTGCCACTCGACATGCACTTCAAGCAGGGCCGCATCAAGCTCGAGATCGGGCTTGCCAAGGGCAAGAAGCTGCACGACAAGCGCGAGGACGAGAAGAAGAAGGACTGGGAGCGCGAAAAGCAGCGCCTGATGCGGGTGAAAGTCTGAAGCACGCGGCGCGTCACGAACTGCACGACAGCATCGAACACCCGGCCTTGTCGCGCGCCCAGTCCGGGCGCTTGGCGGCAAAGCGCTCCCGCCCCGGCTGCGCCTCGTAGGGCTTGCGCAGCACGTCGAACAGGGTCTCGAGTTCGCCGAGATCACCCTGCTCGGCGGCGTCGATGGCTTGCTGCGCCAGATAGTTGCGCGGCACGTAGAGCGGATTGACCGCGTTCATCCGAGCCCGCCGAGCCTCCACCGGCACGCCCTCCTCCGCCACCCGCACCGCGTAGCGCCGCAGCCAGGCGGCAAAGTCGCGCGCCACTTCGGCGCGGCGCGCCTCGGCGTAGAACACGCCAGCGTCGAGCCCGGTCTCGAACAAGACCGGGTCGGGTTCGGCCACGTCCAGGTCGGCGAGTCGGCGGAAAAACAGCGTCATGTCCATCTCGCCCGCCTGCAGGATACGGTGCAGTTCATCGAGCAGGTAGCCGTCGCCGTGTGTGTCATCGTCCGTCGCTCCGGCACGCCACGATGCCAGGCCGAGCTTGGCGCCCATCATCCGCCGGTATTCGGCCTCGTGCAGCTCGGCATAGCCAACCAGCGCACGCTCGAGCGGCTCGACCTGCTGCAGCACCGGATACACCGCATTCGCCAGCTGCCACAGGTTCCAGTGCGCGATGCGTGGCTGATGTCCGAAGCGATAGCGCCGGCCTGCGGCGTCGGTCGTGTTCGGCGTCCACTCGGGGTCGAAGTCATCGATCCAGCCATAGGGGCCATAGTCGATCGTCAGGCCCAGAATGGACATGTTGTCGGTGTTCATCACCCCATGCACAAAGCCGACCCTCATCCAGTGTGCGAGCAACACCGCCGTTCGCCGGCAAACCTCCTCGAACCACGCCACGCGGCGCGCAACCGGGTCGCGCTCGGCAGCAAGGGCGGGAAAGTCGCGGGCGATGGTGAAGTCGATCAGGCGCTCGAGCAGGGGCTCTTCGCCGCGCGAGGCAAAGATTTCGAAATTGCCGAAGCGGATGAAGGACGGCGCCACCCGGCACACCACCGCCCCCGGCTCTGGCCGCGGATGGCCGTCGTAGAACATGTCGCGCACCACCTGTTCGCCGGTGGCCACCAGGCTGAGCGCGCGTGTGGTCGGCACGCCAAGGTGGTGCATCGCTTCGCTGCACAGGAACTCGCGGATCGACGAGCGCAGCACCGCACGCCCATCGGCCCGGCGCGAATACGGCGTCGGCCCCGCACCCTTCAGCTGCAGTTCCCAGCGCTGGCCTTGCAGGTTGATCGCCTCGCCCAGGGTGATCGCCCGCCCGTCACCGAGTTGCCCCGCCCAGTTGCCGAACTGATGGCCACCATAGCAGGCGGCGTAGGGCTCCATGCCCGGCAGCAGCGCGTTGCCGCCGAACACCTCCGCAAACTGCTGGCTGCGGACATCCGCCTCATCAAGACCGAGGAGCGCCGCCACCTCCGGCGACCACGCCAGCAGCGCCGGGGCACGTACCGGTGTCGGCTCGACGCGCGAATAGCAGGCACCATGCACCTGGCGAACATGACGCCCCAGCACCGGGTCGGCAGGCAGTTCACGCACGAAAAGGTTATCGAATCGAAGCTCTTTCATCTGAATCCGGCAAGCTCATCCACGGCGGGGATCGAAAGCGTCACGCACGACATCGGCGAACAGGTTGGCGGCAAGCACGAGCACGAACATGAACACAAAGGCGGCCGCCAGTGACCACCAGACCATCGGCTCGCGGGCAAGTTCGGCACGCGCCATGTTGATCATGGTGCCGAAGCTGATCGTGGTCGGATCGACGCCGATGCCGACATAGGACAGCACCGCCTCGGCCAGCACCAGCCCGGAGAAATCCATCACCAGCGCGATCATCACGATGTGCATCACGTTGGGCAGGATGTGACGGCGCAGAATGGCCGGCGTCCTCACCCCGAAGGCGCGCGCCGCCTGGACGTACTCCAGCTCGCGCAACTTGAGCGTCTCGCCGCGCAGCAAGCGGGCCAGCCCCGTCCAGCTGGTGATGCCGAGGATGAAGCACAGCGCCAGCAGGCGCGCGTCCGACCGCTCGGCGGCGGTATCGAACCACTGCGGGTTGGTGTCGATGACAACCTGCATCATCAGCACCGCAGCAGCGATCAGCAGCACGCCGGGAATGGCGTTGAGCACCGTGTACAGGTACTGCACGACATCATCCACCCAACCGCCCAGGTATCCGGCTGCAATACCGAGGGCAACCGCAAAGGGCATCATCACCAGCGTGGTGATGGTGCCGATCACCAGTGCCGTACGCACGCTCTTGAGCGCGAGATACAGCACGTCCTGGCCGACCTTGTCGGTACCGAGCACGTGATACAGCGGCGCAAGCTGCAGGCAGAGGGCGACGATCAGGAGCAGGACGGCAAGCGTGAACAGCGCCGCGCGCCACGCCAGCACCGTGCGCCCGCCGAGCACCGCCGCTGCCACCGCACCCCAGCCCAGGCCGCTTCCACGCCATACCATCGTTACCAGGAGCAGGAAGGCAAGGACCGACCACAGCGCGGCCTGCCCCACTGCGCTCAGCACCCGCGCCACCACGTCCGCGCTGCGCTCATGCTCGGGGACCTGCAGATGGGCAGCGCCATGGACCAGCCGCGGGTAGTCGCGCACTTGCCGGCCATCCTCGAGCTCCATCGTCTCGCGCTGGTACAGGCGCCAGGCAAAGGGCGCCGAATAGGTCTTCTCGGTCTGCAGGCGCAGCGGCATCAACAGCGCATCGAGCAGGGAAAGCACCTCGGTCGAGTACTGCGCGACCGGCGTGCCCTCACCCTTGTCCTGTCTCGCGTCCTCTCCCGCGTCCTTTCCCGCGTCCTCTCCCGACGCAGTCTGGTCGGTGCCGACCGGGGCCGGCGCGCCCTCAGGATCCGCCACTGCGATCGTGGTCGCCAATGCCGGCAACAAAGGCCGGTAATGCAGGCTGTCGAGCAGGCCGACCGCAATGAAGGCGAGCAACACGGTCGCCGCCGCCATGCCGGCCGGTCGCTTGCCGACCCGGCGCCATGCGTCACGCAAGGGCGCTTGCCCGCGCACGTAGAGCGCGGCGAGCACGGCCACGCCAACGAGCAGGAAAAGCAGCGCATCGGTCCACAGCAGCACCGGCTGGAAGCCCATCGGTATTCCCCACGGCGCGCTCATTGCAGCCTTACCCTGGGATCGACCAGCGTGTAGGAAATGTCGGTCAGGATCAGACCGATGATGTAAAGCACCGACCCGATGAACACCATCGCCCTCACCACCGCGAAGTCCTGTGCATTGATCGCATCGATCGTGTAGCTGCCCAGGCCGGGAATGGCGAAGAAGGACTCCACGAGCAGGCTGCCCATGAACAGCAGCGGAATGACCACCACCACCCCGGTCAGGATCGGGATCAGGGCATTGCGCAGCACATGACGGAACAGCACCGCGAGCTCGGACAGCCCCTTGGCGCGCGCGGTGCGCACGTAGTCCTTCGAGACCTCCTCGAGGAAGATGGTGCGATACCAGCGCGCGCTCGAGCCAATGCCCGCGAGTACGCTGATAAGCACCGGCAGCACGAGGAAGCGCGCAGCATCGAGCCCGGGCGCGTAGCCGGAGATCGGCACCAGCGACCACATCTTGGACACCAGCCACTGGCCGCCGATGATGTAGAACAGGCTCGAGATCGACATCATCGCCACGCACAGCACCACACCCCAGAAATCCAGGTAGGTGGCGCGGAAGAACACCAGCAACAGAGCGAAGCTGATCGACACGACCAGGCTCAGTACGAAGGTCGGCAGCGCAATCGCCAGCGAGGGCCCCATGCGGTCGCGGATCTCCTGGCCGATATCACGCCCGTCGTCGGCGCGGCCGAACTCGAGCGCGAACATGCGCAGCGACTTGTCGAAAAAGATGGTGTCGGTGAAGCGCGCACTGCCCGCGGCCTCGGCATTGACGAACAGCGGCTTGTCATAGCCGCGATCGACCTTCCAGCGCTCGATCGCCTCGGGTGTGGCGCGCTTGACGCCGATATGCATGCGCGCCATGTCGTCGGGCGAGTTGACGACGAAGAAGAGCAGGAAAGTGAGCAGGTTAACCCCGATCAGGATCGGGATCGCGTACAGCAACCGCCGGACAAGGTAGGCCAGCATCAGCGCTCGCCTCCTTCAACCGAGGACGATGACGCCGCCGCCGGCAAGGGCGACACCGGCGCTGCGGTCGCAGTCTCGCGCCGTCGCCAATGGATCAGCGCAGGGGCGATCGCCGCAGAGAGCAAGCATGCCACCAGCGCCAACGGCCACAGCACCGGCCGGTTCCACTCGGCCCGCGCCGCCTCACGGCGTTCCACATCGAGGCGCTGGTACTGCATCGTGTTGCGCACCATCGCACCCGGCTTGCGGTTGAGCACCCAGCCATGCTGCAACGAATAGGCCTTGGGGTGGAAGGCGAAGATCCACGGCGCATCGTGCTGAAGCATCGCCACCATGCGGTCGATGATCTGCTGGCGCGCCGGGCCGTCGGGCATCGCCTTCATGCGCTCGAACAAGGCGTCGTACTCCGGGTTCTCGTAATTGGCGGCGTTCTGGCCGTTGAAGCGCACCTTGCCTTGCGCACCATGGAGCAGGAAGAGCAGGTTCTCGGGATCGGGGTAGTCGGCATTCCAGCCGAAGAAGAACAGCTGCGCATTGCCCTGACGGATCTTGTCCTGGAAGCGGTTGAAGTCGGTCGGGCGGACGACGAACTGCACGCCAAGCTCGCGGAACTGCTTGGCCAGCCAGTCCGAGCGCGCCTTGTCGCCCAACGCGCCCGGGGTGGTGTCGAGGTTGATGATGAGCGGCTCACCGGTACGCGCATTGCGCCCGTTTGGCCAGCCCGCCTCGGCCAGCAGCCGGCGCGCCTCGTCCACGCTGCGACGCACCGGACGCCCATCGACCTCGTCCCCGCGCCACTCGTACACCACCGGATTGATGCCCGCCCTGCCCTCGCGGGCGCCGAAGATACCCGGCGGAATCGGACTCATGCCCGGCACCCCCCGGCCATTGAGGAAAATCGATACGAACTCCTCCATGTCGAGCGCGATCGAGATCGCCTGGCGCAGTTTGCGCGCGCGCTCCTGCTCAGCCTTCGACGGCCCGCCGCCCAGCAAGGGATCGAGCATGTTGAAGCCCAGGTAGAAGATCGACGGCGATACCGCGGTCAGCAGGCGGATACCGCGCGCCTCCATTTCCTGAGACAAGGACACGTCGCCTTGGCTGGTCAGCGTCACCGCCTGGTCGAAATTGTCCGAAGACACACCCGAGGCGTCGTAATAGCCTTGCAGGAACTTGTTCCAGTAGGGGATGCCTTCGCGCTCGCGGGAAAACACCACCTTGTCGATGAAAGGCATGGTCTTGCCGCAATCGGCCAGGCGCCCTGCCGCCGCATCGCTATCCTCGCCCTCGCACGGATAGGGCGTCCCACGGTAGTTCGGGTTGCGTACCAGCACCATGCGTGCATTCGGGTTGTTCTCAACAAGCATGTAGGGGCCGGTTCCAACCGGCCACCAGTCCAGGGTCAGGTTGCGCTCGGCCATGCCGGGCTGGGCGAAGAATCGGTCCACCTCGGGCGGAACCGGACTGAAAAAGGGCATCGCCAGCCAATACAGGAACTGCGGATAAGCGCCCTGCAGGGTGATGCGGTAAGTATGGCGATCGACCACCTCGACACCGGGCAGTTCGAAGCGGGCAAGGTCCAGCCAGCCGCCATCGCTCGCGGCAGCGACGGCGAGCGCTTCCTGCAGCGTCTTGAGCCCCGGCAGGTACTCGGCCATCAGTTCGAAGATCGGCGAGTGCAGGCGCGGATTGGCGAGACGCTTGATCTGATGCACGTAGTCGCCTGCCTCGAGCTCGCGCGTGCCGGTGTGCTCGAAGTCACCCAGGCCGCGCACCCCGCGCAGGTCCGCGGGCTGCAGGTTCATGTAGCGCGGCGCCCCCGCCTCATCGAGCGCA
This sequence comes from Thauera sp. 28, assembly GCF_000310145.2. Taxonomy (GTDB): domain Bacteria; phylum Pseudomonadota; class Gammaproteobacteria; order Burkholderiales; family Rhodocyclaceae; genus Thauera; species Thauera mechernichensis. The sequence goes on from NZ_AMXA01000008.1 coordinate 100,228, forward strand.
AACGCCGGGTGTGGCTGGTAAAGGATGCCGGGCTTGATGCGCACCTCGACCACCGTCCTGGCCGCCTTGGAGGCGTCGGCCGACACTGCCAGCTCACGACCCGAGGCATCGTAGCGGCGCAGCGTCGGCATCGCCGCCGCGGTCGCCGGTTCGAGCACGTAGGGCCGCTTGAGGTAGTGATACTGCAGCGGCGGCTCGACGATCTGGTAAAGGAAGGTCGCCTCGTCCTCGCTGTAGGACTGCACCGGATCGAGATGCTTGGGGCGCTCGGTGAACGCCGTATAGAGCACGTTGGCGCCGCGCTCCTCACCCGGGTAGGGGTCGTTCCATGCCGAGCCGCAGGCGCTCGCCACAAGGCCTGCCAGCAGCGGCACACACATCACGCACAGGTTACGACGCAGGCCGGAAAAGCGGAACACGTGCAAGGATCTGGATCAAAAGAAGGGCCGATTCTGGCAGGTTTACCGTGTCGGCGCGACCGCTGAAGCGCGCCGGACCGTTAGCCCTTGCAGCCTTGCGGCTATAATCGTGCCCTTGTCATCGGGAGTCATCGTCCATGGGTTTTCTTGCCGGCAAACGCATCCTCATCACCGGCCTGCTGAGCAACCGCTCGATCGCCTACGGTATCGCGAAGGCGATGCACCGTGAGGGCGCGGAACTCGCATTCACGTACCAGAACGAACGTTTCCAGGAGCGCGTGGCGAAGATGGCCGCGGACTTCGGCAGCGCGCTCGTGTTCCCGCTCGACGTCCAGGACGACGCCCAGATCGACGGCCTGTTTACCGCGCTCGGGCAGCACTGGGATGGCCTGGACGGGCTGGTGCATTCGATCGCCTACGCCCCGGGCGAGGCCTTGGAGGGCGACTTCCTCGACGGCCTGTCGCGTGACGCCTTTCGCGTCGCGCAGGAGATCAGCGCCTACAGCTTCCCCGCGCTGGCCAAGGCGGCGCGGCCGATGATGAAGGGACGCAAGGGGGCACTGCTCACGCTGTCCTACCTGGGTGCCGTGCGTACCATGCCCAACTACAACGTGATGGGCCTGGCCAAGGCCAGCCTCGAAGCCTCGGTGCGCTACCTGGCCGTCACCCTCGGCCCCGAAGGCACGCGTGCAAACGCCATCTCCGCCGGCCCGATCAAGACACTCGCAGCCTCCGGCATCGGCAGCTTCGGCAAGCTGCTCGCCTTCAACGAACACAACGCGCCGTTGCGCCGCAACGTGACCATCGACGAAGTCGGCAACACAGCCGCCTTCCTGTGCTCCGATCTCGCCAGCGGCATCACCGGCGAAGTCATGTATGTCGACGCCGGCTTCAACATCACCGCGCTCGGCAATCCTGCGCCCATGGACTGACGCGCCTGCGCGCGGCGATGGCGTGACCGCACACCTATAAAAAAGCCCGGCAACAGTACCGGGCTTTTTTCGTTGCGGCAGCGCTTACCTGAAGGCCTTACTGCACCTGCAGCGCGCCCGGGCTGATCTCGACCTTGTAGCGCTGGCGCAGATCGGCTAGGAAACCGGCAAAATCACGGCCCGCGAGCAACTGCGAGTACTGCGCGGCGACCAGCTCGATACGCTCGTCGTCGCCGGCAATCTGCGGTCGCTCGACGGCATCGACACGGTAGATCACGTAGTCGCCTTCGCTCGAAGCCACCCCGACGAAGGCAGGAAGCGGCTCGGCAGGCGCGGAAAACACCGCCTGCATGGCCGCTGCAGGCAGGCCCGGTGCGCCACGTTGCAGCGTACGCGCCTCGGCCCAATCCCCCACGGCCTCGCCGCCCTTCTGCAGCGCTGCGAGCATCTCGGCTCCAGACTCGGCCGCGCGTGCGCGTGCGTGCTCCAGCCTCAGGTCGTCGGCAATGCGCGTGCGCACCTCTTCCAGCGGCAAGCGCTTGGCAGGCTCGGAGGCCTTGACCCGTGCCGACACCAGCGTGCCGTTGCCGATCTCGATCGCTTCGGTGTTGCGGCCCTTGTTCAGCGACTCATCGCCGAACAGCGCGCTCCGCAGACGTTCGTTGGCGAACGGGCCACTACCTTCAGCACGCGACATCCAGTCGGTGGTCAGCACCTCGAGTCCAAGCAATTCTGCAGCCGGCGCCAGGCTGTCGGACTGTTCGTACACCGTGTTGGCGAACTGCTCGGCAAGCTCTGCAAAACGCCGGCCGGCGGCCGCACCGCGCAGCTCGGCGACGATCTCGTCACGCACTTCTTCCAGCGCCTTGATCGTGGCCGGCTTGATGTCGGTCACCTCGATGACATGGACGCCAAACTCGCTGCGCACCGGGTCGCCGATTTCGCCCTTGCTCTGGGCGAAGACCGCGTCTTCGAAGGCGCCCACCATCATGCCCCGGCCAAAGAAGCCAAGGTCGCCGCCCCGCCCTGCAGAACCCGGATCCTGGGACTGCGCGCGGGCGATCTCGGCAAAGCGCTCGGGCTGCCCGCGCAGGGTATCGACCAGCGCACGCGCCTCGGCCATCACCTTGTCGACCTCGGCTGCATCGGCAGCGGCGTCAAGGGAGAGCAGGATGTGTCGGGCCTGGCGTTCCTCGGCCACGCCGAAACGGCCCTGGTTGCCTTCGTAGAAGGCCTGGACCTCGTCGTCGGCCACCTCGATGCCGCGCTCGACCGCAGCGCGGTCGAACAGCAGGTACTCGGCCTGCACTCGCGCGGGTTGCTCGAAACGAGCGGCGTTAGCCTCGTAGTAGGCCTTCACTTCGTCGTCGGTGATGCTCACATCGGCGGCAAAGCGGCTGACCGGGAAGCGCAGCTCGCGAATCCGGCGCTCCTCGAGCTGAGCCGCCAGGAAGCGCTGAGCCGACGCCTGCGGCACGATCCCGGCGTCGCCGACCGAGGCGACGATCTGCTGGATGCGCACATCCTGGGCCACCCTGGCCTCGAAGCTGGCAGGCGTCATGCCCTGAGCACGCACCAGCATCTCGTATCGCTGCAGCGAGAAACGACCGTCCTCCTGGAAGGCCGGCACGGCGGCGATCGCCTCCTGCAGTTGCTGCGGCGTTACGACGAGCCGGTTCTCCGCGGCGTAGAGCGCGAGCACACGCTGGTTGATGAGGTTGTCGAGCACGACTCTGCGGAGCTCGGTCGATTCGAGCAGCGCGCGATCGACCTGGCCACCCGCACTCTGGCGCAGTCGGTCCTGCTGTTCGCGCAGGGCCTGGTCGAACTCGAAGGCACTGATGCCCGTACCCGCGACCTTGGCCACTTCGTTACCGGTGGGCGAGTCGCTGAAATAGGCATCCATGCCAAAGAAGGCAAAAGGAACGATGAGGATCGCCAGAATGACCTGGGCGACACGCTTGTTGCTGCGAATGGTTTCGAACATCTCGATTTCCGCGAGGGACTCAGGAAAGGGCCCGGGCATGCATGCACTGCGGGGGCGGAACCGCCGGGCGCCCGGATCAAGCCCGCGAGTTTAACGCATCCACCGCTCAATCAGGCGCGGGCGTGCACGATGCCTCAACAAGCGCAGATCACTGCCCTTTATACTGCGCGCGATGAAACCGGCCCCGGCGCTGCCCTATCTCCTCTCTGTCGTCATCCTTGCGCTGGCATACGCGGTGGCGGGCTGGCTCAGCCTGAACATGGCGATCCCGCCCGGATACGCCGTGCCCGTGTTCCCGGCCGCTGGCATTGCAATGGCTGCACTGCACATCTACGGCAGGCGTCTGTGGCCCGGCGTACTGCTCGGTTCGCTCGCGGTGCAGGCTCTGGCAGGCGCTGCTGTCGGTGCCACCAGCCCCCTTGTCTCAGTGCTTGCGCTCGCGCCCGTCGCCGCGGCATTGCAGGCGGTACTGGGCGCCTGCCTCATCGACCGATTCATTGGCCGCAAGAGTGCCTTCGACGACACCGCGAGCATTCTGCGCCTGCTCGCCCTGATCGCCCCCGCGAGCTGTCTCGTCTCGGCAACCGTCAGCACGCCACTGCTGGTGCAGGAAGGCCTGATCGCCCGCGAGGACCTGTTCTTCAACTGGTGGAACTGGTGGCTCGGCGACACGCTCGGCGTGATCATCGCCACCCCCTTGATGCTGGTGCTGTTCGGTCGCCCGGCGGCGGACTGGCGCAGCAGGCGCAATGCAGTGGCCGTTCCGCTGCTCGTTGCCCTGGCGATGCTGAGTATCGCCTTCAAGCAGGTCATCTCATGGGAGGAGAACCGCATCCACGCGCAATTCGAGCGCGACGCGCACCTCCTTGCCACCCAGGTCCAGCGCAGGTTCGACGCCCAGATCGACATGATGCTGTCGATCAGCGGCCTGATCAGCAACAGCGATCAGATCACCCGCGATGAATTCAAGGCCTTCGTCAGCCCCTGGCTGCACCGCTACCCCGGCACCCAGAACTTTGCCTGGAACCCGCTCGTACGCAACGACGAGCGCGAAGCGTTCGAGGCCGTCATGCGGGAGGACACCCCCGGCTACCGCATCCTCGACCGTGACTTCCAGGGCCAGACCTTTCCAGCCGCTCAAGCCGCGCGCTACTACCCGATCGCCTTCGTCGAGCCCAGGGCGACGAACCTTAGCGTGATCGGCATGAACCCCTACGCGCTACCCGCAGCGGCAGTGGCCATCGAGACAAGTCAGCGCAGCGGTCGCCCGGTGGCGAGCGACCCCTTCCGTCTGGTACAGGAGCGTGACGACCAGCGCGGCATGGTCGTCTATCTCGCCACACTGGCACCAGGCTGGAACAAGGCCGCTGCGCGCACCGGCGAACGACGCAGCGGGATCGTGTCGGCAGCCTTTCGCATGGACGACGCGATTGCGAGCGCACTCGACCCCAGACTGGCTGCGCTCATCGAACTGTGCCTGATCGACCGCTCGGGTGGCGCCCCGGGTACACGCCTGAGCGGAACGCCCGGCTGCGAAGGTCCGGGCTGGCTGGAGCGTAAAGTGCGGCATGCCCACGCGTTCGAGTTCGGCGAGCGTCCGCTCGAAGTCCTGTTGAGGGCAACACCCGCCTATCTGCTCAGCCTGCGCAGTTGGGCCGCATTGGGCACCGTCGTCGTCGCCCTGCTTGCCACCGCCCTGCTCGGCGCCTTCCTGCTGATAAGCTCCGGCAACACGCGCCGCATTGCCGCGCTGGTCGAACGCCGCACGCAGGAACTCGAAGCCACCCATGCCGACCTCCACGACAAGCAGGCTGCACTCAACGAAGCCATGCGAATCGCACAGATGGGTAGCTGGGAGAGCTTCGACGGTCTGCGCGGCCTGCGCTGCTCGCATGGGCTGCACGGCCTGCTCGGCCGCCAGCAGGCCGAGCTGAGCTCGATCGACGACATCGTCGCCAGCTTCCGTGAGGACGACCAGAGCGCGCTGCGCGAAATCATCGACGAGCTTACGCAGGCTGCGGGCCTGCGCACCATCGACTGCCGTACGCTGAGCGAACCGCCACGCGTACTCCACCTGCAGATCGAGAGCGAATGGTCGGAGCATGGCCTGGGACGCCTGCGCGGCATCCTGCAGGACGTTACCCGAGCCCGAGAATCAGAGGCGCACATCCACTACCTGGCGCGCTTCGACACCCTGACCGGACTGCCGAACCGCAGCGCATGGCTCGAACACGGTGCGGTCGCGCTGCGCAGCGCGACCCGTCACCACGACCGTTTCGCCGTGCTCTTCCTCGACCTGGACAACTTCAAGACCATCAACGACTCACTCGGCCACGCCATGGGTGATCGACTGCTGGAAACAGTCGCACACCGCCTGAGCGCATGCGTACGCGCCGAGGATCAACTCGCGCGTCTGGGCGGCGACGAGTTCGTGGCCCTGCTGCCACGCATCGCCGGACCGACCGATGCTGCCGCCGTCGCACGCAAGATGCTCGACGTCCTTGCCGCAACGATCGAGCTTGATGGTCATGAGCTTCGCCCCTCGGTCAGTATCGGGATCGCCCTCTTTCCCGAGGACGGTGACACCGTCGAGATCCTGCTCAAGCACGCCGACACGGCGATGTACGGCGCAAAGGCCGCTGGTCGCAACAACTTCCAGTTCTTCACCGCGGACATGAACGTACGCGCCACCGAGCGCCTCCTGCTCGAGAACGCGCTGCGCCGCGCAATTGCCACAGACCAGCTCAGCTTGCACTACCAGCCCCAGATCGATACGCGCAGCGGACGCACCATGGGTTGCGAAGCGCTCGTGCGCTGGAACGACCCTGCCCAGGGGCCGATATCTCCTGCCCGCTTCATCCCTGTTGCGGAAGACTCCGGCCTGATCATTCAACTCGGTGACTGGGTCTTGCGCGAGGCATGTCGGCAACAGGTACGCTGGTCGCAGGCCGGGCTGGGCGAGGTCTGTATTGCCGTCAACATCTCGGCCCTGCAGTTCCGGCGTGCCGAATTCGTCGATAGTGTGATCGCCATCCTGCAGGAAACGGGCGCTTCGCCGAGCGCGATCGAGCTCGAGATCACCGAAAGCGCGCTGATGCAGCCGGGTGAGCAGCTGCTGGAGCGCCTGCACCAACTCGTCGGCCACGGCCTCAGCCTGGCCCTTGACGATTTCGGTACCGGTTACTCTTCCCTCGCCTACCTGAAACGCCTCCCCATCGCCCGCCTGAAGGTCGACCAGAGCTTCGTCGCCGACCTGCCGGGCGACCCGGAGGACGCTGCCGTCGTCACCGCCACCTTGTCGATGGCGCGCGACCTGGGTCTCGAGGTCGTCGCCGAGGGAGTTGAAACCCAGCAGCAGCGCGCCTTCCTGTGCGAACGACAGTGCACACTGATGCAGGGCTACCTGTTCTCGCGCCCCCTGGCGGCAGACGACTTTGCCGGCTGGCTGAAGGCGCACCCGCCGGCCTGACCCGCCTCAGCGCTGGACGCGCTCGAACTCCAGCCTCCCGGCAGGGGCATCGACACGCACCGTGTCCTTGGCGGCAAACCGGCCCTCGAGAATCGCCTTGGCGAGCGGATTCTCGATGTACTCCTGGATCGCACGCTTGAGCGGACGTGCGCCGAACACCGGATCGAAACCCGCGCTCGCCAGCTCGGCCAGCGCCGCATCGGTAACCTCCAGGCCCATCTCCAGCCTGGCCAGGCGCTTCTCCAGGTACTGCAGCTGGATACGGGCAATGCCGGCGATGTGCTTTTCGTCGAGGGCGTGGAAGACGACCACTTCATCGATACGATTGATGAACTCGGGGCGGAAGTAGGTCTTCACCTCGGCCATTACGGCAAGCTTGATCACGCCGTAGTCGTCACCCGCCATGGCCTGGATCATCTGGCTGCCGAGGTTCGACGTCATCACGATCACGGTGTTCTTGAAGTCCACCGTGCGCCCCTGCCCGTCGGTCATGCGGCCGTCGTCGAGTACCTGCAGCAGCACGTTGAACACATCCGGGTGCGCCTTCTCGACCTCGTCGAACAGGATCACGCTGTAGGGCTTGCGCCGCACCTGCTCGGTGAGGTAACCGCCCTCCTCGTAGCCGACGTAGCCCGGCGGCGCACCGATCAGGCGTGCGACCGAGTGCTTCTCCATGAACTCGCTCATGTCGATGCGGATCAGGTGTTCCTCGGAATCGAACAGGAAATTCGCCAGCGTCTTGCACAGTTCGGTCTTGCCCACGCCCGTCGGGCCAAGGAAGAGGAATGAGCCATAGGGGCGGTTCTCGTCCGACAGGCCGGCTCGCGAACGCCGGATGGCATCAGCCACCAGGCGCACGGCCTCGTCCTGGCCCACCACGCGCTCGTGCAGCTTGTCCTCCATCTTCAGCAACTTGTCGCGCTCGCCCTGCATCATCTTGCTCACCGGGATACCCGTGGCGCGCGACACCACCTCGGCAATTTCCTCGGTGCCGACCTGGGTGCGCAAGAGCTTGTTGGGCGTGGCGCTCTCGCCCGCCTGCTCGGCCATCTTCAATTGCCCCTCGAGCTGAGGCAGCTTGCCGTACTGCAGCTCGGCCACCTTGTCGAGCTGGCCCTTGCGCTGGAACTCGGCCATCTGCGCGCGCAGGGCGTCGATCTCTTCCTTGATATGGGCCGAGCCGGCGACCTTGGCCTTCTCGGCCTTCCAGATCTCTTCCAGATCGTTGTACTCGCGCTGCAGCTTGGCGAGCTCATCCTCGATCAACTGCAGGCGCTTCTGCGAAGCCTCGTCCTTCTCCTTCTTCACCGCCTCGCGCTCGATCTTGAGCTGGATCATGCGGCGGTCGAGCTTGTCCATGACCTCGGGCTTGGAGTCGATCTCCATCTTGATCCGCGCGGCCGCCTCGTCGATCAGGTCGATCGCCTTGTCGGGCAGGAAGCGGTCGGTGATGTAGCGGTTGGACAGCTCGGCCGCAGCCACGATGGCCGGGTCGGTGATGTCGACACCGTGGTGAATCTCGTACTTCTCCTGCAGCCCACGCAGGATGGCGATGGTCGCCTCCACGGTCGGCTCTTCAACCAGCACCTTCTGGAAGCGACGCTCGAGCGCAGCGTCCTTTTCGATGTACTTGCGGTACTCGTCCAGCGTGGTGGCGCCGATGCAGTGCAGTTCTCCACGGGCGAGCGCGGGCTTGAGCATGTTGCCCGCATCCATCGCGCCTTCGGCCTTGCCGGCGCCCACCATGGTGTGGATCTCGTCGATGAAGAGGATGATGCGACCTTCGTCCTGCGCGATCTCCTTCAACACCGCCTTCAGGCGCTCCTCGAACTCGCCACGGTACTTGGCACCGGCCAGTAGCGCCGCCATGTCGAGCGACAGCACCTTCTTGCCCTTGAGCGTCTCGGGCACCTCGTCGTTGACGATGCGCTGCGCCAGGCCCTCGACGATCGCGGTCTTGCCCACACCCGGCTCGCCGATCAACACCGGATTGTTCTTGGTGCGGCGCTGCAGGATCTGGATCGCGCGGCGGATTTCGTCGTCGCGGCCTATCACCGGGTCGAGCTTGCCGCTGCGAGCACGCTCGGTGAGGTCGAGGCAGTACTTCGACAGCGACTCACGCTGGCCCTCGGCATCCTGGCTGCCTACGCTGGCTCCGCCACGCACGGCCTCGATCGCGGCCTCGAGCGGCTTGCGTGCGAGACCATGTTCCTTGAGCAGCCGGCCCGCTTCGCCCTTGTCATCGGCGAGCGCGAGCAGGAACATCTCGCTGGCGATGAACTGGTCGCCGCGCTTCTGGGCTTCCCGATCGGTGATATTGAGCAGGTTATTGAGGTCGCGGCCGATGCTGACCTCGCCGCCATGGCCTTCGACCTTGGCCAGGCGGCCAATGGCCTTGCCGACAGCGCTCTTGAGCGGCGGCACATTGACCCCGGCGCGTTGCAGCAGCGACACGCTGCCGCCATCGTCCTGCTCGAGCAGCGCCTGCAGCACGTGCAAAGGCTCGATGAACTGCTGGTCGTTGCCGACGGCGATGCTTTGCGCATCGGCGAGGGCCTGCTGGAACTTGGTGGTGAGCTTGTCGAAGCGCATGACGGACATCCTCGGGATTCGTTGAACTGAACCCTATGTGGGGCGTATCGGCCGCGGTTCAAGGGGCGACTCAGGGCTCCATCCTGCGTTCGCCCGCAATCTCGGGGTAACGTACGTAGTCCACCAGGTCCTGAATTTCCTGCGGCGGCGGCTTGGTCAGCAGGCTCACCACCACGATGGTGACGAAGCCCAGCGGTACGCCGAACACCCCGGCCGAGATCGGATTGATGTCGAACCAAGCGTTGGCCATCGAGCCGCCGAAGAACGCATGCGTGCGTACGACGTAGAGGAGCGTAACCGACAGGCCGACGAGCATGCCTGCGACCGCACCCGGCCGGTTTGCGCGTTTCCAGAAAATGCCAAGCACCAGCGCCGGGAAGAAGGCCGAGGCGCCGATCGAGAACGCGAGCCCGACCATGAAGAGGATATTGTCCGGGCGCAACGAGGCCACCCAGGCAGCGACCACCGCCACCACCAGCAGCTGGGACTTCGAGATCACCAGCCGGCGGTGGGCAGTCGCCTGCGGGTTGACCACCTTGTAGTACAGGTCATGAGAGAGCGCATTCGATATCGTCAGCAACAGGCCGTCGGCGGTCGACAAGGCTGCCGCCAGGCCCCCTGCGGCGACCAGGCCCGACACCACGTAAGGCAAGCCGGCAATCTCGGGCGTCGCGAGCACGATCACGTCGGTATTGATCCGCAACTCTGCGAGCTGCAGGATGCCATCGCCGTTGAGATCCTCGATCCTGACCAGGCCGACCTTGCCCCAGGACGCCACCCAGTCGGGCAAGATGCTCAGGCTCGAGCCGACCACGTTGTGATAGACCTCCCACTTTGCGAACACGGCGTAGGCCGGCGCGGTCACGTAGAGCAGGAAGATGAAGAACAGCGACCACATCACCGATCGCCGCGCCTCCATCACCCCCGGCGTCGTGTAGTAGCGCATCAGGATGTGCGGCAGCGCCGCAGTGCCCACCATCAGCACGAACATCAGGGCGAGGAAGTTGTTGCGCGCCACCCGCGATTCGTGCTCGTCTCCCCCAGGGTGGGCCTCGGCATGCCGAGGCGGCGGCTTCGAGCGCTCGAGCGCTTCGGCACGCGCACGGGCCCACACCTGCTGGGCCTCGGCGGGGCTGCGCGGCAGATCGCGCAGCGCCCGCTCGGTGAGCGCAATCTCGCGCGCCGGGGCATCGTTCAGGCGCATGTCGTTGAGACGCTCGATGAGTACGCGGCGCTCGATCTCCAGCGACTCCGGCAGCGCCTCCAGCATCGCACTGTAGTTCTGCGCACGCTGGCGGTACATGGCGCGCACCTCGACCTCGGCCGGCGCCTGTAGCAGGTGATCCTCCTGTGCGCTGATCTGCTGCAGCACCGTCCCATACACTGCCTGCGGAATCGGTATCCCGGTCAGCTTGTAGGACAGGATCACCACCGGAACCAGATAGGCGATGATCAGGATCACGTACTGCGCAACCTGGGTCCAGGTCACCGCGCGCATCCCCCCCAGGAAGGAACACACCAGGATCCCCGCCAGTCCGATGAAGAGCCCGATCTCGAACTCGACGCTGACGAAGCGGCTCGTCACCAGCCCCACCCCATAGATCTGCGCGACCAGATAGACGAAGCTTGCGAGCACCGCTGCGGCAAGCCCGACCAGGCGAGCGACGTTGCCCTGGTAACGCGCGCCGAGGAAGTCGGGGATCGTGTACTGGCCGAACTTGCGCAGATAGGGGGCGAGCAGCAAGGCCACGAGCACGAAACCGCCCGTCCACCCGGTCACGAAGGCCAGCCCCTCGAAGCCGCTGAAATAGAGCGTGCCGGCCAGGCCGATGAACGAGGCCGCGCTCATCCAGTCTGCAGCGGTGGCCATGCCGTTGAACATGGCCGGCACCCGCCGCCCGGCGACGTAGTACTCGGACACGTCGGAGGTCCGGCTCATGACGCCAATGCCGGCATAGACGGCAATGGTGACGAACAGGAAGACGTGGCCGATGACCCGCTCGGACAGGCCAAGGTACTCGCCCACCGCAAGCAGGACCACGAACAGCGCGAAGGTCCCCGTATACCAGCCGTAGTAACGCCTGAGCTGGCGGTTGAAGCCGGCGTTGCGCCTCAATCCGGGCCTCCGCGGGCAAGGCCGGCACACGCCATCAGTACTTGATCCGCGCGTAGTAGGTCTTCTCGGCGGCCTCGCGCGCCTCACGCAAGGTTCGTATGCCGCGCTCCGCCAGCAGCGGAACGAGCTTGAGGAACACTTCTGCGGTCACGATCGCGTCACCCAGCGCAGTATGACGACCGATGATGGTCAGGCCCATGCGCTCGGCAATCGCCTCGAGCCTGTGCGACTCCTGATTGGGGTGGATCACCGCCGACAGCAACAGCGTGTCGATGACCGGCTGGTCGAACTTCAGCCCCGTCTGCGCCTCCTTGAGCTGCAGGAAACGCATGTCGAACGCAGCGTTGTGCGCGATCAGCACGGTATCGGCAGCAAACGCGTGGAAGGCCGGCAGTACCTTGTCGACGGTCGGCTGGCCACGCAACATGTCCGAGGTGATGCCGTGTATCTTGGCCGATTCGGCCGCAAGCGGACGCTGCGGGTCGATGAGCTGCTCGAACGATTCGCTGCGCAGCAGCTTGCCGTTGAGGATGCGGGTGGCGCCGATCTGGATGATCTCGTCGCCCTGGGACGGATTCAGGCCGGTGGTCTCGGTGTCGAAGACGGTGTAGGTCAACTCAGAGAGCAGGCGGTCCTCGAGGCCATGGGATCGGTCAGACCAGGCAAAGAGGTCGAAATCGTAGTACTCCGGCCGGCTCTCGCCACGCAGGTAGTTGTCGACGACTGCCGCTTCCTGCGGCGTGGCCGCGGGCAGCACAATGCGGAAGAACGCGCGGTGACGCACCTTCTCGCGCTCGAGCCACATCTCGCCATCATGCCGGTCGATGACGTCGCGCACCGTGAGCGGACTGCTTTCGCCCTCGATCTGCATCGGTTCGAGTTCCCAGCTCATCACCGTCTCGGTGCTCATGGCCTGGCCTTGCCAGATGAGGTCAAGATGCAGCAGCCGCCCTGCGCCGCTGAGCCGGAAACGGATTTCTCGCACTTCGAATTCGTCGGACAGGCGGCTCGCCAGATATGTGATTGCCTGCATGAGCGAGAAGCTGTCGACCTTCATCCACAGCGACTCGTCGACCTCCTCGAGCTTGGTGCGCAGCGAAATGCGGCTCTCGATGCGCCTCTGCACCGCCGAGATCAGGTCGGCGCCGAGCATCTCCTCCAACGGCCAGCGCGCCTTGAGCGAGTCGGCAAACTCGTTTGCGGTCTGGTTGAGACGGCTTCCCATTGCCTCGACCTCGTCGCGGATCACACCACGGAAGCGCTGGCGCATCTCGTCGGGCAAATCGGCATAGTCGAGCATCTCGGCCGCCGCGCGCACGTTCGCCAGCGAGGCGCGATTGCCTTCGGTCAGCGAATGCAGCATCTGATCGCGACGCGACTCGGTCTCGAAGTTGCGCGTGATGTTGTCGAGCATGAGGATGAAGCCGGTCAGTGTGCGTTCGGGCGCAACGGCCGGCTCGCTGTCCGCCGCTTCGGCTGCGGCACTGCCTTGCGTCGGCTCGACCACCGCCACTGCATCGGCCGCGGCATCGCTGCGCGGGGGGGCGATCACCGACAGCACCGGGGCCATCTGCACGCGCAGCAGTTGCCCCGCCTTGGTGGTGGTGACGAAATTGGCCTGCGGCTGCGCAACACCGCGGCGCAGGCGCTGCTGGATGGTGTCGAGCGCGTGCGCAATGAGGTTGCGCTCGAATACGCCGTAGATCGATCGCCCAAGGCCGATCAGCTCACCGCCACCGGCCACAGCCGGCGCATCCGAGAGCGCCCTGAACTGCGTGCGCGCACGGTTGTTGTAGAGCAGGATACGGCCATCGAGATTGCACACGACCACACTCTGCGTGAGCTCGGACATGAGTGCCGCCAGGCGGTTCTTCTCGAGCTCGACGGACTCCTTGGCGCGCGTGATCTGCGCCTCGACGTCGGTCAGCAACTCGTCACGCTGGGTGGCAAGCTCGTTGGCGGCGACTGCAAGCGCCTGCACTTCGGGCGGCCCGTCGGGCTGCACTCGAAAGCCACGATTGGCTCCCAGCATCAGGCGCAGGTGTTCCGACATGCGCAGCAGGCCCTGCACGTACTGCCGAAACAGCGCGCGCACCACACCCACGCCGGCCGCAAAGCCCAGCGCCGTGAGCATCGTCCCCAGGGTCAGGTGGGGGGCGATCACCTGGATCAGCTGCTGGCGTCCCTCGTCCTGTGTCTCAACCCAGATGATCAGCGCTGTCAGCAGAAAAGGGCCGGTCATGAGCAGGAACAGCACGATCACCGCGAGTATGAAACGCGTACGTGCCTGCATCGATCAGCCCTCCAGCAGGCTGCGTACCTTTTCCACCAGCTCCTTGGTGGAAAAGGGCTTGGTCATGTAGGCGTCTGCCCCCAGGGCGAGGCCCTTGGCAACTTCGGTGTCGCGCCCCTTCGCGGTCAGCATCAGGATGCGCACCGACGCCAGCGCCGGATCAGCCTTGATTTCCTGGCAAACCTCGAAACCACTCTTCTTGGGCATCATCACATCGAGCAGGACCAGATCAGGCTGGTCGGCACGGATGCGCTGCACGGCTTCCTCACCGTCATTGGCGATCGCCACCTCGAAGCCTTCGCGCTTCATGAGGAACTCGAGCGAAATGACGATGTTCTGCTCATCGTCGGCAATCAATATTCTCTTGTTCATTCAGACTCCTCCCCGCCACTATTCTAATTCATTGGGCCCGGCCGCCGCAGCCAACGGCAGTTCGAACGAGAAGGTCGCCCCCTCGCCCGGCGTCGACTCGAGCCACAGCCGGCCGCCGAAATGCTCCACGATCTGCAGGCTGATCGGCAGCCCAAGCCCGGTTCCTTGCGGGCGCGAGCGCTCATCGCCGCCCTGCCGGAACTTCTGGAAGATCACCGGGAACAGCCCGGGATCGATACCCGGGCCGTTGTCCTTCACATCGACGCGCAACTGCCGGCCATCGCAGCGCAGGCTCACGTCGACGCGACCGTCATGCTGCGGCACGAACTTGGCAGCATTCGACAACAGGTTGAGCATGACCTGCAGCAGGCGGTCGTGGTCCGCCCGGATGAGCGGCACCCCCTCTGCAAGATCGAGGTGCACCTCGGCGCCGCGGTCACGGAAGAGTTGCATGGTAGCGTCCACCGAATGCTGGACCAGTTCGTGCATATCGACGTCGGTGTTATGCCACTCGGCATGACCCGACTCGATCTTGGCCATGTCCAGAACCTGGTTGACCAGGCGCGTGAGGCGCACCGTCTCGGACACGATGATGCCGAGGAAGCGCTGTCTGTCGTCGACGGAAATGTCTGGATCGTCGACCATCATCTCGGAGAAGGCGCGGATCGAGGTGAGCGGCGTGCGCAGCTCGTGCGTCACCGACGACATGAAATCGTCCTTGAGCCGATCGAGCTCCTTGAGCTGCTCGTTGGCCGCGCGCAGTTCGGCAGTCGCCGCCTCCAGCGCCAGCGACTTCTCCTCGAGCTTGTGCGAGTAGGCGCGCACCTGCGAGGCCTCATCGAGGATATCCATCACTTCGCCAAGGCCAAACGGTTCCTCCTGCACCACCGTGGCCACCATGACCCGAGCCGAGGCACTGCCGATGGCACCGGCGAGCAGGGACTCCGCGAAGTGGGCCAGGTCGGGGTCGGCCTTGAGCTGGTCGATGCGCTCGTAGCCATGTGATCGCGCGTACGCGCCAAACGCCTCCTCGGTGCGGCGCTGGCCGAGAAAGCGGGCCACCAGCGGGAGCAACTCGCGCACTTCGGCCCCGGTTCGCCAGAAACTGGTCGGCGCCGCCTCCCCGCGCCGGAACACGTCGACGAACAGCGCCCCCTGGGTCGCCTCCGCACCGGTCGGAACCCGCAGCAGCGACACCAGCACATAGCAGCCGATGTTGGCGAGCAGGCTCCAGAACAAGGCATGGCTAATGTTGTCCCAGCCGCTCAGGCCAAAGAGTTGCTCGGGCCTGAGCAGGGAGAGTCCGAACAGACCCTGCTCCATGAAGCCAGGGTCCAACCAGCCCGACTTGGCGAACGAGGGCAGCATCAGCGTGTAGCCCCACACCAGGAAGCCCGCCAACAGACCGGCCAGAGCCCCCTCACGGGTTCCACCACGCCAGTACATGCCGCCCAGCATTGCTGGCGCGAACTGGGCGACCGCGGCGAAGCTGATCAGGCCGATGCTCACCAGCGCATAGGCCTCACCGGCCAGACGGAAGTACACATAGCCCAGCAAGAGCACGACGACGATCGCCCCACGGCGTATGCCGAGCAGCAGCCCGGTGAGATCGCGTTCGCCCGCGAGGTTGAGCCTGCGACTGCGCAGCAGCATCGGCATCACCAGGTCGTTGCAGACCATGGTCGACAGCGCGATGGCCTCCACGATGACCATGCCTGTGGCCGCCGACAGGCCGCCGATGAATACGAACAGAGCAAGCGCAGCGTTGTCGTGCGCCAGTGGCAGCGAGAGCACGAAGGTATCCGGGTCGACCGTACCCTGGCCGAAATGCAGCAGACCACCGAGCGCAATCGGGATGACGAAGATGTTGATCGCCAGCAGGTAGGCCGGGAACGCCCAGGTGGCACGGCGCAGGTGCTGCTCGTTGACGTTCTCGACCACCGCGATCTGGAACTGGCGCGGCAGGAAGATGATCGACAGCATCGCCAGCAACACGTGGGCGAACCAGCCCCCGTAGCCCAGCCGTCCGGCGCTGTCGAAGGCAAGCACACCCGCAAGGTCGGGCGCCGCCATCGCCCGTGCGTAAAGGTCTCCAAAACCGTCGTAGAGCCAGTAGGTGACGTAGATGCCGACGGCGAGGAAAGCGAGCAACTTGACCATCGACTCGAACGCAATCGCCGCCACCATGCCTTCGTGGCGCTCGGTGGTATCGAGGTGACGGGTGCCGAACAGCACGGTGAACGCAGCAAGCGTAAGGGCGATGTAGAGCGTGCTGTCCCGCCACCAGCCCGCGGCGGTGGCAGCGACGGCCTTGGACGCCGGGTCATAGCCGCCGACCAGCAGCGCGTAACCCGTCGATATTGCCTTGAGCTGGAGTGCGATGTAGGGAACGATACCGACCACCGCGATGACAGTGACCAGGCCACCGAGCAGATGGCTCTTGCCGTAGCGCGAGGCGATGAAGTCCGCGATCGAGGTGATGCGGTAGCTGCGCGCGATGCGGATCATCTTCAGCAGCACCAGCCAGGCCAGTGCCAGCCCCAGCGTGGGACCGAGATAGGTGGGCAGGAAGGAAATGCCCCCCGACGCGGCGCGGCCGACGCTGCCGAAGTAGGTCCATGCGGTGCAATAGACCGCCAGTGACAGGCTGTAGACCCAGGGATTGGAAATGATCGAGCGCCCTTGGTCGGCGCGGCGGTCGCCAAAATAGGCAACCGCGAACAACAACAGCAGATAGGCGAACGAGACGCCGACGATCAGCCAGCCCGGCAGCATCGCGCCCTCCCCATCAGCGCGCGCCCCGCTCGACGATCCAGGCCACCGCGACGATCAGCGCAAGCCATGTGCCGAACAGGTAGACGTGCAGCAACGGCAGTCCGAACAGGCTCAACTGCCGGTCGAACAAGGACAGGATCGGATAATTGAGCAACAGCATGCCGGCGATGAACACGGCCACCAGGCGCTGCCCGGCCAGTCCCTTGCGCATCATGACCTCCCATGATGTCGGCCCTGCCACAATGGCGAACGCGCCGCCCCGCTCTTGCAGGCGGGGTCGGCGCTTCGCACGATCAGGAAGCACGCATTGCGCGTGCCCGGTCTCCCCCCATGTGCCCGGATACGTGCCCGGGCCTCCCCCTGTCGTTCATTGGCGGCCGGACCCGCAGGCCCGGCCGTGTCGGATCAGCCCTTGAGCTGTTCCAGGATGGCCGGGTTCTCCAGCGTCGAGGTGTCCTGCGTGACATCCTCGCCCTTGGCCAACTGGCGCAGCAGGCGGCGCATGATCTTGCCCGAGCGCGTCTTGGGCAGGTTCTCGCCGAAGCGGATGTCCTTGGGCTTGGCGATCGGACCGATCTCGTGGCCGACCCAGGCCTGCAGCTCCTTGATCACCTTGGCCGCTTCATCGCCGGTCGGGCGTGCGCCCTTGAGCACCACGAAGGCCACGATGGCTTCGCCGGTCACATCGTCCGGACGACCGACCACGGCAGCTTCCGCCACCTTCTCGTGTGCCACCAGGGCGGACTCGATCTCCATCGTGCCCATGCGGTGACCGGAGACGTTCAGCACGTCGTCGATACGACCGGTGATGGTGAAGTAGCCCGTCTCGGCGTCACGGATGGCACCGTCGCCCGCGAGGTAGAGCTTGCCCTTGAAGTCCTCGGGGTAGTAGGTCTTCTTGAAGCGGTCCGGGTCGCCCCAGACGTTGCGGATCATCGACGGCCACGGCTTGGTGACCACGAGGATGCCACCCTGACCCCAGGGCACCTCGGTACCGGTTTCGTCCACCACTGCCGCCATGATGCCCGGGAAGGGCAGCGTGCAGGAACCCGGAACCATCGGCGTTGCGCCCGGCATCGGCGTGATCATGTGCGCGCCGGTCTCGGTCTGCCAGAAGGTATCGACGATCGGGCAACGGCCGCCGCCGACGTTCTCGTAGTACCACTCCCAGGCCGCCGGGTTGATCGGCTCGCCCACCGAACCCAGGATGCGCAGCGAGGACAGGTTGTACTGCTTCGGATGCACGGCGGGGTTGTTGTCGGCCGCCTTGATCAGCGAGCGAATCGCGGTGGGCGCGGTGTAGAAGATGCTGACCTTGTGGTCCTGGATCATCTTCCAGAAACGACCGGCATCCGGGTAGGTGGGCACGCCTTCGAACACGATCTCGGTCGCGCCGCAGGCGAGCGGGCCGTAGGTGATGTAGGTGTGGCCGGTGACCCAGCCGATGTCGGCGGTGCACCAATAGACGTCTTCGGGCTTGATGTCGAAGGTGTACTTCATCGACAGCACCGCCTGCAGCAGGTAGCCGCCCGACGAGTGCTGAACACCCTTGGGCTTGCCGGTGGAGCCGGAGGTGTAGAGGATGAACAGCGGGTGTTCGGCCTCGACCCACTCGGGCTCGCAGGTCTCGGACTGGCTGGCCACCGCCTCGTGGTACCAGGTGTCACGCCCGGCGACCATATTGACGTCGGCGCCGGTGCGCTTGACGACGATGACATTCTTGACCGAATCACACCCGCCGAGGGACAGCGCCTCGTCGGCGATCGGCTTGAGCGGCAGCGCCTTGCCACCGCGGAACTGGCCGTCGGACGTGATCACGGCGACCGCTGCCGCATCCTCGATGCGGTCACGCAGGGCTTGTGCCGAGAAGCCGCCGAAAACGATGGAGTGCGTCGCACCGATGCGCGCGCAGGCCTGCATGGCCACCACGCCTTCGATCGACATCGGCAGATAGATGATGACGCGATCGCCCTTCTTGACGCCCATGCCACGCAGGGCGTTGGCGAACTTGCTGACGCGCGCGAGCAGGTCCTTGTAGGTCACCTTGGTGACTTCGCCACTGTCGGCTTCGAAGATCAGCGCGACCTTGTCGCCCAGGCCATTATTGACGTTGCGATCAAGGCAGTTGTACGAAACGTTCAGCTTGCCGTCGGCAAACCACTTGAAGAACGGCGCGTTCGATTGGTCGAGGACCTGGGTGAAGGGCTCCTTCCAGTCGAGCAGCTCCTTCGCACGACGGCCCCAGTAGCCTTCGTAATCGTCCTCGGCCTCCTTGCACAGCGCACGATACCCGTCCATGCCGGACACCGCTGCGTTACGGACCATCTCTTCCGAGGGGTTGTAGATACGGACTTGCTGCTCATTGGACATGCTCACCTCTCCTCAACTGTTCAAATGGTTGAAGCTGACCCTTTGCGGGTCCTCGACTGGTTGGTTCCAGTCTTGAAATCGGTTGCTGTAGCCGCTGACTCGGCTGCTGCCGGATCGCAGGCATTTAAGAGCTTGTATCTTACACAGGACTTACACAGGGCCAACAAGGCTCCGAACCGACGCTGCGCGCGCTCGGTGCTAGAATCCCGCGGTTGATCGAATACTGCGATCCAACTGCGCCATTCTGCCCCCATGCCATCCGGAGACCAAGCGTCATGACGATTATTCGCGAAGAAGACCTCATTCAGTCGATTGCGGATGCGTTCCAGTACATCAGCTACTACCACCCGCTCGACTACATCCAGGCCCTCGGCGAAGCCTACGAGCGCGAGGAAAGCCCGGCCGCGAAGGACGCCATCGCACAGATCCTCACCAATTCTCGCATGGCTGCCGAAGGCCATCGCCCGATCTGTCAGGATACCGGCATTGCCGTGGTCTTTCTCAAGGTCGGCATGAATGTGCAGTGGGACGCAAGGATGAGCGTCCAGGAGATGATCAACGAGGGCGTGCGCCGCGCCTATAACAGCCCCGACAACATGCTGCGCGCGTCGGTGCTGCTCGACCCGGCCGGCAAGCGCCAGAACAGCAAGGACAACACCCCGGCGGTGGTGCACTACGAGATCGTCCCCGGCGACGATGTCGAGGTCATCTGTGCGGCCAAGGGCGGCGGCTCCGAGAACAAGTCGAAGATGGTGATGCTCAACCCGTCGGATTCGATCGTGGACTGGGTCATCAAGACCGTACCGACCATGGGCGCCGGCTGGTGTCCACCGGGCATCCTTGGCATCGGCATCGGCGGCACGCCCGAGAAGGCCATGCTGCTGGCCAAGGAATCGCTCATGGAGCCGGTGAACATCCACGAACTGCGCGAGAAGGCCGCCTCGGGCGCCAAGCTGAGCCGGGTGGAGGAACTGCGCCTCGAGTTGATGGACAAGGTCAACGCGCTCGGCATCGGCGCCCAGGGCCTGGGCGGTCTGACCACCGTGCTCGACGTCAAGATCATGGACTACCCGACCCACGCCGCGTCGCTGCCGGTTGCCATGATTCCCAACTGTGCCGCTACCCGCCACGTGCACTTCCATCTCGACGGCTCCGGCCCGGCCCACCTGCCGACGCCCAGGCTGGAGGACTGGCCCCAGGTCACCTGGAAGGCCGACACCAACGTCGCCACCCGCGTGAACCTCGACACCCTCACCAAGGAAGAGGTCGCCTCGTGGAAGCCGGGCCAGATCCTGCTGCTCAACGGCAAGATGCTCACCGGCCGCGATGCTGCGCACAAGCGCATCGCCGACATGCTGGAAAAGGGCGAAAAGCTGCCGGTCGACTTCACCAACCGCGTCATCTACTACGTTGGCCCGGTCGACCCGGTGCGCGACGAAGTCGTCGGCCCCGCCGGCCCCACCACGGCCACCCGCATGGACAAGTTCACCCGCATGATGCTCGAGAAGACCGGGCTCATCTCGATGATCGGCAAGTCCGAGCGCGGCCCGGTCGCCATCGAGGCCATCAAGGACAACAGGTCGGCCTATCTGATGGCGGTCGGCGGCGCGGCCTACCTGGTATCCAAGGCGATCAAGGAAGCGAAGGTCGTCGGTTTCGAAGACCTCGGCATGGAAGCGATCTACGAATTCACCGTGCAGGACATGCCGGTGACGGTCGCGGTCGACGCCAATGGCACCAGTGTGCATAACACCGGCCCGAAGGAATGGCAGGCCCGGATCGGCAAGATCCCGCTCGCTGTCGCCTGAGATCGCCTCACACCCTGCTCGGGGTAATCGCAAGGGCCACCGCCTGGACGTTGAGGCAGGCGGTGGCCAGGAAACCTCGCGGCTGGCGCAGCTCCCACGGGGCAACGAAGCGCCTTGGGCTTGCTGTAGGAGCGGCGCCAGCCGCGAGCCTCTGTAAGCGCCCGCGTGCATCGCAGTCGCGCATCGATCCTACGCGAGCAGCCTGTTTATCTGTCCGAGCATCACGTCCAGGCGCCTGCGCACCGCGCCAAGCCCCTCGACGACGGCCGCTGCATCGGCCGCCCGGTAGTGTGCCGCAAGCGTCTCGATGGTCTCATGGAGCAAGTCGTGCGCCTGCGCCAGCTCGCGCAGCACGACCTCTTCATGACGCTGCTCGGCAAGCGCGAGCTCGATCCAGCGCCCGAGACTGCAGCCATGAACCACAAGCCGGTTGTCGATCTGCGTGCCATCGGCAATCTTGGCGGCAAGCGCGCGTACCAAGGCGCGGTGCTCGACCTGCGCATACACCAAGGCAAGCTCCTCGCGTGACAGCGCTGACTGTCGTCGCCAGCTCGCCGGCGGCGCCCATATGGCAACCCACTGCGGCAGGGACTCACCCTCCATCGGCCGTGCAATGACATAGCCCTGCCCGACCTCGCACCCGAGCTGGAGCAGCACCCTGCCATGGGCCTCCGACTCCACGCCCTCGGCCACCACCTCCCGGCGGAAGGCGTGTGCAAGCCCCATAACCGCTTCGAGAATTGCAAGATCCTCAGGGTCGTCGAGCATCTCGCGCACGAACAGCTGGTCGATCTTGAGACGTGCGGCGGGCAGGCGCTTGAGGTAGGCCAGCCCCGAATAGCCGGTCCCGAAGTCATCAAGCGCGAAACTGACGCCGATGCGCGCACAAGCCTCCACGATCTGCGTCACCCGCGTCATGCTCTCGAGCGCGCTGCTCTCGAGCACCTCGAGTTCGAGACTGCCCGGTGCCAAGCCCGGATGACCGGTCAAGGCCTCCTGAAGGCGCATCATGAAATCCGGGGCCTGAAGGTGGCGCGCCGAGATATTGACGCTCACCGGCACCGTCAGCCCCAAGCTCTTCCAGCGCTCGAGCTGCTCGAGCGCTGCCGAGATCACCCAATCACCCAATGCCACGGCCACCGGCTGGTCCTCGACCATAGGCAGGAAGGCCGCCGGCTCGATCAGGCCCAGCTCGGGATGCTGCCAGCGGATGAGCGCCTCGACGCCAGTGAGCGCCCCGCTGCGCATATTGACCTTGGGCTGGTAGAACAGGACGAACTCGTCATTGGCAAGCGCTTCGTGGATCCGCGCCACGCCCTCGTGCCGCCCGCGCACATCGCGGTCCTGGTCGGTGTCGAAGAAATGATAGCGATTCTTGCCCGCAAGCTTGGCCTGGTACATGGCCAGATCGGCCTGGCGCAGCAGTTGGTCGGGCTCCAGCGCCTCCTCCTGAGGGTAGAGCGTCAGCCCGATGCTGGCCGAAACCTGGAGCTCCGCGCCACCCACCTGCACCACCTGGGCGACCGCCTGAAGCAGGCGCTGGACGAGGTGCTTGCAGGCAGGCAAGTCCGGCAGATCCACCAGCACCGCGACGAACTCGTCGCCACCGAGCCGCGACACGCTGTCAGCGTCGCGCAAGGTGCCCTTCATGCGCGCGGCCACCGTCGTCAACAACTGGTCGCCGACGTGGTGCCCATGGCCGTCGTTGACCTCCTTGAAGCCGTCCAGATCGATGTAGGCCACCGCCAGCAACTGGCCCCGTCGCCGCGCCTGCGCCATGCTGCGACTCAGGCGGTCATGGAGCAGCACGCGATTGGGCAGGCCGGTCAGCGCATCATAGTGGGCAACGTACTTCAGTTGCGCCTCGTGTTCTTTCTGGATGGTGATGTCGTTGAGCGTCCCGGAGATCCCCTGCACCTCCCGCCCGGCACCGAATACCGGGCGGGCATGGAGCTCGACCCAACGAAACCCTCCGCCGACCCGCAGGTAACGCAGTGCCTGCGTGCACGAGGCTTCCTCGCGCCGCAAGAGCAACTCGAACACCTCCTGATGGAGATGGCGGTCATCCGGGTGCACATAATCGACGAACGGCCTGCCGATGCTCGCCTCGACCGCGAAACCGGTCAGCTCATGCCAGGCCCTGTTCAGGAACGCGCAGCGCCCATCTGCATCCACCTGAAAGATGACCTCGCGCACGCTCTCGACCACGGAGCGGTAACGCGCCTCGCTCTCGCGCAGGCTCTCGTCAACCCGCTTGCGCTCGATCACACCGGCCAGGGCATTGCCGACCAGGCTCATCAAGGTCTTTTCCTCGCCCGACCATTGCCGGCGGCAGCGTACCGAATCGAGGCCTACGAAACCCAGCAGCCGGCCGTTAACCACCATTGGCGCCGCCAGCGTTGACTGGATGCCCTGCGACTGGAGCAGCTCACGATCCTGACGCGCACACTCCGGCAACAGGGAAACATCGGGGAAATCCACGATCTCGAGACGCTTGATGATCTGGCAGAACAGCGAGCCCTCGAAGCCCACGCCCTGCAGGTTGTGCGCTTGTGGCGAGACGCCCGGCGCACACCATTCGTGCGTGTTGCTGACGCTGCGACCGTCCTCGGTGATATCGAACACGAATGCGCGGTCGGCATCCGCATAGCGTCCGATCTGCGCCAGGGCACGCAGAACAAGGCCATCGACCTCGTCCGCCCGCGCGGGCATCAATTCCGATGAGATACGCGCCACCATCCGGCCGAAGGCGATACGACGCGTCAGTGCAGCCTCGCCACGCTCGCGGATCAGCTCCGCACTGACCGGACCGTCGAAGATCTCAAGCAGCTCGCGCACACCCTGCTGGTCATCCAGCGGCCGTCTCGACATTCCGACCATCAAACCCAGTGCCTGCCCCTCCTTGTCGGCGAGCGGCACACCGCAATAGGCCTCATAAGCACCGTCCCGCAAGCCGGGATCATCGGGAAAACGCGCCGCAACACCGCTGCCGATGACCACGCTCCCGCCCTGAAGCGCCAGCTCCGACGGTGTTCCAGCCAGCACGTAGCTGAACGGCTGAACTGCCGCGCCGTCCTTCCAGCCGGCACGCACATTGATACGGCCGCCCTCTTCCAGGCATTGCCCAACGAACACCAGATCAAGATGCAGGGCCTCGCCCACATGGCGACATACGGCCTCGTAGAACGCATCTCCCGAGAGCATGGTGTAGCGTGCGGCCAGCGCATCCAGGGCCAGACCAGCACGCTTGCGGTCGGTGACATCCAGGCAATAGCCGATGTAGCCGAGAAAGCGCCCACTGCTGTCGTAGCGCGGACTGCCTTCGTCCGATACCCAGCGATAGCCGCCATCTACATGACGCAAGCGATACTCCAGCCTAAACGGCTCCTGCGCCGCGAACGCACGTTCGTAATCCGACAGGCATTGCGCCCGGTCGTCGGGATGAACACCCTCGGCCCAGCCCTCGCCCAACTCCTGCTCGAGACTGCGGCCGGTGAATCGCAACCAGGGCTCGTTGAAATAGCTGCAGCGCCCGTCGGCACCCGACGTCCAGATCAGGGCCGAACCGCTGTTGGCAAGGTTGCGGAAGTGTGTCTCGCTCTCGAGCAAGGCCTGTTCGGCCGCATTGCGCTCCTGCTCGAGCCGCAAGGCCACGATCATGCTGGTGCACGTCGCCAGCATCGGTGCAAGATCGTCCACGAGCACCCGATCGTAGCCCCCGGGGGCATTGGCCAGGCCAACAATGCCGACCAGCTGCGCGCCCTGGATGAGCGGCAGGCCAAGAAAACCCCTGAGCGGCGGATGGCCTTGCGGAAGACCGCAACTGCGCGTATCCGTGGCGGGAGCATTCGAGATCACCGGCGCCGCCGTGCGCAGGACAGCGCCGTAAAGGCTGTTCAGCTCGCGAAACTCGAAACCACCGGCGCGCGCACGTTCATACAGTGTTCGGGTGTGGGCATCCCAAGCCACATCGGTAAGCCCATGCATGCGCACGAAGGGCTCGCCCAACTCGTCGTGCAGGACCTCACCGATGAACCCGTATTCGCTGTCGCTAAGCCCGATCAACTCGTGAAGTATGCGCTCGAAGACCTCGTGCGCAGCACCATCGACGAGAAAATCGCGTTGCACGGCGACGAGGGCGGACAGCATTCTCGCCTGCCGGCGGGCACGGCGACCAATCTGTTCGGCATACGAAGACATCTCGCTCGTGCCTGCGGCGGGCAAGATCAACGCAGGCCCCGCATCTACGGACGCACTCTGGGCTGAAGGAAGGGGGCGCCGGGGCATAGGTATGACGAACTCGATGGCAGACGCATTAGCGCATGATAACGCCGCCAGGGGAACCCAAGAAGCCGCAGCGCGGCCCGAATGCAAAAAGGGGCGGCAGTCCAGATGACCGCCACCCCTTACTGGCACTGCCCGCGCGGGCTTATTTCGCCAGATGCTCGGAGAGCTTGAGCCAGGTGTCCACCACCGTGTCCGGGTTGAGCGAAATGGTCTGGATCCCCTCGTCCATCAGCCACTCGGCCAGATCCGGATGGTCCGACGGCCCCTGGCCGCAGATACCGACATACTTGCCCAGCTTGTTCGCTGCGCGGATCGACATCGACAACAACTGCTTGACGGCCGGGTCACGCTCGTCGAATGCGTGCGCCACCAGTCCGGAATCGCGGTCGAGGCCCAAGGTGAGCTGGGTCAGATCGTTCGAGCCGATCGAGAAACCATCGAAGTGCTCGAGGAACTGCTCGGCAAGGATCGCGTTGGACGGGATCTCGCACATCATGATCAGCTTGAGGTCGTTCACGCCACGCTTGAGACCATGCTCGGCGAGCAGATCGACCACGCCCTTGGCCTCTTCGACGTTGCGCACGAAGGGGATCATGATCTGCACGTTGGTCAGGCCGAGCTCGTTGCGCACCTTCTTCATGGCTGCAACTTCCATCTCGAAGCAGTCACGGAAACTGTGCGCGATGTAGCGCGAGGCGCCACGGAAGCCGAGCATCGGGTTCTCTTCTTCCGGCTCGTAGATCTCACCGCCGAGCAGCTTGCGGTATTCGTTCGACTTGAAGTCGGACATGCGCACGATCACGGGCTTCGGATAGAAAGCCGCAGCGATGGTCGCCACACCCTCGACCAGCTTCTCGATGAAGAACTGCTTGGGCGTCGCGTAGCCGCGCGAGCGACGGTTGATCTCGTCGCGCAGGTTGGCAGGCACCTGGGCGATGTCGAGGATCGCCTTGGGGTGGATGCCGATCATGTTGTTGATGACGAACTCCAGGCGGGCGAGACCGACACCGCCATTGGGGATCTGCGCGAACTCGAAGGCGAGTTCCGGGTTACCCACGTTCATCATGATCTTCACCGGGATCTCGGGCAGGTTGCCCATGTCGGTGGTGATGATCTCGAAATCGAGCTTGCCACGGTACACGTAGCCGGTGTCCCCCTCGGCGCAGGACACGGTGACCGATTCGCCCTCGTGCAGCACTTCGGTGGCGTTGCCGCAGCCCACGATGGCAGGGATGCCCAGTTCGCGCGCAATGATCGCAGCATGGCAGGTACGCCCGCCGCGGTTGGTGACGATGGCGCTGGCGCGCTTCATCACCGGCTCCCAGTTGGGGTCGGTCATGTCGGTGACGAGGATGTCACCGGCCTGGACACGGTTCATCTCCGAGGCGTCGCCAACCACGCGCACCACACCGGCACCGATCTTCTGACCGATTGCGCGACCGTGGGTAAGCGCCTTGCCGTACTGCTTGAGGCGGTATTTCTCCATCACCAGGCCGGAATCCTGGCTCTTCACCGTCTCCGGGCGGGCCTGCAGGATGTAGAGCTTGCCATCGACACCGTCCTTGCCCCACTCGATGTCCATCGGGCGGCCATAGTGCTTCTCGATGATCACCGCATAGCGGGCAAGCTCGAGCACGTCCTCGTCGGTGAGCGAGAAGCGCATGCGATCGGCCTCGGGCACGTCCACCGTGCGCACAGAGCGTCCGGCCACCGCCTTGTCGGCGAAAACCATCTTGATCAGTTTGGAGCCCAGGTTGCGGCGAATCACTGCCGGCTTGCCCAGCGCCAGCGTGGGCTTGTGCACATAGAACTCGTCCGGATTCACCGCGCCCTGCACCACCGTCTCGCCCAGGCCATAGGACGCCGTGATGAAGACCACCTGATCGAAGCCCGACTCGGTATCGATCGAGAACATCACGCCCGAAGCGCCGGAATCGGAACGCACCATGCGCTGCACGCCGGCAGACAGCGCGACGTCGGCGTGGGCGAAGTTCTTGTGTACGCGGTAGGCAATGGCGCGGTCGTTGTAGAGCGACGCAAACACCTCCTTCATGGCGTGCAGGATGTTCTCGTAGCCGTGGATGTTGAGGAAGGTCTCCTGCTGGCCGGCAAAGGAGGCATCCGGCAGATCTTCCGCAGTGGCCGACGAGCGCACGGCGAAGCTGCCCTCACCCTCGGCGGTAAGCTGCTCGTAGGCGGTCTTGATCTCGGCCTCGAGCTTGGCCGGGAAGGGGATGTCTACAATCCACTGGCGAATCTGCGCACCCGTCTTCACCAAGGCATCGACGTCGTCCACGTCCAGCGCATCGAGCGCTGCATTGATGCGATCGGCCAGGCCGTCATGGGCGAGGAACTCGCGGTAAGCCTCGGCCGTGGTCGCAAAACCACCCGGCACACGTACGCTGGCGGGCAACTGGCTGATCATCTCGCCGAGCGAGGCGTTCTTGCCGCCGACCTTGTCGACGTCGGTCATGCGCAGTTCGTTGAAAGGAATCACGTAGCGTGTCATGTGTGGCTTCCGCAAATGTTGGAGAAAAAGCAAAATATCGAAGTCAGCAGTTTACGATTTTTTGTGCTGTGCCGCACGACAGGGTTTGCCCCAATGCCAGGCCCCCCTGCTCGCCCCCACCGTCCTGGCACCCAAGGCTCCGATCATGACCGACACCCCGCGCCGCACCGTCTTCTTCGTCTCCGACGGCACCGGCATCACCGCAGAAACGCTTGGCCATAGCCTCCTGGCCCAGTTTCCCGAGGCAAAATTCCGCCAGGTGCGCGCGCCCTTCGTCGACGACATCGACAAGGCGATCGAATGTGCGGCGCAGATCCGAGACGCTGCACTCGAGGATGGGGTGCGCCCGATCGTGTTCAGCACGCTCGTCAATCAGGCGACGGTTGATGCACTGCACAAAGCCGACGCCCTCTTCCTTGACCTGTTCGAACGCTTCATCGGCCCGCTCGAGACCGAACTCGGGCAGCGCTCCACCCACGCGGTAGGGCGTTTCCATGGCATTGCCGACAGCACCAACTACAAGCACCGCATCGAAGCCATCAACTTCGCCATGGCCCACGACGACGGCATTTCGAGCGACGGCGAACTCGCCGAGGCCGACGTGATCCTGGTCGGGGTATCACGCTCGGGCAAGACGCCCACCAGCCTTTACCTGGCCATGCAGTTCGGCGTCAAGGCGGCCAACTACCCCCTCATTCCCGAGGACTTCGAACGCAACAAGCTCCCCGGCGAACTGCACAAGTATCGAACCAAGCTGTTCGGCCTCACCATCGCCCCCGAGCGACTGTCGCAGATCCGCCAGGAGCGCCGCCCCAACAGCCGCTACGCCTCACTGGAAAACTGCCGCTACGAGATCGACGCCGCACAGAAGCTCATGCGGCGGGAGAACATCCGCTGGCTCGAATCCACGACGAAGTCCATCGAGGAGATCTCCGCCACCATCCTGCAGACCGTGCGCGTCGACCGGCCCGGCTTCTGAACCAACGACAACAGCATTCACCCATAGCCTGCCTGGGCGGCGCAATGGGCTAGAATGCGGGCTTTCCGGCGCGGCGTGCATGCGCTGCAGCCATAGCCAGAACAGCAACGGAACCCCAACAATGAAAAGAACGCGCCTCAAGCGCCGTGGCGGCCTCGGTCGCACCGCAGAACAACTCGTCTGGCTCGCCAGCGGGCTGGCCGAATCCGGCAGCCGCATCGAGGACCGCTACTGGGAAGCACAACTCGCGCACCTCATCGACGAACTGCTCGCCAGCAACGACGAAGACAGTCTGAACACCGCGCTCGACCACCTCTACAGCGCCGACTCGCGCGCTTACGATGAACTCGCCGATCATCTCGAGTCGCGTGCCGAGTGCGCAGGCGGCGCCTTCGACAGTCACGACGTCGTCTTGCTCGCAGCCCCCATCCTCGCCTGGTCGCGCTTCCGCATCCCCGCCACGAGCCTGCCGGCCGCCATGGTCGCCAACCTGCGCGTGCACCTGCAGGCCCACGTCCTGTCGAAGGACGCCCGCCTCTCGGTAGCCGATTTCCTCTTCAGCCCCGACCAACTGCCTCAGGGCTACTGCAACACGGCAGAGTTCGCCAAGGTGATCGGCGGTGCCGCCATCGACAACAGCGACCTCCATATCGACACCGAAGGCATGCCGGAGACAGCCCAGTTCCTGTCGGATACGCGCTACCTGCTCGCAGCCGTCGCGGTGCCACGTGGCGGCCCGGTGTTCCGCTGGCAGGAGGCTGACGGCAACCGCGACACCGCGCGCGATCAGTGGCGCACCCAGGGCGGAGCCTGTCTCGGCCCGCTCTTGCCGGGCTGCGCAATGGACCCTGTGCTCCCCGAAACCTACTTCGCAGCCAGCAGAGCGGCCGACAAGGACAGCCGCCCGTACTCGGTGCGCGCATCCGTCGCCTTCCTCGCCACTACGCTGGAGATCCCCGCCGCAAACCTGCGCGCAGTCGTCGCCCCGTTCTGGGAGCGCAATCTGGAGGAATACCGCATCGGCTTCGCGCTGCGCGAGCGCGAAGGCGTCGTCCACGGCGTGGTCTGGCCGCTGCTGGGCGCCGAGGACGAAACCACCGACTGTCCGGCACAGATCGAGGCCGTGCTGCGCGAATCGGGCGTCAGCGATATCGTCCTGCTCGACCACCAGTTCCCGCTGGAGTACTGCGATGACTGCGGCGCGCCGTACTATCCGTCCGCTGACGGCGAGACGGTTCATGCGGAGATGCCCGAGGAACAATCAGGGCAGGCACCGCGTCATCTGCACTGAGCCCCTCACATTGCGGAGAACGGAATGAGCGACGACCCCACCCGGAACGAGGCCGAATGGCGTGCCCGGCTGACCGACATGCAGTATCACGTCACCCGTGAAAAGGGCACCGAACGCGCCTTCACCGGCGAGTACTGGAACGTGTGGGACAAGGGCGCGTACAACTGCGTATGCTGCGGCGCCCCGCTCTTCCGTTCCGAGCACAAGTTCGACGCCGGCTGCGGCTGGCCCAGCTTCTGGACAGTAGCCGAGCCCGAGAATGTCGCCACTGCCATCGACCGCAGCCACTACATGGTTCGCACCGAGGTCCTCTGCCACCAATGCGGCGCCCACCTCGGCCACGTCTTCGAAGACGGCCCCCAGCCCACCGGCCTGCGCTACTGCATCAACTCGGCGTCGATCAAGCTGGAGAAGAGCGGGGAGTGACCGACGAAGGCTGCACGAACTCACACGTGGCCCGCTGTATCGTCAAGCCGGTTGGCGTTATCACGGAACACCTTGCGCAAGGGTTCCGAGATCCGGCGATCGCTCGCAGCCGCGTTCCAGAACACAAGCGCCTGCCTGCAGGCCTCCAGCCAGATGGCGCGCTCGCCGGGGAGCGGCAAGGGCGGTTGCCACACCTTCGCAGGCAACTCGCCGCCGGGCAGCGGGGCATAGTCCATCGGCACCATGTCGTAGGCCGGCGCCGGCGTGAGCTGACCACCCACAACGCGAAACGCACAATTGCCCAGATGCATGTCGCCGTTGGCGATCAGGCGCCCGAACCACCACAGCCGGCCGATGCTCACCGCATCCTCGGGCGACAGCAAACCCGCAGCAACCAGCGCGTTGGCATGGTCCCGCCAGTCGCGTGCGCCCAAACCCAGCAGATGCGCACTGACCGCCTGCAGGCTGACGACCGGCAGTCGCCCGAATCGACCCAGCCGATCGAAACGCTCCGACTCGAGGAAAGTACGGCCCTTGCTGGAAAGGATACGGCTTCGAGCAATCTCGACGCCGCCCAGCCCCTGCGCCACGCTGAGCGCGAGGTGCTCGCAGACCAGCAAGTCGGCCCAGCGCTGCCCGCTCTCCCCCGCACCAGAGAACTTCACCAGCACATGCGGCGTTTGCTGCCCCGGCAGTTCTCGCAGCGACAGGAACTTCGGGAACTCGCCCGCCGCGCTGCTACCTGCCACGCCCAGCGACACGCTGCGCTCGGCCGATTCGTGATACGCGCCAAGCAGCCTCGATTCGGTGAGCACCGGCGTCGGCGCCAGCACCTCAGCCTGCCAGAGCCGCGCCGCCTGCTCACCAAGGATCAGGTGACCGGGCAGGTCAGCGCCGCGGCGACTCAGGATCCAGGCGATCTCGTCATCGCCCCAGTCGCGCGGGTCGTCGGGCACCTCGAGGTCCAAATGAAGCTGGCGCGCGAACTGCCTCCCAAGGTAGCCCTGCGGCTGCATGTCGTACAGCGGATAGGGCAACCCAGCCCACCACCCGTCTCGCGCCTCGTCATCGACCGGAAACCCGAGCCTGTCCAGCGCACACCACGCCCCCTCTGGCTGTAGCAGGCGCAGGACCCCGCCTTCCTGCAGCCGCCCATCTGCATCGACGTGAAAAAGCGGAAGCGGTGCTGAGGATCCACGCAAGGCGCGGCAGGCAGCATATCGGGTTCGCCCTGCCGCACCGCCACGGCACACGTCCGCGCCAAGTTCTCCCAGCAGACGCAACACCGTCCGTGGCGACACCTCGGCCTGCCGCGCCAAGTCCGTGGCCCGCACGGGCCCACGTCGCAAGGCGGCCAGCAGGCGCTGCCTGATGTCAGGGTTCTTGGTACGCATAATGTCGAGATAGCATTCGGACGAAGTGCTTATAAAGCATAGCGCCAAACGAAAAAATGAGCGCTTAATGTCTGGATTTTTGTCTTGATTTGCAGCGCATGGACGAAAAAAACCCGCGCCAGCCACAGGGGCCGCGCGGGTCTTGATCAGGCAAGGTCTGCGCTTACACGCGTTCCCACACCGTGGTGATGCCCTGGCCGCCGCCGATACACATGGTGGCAACGCCGTAACGGCCGTTCACGCGGATCAGCTCATGCAGCAGCTTGGTGATGATCACCGAGCCGGTCGCACCCACCGGATGGCCGAGCGAGATGGCGCCGCCATTGGGGTTGACCTTGGCGGTGTCGAGCTCGAGGCCACGATTGACTGCGATCGACTGTGCCGCGAAGGCCTCGTTGGATTCGATCACGTCGATCTGGTCCAGCGTCAGGCCGGCGCGCTGCAGCGCGAGCTTGGTGGCCGGGATCGGGCCTTCGCCCATGATCTCGTTGGGCACGCCCGAGATGGCGTAGGACACCAGGCGGGCGATCGGCTTCTGGCCCGCGGCGGCAGCCTTGGCAGCATCGGCCATCACCAGGAAGGCAGCGGCGTCGTTGATGCCCGAAGCGTTACCTGCAGTAACCGAACCGTCCTTCTTGAAGGCCGGCTTCATCTTGCCCAGCGCTTCCATGGTGGTCATGCGCGGATGCTCGTCGGTATCGAACACCACGGTGCCCTTGCGGGTCTCGAAGGTGATCGGCACGATCTGGCTCTTGAAGCGACCATCGGCGATCGCCGCGGCAGCGCGCACCTGCGACTCGAGCGCAAACGCGTCCTGCTCCTCGCGCGAGATGCCCCACTTGGTGCACAGGTTCTCGGCGGTGATACCCATGTGGCCAACGCCAAAGGGGTCGGTCAGCACGGCGACCATGGCATCGATCGCCTTGGTGTCGCCCATGCGCGCGCCGCTGCGCAGCGCCGGCAGCAGGTAGGCACCGCGCGACATCACCTCGACACCGCCACCGATGGCGTAGTCGGCGTCACCCAGCATGATGGCCTGGGCCGCGTTGACGATGGCCTGCTGCGCCGAACCGCACAGGCGGTTGACCGCGAAAGCCACCGAGTCGGTCGACATGCCGGCGTTGACCGTCGCCACACGGGCAACGTACGCATAGCGGGAGTCGGTAGGAATGCAGTTGCCGACAGCCGCGAACTGCACCGCCTTGGGATCGACGCCAGCGCGCACAAAGGCCTCCTTGGCCACGACGGCGCCCAGCTCGGACGGCTCCATGTCCTTGAGCGAGCCACCGAAGCCACCCACCGCAGAACGAACAGCACTCAGAACAACGACTTCACGATTTGCCATATCCGACACTCCCTGTTTTTGAACTCAAACCCACTACCTGCCGACCCACCCGGCTGCACCGAGCAAGACGAGCAGGAACAGACACACGAACAGTGCCCGCCAAAGCAGGCCTACCGTGCTTTGCATGTGTTCGACGCCTGCCTCGCCACCCAGCCCCATTTCGGGGCGATCGACGATCACGCCGGACTCGTGGACCGGCATGCCGAGCCTGACTCCCAGCGCACCGCCGCCACTTGCAATCAGTATAGCCGACGACCTGTCGGGCCACAGCACGGCCTGCGACCGCCAGCAATAAATTGCATCCTCGAAATTACCCATAACGGAAAACACCGTCGCAGTGATCCGCACCGGCACCCAGTCCAGCGCCTCGAAGGCTGTGCGCGCAAAACGGCCAAAATCGCCGAAGTCCGCATCAGCACGCGCGCCCCAAAGCGCATGCAGTGCCCGCGCCGCGAGGTACATCACCGCACCGCTCGGCCCCGGCAGCAGCACGAACCAGAACACCACGCCGAACACGCGCCGATGGGCGGCAACCAGCGCCATTTCGATCGACATGCGCGCGACCTCGTTCACGCCCGCCGCGTCGTAACGCCCGCCACGCCACTCGGCGAGCAGGTCGCGCGCGCGCGCCAGCTCTCCCATGCGCAAGGCGAGGTGAATCTCGCTGAACAGGCGACTGTCGTTCCCAAAGCCCATGCACAGATAGAGCACGGCAACATTGAAAACGAAGGCCAGCAGCGGATGCAGCTCCCACAGCAGCCAGTAGGCGAACGCCGTACCCAAGGTCCCGCCAAGCACGAGCAGCAGCCAGGCGAACCGTCCGTTGCCCGCACTGCCGTCATTGAAGCGCGCCACCGCCCGCTCTGCCGCCGAATCCAGCAGCCGAACAATCAGCGGGCGCGCAGCCAGGGGACGAAGCTGCTCGGCCAACAAGGCCAAAAGGAGCGCAATGAGTGTCATGCGGAGGCGGCCAGCAGGCTGTTATGAGGTCGGATCGTTCAGAGGGTGCGCTCGCCACATGATGGCGCTGCAACCATGCCGACGCATCGAAGATAACACAAAGGCCAGGCACATCAGGGCGGGCATCAGCTGTCCTGCGCACCCACCTGCATGTGCAACAAGCGGTACATCGACATGATGATGCCCGCCGTCGCCCCCCATATGAAGTAGCCGTGATACGGCATGGCATGAAAACGCCGCACCCGCCCCTCATGCACGATGCTGTGCTCTTCGTGGTTGGCCGGGTCGAGGAAATGCGCCAACGGCACCTCGAAGGCCTCCGCCACCTCGAAGGCGTCGAGCTTGAGCTCGAAGGGCGGATGCACCAGCCCCACCACCGGCGTCACCCGAAACCCGGTGCCAGTGAGGTAGTCGGGCAGCGCACCGAGCAACTCCACATGGCGACGGTGCAAGCCGATTTCCTCTTCGGTCTCGCGCAAGGCAGTATCGACCGCCGACGCATCACCTGCCTCCACCCTGCCGCCGGGAAAGCTGATCTGCCCGGGATGGTGGTGAAGGTGCTCGGTACGCCGGGTAAGGAGCACCGACGGCATCTCGTCACGCAGGACGACGGGCACGAGCACGGCCGCCGGGCGATGCATTCTCTTATCGGCCAGGCCGGGAAAGTCCATTGCCAACGGCGCCTCTCCCGCCGCAGCCAGCACGCTGCGCAAGGCCGGCACGAGCACTTTCGATCTCGCTGAATCCAAACTCAGACTCCACCCTGGCAAAGAAACGGGACGCACTGCAAACCACAGGCGAGGCGCCCCCGCATCGACAGACCGCCCCGCCTGCAGCAGGACCGGCCGTGACCTTTAACGCGCCACTCGTCAGGCGACACTCGTCCATGCACGCGGATGTGGTTAGAGTAGGGGCATGAAAACACCAGCCCACATGCGCGGCAGCCACCCGGCGGTGAGAGTACCCGAGGTCGCCACGAGCCGCCACCGCTTAGCGTGTGCCCGCCGCGCGGCAGGCTTCACGCTGATCGAAGTCATGATCGTGGTGGCGATCCTGGCGATCTTCGCTGGAATTGCGGCGCCCAACTTCAGGGAACTGATCACGCAGAACCGCATGACCAGCCAGGCAAATGACCTCCTGGCTGCCCTGCAGTTCGCACGCAGCGAAGCGATCACACGGGGCAGGCGGGTTTCCATCTGCCCCAGCAACAGCGGCACGGCTTGCACCAATAGTGCATGGCAAGGCGGCTGGATCGTGTTCGCCGAAGGCCTCACCGGCACGATCGGCACCTACGAATCGGCGGGCGACACCCTGCTCCGCGTTCAGCAGGCCCTTCAGGGCACAAGCACGCTCACGGTGGGCGGCAACATCACCTTTCAGCCCAACGGCACTGTAGAAACGGCGCGCACCTTCACCCTCTGCCCCAACGACGGTTCCAGCGTAATTGGACGTTCGATACCGATCACGCTTTCCGGGCGCGCGCGCGTCGACAAAACGGGTAGCTGCACATGAGATCCACAACACACCGCACCGGCAACAAGGGCTTCTCGCTGCTGGAAGTGCTCGTGACGGTCGTCATCCTGTCGGTGGCGCTGCTCGGGCTGGCTGGCCTGATGCTGTCGAGCATGCGCAACAACCACAGCGCCTACCAGCGCTCGCAGGCCACCTGGCTCGCCTACGACATCATCGACCGTGCGCGCGCCAACCGAAACCTGGCACTGGCGGGCAGCTACAACATCGCACTTACGGCTGCCACACCGGTCATGGCCCAGGAACCCGACACCCCGCCGGTCACGTTCCCCATTCAGGTGCAGGACCTCGCCCAATGGCGCGGCGCGCTTGCCCAAGCCCTTCCCGGCGGCACCGGCTCGGTCGCGGTCACACCCGCGAACCGAACCATCAGCGTCGTCATCCAGTGGGACGACAGCCGCGGCGCGGGCGGCGGCACGGCGCAGCAATTCCGGGTGGACAGCCAGCTATGAAACCGACACCCAAGCCCTCCCTCCGCCGGCAGCTCGGCATGACGATCGTCGAACTGATGATTTCGATGACGATCGGCCTCGTCATCCTGGGCGCCGTCGGTGCCCTGTTCATCAACGTTCAGCACTCCGCCCGCAACGCCGATAGCATGTCACGCATCCAGGAGAACGCACGATTTGCCATCGAACTGATGGCGCGCGACATCCGCATGGCGGGCTATATCGGCTGTGGCAACCTGGGCTCCGGCACCATCAACACCATTGCCAATGCGCCGGTGCCCCAGCTCAATGCCGCGAACGCGATACGCGGCCAGGACGCACCATCGGGCACGATCGCAGGCATCACCCTGGCGGGCGGCGACACCGTCACGATCATGCGCGGAACCGGAAGCGACGTCCATCTGGTAGGCAATGTGGTGCCATCGAACGCGAACATCCAGATCAACAGCAATCCGGACAACTTCGCGGCCGACGACGTACTCATGGTCACCAACTGCTCCAACACGGACGTCTTCCGCGCCACAAATGTGTCGAACAGCAGCGGCACGATCACCCTCGCCCACTCGAGCAGCTCGAACACCGGCAACAGGATCGGCACCTACGGGCCAGACGCCTTCGTCATGCGGCTCGCCCGCTTCGTCTATTTCGTCGGCACCAACCCGGACACCAACAAGCCATCACTCTATCGCGCGAACACCATTGCCAGCGCCGGCGTTGCGGAAGAACTCGTCGACAATGTCGAGAACATGGAGATCGAGTACGGCGTCGACACCAACAACAACAACGCCGCGGACGAATACCGTGCAGCGGCCGCCGTAACCAACTGGGAATCGGTCATCAGCGTCCGGCTGCGGCTGCTGGTCGCGAGCGCCGACAACAACATCCTCCCTGCAGCACAAAGCCATACCTTCAACGGCACCACCGTATCCGACCGCCGCATGCGCCAGGTCTTCACCACCACCATCGCGATTCGCAACCGCCTGCCATGACACGCTCGCCAAGACTCCTCCCGACAGCCGCACAGCAGCGCGGCATGGTGCTGATGATCGGCATGATCTTCATGCTCATCATGACGCTGGTCACCGTTGCCTCGATGCGCACCACGACGCTCGAGGAACGCATGGCGGGCAATGCGCGCGACAACGACCTTGCTTTCCAGGCCGCCGAAGCCGCATTGCGGGCGGGCGAACTGCAGCTCACCGCCGCCTCGCTCGAGCAGTTCATGGCCAGCAGTGCCGCCTTCCTGACCCTGGACTCGGGCACCGCCCGACGGGACGACCGCTACTGGACCAACACCAACGCCACGCACCAGCACAACTGGACAGCCAACGCACTGGCGGTCAGTCCGGCGCCGGCCGGCGTCGCCGAAGCGCCGCGCTACGTCATCGAGGAACTGCCCCCAATGGCCTCCACCGGCAGCGAAAGCCTCAAAGGACCCGCCCCGCTGCCTGATTCGGCGATCTTCCGTGTCAGCGCACGCGGGGTTGGCGGCAACCCGAGCACCGTCGTCTATCTGCAAAGCACGTATCGCCGCTGATGTCGCGCGCAACATGCGAGAAACCATCATGAAAGCACGTCTCCTCACGCTCGCCGCCGCACTCACCCTGTCCGTGAGCGCACATGCGCAGATCGACATCGCCCAGCAGCCCGTCTTCCTCAACCCGCCCGACCCGCGCGTCATGCTTCTGGTGTCGCGCGACCATGAGCTGTCGAAGAAGGCCTACAACGACTACAGCGACATCAACGGCGACGGCAGGCTGGACATCACCTACAACGACAGCATCGACTACTACGGCTATTTCGACCCGCGCCGCTGCTACAGCTACAACAACAACCGTTTCGAGCCCGGCGCAGCGGCCACCGGTACCAACGGCCACCATTGCAACAACGCGTGGAGCGGCAACCTGCTCAACTGGGCGACGATGACGCGCATGGACGTGATGCGCAAGACGCTCTACGGTGGCTATCGCTCCACGGACAACAATGGCGCTGCGCTGGGCGACACCGTACTCGAACGCGCGTTTCTCCCGGACGACACCCACGCTTTCGCCAAGGTGTTCTCCGCCCCCAGCGGCAGCACGATGAGCAACTTCGTGCCGTCGACTTACAGTACACACACCTCGCTGAGTTTCTGCAACGTCACTCCAAGCGCCAGCGGTGTATCGCACAGCATCACGGCGGCGCCGCGCATTCTGCTTGCCGCCGGCGCCTTTCCCCGCTGGGCCATGACCGAAGCCCCCCAATGCACCACCGGCAGCGGCGATCGCCCGGCGGCCACACTGGCATCGCTGATTGCCCGCGTTGCCGTATGCGCGCCCGGCAAGCTCGAGGACAACTGCACTGCGTACGGTTCCGGGAGCAGCCCGAACTACAAGCCTACCGGCCTGCTGCAGAAGTATGGCCAGGCCAACGCCCTGTCCCGCGTTCAGTTCGGCCTGCTCACCGGCAGCTATTCGCGGAACAAATCCGGCGGCGTGCTGCGCAAGAACATCGGCCTGCTCAGCGGTAACGAGACTGCCGCCAACAACGAGATCAACCCCACGACCGGCCAGTTCATCAACCAGGCCGCCACCAATGCGGGCATCATCAACACGCTCAACCGCATCCGCATCGCGGGCTGGGACTACGGCGGCAACGGCGTTCACGTCAACAGCTGCAACTCCCCTGGCATCGCGAGCTTTACTGATGGTCAGTGCGTGGACTGGGGCAATCCGCTTGCCGAGATGTACCTCGAGAGCCTGCGCTACTTTGCCGGGCGCAGCGGACCGACGAGCGCGTTCGACTCCACCACTGCGGAACAGACCCACCTGCCCTCGCTGCCCAAGGTCAGCTGGTCCGACCCGCTGCCCGAAGGTCAGTGGTGCGCGATGTCGAGCACCGTCATCCTGTCGACCGGTCTGAACTCCTTCGATACCGACCAGCTCACGAACGATATCGGCATTGACGCAACCGACCTGACGAACAAGGTCGGCGTCAAGGAAAACATCTCGGGCAGCTACTTGATCGGCAGCAACGGCACCACGAACGACAGCCAATGCACACCGAAAACACTTACAGGCGGCCTCGCCAGCGCGCGAGGGGTATGTCCGGAAGTCCCTGCCCTGGAAGGCGGTTACCACATCGCCGGCCTCGCCTATGCGAACCTGAATGTCGACATACGCCCAGGCTACGCAGCGGATCGCAACCGGCGTTGGGGCAGCACGGCCTCGAACCCGCGGCCGGGCTATGCTGCACGGCAACCCATGAGCACCTACTCCGTCGCCGTCGCCGAGAGCCTGCCGCGGCTCGAGATCCCGGTCGGCGACACCACGGTGAGCTTCCTGCCCGCCTGCATGTCGAACTCCTCTGGCACCGCGGGTCATAACTCAACCGGCTGGCGCGTCTGCTCGCTCAATGACATGCGCTTCGTTTCCCTGACGACCGACGCCGCCGGGCGCCCGACCTCGGGCACCATCGAAGTGTCGTGGGAAGACTCCACCTGGGGCAACGACTATGACATGGACGGCATCCAGGAGATCGAGTTCTCGACCGGCGGTGGCACACTGGTGTTGAGGTCGCGCATCCTGCGCTCGTCCGCTGGTTTCGCGCTGCGCTTCGGTTACACGGTGACGGGCAGCACCACCGACGGCACCACATTCCCGCTGCTCGAACGGGGCGGCACTTTCCGTACCACGCCATCGGACTGGTCCGCCAACGCCACCTACCTGCCGGGCACATCAAGCGCACGCCTGCTCGAGAGCCCGCTCTGGTATGCCGCGAAGTACGGCCGCAACGAAGGCAAGACGCTCGAAGACACGCTGAGCGACTGGGACAAGGACGGCAACGGCATCCCCGACGCCTTCTTCAAGGTCACCAACCCCGCTGCGCTCTCGACCTCGCTTGGCAAGATCTTCGAGGAGGCTGCGCGTGCCGAGTCATCGGCATCAGCCATCGCCACCAACTCCACTCGCCTGGACACCAACACCCACGTCTATCAGGCGATCTTCCGGAGCCCTGAATGGACCGGCACCTTCCGTGCGATTCCGCTCAATGCGGACGGCACGCCCGGCGCGACGGCCTGGGAAGCCGGAGAGCTGATTCCAAGCGACCACAACGCACGCAACATCAAGACCTGGAATGGCGGCGCCTGGAACACGGGGGCAGGCATCGACTTTTCGTGGGATAGCGACGGCCTCACCGCAGCGCAGAAGACCCTGCTGCGCAACGAAGAGCATTTGCTGAACTACCTGCGCGGCGACAAGACGAGGGAGCGCACGACCAGCGCACCATCGAACCCCTATCGTGCACGCAACTCGCTGCTGGGCGACATCATCAACTCCGACCCGCATTACGTCGGCTCGGAGAGCTATGGCTACGACTTGCCGGGCAGCGGGCTTGGCGCCACCGCCATGTCGGCGTACACAACCTTCCGCACGACCACCAAGCGCAGCCGTCCCAAGGTCATCTACGTCGGCGCCAACGATGGGATGCTGCACGCCATCAACGCCGCCAACCTGCAGACCGATGGCGGAGGCTCCGAACTGTTCACCTATGTCCCGAACGCGGTGTTCGCCAACCTGCCCGATCTCGCCAACCCCGAGTACCGCCACAAGTACTATGTGGACGGCTCCCCCAACTCGGGCGACGCCTATCTCGGCAGCACCTGGAAGACCGTGCTGCTCGGCACCCTGGGCGCAGGCGGCAAGGCCGTGTTCGCGCTCGACATCACCGACGTCAGCGCCTCGTCCCCCTTTGACGAGTCCAAGGTGATCTGGGAGTTCACCGACACCGACCTCGGTCACGTCATGGGCCGCGGCTTCGTCGCCCGTCTCAACGACGGCCACTGGTACGCCGTGTTCGGCAACGGCTACAACAGCAACGCAGGCAAGGCCGCCTTGTTCCTCGTCCCGCTCGACCGCACGCAGACCGATCTCACCGTGGTCAAGATCGAGGTCGACACCACGGGGGACAACGGCCTGTCGGAGCCGGCACTCGTCGACACCAACGGCGACAAGATCATCGACACCGTCTATGCAGGTGACCTGAAGGGCAATGTGTGGAAGTTCGACCTCTCGGGCGCCCGTAACACATGGGACAACAACAGCCGCCGGCT
Source organism: Thauera sp. 28 (assembly GCF_000310145.2). Taxonomy (GTDB): domain Bacteria; phylum Pseudomonadota; class Gammaproteobacteria; order Burkholderiales; family Rhodocyclaceae; genus Thauera; species Thauera mechernichensis. The sequence continues at coordinate 141,623 of NZ_AMXA01000008.1, forward strand.
GAAGCTGTTCCAGGCTCTGTCGGGCACGACCCCGCAACCCATCACCTCGCCGCTCGAGATTGGACCGCCGCCCGCGGGGCAGAGCGGCTACATGATCTACTTCGGCACCGGGAAATACCTCGGCAACACCGACATCGGCAACCTGGCCACGCAGACTGTTTACGGACTCCTCGACAAGGGCTCGGCAATCAGCAGCCGTAGCAACTTGCAGGCGCAGACCTTCATCTACCAGGGCGTCCGCACCGATACGGATCCCAGTGAGGTGCGCGTGGCCAGCACAAACACGGTGAACTATGCCGATGGCAAGCGCGGCTGGTACATCGACCTGCTGCCGCCGGGAACGACCGCCGGCGTGGGTGAGCGCGTGGTCAGCGTTCCGCTGCTGCGCCACGGTCGCATCATCGTCACCTCGATCGTGCCGTCCGCCGATGCCTGCAGGCAGGGCGGATACAGCTGGATCAGCGAATTCGACGCCCTCAGCGGCGCTCGCCTCCCCTACAACGTCTTCGACTACAACGGCGACGGACTCTTCAACGACGATGACGACAAGACCGCGGGCGATGAACGTGATCGCGTCACCTCCAAAAAGCTCGCCGACGAAGGCCTGATGAAGAGCCCGACGGTGATCTCGGCGGGTGAGGTCGAATACAAGGTCGGCAGTGGCACGAGCGGCGGCATCGTCGTGATCAAGGAGAAAGGCATGAGCGGCAACCCGCGCACCTCGTGGCGCCAGCTCATCCCCAGATGACAGTCAGGACATTCGAATGAACACGAAACACACCCTTGGTTTCACACTGGTCGAGTTGATGATCACCGTGGCCATTCTCGGCATTCTGGCGTCGATTGCGTATCCCGGTTACCGGGACTACGTCATTCGCGCCAACCGTGCGGACGCGCGCGCGGCACTGGTTGAGAACGCGCAGTTCCTGGAGCGCAACTTCACCGTGGCAAACAGCTACAGGGACACGACAACCCTGGATACCGACCCCGATAACCCGGGCGCCTTTGTGTCGACATCGGGGCAGCTTCCCCGCAAGAAAAGCCCGGAAAGCGGTGCGGCAAAGTACGACATCACGGTCGCCTTCTCCAACAATGGCCGCGGCTTCACGCTGTCTGCGGCGCCAACTGGCTCCATGGCTGGCGACGCATGCGGCACCCTTACCCTCACCCACACCGGTCTTCGTGGCGCAGGAGGCGATGTAGCGAAGTGCTGGAACTGAACCTGCAGCCGGCTCAGTACCGACGCGTCAGCACCAGCAGGCCGGCCTCGCTCCGCATGCCGAGGCGGCTGAGGAAACTCATGCCGAGCAGTGGCACGGGCAGCCCCTGTTCATGTACCGTGCCCTGGACACCGTACAACACGATGCCACCGACGCTGACCCGGTCCAGTGTCAGCAGCCAGGCCGTGCTGGGGCCGTTGGCAGTGTTCATGATGACTTCGCGCCCCTTGCGGTAATCGATACCGGCTCGACGCGCCTCGTCCGCACCGATCGAGACAGAGGTGGCGCCCGTATCGACCATGAAACGCATTGCAGCGCCATTGATCGAGCCCTGCGCCCAGTAATGCCCCTGCGGATCGGGAGTCAGGCTGACGCTCAAGCCGAGGTCTGCCTGCGGCGTCGGCGGCTGAATGCGCAGCGGCGCTTCGCCGAGGGCGACCCGGCGCCGCTCACCGCCCACATCGATGAGCGCGGCGCGCCCATCGACCTCCAGCACCACGACGCCCTCTTTTGAACGTTGCCCGATACCGAGCGTTTGCGGAGCGCCGCCGTCGACCATCAGCACCGCACGCTTGCCGAACACGCCGGCAAGCTCCACATCCGCAGCGGGGGCGAGGCTAGGGACCAGCAGCAGCAGGGCTGCGGCGCGGCGGATAAGGGTAATGGCCTGCATGACGGGCATGAACATCGCGACGAGAGTGCCGACATCATCTCACGATCGTTCAAGCCCATGTATCGGTCATGCGGCCTCTGCCTCCTGGGGCCGCCCCTCAGTCGCGGAAATTCCCGTACTGGAGCGGAAAATCGGTGATCTGTTTCTTGACCAGCGCGATCGCCTCCTGCAGCACGTCGCGCTTGGCGCCGGAGACGCGCACGGCGTCGCCCTGGATGGCGGCCTGGACCTTCATCTTGCTGTCTTTCAGCAGCTTGACGATCTTCTTGGCGAGGTCCTGGTCGACGCCCACGCGCACCTTTACTTCCTGCTTGACCTTGTTGCCCGAGACCTTCTGCACGTCGCCGTAGTCCAGGCAGCGGACGTCGACGTTCTTCTTGGTCATCTCGGGCAGCAGGATGGTCTTGATCTGGTCGAGCTGGAAGTCGCTGTCGCCATGGATGGTGAGCAGCTTGTCGGCATGCTCGATCTTGGCGCTGGTGCCCTTGAAGTCGTGGCGACCCTCAACCTTGCGGTTGGCCTGCTCTACGGCGTTGCGCAGCGAGGGCTGGTCGACCTCGGACATGATGTCGAAAGACGGCATGACTCCCCTCCTCCGCGATCAGCCGAAATGGCAGATGTAGTGGTAGGGCTCGCCGGCGACTTCGATGTCGAAGCTGGAATTGCCCGGCACGTTGAAGGACTCGCCGGCGCCGTAGGTCTTCCAGTCCGCCTCGCCTTTCAGGCGCACGCGGCAGCTGCCAGCGACCCCTTCCATGATCTCGGGCGCGCCCGTGTTGAAGGTGAGCGTCGCCGGCAGGATGACACCGACCGACTTCTTCGTGCCGTCGGCGAGCTGGATGCCGTGGCTGACGCACTTGCCATCGAAATAGACGTTGGCCTGGGTGGTGACGGTTACGCCGTCGAAGGTGGCAGTGATGGCCATGAGATACGGACTCCTTATTCGATGCCGAGCAACTTCTGGATGATGCCCTTGGCGACGAAGCCGACGACGCCCACGCCCAGGCCAAGGAACATCCACAGCATGCCGTAGCGGCCGGCCTTGGACTCCTTGCCCAGGTTCCAGATGATGAACATCATGAACAGGATCAACCCGGTCAGGCCGATCTGGAGGGCGAGATCCTCGAACTCGGTAAAGCTGAGTCCAAGGATGAAATCGTCGTTATTCATCGCAGCGTTGTATGGGGATTGAGCTTCGCAGCACAGGGGGGCGGATCAAGCCGCCCCCTTCGGGATCAGCTGCGCTTGGCCTTGGCGTTGGCGGCGATACGCATGCGCAGCGCGTTGAGGCGGATGAAGCCGTGTGCGTCCTTCTGGTTGTAGGCACCGGCGTCGTCTTCGAAGGTGGCGATCGTCGGGTCGAACAGCGAATCGGTCTTCGAGTCGCGGCCGGTGACGATGACGTTGCCCTTGTAGAGCTTGAGGCGCACCCAGCCATTGACGGTCTGCTGGGTGTGGTCGATCAGCGCCTGGATGGCCTGACGCTCCGGGCTCCACCAGTAGCCGTTGTAGATCATGCTGGCGTAGCGCGGCATGAGGTCGTCCTTGAGGTGGGCGACTTCGCGGTCGAGCGTGATCGATTCGATGGCGCGGTGGGCACGCAGCAGGATGGTGCCGCCCGGGGTCTCGTAGCAGCCGCGGCTCTTCATGCCGACGTAGCGGTTCTCCACCAGGTCGAGGCGGCCGATGCCGTGCTTGCCGCCCAGCTCGTTGAGCTTGGCGAGCAACTCGTGCGCCCTCATGCGCGTGCCGTTGATGGCAACGAGGTCGCCCTTCTCGAATTCCAGGTCGACGTATTCGGCGGCGTCCGGTGCGGCCTCGGGCGACACCGTCCAGCGCCACATCGACTCTTCGGCCTCGGCGGCCGGGTTCTCGAGGTGACGACCCTCGAAGGAGATATGCAGCAGGTTGGCATCCATCGAGTAGGGCGAGCCGCCCTGCTTGTGCTTCATCTCGATGGGAATGCCGTGCTTCTCGGCATAGGCCAGCAGCTTCTCGCGCGACAGCAGATCCCATTCGCGCCACGGCGCGATGACCTTCACGCCCGGCATCAGCGCATAGTAGCCGAGCTCGAAGCGAACCTGGTCGTTGCCCTTGCCGGTGGCGCCGTGGGAGACGGCATCGGCGCCGGTGGCGCGTGCAATCTCGATCTGGCGCTTGGCGATCAGCGGGCGTGCGATCGAGGTGCCGAGCAGGTACTCGCCTTCGTAGACGGTGTTGGCGCGGAACATCGGGAAGACGAAGTCGCGCACGAACTCTTCGCGCAGGTCGTCGATGAAGATGTTCTCGGGCTTGATGCCGAACTTGAGCGCCTTGGTGCGCGCGGGCTCGAGCTCCTCGCCCTGGCCGAGGTCGGCGGTGAAGGTGACCACTTCGCACTGATAGGTGTCCTGCAGCCACTTCAGGATGACCGAAGTGTCCAGCCCGCCCGAGTAGGCGAGCACTACTTTGTTGACGTCGCTCATGCTGTTTTCCTGTTTCCTGCTGTGTTGCCGGCACACACGCCCGTGCATGCCGTGATTGTCTCGTAGCTCAGTTCTCGATGCGGCCAAGCATCAGGTATTCCATCAGCGCCTTCTGCGCGTGCAGCCGGTTCTCGGCTTCGTCCCACACCACCGACTGCGGGCCATCGATGACCTCGGCCGTTACTTCCTCGCCGCGGTGCGCGGGCAGGCAGTGCATGAAGACGGCGTCCTTGTGGGCGACGGCCATCATGTCTGCATCGACGCACCAATCGGCAAAGGCCTTCATGCGCTCCTCGTTCTCGGCCTCGAAGCCCATCGAGGTCCACACGTCGGTGGTCACCAGGTCGGCACCGCGGCAGGCGTCCATCGGGTCGGCGAACTGCTCGAAGTGGTCGGTACCGTAGAGACCCGCGCGCTCGGGCTCGACCTCGTAGCCCGGCGGCGTCGACACATGCACGTTGAAATCCAGCACCTCGGCCGCCTGCAGCCAGGTGTTGCACATGTTGTTGCTGTCACCGATCCAGGCCACCGTCTTGCCCTGGATGGAGCCGCGATGCTCGATGAAGGTGAAGATGTCGGCGAGGATCTGGCAGGGGTGGTATTCGTTGGTGAGGCCGTTGATGACCGGCACCCGCGAGTTGGCGGCAAAGCGCTCGACGATGTCCTGCTCGAATGTGCGGATCATCACGATATCGCTCATGCGCGAGATGACCTGGCCGGCATCCTCCACCGGCTCACCGCGGCCGAGCTGCGAGTCACGCGTATTCAGATAGATGGCCGAGCCGCCGAGCTGGTGCATGCCAGCCTCGAACGACAGCCGGGTGCGGGTGCTGGCCTTCTCGAAGATCATTACCAGCGTGCGGTCGAACAGCGGATGGTAGGGCTCGTAGCGCTTGAACTTATCCTTGATCCACTTGGCACGCGCGAACACGTAGTCATACTCTTCGCGGGTGAAGTCCTTGAACTGCAGATAGTGCTTGATTGAAGTCATAGGCAATCCTCAGCCGTTCGCGAGGAAGTCGCGAATCATCGGCGCCAGCATGGCCACCAGCGTCTGGGCGTCGGCAGCGGTGAAGGTGAGCGCGGGCAGCAGGCGCACCACGCGTTCGGAGGTGACCGACAGCAGCAGCCCCTGCTCGGCGGCACGCGCCATGAGCGCGCCGCAGGGGCGGTCGAGTTCGATGCCGATCATCAGGCCGCGGCCGCGGATATCGACGATGCCAGCCACGCCCTCGAGCGCCTCGGCCATACCCTTGCGGATCGCATCGCCCACGGCAACGGCGTTGTCCATGAGCTTGTCGTCGACAATGGCGCCGAAGGTCGCCAGAGCCGCCGCGCAGGCGAGCGGGTTGCCACCGAAGGTGGATCCATGGTTGCCCGGCCCGAACAGCCCCTTCGCCTTGCCCGCTGTGACGCAGGCGCCGATCGGCACGCCGGAGGCCAGGCCCTTTGCCAGGGTCATGACGTCGGGCATGGTGCCGGCGTGCTGCCAGCCGAACCATTTGCCCGTACGGCCCATGCCGCACTGGACCTCGTCGCAGATGAGCAACCAGCCCTTGTCGTCGCACAGCGCGCGCAGCTCACGCTGGAAGGTCTCGTCGGCCACGTTGACGCCGCCCTCGCCCTGGATCATCTCGAGCATCACAGCGACAACCGCATGGTTGTGCTCACCAACCTTGCGGATGGCCTCGATGTCCTTGTAGGGCACACGGATGAAGCCCTGCACCAGCGGCTCGAAGCCGGCCTGCGCCTTGCGGTTGCCGGTCGCCGACAGCGTGGCCATGGTGCGGCCATGGAAGGCCTGCTCCATGACGATGATGTGCGGCAGCTCGACACCCTTGTTGTGGCCGTACATGCGCGCGAGCTTGATCGCAGCCTCATTGGCCTCGCAGCCCGAATTGCAGAAGAAGACTTCGTCCATGCCGGACGTCTCGGCAATGCGGTCGGCGAGCTCGTCCTGCAGCGGGATGCCGTACAGGTTGGAAGTGTGCAGCACGCGCCCGGCCTGGTCGGCAATGGCCTTGACGAGTCGCGGATGGTTGTGACCGAGGGTATTGACGGCGATGCCGGAGAGGGCATCGAGATAGCGCTTGCCAGTCTCGTCGTAGAGCCAAACACCCTCGCCGTGGGAGAAGGCCACCGGCAGGCGGGCGTAGGTGTTCATGACATGGGACATGGGATACCTCGAGTTCGACGAAGCCAGAAAACGCACACGGCGGCCAACGCCGCCGTGCAGGAATAGCGCTGAATATTAAGCCAAAACCCGGCACGCTGTACATAAGCCCCATGGCGCGCCAGCACACGCCGAAAAGCGCAACTGCGGTTTTCTGCTAGAATGCCGCCCGTCCTGATTCCGGCATCAAAGAACCGCAACAGCGACGCCCCCCGAAGCCGCCAAGGCATCACACATGAACCAGAAGATCGAAAACTTCATCATTGTCGGGGTCACGAGGGAGGGGAAGAAATTCCGTCCGAGCGACTGGGCAGACCGCCTGTGCGGCGTGATGTCGGCCTTTGGCGCCGACCATCGCATGACCTACTCCCCTTATGTGCGCCCCGGTTGCACACTCAAGGGTGACAAGACCGTCCTTGTCGACGCTCGCCTCTACGACGTCGAGCCGCTGGCCTACAAGTTCATGGTTAACTTCGCCAACGACAACAACCTGCAGATCGAGTGGATGGGCGATACGCCCCTGTAAACACACGCCAGAGAGACAGGCGGACCGCAGGAACAAGCGCGGAGCACGCCTTCACTTTCACTGCGGGAGCGGCGCCAGCCGCGAGCTTCTTGCCTTAGGGCGGCATCGCCTTCAACACCTCGCGGCTTGCGCCGCTCCTACGGGGAGCCGCCATGCGATGGGCGCGCTGTAGGAGCGGCGCCAGCCGCGAGCCTCCTACCTTCGGGCGGCATCGCCTTCAACACCTCGCGGCTTGCGCCACTCCTACGGGGAGCCGCCATGCGATGGGCGCGCTGTAGGAGCGGCG
>NZ_AMXA01000009.1 GCF_000310145.2 Thauera sp. 28
TAGGAGCGGCGCCAGCCGCGAGGGGTTGAAGGCGATGGGCGTCGAGCGGGTGCGATGAAAGGCTCGCGGCTGGCGCCGCTCCTACGGGAGAGTGCCGCGGTGTCCGTTCCCGCCGTAGGAGCGGCGCGAGCCGCGAGGGGTTGAAGGCGATGGGCGTGGGGCGGGTGCGATGAAAGGCTCGCGGCTGGCGCCGCTCCTACGGGAGAGCCCACCGCGGCGATGCCTTGATAAATCAGAATTCGCTGATATACTTCATGACAACCCAACTTCCACTCGAGGACCTGTCATGCTGCGCTTCGACATCGCCCCCGTCTGCTCCAACGCCTATCGCTTCCAGGCCGCTGTCACCCTGGCGGTGAGCGCCATCTACTTCTTTACGCCCTACCAGTGGGTAGCGATCATCCTCGCGCTGGGCGGTGCACTGCGCGGCTTCGTGTCACCCCACAAGTGCCCGTCCTATCTCGCTTTCTCCGCCCTCACCCGCAAGCTGGGCATGGCCAAGCCGATCAACGCCGGGGCCAAGATGTTCGCCGACAAGCTGGTGGCGATCGCCGGCACGATCATGTTCGTCACCTGGCTGATGGGCTCTGAGATCGGCCTGATCCCGGCCGCCGTACTGATGGTGTTCGCCTTCATCGACCTCGTCAGCGGCTTCTGCGCGGCGTGCTGGGCCTACGCCATGTGGTACAAGGTGCGCGGCACCTGATCCGCTCCGGCGGCATCGCACACTGCATGAAGCAAAGCCCGGCCAACGTGCCGGGCTTTCTGCTTCTGCCGGCCAACACCGCAAGACAGGGCGCTAGGCCGGCATCCGCGCCCGGAGCCGGGCTGGACGGCGCTCACTTCATCCCGGCCAGCCCGGCAAGGCGCCGCCGCGACTCCTCAGGCCCGCGGAACACCAGCGGCTTCGCCACCACTGCAACCTCGCCGCGCTCGGCGCGCACCACGGCCTCCACCACCTTGTGGTGCGCGGGCGACTTGTCGCACACCGGGTCGGCTGCCGCGGGGTCGCCGGTGAGCATGAAGGCCTGGCAGCGGCAGCCACCGAGATCCTTCTCCTGCTCCGGGCAGCTGCGACAGGGCGCCTTCATCCAGCCCTTGCCCCGATAGCGGTTGAAGCCCTCGGAGTCGAACCAGATGCTGCGCACGTCCAGGTCGCGCACATTGGGGAAGGCGAGACCGGGCAGCATGCGCGCTGTGTGGCAAGGCAAGGCGGTGCCGTCGGGGGTGATGGTGAGGAAGACGTTGCCCCAGCCGTTCATGCACTTCTTGGGCCGCGTCTCGTGATAGTCGGGCACGACGAAGAAGATGCGGATGCGCTCGCCGTAGTGCTGGCGGCGCTCGTTGGTGACGCGCTCGGCGCGCTCGATCTGTTCGCGCGAGGGCAGCAGCTGGTCGCGGTTGAGCATCGCCCACGAGTAGTACTGGCTGTTGGCGAGCTCCAGGTACTCGGCGCCGAGCTCGACCGCCATGTCGATGATGCGGTCGATGTAGTCGATGTTGAGGCGGTGGATCACGCAGTTCATCACCATCGGCCAGCCGTGGTCATTGATGGTGGCGGCCACCTTCTGCTTGAGCTCGAAGGTGCGGGTGTGCGACAGGAAGTCGTTGAGCTCCCTTGTCGAGTCCTGGAACGAGAGCTGGATGTGGTCGAGGCCGGCGTCCTTGAGCGCCCGCGCGCGCGCATCCGTGAGGCCGACGCCCGAAGTGAGCAGGTTGGTATAGAAGCCGAGCTTGTGCGCCTCCGCGACCAGCACCTCGAGGTCGTCGCGCAGCAGCGGCTCGCCGCCGGAGAAGCCGCACTGCACACTGCCCGCTGCGCGTGCCTCGCGCAGTACGCGCAGCCAGTCGTCGGTGCACAGTTCGTCCGGCGCATGGGCGAAATCGACCGGGTTGTAGCAGAACACGCAGTGCAGCGGACAGCGGTAGGTCAGCTCGGCCAGCAGCCACAGCGGCGGGCCGGGCTGGTGTTTAACGACTTCGGGCGCATTCATGGCCTCACCTCACATATCGATCCACTGCTGCTTGCGCGCCAGCTCGAGAAAGGCAACGACGTCGGCTTCGAGCCCGGCGGTGGCGAAAGCCTGCTCCAGGTCGGCGACCACCTCGGCGACGCTGCTCACACCGTCGCAGCGGCGCAGGATCTCGCCCGCGCTCTGGTTGAGTTTGACCATGCCTTCCGGGTAGAGCAGCACCCAGGCCTGCTGCGCCTCTTCCCACTGCAGGCGGAAGCGCTTGGAGACGCGCGGCGTGGCGGTCGCGCCGATCGCCGAGGTGTCACTCATCGTGCGCCCCCTTGCGCGGGCCCACGATCGCCACCTTGCATTGACTCAGCATGATGGCGTCGGCCATCGCCCACAGCACGTCGAGCTTGAACTGCAGGATGTCGAGCGCGCGCTGCTGCATCGCCCGGCTCTGGCTGAAGTAGTCGAGCGTGAAGCGCAGGCCGTGCTCGACGTCGCGCCGCGCCTGGGTGAGGCGGTTGCGGAAGTACTGCAGGCCGGCGGTGTCCACCCAGGGGTAGTGCGTCGGCCAGGTGTCCAGGCGCTGATGGTGGATGTGCGGCGCGAAGAGCTCCGTGAGGCTGGAGGCCACCGCCTCCTGCCAGGGGCGCTGGCGGGCGAAGTTGATGTAGGCGTCGACCGCGAAGCGCGTGGCCGGCGCGACGAAGCGCAGCGAAGTGACGTCGTCGCGGCTGAGGCCGGTGGCCTCGCCGAGCCGGATCCAGGCCTCGATGCCGCCGGGGTCCTTGATGTCCCCGATCTCGAAGCCGTCGTGGTCGAGGATGCGCTGGATCCATTCGCGGCGGATCGCGCGCTCCGGGCAGTTGGACAGGATGGCCGCGTCCTTCACCGGGATCGAGATCTGGTAGTAGAAGCGATTTGCCACCCAGCCCTGGAGCTGTTCGCGGGTGAGCTTGCCCTCGGCCATCATGACGTGGAAGGGATGGTAGATGTGGTAGCTCGTGCCCTTCTCGCGCAGCAGGGCCTCGAACTCTTCGGGAGACCATGGCGGCTGATCGCCGGTACTGGTGATCAGCGCCGCGGTATGTTCGATGCTCGATTGTTCGATGTAGCTCACAGCGCGATCTCCATGCCGTCGAAGGCGACCTCGATGCCGTGCGCAGCCAGTTCGGCGCGCTCGCGGCTGTCCTCGTCGAGGATCGGGTTGGTGTTGTTGATGTGGATCAGCACCTTGCGCGTAGTCCCCGGCAGCCTGTCCAGCCACTCGAGCATGCCGCCGGGGCCGGATTGCGGCAGGTGGCCCATGGCGCGCGAGGTCTTCTGCGAGGCGCCAAGGCGGATCATCTCGTCGTCGGTCCACAGCGTGCCGTCGACCAGCACGCAATCCGCAGCCTGCATGGCGGCCCACACGTGGGGCTCCATCTCGCCCAGGCCGGGGGCGTAGAACAGCCGCTTGCCGCTCGCCGCATCGACCAGGGTGACGCCGATGTTGTCGCCCGCCTGCGGGCAATCGCGGTGCGGCGAGTACGGTGGCGCGTTGCTGGTCAGCGCCAGGGCCTCGAAGCCGAGCCCGGGCGCGCCGTCGATGGCGAAGCGCGTCTGCAGCGGCAGCTCGCGCCAGGCGATGCCGCTGTAATGGCCGAGCACGCCGAACACCGGGTTGCCCACCGACAGGTCCTCGCGAACGCAGGCGGTGCACCACACCGGCCATGGCTGGCGGTGCTCGCGCAGCATGTAGAGGCCGGTGGTGTGGTCGATCTGGGCGTCGATCAACACGATCGCGGCGATGCCGGTGTCGCGCAGCGCACGCGCGGGTTGCAGCGCGGGAAAGCTGCGGATCTGCTGCAGCACGTCGGGGGATGCGTTGAACAGCACCCAGTTCTCGTCGTCACCGCTGACGGCGATCGACGATTGGGTGCGGGCCTGGGCGCGGATACGGCCCTTGCGCAGGCCGTCGCAATTGGGACAGTTGCAATTCCACTGCGGGAAGCCGCCACCGGCGGCGGAACCGAGCACGCGGATCTTCATCGGTTCTCCTCGGGCCACGCGCTGGCCGGGTCGACCCGTGCGGGCCATGCACGCACAGGGCGCGCACGCAAAAAGGGCGACACGGCGCGGGGACACGCACCGTGTCGCCCCGGATCACGCCTTAGCGGTTGGCGATGTACATGGTGATTTCAAAGCCGAAGCGCATGTCGCTGGCTGCGGGGGTTTCCCATTTCATGGTCGTCTCCTGTCTCGTCTCTGGGTGGGATCGGCACCGCTTGTCGGCACCGCCGACCGGTGAGCCGACCGTGTGAGTAAGATTGGCTGGACGAGGAATAATTCGCATCACGAAAGTGCGGAAGCTGGCCTCATGAAAATCTTGAGCCCCCCTCGCCTCGAGTCCCTCGCGCTGCGGGCGGTTCAGGCCCGGGGGCATTCCGTTGCTCCGTTTGCCTACGCAGCGTATGGCACGAACAGTGCCGTGCGTGCAGCCTCGAGGACGGCACGTACTGCGGGTTGCTTGACGTGGCGTTCGGTGCTGATCAGCCAGAACGCTTCGCGCACCTGCTCCACCCGCCCCACCTCCCTGACGCCATAGCGGGCGCCGATCTCTTCCGAGAGGATCGCAGGTGCCGGGAAGAAGCCTTCTCCCGCCTGGGCAAAGGCCTTCATCAGCGCACTATCGTCAAACTCCCCGACCACCTGCGGCGACAGGCGTGCTTCGCCCAGCCAGCGCTCGATCTCGCTGCGCACCGCCGCATTCGGCCCCGGGAGCAGGAGCGGAGCCCCATGCAGGCAACCCGGGAAGGCTCCGCAGCGATCCGCCAGGGCCGGAGCGGCCAGGAAGGACACGGCGCTCTCGCCCAGTTTGTGGCTATGGCAGCGGACCGAAAGCCCCGCCGGCATGGGACGGTCAGCCAGCACCATATCCAGGCGATGCAGCGCCAGTTCGCCGAGCAGCCAGTCGATCTGCCCTTCGCGACAGATCAGCCGGACCGGCTCGGAGAGCGCCTTCAGCGAGGCCAGCAGCTGACGGGTGAGCGACTTGGGCACGACCACAGAGACGCCGACCCTGAAGGCGGGCAGCGCGCGGCAAGAGTGCGCGCGCAGCGACGAGAGCATTTCATCGCCCAGGGCGAACATCTCGTCGGCAAACGAGAGGGCGATCCGCCCCGCTTCGGTCAGTTCGAGCCCGCGGCCCGCCGGGCGCAGCAGAGGCACCCCCACCTCCTCTTCGAACAGGTTGATCTGGGCGCTGACCGTCTGCGGCGTCAGATGCAGGCGCTTCGCTGCGCTAGCGACGCTGCCGGTATGGGCGACGGTCCAGAAATAGCGGAGGTGTTTGAGGTTCATGAGCGTAAAGGATTCGTAAAAATCTGCGCGTTCATAAATATTAATCGACTTTATCTGATTGATTGAGCTTGTCAGAATTTCCGGCAGGAAGGCGACGACCCATCCCAGGGTCATCCAGGGCCGAGAGCAACGACAGGAGGGCGTACGTCAATGGACTGTGCTGTACACGAAAGCGCCGTAGCGGCTTCGACTCATCGAAGCCGTGACGCCGCGCTGCTGAGCGCACCGGAGGAGCTGGAATGCCTGCGCCACGAGCTGACCGGCTTGCTGTCGGTCCTCGGCAGCCGCAAGCCCTCGGTCCGCATGCACGATGCCCTGCTCGGCCTGTGGATCGACTCGCAGGGGCACACAGGCATGCCTGACATGCGGATGTGCAAGGTGCAGCCCGCTGGCGGTCACGACCTGCGCATGGTCGAGGCGATCAGCGCCGATGGCGTCTGGATGCTTTTCCATCTGGACCAGAAGACAGACGGGCCATCGCGCGCTGATCTCCTTGCATGCGTGCTGGAAGCATTCGGGCACGATGAGCATCGCGGCACGAGCGGGCGCTTCGTCCCGATATTCGGCGCCGATGCTCAGCCCACCGAGGTGCAGCAGGAAATGGAGCACCTGAGGCGCCTGCATGGCGATCTGACGCTGGCACCTCGACGCCCCGACCTCTCACCCTGGCACGGACGAACCGACATCCGGGCACGCCCCGCGGCCTGACGAACTGGCGTCCGCACCGATCCCACCCTGTTCCCGCCGCTGGCCTCGCGGTAGTATCCCACCCAGGGTTGCGGGCCTTGCCCCTGCCCTGACCGCGGAGCCCTTTCCAGACTCGAGACCGAACCGATGAACCGCCATGTGCGCAAGCTGCTGACCATCGTCACCGAGGCCGCCCTCGAAAACCTGCTCGTCAAGGACCTGGAGCGTCTCGGCGCCCATGGCTATACGGTAAGCGATGCCCGCGGCAAGGGCGCCAGAGGGGCACGCACCTCGGCCTGGGACACGAGCAGCAACATCCGCATCGAAGTGGTGTGCGACGAAGCGACCGCCGATGCCATTGCTGCCCACCTGCAGGCCCACTACTACGACAACTACGCCATGATCCTCTTCATGGCAGACGTGACGGTAATGCGGCCGGAGAAGTTCTGACCGGCTCCGGCAAGGCGATCGCAGCGGCCGCTGTGATGTCCTGCGCCCGCGCGCCCAGCCATACCGATCACACCGAGCAGCCTTGCCGCCAGACGCCCCGCTCTTCCCGCCCTTGCCACCCCTCGCCCACGGCGTGCTAGACGTCGGCGACGGTCATCGCCTGTACTTCGAACGCTGCGGCCATGCCGAAGGCCTCCCCGTACTGTTCCTGCACGGCGGACCGGGGAGCGGCTGCAGCCCTCGCCAGCGCCAGCTCTTCGACCCTGCGCGCTTCCATGTCGTGCTCTTCGACCAGCGCGGCTGCGGGCGCAGCACACCGCGCGGCGACTGCCATGCCAACACGACCCGCGAGCTGGTCGAGGACATCGAGCGCCTGCGCTTGCACCTTGGGATCGAGCGCTGGCTGGTCTTTGGCGGCTCGTGGGGAGCCGCACTCGCCCTGGCCTACTGCAGCGCGCATCCGCAAGCCTGCCTGGGCGCCATCCTGCGCGGCAGCTTTCTCTGCGGGCAGGCCGACCTCGACTGGTTCTTCGGCGCGGAAGGCGTGGGTGCAATCTGCGCCGAGGCCTGGTCAGCGCTGTGCGCAGCCCTGCCCGAGGCGGCCGAAGGGCGCGCCCTCGCCGCTCTGTGTGCCGCGCTGGGCGGCCCCGACGCGCAGGCCGCTGCCCGTGCGGCGCTGGCCTGGGCGGCATGGGAGAACGCCGTGATCGCGCCGGGGCAAGCGGCCCCCGCGCCACCCGCGCGCGACGATGCCGCCATCAGGGCACTGATCGACAAATACCGCGTGCAGGCACACTACCTCGCCCACCGCTGCTTCCTCGACGAGGACGGCGTGCTCGAGGCCGCTCGCCGCATCACCGCCATGCCCACTGCGCTGATCCATGGCCGGCTCGATCTGGTGTGCCGCGCGCGCAATGCGCTGCGCCTGCACCGTGCCCTGCCGGGCAGCCGCCTGCGCCTGGTCGACGGCGCTGGCCACAGCCCGTTCGAGCCGGCAATGGCGGCGGCACTGATCGGGGCCCTCGAGCACTTCGCCGTCCATGGCGACTTCAGCCACTGGCGCACGGACTGAGGCGATGCCGCCACTTTTACGCTGCACACCGGGCACGTGTGGAGCGGGCGGCTAATGATTTTCTGTAGGTGGCGCTCGGGCTTGCCATGAGGCGGGCACTGCCGGCCATCGGCGAGAATCGGGGTCAAGCCAAGACCCGCAAAGGATTCCGACCGTGACCGCCACACCCCGCGCCGTGAGCACCCCTGCCCCCCGACCCATCGCCCGCCTGCTTCGACTCGGCATCCCTGGCGCCTTGGCGGGCTTCGCCTGTGTAGCCGGCGCGCAAGACGCAGCAACGGCCGATCAAAGCGCCGTCACGCTCAATCCGGTCGTGGTCACCGGTAGCCGGGTCGAGACCAACAGTTTCGATCTACCCTTCTCGGTCGATGCGGTCGACATGCGCGCCAACCAGGCGGGCAACCTCGGCGTGAATGCCTCGGAGGCACTGGCCGGCGTCCCCGGCCTGGTCATCCAGAATCGCCAGAACTACGCCCAGGACCTGCAGATATCGGTGCGCGGCTTCGGTGCCCGCGCCGCTTTCGGCGTGCGCGGCGTCAAGCTGATCGCCGACGGCATCCCCGCCAGCAACCCGGACGGCCAGGGCCAGGCCGCCACCTTCAACCTCGACACCGCCGAACGCATCGAAGTGATGCGCGGCCCCTTCTCCACCGTGTACGGTAACCACGCGGGCGGTGTCATCCAGCTCTTCTCGCGCACCGGCGAAGGCGCACCGCGCATGCGCGCCAGCGTGCTCGGCGGCAGCTGGGGCACGACCAAGATCGGCGTCGGCCTGGAGGGCGAGCAGTCCGGCGTCGGCTTCATCGTCGATGCCTCGCGCTTCGACACCGATGGCTACCGCGACCACAGCAAGACCCGGCGCGACCAGGGCTTTGCCAAGCTCAGCTTCCGCCCGGACGAGGACAGCACGCTGACGCTGGTGGCGAACGGCCTGCGCCAGCCCGACACCCAGGACCCGCTGGGGGTGACGTGGGCAAGCTACCAGAACGACCCCCGGTCCTTGACGATCGACCCTGCTGACACGGAAACGCCGAAACGCCCCTTTGCCGTGCGCTATAACACGCGCAAGAGCATCCACCACCTGCAGGGTGGCGCAACCTACGAACGCCGCTTCGGCGAGGACAGGCTGCAGCTTTCGGCCTACACAGGGCGGCGCAGCGTCACGCAGTATCAGTCGATTCCCACCGGGCCGCAGGGCAACGCCCGCCACGCCGGCGGCGTGGTCGATTTCGACCGCGACTTCTACGGTCTCGGCGCACGCTGGATCGCCCAGCGCAGCCTCGGCGACGGCGAACTGACCCTCACCGTCGGCCTCGACTACGACCGCTCGGAGGACGACCGCCGCGGTTACGAGAACTTCATCGGCACCACGCTCGGCGTCAAGGGCAATCTGCGCCGCAAGGAAATCGACACCATCACCAGCACGGACCCCTATATCCAGGCCCTGTGGAAGCATGGCCCCTGGCAGTGGTCGGCGGGCGTCCGCCACTCGCGGGTGGCGTTCAAGGTCGACGACCGCTACATCGTGGGCATCAACGGCGACGACAGCGGCAGCGCGCGCTACAGCGAGACCACGCCGGCCCTTGGCGTGGTCTATGCACTGAGCCCGGTCACGAACGTCTATGCCAGCGCCGGCCTGGGCTTCGAGACGCCGACGCTCAACGAGCTCTCCTACTCACCGGCTGACGGTTCCTTCAACCTCGGCCTGAAGCCCTCCACCAGCCGGCAAGCCGAACTGGGCATCAAGACCTTCGTTGGCGACTCGACGCGCGTCAATGCGGCCGTGTTCAGGATCGAGACCGAGGATGAGATCGTCGTTGCGCGCTCGATTGACGGGCGCACGACCTTCAAGAATGCCGGCAAGACCTTGCGCCAGGGCCTGGAGCTGGCGCTCGAGTCCGAACTCGCGCACAACTTGACGGCACGCGCCTCATTCACCTATCTGAAAGCCGAGTACGACGAGGCCTTCACCACCCGGATCGGGATGGCCGACGTCACGATCCCGGCCGGAAACCGCCTGCCAGGCATTCCCAAGCTCAGCGCCTATGCCGAGCTCGCCTGGAAACCGATCGAAGCGGTCACACTCGCGGGCGAGGTGATCTACCGCGACAAACTCGAAGTGCATGACCGCAACATCGACAGAGCGGCACCCAGCTACACCTTGTTCAACCTGCGGCTCTCGGCGGAACAGCAACAGGGCCCATGGACGTTTGGCCAGCTGCTCCGCATCGACAACGTGTTCGACCGCAAGCACGTCGGCTCGGTCATCGTCGGCGACAGCAACGGCCGCTACTACGAGCCCGGCCCCGAGCGCAGCTGGTACGCGGGGGCGAGCGCAAGCTACCGCTTCTGATTGCGGCGGCGTGGTGGAGTCCCTGCGCCACCACCTTCAAGAGCTCGCGGCTGGCGCCGCTCCTACAGCGGGCGACGTGCGTGAGGGTTTCCCGTAGGAGCGGCGCCAGCCGCGAGGGGTTGAAAGCGATGTGCCTTGGGAGCATGAGCACCCGCACGCAGTCACGGCCGGAATTCTGGCAGGATACCGGCTCAAGGAGGGCAAGCTCATGGAATGGATCATCCTCGCGCTGGTGGCCGGCGTCATCGGCTACGGCATCGTCATCTACAACGGCCTGGTGGTGCTGCGCAACCGGGTCAGGAACGCCTTCTCGCAGATCGACGTGCAGCTGCAGCGGCGCTACGACCTGATCCCCAACCTGGTCGAGACCGCCAAGGGCTACATGGCGCACGAGCGCGAGACGCTGGAGGCGGTGATCGCGGCGCGCAACCGCGCCCACTCCGCCGCCCAGCGCGCAGCGGGCACCTCGGGCGCTGACGCTGGCGCACTGGGTGCCGGCGCGGTCGGCGAGCTGGCGAGCGCCGAAGCCGCACTGGGCGGGATGCTCACCCGCTTCTTTGCCCTCGCCGAGGCTTATCCCGACCTCAAGGCCAACCAGAACATGGCGCAGCTGCAGGAAGAGCTGGCCAGCACCGAGAACCGCATCGCCTTCGCCCGCCAGGCCTACAACGATGCGGTCATGACCTACAACACGCGACGCGAGCAGTTCCCCGACAGCATCGTTGCCAACAGCTTCAACTTCACGGCCGCCGAACTCTGGCAGCTGGAGAACGCCGAGGCGCGCCAGGCGCCGCGGGTAAGCTTCGGCAACCGCTGAGCCCGGCGGGGCGATGGACTTCTTCGCCGAACAGGACCGCGCACGCCGCGCCGGGCGCTGGCTGCTGCTCGGCTTCGGCTGCGCGCTGGCCGCGTGCATCGTACTGGTCTATCTCGCGCTGCTGCCGATGACCGCAGGCGAGTACGGCGAGGAAATCGCCTTGTGGCAGCCCGGCCTGTTCCTGATCGTCGCGCTGGCGGTAGGGGGCGTCATCGGCGGGGGCTCGGCCTGGAAGGTCGCCGCGCTGGCCGCTGGCGGCGGCGAGGCGGTGGCACGCACGCTGGGTGGGCGGCTGGTGGCACGCAATACCACGGATGCGGCCGAGCGCCGGCTGATCAACCTCGCCGACGAGATGGCGATTGCTGCCGGTATTCCGGCGCCACCGGTGTATGTGCTGGAGGACGAAACCGCGATCAACGCCTTTGCCGCCGGCGACCATCCGCGCGCGGCAGTGGTGGCGGTCACACGCGGCGCACTCGACCGCCTCACCCGCGACGAGCTTCAGGGCGTGATCGCCCACGAGTTCAGCCACATCCTCAATGGCGACATGCGACTCAACATGCGCCTCGTGGGGGTACTGCACGGGCTCTTCATGCTCGCCGGTGCCGGGCGCGTGCTACTGCGCAGCGGCGGCGGACGCAGCTCGGGCAAGGACAAGAATGGCCTCGTCGTGCTCGGCCTGGTGCTGGTGGTGGCCGGCTATCTCACCGGGCTTGCCGGCCGCCTGGTGCGTGCCGCAGTGTCTCGCCAGCGTGAATTCCTCGCCGATGCCTCGGCGGTGCAATTCACCCGCAACCCGCAAGGCCTGTTGGGCGCCCTGCACAAGGTGGCGCAGCAGGCCAGCGGCCTGGCGCACGGCCAGGGCGAGGCGGTGAGCCACATGCTGTTCGACGGCCGCAGCAGCGCCAGCGCCCTGCGCAGCGCGGGCGGCCTGCTCGCCACCCACCCGCCGCTGGCCGAGCGCATCCGGCGTCTTAGCGGCGGCCGCGTGGCGGCCCCGGACCTTGCCGACGCAGTCGCTGCGACGACACCCGCAACGGCCGCCAGGGAGATGGATACCCTCGCACCTGCCGGCCTGGTCGAGCCCGCGGCGCCGGCCAGCGCGTCGATCGCCTTGCCGTCCGCCCCCCCTGCCCCGGCGATGAGCGCGAGCCCAAGGGCAACACTCGAGCTCGTCCCGCTCGCCTTCGCGTCACCACCGGCAGCAGCCCTGGAGGCTGCACAGCACACGCTCGACGCCCTGCCCGGCGCGTTGCGCCACAGCGTTGCCAGTCCGGACGGCGCAGCTGCAGTCGCACTCGCCTTGCTGTTCTCCCGCGACCCGCAGCGCCGCACCCTGCAGATCGCCGCGTTGGCGAGCCACAGCGAGCCGACACGCGCCACCGCGGCCGCCGACGCCACCGGATCGCTGCCACCAGCAGGCCAGCGTCTGGCGCTGATGGAGCTCGCCCTCGGCAGCCTGCGCGAACTCCCGCGCAGCGCGCGCGAACGCCTGCTCGGCCAGGCCAATGCCGTGGTGGGCGCCGGCGGCAGCGGCAGCCTGTCCGCGTTCCTGATGCTGCGCCTGCTGCGTGACGCCCTGCTGCCACGCACGCCGCAACCGCTGCGGGTGTCACCGCAGGCGCTCGGGGCACACTGCACCCTGCTGCTGTCGGTGCTCGCTCATGCCGGACAGCGCGAACCCGAGGCCGTACGCGCAGCCTTCGCCCGCGGCGCGGCCCTCGCTCCCGCGGACGGCCTGACCGGGCCGCTGCCGATCGCGCAGATCCGCATGGATGCGCTCGACCAGGCGCTCGATGCCCTGGCCGATACGGCGCCGGGCTATCGCCGCCGGCTGGTGGAGGCGCTCGACGCCAGCGCACGCCACGACGCCCACATCACCCCGGGCGAAGCAGAACTGCTCGCCGTTGTCTGCGGTGCGCTCGACTGCCCCCGGCCGATCACCAGCGCAGGGGCATGCGCTGCGGATGCTGCCGCCCAGCCAACGTCCACCGCACTGCCTGCTCTCGCGCTGGATGCCAAGGCCGCACCGGCTGACGTGCTGTCCCGGGCCGATCGCGCGCCCATCCAGGCCCTGGTGGCGGCCAACCTGGTGCCAGTGTTCGGCGTGCTCTTCCTCGGCTGGGAGGCGCAGACCCTATTGCTCGTTTACTGGCTGGAGAACCTGGTGCTCGGCGTCTACACGCTGGTACGCATGGTGCGGGCGGGTGGCGTGCGCGCCTTCTTCGAGCCAGGCCTGTTCTTCATCTTCCACTACGGCTTTTTCTGCGCCGGGCACGGCATGGTGCTGATGGGCATCGCCACCATGGCCGGAATGCCGGGCGACGTGATCGAGCCCTACGTCGGCCCGGTGGAGTGGCCCGGCCCCTTCGTGGTCTTCCAGCACCTGTTCGGGATCCTGCAGTGGATCGCGCATGAGCAGATGGGCATGGTGGTGGCGACGATCGGCTTCTTCATCAGCCACGGCTTCTCGCTCGTCACCCACCACTTCGTGCGCAATGAGGACGCAGGCCGCAAGCTCGCGGAGATCATGTGGGATCCCTACAAGCGCATCGTGGTACTGCATGTAGCGATGATCGCCGGCATGTTCGTGGTGATCCTGTCGGGTGGCGGCTCGATCGCACCGGTCCTGCTGATACTCGTCGCCGGCAAGATCGCGCTCGACATCCGCCTGCACCGTGCAGCCCACCGGGCAAGGCTGACAGCTGCGCTCGGGCGGCCGGACACGGCCGACAACACGTCATCCGATTGAGCCTCGCGAAGCAGGGAGCCCAATCGGAGCGCGTCAATAATCGCAGCCCATGCGCCGGTACAAGGTATTGCGCGCAACCCCGAGGTGACGCGCCGCAGCCGACAGGTTGCCCTCGAAACGCTCGAGCGCTTCGCGGATCATGGCGTCATCGATGTCCTTGGGGCGGCGGCCGCGCAGCGGCAAAGTGGCCGGGGACATCGCCGACGCGCTTGCGGGGGCTGCGGCTGCAACACGCGTGACCGGCGATGCCCCCTGCACTTCCTCGGGCAGGTGCTCGGGCAGAATGCGCTCCTCATGGGCATCGAGCAACGCGAGCGCGACCTCGAGCACGTTCTGCAGCTGACGGATGTTGCCTGGCCAGGCATACGCTTCGAGCAGACGCATGGCTGAAGGGTCGACCGTAATGGCGCGCGGTTCGGGGTGATTGCTGCTGCCATCGATCAGGCGGCGCACGATCTGGTGCAGGTCGGTGCGCTCACGCAGCGGCGGCAGCATTGCTGTCAGGCCATTGACGCGGTAGTACAGATCCTCGCGGAACTGCCCCGCTCTGGCCAGATCACCCAGGTTGCGGTGCGTTGCGCACAGTAGGGCGATGTCGACCGCCACCGGTTCGCTGCCGCCCACCGGCTGCACGCAGCGCTCCTGAAGCACACGCAGCAACCGGGCCTGCATGGCCAGCGGCATGTCGCCGATCTCGTCAAGGAAGAGCGTGCCGCCATCGGCCTGCTGGATACGGCCGATGGCGCCCTCCTTGCGCGCGCCGGTAAAGGCGCCGCCGACATAGCCGAAGAGTTCGGATTCGATCAGGTGCTCGGGAATCGCCGCGCAGTTCACCGCGACGAAGGGGCCGTCCGCACGCGGCCCGCTGTTGTGACAGGCACGGGCAAGCAACTCCTTGCCCGAACCCGACTCGCCCTGGATCAACACCGGGATCTTGCGCCCGATCACCTTGGCGCAACGGTCGAGGGTGAACTGAAGCCCCGCATCGCCTGTGGCCAGGGTCTCGAGCGTGATGCGCTGACGTGCCGAACGCGATGGATCCTGGCCCTGCGCGACGCGGGCGCGAGCGCTCGACGCGGCATGGGCGTTCGCGCTCCAGGCGGGACTGACCCGAACCCGCGCGAACATGCGCGCTCCATCACGCAACTCGAGCTCCATCAGCGCAGCCGGGTCGCGACCCGCACGGCTGATGACCGTGCCGAAGCCGCTGCGGAAGAGGTTGCCGAACGCCCCCAGACGTCCGATACGGCGATCCTCTATCCCGAGCAGCATGCGCGCCTGCCGATCTGCCGCCACGATCTCACCATCCGCATCCACTGCGAGCAAGCCCTCCTGTAGCCCACCCACGCCCTCGGGACGGTTGTGGAAGGCAAAAAGGGCATGACGTGCATGTTCGCTCTCGAACATGCGGCGTTCGACCAGCCTCACCCCCATGCGAGCCAGACCCAAGGTATGTGGCTGAGGCTTGCGGTGGTCGCCGGAGATGTCGAGCGCCCCCAGCAAGACGCCCTTGGAGTCGAAGATGGGCGCCGCACTGCAGGTCAGTACGCCGTTGCACTCGAGGTAGTGCTCGGCACCGAAGATCTCCACCGGTGCGCGCTCGATCAGGGTGGCGCCGATGGCGTTGGTGCCGCGCTGGCATTCACTCCAGCTCGCGCCCGGCTGCAGGGCCACACGGCTGGCGCGGTCGACGAAGGACGGGTCGCCGATACCGTGCAGGATCAGCCCGCTGGCGTCGGCAAGCAGCACCATGCTGCCCGAGGCGCGGATCTGCTCGTAGAGGTGCTCCATGACGCCGCCGGCATGGTTGAGCAGCGTCAGATTGCGCTCGCGGGCAAGCATCAGGTCGGCGCGCGTGGTATTGGCTGGCCGGCCGCGCTCGCCGATCTCCAGCCCCAGGCGCTGGCAGCGTTCCCAGGAACGCAATACCGAGGCCGAAAGCCCGCCCTCGGGCAGATCGCCACGCTCCAGGTAACGCCGCCGCAAGGACTCGAGCTCGCCCCCTTGTGCCGCACGCACATGCATCTGACCCATCTTTTCGTCTCCCCTGTCGCCGGGTGTCTACGGCGCCTGTAGCAGACGCGCTTGCGGACCCCGACGATGATCATTCGAGCCGGATTGTGCCACCTTGGCGCACCCCGCTTCAGAGAAGGACTAAAGCAAGAAAAATACCTGCAGGCGGCTCACTGCCCGTACGGCGGGCTGCTCCTAGCGCCCGAGCCTGCGGTCCTCCGCCTGGACTTCGGCAAACTCCTCGTCGGTAAACAGTCTCGATCGGGTATGGAAAGCCTTGCCAGTGTTGCCCTCGAGTGAAAACGTGCCGCCATGGCCGTCGACCACGTCGATGATCAACTGCGTGTGCTTCCAGTATTCGTATTGCGAGGCGCTGATGTAGAAGGGCACACCGCCGATGTCCCCCAGATGGACATCGTAGGGCCCGATGGTGAGGTCCGTGGGCAGATAGCAGTTGGCAGCGCTGTTGTCGCAGCAACCGCCGGACTGGTGGAACATCAGTTCCGGGCCATACTCGGCCTTGAGCCGCTCGATCAACTCGAGCGTCGCAGGGGTGGCAATGACGCGTTCGACCATGTCGTGTGCCTCCGGCATGAAAAAAAACGGGGGCGGTCACCCGCCCCCGGCAAGTCACCCGCAAAGAACGGGCAGAGGGAGAAACACGGAGCAGATCAGAAGAAGCCGAGCTTGTTCTCGCTGTAGCTCACCAGCAGGTTCTTGGTCTGCTGGTAGTGGTCGAGCATGACCTTGTGCGTCTCGCGGCCGATGCCCGACTCCTTGTAGCCGCCGAAGGCCGCGTGCGCCGGGTAGGCGTGGTAGCAGTTGGTCCACACGCGACCGGCCTGGATGGCCCGCCCCATGCGATAGGCCACGTTGCCGTTACGGCTCCACACGCCAGCGCCCAGGCCATACAGGGTATCGTTGGCGATCTCGAGCGCTTCGGCCTCGTCCTTGAAGGTGGTCACCGCGAGCACCGGCCCGAAGATCTCTTCCTGGAAGATGCGCATCTTGTTGTGGCCCTTGAACAGCGTGGGCTGGATGTAGTAGCCGTCGGCCAGGTCGCCACCGAGTTGAGCGCGCTCGCCGCCGATCAGCACCTGGGCGCCTTCTTCCTTGCCAAGCTGCAGGTACGACTGGATCTTGCTCATCTGCTCGGCAGAAGCCTGCGCGCCCATCATGGTGTCGGTATCGAGCGGGCTGCCCTGCTTGATGGCGGCGACACGCTTGAGCGCACGCTCCATGAAGCGGTCGTAGATCGACTCCTGAATCAGCGCGCGGCTCGGGCAGGTGCACACCTCGCCCTGGTTGAAGGCGAACAGCACCAGGCCCTCGATCGCCTTGTCGAGGAAGGCGTCGTCCTTGTCCATGACGTCGGCGAAGAAGACATTGGGCGACTTGCCGCCCAACTCGAGCGTGGCCGGGATCAGGTTGTTGGCGGCGGCCTGGGCGATCACGCGGCCGGTGGAGGTCGAGCCGGTGAAGGCGATCTTGGCGATGCGCTTGCTGGTGGCGAGCGGCATGCCGGCCTCGCGGCCGTAGCCATTGACGATGTTGAGCACGCCCGGCGGCAGCAGGTCGGCGATCAGCTCCATCAGCACCAGGATCGAGATCGGGGTCGATTCGGCCGGCTTGAGCACCACGCAGTTGCCCGCACCCAGCGCCGGCGCCAGCTTCCACGCCGCCATCAGGATGGGGAAGTTCCACGGGATGATCTGGCCGACCACGCCCAGCGGCTCGTGGATGTGGTAGGCCATGGTGTTCTCGTCGATCTCCGAGATACCGCCTTCCTGCGAACGCAGGCAGCCTGCGAAGTAGCGGAAGTGGTCAACCGCGAGCGGGATGTCGGCGTTGAGCGTCTCGCGGATCGGCTTGCCGTTATCGACGGTCTCGGCATAGGCGAGCAGTTCGAGGTTGGCTTCGAGGCGGTCGGCGATCTTGAGCAGGATGTTGGAGCGGGTGGTAGCGTCGGCCTTGCCCCACTTCGGGAAGGCGGCGTGCGCGGCGTCGAGCGCGAGTTCGATGTCCTCGGCGGTGGAGCGGGCCGCCTGGGTGTACTTCTGACCGGTGACCGGGGTAACCACGTCGAAATACTGTCCCTTGACCGGAGCCACCCACTTGCCGCCGATGAAGTTGTCGTAACGGGACTTGAATTGAACCTTGGCGTCGGCTTGGCCGGGCAGTGCATACAGCATGGTATGGTCTCCTCAATCTTGAACGTGTGCGGGCGGGTTGCCTCGAGTGATACTAAGCAGGCCTCGTGCCAGCTCTTAAAATCCAATAAAATCAGCAGCTTGAGCGGTCGTTAAGGTTTTTATGTGTTCATGATGTGCGACTAATATTGCCCGGACCGCTCCAAGTGCTCCATAAATGCGGGCAACTTATGGAGCAGTCCGATACAGCGCTCAGAAGAACAGGATGCCGCCCAGGGAGATCGTCCGCGTCTTCAGATCGCCCGGGAAGATGTCGCTGCCCTCGCCTTTCTCCTGGTTGTATTCGCCCACGAGCGTGATGTACTTGTTCAGGCTGTGGTAAACGCCCACGGTGGCCGAGCGGAACTTGTTGGTGTCGGCAAGCAGTCCGCCACGGTCGCGGTTCTCGCCGAAGTTGAGGCCGAACTTGGTCTTGCCGACGGTGTAGGTGCCCTGCAGGAAGTAGCCCTTACCATCGGTCTTGGCAAACGGCGAGAAGTACATGGCACCGACGGTGGACAGGCCCAGACCGCTGGCATCGAAGCCATAGGCCACGGCCTCGAAGGCGCCAATGCCGACCTTCGCCCCCAGTTCGAAGCCGCTGGCGTTGAAGCTGCCGGTGCCGCTGGTGCGCTGGTGGACTGCACCCAGCCAGACCGAGCCCTTCGCCGTGCCCGCCTCCCAGTCATAGTTCGCCATGGCCTGGAAGCCAGGGTCCTTGGTCTCGCTGCCGGCGAACTTGTTGGGATCGAAGATCCCGAACGAGGCCGACAACCCGCCCTTGGTCGGCGTGGTGTAGGTGATCTGCGGCTGGAAGCCGGTGTACATGTAGCCGTGGCCGATCATGCCGAAGGTGGTGTTGAAGGGCGTCGAGGCGTAGCTGTTGCCGCCGAGGCCGAGCAAGGTCATGTCGGAGAGGATGATCTTCTGCCCGAACAGTCCGATGTCGCGGCCGAACTTGATCGTGCCCCACTCGGCATTGCCGAACTGGAAGTACAGGTTACGGGTGTCGATCTGGGTGAAGGGGCTGTCGCAGCCCGTAGCCCCGCCACACCCCGGATCGCTCGGCAGGCCGACGACGTCGGACTTGTCGTTGATGCCCGGCGCGAAGCCGACATGGGCCTTGATGTCGAGCCCGTCGACCTTGGTGGTGAACACGAAGTTGATCCAGCCCGGCAGCAGGCCGTTGGTGAGCGCCGAGTTGGTGGTCTTGACCCCGCCCGACTCTGCGCTGCGGTGCGAGTAGAAGCCGTTGATGGTGCCGTTGATGTCGAGCGTGGCATCGCCCTGCGAAAAACTCACCGCATGGGCCGGCCCCATGCCAAGCGCCAGCAAGGCCCCGGTCAGCAGGCTCAGGCGCTTGCCTCCGGTGGCACGCAGGCCCTTGCGCGTCGTCGTGTTATCCATTGTTTCCTCCTCGAGAGTGGTGATCTTGTCGTTTGCACTGCAGGGCCGGGGCAAGGCACCGGCCTGGTGCGGGCAAGTGCAATCGCTGTGCCATGCCGCGACAAGTCGCGCCAGACAAGGGGTTTCAGGTCATAGGTGTTCGCCCCCTCTGTTCCAGATGCTCCACAGAAACGATGTACCCCCTTGATCCGAAACGAAACTTCGGAACAGAAATGCGCGGCTGCGGATAAAATCGCATTCGCATGCATACGGTCTCTTACGACTGCATGCGCGCGCCCACTCCACGCCCTGATGCCAGTCCTCGATGACGACGTTCCAGCCCTTGATCGCCGCTGCCGCCTCTCCCAGCTCGCAAACCATTCCTTACCCTGCCCGCTATCCCGTTGCCATCATCGGAGCCGGCGCGCTCGGGCTCAGCTTTGCGGCACGCATTGCGCGCACGCTGCGCGTGGCAGTGGTCGCACGCGACCGCGCTGCAGCCGCCAGACTGCGCCAGGGGGTGCGCGTAGGCGATACGCTCTTCCAGCCCGAGGCGTGGGCGCCTGAAGAGGCGCCGCAGGCTGACTGGGTGATCGTGCTGGTCAAGACCTGGGACACGGCCGCAGCTGCACGCAGCGCTGCGCGCATGCAGCCCCTGGGGGTGCTGTCCTTGCAGAACGGACTGGTCGAGCCGGTGCTGCAGGCTCACTGCCCGCTGCCGCGGGTCGCGCAGGGCATCACCACAACGGGGGCGTTTCGCGACGCGAGCGGGGTGACGCCATCAGGCGACGGCGAGGTGCTGGTGCCGCCCGGCTTCGAGGCGCTGGCGTCCATGCTGGCGCGGGCGGGGCTGGACGCTCGCGTCGAGGACGACATCGTCCCCGCACGGCTGACCAAGCTGCTCGTCAACCTCGCCATCAACCCGCTTGCCGCCTTGTTCCGGGTACGCAACGGCGAGCTGCTCGAAGCCCCTTACCGGCTCTGGCTCGATGCGTTGGTTGCCGAGGCCTGGCCGGTGTTGTGCGCCGAAGGCCTGGCGCTGGACGAAGCTGCAGCTCACGCACGAGTGCGGGCAGTCGCACAGGCCACCGCCACCAACCGCGCGAGCATGCTGCAGGATGTGCTCGCCGGCAGGCCGACCGAACTCGACGCGATCACCGGCGTGCTGATCGAACTGGCCGCACGCCAGGGCGCGGCCGTACCGACGCACCGCGCGGTGCATCGGCTGCTCAGCCTGGTGGAGGCCCCCGCAGGCTGAGCCCGGCGGCGTTCAGCGAATGCCGCCCATGCACAGGTACTTGATCTCGACGAAGTCGTCGATGCCGTAGCGCGAGCCTTCGCGGCCGATGCCGGATTCC
This sequence comes from Thauera sp. 28, assembly GCF_000310145.2. Classification (GTDB taxonomy): domain Bacteria; phylum Pseudomonadota; class Gammaproteobacteria; order Burkholderiales; family Rhodocyclaceae; genus Thauera; species Thauera mechernichensis. The sequence goes on from NZ_AMXA01000009.1 coordinate 20,381, forward strand.
TTGACGCCGCCGAAGGGCGCAACCTCGGTCGAGATGATGCCTTCGTTGATGCCGACGATGCCGTACTCGAGCGCCTCGGCCACCCGCCACACGCGCGCGATGTCGCGGGCGTAGAAATAGGCGGCAAGGCCGAACTCGGTGTCGTTGGCCATGCGCACGGCCTCCTCCTCGCTATGGAAGCGGAACAGCGGCGCCACCGGGCCGAAGATCTCCTCGCGCGCGACGCGCATCTGCGCGGTCACGCCGGTGACGATGGTGGGCTCGTAGAAGTTGCCACCCAGGGCGTGGCGCTTGCCACCGCACAGCACCTGCGCGCCCTTGTCTACGGCGTCCGCGAGCAGTTCCTCCACCTTGGCGACGGCATCGGCATTGATCAGCGGCCCTTGCTGCACCTCGCCAGACAGGCCCGGGCCGACCTTGAGCCTGGCCACCGCCTCGGCGAGCTTGGCGGCAAAGGCGTCGTAGATGCCGTCCTGCACCAGCAGGCGGTTGGCGCACACGCAGGTCTGGCCCGCGTTGCGGTACTTGGACGCCATGGCCCCCGCTACGGCGGCGTCGAGGTCGGCGTCGTCGAAGACGATGAAGGGCGCGTTGCCCCCCAGTTCCAGCGCCACCTTCTTCACCGTGCCCGCGCACTGGCGCATCAGCAGCTTGCCGACCGCGGTCGAACCCGTGAAGGACAGCTTGCGCACCACCGGGTTGGCTGTGAGTTCGCCGCCGACCTCGGGCGCACGGTTGGTGGTGACGATGTTGAGCACCCCCGCTGGCAGGCCGGCACGCTCGGCCAGCACGGCGAGCGCGAGCGCGCACAGCGGGGTATCTTCGGCCGGCTTGATCACCATCGTGCAGCCGGCGGCAAGGGCGGGGCCGGCCTTGCGCGTGATCATCGCGATCGGGAAGTTCCACGGCGTGATCGCCGCCACCACGCCGATCGCCTGCTTGACGACGACAATGCGCTTGTCAGCACCATGGGATGGAATCACGTCGCCATAGATGCGCTTGCCTTCCTCGGCAAACCACTCGATGAACGAGGCGCCGTAGACGACTTCGCCGCGCGCCTCGGCCAGCGGCTTGCCCTGCTCGGTGCTCATGAGCACGGCAAGGTCTTCCTGATTGGCGAGTATGAGCTCGTACCAGCGCCGCAGGATGGCAGCGCGTTCCTTCGCCGTACGCGCGCGCCAGGCCGGGAGCGCCGCATCGGCAGCAGCAATGGCGCGACGGGTTTCGGCCGCACCCATGTCAGGCACGCTGCCGACGCGACTGCCATCAGCGGGATTGGTGACGTCGAAGCTGCCGCCGTCGTCGGCGGCCAGCCATTGGCCATCGATATATGCCTGCGCACGCAGCAGGCCAGTGTCGTTCAATTGCATGTCCGTCCTCGATATAGGGTTTGGTTGAAGCCTCGTCAGGCCGTATCGGCATCCGTCGGCATATCTGCTGCCCCGCCCGCGACCACGGGCGCCGACCACACGACCCGGTTGCGGCCGGCACGCTTGGCTTCGTAGAGCGCGGCGTCGGCTGCAGCGAACAAGCCATGGTCCGGTTCGATCCGCCCGGGCAGCGTGGTGGCGCCGCCCATGCTGACCGTAAGCGGGAGTTGCAGCCCGCCCGGTGCCGGCACATGCTGCGCCTCGACGTCACAGCGCGCCGACTCGGCAAGTGCCTGCGCGCCTTCCATGGCAATCCCCGGCAGCAGGATGACGAACTCCTCGCCACCATAGCGACAGACGAAATCCGCCGGCCGGCGCAGGGCACGCTGCAGCGTCAGCGCAATACGGCGCAGCACCTCGTCGCCCTCGGTGTGACCGAAGTCGTCATTGAAGCGCTTGAAGTGGTCGATGTCGATGACGACCAGCGAGATCGGCTCTTGCGCACGCAGGCAGCGCCGCCACTCGAGCTCGAATACCTCGTTGAAGCGACGGCGGTTCGGAATGCCGGTGAGGCTGTCGAGCATGGCCAGTTGCTCGAGCAGACGGCGCTGATGCACGGATTGCAGGTGGTTGCGCACGCGAACGCGCACGATCGGTGGATGGAAGGGCTTGGCGATGTAGTCCACGGCGCCCAGCTCCAGTCCTTTCTCCTCATCGATGGTCGAGTCCAGTGCGGTTATGAAGATGACCGGAATGTCACGCGTGGCATCGTCGTGCTTGAGCTGGCGCAGGACCGCATAACCGTCCATGCCCGGCATCAGGACGTCGAGCAGGATCAGATCGGGCAGGTGGGCACGCGCGCGCTCCAGGGCTTGCTCGCCGTTCTTGGCGAGGATCAGCCGATAGTCCTCGCCAAGAAGCTCGGTCAGCAGGTTGCGGTTGTGCTTCTCGTCATCGACGATGAGGACGGTGAATTCGGTGGTCATGATGGTATCCGTTCGAATTCGGGACGAAGCGCATCGAGCAGCGCACGTGCACGCTCGTACTCGACATCCTCGACGAGTTCGCGCAGGTCTGCCAGGCGTGCTTCGTACGCGCTACCGCGCAATGCGTCGGCCAGCTCGCCGACCAGGGTCTCGGCTGCAGCATCGTGCCGCGCCAGACGTTCATCGAGCCGGGCGGCAGTCGCAAGCAGGTGCTGCAGCGTCGGCGGTGCAGCCGGCGGCTGGACATGCGCCCCGGCGTCTGCCTGCAGGCGGGCCAGCCCACGCAGTACGGTATCCAGCGCCGCCTGCAGCGCGGCCCGTGCCGCCTCGCCCGGCCACTGTCCGCGCTGTAGCTGTTGCTCGAGCTCGCGCGCGTGCATGGACACCTGCGAGGCGCCGATCGTAGCCGCTGCCGACTTGAGCGAATGCGCAAACCGGCGGGCCTGCTCGAGATCCTGGCGCTCGACCGCGTCGGCCAGACTCGATGCGGCATCGCCGAACTGGAGCCTGAAGCCCTCGAGGATCCTGCGGTACAGCCCCATCCGTCCCATATGGTTGGCCAGTCCGCGCACGGTGTCGACACCATCGAGCGCGGGCAGCGGCGTCTCGCTCGTCGGCTGCTGGAGCGCAGGGACAAGGCCCGGAGCCGGGCTGCGCGGGGTCACCCACTTGAGCAATACGGCATAGAGGGCATCAGGGTCGATCGGCTTGGTGAGATGGTCATTCATGCCCGCACCGAGACTCTGCTCGCGACTGCCGCTCATGGCATGCGCGGTCATGGCGATGACCGGCAGCGCGCGCAGGCGTGCATCGCTGCGGATCAGCCGGGTCGTCTCCAGGCCATCGAGCACGGGCATCTGGATGTCCATCAGGACCAGATCGATGCCTTCGCGCGCCAACCGGTCAAGCGCTTCGCGGCCGTTTGCGGCCTCTTCGACCTCGAGTCCGGCGATGGAAAGGAACTCGCGCGCCACCTCGCGGTTGAGCGGGAGGTCATCGACCACCAGGATACGCGCACCGCGCACCGCCTCGAGGGCTGCCACCTCGTGCAGCACGCCGGCCTCGCGCCGGGCACTGCCCACCGCACGCGGTTGCGCGGCCTCGGCAAGTGCATCCAGCAGCCCCTCCGCGGTCGCGGGCTTGACCAGGACGGCATCAACGCCACACTTGATCAGCCGCGGAGCGACCGCCTCGTAGGTGCCCAGGGTGATCGCAAGCACGAAGGCCGGGCGCGCCCCGGGAAGCGCGAGCGCCTGCATGCGCTCGGCCAGCTGCAACCCGTCCATGCCTGGCATCTGCCAGTCGGCGACGATGAGATCGAACGCGCGCGGCCCCGTTGCCGCGCTCTGCAACAGCGCCAGGCCGGCCTCGCCTTCCACACAAGCCTCGGCCTCGATACCGTTGCGCTGCAGCAGTTCGACGAGTACAGCGGCGGCGGTGGCATTGTCATCGATCACGAGGGCACGCCCGAAAGGCTGGTTGGCACGCCCGTGCCCGCTCGCACCCGCCACCGCGGCCAGGGGCAGCTCGACACTGAACGCAGCCCCCTGGCCGGGTTCGCTGTCGAGCGCTATCGTGCCCTCCATCATCCGTACCAGCTGGACACAGATCGACAGGCCCAGACCGGTGCCACCGAACCGGCGTGTCATCGAGTCGTCGACCTGCGAGAAGGGGTCGAACAGGCGCTCGCGTTGCTCGGGATCGATGCCGATGCCGGTGTCGCGAACCACGAAGCGGATCAAGGGAGGCCTGCCTTCCTGTGCCACGAGCCCGACCTCGAGCACGACCTCACCTTCGGCAGTGAACTTGATGGCGTTGCCGAGCAGATTGATCAGGACCTGCCCAAGGCGCAAGGGGTCGCCGATGACCCGGCGTGGGACCTCGGCGCCAACGCGGTGGATGAGTTCGACGCCCTTCTCCTCCGCCCGCAGGGCAACGACCCCAAGGGCGCGCTGGCAGACCTCGCCGAGGTCGAAGGGGATCCGCTCCAGGGTGAGCTTGCCGGCCTCGATGCGCGAATAGTCGAGCACATCGTCGATGACACCGAGCAAGCTTTGCGAGGACGCGAGCAATTTGTCGATCTGATCGCGCTGCGGGCGCGACAAGGGACTGCGCTGCAGCAAGCGCCCGAGGCCGACGATGGCGTTCATCGGCGTACGGATCTCATGGCTCATGCGCGCAAGGAAGGCCGACTTGCTGCGATTGGCCTCGCGCGCATCTGCGATTGCGCGCTCGAGCGCTCGCGTCCGTGCGTCGACCAGGCGCTCGAGATTGCCACGGTACTGCTCGAGTTCGGCATCGCGCGCCTGGATGGTATCGATCAACGTATTGAAACCACGCCCAAGGTCGGCAATCTCGGTACCGCCGTCCGGGCGTACGCGCTCGCTCAGCCGGGTGTCGGCTGCCAGCCGCCGCATCAGCGCCCCGAGCTCCGCCACCGGCACGAGCAGGCGATGCAAGACCCGCCAGGTCAGTGTCACCGAGACGGCGAGGACCAGCAGCAACACCGCCAGCGAATCGCGCAGGGCGCGCGCGGACAAGGCCTCGATCTGCTTCAACGAGCCCAGCAGCTCGACCCGTGCCACGACACGCTGGCCTTCGAGAATCGGCGCCCAGGCGGCAATCACCCGGTCGTGAAAGACATGCCCCGCTGGGGTGGGACGCAAGGCCGGCACGAAGTCGTCGGCGGGATACTCGTGCGTGTCATCGGCATAGCGCGCGAAGTTACGGCCATCCGCAAGCACGACACGCGCCTCGAACACGAAGCGGCTGTTGGCCAGCGCGGACAACAGCCGCTCGGCCTCGACGGCGTCGCCGAAGGAGACGGCCGCCACGGTGTTGGTGGCGATCAGTTCGGCCTGCGCCGACAGCGAAGCGGCCCACTCGCTGCGCAGCAAGCGCTGCTGCTGCAGGCTCATCAGCACGAGCACGAGGCTGGCAGCGAGGATCAACGACAGCGAGCCCAGCACCAGCAGGCGCCCGCGCAGCGTCTGCGGCAGCCAGGCCAGCGCCAGGCGCTGCCAGCCAGGCAGGTGCTCACTCATCGATGACCTCCGCCAGGCGCAGCAGCTGTGCCATGAACTCCACCCCAGCCTTGCGTGAGGCAACCCGGTTGATGATGATGGACAGTCCCTCGCGCCGCTCGCGCACGCCCAACTCCACCATGCCGCCCGAGCGCGCGAAGCCCGGGATGTCGGACACCGTGACCAGTCCAGGGCGGTTCAGCTCGGCGAGCACTGCTGCCACGCGATCGGCTTCGGAGCGGGCGATGAAGATGAAGTTGCAGTCCCTCGCCTCATGCGTCGAGCGCAGCAGTCTTAGCTTGCTCGCCAGCCCCTCGACCGGCGCCTCGGCCAGGCTGACCAGCGTTTGCTCGAGCGGACTGCGGCCGAGATGGCACAGCAGCACCGTATCGTGCCTCACCCCCGGCGCACGGTAGGTGAACAGCGGCAGCTTGTAGAACAGCACGGCCTTGAGCGCTTGTTCGGGCGCAGCCGCAGGCGTCTGCGCGCGCGCAGGCAATGCAGCCGTCACGCACGACAGCAGCGCTGCAAGCAGCACGGCACGAACCCGGAAAGGCATCTGCTTACGCACCCTAGAAGCGGTACTCGAGCGTGGCCATCCAGGACCGGGGCGGCTGCGGCATGCTCACGAAGGTCGTACTGGCCGAACCATGGGCTGCGCCATAGCGGCGATCGAACACGTTGTCCACGTCGAGCCAGAGACTGGCCCGACCGTCGAGCAGTTGATGCCATCCGACATGCAGGCTGGCGACCACATAGCCGTCGGTCCTGATGCGATCGCCCTCGCGCAGCGGGTTGTTGCGACCGGTGCTGGTGTCATCGACCCAGCGCAGGCGCGGCGTGATCGTCAACCGGTCGCGATGGCGGAAAGTCGCTCCGAGCTTGACCTTGCGCGGGGCAACATAGCTCAGCTCGCGTCGCGGCCCGCCATCGGTCTCGCGGATGTGGCCATCCACCCAGCTGAAGCTGCCCCAGAGCTCGCCGTCCCAGTCAGCGCCGAGGCCGAAGCGCCAGTGTGCGATCCAGTCGATGCCGTGATGCACCTCCTCTCCAGCATTGCCTTTGACGGTCGTGTCGCTCAGCACTGCACCATCGATGAACTGCGTCGGCACGGCCTGCTTCTGCGTCACCACGAGGTTGCGGATGCGGCTGTGATAGACGTTGGTGACCAGGTTGAGATCGGGACGCACGCGCCAGTCCCAGGTCACGCTGTACGTGCGCGCAACTTCGGGCTCGATGCTGTCATTGGGTACGCGGAAACCAACACCAATATAGCGCCCCTCTGCATCCCGGGCGCCCGTAAATGAGCCGAAGGTACCGAGCGACTCCTCGGGCGACGGCGCCCGGAATGCCTCGCCAGCCAGCGCCTTGAAGATGTGACGCTCATTGGCCCGCCACACCACGCCCAGGCGAGGATTCACGCTGCTGCCGTAAGCGGAATGATCGTCGTAGCGCACACCGACCATCGTCGTCCAGGCGTCGTTCCAGTCAGACTGGATCTGGGCGTAACCGTGAGCGTTGTGGTAGCGCGCTTCACCGATGCGGATGCGCAGATCGGTATTCGGGTAGACCAGCCCCTGCTCCTCAGCTCCCCGGCCGCGGTCGTAGGGACGCGGCAGGTCTGGCGTCATAAGCGCACGATAATCGTTGTAGCCGACTCCGGCCTGGACACCATGGCGCTCGGAAACCTGCCAATCGATTGTCTGCTCGATGCCGGTACGGCGCGAACGCGCATACACGTAGCCCTTGTCCATGAAGCCGGTGTAGATATTGACGTACTTCGAGCGCGGATCGATCTCCTGCTCCGAATGGTCGATCAACATTTCGGCCCGGATGTCGGGCGCAGGCTGAAAGCGCAAGCGGGCATGCGTCGTCTCGCTCAGGGTATCCCAGCGCGCATCGCGGAGGAAGAGCGCAGTATCGGGCCGGTCCCCCGTACTGGTGAGTTGACGGAAGAAATTGCGGTAATGGCCCACCGAGAGCGTGTCGCCGACATCGACCCGTGCGAACACACTGTGACTCGAAATATCGCCCGCGTAGCCCTCGCGCTCTGCAGCCGGGGTGACCAGCGCCCCACCGAACGCCCTGGCATCCTTGCGCGCGAACTCCGCGGGGTAGTACTTGTCGAGCGGCGCCCTGTCGCTGGACTGGCGATGCCCCCCTACCGTCAGGGCAAGCTGGTCGCCGGCCCGTGCCGAGGCAAGGAAACTCGCCTCCTTGCTGTCGAAGCGCCCTGCGCCCACCAACACCCAGCTTGCCGAGGCGTCTGCCGGACGGTCCGTGATGATGTTGATCACACCTGCCACTGCGTCCGCACCGTAGAGCGCCGCCGCAGGCCCGTACAGGACCTCCACCTGACGTGCCTGGTAGAGGGCGAAATTCTCCGCCACGGGGATCTTGCCGCCGGCAGGATGATCGATGCGCACACCATCGAGCATGATCAGCAGCTTGTTATTGCTGTTGTAGCCCTGCACGCTGAAGTTGTTGAAGGTCGACGACTTGGTGCCGCGCATGAAGTCCACGCCAGGCAAGTCTTCGAGCAGGTCGGCAAGGTTGCGATAGCGGCGCTCGCGAATCTGCGCGCGCGTGATCACCATGATGTGCGCTGGCGTGTGATCGCGCGCCTCGCTTCGCCGCGAGGCGGTGACCACCGGCGTATTGATCAGCTCTTCGAGCGAAAGCGGGAGCAGGCGGACGACCGCCGCTTCGACTGCGAGCGCCGACGCGCCCGGGACGAGCGCACAGGCAAGTGCCGCAGCGAGCCTGGCAAAAGCGGGATTGGGGCGTGAGGACATGAACGCATCTATGAAGGCTTTATGGAATGATAAAGCCCGAGCGTGAAGCGGTGTGTGCATGAGCGCCCGACCGGCCGAAAACGGAGTACGAACGGTCGGCGCCGCCCGACGTCTGCGCGCGCGGGCCAGGCCAAGCGTCTGTCCGACGCCTCGCGCGAGTCGATAACTGGGGCAGCCGAAACCACAAGAATGGCCGCCAGAAATAAAAAGCGCCCAAGTGACTGAATCACTTGGGCGCTTTCGGGAATACTTGGTCGGGGAAAGAGGATTCGAACCTCCGGCCCCTGCGTCCCGAACGCAGTGCTCTACCAGGCTGAGCTATTCCCCGACACTTTCACTCGCTGCCTTGCGAAGCCCACTAATATATCAGTGATTTCGCCTAACTGCAAAGTCCGATAATTGTAGCAGCGCATCCTTGAAAATGGAAGGGGGAAGAGTCGATATTGCGTCTATGGCCAGTTGCGCCTCTGCCGCAGCGTGACGACGCGTCTCTTCCAGCGCACAGGTGTCCTTGATTGCCGCCAGCACGGCAGCAAAGTCATCGCGACCGCCATTCTCGATCGCACTGCGGACCAGCGCGGCCTGCTCGGGACTGCCCTTCTGCATGACGTGAATGAGCGGCAGGGTCGGCTTGCCCTCGGCGAGATCGTCGCCCAGATGCTTGCCGGTGTCGACTTCGTCGGCCGAGTAGTCGAGCACATCGTCGATGAGCTGGAAAGCCGTTCCCAGATGCATGCCAAAGGCGGCAAGACGTTCCTCGAGGGCGCTGTCGGCGCCCCCCAGGATGCCGCCGAGGCGCGCAGCAGCTTCGAACAGTTTGGCGGTCTTGTAGCGGATCACGCGCAGATAATCGTCGATGACGACATCTGCGTTGTTACAGTTCAGGAGCTGCAACACCTCGCCTTCGGCAATCACGTTGGTCGCATCGGCCAGCACGCGCATCACGCGCATGTTGTCCACCCCGACCATCATCTGAAAGGCGCGCGAGTAGAGGAAGTCGCCCACAAGCACCGAGGCCGCATTGCCGAACATCGCATTGGCCGTCTTGTTGCCACGCCGCAGGTCGGACTCGTCGACAACGTCATCATGCAGCAAGGTCGCGGTATGAATGAACTCAACCACCGCAGCAAGCTCATGGTGCTGCGTGCCCTTGTAACCCATGGCGCCCGCGGTGAACAGGACCAGTGCCGGACGCAAGCGCTTGCCGCCGCTGTGGATGATGTACTCCGCCACCTGACGGATCAGGACGACATCGGAGTAGAGACGATCGCGAATGACGGCGTCGACTGCCTGCATGTCGGCGGCGATCGGCGCGAATAGCTGCTTGACGGACAAGGCGGACACGCTCGCGAAAAAAGCGGGATGTTAGGCGCCGCGCGCGCGCGGCGTCAAGCCGACCAGCCGGGAGCGAAACCTGCTTCCGGCTGGTCGCAAGTGCCCGTACCCGCAGGCAATATCCACAAGCGCTACTGGCCGCCCTGCGCCCGCATGACGGCGTTATCGAGCGCCTCCTTGGCGGCCTTCTCGTCCGCCCACACACCGGCCAGTTCCTCGTCGAGGATACGACGCACCTTGCTGCGCTCGACCGCAGGCTGAGCGGAAGACTGCGGCGTTGCCGGCTTGTTGGTGAGCTGCTCGACCGCAACGCGGACGTTGTCGAGGTCATCACCGAGCAGTTCGCTCGTCGACGCCAGCAGGCCGGCACGATTGAGCGGCAGATAGCCCGTCTCGCGCTGCCACGCGACCTGGTTCTCAGGCTGCAGCCAGAAGGCCACGAAGCGTGCGACCGCCTTGTATTCGGTCGGCTTCTTGCCCGCCGAGACCCACAGAGCAGGGCCGTCGGCAACGGTGTTCTGCGGCGCACCGGGGAAGTCGTCGTAATACGGCAGACGGACGACACCGACATCGACCTGACCACTGCGCCGGAAGTCCACCCAGCTTGCCGAGGGGGCGGCAATCACCGCGCAGTCGCCACTGGCAAAGCGGCGCTCGGACTCTGCCTGCTGATCGAACACATGCAGATAGCGGGCACGCGTCCAGCTCGCCATCATCGCCACATGCTTGACCTGGAACATGCCGTTGAAACTGGGCACGACGCGCTTGTCACGCATTGCGGCCACGGGCTCGTTGTGCCACGCACTGAGATTCTCCACCATCACCCGGCCCGGCTCCGACACGGTGTAGGGGCAGGCATGGCCGGCATCGGCCAGGCGCCCCAGTGTCTCCTGAAGGTCGAACCAGGTGGAGATGGCCGTCGTCTCGGGGTTCATGCCAGCGCGCCGCAAGGCATCACGGTTGAGGAAGAGCACCGGCGTGGACAGTCCGATCGGCAAGGCCAGCAGACGCCCCTGGGCATCGACAGGCGTACGCGTCATCATCGCCGGCGGGCGCACGGCCTGCAGCGCCACGCCGCTCTCGCGCATGAGCGCATGCAAGGGCTTGAAGCGCGGCTTGCCGGAGACGAACTCCTCCTCGTCATCGCCTTCGAGAATCATCATGTGCGGATTGCCGGCACGCCAATCGACGTCGCTGAGCACGACCCGCACGTCCTTGGACTGGGCATTGAAGCGCTCGACCAGGTCGGCCAGCGCGCCGACCCGGCTCTCGGGCAGGCGATGATGAAGCTCCACTTGCAGAGGGGCCGCGGCCTGCGCCGGAAGCGCGCACGCGAAGGTGACGAAAAGGCTGGCGGCCAGAGGGCCGAATGAACCACGAAAACGCTTCATATACATATACTTGACACACAGGACGAGAAGCCCGGACCGACGGCCCGCAAGCACGCGGATTATAGTGTTGCCAGCGCGTCAAGCGGGTGCCCCCGGATGTAACATGCGGGGCCGGCATCAAGTATCCGACGCGCCTGCCGATAAGCACTCAACGCCCTACCCTGCAGCCCACTCCGATCGCCCCGACCATGCACCGTCGCACCCTGCCCAAGCTCCTGCCCACCCTTGCGCTGCTCGCGTTGCTGCCGCTTGCGACGGGATGCGATCAGATCGCCGAACTGCTCGAACTGCCCAACCCGGAGCGCGATGCGGCACGGATGGAAGCGGAAGGACGCGCCATTGGCAGTGGCTGCCGACATTCCGGCCGCTCACTGGAGGACTGCTACACACTCAACCCGTCGGCCGACAAGGCCGCGGTGTTTGCCGGCTGGCGCGACATGAACGACTACATGCTGGAACGCAAGCTCGAGGTCGTGCCGGCCCAACTCACCCAGCTCCCGACCCTGCCAGGCACGCCCGCGGCAACCGATCCGTCCGCAGCCACGGCATCCCCGGCGGCAGGCAGCCCCGCTCAGCCCCCCGCACAGGCACCGGCCACGCGCTGAGGCCGCTGGACGCAGGCACGCGTCTCGCGGCTCGACACTCAGGGCGCAGGACTGCCATGCACCGCATGCAGTGTCTCGACCTTGGCCAGCACCTCCGGCGGCAGGGCGAGATCCCAGGCGGCAACGTTCTCCTGCAGCTGTGACAGGGTAGTGGCGCCGATGATGGTGCTGGTGACGCACCAGCGCGTGTAGACGAAGGCGAGCGCGAGCTGGGTCAGGCTCAAGCCGTATTCGCCCGCCAGGCGGGCATAGGCCTGCACGGCGCCGCCCACGCCGGGCTTTGCATAACGTGCGCCGAAGCTCTCGAACAGGGTCAAGCGTCCGCGTGCCGCCGGATCCTGGAGGTACTTGCCGGACAAGTGACCGAACGCCAGCGGCGAGTATGCGAGCAAGCCCACCCGTTCCCGGAAGCCAATCTCGCTGAGTCCGAACTCATACGTGCGATTGAGCAGACTGTAGGCGTTCTGCAAGCTCACCACGCGCGGCAGATCGAACTCACGCGCATGGCGCAGGAACTCCATCACCCCCCACGGCGACTCGTTCGACAGGCCAACCTGGCGCACCTTGCCCTCCGCGACCAGCTCGGCGAGCACCTCGAGCTGGCTGCGGATGGGCGTGCTCTCACGCTCGCGCGCCGGATCGAACAAGCCCTGCCCGAACAGAGGCTGATTGCGCGCGGGCCAATGCAGCTGATAGAGGTCGATATAGTCCGTGCGCAGGCGACGCAGACTCCCCTCCACCGCTGCGCGGATGTTCGCGCGATCAAGTGCGAGCGGGCCGCCGCGGATCCAGTCCACGCTGCGCGCCGGCCCAGCCACCTTGGTCGCGATCACCAGCTTTTCGCGCGCCTGGCGTGCCAGCCAGCTGCCGACGATCGATTCGCTTGCACCGCTGGTTTCGGCGCGCGCCGGCACCGGATACATCTCGGCCACATCGATGAAGTTGATCCCGTGCGCCACGGCATAGTCGAGCTGCTCATGCGCCTCGGCCTCGCTGTTCTGCTCGCCGAAGGTCATCGTACCCAGGCAGATCGCCGACACCCGCGTTCCATTGTCGCCCAAGGGCCGGTAAACCATCTCGCGCATCTTCATGTTCTCCTGTCGTTTCCAAACCCGTTGCTACACGACCAAAGGCGGCGGGCTCGCCACCGAGGCCGCGGCGGCTTATCATCGGGATCTCGGCCCACGCTGCGCCCCGCCCCGGCATGCAAGCTTCGGGCCCCATCATACTTCAGCGCCTGCGCGCCCTCGCCCAATGAACCAGCACACCCCCGCCGCCGGCCTGCTCTGCGCCGGCCTCATCGGCTATTGCCGCGCCGGCTTCGAAAAGGAGCTGGCAGCCGAGCTAGACGACCTCGCCGCCGAGGCCGGACTCATCGGCTACGTGCGCGCCGAGCCCAATTCCGGTTTCGTCGTATACGAAACCTTCGAGCCGACGCCGCTCGGCAACTTCGGTAACGCTACCGACTGGCAACGCGCCACCTTCGCCCGTCAGCTGCTGCCCTGGTTTGCACGCGTCGAAGGCCTGCCCGAGCGCGACCGCGCCACCCCGATCGTCGATGCGGTCAAGGCCTCGGGCCAGCGTTTCTCCGGCGTCATGCTGGAAACCCCGGACACCGACGAGGCCAAGCAGCGCTCCGGCTTCTGCAAGCGTTTTACCGAACCGCTCGCCAAGGCCCTCGAGAAGGCCGGCTGCCTGCGCACCAGCCGCGCCGGCCTGCCGGTGCTCCATGTGCTGTTCTCGGACGCCACCACCGCCTGGCTCGGTGCCGGCCAGCCCGGCCAGTGCTCGACCTGGCCGATGGGCATCCCGCGCCTGCGCATGCCCTCGAGCGCCCCCAGCCGCTCGACCATGAAGCTGGCCGAAGCATTCATGGTGCTGCTCGACGACAACGAGCGCGACAACATGCTGCGCGCCGGCCAGCGCGCGGTAGACCTGGGCGCCGCCCCTGGGGGCTGGACCTGGCAACTCGTACAGCGCGGGCTGCGCGTCACCGCCATCGACAACGGGCCGCTGCGCGACACCGTGATGGCAACCGAGATGGTCGAGCACCTGCGTGCCGACGGCTTTACCTGGCGCCCGCACCGACCTGTGGACTGGCTGGTGTGCGACATGGTCGAGCAGCCCAGCCGCATCGCCTCACTGATGGCGGAGTGGGTCGCCACCGGCCGCTGCCGCTACGCCGTCTTCAACCTCAAGCTGCCGATGAAGCGCCGCGTCGAGGCCGTCGAACAGTGCCGCGAGCTCATCCGCAAGCGGCTCAACAGCGTCGGCCCGTTCGATCTGCGCATCAAGCACCTCTACCACGACCGCGAGGAAGTCACCGCCTTCCTGATGCTGAGGAAATAGGCGGCGGCGGGCCCGGGATGAAGCAAGGCTCAGGGCTTGCGCCGCGCCTGCTGCGGGGGATGCGCGCAGCGGGTCGTCGCTGGCGATCATCCAATAACCCTCGGCGCGAAGCCCCTGTGCGGTAAACGATTTTTCGCGCCGTGTATAATCCGGCCTTTACCAATCCGGCAGTCGCGCGCACCTTTGCAGCGGGGCTGCACTCTCCGCAAAGGCGCCCATGAGTTTCGCCGATCTCGGCCTCATTCCCGAACTGCTGCAAGCCGTCACCGACGCCGGCTACAACGAACCCACGCCCATCCAGCGCCAGGCCATCCCGATCGTGATCGCTGGCCACGACGTCATGGGCGGCGCCCAGACGGGAACCGGCAAGACGGCCGGCTTCACCCTGCCGCTGCTGCACCGCATCGCCCGCCACGCCAACACCAGCACATCGCCTGCCCGCCACCAGACGCGCGCGCTCATCCTCGCCCCGACCCGCGAGCTGGCGATGCAGGTCTACGAATCGGTCAAGACCTACAGCAAGCATCTGCCGCTGCGCTCGGTGTGCGTCTATGGCGGCGTCGACATCCGCCCTCAGCAGGCCGAGCTGCGCCGTGGCATCGAGGTCGTCATCGCCACCCCGGGGCGACTCCTCGACCATATCGAACAGAAGTCGATCAACCTCTCGCAGGTCGAGGTGCTGGTGCTCGACGAAGCCGACCGCATGCTGGACATGGGCTTCATCCCCGACATCAAGCGCATCCTCTCCCTGCTGCCCGCGCAACGGCAGAGCCTGCTGTTCTCGGCCACCTTCTCGGACGAGATCAAGAAGCTCGCCGACCAGATGCTGAAGAACCCGCAGCTGATCGAGGTCGCGCGCCGCAACATGGTTTCCGAGACCATCACCCACGTGGTGCACCCGGTGTCCTCGGGCATGAAGCGCAACCTGCTCGCCCACCTTCTGCGCCACAAGCCCGACACCCAGGCGTTGGTCTTCGTCGACACCAAGCTGGTGTGCGGCCGCCTGGCCCACTATCTCGAGCGCGCCGGCATCTCGGCCGACGCCATCCACGGCGACAAGGGCCAGCAGCAGCGTACCGAGACCCTGGAAGCCTTCAAGTCGGGCAAGCTGCGCGTGCTGGTCGCCACCGACGTCGCCGCACGTGGCATCGACATCGACGAGTTGCCCTTCGTCATCAACTTCGAGCTCCCGCATACCGCCGAGGACTACGTGCACCGCATCGGCCGCACCGGCCGCGCTGGCCACCACGGCTATGCGATCTCCCTGGTGAGCTCGGAAGAAAAGCACTGGCTGGCCGAGATCGAGAAGCTGATCAAGTTCCAGATCCCGCAGGAGATCGTACCCGGCTTCGATCCCGACCCGGACTTCCATGAGGCGGGCTCACGCGGCCAACGCGGCCGACGCAGCGCGGCGGGCACGCGCCCCGACGACGAAGCTGCGCGCACACCTGCCAGCTCGCGCACGCCGGACAAGCGCCGGGATGGCGACCGCGAACGCGGGCGCGACGACACGCGCCAACAGGCTCGACGCGGACGCTCGACGGTCGCCGCCGACGGCTTCGACTTCAGCAAGCCTTACGAACCCGCCAGCGGCGTCAACACCGGCGTCAGCGACGCGGCGCCCGCACTCACGCCGTCGCCCCAAACCGACCCGCTGCGTCGGCCGAAACGGCCGATCGCGGTGCTCCTGGGCGGCTTGGGCAAAAAATAGCCCCCACAGCGCGGCCTTTTCCGGTCACGGCTCGGACACAGCATCAAGTATCCTGCAGGTCGTGCCGTAAAGGCAGGAAACCTCAACGCTGAAGCCGCCCGTGAATCCATCTGGACGCCCCCCGGGCACGCCCCCCAAACCGGGCCTGCCCACTACGACCGAAGGTTTCGTTCCCGACCTCTCGGAGGGCGCCGAGACCGGCGTCTACCTTGCCCTGCTCGAGTTGCTCGACGAAGGCCTCGTCATTACCGGCGATGAGGTCGTGCTCGATGCCAACAGCGCCGCCTGCACCCTGCTGGGGCGAGACTATCGCCAGGTTGCAGGCCGCCCGCTCGCCGAACTGTTTCCCAGTGAAGAGGCCTTCCTGGCCGCACGCGCACGCGTGCTCATCCAGGGCGAAAAGCGCGGCACGCTCGCCTTCGCGCTGCCCGGCGGTGGCGAGCGCGTTCTCGAGTTCATCGCGGCCCCCCGGCTGCGACCGGGCATCCACGCCATCATCCTGAGCGCGCCCGCGCAGCCCGGCGCAGCCGTGGAATCCAGGAGCCGCAAGGCGATACAGCCAACACGCAGTGCCTCTGCGGCAAGCGAAGGCAGCGCCGACTTCCGGGCCATGTACCTGGCCTGCCACGACCTGCTCACCGGCCTGCCCAATCGACGCCTGCTCGAAGCGCGCTTCGACGACAGCGCCGCCCGCGTGCGGGCCCAGCACGGCACCATGGCGCTGGTGCGCATCGACATCGACGGCTTCAAGGCCGTCAACCGTGCACACGGCGACCATATCGGCGATGCCGCCCTGCAGCATCTCGCACATCGCCTGAAGGAAGCGGCAGGACAGACGGCGATCGTCGCACGCGAGCGCAGCGACAGCTTCCTGGTACTGCTCCCCGAGATCGACCTGCCGAGCCAGGCAGCGCGCGTTGCCAGCGCACTGGTCGCCAGCGTCGCACAGCCCCTGCTCGTTGGCGTCTGCAGTCTCGCACTCACCGCCAGCGCCGGGGTCGCGCTCTTCCCGCAGGACGGGCGCGACCTCGACACCCTGCTCCGCCACTCCAGGCTTGCCCTGCAGCAAGCACGCCGACTGGGCGGCAACAACCATCAGCATTACGACGTCCTCGCCGACGACCCAGGATTCGATGACGCCTACCTGGAGAGCGGACTGCGCGATGCGCTCGAGCAGCATCAGTTGCTGCTGCACTTCCAGCCCCTGGTCGATGCACGTACCGGCATCGTCCAGGCAGGCGAAGCCCTGCTGCGCTGGCAGCACCCCGAACTCGGCCTGCTGCCCTTCCGACGCTTCATCGGCGCGATCGGCGACCCGGTCCTGCTCGCTCGCCTGGGCGACTGGGTCCTGCGTACGGCTTGCCGACTGGCCCATGACTGGCCAGCGGTCGCGGGGGGCAGGCCGCCGCGCCTCACGGTGAACGTCGGTCTCGAGCAATTGATCCACGGCGACTTCGCCGAACGCGTTGCGGTGACCTTGCGCGCAACCGGCCTGTCCGCCGATCGGCTCGAACTCGATCTCGACGAGAAGATCCTGGAAGAACAGGGCTCCGAGCTGAGCGCAACCCTGGACCGCCTGAGCGAGATCGGTATCCGCCTTGCAGTTGATGACTTCGGGCGCGGCCTGTCTTCGATACCCCGTTTGCGCCGCTACCCGGTGAAGGCCCTGAAACTGGACCCCGCCCTCGTCCGCGGCGTAGGCAAGGACGAAGATAGCGAGGCCGTCGTCGAGGCCGTGGGCAGCCTGGCGACCACGCTCGGGCTCGAGATCTACGCCCGCGGCGTCGAAGACCCTGGACAGCAAGCCTTCCTCTGCGCCCTCGGCTGCCAACTGCAGCAGGGCCCGCTGTTCGGCCGCCCGCTCCGCGCAGAAGAGTTCGCCGCTTTCCTGGCCAGCGCCGCTCAGTAGTCGAGCAGCGTGGTGCAGGTTTCCTCGCGCCCGGTGAGCTGACTGAAGCGCTGCAAGCGAGCACGCACGAATTCGTCTGACACGCGGCGATCGGCGCAGTAATCCCGCAGCCGCATGGCGTGCGCCACGTTCTGCATGCGCGCCACCGTGTCGGCCAGCGCCGGGAATGGGTAGCCCGCGGTGCTGCGCCACTCGGGCGGCTCGCGCCCGTTGGCGCCTTGATTCGCTGTTTCTGCCCCCTCCGGAGTCCCATCGACGGCAGCGTCATCGATGCCGGCAGCACCGTCGGCCTGGGCATGTACCTGCCCAGCGGCAAGCATCAGAATCATCGACATCAACAGAGGCAAGAAACGCATCGGGCCGCTCCCGGGAACACATGGTTCCGGTAACGGCCCGATGCCAGTCAGACTTGAGCACCCCGCCGCAAACTGACGGCGGGGCAGAACGCGTCAGACCTCCAGCGCCTTCACGTGCTGGATCACTTCACCGATGGCTTCCTGCGCGCTGCCGTAGAGCATGCGGCAGTTGTCCTTGTAGAACAGCGCATTCTCGATACCCGAGTAGCCGGCACCCTTGCCGCGTTTGACCACGATGACGTTCTGCGCCATGTCGGCATTCAGGATCGGCATGCCGTAGATCGGGCTCGACTTGTCGGTGCGCGCCACCGGGTTCACCACGTCGTTGGCGCCGATCACCAGCGCCACGTCCGCCTGCGCGAAGTCGGCGTTGATCTCGTCGAGGTCGAAGATCTTGTCGTAGGGCACGCCGGCCTCGGCCAGCAGCACGTTCATGTGGCCCGGCATGCGGCCCGCGACCGGATGGATCGCGAACACCACCTCGACGCCGCCCTCCTCGAGCAGCTGCGCCATCTCCCACACCTTGTGCTGGGCGCCGGCCACCGCCATGCCGTAGCCCGGCACGATGATGACCTTCTGGCCGTAGCGCATCAGTGCTGCCGCGTCCATCGACGACAGTTCGCGCATTGTGCCCTCGACCGCCTCGCCGCCTTCGGCCGCCGCACCGGTGAGCGGGGTGAAGATGATGTTCCTGATCGGGCGGTTCATCGCCTTGGCCATGAGCTGGGTGAGCAGCATGCCCGAGGCGCCGACCACGATACCGGCCACGATCAGCGCCGGGTTGCCGATCACGAAGCCCTTGAAGCCCACCGCCAGGCCGGTGAAGGCGTTCAGCAGCGAGATCACCACCGGCATGTCGGCGCCGCCGATCGGCATCACCAGCACCACGCCGAGCGCCAGCGCGAGTACGAAGAACAGGAAGATCTCGAAACCGCCAGGCGAATCGGAGTAGGCCACGGTCAGGCCCACGCCGAAGGTCAGCAAGGTCAGGAAGAAGTTCACGTTGTTCTGCTGCGGCAGGCGGATCGCCTTGTTCATCAGGCCTTGCAGCTTGGCAAAGGCCACGCACGAGCCGGAGAAGGCGACCGCACCGATGATCGCGCCCAGGGCGAGCAGCGTCGAGGTGATGGCGTCATGCTGCACACCACGCACCAGCTCGATCGCGGCGATGCCCGCCGCCGCGCCGCCGCCCATGCCGTTGTAGATGGCGACCATCTGCGGCATGTCGGTCATCTTGACGATCTTGCCGCTGTACCAGGCGGCACCGCCGCCGAGCACGATCGCCAGCACCATCAGGCCAACGTTGTTAAGGCCGGGCATGAAGAAGGTCACCACGGTCGCGCCGACCATGGCGAAGCCCGCCCACACGATGCCCTTGCGCGCCGTCACCGGCGAGGCCATGGCCTTGAGGCCGAGGATGAAGACCACGGCGACGATGAAGTACGCCATGCTCACGAACCAGTTCGACGTCATTGCTCACCCCCCTTGCGGCCGCCGGCCTTGAACATGCCGAGCATGCGTTCGGTGACGATGTAGCCACCGGCGGCATTGGCCGCACCGAGGAACACGGCGAAGAAGCCGATCACCAGTTGCACCGGGTCTTCCGGGTCGGCGTGACCGAGCGCGACCATGGCGCCGATCAGCACGACACCGTGCACGAAGTTGGACCCCGACATCAGCGGGGTATGCAGGATCACCGGCACGCGCGAAATCACCTCGTATCCGGTGAACGCGGCCAGCGCGAAGATGTACAGCGCGGTAAAGCCATCCATGGCGTGTCCTCCTTACAGGCCGAGCGCGGCCTTGACGCCGGCGTGGCGAAGCTCGCCCGCATGCGTCAGGCAGCTGCCTGAGAGCACCTCGTCCTGCCAGTCGAGCGCGAGTGCGCCGTCCTTGACGAAGGGCGAAATGAAATTGAACAGATTCTTGGCGATCATCTCGGACGCATGCACCGGCATGCGGCTGGCGATGTTGGTCGGACCGATCACGAGCACGTCGTTGATCCACACCTTCTCGCCGGCGACCGTGCCCTCGACGTTGCCGCCGGTCTCGGCCGCCATGTCGACGACCACGGCGCCCGGCTTCATGCGCGCGATCATGTCGGCGGTGATGATCTTGGGTGCTTTCTTGCCCGGGATCGCCGCGGTGGTGATGAGTGCGTCGCACTGCGCCACGGCCTTGGCCAGGCGTTCGGCCTGCTTGGCCTTTTCCTCGTCGGTGAGCTCGCGCGCATAACCGCCCGTACCCGCAGCCGACACGCCGGTGTCGACGAACTTGGCGCCGAGCGACTCGATCTGTTCGCGCGTCTCGGGACGCACGTCATAGGCCTCGACCATGGCGCCGATGCGGCGCGCAGTGGCGATCGCCTGCAGACCGGCCACGCCAGCGCCGATCACCAGTACCTTGGCCGGGCGGATGGAGCCGGCGGCGTAGGTCAGCATGGGGAAGAACTTGGGCGAGTGGTCAGCGGCGATCAGCGCACACTCGTAGCCGGCGACCGCCCCCTGGCTCGACAGGATGTCCATGCTCTGCGCGCGCGAGATGCGCGGCAGCAGCTCGAGCGCGAACGCGCTGATCTGGCCGTCGATGAGCTGTTGCGCACGCTCGGCGCTCGCCCACGGCTGCAGCATGCCGCACAGCACGCTGCCCGGCTTCATGGCGCCGATGATGGCGGCCGGCGGGGCCTGCACGCACAGCACCACGTCGGCCGCGGCGGCAACCGCTTCTGCGCTATCGACGAAGCTCACATCGGCAAAATCGGTATCGCGGAAGTGCGCGGCCTTGCCCGCCTCCTTCTGCATCACCACCTGGGCGCCAAGGCCCTGATACTTCTTGACCACATCCGGCACGACGGACAGGCGTCGCTCGCCGGGATGGGTCTCCGCTAGCACTCCGATGACCAGAGGCATGGGCGTAGTCCTCCCTGTAGAACAGTATGAAATTGCAATCGAAAGACGCGTCGGCCGCCCTATTGTTGATCTCTCCCTGCCCCGCGCTCAAGGCGCATGGGGCCGACACGAAAGCCATATTAACGGCATTCGCGGCCTATGCAATCATCCAAATGCACCAGAAGGGGGAGCGGGCCCCGCGCTCGCAGCGCGCCAAGGCCCTGCAATGGGTCAGCGCAGCGGCGGCAGCGCGCTCTTGGGCGCGGCAGGAACGAGCTTGATGATGGCAAGCGAGATGTTGTCGCCGCTGCCGCAGGCGCGCTGGCGCGCAAGCGCGATCAGGCGCTCCGCCGCCGCCCGCGGCGCCAGCTCCTGCAGTGTCGAAGCGAGCTCGGTATCGCTGAAGTAGGCCCACAGACCATCGGAGCACAACAGGAAACAGTCGCCGGCAACGGGTGCCTCTTCGCTGCCGTACTCGATGCGCGGTTCGCGCTCGCTGCCAAGGCAGGCGAGCAGCACGTTGCGCTGAGGATGGTTGAGGGCGCCGGCTTCGTCCAGGCGCCCCTTGCGCTGCAGCTCGCCCACCAGCGAGTGGTCTGCGCTGCGCGACACCGTGCGTACGCCGCGGAAATGGTAGATGCGCGAGTCACCGCAGTGCGCCCAGTACGCCTTGCCTTGCTGGAGCATGAAGACAACGGCTGTGCTGTGCGGATCCTGCTCGCTGGTGAAGCGGGTGAGCTTGATGACCGTGTGCGCCTCGTCGATCACGCTGCCGAGCAGGTGCTGGGGGGTTTCGTGCAGGGGTGCGTAGGCCTCGAAGTTCTGCCGTGCGCGCAACAGCACCTGCTCGGCGGCCATGGCACCACCGCTGTGCCCCCCCATGCCGTCGGCGAGCACGGCCATCATCATGCCGGGCCTGGTCGGATGCCCGAAAAGGCCCACGCGGTCCTGTTGTTCCTTGCGGTCGCCCGTGTGCATGGCGACGCAGGTCTCGGCGGTGAATGACATCGAAGAAGAAGCAGCCCAAGGCTTGGTGACGAAGCATCATAGCAAGGGCGCCGGCAGGGCGGCAGAGGCGGCACGCGGTCAACCAGACCGGGCGACCTGCGGCGGCGTGATTTATTTCACGCTCAGCCGCCAACGCCTGGCTCACGCCCGGCCAGGCAATCGTCGACAAGCTCGACCCAGTGCCGCACCGGCGTCCCGGTCCCGCCCTGAAGGTGGGATATGCAGCCGATGTTGGCCGAAGCGATCAGCCCCGCACCGCCTGCCTGCAGGGCATCGAGCTTGTCGTCGCGCAAACGCGTCGACAGCTCGGGCTGAAGCAGGGAATAGGTGCCCGCCGAACCGCAGCACAGGTGAGCGTCACGCACGGGAGTCAGCTCGAAACCGGCCGACGCCAGCAAGCGCTCCACGGTGCCACGGATGCGCTGCCCATGCTGCAGCGTGCAGGGCGCATGCCAGGCCAGGCGACGCCGCGGCAGCGCGCGCGCGCCGAGCGCAGCAACAAGCGCATCGGCCTCGGCGGCCACGACCTCGGCGATGTCGCGCGTCAGCTCGCTCACCCGCGCGGCCTTGTCGGCATATGCGGGATCGTGCTGCAGCAGATGCCCATAGTCGCGCACCTGGACCCCGCAGCCGGAAGCGGTCATCACGATGGCTTCGATCGCGCCGGACTCGATGGCAGGCCACCAGGCGTCGATGTTGCGTCGCGCATCGTCGCGCGCGCCCTCCTGGTCATGGAGGTGGAAGCGCACCGCGCCGCAGCAGCCGGCGCCTGGCGCCTCGGACATCGATACCCCCACGGCGTCGAGCACGCGCGCCGCCGCCGCGTTGATGGAAGGCGCCATCGAGGGCTGCGCACACCCCGCCAGCGCGAGCACCCGCCGAGCGTGGCGGGCCGCCGGCCATGCCCCCGCCGGGCGCGGCACCATGACCTTGGCCTTGAGCGTGGCCGGCAGCAGTCCGCGCATCGCCTGGCCAAGCTTCATCGCCGCGCCGAACAGACGCGGACGCGGCACGAACTCGCGCAGCACCCAGCGCGTCATCGCCGCGCCGCCGCGCTGCGGCACGCGCTCGTTGACCATGTGGCGGCCGATGTCGAGCAAGCGGCTGTAATGCACGCCCGACGGACAGGTGGACTCACAGGATCGGCAAGTGAGGCAGCGGTCGAGGTGCAGGCGGGTCTTCTCCGTGACCTCAGCCCCTTCGAGCATCTGCTTGATCAGGTAGATGCGCCCGCGCGGTCCGTCGAGCTCGTCGCCGAGCAATTGATAGGTCGGACAGGTCGCGGTGCAGAAACCGCAATGCACACACTTGCGCAGGATCTCCTCGGCCTCGGCACCCTCGGGGGTGCCGCGCACGAAATCGGCGAGTTGGGTCTGCATGCTTCAGAACTCCGCGTAAAGACGGCCGGGGTTGAGGATGCCGGCAGGATCGAAGGCCTTCTTGAGGCGATGGTGCAAGGTCGCGACGGACGCGGCGAGCGGATGAAACACCGCGCCGCGGCGATCGCCACCACGGAAACAGGTGGCATGGCCACCCACGGCCGCAGCACGGGCGCGCACGACTGCGGCATCGGCCGGCCCTGCCAGCCAGCGCAGACCGCCACCCCACTCCATCACCTGACGCCCGGGCAGGCCGAGCGCGGGCGCCGTGGTCGGCACGGCCAGGCGCCACAAGGACTCGCCCGGCGCCAACGCGAACGCTTCGTGGGCGTGCTCGCGCACCGACTGCCACAGCACGGCGGCCGTTGCATCGTCGATGCGCTCGCCACCCAGGCGCGCACAGGCAGCGCGCACGGCGGCATCCGCCCCCGACAGGCGCAGGTGCAGCACACCGGCCTGCCAGAGCGTGGCCGACACCGGCAGGGGCTGTCCGCCCCACGCATTCATGCGCTCGATCGCCCCAGCCTCGTCCATCTCGAAACGCAGCGTCGCCTCGGCTACCGGCCGCGGCAGCACCTTCAGTGAGACTTCGAGCACGATGCCGAGGGTGCCGAGGCTGCCGGCAACGAGCCGCGACACGTCATAGCCGGCGACGTTCTTCATCACCTGGCCGCCAAAGGAAAGCAGTTCGCCACGACCATCGAGCATCTTCACGCCGAGGACGAAATCGCGCACTGCGCCCTGGCTCATGCGCCGCGGCCCCGCCAGCCCCGCCGCCACACAGCCGGCGACCGTCGCGGCTGGACCGAAGTGGGGCGGCTCGAAGGCGAGGAACTGGTTCTGCGCCGCGAGCAGCGCCTCGAGCTCGGCCAGCGGCGTACCGCCGCGCACGGTCACCACCAGTTCGGTCGGCTCGTAGGCCACCACGCCGGTGTTGGCGCGCAGCTCGAATACGTCGCCGCCTGCCTCGCGTCCGTAGAAATCCTTGCTGCCGCCGCCACGCAGGCACAGCGGCGTGCCCGCCGCAGCCGCCGCCCGCACGCGCTCGCGCCACAGCGCTTCGATTGCCGTCATTGCCATCTTGTCCTGCTGCCCCCTCGTTGATTGTCGCCCTGCGTCCACCACGCCCCTGCTCCGGCTCAGAACCGCGGCAGATCCGGGTAGGGCACGTGATCACGGCTCACCCGCATGCGGCCGTACTCGGCACAGCGGTTGAGGGTCGGGATCGCCTTGCCGGGGTTGAGCAGGCCGGGTGGGTCGAACGCGGCCTTGACGCGAAAGAACTGGCGCACCTCGGCGGTGGTGAACTGCGAGCACATCTGGTTGATCTTCTCCAGCCCGACGCCATGCTCGCCGGTGATGGTGCCGCCCAGCGCCACCGACAGCTCGAGGATCTCGGCGCCGAAGGCTTCCGCGCGCTCGAATTCGTCCGCCTGGTTGGCATCGAACAGAATCAGCGGGTGGAGGTTGCCGTCGCCGGCATGGAACACGTTCATGCAGCGCAGGCCATAGCGCCCCTCCATCGCCTGGATCGCGGTCAGCATCTCGCCCAGGCGCTTTCTCGGAATGGTGCCGTCCATGCAGTAGTAGTCGGGCGAGAGTCGCCCCGCCGCCGGAAAAGCCGCCTTGCGCCCGGCCCAGAAGCGCAGGCGCTCGGCCTCGTCACGCGACACGCGGATCTCGGTGGCACCACTGCCCTCGAGCACCGCGCGCACGCGCTCGATCTCTTCTGCGACTTCCTCCGGCGTGCCGTCGGCCTCGCACAGCAGGATCGCCTTGGCGTCGAGCGGATAACCCGCACGCACGAATTCCTCGACCGCGGCGGTCGCGGGCTGGTCCATCATCTCGAGGCCTGCCGGGATGATGCCGGCAGCGATGATGCGCGCGACCGCCTCGCCCGCGCGCACGACATCGTCGAAGGCCGCGAGCACGCACTGGGCAAGCTGAGGCTTGGGCACCAGCTTGACGGTGACCTCGGTCACCACCACCAGCATGCCCTCGGAGCCCGTCGCCAGGGCGAGCAGGTCGTAGCCCGCAGAATCCGGCGCATGGCTGCCGATCTCGACGATCTCGCCCTCGATGGTCACGCCGCGCACACGCAGCAGGTTATGCACCGTGAGACCGTACTTGAGGCAGTGCACTCCGCCCGCATTCTCGGCGACGTTGCCGCCGATGGTGCACGCGATCTGCGACGACGGGTCGGGCGCGTAATACAGCCCGTGCGGCGCAGCCGCCTCGGAGATGGCAAGGTTGCGCACCCCCGGCTGAACGACGGCAGTGCGTGCCAGCGGGTCGAGAGCGAGGATGCGGTTGAAGCGCGCCAGCGACAGCAGCACGCCCCGGGTATGCGGCAGCGCACCGCCCGACAGTCCGGTGCCTGCGCCACGCGCTACCACCGGCACGTCCAGTTCATGGCAGATGCGCAGCACCTCGACCACCTGCGCTTCGGTCGTCGGCAGCGCGACCACCAGCGGCAGCGCGCGATACGCGGCCAGGCCGTCGCATTCGTAAGGACGCAGGTCCTCGGTCTCGTACATCAGCGTGTTCGGAGGCAATACGCGGCTCAGCGCTTCCACGACGCGTGCCTTGTCGACGCTTGAGAAATCGCGTTCGGCTTCTCCGAACGGCAGCACATCGGCTTCTGGGTTCATCATCGAGAGTCCTCGCGACAAGCGTCCGCCAGGGCCCGCCCCTGCCGCCGCAGGCTCGAAGTATAGGCGGCGCTCGGCGCAACCGGCTTGAAGCAATTTCGCCACACCCTTGAAAAAACTTCACGCCGGCAAGCCGGGCTTGCGCCCTGCACCCCTCCACTCAGGGCAGCACGCTTTGCAGCCAGTCCGCAAACGCAGCGCACTCCCAGCGCTCGAGCGCGCCTGGCGTCCAGCAGATGTAATGCCCGAAGGGCGAGTTCATCGGTCGCGCCGACAGGCTGAGCAGGCGGCCGCTGTCGAACCACGCGGCACCGAGCTTGTGGCGCACCAGCGCCACGCCGAACCCGCTCGCCGCGGCATCGTAGACCAAGCCGAGGTCGTTGAACTGCGCGCCGCTGGCCGGTTCTGCGAGCGGGAGTCCGCAATGCGCGTACCAATGCGCCCAGGGCTCGAGCGGGCTGCGAACCAGGCGCACGCGCGTACATTCGGCCTCGTGCTCAAAACCGTCGAAGGGGCCGAACTCGTCCAGGAAGGCCGGGCTGCACGCCGGCGTCACCACGTCACTCAGGATCAGCCTGTGCTCGACATCGGCGTAGCCGCCCAGGCCGTAGCGCACCTCCAGGTCGGCCGCCTCGGCGGTCACGTCGCGCAACGGGATCGATACCTGCAGCGTGAGCTCGATGTCGGGATAGCTGCGCCGGAACAGCTCGAGCTTGGGCATCACGAACTGGCGGCAAAAGGATGGCGTCACCGCGACACGCAGGCGGCGCGGCCCCACCGCGGCGCGCTCACCGGGCATCTGCTGCAGCGCGGCGAGCGCGGTAGCGACGTGCTGCAGGTAGGCCGCACCCTCGGCAGTGAGGGCAAAGTCGCCACGGCAGAACAATCGCACGCCCATGTGTGTCTCGAGCTGGCGCAGCCGATGGCTGACCGCACTCACCGTCACGCACAGCTCTTCCGCAGCACGGCTCGCACTACGCAGGCGCGCCACCGCCTCGAAGGTGAGCAGGCACTGGATCGGGGGAATGCGGCTGATCGCCATCTGCACGGGGCTCCGGACACGTCGGGGAGGCCTGCATTATGCCCTCGCGGCTCGCGCCGCTCCCACTGGAGAGCGCCAGCGCCGGGGTTTGTCCTTAAAATGTGAGCTCCCGCACCGCTTCGCACTCACGACACGCCTGCCCGCTCGCAGTCACCGCTGCCGCACAGCCCCCATGCCGCCTTCCGTGCGTTTTCTCCCCTTTCTGTCCTGGCCAGCGCAATGGCGGGCGCACGGCGTGCGCGGCGATCTTGTGGCCGGGATCACGGTGGCGCTGGTATTGATCCCGCAAGCGCTGGCCTATGCGAAGCTCGCCGGCCTGCCGCCACAGGTCGGGCTGTACGCGGCCCTCCTCCCTGCCGTGGTGGCGGCACTGTTCGGCTCCTGCGGGCAGCTGTCCACCGGACCGGTGGCACTCACCAGCCTGCTCGTCGCGGCCAGCATCGTGCCCCTGGCCGGGCTTGCCGGCGGCGACCTGCTCGGACTCGCCCTCCTGCTCGCGCTGCTGTCCGGGCTCATTCAGCTCGGGCTCGGGCTGATGCGGCTGGGCTGGTTGCTGAACCTGCTCTCGGTGCCAGTGCTGATGGGTTTCGTGAATGCGGCTGCGCTGATCATCTGCCTTACCCAGGTTCCGCCCCTGCTTGGGTTGGCAATGCCCCATTCGCAGCACCTGGTGCTGGACTTCACCCAGGCCCTTGGCGGCCTGACTGCCCCTCACTGGCCGTCGATGGGCCTCGGCCTGGGTAGCCTGGCCGCACTGGTCGCGCTCAAGCGCCTGTGGCCGCGCCTGCCCGGCGTCCCCCTGGTAGTCGCCACCGCCACCGCACTGTCGGCGTGGTCCGGCTTTGCCACCAGCGGCGGCGAGGTGGTCGGCGACATCCCGCGTGGCCTGCCCCTGCCCAGCCTGCCACCGCCGAGCCCGGACCTGGTTGCGGCAATCCTGCCGGCCGCCTTCGTGGTGGCGATGGTCAGCTTCATGGAAGCCGCCTCCAGTGCCAAGCTCATCTGCGGCCGTACCCGGCAGCCTTGGCGACAGGACCAGGAACTCATCGGACAAGGGCTGGCAAAGATATCCGCCGCCTTCACGTCCGGCATGCCCGTGAGCGCATCGTTCTCGCGCTCGGCGCTCAATTATGTAAACGGAGCCCGCACCGGCCTGTCCTCGCTCGTCACTGCCGCTCTGCTGGTACTTACGCTGCTCTACCTGACCCCGCTGCTATGGCACCTGCCCAAGCCGGTGCTGGCCGCGGTGATCCTGCAGGCCGTGG
The DNA here is from genome assembly GCF_000310145.2 of Thauera sp. 28. Lineage (GTDB taxonomy): Bacteria > Pseudomonadota > Gammaproteobacteria > Burkholderiales > Rhodocyclaceae > Thauera > Thauera mechernichensis. Next base: position 48,444 of record NZ_AMXA01000009.1, read on the forward strand.
CCGGCCTGATCGACACCGGGGTGCTGCGACGCGCCTGGCGCGCGAGCAAGGACGACGGTGCGGCAGCCGCCGTCACCTTCCTCGGCACACTTGCGTTCGCCCCCAACATACAGAACGGCATCTTCACCGGCCTCATCCTGTCGCTCGGGCTGATGGTGTATCGCGGCATGCGCCCGCGCGCAGCCCTGCTCGGCCTGCATGAGGACGGCACCTACCGCGACCGCGAGCGCTTCGGCCTGCCTCACCCCCACCCACAGCTCGTCATCCTGCGCTTTGACAGCCCACTCACCTTCGTCACTGCAGCCACCTTCGAGGACGCCATGCTTGCAGCCGCACGTGCGCAGGACAAGGTACGCATGGTGCTCGTGTCGGCGACCGGCATGAACGACATCGACGCCACCGGCCTGCACACCCTGGCCGGTCTCATCGAGCGCTTCCATGCCCAGGGCCAGGCCATCGCCTTCTGCGGACTGAAGAAGCAGGTCATCGATGCCATGGAGCGCGATGGTCTATGGCCGCGCATCGCCGCCCAGGCCAGCTACCGCACCGAACACCAGGCGCTCGCCGCCTTGCTGCCCGGACTGGCGGCAAGTGACTGAGCAAGCACGCATTGCAGCGCAATGTGCATTGACTTCACGCGCCAGCTCAGTTATCGTGCGCGATTCTTTGCAGACCCATCAACTGGAGTAACACCATGTACGCGGTGATAAAAACCGGTGGCAAGCAGTATCGCGTTGCCGCTGGCGAAAAGATCAAGGTAGAACAGATACCGGCCGACGTGGGTTCCGAAATCACCATCGACCAGGTCTTCATGGTCGGTGAAGGCGAGGCCGTCAAGATCGGCACGCCGGTGGTTGCCGGAGCTACCGTCAAGGCGACCGTGGTTTCCCACGGCCGTCACGACAAGGTCAAGATTTTCAAGATGCGCCGCCGCAAGCACTACCAGAAGCACCAGGGGCATCGTCAGAACTACACCGAGCTTCGCATCGAAGCGATCTCGGCCTAAGGCGCAGGGGGTAATCCGACATGGCACACAAAAAAGCTGGCGGTAGTTCGCGTAACGGCCGCGACTCGGAATCGAAACGCCTCGGCGTGAAGCGTTATGGCGGTCAGTTCGTGCTCGCCGGCAACATCATCGTTCGCCAGCGCGGTACCGAGTACCACCCGGGCGACAACGTCGGCATCGGCAAGGACCACACCCTGTTTGCACTCAAGGACGGTGTCGTCAAGTTCGCTGTCAAGGGCGCCCTGCGTCGCCGCACCGTGATCATCGTGCCGGAAGCGGCCTGATCGCACGCGTTCGATCGCATCGCAGTCCAAAAGCCCTATCCACGTGGTAGGGCTTTTTTGTTTCCAGGGCGCGCACTGCTGCGTGTTCCGCTAAGAGGTTGATCAGGCATGAAGTTTTTTGACGAAGCCCGCATCGAGGTCTACGCCGGCGACGGCGGCAACGGCGCGGCCACCTTCCGCCGCGAGAAGTTCATTCCCAAGGGCGGCCCCAGCGGCGGTGACGGCGGGCGCGGCGGCAGCGTTTACGCAGTGGCCGACCGCAACCTCAACACCCTGATCGACTATCGCTACACGCGCAGCTTCCGCGCAGAGCGCGGCGAGAACGGCGGCAGCCGCGATTGCTACGGCAAGGGCGGCGACGACATCACGCTGCGCTTCCCGGTCGGGACGGTGATCAAGGACCTCGAGAGCGGGGACCTCGTCGCCGATCTCGATGAGGACGGCAAGACCGTGCTGATCGCCCGCGGCGGCCGCGGCGGTCTCGGCAACATCCACTTCAAGTCGAGCACCAACCGTGCCCCGCGCAAGAAGACGATGGGTCAGGAAGGCGAGTACCGCAACCTGCACCTGGAACTGAAGGTGCTGGCCGACGTCGGCCTGCTCGGCATGCCCAACGCCGGCAAGTCCACCTTCATCCGCAGCGTCTCGGCCGCCAAGCCCAAGGTCGCCGACTACCCCTTCACCACCCTCGCCCCCAACCTCGGTGTGGTACGCACCACCGAGGCGCGCAGCTTCGTGATCGCCGACATTCCCGGCCTGATCGAAGGCGCAGCCGAGGGTGCGGGCCTCGGCCATCAGTTCCTGCGCCACCTGCAGCGCACCCATGTGCTGCTGCACCTGGTCGACCTCGCACCATTCGACCCCGAGGCAGACCCAGTCGCGGACGCCAAGGCGATCGTCGAGGAGTTGCGCAAGTACGATGAGGATCTTTACAACAAGCCACGCTGGCTGGCGCTCAACAAGCTCGACCTCATCCCCGAGGATGAGCGCGAAGCGCGCGTCAAAGCCTTCCTCGACGCCTACGGTCCGGTCGAGCGCCACTTCGAGATTTCCGCCATCAAGGGCGAAGGCACCCAGGGGCTGATCTTCGCCATCCAGGACTTCCTCGACGCCGAGCGCGCCCGCATCGAGGCCGAGCGCGCAGAACGCCAGGCTGCCGAAGTCGCACGGCTGGCGGCACTGGAAGCGGCTCGCGCGGCAGCCGACGCGGCTTTCGAGGAAGAGGCGCTGGGCGAAGACGAGGATACCCTGCCCGAAGACGATGGCACGCCCGACGCCGGGAGCGACGCGCCGAGCCACCCCTGACCGTCAGAAGCCCATTCAACCGCGCACACGCATCGAAATGAGAACCAAGATCCGCAACGCCCGCCGCCTCGTGGTCAAGGTCGGCAGCGCACTCGTCACCAACAACGGCGCCGGCCTCGACAAGGACGCACTCGACGCCTGGGCGCGCCAGATCGCCGCATTGCGCGCCGAAGGCCGCGAGGTAGCGCTGGTGTCCTCGGGTGCCATCGCCGCCGGCATGCAGCGCCTGGGTTGGGCGAAGCGCCCGCATGAGATGCACAAGCTGCAAGCCGCAGCCGCCGTCGGCCAGATGGGCCTGGTCGAGGCCTACGAGAAAGCCTTCTCGCGCCATGGCCTGCACACCGCGCAGATCCTGCTCACGCACGAGGATCTCTCCGACCGCACACGCTACCTCAACGCCCGCAGCACGCTGACCACCCTGCTCGAGCTCGGTGTGGTGCCGATCATCAACGAGAACGACACCGTGGTCACCGACGAGATCAAGTTCGGCGACAACGACACCCTGGGTGCGCTGGTCGCCAACCTGATCGAGGCGGAGGCGCTGATCATCCTCACCGACCAGCAAGGCCTGTATACCGCAGACCCGCGCCGCGACCCCACTGCGACACTGATCAGCGAAGGCCGCGCCGAAGACCGCCAGTACGAGACCATGGCCGGCGGCGCCGGCACCGGCATCAGCCGTGGCGGCATGATCACCAAGATCCGCGCCGCCCAGCGCGCTGCCCGCAGCGGCGCCCACACCTGCATCGCCAGCGGGCGCGAAGCCGACCCGCTGCTGCGCCTTGCCGCAGGCGATGCGCTCGGCACCCTGCTCTACGCCACCAGCACGCCGCTGCAGGCACGCAAGCAGTGGATCGCAGACCACCTCCAGCTCGCCGGCGACCTCGTCATCGATGACGGCGCCGTCGCTGCCCTCAAGGGTGGCAAGAGCCTGCTGCCGGTGGGCGTGATCGAGGTGCGCGGCGACTTCAAGCGCGGCGCAGCCGTGGCCTGCCGCACATCCGCTGGCGAGGAGGTGGCACGCGGACTGGTCAACTACTCGGCATCGGAATGCAGGCGGATCGCGCGCAAGCCGACGGCAGAGATCGAGAAGCTGCTCGGCTACATCGACGAACCCGAGCTCATCCACCGCGACAACATGGTGTGACGCTAGGCGCGGTACCGGCAACGCGCGGATAATGAGGCCAGCCGCAGCGCGCGGCATCCTTATTCCCGCAACCGGATGCGCCCATGCCCGACCATACGCTGCAATCCGTCCTGCTGCTCGCGGAAGGCTCGACGCTGGCGCACGTTGGCCGCCCCCTGCTCGTCGCGCGCCTGCTCCACAACCACGGCATCCGGGTCACGCTCGCGCGCCCACCTGCCTATTCGTGGATGACCCGGGACGAGCCCTTCACCGTCGTCGACCTGCACACCCAGCCCCCCGCCGAGTTCGCCCGCCGCCTGGATGCGGGCCAGCCGCTGTACGACCTCGACACCCTTGAAGCCTATGTCACGGCCGACCGCGCATTGTTGAGCGGCCTCCGCCCCGATGTCGTGGTCGGTGACTTCCGCCTTTCGCTTTCGGTGAGTGCACGCCTTGAGGGCATCCCCTACGCCACGTTGTGCGATGCCTACTGGAGTCCGGAAGCACCGCTCAAGCCAGCACTTCCGGTCTTTCCGTGGACGCGCTTCGCCCCCATCCAGCTGGCACAGGCCGTGTTTCAACGCGTCGCACCGCTCGCCTTCCGCGTCCACGCCCGTCCGATGGAGCGCCTGCGCCGTCGCCATGGCCTGGGCAGTCTCGGCCACGACCTGCGCCTGTGCTACACCGACGCCGACCTGCGCCTGTTCGCCAACCCGCGCGCCTTGTTTCCAAAGGTGCGCGAACATGCGGGCGCCGCCTTCATCGGCCCCCTGGCGTGGTCCCCTGCAGGTGAGGGCGAACTGACCGCACTTAAGCAGGACGGCCGCCCTCTTGTGTACGTGACCATGGGCAGTTCGGGCTCCCCGGCGGTACTCGCCGCCCTGCTGCCCATGCTCGAGCGCTTCGATTGCGACATCGTGCTCACCACCGCAGGCAAGCCACTGCCGATGGGCCTCGACACCGGCCGTGCACGCATCTTCGACTACCTGCCCGGCGACCGTGTGTGCGCCCAGGCCAGCCTGGTGATCTGCAACGGCGGCAGCCCCACCACCAACCAGGCCCTGAGTCACGGCGTACCAGTGCTGGGTATCGCACGCAATATGGATCAGTTCCTGAACATGCGGGCGATTGAAGACTTCGGCGCCGGACTGCTGATGCGCGCGGACCGCGTATCGCCTGTGCTGGCGGCCACTACACTCAGGGCATTGCTGACACATCCGGGCTTCACGCAACGTGCACGCGACCTCCGCGACACGGAACAGGGCATCACAGCAGGTACCGCCGACAGCCTCGTCGGCCACCTCACGAGCCTCACCGGCGCTACCGGCTAGACCACACCGTCTGACGAGTTCACGACGAACGGACACCATCACCGCGGCATTGCGTCACCCTATGGCGTGCGCCCGCTTTGCTACAATGCTTTTTGACTGTGACCGCCGGGCGCAACCTCGACACGCGCCCACCCCGACACACCCCAAGCCCACCGAGGATGCCGTATGCCGCACCGCCGCCCAAGCACGTCGCTCCGGATCATTGCCCTTGCAAGCCTGCTCGCCCTCGGCGGCTGCGGCAAGGACCTCTCCCCGGACGACTACATCCGCAAGGCTGCGGGCCATATCGACCAGAAAGCCTTCAACGCGGCCTCGATCGAGCTCAACAACGCCTTGCAGCAGGCGCCCCAGAATCTGGAGGCACGCTGGCTGATGGCGCAAGTCGCACTCGAGCTCGGCGACGGCGACAAGGCTGAGCGCGACGCCCGACGTGCCATCGAACTCGGCATTGCGCGCACGGAAGTGCTTCCGGTTCTTGCGCGCGCGCTCCTGTTGCAGCAGGACCCCGCGCGCCTGCTCACGGAGACCTCGATCCTGCCGCAGGACGCCTCGCCGGAGGTCCAGGCAACGCTGCTCGCCCTGCGCGGCAAGGCGCTGCTGCTTCAAGGGGAAACCGAAAAGGCGGACGAGCAGTTCGCGCGCGCGCAGGAGATCGACATCGGCAACGTGGATGCGAGCATCGGCGCCGCCTTCGTACTCGCCACACGCGGGCGGCTGGACGACGCCAAGGCGAGCTTGCGTGCGGCTGTCGAACGCCACCCCGACAGTGCAGACGCGTGGGCCTTGCTCGGCGATCTCGAGCTCGAACAGGGCAATTACGAGGCCGCGGAAGCCGCTTACGACAAGGCTGTCGCCAACCGCGCCTATCTCACGCTCGACCGCGCCAAGCGAGCCCATGCAAAACTGTTGCAGAACAAGGTCGAAGAGGCGCTCGCCGACCTCGCGCCGCTGTCAAAGGTTGCGCGCACGTCCTATGTCGCCTACGTGCGGGGCCTGGCCCATTTCCAGCAACAGAAGCTTGTGGAGGCGGCCAACGAGTTCGAGGTCAGCCTCAATGACGACCCCAACTTCATCCCCAACCGCTACTTCCTGGCCACGACGCGCCTGCTGTTGAACCAGCCTGAGCAAGCGCTCGTCCACGCCGACTTCATCCGCTCCCGTGCGCCGCAGTCGCGATCGGCGAACATCCTCGTCGGCGCGGCCCAGGCGGGTCGCTCGGACTTCGCCCTTGCAAAGGCACCGCTCGAAGCGGCACTCAAGGCCAATCCCGACGACACCCTGGCGTTGCAGATGGTCGCATGGACGGCACTTCAGGAAGGCGACGCCCCTCGTGCCCTGCTGCATGCGGAGCGGCTTGCCCGGCTTGCCCCTGATTCTCGCGAATCGCTCAACCTGCTGATGCTGGCTCAACTGATGGCCGGACAGCAGCTTCCCGAACTCGGCGCCGACAGCGAGGACGCCTACAGGACCTCCTTCCTGCTCGCTCTGCAATCCTTCAGGGATCAGCGCTATGACGAGGCGCGCACGCGCATCGCGGCCCTGCGTGCCAGCCACCCCGACCAGCTGGGACCACTCGGCCTCTCTGCCGCCATCGACCTTGCGACCGGTCAATGGGAAAGCGCCCGCGGCATCCTCGAGCAGGTTCTGCAACGTGACCCCGCCAATGCGAGTGCGCGTATCAACCTGGCCAGACTCGCCCTCAACGACCGCGACTTCGCGCGCATCGACACGCTCATCCGCCCCTTGGCCGACCAGCGCCCGAACGACGAAGTGGTCGCACTTCTGCTGGTCGCGGCCGCACACGGCCAGGACAAGCAAGCGGAGGCGAACCGGATCCTCGAGCGCCTGCTGCAACAGAACCCGCGCGCGATCACCGCTCGCAGCCTGCTGGCGCGCCGCCACCTGAATGCTGGCACGCCGGACAAGGCCCTCGCGGTGCTGGGCGAACTCAGCCCCAAGCAGATCGAGACCACCCCAATCTTCCTGGAACTACAGGGCACTGCCTACCTGGCCAAGGGCGATGCCGAAGCGGCACGCACCGCCTTCATGCACCTCAGCCGGATCGCCCCGGATGCGGCTTATGCACGCGTTCTGCTCGCCGAAGCACTCCTGCAGCAGCGGGATTTCCGTGGCGCCCAACGCGAGCTGGCCGAGGCACTCCGCCTCAATCCGCGCCACCTTCCGGCGCGCATCGCCGAGTTGCGCTTCCTGACCCAGTCCACCCAACTCGAGAAAGCGGCCGGCGCCGCCTCGAAACTTGCGGCGGATTTCGGTGAGCTGCCCGAGGTTTTCGCGGCCACCGGTTGGCACGCCTTGGTGACCAGCGACTTCGCAAAGGCCGAGGACCTTCTTGGCAAGGCACTCGAACATTCGCCCCGCTCAGAACTTGCCCAGCAGTTCGCCCGCAGCCTGTGGGGGCAGAAGAAGCATGACGACGCCTTCCAGTTCATGAAGCGCTGGCTCACCGACCATCCGGACGATACCGGCATGCTGCTCCATCTTGCCGGCGCCCACCTGGAACTGGATCAGACGACGGAGGCCATCAGCGCCTACCGGAAGGTGCTCGAACGGCATCCCGACCATGTCCCGTCGCTGAACAACGTCGCCTGGCTAAGCCGCAAGAGCGCACCCGACGATGCCTTGCGATCGGCGCGCCGAGCCAACGAGCTTGCTCCCGAAGACCCGCACGTCCTCGATACCCTGGCCATGATCCACTTCGAGCGCGGCGACCTGACCCAAGCACGCTGGTTGCTGGACCAGGCACTCAAGTTCAACCCGGAGAGCGGCCAGGTTCGGCTGCATGTCGCCCAGGTGCAGGCCGCCCAGGGTGATGCGGCGGGCGCGCGAGCAACACTCGAGAAGCTCATCGTAGACGGCGTCGGCACCCGCTTCGAGGCCGAGGCGCGGGCGCAGCTTGCGGAGATTGGATCACACCGCTGAGCGCTACGGCTTTCCAAGCGCAGCATCCAGTGGCCTGAGGGCAAGAGCAAGGAGAACCGACCGTGCCATCGAACACACCCCCTCAGCAAAGCTTGCTGGTCAGGACCTGGAACCTGCTGTCGAGCGCCCTCGGGCGATCGGCAAGCCAACCGCTGTCTTCCGCAGCACTCATTGCCTCGGCGATGGAGAAGAGCGGCAGCAAAGTGTCCTTGCCCGCGGATGCCGCAACAGGGCTGGAGCATCTGGTGGGCGCATTGAACGAGTCAGCGGACCTCCATCCGTTCGGTCGCTACTACGTCTCTGAGCTACTCGTCGGCTTGCTGAGCAACCACCTCAAGCTGATGACCTACCAGGCCGCACACCCGGAGGTCATCAACGCTCCGGTAAGCCGCCCGCTCATCATCCTGGGCCTGCCGCGGTCGGGAACCTCTTTCCTCTTCAACCTGCTCGCATGCGACCCTGAGCACCGCTATCTCAGCAACTGGGAGACAACCGTTTCCCAGATGCCGCCCAGGCAAGCAACAGCCAGGGAGCACGACCCTCGGCGTCGAACAGGACGCTTTCTGATGGCGTTCCAGCGCTATCTCGCACCACAGCTGGAACACATCCACGAGTTCTACCTCGACGGCCCCGAGGAATGCACCCCGATCCTGATGCAGCGCTTCGCAACGCAGGCACTTGCGGGCATGTTCAACGTACCCGGATACTCCACATGGCTCGACCATGTGGACCACCGGCCAACCTACCTGCATCACAGAGGCGCGCTGCAGGTACTGCAAGCCACGTACCCCGCCAAGCGCTGGTTGCTGAAGTCGCCCGACCATCTGGCCGCCCTCGACTGCCTGCTTGACACCTATCCGGACGCCTGCCTGGTTCATCTGCACCGTGACCCGGTTCAGTCGGTTGCCTCCTGGGCCAGCCTCAATGCCGCATTCCGCGGCATATGCGCGTCACGCATCGACAATGCGGAGCTCGGCCAGCAGGTGCTGCAGCGCCTTGCGACGGATATGGACGCATATCTGGCTGCACGCCGACGCCGGCCAGAACACGGCGTTCTCGATATCCCCTACAAGCGCCTCATCGCAGACCCGATGGGCACGGTGTCCGCCATCTACGGTCACTTCGGGCTTGAATTCGGAGGCAGCGCACGTTCGCAGCTCAGCGATTTTCTCGCCAAGGACCGCGAAAAACCGCGCAGTCATCGCTACACGCCCGAGGACTTCGGCTTGTCGGGCGAGTCGATTCGGGAGCGGTTTGCGGACTACATGAGCACCTTCGACCTAGGGCCGGGCAAGCCAGCCAGCTCTGGTTGAGGCTTCGTCGCATGAGACGCTGGACTCGCATGGCCCTGCCCCCAAAAGCCCTCGACCGGCTGGCGGTACTCACACCCTGCACCATACTGCTGAGCGCCGGGCTGGCACTGGCTGCAGCCCCCTTCGAAAGCGCCGTCCTGCCGACGGCGGGTCTGGCCAGCCTGTGCATCTGCACGCTGCTGGCGCACGCCTGGCGACGCGCCCCGGAGCTGGCTTGCCAGCGCACCGGATCAGACGTCCGCTGGGTCAAAGCCCACATCATCACTCACGTCGTCCCAGTGGGATTCGCGTTTGCGCACTTGAGCACGGGAACAACCCCGGCACCGGACCCAGCATGGATCGTCGGATTCGCGCTGTTCTTCTACTCGGGGCGGCGCACCTGGCTTGCACTGGAACAGGCGTTCAAGCGCCCGCTCTACGTCATCTTTAGACGCGGCAACAGCGCCATGCTGATCACCACCACCACGCTCGCGGTCGTTGCGCAGCTCGCCGACGCCAACGCGATCAGCAGCTTCGTCGCGCGTGTCCTATCGATCTACCTGGTCATTCACCTCGCCCTTACCGGCCTGGCCGTTGCCCGTATCGATCGCGATCTGGGGCGATGAACGAAACAGGGGGGCCGGTCCGAACGGGGCACAAGGACGTACGAACAACTGCGCACGCACCGCGAACGCAAAGAAGCCGCGGCTCCCTGAGGAACTCGCGGCTTCTTCCACTTGGCGACCTTGCTTCAGGCTGCCAAGCCAGCACCGATCACAGGATCAGGCGGCCACTTTCTCTTCGCGACGACGACGCAGGCCACCCACACCCAGCGCAGCCAGCGCGCCGCCGAGCAGCACCAGCGTACCGGGTTCCGGCACCTGGGTGACGTTGACACTGGTCAGCGCCGCCAGCGTGAGCGAGTAGCGACCTTCCGTCAGACCCTCTGCTCTCAGCGAGAAGTTGGTGCCAGCCGTGCCCAGGCTGTGCTGAGCGGTCTCACTCGCCGGGCCAACACCCAGGGTAATGTTCAGCGACTCGCCCTCAGCAGCCGTACAAGTCAGGCCAATGCCGCACAGCAGGCCGGTACCGGCGCCGTTCGGGCTCCAGACGACGAGCGGGGCACCTTCACGCGACAGCGTGAAGTTCGTCGTCAGGTTGGCTTGGGCCAGACCCGAGGTGAAAGGCGGGATGAGCGTGACATCGGCCTTCATCTCCGGATTGGCGACAAAGCTCAGGTTCATCACCGCCAGGTTGGTGTCGATCACGAAATCGAACGTCCAGGTGGTGTTCGACTGGATGTTCGACGATGCCTGACCTGCACCCGAAACCAGAAGCTCGGCCTCGGCAACCTGCTGGCTTTCCGACGGGAAGCCATTCACCAGTTGGGCGGTGCTGATCTCGGCGTTCGAGTTGGCGTAGGTGCCGTTACCCTGACCGAGCAGCGTGTAGTCGTTGTTGGCGCGCGTGAGGCTGCTGCCCGGCGCGTTGGCGGCATTGACTGCCAGCACCGGCGGCACGGCGCTGCAGTTTTCCAGCAGGCTGCTGCAGGATGCGGCAAAGGCCTGGGTCGAACCGTTCAGCGTGGCGGAATCTTCCACGTTGAAGGTGAAGTTCGGGCTCAGGTTGGTGATGACAGCGCCAGTATTCTGGTTCACAAAACCGATCACCAGGTTGCTGACATCCAGCGACGAACCCGCGTAGACACTCGCCGAGGCCTGGCCCGCCGCACCCATTGCCAGGGCTGCCACCAACGCCGTCGCGAGCGATGTTTTCTTAAGTTTCATAATGTCCTCCGTTATTCAAGTAGTACCGCAGGTATCGAGCGCTCGCGATCAAAGCTACCTTGCCAGCACTGCCGAACCGCTCGGACAACATAAAGCAATCAGCATGCCAGATTTACAAACCCCTTTTCTTTCATCCACTTGAGAAAGCGGCATTACTCAAGCAAACCCTCCAGGCATGATGAGTGTAAAAATTCCCGACACTCACTCGACCAGCCTGAAGGCATGGTGGACCTAGCCCGGAGCCTCCGGGCGCTCGCCAAGCAAGCGTGCCAGGGGCAAGCGCAGCGAGCGCGCATGCGGCGTTGCCGAGCGGCCCACGCGGCAGAAGAACATGAAGGCATCGTCGGACGCAGCCGGGACCAGTTGCTCGAACCGCTCGGCGAGTCGTGCAGCCGCAGCATCGATGCCAGGGTGGGCGGAAAACGAACGTCCGGCACGCGCGTACCAGCGAAAGATGACCGGCGTCATCTCAGGCTGCAGGTGCAGCCCCTGCGCCTCCGCCGCCAGCCACAGCCGCTGCATCGCCACGCCGGCGGCGAGGTAGTCCTCGATACCTTGGGGCGAGCGCGGCGGCAGCAAGAGGATATGGGCAGCGCAGCCGAGCGCAGGCAGCAGGTCAAGCTGGATGCGCGGCGCCACGGTGCCAAACAGATAGCGGTTGAAGAAATCCACCCGTTGCCAGCTCTGCATCACCCAGCGCATCAGCTTGGCGGTGGCGGGATCAACGCCGACCGCCTGATCGGGGATGCGATCGTCGCTGTACCGGGCGTTCCATTCAATGATGCTGCGATGAACCTCGAAGGCCTCGGGCGTGGTCAGCCTGATATGAGCGTTGGCCCACAGCAACCTGCCGACGGCCAGACGCTCGGCGAAGCGCTCGAACAGGCGCAGCCTGAAGGCCGGGCCAACGGCATCGACCAAGGCAGCACGCTGAGCGTCGGTGAGCGGCGTGGTGCGCATCGGCCGGCGCTGAACGACTCGGGTTTCGATGTAGCGCGCGAGCGGATCGGGCTCCACACTGGCATCGGCGAAGAAGCGCACATCGTAAACGGGGGCATCGTCCGCGCAACCGGGCCGGACGGACCATTCGGTGCGCAACCCTTCGCAGCTGGCCGCCAGGCGCAGGGTCTCGAGCAGCGCGCCATGGGCAATCTGGCTGGCACGACCATCGAAATCATAGAGGACGTGGTCGCGGGTATCGAACCCACGCACCACCACATGGCCCTCGGCCGGGATCTCGAAGCGCCACGGTTGGGTGTTGTCGCCACTGGGCGCCCAGCGCGCGCGTTCGAGAATGCGGTGCAGCTGTTCACGACTTGCCATGCTTGAGCGCCTCCTGCTTCATGCGTTGTAGCTGCATGCGACCAAGCCAGAGGCCGATGCGCTGCAGCGGATTGCGATGCCCACCCGGGCGCCAGGTGCGCTTGAGACGGCTCTGGTAGGCATCGAACTGATACCCCCAGGGCGCCTTGAAGACCTTGCCGCGGCCGAGCAACAGTTTCAAAGCCTCGACTGCGGTGATACCGGCGCACAGCTGGCATGCGGCGATGGTCGAAGGCCCCTTGCGCGCAGCCAGGTCAACCCGCGACGGATCGGCCAGGTAGGCGCGCTGGAGCATGCCCGGCGACAGGCCAAGCAGGAATCGCAGCGCCATCTCATCCTCATCGCAGCCCTCGAGACCAAAATAGTCCTCGAACGACATGCTGTCGGGCGCAAACACGAGCACGGCAGCCCCCATGCCGAGCGGGGCTGCCGTCACCGCTGGAATGCCGCGACGATGACAGGCGGCGAAAACGGCTCGCCGAGCGGCAAAGGCAAAGAAATCCAGACCGTCGACGTAGAGGTCGACGTCCTCCAGGAAGGCATCGAGGCTATCCTCGCCGACTCCCTCGGGAAAGCAGCGCAGATCGACAAGGGGATTGATGTCGCGCGCCATGCGCGCCAGGGCATCAACCTTGGGTTCGCCCAGCGTGCTCATCATCGCGCCGGCCTGGCGATTGAAGTTGACGATGTCGAAACGGTCAAAGTCGGCGATGCTGAATGCACCGATGCCAAAGCGCGCGAGGGTGAGCAGATGAACGCCACCAACCCCCCCCATGCCGGCAATGGCGATGCGCCGCGAGCGCAAGGTCTGCTGCTCGGCCTCGGTCACCCAGCCGATGTTGCGCGAGAATGCCGCGCTGTAGTCGAATTCTGGCCGCATCTCGGCCCCCTCGTTCCAAGTCCGCCGAGAGGCTATCATAGACTTACTTTTCGACCACACGAACGAGCATGCTCAACGAAGCCGCAAATCGCGCCGCGCGTGCGACGCTGGTCGCAGCGCGCAACCTGTTCCGGCAGCGGCGGCGGGCATTGCTCGCAATGCTCATCATCTGCGGTGGGGTGGTCACCTTCGTGCTGGCGGGCGGATTCATCCACTGGCTGCTCGACAACATGCGCGAGTCGACCATCCATTCGCAGCTCGGCCACATCCAGGTCATCCGTCCGGGCTATTTCAAGAAGGGGCTGGGCGACCCCTACAGCTACCTGCTGCCGTCGGGCACGGAAGCGGTGAGCGCGCAGCCGCCGCAGGGCATGGTCACGATCACGCCACGCTTGTCCTTCAACGGTTTGCTCAGCAGCGGCGACAACACCATTTCATTCATGGGCGAGGGCATCGACCCCGAGCGCGAGGCATTGGTGGGGCGCTCCATCCGCATCGTCGCCGGCAGCAACCTGGACGGCACGAATGACAACACCGTGCTCGTGGGGCGCGGGCTGGCTGCCAACGTCGGCGTCCAGCCCGGCGACACCGTGGTGCTGCTGGCGACCACAGCCGAGGGCGGACTCAACGCCGTCGAACTGACGGTGGCGGGCCTGTTCGGCACCACCGTCAAGGCCTACGACGACGCAGCGCTGCGCGTGCCGATCGAGACTGCACGCAAGCTCATGCGAGTCGAGGGAGCGACGAGCTGGGTCGTGCTGCTCGAACGCACGGCCGACACGGACGCTGCACTCGCATCATTGAAGGCGCGACTCCCCGCCAACGAGTTCGAACCGATTCCCTGGTACGACCTGGCTGACTTCTACAACAAGACCGCGGAGCTGTTCACCCGCCAGGTCGGTGTGGTGCGCATCCTGATCGCGCTGATCGTGGTGCTGAGCATTTCCAACACCTTGTCGATGGCGGTTGTCGAGCGCACGGGAGAAATCGGCACGGCAATGGCGCTGGGCGTGCGCCGTGCGGGCATCCTGCGCATGTTCCTGACCGAGGGGGCGCTGCTCGGAGTGATCGGCGGCGCAGTCGGGGTCGGTCTCGGCTTTCTGCTCGCCACCGCGATTTCGGCAGTGGGCATCCCGATGCCCCCCCCGCCGGGCATGGAGACCGGTTTCACCGGCCGTATCTCAGTTCCCCCGACGCTGGCATGGGAGGCCTTCCAGCTCGCCTTTGCGACCACCCTGCTCGCGAGCATCCTGCCAGCCTGGAAGGCATCGCGGATGAACATCGTCGACGCACTCCGCCACCAGAGGTAAGGCCGCATGCTGATCCGGCTCGCCATCCGCAACCTGCTGCGCCAGAAGATCCGTACCGCGATGACGCTGGCCGCGATCATCTTCGGCGTATCCGGCCTGATCGTGTCCGGCGGCTTCGTGCAGGACATCTTCGTGCAGCTGGGCGAATCGATCATCCACTCGCAGACCGGGCACGTACAGGTGTTCCGCAAGGACTTCCGCGAGAAGGGTACCCGCCAGCCGGAAAACTACCTCATCCCGGACCCCGAGGCCCTGGCCGCACGCATCACTGCGTTGCCCGAGGTCAAGGAGGTCTCGATGCGGCTGAGTTTTGCCGGTGTGCTCAACAATGGCCGGCGAGACCTGGGCATCGTTGGCGAAGGCATCGAACCCGACAAGGAAGCACGCCTGGGTACCGCGCTGGAGATCCTCGCCGGCCGCCAGCTGCGGGATGACGACCTGTTCGGCGCAGTCATCGGCCAGGGGGTGGCGCACGCCATGAGCCTGGAGGTAGGCGACTCCATCGTGCTCGTGCTCAACACGGCCGAAGGCGCGGTCAACACGCTCGACTTCGAGGTGGTCGGCATCTTCCAGAGCTTCTCGAAGGAGTTCGATTCGCGCGCCGTGCGCGTTCCGCTCGCCGCCGCACGCGAGCTGCTCTACACCGACGGCGCCAACATGCTGGTGACGACCCTGCACCGCACCGAGGACACCGCGCGCGCCTATGCGGCAGTAGCCGCGCTGGTCGACCCAGCTCAGTTCGAGGTCTTCGACTGGAAGATGCTGTCGGACTTCTACGAGAAGACGCTCGGGCTCTACGAGCGCCAGTTCGGTGTCCTGCAGGGCATCATCCTGGTGATGGTGCTGCTGTCGGTCGCCAACAGCGTCAATATGGCCGCATTCGAGCGCCAGGCCGAATTCGGCACCATGCAGGCGCTCGGCAACCGCAGGCGCGACATCTTCCGCCTGCTGGTCGTGGAGAACACGGTTCTGGGGCTGGCCGGCGCCGTGCTCGGCGCGCTGATCGGCATCTTCCTGGCGGTGACCATCTCGGCAATCGGCATCCCGATGCCGCCGCCGCCGAATGCCAATGTCGGCTACACCGCCATGATCCGCGTCGTGCCCTCCGTCGTGCTGGGTGCATGCCTCGTCGGCCTGGTCGCCACCACTCTCGCCGCACTCTTCCCGGCACGACGCGTCGGCGCCACGCCGATCGTCGACCTCCTCAGACAAGGAAACTGAACATGGCTCTCCTTGACCGCTTCAACCTGGGTCACGGCTTCAAGAAGTACTTCGAGCTGATCCCGGCGACCGACCAGGCGACGCGCGATCTCGTGTTCGGCATCCGGCACGAGGTCTACTGCTCCGACCTGCACTTCGAGCCCGAGCGCCCGGACAAGCGGGAGATCGACACCTACGACGCGCACAGCCTTCACTGCCTGCTGCGCACCCGGGACGAACCGCACGAACCCGTGGGCTGCGTACGCATCGTGCTCACCGACCCGGACGATCCCGCCAAGCCCCTGCCATTCGAGCACACCTGCGCCGAGGTGCTCGATCGCCGCATCATCGACCCGGCCGCCCTGCCCCGCGGCCGCATTGCCGAGGTTTCCCGTCTCGCCGTGCGCTCGCGGTATCGCCGCCGGCGCGGCGAAGACCGCGAGGCAGCGCCGATCAACGACGACGACTTCGGTTCGCGCGAACAGCCGCGCTTCCCCTACATCCCGATCAGCCTGTACATGAGCGCCATCGCACTGGCGCACCGTCACGACATCGACACCTTGTTCGTACTCACCGAACCGCGCCTGGCCAGCCACTTCGCCAAGCTGGGCGTGGACATCCGCCGCATTGGCGACGCGGTCGAACATCGTGGTGCGCGCGTCCCCTCGGTACTCGACGTCAATAGCGTGATCAAGAACATGCGTTTCATCCTGCGCCCGATCTGGCGTGTCGTGCAGCAGGAAGTCGATGCCGGTCTCGAGCGCGCTCGATCAACTACCGCCTGAGCTGCACAAACCCAGCTGTCCAAAAGGAACGGGGCGCCAGAGCGCCCCGTTCCTCAATGATGTCGGCCCACGAACTCGTTGGGATGTTCAGCCCACCAGCTTGCGGCGACGCAGGCTCGCACCCACACCGAGAAGCCCAAGGCCCATCAGTGCCAGCGTCGCCGGCTCTGGGACATTGTTGAAACTCGACTTCGACGACGCCAGGAAGAGTTGCTCGAAGCCGTTGTCGATCTGCAGGTTTTCACAGGTCACGGCTGCGATCCGAGGATCGCAGCCGAGCCACAGCTCGAGATGCATGCTGTAGCTGGCAAGGTTAATGGTGTCGTCGGCCTTGAGCACATTCAACCACTCGTTGAGCAACGGAAGTTCGCCGACATAGGCGACCTGGTTGGCGCCGAGGTTGTGACTGAACCGCTCGATGCCCGCCGCATTCGAACAGGCGACCACCGGATTGCCCGGCTGCGTCGTATCCAGACAGACATCCCCACCGGACAGCACGTAGTCGGTGGGCAGGCCAGCCGCCGGAGTGAGACCCGGGGCAGACAGGTCACCCGGGTTGTAGAGCGCTGCATCGCCGTTGAGCTGTGCAGGCGAGAGCGTGCCGTAGTTCCGGCCATCATTGCTCAGATAGAGGTGACGCCCATACAGATCGCCATTCCCATCAGTCAGCCAGAGCTTGGCCCAGATCGCAAGATTCTGGTCTGCACGCGTCTCGTTGTTGTTGAACAGGAACAACGGATTGCCGCCATCGAGGAAATTGACCAGGGACTGCACGTTGGCATCCCAGGTCGCGGCGTACCTGGTGGTGATGTCCGCAGTGTTCTGGTTGGTCGGAGCAGTCATCTCGACCGGTCCGTTGGTCGACGCAAAGGGCCCCTGGGAGCCACTTGGCGTACCGTAGGCATGCTCGAAACCGTCCGCATTGGTGGTGACGTCCGAGCCCGAAGCGCCCGTGTAGATGACGACGAGATCCTTGATTGCACCGGGCGTCGAGGCAATGTAGTAGGGGTTGCCCGGCCCCGTGCCACCACCATTGATTTGTGCATACTCGAATGCCGCGATCGGCATGGAGTACACGTTGGTGTTGCCGTAGGTAACGTAACCGACCCCCGCAAGGTCGAGCAAGGCAGCCTGCGCACCACCCACAGCGGCAAGGCCGAACAGGCCGGCAATAGTCTTATGCAGAATTCTGGTTTTCATAGCGTCCTCCGCTCACCCAAGTTCGAGAACCTTACGATTCGGTAACGGTTCAGCAAATTTCGGGCCATAGACGCCAATCCATTGTTTTCAATAAATTACCCAAAACAGGCACCCCATCACGAGAGCGCCGCTGTAAAAAAGGCCGACACCCGCGTTGCGGATGCCGGCCCCTGGACCACACGCCGTCGCCACGCTCATTGGCAGCGCGGCCTGCAAGCTTTACTCAGCCTTTCAGCGCCACCTTGATCTGCTCGAGCGTGCTCGGGTCGTCGATGGTGGTCAGGTCGCCCGCGTCGCGGCCTTCGGCCAGCGCCTGAATGGAGCGGCGCAGCATCTTGCCCGAGCGCGTCTTGGGCAGGCCGTTGATGAAGTGCACTCGGGCTGGACGGGCGATGGCACCGAGGCTCTCGTCCACCTTCTTCATCACCTCCTTCTCGAGCGCAGCGCGCTTCTCGGCGGTGTCGACCGTGCTGGCGTCCTTCACCACCGCGAAAGCCATCGGCATCTGGCCCTTGAGCTCGTCGTGCACACCGACCACGGCAACCTCGGCGATCGCCGGGTGGGTCTGCACCGCCTCCTCGATCTCGCGGGTGCCGAGGCGATGGCCGGCGACGTTGATGACGTCGTCCATGCGGCCGAGGATGGTGTAGTAGCCCTTGTCGTCACGAATACCCCAGTCGGAAGAAGAGTAGACGACCGGGTCCTGGAAGGTGGAGAAGTAGGTCGACACAAAACGTTCGTCCTGGCCCCACACGGTGGACAGGCAGCCCGGCGGCAGCGGCGGCACGATGCCGACGATGCCCTTCTCGTTGGCGCCGCACTCGCTGCCATCCTCGCGGAAGATGCGCAGATCGTAGCCATACACCGGGAAGGCGGGCGAGCCGAGCTTGATCGGGCTGTCTTCCACGCCGCGGCAGATGGCGAGCATCGGCCAGCCGGTCTCGGTCTGCCAGTAGTTGTCGATGACCGGGATGCCGAGCTCACGCATGATCCACTCGTGCGAGGTCTCGTCGAGCGGCTCGCCGGCCAGGAACAGGTGCTTGAGCGAGGACAGGTCGTACTTCTTGAGGAAGGCCGGGTCCTGCTTCTTGAGCACGCGCACCGCGGTGGGCGCCGAGAACATGACGCTGACCTTGTACTTCTCGACGATCTGCCACCAGATGCTCGCGTCCGGACGCAGCGGCGTGCCTTCGTACATGATTGTGGCCATGCCGCCGATGAGCGGGCCATAGATGATGTAGCTGTGACCGACCACCCAGCCGATGTCGGAGGTCGCGAACATGGTCTCGCCGGCTTCGCCGGTGAAGATGTGCGGCATGGTCGAGGCGAGCGCGACCAGGTAACCGCCGGTGTCGCGCTGCACACCCTTGGGCTTGCCAGTGGTGCCGGAGGTGTACAGGATGTAGCTCGGCTCGGAAGACTCCAGCCACACGACCGGCACCTGGGCATCCATGTGCCGGGCGCGCAGTTCGGCGTAATCGACGTCACGGCCCTCGACGCGCGGGAAGCCCTTGTCCAGGCCGCGGTCGACGATCAGCACCTTGGCCGGCGGGAATTCGGCCAGCTTGCAGGCCTCGTCCACGAGGTGCTTGTAAGGCACCGGCTTGCCGTTGCGCATGCCGGCGTCCGAGCTGACCATCAGCACCGGCTTGGCGTCATCGATACGAGTGGCGAGCGAGCCGGCGGCGAAACCGCCGAACACCACCGAGTGGATGGCACCGATGCGTGCGCAGGCGAGCATCGCGAAGGCCGCCTCGGCGATCATCGGCATGTAGATCAGCACGCGGTCTCCGCGCTTGACCCCGAGGTCCTGGTAGATCGCCGCCATGCGCTCGACCTCGCGCTGCAGCTCGGCGAAGGAATACACCTTCTCTTCGTTGGTCTCGGTCGAGATGTACACCAGCGCGCGGTCGTTGGGGCGCGTGGCGGCGTGGCGGTCCACTGCGTTGAAGCAGAGGTTGGTCTCACCGCCCTTGAACCACTTCACGAACGGCGGCTTCGAAAAGTCGCAGATCTGCTCAGCGGGCTTGTTCCAGTGCACGAGCTGGGCCTGCTCGGCCCAGAACCCGTCGCGGTCTTCGATGGAACGGCGGTGGAATTGCTGGTAATCGGTCATTGCTTCCTCTCCCTTCTATTTTCCCTGTACTGCAAATGACGTGTTGCCTGCACCGCAGCGCCGGGACAGCGCAGCGAAACCTGCGACCACTCCTGCTTCAGATGGAGGTCCGGGTGGACTCCCCGTCATCATCATCACCATCGGCTGCGCTTCTGTTCTTGAGGGCATCGAGATGCCTGAGCGGCAGTCCGCAGTGAGTCTTTGATTCTATCAATTCGAGCAGCGGCATCAGCGCCGCGATGATCTCGGGCAACTGGCGCTCGACCTCGTCGCGCGCACCCGCTCGCACCTGCCTGAGCGCGCCATCGATGCTGACGAGGCGGCCGAGCGCACGCTCGATGGAGTCGGCATCCACCTCGCCGGCATCGGCGACCACGCGATTGCCCCCCGCGGCGCGCGCGGCCGCGGTACGCTCGAGCGCCAGGCCCAATAACTCGCTGACCGCACTGCGCCCGTCCACCACGGCGTTGGCAACGCCTATGCTGAGCGTGATGCGGATGCGCTCCTCGCGGTAGCCCATCACCAGCTTCTCGACGCTGCTGCGCAGGCGCAGCGCAAAGGCACAGCTCGAAACGCGATCGATGCCGGGCGACAGCAGTGCGAACTGCGAGGCCGAGTGCTGCGACAGCGTGTCCTCGGCGCGAATACGCCCGGTGAGCATCTTCGACAACTTGCGCACGATGAGTTGCACGACGTGCGCGCCGTAGCGATCGACAAGCTCGTCGAACTGGTCGAGCTCGATGACCAGAGCGGCAATGTCGGTCTGGCGGCGCAGCGACTCGGCCTCCACCTGACTGGCACGATGCTGCAGGTAGCCCTCGCTTGCGAGCCCGGTTTCCGGGTCAACCGGACTCTGGCGGGCGAGCGCGGCACGGCTGCGTTCGAGCTCGAGCTGGGCCTTCGACAGGCGCACCAGCGAGGTCAGGGTGGCGAGGAGCTCGACACTGCCCGCCCCTTTGGTGACGAAGCCGTTGGCACCCAGGGTGAGCGCCCGCTCACGGGCAGATTCGTCCTCGTCGCCGGAAATGATGACCACCGGCAGCTCGCGTACCCGCGCCACCTTCGATGCCCGGATGCGCTCGAGCAGGCCGTAGCCATCCAGGCGCGGCATTCCGATATCGGTGAGCACGAGATCGATGCCCGGATCGACCAGCAATGTCTCCCATCCGGCTTCGCCGTCGGGCTCCTCGCGCACTTCGAAGCGGCCGCGAATGAGCTTGACGATCGTCGCCCGCACCATGCGCGAGTCGTCAACCACGAGGATGCGTGGCAGCTTGTCGTCTTCGCTCGTCACCACCTCGCCCCCGTTTTACCTGTGCCCGCTCAGGCGCCGATGCGGACGACAGTGCGGCCCTTGACGCGGCCCTGGATGAAATCGTCGAAAGCCGCTGGCAAGGCATCGAAGTCGATCGTGCGAGTGACTGCCGCGAGATGACGCGGCTTGAGGTCGGTTGCGAGGCGGTCCCACACGCGCTGGCGGGTCGGAAAACCCATGTAGCCTGAATCGATGCCGAGCAGGCTGACGCCGCGCAGGATGAAAGGGAACACCGTGGTGTCGAGCTTGAAGCTGGCCGCATTGCCGATGCTCGCCACCGTGCCCGCCTGCTTCATGGTCGCCAGCACCCAGTGCAGCACCGGACCGCCGACGTTGTCCACCGCCCCCGCCCACTGCGCGGCTTCGAGCGGGCGCACCTTGTCGAGATCGATCTCCGATCGCAGCTTGATCTCGGCCGCACCGAGCATCTTCAGGTAGTCGGCCTCGGCCTCCTTGCCGGTGAGTGCGACCACGTGGTACCCGAGGTTGGCCAGCATGTCGATCGCCAACCCGCCGACGCCACCGGTGGCCCCGGTGACGATGACCGGGCCGTTGGCAGGCGCGAGGCCGTTGTCCTCCATGCGCACCACGCCGAGCGCGGCGGTGAAGCCCGCCGTACCAAGGGCCATGGCTTCGAACAGGTCCAGCCCTGCAGGCAGGGGCACGACCCAGCCCGCGGGCACGCGCGCATATTCCGCATAGCCGCCGTGATGCGCGACACCGATGTCGAAGCTGGTGGCGATGACCTTGTCACCGGCCTTGAAGCGCGCATCGGCGCTGTCCACAACCTCGCCACACAGGTCGATGCCGCCCACGCAGGGAAAGCGCCGGATGATCTTGCCCGCCCCGGTAGCCGCCAGCGCATCCTTGTAGTTGATGCTAGAGTAATGGACGCGGATGGTCACCTCGCCAGCGTCGAGCTGCTCGGGCACAAGCGCACCCATGCGGCTGACAACCTTGCGGTTCTCGTCCTGGTCGATCACGAAGGCCTTGAAGGGGGTCATGCGGACGTCTCCTGTGTGTTCGTAGCGTGGCCGTGAGGCCATTTCGACGCCGTAATTATAGCTCCAAGCGACGGGCGGGCCATTGGCCTGCCGCATGCCCCCAGGCAGCCCTTCAGTTCCGCCCGCCGGAGGCCGATAATGCAGCACAACACACGCCTTCTGCAGAGGTCCGCATGTCTTCGCTGTCACAGGCCCTGCCATCCGTGCAGGCCTATGTCGATCATTTCTCGGCCCAGCCCCTGCCGGTGCTGCGGCGGACGATGCTCGACCTTGCCGCGCTGCGTGACAGCGGGGAGTCTGTCGGTGCCAAGCAGCTCGCCAGCGTGGTGCTCTCCGACCCGCTGCTGACGATGCGACTGCTCACCCACATCGAACGCAACCGGCGCGAATCGCAGAACCACGACATCACCACCATCGAACGCGCGGTGATGATGCTCGGCATCGAGCCTTTCTTCAGCACCTTCGGCGACCTGCCGACTGTCGAGGCAACACTGGCAAGCCAGCCCAAGGCCCTGGTTGGAGTGCTCAAGGTGATCGGGCGCGCGCGCCGGGTCGCCGACTACGCACGCGATTTCGCCATACAGCGCCGCGATCTAGACGTACAGGAAATCACCGTCGCCGCCCTGCTGCACGAAGCGACCGAGATCGTTTGCTGGATCCACGCTCCGGCTCTCGCCCTGAGGGTTCAGGAGCAGCTGGTGGCATCTCGCGGTCTGCGTAGCGCAGAAGCCCAGCGCGATGTGCTGGGCGCCACCGCCGCACAGATCCAGCTCGGCTTGACCCGTGCTTGGCGCCTGCCGCAACTCCTCGTCCAGCTGCTCGACGACAGCCAGCAGGACAACCCGAGGGTACGCACGATCAAGCTCGCCGCCGACCTTGCCCGGCACCTTGCCCGTGGCTGGGACGACCCTGCCCTGCCCGACGACCTGGCCGCCATCGAAGCCCTGCTGCACCTCGGCCGCGAACCCCTGCTCCTGCGCCTCGGTGCACCTGAGGAGGCGCGCGCACGCCTGCTGCCTCCAGAGCCCGCGGAGCCTGCCTGACGCACACGCCACCGTGCCCGCGCCGTTGCGCGGCAGGCGTGTCATGTGTAACAGGATTGTTCATGCCAGCGATCTACAATGGTATGAATAACACAGGAGTCGTCCAATGAGCATTGGCAATGCGGTCTTCCTCGCCCTGATCGTCCTTGCGCTGGTCTGGAGCGTGGTGGTCTACAACGGCCTGGTACAACTCAAGCACAACATCGCCAAGGCCTGGGCGAACATCGACGTCCTCCTCAAGCAACGCCACGACGAACTGCCGAAGCTGGTGGAGGTCTGCCGCCAGTACAAGCAGTTCGAGCAGGAAACGCTGGCCCGTGTCACCGAGGCGCGCGCACGTGTCGCCAGGGCGCGCGAAGCCCACGACGTGCCCGCGCTGGGCGCTGCCGAGAACCTGCTGCGCGCGGGCCTGGGGCAGATCTTCGCGGTTGCCGAAGCCTATCCGGAGCTCAAGGCCAACGAGCACTTCATGCAGTTGCAGACACGCATCACCGCGCTGGAAAACGGCATCGCAGACCGCCGCGAGTGGTACAACGAATCGGTCAACGTGCACAACGTACGCATCGAGCAGTTTCCGGACCTGATCATTGCGCGCCTGTTCAACTATGTTGCCCAGCCGTTGCTGCAGTTCAGTACGGCGGAAAAGGCCGACGTCGACCTCAAGGCGCTCTTCAATGCCTGAGACGCGGCCGACGCGCAGCGTGCGCTAGGCTTTCGCCCCCCGCCCGCAGCACCACGACCGCCTGATGCTGGTCCAGCTTCGTCATCGACCGACGGACGTCATCCTGCCCTTCGTGCAGTTTGGCGCCGTCGTGCTCGCCCTCAGCGCAGGCGAAGGGCCGGGTGCAGTGACCGGATTGGGTGTACTGCTGGCCACCGGACTGATCGGCTGGAAGCGCGCGCTGCGCCACGCACGCCTGATCGCCGACACACCGACCTCGCGCATCGCCTCGGCGGCCCAGGGCTATACCGAGCTGCGAGGACGCGGCCAGCCGCTCGACGGTACGCCGCTGCGTTCGCCGATCAACGGCTTGCCCGTGCTCTGGTACCGCGTGCTGATCGAGCAACGCCAACGCGACGGCAAGTGGAAACGGGAGACCGTAGACGAGAGCGATGCCTCCTTCCTGCTCGAGGATGCAAGCGGGCAGTGCGTGGTCGACCCCGAGGGCGCGGACATGATGGTCAAACGCTGCGACGTCGTACGCCGTGGCGACATGCGCTATACCCAGTGGTCGCTGATCCGCCACGATCGCATCTATGTGCTGGGCGATTTCGCCACCTTGGGCAGCGTCAATACCGACTTCGATTTCTCGGCCCAGGTGCGCGAGCTGCTGGCCAGCTGGAAGGCCGACCACCCCGGCCTGCTGGCGCGCTTCGACCTCGATGGCAATGGCGAGATCGATGTACGCGAATGGGAGCTCGCGCGTTCCCAGGCTCGACGCGAGGTACGCAGGCTACACGAGGAAGTGATGGCAGCGCCCGAGGTCCATGTGATGCGTCGGCCGACAGGCCGGCGCCTTTACCTCATCTCCGATCACGACCCCGCCCGGATCGCGCGCAGGTATCGCGCGCTGGCGATCTTCCATGCCGCAGTGGTCATTGCTGCAGCGGCGGCCACGGCCTGGTTCGCCCAGATCGGGGTGTTCTGAGCTCGCATCGCCAGCTGGCCGCCGACGGCAGGCCAGGCATGCTCAACCTGCGGCGCGCGACTCCAGCGCCTCCCAGCGCAGCATCGCCGCCTCGATCTCGCCTTCGATCGCCTCGAGCCGCGCCTTGACCTGCGCAACCTCCTGCGGTGCGTCCTGATACAGCGCGGGGTCTGCCATGCGCGCATGCAGGCGCGTCTGCTCGTCCTCCAGGGCGGCGATGCGGTCGGGCAAGGCGTCGAGCTCGCGCTTCTCGTTGAAGGAGAGCTTGGTCGGGCGATTGGCGGCCGGCTTCGCCTCGGCCGCGCGCGGCTTGTCGACTGGCGCCGTGGCACGGCGAGCTTGTTGCTGGGCGGCGGACTGCGCCTCGGCACGCATGGCCTGTACGCGCTGCCAGTCGCCGTAGCCGCCGGCATACTCCCCCCACAGCCCATCACCTTCGGCCGCAATCACCTGGGTAACCACGTTGTCCAGGAAAGCACGGTCATGGCTGACCAGGAACAGCGTGCCGTCGTAACCGGCAAGCAGCTCCTCGAGCAGGTCGAGGGTCTCGATATCGAGGTCGTTGGTCGGCTCGTCCAGCACCAGCACGTTTGCCGGGCGTGCGAACAGACGTGCCAGCAGCAGGCGGTTGCGTTCGCCCCCCGAGAGCGACTTGACCGGCGAGCGCGCTCGCTGGGGGGCGAACAGGAAGTCGCCGAGGTAACCGATGACGTGCTTCCTGTCGCCCCCGATGTCGACATAGTCCGACCCCGGGCTGATGACCTCGGTGAGCGGCAGCTCGGGATCGAGTTGCTCGCGCAGCTGGTCGAAGTAAGCCACGCTCTGGCGGGTGCCGCGGCGTACCGAGCCCTGATCGGGCTCCACGTCGCCGAGGATGAGCTTCAGCAAGGTGGTCTTGCCCGCACCGTTGGGGCCGATGAGGCCGATACGGTCACCACGCATGATGCGGGTCGAGAAGTCGCGTACCACCAGCTTGTCGCCATAGCGCTTGGATACGTGGGTGAGTTCGGCAACCATCTGCCCGCTCTTGTCTCCCGTATCGACCGCCAGGCTGACGCTGCCCAGGCGGTCGCGGCGCGCCGCGCGCTCTCGGCGCAAGGCTTCGAGGCGGCGCACGCGGCCCTCATTGCGGGTACGGCGGGCCTCCACGCCCTTGCGAATCCACACCTCTTCCTGGGCGAGGAACTTGTCGAAGCGTGCCGCGGCCTTGTCCTCGGCGTCGAGTTCCTCCGCCTTGCGGCGCTGGTAGTCGGAAAAGCGCCCGGGGTAGCTCGCCAGACGGCCGCGGTCGAGCTCGATGATGCGGGTCGCGACGTGGTCGAGAAAGACGCGATCGTGGGTGATGACGATGACCGCACCGCGAAAGTCGCGGATCAGCTCTTCGAGCCACAGGATGCCATCGAGGTCGAGGTGGTTGGTGGGCTCATCGAGCAGCAACAGATCGGGCTCGGCCACCAGCGCACGCGCCAGCGCGACGCGCTTGACGCCGCCCCCCGACAGACTGGAAACCTTTGCCGCGGGATCGAGTCCGAGGCGGGCGACGACCTGCTCGACGCGCTGGTTCAGGCGCCAAGCGGCGGCGGCTTCGACCGCATGCTGCAGGGCATCGAGCCGTGCCAGCGCCTCGGGCGTGGCATGCTCGGCGACCGCAAGCATGGCCGCGTGATAATCGACCAGCAGCTTCGCGGCGCCACCGAGTCCGT
The DNA here is from genome assembly GCF_000310145.2 of Thauera sp. 28. Classification (GTDB taxonomy): domain Bacteria; phylum Pseudomonadota; class Gammaproteobacteria; order Burkholderiales; family Rhodocyclaceae; genus Thauera; species Thauera mechernichensis. The sequence continues at coordinate 75,043 of NZ_AMXA01000009.1, forward strand.
CGGCGATGGTCTCGAAAACGTCGCGCTCGAGGCCGAAGTCGGGCTCTTGAGGCACATAGGCCGTGACCATCTCGGCCTGCCGCCAGACTGTGCCATCATCGAGCGCGGCCTGGCCGGCGAGCACCCGCAGCAAGCTGGATTTGCCCGAGCCGTTGCGTCCGATCAAGGCGACACGCTCGCCTGCATCGAGCTGGAAACCGACGCGATCGAGCAGGTCGACATGACCGAAGGCGAGACAAGCGTTATCGACTGAAAGAAGAGGCATCTGCGCGGTTGCGGCAATCGGCCGCGGGTTCGGGAGAGGGGCGTCGATTTTAGCCGGCTGCGGGCGCTCAGGGCGGATTACCGCATAATGCAGTGCACAAATCCGCCCAAGGCGGCAATTTCGCGGGCGTGGCAAGCTCATCGCGGCACGCCCGACGGCAACACGGAACAGCATCAGGAAAAGACATATGGAACGATTGCTCGAACGCTTCGGCGACCACGACGAGGATCAGGTCGCGTTGTGGGCAAGCCTGGTGGGGAAGTTGCGTCCGGCCAGGGCCGACCAGGCCGACGAAGCCATCGAGAACCTGCGCGCGCTGCAACGTCTGCTGTCGCGGCGGGCGGACCTGCTCGCAAACCTGCGCGCCGCATGCCTGCGCCTTTTCAACGAGCGCAAGCAGGTCACGATGTACGTCTCGTCGGGCCTGCTGCCTTCGACGGGCTTCTTCTCCGAGACCTCTCACCGCATCGGCAACCGGCTGCTGCCGGAGGTGGTGGACACCACGCACCTGAAGGATTTCCTGTCGGCGATCTTTCACCGCGTGGATGACGAGCAGTGGGTCAATGCCATCCCGGACGACGACTGGGTGGCGTTCCTGGGTCTGCTCGTCGGCCACCAGTCGCCGATGTTCGAAGAAGATGCCAACGCACTGCCCCAGGCCGTGCGCGAGGTACTCGAGGCGTTGCGGGTGCTGTCCTTTCATGTCTCGGCGATCGGCCTGGACCGCGAACTGGTGCGCATCGACCCCAACCTGGAGGAGCACGAGTCGCCCTTCCTTGCCCAGAACGCCGAACTGCTGAGCTACATCCAGCATTACAGCGACTGGTGGACGACGCCAGGCGCACTGATTGCCGATGACAAGCACCTGATGGTGATGCTGCATCAGTGCGACGAGATCCTGCAGCGGGTGCGCAAGCGTGCCACCCGCATCGGCACCAGCCTTACCCTCACCTTCAAGCTCGAACGCCTGCGCCAGCACCTGGAACGCATCAACGAGTTGGTGGCCCTGCTCGGTGAGCTGCGCACCCGGCGCGTGGTCGAAGACGCCGCGCCGCGCATCGTGCGCCTGTTCAAGACCCTGGTACGCGCCGAGTGCCGCAAGAACATCCTCTCCGACTACTGGGGCAAGAACGTCGAGCTGCTGTCGCTGCGCATGACCGAGAGCGCCAGCAAGACGGGCGAGAAGTACATCACCAATTCACGCGGCGAGTACTTCGGCATGCTCGCCTCGGCCGCACTCGGTGGCCTCATCATCGCCTTCATGGCGGCCAACAAGATCGTGCTCGGCAGCCAGGGCTGGGCACCACTCAACGAGTTGCTGTCGTTCTGCCTCAACTATGGCCTGGGCTTCGCCCTCATCCACATGCTGGGCGGCACGGTGGCGACCAAGCAGCCGGCAATGACGGCCAACGCCATCGCCGCCTCCATCGGCGAGGCCAAGGGCAAGGGGCGCGACCTCGATGAGCTTGCCGACCTCATCGTACGCACCATCCGCAGCCAGGCCGCAGCGATCGCGGGCAACATCGGCGTGGCCATCCCGATCGCGCTGGTGGTGGGCCTGATCATCCACTTCGCCACTGGCAGCCACTTCGTGTCGCCCGAGAAAGCCCACCACCTGCTCGACGAGATCGATCCGCGTGGCGGAGCGCTCTTCTTTGCGGCCATTGCCGGGGTATGCCTGTTCATGTCGGGACTGATCGCCGCCTTCTACGACAACCTGTCGGCCTACAACCGAGTACCGCAACGCCTGCGCCAGTTGCGCTGGCCCAGGCGACTGCTGGGTGCAGCGCGTGCCGAACGACTGGTGAGCTATATCGAGAACAACCTTGGCGCGCTGGCCGGCAACGTCTTCTTCGGCTTTCTGCTCGGCGGTGCGACCGCCATCGGCGTGCTTTTCGGCCTGCCCATCGACATCCGCCACATCGCCTTCTCATCGGCCTATCTGGGCTATGCATCGGTCGCACTCGATTTCGCCGTGCCGCTGACCACGGTGGCCATCGCATTCTCGGGCGTACTCCTGATCGGGCTGGTGAATCTGCTGGTCAGCTTCACGCTGACGCTGAGCGTGGCGATGCGCGCGCGCCGCATCACCTTCGAGCAAGGCCGCAGCCTCGGCGGCCTGTTGCTTCGCCGCCTGCTGCGTGCGCCGCGCGCCTTCCTGCTCCCCCCGCGCCCGGGCGACGCCGCACTTGGTCAGGCGCCACCAAACGGCTAGAATGCGCGCCCTGAGTCCTCGTCATAGTTCAATGGATAGAACGGGCGCCTCCTAAGCGCCAGATCCAGGTTCGATTCCTGGTGACGGGACCAATTCGACAATTCAACCCCTCCGCGCTGCACGGCTGCGGCACGCCGTGCGCGGCACATTGGTCCCCGGCCTGCATGCTCCGTTACCCGCACGTGCTGTTCGACCTCGACGGCACCCTGATCGATTCAGCCCCTGCCATCCTCGCCAGCTACCGCGAAGCGTTTGTGGCTGCGGCTTGCGAGCCCGTGATGCCGATCGACGCCGGCATCGTCGGCCCCCCGCTGCTCGAGACCCTGCAGATGCTGACGGGCAGCAAGGACAGCGCACTGCTCGACACCCTCGCCGGGCACTTCAAGGCCAGCTACGACAACACGGGATACCGCCAGACGGCGGCCTACGGCGGGGTGACGGAAATGCTCGAGCGCCTGACGGCGGCAGGCTGTACGCTGTCGATCGCCACCAACAAGCGCCTGCACCCGACACGGCTGATTCTCGACCACCTGGGCTGGAGCCGTCATTTTGCTGCCGTTTATGCCCTGGACGCATTCGAGCCACGCCTGCCAAACAAGGCCGCCATGATCGCGCGCCTGATGCAGGACCGTGCGATTCCCCGCGACCAGGCGATCTACGTGGGCGACCGCAGCGAGGACGGCGAGTCTGCAGACGCCAATGGCCTGCCCTTCCTGGCCGCCACCTGGGGCTACGGCAGCCTGGAGGCCGGCGAGATGGCGCCGCACTGGCGCGCAGTGTCCACCCCCGCGGCGCTGGCCGAGGACATCCTCGCACCGGCCTGAACGCCAGGCTTCCAGCCTACCTCACCTCGCCGAGCAGGCGGTGCAGATGCTCGACGGGAATCGCGTAACTGATGCCCGAGGGGTCGGACAACACGCTCTCCTTCGTACCCTTGACGAACACCATGTTGAGCACGCCCAGCACAGCGCCGCTTGCCGGATCGTACAGGGGGCTACCGCTGTTGCCTGGATAGGCGGTGGCGTCGAGCTGGTAAACACGAAAGACGTCGTTTGCCAGGCGGCGAACCAGGGCCGGATTGAGGTCGCGGGCATTGGCCTGCGGAATGCCGATCGGCGTAATCGCGGAGACGATGCCACGGTGCGTGACCGGCGTCATGCCGAGCACGTTGCCGATCGGAAAGCCGGTAAAGGCGATTTCCTGCCCTTCGCGTACGCCGCCACTGGCAGCCAGACGCAGAGCGGGTAAGGCCGGCCCTGCGCCGAGCTTGAGTACGGCAAGGTCACGACCGCGATCGGTCGCGGCGACGCTGGCCGTGCGCACGGTGCCGGTCTGCCCGTCCCCCGGCAGCACGATGACGAGGGCCTCCATGTTGGCCGTATCGAGACGCTCGGGCAGGACGTGCGCATTGGTGGCGACGAGCTGCCCATCGCCAACGACGAAACCCGTGCCGCGAAACTGGAAAGCCGGGCTGCGGGTACGCTGGTAGGTGCCCACCGCCACGATCGAGGGCTTGATACGCGGCACCGTGGCGACGAGATCGGCACGTGCGCCCGTCGGCAGGAACAGCGCCCCAGGCAGGGCTAGCGCGGCCGCCAGCAGGCGGCGACGGGTCGGATCGTGCCGCGGTGACGGGCGGCGCGCGTTCATGAGTCGTGATCCTCCTGGCTCGCCAGGCGCAGGGTCTTGAGGCGTGGACTGGGCGCAACCACGCGACTGTCGTACGGATGCCGCCCCTGCCCGACATGGCGCAGGATGCGCTCGACATAGGCCTGCGTTTCCCGGTACGGCGGCACGCCGCGAAAACGGTCCACCGCACCCTCGCCCGCGTTGTAGCCGGCCGCAGCCAGTGCAACATCGCCCTCGAAGTAGGCGAGCAACCAGCGCAGGTAGGCAAGTCCCCCGCGAATGTTCTGCTCGGGATCATAGGGCTTGGTGACCTTGAAGCGCGCTGCCGTCTCCGGGATGAGTTGCATGACCCCCATGGCGTTCTTGGGCGACAGGGCTTGCGGGTTCAGTGCCGACTCGGTGAGTGCGATCGCTAACGCCAGTTGCGGCTGAATGCCGTAGCTGGGCGCCAGTGTGATGAGCAGGCGGGCAACCTCCTGCCGCTCCGCAGGCAGGCGCGCCACGAGCGCCTCGACCGGCCAGCGCGGCGGCATGATCTCGGCCGGCGTATGCAGGCAGCTCGGCACATCGCCCGCCGCCTCACCGGTGAAGCGCAGCATGCGCTCGGCGTGCGCATGGCCGAGCTTGGCAGCCATTGCGAACAGGGTGCTCGCATAGGCGTCGTTGCGCTCCACGCCGCGCCCGTTGGCGTACATCCAGCCAAGGGCGTACATACCTTCGGCATCACCGAGTCGAGCCGACTCGCAGTACAGCCGCGCTGCATAGACCTGATCGCGGGGCACGCCCTCGCCATGCTCGTAACCCAGCGCCTCCTCGGCGAGGTAGCGCGCCTGCTGCGCGAACGCCGCCGCGACGACATCGCTGCTCACCGCGCCAACAGGCGCCGTACCGACACCGGCGAGGCAAACCCCCACAAGCATACGGCGCAGGCGTGCGCGCCACTCACCCTCACTGCGGCATGTGGAGGACCTGCGTGTGAGACCGAATGCGCTATCGACCATGATTCATGTATGGCAGATCTCTGTCATCGACGCCAGCCGGATACGCAAGTCTGACGAAGCGCACGCTCGCCGCGCCCACAACCCCGTACCTGCGCTCACAGCGACTTCCGCAGCTCGCTGGCCTCAGCGTGAATCGGCGTCCCATCCTTGAGGCGTGGCAGGAGGGCATCGAGCTGGCTGCGCGCATCATTCGCACGCCCGGCCTTGACGTAGGCGCGGGCAAGGTTGAGATGCAGCGGCAGCAGATCCGGCCCCAGCTTCACCGCGCGCTCGAGATTGGTCACCCCGGCATCGAAGTCTCCGCGCTCGACCTGGATCATGCCCACGGTGTCGATGATCGCGGGGTTGTCCGGCGCCAGGCGCAAAGCCTGCTCGGCGTACTCGAACGCCTTCGGATCCTTGACCTGGCTGGCAGTCCACGCGAGGTTGTTGAGGATGAGCGCGTTCTGCGGCGCCATCTCGTGCATGCGCGCGAAGAGGTCGTGGGCGTCACGATGCCTGCCATCGACGAGCGCCCGCTCGGCAAGGTATCCGCGCACGGCGATGTCGGTGGGGTTCTTCTGCAACCAGTCTGCCGCCAGGCGGTCAGCCTCGGCCTTGCGCTCGGCAAGCAACAACACGGTATGTAGCCTGCTGACCACCTGGGCGCCGCCGTTGCGCTCCAGCGCCTTGCGGAAAGCGGCCTCCGCGGCCTTCCAGTCGCGCCCGACACCATGGATTTCGGCTTCGAAGAAGTACCCGATGGGTGCATCGGGCTGGCCAGCCTGGATGTCACGGGCAATACGCAGCGCCTCAGCAGCGTCGCCGCGCGCCATCACAGCGGCGATCAGACGCTGCTGGATGTCAACCGCGGCGGGCGCAATGGAGAGTGCGCGGCGCAACGACTGCTCCGCCGCCGTCTTGTCGCCCAGCATGGTGTAGACCTCGGCAAGGAACAAGTGCGGCTGCGGCGAACGCGGCATCAGACCCGCTAGCCGGTTGAGCGAGGAGATACCCTGCTGGCTGTCACCCGCAGCGACCTGCGCCCGGGCAAGGGCTTCGACCGCACGCACCTCGTCAGGGTGCGCGGCGGCCAGCTTCTGCGCAACCTGCAGCGCACGCGGGAATTCGCGCTGCTGCAGGTGATGTGACACCAGGGCGAGATTGGCCGCTACACCGCCCGGTGCGGCACCGTCGGCGCGCTCCAGGGTGGCAAGTACTTCCGCAGCAGCTGCGCCGGTGGCGCGCTGCAGTTCGGCCAGTGCAAGGTGTGCTTCCACGTTTCGCGGATCGCGCTGGATGACCGCCCCGATCCGTGCCAAAGCGCCCTCCGGCTGACGCTCTGCGAGATCCAGACGCGCAAGGTTGACCGCTGCGGCAAGATAACCCGGCTGCAGCGCGAGCGCCTTTTCGAACGCGGCACGTGCCGCGGGAACGTCGCGCTTCGCGAGCATCAGGCCACCGCGCAGATTGTGCACCAGCGGGTTGTCGGGCTGCTTCTGTTCGAGTTGCAGTTGCGCCTCGAGGGCCTTGTCCGCCTCCCCCCTGCGCAGATGCGCCACGACAAGGGCAAGGTCGGCCTGAATCGCAGCCTGATCCATCTGTGCGGCGGACTCCAGGTCGGCAAACGCGGCATCGGCATCGCCGCTGGCCATGCGTGCCACCCCCAGGCGCAAGCGCGCGCGGGCATCCTCCGGGGCAGCCTCGGCCGCCTTGGCGAAATACTCCTCGGCACGCTGGTAGTCGTTGTTGGCAATGAACACCTGCCCGGCCAGCGCCAGTACGCGGGGGCTCGGATCGGGCATCTGCAGCATGGGCTGGAGCAATTCGAGCGCGCGCGTCGCGTCGCCGGTGGCGAGATGCGACGCGATGAGCATCTGCCTCGCCATCAGCTGTCCGGGCGCGCGCTCCAGCACTCGCCCGAGATGTGTGCGCCCGAGCACATGCTCGTTCATGCGCACCATCACCGTGCCGGCGAGGAGCTCAGCGGGAAGATAGTTCGGTGCCTGCTTGAGGACCTGCATCAGGCCATCGCGCGCTTCGCTCAGGCGCTCGGCGCGGTAATCCATGAAGGCACGCAGGTAGCGCGTGGTCGGATGGGCAGCCGCAACCGATTGCATGGCGGCCAGTGCCCGCTCGGCTTCTTCGAACTGCCCCTTGCGCATCAGCAGAGAGACGTGATTGAAGTGATAGTGGACGGTCCCGGGCGAGGCCTTGAGCGCAGCCTGCAGCGCCTGCACCGCCGCATCGAGGTCTCCCTTGCTGACGAGAATGTCGCTGAGCACTGCATGTGCCTCTGCATGCGCCTCGGCACGGGCGATCGCATCCCTGGCCTGAGCCTCCGCAGCATCGAGTTCGCCCTTTACCAACAGGGCACGAGCCAGCCCGACGCGGGCATCGGCCTGGGCCGGATCGGCCGCGATCGCATCGCGGTAGGCCTTGAGCGCCTTGTCGACATCACCCTTGCCAAAGTGGGCGTCGCCAAGCGCGCCAAACACTACAGCCTGCGCTCTTGCGTCGGGCAGGCGGGTGCCTTCGAACTCCTTGAGCACCGCGTCGAACTCGCCGGCGCGGACCATCGCCTGAAGCAATAGCGGAATGACCTCCTCGCGCGCATGCCCCAGCTCGCTGGCACGGCGCAACTCCTTGACGGCACCTGGAATCTCGCCCTGCTGGAGATTGATCTTGCCCAGCAGGAAACGCGCCTCGGTCAGGCTGCCATCTTCCTGCAGCGCATTCTTGAGCTGGATGCTGGCCGCGGTGAGGTCGTTCTTTGCGATGTAGTCCTTGGCCGACCCGAGCATCTCCTCGGTACTGGCGCCGCAGCCAGTCAACAGGGCGGACACCAGCGCGGTCACCGCCAGCCCACCCGCAGCACGCGACCAGCTGCTACGAGGCATCGAGTGGTTTTCTTGACTCACGAACCATTCTCCTTCTTGAGGCCGAAGCGGCCCAGCAGATCATAGAGCGAGGGCCGGCTCACGCCGAGTATCTCGGCTGCGCGGGCAACATTGCCGTTCGTACGTGCCATCACCTTGAGCACGGCACCGCGCTCGGCCTCATCGCGAACCTGGCGCAGGTTGAGGTGCTCGAGACTATCGTCGGGCGTCTGCAGTCCGAGGTCGGCTGCGGTGATGCAGTCGCCCTCGGCCATGATGACGGCGCGCTTCATGCAGTTCTCGAGCTCGCGCACGTTGCCGGGCCAGCGATGCGCCTCGATCGCCGACAACGCATCATCGGCAAGTACGAGCGAACGCCGTGCATTATCACGCGCAAAACGTTGCGCGAATGCGTGCGCAAGCAAGGTCGCGTCACCCTCGCGCTCACGCAACGCGGGAATCTCCACGACGATCTCGGCCAACCTGTAGTAGAGATCCTCGCGGAATACACCGGCGTGGATCTGCGCCTTCAGGTCACGGTGCGTTGCACATACGATGCGCACGTCGACCGGTATCTCCTCGCGCCCACCGATGCGCTCGATGCAGCGTTCCTGCAGGAAGCGCAGCAGCTTGGCCTGCAGAGGAAGCGGCAGATCGCCGATCTCGTCGAGGAAGAGCGTGCCACGGTGAGCGGTCTCGATCTTGCCTTGGGTCTGCTTGACCGCGCCGGTGAAGGCCCCCTTCTCGTAACCGAAAAGCTCGCTCTCGAGCAAAGCGTCGGGGATGGCGGCACAGTTGATCGCCACGAAACGCTCGTTGGCGCGCGGCGACAGTGCATGCAGGCCGCGCGCAAGGATCTCCTTGCCCGTCCCGCTTTCTCCAAGCAGGGCAACCGTCACCGAGGCCGAGGCCAGCTTCTCGATCGTTCGGCAGATCTTGAGCATCGCCGGGTCGCGCGTGAGCAGACCGGACAGGGGCCCCGCCTGCAGCGCAGACAGGCGCGCATTTTCCATCTGCAGGTCGTGCATGCGGAACGCGCGATCGATGGTGAGGATCAGCAGTTCGGGCTCGAAGGGCTTCGCAAAGAAATCGTAGGCCCCCATTCCTACCGCCTTCACCGCATTCTCACGGTCATGCTGGCCGGTGAGTACGATGACTTTGGTATCGGGCGCAAGCGTGAGGATCTCTCGCAACAGCCTGAAGCCTTCAGTGACATCATCGGGCGCGGGCGGCAGGCCAAGGTCCATCGTGACGACCGCAGGCTCATGCTTGCGCAGTTGCGCAATCGCACTCTCACGATCACCGGCCACAACCGTGTCACAAGCGTCGAGCGCCCAGCGCATCTGTTTCTGCAGCGCCGGGTCGTCCTCGACGATCAAAAGCGTTCGCTGCTTGTCTGACATGGGATTCCGTTACTCCTGCACCCGATACCGGGATCACTGGCCGCGCTGATTGCGCGGCAGGGTTATCGTCACACGCGTCCCCTTGCCCACTTCGCTCTCGAAACGGACTTGACCACCAATCTCACCGAGATACTGGCGTGTCTCGAACACACCGATCCCCATGCCGCTCGTCTTGGTCGTCTGAAAGGGTCGCGACAATCGCTCGCGAAGAAAGTCCGCGGTCATGCCACAACCGCTGTCCTCTACCACAACCTGCAGCGCATCGCCGGCCTCGGTTACGGTCACGGCCACCTTACCATCCTCATCCGTGGCATCCAGTGCATTTTGCACGACATGCCCAATGATTCGCTCCAGCCGCTGCGGATGCGCATTGACCTCGAGCGGCGCTGCCGCTTCGAGCCGCAGTTCGACCGCTGGCCGCAGTGCCCGCCTCGAATGACAGACCGCCTCGAGGAGCGTGACAAGCTCGACTGGCCGCGGGGGATCGATCGAGCGCTTCTCCTGGAGTTGTGTCATCAGCCCGCGCATGCGCGTCTCAACATGGGCAACGGTTTCGAGCATGTCCTGCTGGAACTCCGGGTTGTCTCGATGCCGCTCGGCGTTGCGCAACATCAGCGAGAGCTGCGCAACGAGGTTCTTCAGATCGTGCACGACAAAGGCCGACATGCGATTGAAGGAATCGAACTTGCGCGCCTCCAGTAGCGCCTCGGCGGCGAGCATCCGCTCAAGATAGCCCGCAGCTTGTCGCTGTGCGGTCTTCAGCAGGTCCAGCACCTCCCAGTCGATCTCGAACGGCGTACGCGGCGAGCCAAGCACGACAAAGCCGATGAGCTTGTCCGAAGCCTTGAGGGGAATCACCAGCCACGCGTCACCAAGATCGGACAAGCCAGAGGGCAGCACCAGGCCCTCGTAGTGCCCCGGCCGCGCACGGAACTCCGCCAGGTTGATGACCCATTCGCGCTCATCCAGGAAGCGGACAAAAACGGAATCCTGCGCCTCGACCCAGTCGGACGCGGGCTGATTGAGGCGCGAATGCATTGCAAAGTTGCCAAACGCGTCGCGCAACCAGAGCCCCCCTCCCGGACTCTCGACGAGGTCACACAGCGCCTTGACCACCGATTGTCCAAGATCGAGCCCCGAATCGCTCGATGACAGCGCCTGGGTGAAGCGCAGCCACTCATTGCGGTAGTCGTAGCGGTACGAGAACAGGTGCTTGCTGATCAGGACGCGCAAGCGTGCTCGCAAGCTGCCCGAGAACAACAGAGCGCCAAGCAGGACCATGCCGGCGAACAGCAGGGTCATCTGCAGCGCCCGGCCCCAATCACCGCCGAAGTAGCGCACGTAGTACGCTGCCCCCGCGATGACCAGCAGATAGACCCCGGCTCCAGCCAGCGCTGTCGAGTGAAAGACCACCTCGCGCGAAACGGACATCCTGAGCGTCCACGACGGACTGCGGATACCCGCAAGCACGATCAGCGGAATGAGCAAGGCATGTACGAGACCGCGAACCGCCCAGACGTCGAAATCGATTCGCGAGAACAGGAACGCGTCGGCGAAAAGATAAAGGTAAAAGATGTACCCTGCCGCCAATGCCAGACAAAGCGGCTTGATACCCCACCGCGAGTTGGCCGGAAGTCCCCGGTACAGCTGCTCGACCAGCATCAGACCAATAACCGCGTGCGCGAGCCAGGCCACCAAGGCCGGCTGTACGGGCAACGCTGCGCGATCGACGACAGCCTCGGTCGCGAGCGCGGCGAACTGGGCCACCAGCACGGCAAGCGCGAGCAGCGCCGGCCAGCGCAGACGCCGCCCCCACAATGGCAGGGAAAGAATGATCAGGAATGCAAACCAGGCACCACCACGCAGCACGTCGAGCAATGCAGCCGCGAGCAAGCCCGCCACGCCCTCGCCGGCAACATTGAACGACGACGCGATCGCCCAAGCACTGGACAGCACGACCGCGGCGAGCAATACACCGCCAGGCAACCCTCCCCGCCAAGCGACGAAGATATACAGCGCGAAAAGCAGATAGGCGGCACCGGCAATTCCGTAGCCCCACGTCGCGATCTCACCCAAGATCAGGCCTCCTCACCTGCCCCGGGCCGGCGCTGAACGGTTGCACTCAGTGCGCACCCTCGCCCGTCAGCACGACGCGCACGGTCTCGAACAACACCAAGGTGTCGAGGATGAGCGTGTGATTCTTCACGTAGTACAGGTCGTACTGCAGCTTTTCGGCCGAGTCATCAACGGACGCACCATACTGATAGCGCACCTGCGCCCAGCCGGTCACGCCCGGCTTGACGCAATGCCGAACCGCGTAGAACGGAATCTGCTGAGTAAGCTGATCAACGAAGTAGGGACGCTCGGGGCGCGGCCCCACCAGACTCATGTCACCGACAAGCACATTGAAGAGCTGCGGCAACTCGTCGATGCGAAGCTTGCGGATCACCCGACCCACGCGGGTCACGCGATCATCGTTCGAACTCGCCCAACGAGGCTTGCCATCACGCTCCGCATCGCGGCGCATGCTACGGAACTTGATCACACGGAATGGCTTTCCGCCCAGCCCCACGCGCTCCTGGCCATAGAACACTGGCGCACCATCCTCAAGCAGGATCAATATCGCAGTGATGATCATCACTGGCAGGGCCAGAATCAGGAGAAGCGAACCAACCACAAGGTCGAACACCCGCTTGATGAACGTCCGCGCCCACCCCTGACGAAAGCCATCACCGTAGATCAGCCAACTCGCACGCAGCGAATCCAGCCGAATCTGACCGAGCGAGCGCTCGAAGAAAGTGGACAGGTCCAGGATCCGGATACCACCAAGCTTGCAATCGAGCAGTTCGCGCAGGGATAGAACTCCACCTCGCCGCTCGCGCACAGCGACGATCACCTCGTCTACACGGAGCTTGCCAGCAACGTCAAGCAGGCTACCCGGAGGCAAAACCTGACGTGGCTCGACCTCGACACGCTCCTGCCCACCCACAGGAAGGAACCCCACGACATCCACGCTGCGCTGCAAAGGCCGCGTCAGATCCCTGTACACAGCCAGGGCATCCCGTCCGGTCCCCACGATCAGGACACGCGGCACGAAGAAACCTGCAGCCTGGCGCTGATTGACCACCACCCTGAGCATCAGCAGCGAGCACAACAAGACAAGGATGCTCACCTGCATCGGGTGCGGCGCGATCTCCGGCCAGGGCATCAGGCCAAACGTCACGTACGCCACCGGCACACTGACGACGAGGGAGAGTGCCACGCGCGCAAATGCCTGCCTGCGGCAACGCTGATACACAGGCCGGTACAAGCCCATCGCGGCATTGAGACCGATCATGGATGCCGCGAACACCAGCGCGGCAGGCACCCAGGCCGCCCAGTCAAGGGCACCGGGCGCAGCCTGGAAGGCAACAGCCCCCAGCACCACGATGAACAACAGCGCAGCATCGAACAAGACCTGATGCAGCGTATGCGTTGGTAGGTAATGGCTGAAGATCTTCAGCATGGAGAACCTCTGCGTCCGTGGTCGTGTTCGTCGGCTAGACCTTCCGGTCTGCCAGGTTGCCACCAAGATAGCTGATCGACCCATGCACGCCTATTAAATCGATCACGCTCATCGACCAAGAGTCGAAGTTAAAAAATCAATCGAAACAACAGATTCAAGCAAAACCGCAGATCGACACATCCCGCGAGCATTGATTTTAGCATGTGGAGACGGTAGCTTTCCGAGGCTAGACCCCTCACCCACCCCAGGAGAAAAGCATGAGCAGCACGGCCCGCGATTTCGCTGAAGTTTATGGATATCGATTCGAAGACCTCACCGTTGGCATGAACGCCGCAGTCTCACGCACCGTCAGCGAAGCGGACATCCTGCTGTTCGCTGGCGTTTCGGGTGACACCAACCCAGTACACCTGGACGAAGAGTTCGCTGCCAGCACGATGTTTGGCGGACGTATCGCGCACGGCATGCTCTCCGCAGGCTTGATCTCCGCCGTCTTCGGAACCCGCCTGCCCGGTCCCGGCTGCATCTACCTTTCCCAGAACCTCAAGTTCAAGGCACCGGTCAAGGTCGGTGATACGGTCGTTGCGCGTGTTACGGTCAAAGAGCTGAAAGTCGAAAAACGCCGCGCCGTTTTCTCGACGGTTTGCACTGTGCGAGGGGCAGTCGTTCTCGACGGCGAAGCCGAGCTGCTCGTACCGGCACGCGACTGACTCATCCCCCACTACGCGCCCGACCGAACGTCAGCCTTGCCGCGTTTTCGAGCGCGTTGTGGGTGGCGTTTATGTTTATTCGGCGCGTTGACGTAACAAAGCCCTGCTTTCTTTTGAGAGCAGGGCTTTGTTTTGTGGGTTAGTCTGACGATGACCTACTTTCACGAGGGCGGACCTCACTATCATCGGCGCATGTGCGTTTCACGGTCCTGTTCGGGAAGGGAAGGGGTGGTTCCACACAGCTATGGTCGTCAGACTTTGACTTGTTCTTCAGCGTATTGAGCTGAAGCAAAGTTAGGAAGAAGTGTTGTGTGATTGTCTGGTGTGTTGATGCTGTCACCAGAGAGTCGAGTTCGTTTTGTGTTGAAGGTTATAGGATCAAGCCACACGGGCAATTAGTACCGGTTAGCTGAACGTGTTGCCACGCTTACACACCCGGCCTATCAACGTTGTGGTCTTCAACGACCCTTCAGGGGGCTCGAGGCCCCGGGGAAGTCTCATCTTGAGGCGAGTTTCCCGCTTAGATGCTTTCAGCGGTTATCTCTTCCGCACATAGCTACCCGGCGATGCGACTGGCGTCACAACCGGTACACCAGGGGTGCGTCCACTCCGGTCCTCTCGTACTAGGAGCAGGCCCTCTCAAACTTCCAGCGCCCACGGCAGATAGGGACCAAACTGTCTCACGACGTTTTAAACCCAGCTCACGTACCACTTTAAATGGCGAACAGCCATACCCTTGGGACCGGCTACAGCCCCAGGATGTGATGAGCCGACATCGAGGTGCCAAACTCCGCCGTCGATGTGAACTCTTGGGCGGAATCAGCCTGTTATCCCCAGAGTACCTTTTATCCGTTGAGCGATGGCCCTTCCATACAGAACCACCGGATCACTATGACCTGCTTTCGCACCTGCTCGTCTTGTTGGACTCGCAGTCAAGCCACCTTTTGCCATTGCACTATCAGTACGATGTCCGACCGTACCTAGGTGACCTTCGTACTCCTCCGTTACCTTTTGGGAGGAGACCGCCCCAGTCAAACTGCCCACCATGCACGGTCCCCGACCTGGATTCACAGGCCTGGGTTAGAACCTCAACGACACCAGGGTGGTATTTCAAGGTTGGCTCCACCGGAACTGGCGTCCCGGTTTCATAGCCTCCCACCTATCCTACACAAGTCCCGTCAAAGTCCAATGCAAAGCTACAGTAAAGGTTCATGGGGTCTTTCCGTCTAGCCGCGGGGAGATTGCATCTTCACAAACATTTCAACTTCGCTGAGTCTCAGGAGGAGACAGTGTGGCCATCGTTACGCCATTCGTGCAGGTCGGAACTTACCCGACAAGGAATTTCGCTACCTTAGGACCGTTATAGTTACGGCCGCCGTTTACCGGGGCTTCGATCAAGAGCTTGCACCCCATCACTTAACCTTCCGGCACCGGGCAGGCGTCACACCCTATACGTCCACTTTCGTGTTTGCAGAGTGCTGTGTTTTTAATAAACAGTCGCAGCCACCGATTCTCTGCGACCCCGTTCCGCTCCGGCCGCGAGGGCCTTCACGTACCAGGGGCATACCTTCTCCCGAAGTTACGGTATCAATTTGCCGAGTTCCTTCTCCTGAGTTCTCTCAAGCGCCTTGGTATTCTCTACCAGCCCACCTGTGTCGGTTTGCGGTACGGTCACTCTTAGACTGAAGCTTAGAGGCTTTTCCTGGAAGCCGGGTATCACTCACTTCGGATCCGAAGATCCTCGTCATCACGCCTTAGCTAAGCCACGCGGATTTGCCTACGCAGCACGCCTACACGCTTAAACCACCTATTCCAACAGATGGCTGAGCTAACCTTCTCCGTCCCCCCATCGCATCTAAGAGCGGTACAGGAATATTGACCTGTTTCCCATCGACTACGCATTTCTGCCTCGCCTTAGGGGCCGACTCACCCTGCGCCGATGAACGTTGCGCAGGAAACCTTGGGCTTACGGCGAGGGTGCTTTTCACACCCTTTATCGCTACTCATGTCAGCATTCGCACTTCCGATACCTCCAGCATCCCTTACGAGACACCTTCGCAGGCTTACGGAACGCTCCCCTACCACGTGTCAAAGACACATCCGCAGCTTCGGTTCATGGCTTGAGCCCCGTTACATCTTCCGCGCAGGACGACTCGACTAGTGAGCTATTACGCTTTCTTTAAAGGGTGGCTGCTTCTAAGCCAACCTCCTAGCTGTCTATGCCTTCCCACCTCGTTTGCCACTTAGCCATGCATTTGGGACCTTAGCTGGCGGTCTGGGTTGTTTCCCTCTTGACACCGGACGTTAGCACCCGATGTCTGTCTGCCGTATATCACTTTGCGGTATTCGGAGTTTGCTATCGCGGGGTAGATCGCAATGACCCCCCCAACGATTACAGTGCTCTACCCCCGCAAGTGTCCGTACGACGCACTACCTAAATAGTTTTCGGGGAGAACCAGCTATTTCCGGATTTGTTTAGCCTTTCACCCCTATCCACAGCTCATCCCCTAACTTTTCAACGTTAGTGGGTTCGGACCTCCAGTACCTGTTACGGCACCTTCATCCTGGCCATGGATAGATCATCCGGTTTCGGGTCTACGCCCAGCGACTAAGTCGCCCTTATCAGACTCGCTTTCGCTACGCCTCCCCTATTCGGTTAAGCTCGCCACTGAACGTAAGTCGCTGACCCATTATACAAAAGGTACGCAGTCACCCCTTACGAGGCTCCCACTGTTTGTATGCATGCGGTTTCAGGATCTATTTCACTCCCCTCCCGGGGTTCTTTTCGCCTTTCCCTCACGGTACTGGTTCACTATCGGTCGATCACGAGTATTTAGCCTTGGAGGATGGTCCCCCCATCTTCAGACAGGATTTCTCGTGTCCCGCCCTACTTGTCGCACGCTCAGACCCGCCACCGGCTTTTCGCATACGGGACTATCACCCTGTATCGTCGGACTTTCCAGACCGTTTTGCTAAGCTGATGGTTTAGTCGTGCAGGCTGCTCCGCGTTCGCTCGCCACTACTTGCGGAATCTCGGTTGATTTCTGTTCCTGCGGCTACTTAGATGTTTCAGTTCGCCGCGTTCGCCTCCTCAGACCTATGTATTCAGTCTGGGATACCCCTTGCGGGGTGGGTTTCCCCATTCGGACATCGTGGGATCAAAGCTCTATTGCCAGCTCCCCCACGCTTTTCGCAGGCTTACACGTCCTTCATCGCCTGTGATCGCCAAGGCATCCACCACATGCACTTAGTCGCTTGATCCTATAACCTTGGATCCTCTCCGATCTTGCGATCTCGAAGACCCTTCGTACAGGAACGAACTCGTTTGTGCGATCCGGCACTACGCTGACAAGCTCAGCACCGGATCAATGCAATCACACAACTTGCAGTACGCACCGGCTCGGTACGTACTACACTTCTTCCACTTTGTTAAAGAGCGAACCTCAAACAACCGACAACCGACTCGAACCGAGTCGCCCATCGATCAAGAAGTCAGACATGACGACATCGATCACCATGTCTGACTTCTCGAACGCCTACTTGCAGCACCTGCTTTCATGCCGCACGAGTTCTGGTGGAGCTGGTCGGGATCGAACCGACGACCTACGGCTTGCAAAGCCGCCGCTCTCCCAGCTGAGCTACAGCCCCCTCTCGTGTCGAGCAACCAAAAAGACTTGGTGGGTCTGGTTGGGTTCGAACCAACGACCCCCGCCTTATCAAGACGGTGCTCTAACCAGCTGAGCTACAGACCCTCTCATATGCTTCGAGGCTCTTCGCCTGAACAACCGATAAGCTGTGGATACTTGGCAGACCGTGATCTGTTCTCTTGAAAGGAGGTGATCCAGCCGCACCTTCCGATACGGCTACCTTGTTACGACTTCACCCCAGTCATGAATCTCACCGTGGTAAGCGCCCTCCCGAAGGTTAAGCTACCTACTTCTGGTGAAACCCACTCCCATGGTGTGACGGGCGGTGTGTACAAGACCCGGGAACGTATTCACCGCAGCATGCTGATCTGCGATTACTAGCGATTCCGACTTCACGTAGTCGAGTTGCAGACTACGATCCGGACTACGATCGGCTTTAAGGGATTGGCTCCACCTCGCGGCTTGGCAACCCTCTGTACCGACCATTGTATGACGTGTGAAGCCCTACCCATAAGGGCCATGAGGACTTGACGTCATCCCCACCTTCCTCCGGTTTGTCACCGGCAGTCTCACTAGAGTGCCCAACTAAATGATGGCAACTAGTGACAAGGGTTGCGCTCGTTGCGGGACTTAACCCAACATCTCACGACACGAGCTGACGACAGCCATGCAGCACCTGTGTTCTGGCTCCCGAAGGCACCCTCGCCTCTCAGCAAGGTTCCAGACATGTCAAGGGTAGGTAAGGTTTTTCGCGTTGCATCGAATTAATCCACATCATCCACCGCTTGTGCGGGTCCCCGTCAATTCCTTTGAGTTTTAACCTTGCGGCCGTACTCCCCAGGCGGTCGACTTCACGCGTTAGCTGCGTCACTCAGTGCATTGCTGCTCCGAACGACTAGTCGACATCGTTTAGGGCGTGGACTACCAGGGTATCTAATCCTGTTTGCTCCCCACGCTTTCGTGCATGAGCGTCAGTACAGGCCCAGGGGGCTGCCTTCGCCATCGGTGTTCCTCCTGATATCTACGCATTTCACTGCTACACCAGGAATTCCACCCCCCTCTGCCGTACTCTAGCCTTGCAGTCACAAACGCAGTTCCCAGGTTAAGCCCGGGGATTTCACATCTGTCTTACAAAACCGCCTGCGCACGCTTTACGCCCAGTAATTCCGATTAACGCTCGCACCCTACGTATTACCGCGGCTGCTGGCACGTAGTTAGCCGGTGCTTCTTAGTCCGGTACCGTCATCCATGTCCTATGTTAGAGAACACGATTTCTTCCCGGCCGAAAGAGCTTTACAACCCGAAGGCCTTCTTCACTCACGCGGCATGGCTGGATCAGGGTTGCCCCCATTGTCCAAAATTCCCCACTGCTGCCTCCCGTAGGAGTCTGGGCCGTGTCTCAGTCCCAGTGTGGCGGATCATCCTCTCAGACCCGCTACGGATCGTCGCCTAGGTGAGCCTTTACCTCACCTACTAGCTAATCCGACATCGGCCGCTCCAATCGCGCGAGGTCTTGCGATCCCCCGCTTTCTCCCTCAGGACGTATGCGGTATTAGCGTACCTTTCGATACGTTATCCCCCACGACATGGGCACGTTCCGATGCATTACTCACCCGTTCGCCACTCGCCGGCAGGCCGAAGCCCCCGCTGCCGTTCGACTTGCATGTGTAAAGCATGCCGCCAGCGTTCAATCTGAGCCAGGATCAAACTCTTAAGTTCAATCCAGCAAAGTACTCAAAATACTGACTTTAATCAGCATGAGCACCTAATCATTGTGAAACCAAAACGACCGAAGTCGCTTTCGACCACAACCACCAAGCACCCACACTTATCGGTTGTTCAATTTTTTAAAGAGCGCTGCATTCGCTGCAGCAGAGAAACGAGATTATGATCAGCTTCAAACTCACTGTCAAGCATTTCGTGAATCTTTTTTTACCGCCGCCCGGCTACGCCGAACAAAGATCCACCAAACACCCACCTCACTTCCCAACTCCACCGCCGCCTGCACTTCCGAAGAAACCGCTGCAGCGCTGAAGAGGTGCGCATTATAGACACCCAATCCATACCGTCAAGAAAAATAACGATCAAGGTTTTAAATGGATGCATGAGCACAGCACCTGATCGCCACCTTTCCTTCCTTGATATGGCTAGCACATGCCGCCGCGACTCGGGCTCGCACCCATCCATGTACATCGAGGCGGCGAGACCCTGCAAAGGCGCGGTTGCCGTTCTGCGGCCAGCAATGTTATCGTCCGCGCGTCACGCGGGAGAGAACTCCCGTATGGAGTCGCCGAAGGCGCAACCCCCCGGAACCGCTCAGGCACAACGGACCGCGTGCGAATCACAAGTCTGGAGAGCGATACGGCCGCAGGCGCGGCAGGCGTATCCACCGAAGGGGCACCCGCCCTGACGCGTACTTACATATATGTATACGCGCAGGACGAAATCTCTCAGGTACAAGGGACAGATGGGGCGAACCTGGCTGACGGCCGCGTTCGCCCTTTTTTCGTTCACCACGCGGAGCCCACTCTAATGAACACACCTGCCAAGCAGACCCCACTGCACGCCGCCCATATCGCATCAGGTGCACGTATGGTCGATTTTGCCGGCTGGGACATGCCGGTCAACTATGGCTCCCAGATAGAGGAACATCACGCCGTTCGCCGCGACGCCGGTATGTTCGACGTGTCTCACATGCTCGCCCTGGATCTCGCAGGTCCGGACGCCACGTCCTTTCTCCGCAACCTCCTCGCCAACGATGTGAGCAAGCTCAAGGATGCTGGCAAGGCCTTGTACAGCTGCATGCTCAACGAGCAAGGCGGTGTGATAGACGACCTGATCGTCTATCGGTTCAGCGATGCCGACTACCGCATCGTCGTGAACGCCGGCACGGCGGACAAGGACGTTGCATGGATGCGCAAGCGCATCGCGACCATTGCCGCCAATGTCACACTGCAGGCGCGTCGTGACCTGGCGATGATTGCAGTTCAGGGGCCGCGTGCGATCGAGCGCGCACAAGCGGCCTTGCCCGAGCTATCAACCTCGCGAGGCATACCATCACCCTTCAGCGGGGTGAGGGCGGGCGACCTGCTCATTGCCCGCACCGGCTACACCGGCGAGGACGGGCTGGAGATCGCCGTCCCCGCGAGCCGCGTCGAGGCAATGTGGAATGCCCTGCTCGCGGCCGGGGTCAAGCCCTGCGGCCTTGGCGCACGCGACACCTTGCGCCTTGAGGCGGGCATGAACCTCTACGGCCAGGATATGGACGACGGCGTATCGCCGCTGAACGCCGGCCTGTCATGGACGGTGGACCTCAAGGACCCGGAGCGCGACTTCGTCGGCCGCGCGGCACTCGATGCAAACCCCGGCACCCAGCGACTGCTCGGCCTTGTACTGGAGGACAAGGGTGTGCTGCGCTCGCACATGAAGGTCTTCTCCGCTGCCGGCGAGGGCGAGACCACCAGCGGCAGCTTCTCGCCTACGCTGGAGAAATCGGTCGCCTTCGCTCGCATGCCGCTCGCAACCGCAGCCGGCGAAGAGGTCGAAGTCGAAGTGCGCGGCAAGCGCCTCAAAGCTCGCACCGTCAAGCTGCCCTTCGTGCGCAACGGACAGATCCTTGTCTGACGCCGCGTCAGGCCGACGTGGGCCCCAGCCTTACCTGCCTGAAGAATCAACCCGACCGGGCGTCATCGCATGACCGCCCCCAACACCTGGAGAAGAGAATGAGCAAGGTTCCCGCAGAACTGAAGTACACCAAGTCCCACGAATGGATCCGTGCCGAGGCCGATGGCACGCTGACCATCGGCGTCACCGACCACGCCCAGGAGGCGCTCGGCGACGTGGTCTTCCTCGAGCTGCCTGAAGCTGGCCGCAATCTGAGCGCAGGCGAAGCATGTGCCGTGATCGAGTCCGTCAAGGCCGCCTCCGACATCTACGCCCCCGTGGCAGGCGAAGTCATCGCCAACAACCAGGATGTGGCCGACGCCCCCGAGAGCGTCAACGCCGACGCCTACGGCGCCTGGCTGTTCAAGCTCAAGCCCGCAAACCCGGACGACGTCGGCGCCCTGATGGATGCTGCCGGCTACGAAGCGGAAATCGCCCAGGCCTGACCATGACCGACACCCTGCTTTCCGCCCCGCTCGCTGCACTGGAGCAGCGCAACGCCTTCATCGGTCGCCACATCGGCCCCGATACCGAGCAGATCGCCCGCATGTGCGCGACGATCGGCGTGCGTGACATCGACGCGCTGATCGCGCAGACCGTCCCCGCCGGCATCCGCCTGGCGCAGGCGCTCCCGCTGGCGCCCGCAGTCCCCGAGCATGAAGCGCTCGCCAGGCTCCAGACCATCGCTGCCAACAACGTGGTCAGGAAGTCCCTGATCGGTCAGGGCTACTACGGCACCCACACGCCGGCAGTGATCCTGCGCAACGTGATGGAAAACCCGGGCTGGTACACCGCGTACACACCCTACCAGGCCGAGATCGCCCAGGGCCGCCTGGAGGCACTGCTCAACTACCAGCAGATGGTGATCGATCTCACCGGGCTGGAGCTTGCCAATGCGTCCCTGCTCGACGAGGCCACAGCTGCCGCGGAAGCAATGACCATGGCGCGCCGGGTGTCGAAGTCCAAGTCGAACGTCTTCTTCATCGACGAAGCCTGCTTCCCGCAGACCATCGACGTGGTGCGCACACGTGCGCACTACTTCGGTTACGAGCTGGTGTTCGGCAAGGCGCAAGAAGCCGCCGCACACGACGCCTTTGGCGCCCTGTTGCAGTACCCCAACGCACGCGGCGAGGTGATCGACCTGTCGGCCCCGATCGCCGCACTCAAGGCGAAGGGCACAATCGTCGCGGTGGCCAGCGACCTCATGGCGCTGGTCCTGCTCAAGAGCCCGGGGGCAATGGGCGCAGACATCGCACTCGGCTCGGCGCAGCGCTTCGGCGTACCGATGGGTTTCGGCGGCCCGCACGCGGCCTTCTTCGCCACCCGCGAAGCCTTCGTGCGCTCGATGCCTGGCCGCATCATCGGTGTCTCGAAGGACGCCCGCGGCAAGACCGCGCTGCGCATGACGCTGCAGACGCGCGAGCAGCACATCCGGCGCGAGAAGGCCAACTCCAACATCTGCACCTCGCAGGTCCTGCTCGCCAACATGGCGGGTTTCTATGCCGTGTATCACGGTCCGCAAGGCCTGCGCACGATCGCAGCACGCATCCATCGCCTGACGGCACTGCTCGCCGCAGCGCTGCGCGAGGGCGGCTTCACCGTCAATGCCGACGCCTTCTTCGACACCATCCAGGTCGATGCAGGCGCACGCACGCCGGCCATCGCCGCTGCAGCCGCAAATGCCGGCTACAACCTGCATGTCGCTTCGGGCACGACTCTCGGGCTGGCCGTGGATGAAACAACCACCCGCGACGACCTCGTCCGCGTGCTCGAGTGCTTCGGCCTCCACGCCGACCTCGCGGCGCTCGACGCCCGTCTCGCCCAGAGCGGCGGCAACCTGCCCGCCGAGGTGCTGCGCACCGACCCCATCCTGGCGCATCCGGTATTCAACACGCACCACACCGAGCACGAGATGCTGCGCTACCTCAAGAAGCTGCAGAACCGCGACCTTGCGCTCGATCACTCGATGATCTCGCTCGGCTCGTGCACGATGAAGCTCAACGCCACCAGCGAGATGATCCCGGTGACCTGGCCGGCATTCGCCAACCTGCACCCGTTCGCACCCCGCGAACAGGCTACCGGCTACCTCGAGATGATCGAGGGCTTGGCCGACTACCTGCGTGCCGTCACCGGCTTCCCGGCGATCTGCATGCAGCCCAACTCGGGCGCGCAGGGCGAGTACGCCGGCTTGGTGGCGATCGCGCGCTATCACGCCAGCCGCGGCGAGGCGCATCGCAACGTGTGCCTGATTCCCAAGTCTGCCCACGGCACCAACCCGGCCACCGCGCAGATGTGCGGCATGCAGGTGGTGGTGGTCGAATGCGACGACAACGGCAACGTGGACGTCGCCGACCTCGAGGCCAAGGCCGAAAAGCACGCTGCCCAGCTGGCAGCGCTGATGATCACCTACCCGTCCACGCACGGCGTGTTCGAGGAATCGATCCGCGAGATCTGCGCCATCGTCCATGCCCATGGTGGCCAGGTGTACATGGACGGCGCCAACCTCAACGCCCAGGTCGGCCTTACCTCCCCGGCAACGATCGGTGCCGACGTGTCGCACATGAACCTGCACAAGACCTTCTGCATCCCGCACGGCGGCGGCGGTCCGGGCATGGGGCCGATCGGCCTCGCCGCACACCTCGCGCCCTTCATGGCCGACCACGTGGTGCAGCCCACGGGCGGCGCTGACCGTCCCAACCTGGGCCAGGGCGCAGTCTCGGCCGCGCCATTCGGCTCCGCCAGCATCCTGCCGATCTCGTGGATGTACATCACGATGATGGGCGGAGAGGGCCTCAAGCGCGCGACCGAGGTAGCGATCCTCAACGCCAACTACCTCGCCGAGCGCCTCAAGGACCACTACCCGGTGCTCTACACCGGCAGCCAGGGCCGCGTCGCGCATGAATGCATCCTCGACATCCGGCCGATCAAGGCCGCGACCGGCATCTCCGAGGTCGACATCGCCAAGCGCCTGATGGACTACGGCTTCCACGCGCCGACCATGTCCTTCCCGGTGCCGGGTACGATCATGGTCGAGCCTACCGAGTCCGAAGGCCTCGATGAACTCGAGCGCTTCGCAGCCGCGATGATCGCGATCCGCGACGAGATCCGCCAGGTCGAGGCCGGCGTCTGGCCGGCCGAGGACAACCCGCTGAGGAACGCCCCCCACACCCAGGCCGACTTCATCGGCGAGTGGCCCCGCCCGTACTCGCGCGAACAGGCGGTGTTCCCCCTGGCCTGGGTCGCGGAGAACAAGTTCTGGCCGAGCGTCAACCGCATCGATGACGTCTATGGCGACCGCAACCTGTTCTGCGCCTGCGTGCCGATGAGCGACTACGCGGACTGAGCCCGATCCTGGGGCCATGCCCCAGGCACTCGACTGCAGCAAAGCCACGCCCACGAGCGTGGCTTTTTTTTGCCCTGCGGGTCCGCCGCCTCGAACTCGGGTGCGCAAGTGGCCTATCATGAAGCCAAAAAAGAAGACCCCACTCGCTCACTCACCCGACTCATGCTCACCCCACTCACGCACCGTAACCTGCTCTGGTCGGCCCTGCTGGCCGCCAGCGTCGCCCTGCTCATCCTGTTGTTTGCCGGCCTGCTCGCGCAGATGCGCCCGGTTTCCATGCACGACCTGCACCTCGGGGCTGGCGAGAAGCTCAAGTGTGTCTCCTACGCCCCCTACCACCGTCCCGGACAGACTCCGCTCGACCCCGACACCCGCATCGAGCGCGAGCAGATCGCAGCCGATCTTGCCGCCCTCGCAGAGATCACCCGCTGCGTGCGCCTCTACTCGGTCAGCCAAGGCCTCGAGCACGTACCCGAACTCGCCCGCCCACTCGGTCTGCAGGTGCTGCTGGGCGCCTGGATCGGCTACGACGTGAGCGCGAACGCAGCGGAACTCGAGCGCGCGATCACGCTCGCAAACGACAATGCGGACGTCGTGCGAGCGCTGATTGTCGGTAACGAAGTATTGCTGCGCCGTGAGCGCACACCAGCCGAGATGCAGGCCTTGATCCGCGACGCGAAGGCTCGCACGCAGGTACCGGTCACGTACGCCGACGTCTGGGAATTCTGGACTCGCCACGATGAACTCGCAGCGGAGGTCGATTTCGTCACCGTACACATTCTTCCGTTCTGGGAGGATGAGCCGGTCGATATCGACCACGCCCTCACTCACGTGGCCGACATTCGCCGCCAGGTCGGCATCCATTTCGGCACCAAGCCAGTGCTGATCGGGGAGACCGGTTGGCCGAGTGCGGGACGCCAAAGAGAGCAATCCCGCCCATCCCTGGTCAATCAGGCGCGCTATATCCGCGAGTTCGTACACCAGGCGCAGCAGGAGGGGTGGGACTACAACATCATCGAGGCCATCGACCAACCCTGGAAACGCCGTCTGGAAGGCACGGTCGGCGGCCATTGGGGCCTGCTCGAAGCGGGCAGCCTGCACCCCAAGTTCGCACTTGCGGGCGCTGTCGCCGAGCGCGAAAGCCTGTTCGGCCCCATCGGCGGTGCCCTGCTCGGAGGCCTGATCGCCTGCCTGCTCGCAGCCACCGGACGCAGGACGCGCTGCCTTCGCGTCAGCGCTCTGACGGCCTGCGGCGCAGTCGGCGGCGTGATCTCGGTACTGCACTGGGAGCACGCTCATCTCGCCTACCGCGACGCGCTCGAATGGAGTGTGCTCGGTGGCATCGCTGCACTTGCAGGCCTGCTGCCGCTGGTACTGGCGCGCTGGCATGGTGAGCCGATACCCGATACCGCGAGCGCCGCCCGCAGCTTGTGGCGGGCCGAGCGCATGCGCTCCAAGGCGCCGTCGGTCGGCTTGCTGCGCGGCCTGTTCCTGTTCGCCGCGGCAGTTGCAGCGCTGCTGCTGTGGGTGGATCCTCGCTATCGCGACTTCCCCACCTGGCTCTATCTTGCGCCTGCTCTGGTATTCGGCGTGATCGGCTGGTGGCGCAGCCGCATCACCATCGCAGAGCGCACCTGCGCAGCCGTCATCGTTATTGGCGTAATTGCACGCTGGCTGAGCGAGCCCGCAAACCCGCAGGCCATCGCCTGGCTGTCATGCGGCCTTGCGCTCGCCGTGCCGGTGCTGGCGCTGCGCAGCCACGAGCACCAACAGGGATAGCAGGGTGCCAACAGCAGCCGGATCATAACTGTAGAACACCAGTCCCAACAGGCCACTGACCCATCCCAGCCAGGCAAGGCGACGGCACCCCAGCACGAAGGCCGCACTCCCCGCCGCCAGGCTCAACCAACCGACGCGCTGGTGCATGAAGCCCTGTACCAGCGCGTCCTTGAGCAGGCACAACAGCGGCTCACCGCCACTGGTGCAGTCGCGCGGCAACAGCCCCGCCTCCAACACGCCGTGTCGCAGCCAGAGCGCTGCCCCGGCAACTGCACAGGCCACGAGCAAGACCTGCCGAAGTGCATGTTTGTCGAAATCTAATGGCTTCAATCCGGGCTTATCCTTAAAAATCATGGCCGCAGCGCGGCACAAACCTGCTGTTGCAAATTCGCATCGTGCGTCGCTCGTAAGGGACTGAAATGGCGCATAAAATGCGCCCGGCTCACCGTCCGAAGGGACGCGCCCGATGTTCGCGATTGTGTCACAGCAACGGCACAAGCGACATTTGCACGTGGCGCGACCACGCGACGCAGACGAGGGCAAGGCCACCACGCCGCACGATCACAGCAAGGCTCCAGACAAGAATATGAAACACGCCGCTTCGTTCGCAGTCCGCCTGGCCGTCGCCATCGCGATCGCCGCCATGGTCGCCTTCGCTCAGTACTGGATCTGGCAGCAGTTCAACCGTGGGGTCGAGTTCATCGGCACCAACCAGAGTATCAAGGGCTTCGCCTACAACGGCTTCCAGCGTGACCAAAGCCCGCTCCGCGGCAGCTACCCTGCCCGCCAGGAGGTCGCCTCCGACCTCGACCTCCTCGGGCGCATGTCGGACGGCCTGCGCACCTACGGCGTGTATGACCTGCCCGACCTGCTGGCGCTGGCGGGTGAGCGCGACATGATGGTCACGGCCGGTGCCTGGCTCGATGGCGACAAGGACAAGAACGCTCGCGAGATCGACGGCCTCATCGACGCCGCCCGCAGCATGCGCCACATCGAGCGCGTGATGGTCGGCAACGAGGCCATCCTGCGCGGCGATTTGCGCGTCGATGAGCTCATCACCTACCTCGACCAGGTACGCAAGGCAATCCGCAAGCCGGTATCCACTGCCGAGCCCTGGCACGTGTGGCTGCGTTACCCCGAGCTCGCCAAGCATGTCGACTACATCACCGTGCACTTGCTGCCTTATCACGAAGGCCTGCCGGTCGAGGAAGCGGTCGAGTATGCTTTCCAACGCTACGATGAAGTCGCCAAGGCGCACCCACGCAAGAAGATCGTCGTCGGCGAGGTCGGCTGGCCGAGTCGTGGCCCTACCATCGGCGCCTCGGTCCCCTCGCTCGACAACCAGGCTCGCTTCGTGCGCGAATTTCTCGCCCACCCGCGCACCCCACGCATCGACTACTTCCTGATGGAGGCCATCGACCAACCCTGGAAGGTCGATGTCGAAGGCTGGGCGGGTCCTTACTGGGGCATGTTCAATGCCGATCGCGAGCTCAAGTATGCGCTCGAAGGCCTCGTCGAGCGGGATCCCTACTGGTCGCAAAAGGCAAGCAACGCCGCTGCACTGGCATTCATTCCGATGATGCTGGCAGCCTTCTTCCTGCCCGGCTGGAGCGTGTTCGGCCGCCTCTTCCTCGCTGCGCTGATCCAGGCCTGCGTGTCCACGCTGATCATCGGCATCAACGTCCCGGTAGACTATTACCTCACCCAGCGCGACCTCATCGGCCTGGTGCTGCTCATCGGCGCGACCTGCATGACAGCAGCGGTGCTGCTGTCGCACGGCTTCGAGTTCGGCGAGGTGCTGTTCAAGAAGAAATGGCAGCGCCGCTTCATGCCGCTGCCGCCGCACGCCCCCGACCAGCAACCCTTCGTATCGATCCACCTCGCCTGCTACAACGAGCCGCCGGAGATGGTGATCGCCACCATCGATAGTCTGGCGAAGATGAACTACGAGAACTTCGAAGTCCTCGTGCTCGACAACAACACCCGCGACGAGGCGCTGTGGAAGCCGCTCGAGCGCCGCTGCGCCGAACTTGGCCCGCGCTTCCGCTTCTTCCACCTTGCCAATTGGCCCGGCTTCAAGGCTGGCGCCCTGAACTACGGCCTCAAGGTCACCGATCCGCGCGCCGAGGTGGTGGGCGTGGTCGACGCGGACTACGTGGTCGAGCCCGACTGGCTGGCCTGCCTGATCCCCCACTTCGACCAGCCCGACGTCGCCGTCGTACAAGCACCTCAGGCCCACCGCGACTGGGAGACCCAACCCTTCAAGCGCATGTGCAACTGGGAGTTCGACGGTTTCTTCCGCATCGGCATGCACCACCGCAACGAGCGCAACGCGCTGATCCAGCACGGCACCATGACCCTGGTGCGCCGCCTTGCGCTCGAAGAGGTCGGCGGATGGTCCGAATGGTGCATCTGCGAGGACACCGAACTCGGTCTGCGCCTGATCGAGAAGGGCTACGACACCCGTTATGTCGACCATATCCTCGGCCGTGGCCTGACACCCTCGGGCTTCGCAGCGATCAAGAGCCAGCGCTTCCGCTGGGCCTTCGGCGCAATGCAGATTCTCAAGGCCCACCTGCCGCAGATGATCGGCCGCAGCAACCTCAACCTCGCTCAGCGCTACCACTTCCTCACGGGCTGGTTCGCGTGGCTGGGCGACGCCCTGCAACTCGTGTTCGCGTTCGGCAGCCTGCTGTGGACGCTGGGCATCCTGCTGTTCCCGAAGGCCTTCGGCCTGCCGGTGATCGCACTCGCGCTGCCCATCCTCGGCTTCATGGCCTTCAAGGCGGCGCTCGGCCCCATCCTCTACCGGCGCACCATGGATTGCCCGTGGAAGGACATCCTCGGTGCCTCGATCCTGTCGGTAGGCCTCGCGCACGCGATCGCGCGCGGCGTGTTCGCCGGCCTGGTCAAGAAGAAAGGCGTGTTCGTCGTCACCCCCAAAGGCTGGCGCGGCGGCGGCGCACTGGCCTTCTTCAATCCGATCCGCGAGGAGATCGGCATGCTCGTCGCCCTGCTCCTCGGCGCGGCAACCCTCGTCGCGCAGCGCGGCGCAGACAACCTGGAGACTCAACTGTGGGTCGGCATCCTATGCCTGCAGTGCATTCCCTACGTTGCCGCAGTGCTCTGCCAGGTTGCCGCCTACATGCCGGAGCGCAAGCCCGCTGCGGCGGCGACGGTGCTCCAGCCGCAGGCCTGAGCGCTTCGCTCAGTAGAGGACCAAGCCGATCGCCGCAGCGACGATCAGGGCGGGATAGACGATCAGTGTCACGCCCAGCCCGCCCTTGATCATCACCTTCTGCGGTACGTGGCCGCTACCGAACACGATGGCGTTGGGCGGTGTCGCCACTGGCAGCAGGAAGGCGCAGGACGTGCCCACCGCCACCAGTACGGCAAGCGGCACACTTTCGACCTGAGGCGCCAGACCAAGGAACAGCGGAATGAGCAGCGCCGCACTGGCGGTGTTGCTGGTGACCTCGGTGATGATGAGCGCGAAGAGGATCATCAGCCCCAGGCAAAGCAGCACCGGCATGCTTTGCAGGGGACCGCCGAGTTGGGCGGCAAGCCAGGCGGCGGCGCCGCTCTCGGCCAGCGCCTTGCTCAGCGTCAACCCGCCCCCGAACAGCAGCAGCACGCCCCACTCGGTACTGCGCTCGACATCCCGCCAACTGGCCAGCCCAAGCCCATGCAGAAGGACAAGCGCGAGGATCGCGACCGCCGCATCGTAACCGCGTACCAGACCAAACATTGCACCCAGCGGCGCACCAAACACCCACAGTGCGACGGTCAGCCCGAACACCCCAAGCATCGCCTTCTGCGGCCCGGTCCACGCTGCGGGCGGCGGCGGCGAAGTCAGCACGATGTCGAGCCTGGGCTTCAGCGTACGACGCAGCGCAAACTCCATCAGTGGCATCAGCACGAGCACCAGCGGCAACCCCCAGGCGAGCCAGCCAGCGAAGCTCAGGCCCACGTTCGAGGCCGCGATCGCATTGGGCGGGCTACCTACCAGCGTGCCGATGCCACCGATGTTGGCCGAGAAGGCGACGCCAAGAAGCACGTACATCCAGGTGCGCCGGTACTGCTCGACCGGCAGGGGCGACAGCAATCCGAGCGCCAACGGCAGCATCATCGCGGCCGTGGCCGTGTTGCTGATCCACATCGACATGAAGGCAGTGAGCCAGAACATCCAGCGCACGGCGCGACCGAAGTGCGCCCCGGCACGCCGCATCACCAGCCCCGCCATCCATCGATCCAGTCCCTGGCGCTGCAGGCCCGCAGCAAGCGCGAAACCACCCAGAAAAAGGAAGATTACCGGATCAGCGAACTGCAACAAGGCCTCGTCGAAGGCAAGCACACCGCTCGCCGCTGCCAGCAGCGGCACCAGCAGCGCGGTGACGCTGACATGCAGCGCTTCGCTCATCCACAACCAGGCAATCGTCGCCACGAGGGCCAGCCCGGCGCCGGCGGCGCCGAGTCCCGAACCGAGCCACGTGTTGAGACCGACGAACAACAGGCCAGCGATGAGCAGATTGATCGATCGAGACAAGTGGATACCCTATGGACAGTGACTGGGGAAACGGCGCCGAGCAGCCAAGCGCTCAGCCAGCCCAGGCTGGCAGCAGACGCGCCAGCCTGGGTAGCTCGAAGGCCCGGTAATCCGGCAGGCCGCCACGCACCGGCTGGGTGAACTCCCCCTCGATCAGCGGACGTATGTAGTCGCAAGCAGCCTGGGTGACGTGGAGTCCGTCTGCGCTCAGGAAGGCAGACGGCAGGGCACGCTCGAGATTGGCGATCGGACGCGTGTCCACCGCGACCACATCCCAGCGGTAAGGGGCATCCTGAAGGCGGCGGATGGCAGACATCTGGCCACCGCCGCCCGCAAGCGCATACTCGACTGCCGCCCGACCGACTGCCATCGCCTGCTCGCGATCGGTCGCCGACAGCCAGTGCCCGCTCGCACGCTGCAGGTAGTCCGGGATCGCCCAATGATGCTTGTAACCGAGTTGCTCATGGAGCAGGCGTGCGATTGCCGACCCTGCGCCGCCGAGCTGGACGTAACCACGCGGGTCGCGCGACTTCTCCATGAGCAGACTGCCGTCAGCGCGACGGATGCCCTCTGACACCGTCACCGTGCAATAGCCGAGCCGCTCGGTCGTCTCGCGCACACGTTGCAGGAAGCGCGCCTCATCGAACCCCACCTCCGGCAGCAGCACCACATGTGGCGCGCGCTCGGGATCGCCGTCAGCGGCAAGCGCGGTAGCCGCGGCCAGCCAGCCCGTGTTGCGCCCCATCACCTCGAGTACGAAGACGCTACCCTTGCGTCCGACCATCGATGCGATGTCGAGCCCGGCTTCCAGCATCGAGGTTGCGAGGTACTTGGCGGCAGAACCGAAGCCCGGGCAGCAGTCGGTGCCGACGATATCGTTGTCCACCGTCTTCGGAACGCCAACACACTGCAGAGGATAGCCACGGCGCAACGCTTCGTCATGCAGGCGCGCCACCGCGTCCATCGAACCGTTCCCGCCGTTGTAGAGCAGGTAGCCGATGCGGTGGGCGTCGAACACTGCGAACAGGCGATCCATCACTGCTCCGCCATCGTCCCGCGGCAGGTCGAACCGGCATGAGCCGAAAGCGCCGCCCGGCGTACGGGCCAGGCGCTCGAGCGCGGTCTCGTCGAGCGCATCCGTATCGATCAGATCCTCGGCGAGCACGCCACCAATACCGCGATGCGCTGCCAGCACCTTTCCGATGCGTGGTGCGTAGCTGCGCGCGGCCTCGATCACCGCCGCCGCGGTCGCGTTGATGACGGCGGTCACGCCGCCCGAATGCGCATAGAGCAGGTTCGAATGCGTCATCGCGCCAGACCTCCCGACGAAATCCCTTGCCGAAGCAAGCATCTCGCCGCAGCATCAAAACAAACGCGGCCGCCACCGAATCCGGCGCGGCCGCGCGAGAGAGCTGGCCAGTACACACACCGGCCCGCCCACGATCCAGAGTAGATTACTTGAGCGCTGCGAAAGCGTTCGCGGTAATCTCCTCGACCGGGCCGAGACCCGAGATCTTGCGCACCTTGGGAGCATTGGCGTCGCCGGAGGCGGCCCACTTGCCGTAGTACTCGACGAGCGGCTTGGTCTGCGCATGGTAGACATCAAGACGCTTCTTCACCGTCTCTTCCTTGTCATCGTCGCGCTGCACCAGATCCTCGCCGGTCACGTCATCCTTGCCTTCGACCTTGGGCGGGTTGTATTTGACATGGTAGGTGCGGCCCGAGGCGAGGTGGGCGCGGCGCCCGCTCATGCGTTCGACGATCTCGCTGTCGGGCACATCGATCTCGAGCACGAAGTCGATCGGCACACCGGCGTCCTTCATTGCATCTGCCTGCGGGATGGTGCGCGGGAAGCCGTCGAACATATAGCCGGCCTTGCAGTCGTCCTGCAAAAGGCGATCCTTCACCAGGCCGATGATGATGTCGTCGGAAACCAGGCCGCCGGCATCCATCACCTTCTTGGCCTCGATGCCGAGCGGCGTGCCCGCCTTGACCGCTGCGCGCAGCATGTCACCGGTGGAGATCTGCGGAATGCCGAACTTCTCCTTGATGAAGTTGGCTTGCGTCCCCTTGCCGGCACCCGGCGGCCCCAAAAGAATCAGTCGCATACACCCTCCCGAAATTGACGGCCCTGGACGAGGCCGATTGATTATTGATTGATGAACAGGCCGAAACTTAACCGACGCAGGTCGCGGCGGTCAAACAGCGCCACTGGCATAAATTGCCCGTACGCGCTCGAGGTCCTCCATGGTGTCCACCCCTGCTGCAGGCGCATGGTCGAGTTCGAGCACACCGATACGGTAGCCATGCCAGAGCGCCCGCAACTGTTCCAGCGCCTCCCAGTGCTCGAGCGGAGATGGCGCGAGGCTGGCATAACGGCGCAAAAAGCCGACGCGATAGGCATAGAGGCCAACGTGGCGCAGCATGGGCAGCCCGGCCGGCAACCCGGTGCGCGCCTCCGCCCAGGCATCGCGCGCCCACGGGATCGGCGCGCGCGAGAAGTACAGCGCTCGCCCCGCGGCATCACAGACAACCTTGACCACGTTGGGATTGAAAACCTCGGCCGCATCCGCGAGCGGGTGGGCAGCCGTCGCAATCGCGCATTCAGCATCCCGGGCGAGCGCTTCGGCAACGGCAGCAACGACTGCAGTGTCGATCAAGGGCTCGTCGCCCTGAACATTGACGATGATGTCCTCGTCGGCCCACGCGCACAGCTCAGCCACCTCGGCGAGACGATCGGTACCACTCGGATGATCTGAACGGGTCATCACCACGACACCGCCCGCCGCACTCACGGCATCGCGAACGCCGCCGTGGTCGGTCGCCACCAGAACCTCGGCAGCCCCCGCTGCGCGCACACGCTCGAGCACACGCACGATCATGGGCTTGCCACAGATGTCGGCCAAAGGCTTGGCCGGCAGTCGTGTCGACGCATAACGCGCCGGAACCACGATCCGAAACGCTGTCATGGCGCCCGTCCGGCTCAGCAGCGGCGGGGGTCGCGCAAAGCGTCGACCTCTTCGGCGCTCATCGCGCGTGCTTCCTCATCCAGCATGACCGGAATACCGTCACGTATGGGGTAGGCCAGGCGATCGGCCTTGCACACCAATTCCTGCTTGTCGGCCAGGAAGTCGAGCGGCCCCTTGCACAACGGGCAGACGAGGATCTCAAGCAGTCGTGGGTCCATCTTCGAGTTTCTCCAGGATGCGTGTGGCGGCATCGACGCCGATCTGCGCCTTCACCGGTAGCTCCCAGCTGTCGGCAGGCGCGAAAGCCCGGCATTTTACCGCATCCTTGGCCGTCATCAGGATCGGCCTTGCATCGCCGAACGCAAGGTCTTCAGCGACAAAGGCATGATGGTCGGCAAAGGGGTGTTCAATCACCTCCAGCCCCGCTTCGGCCAATTGATCGAAAAAGCGCTGCGGGCGACCAATACCCGCCACTGCATGCACCCTCTGCCCGCTCAGCTCAGCCAGGGTACGCGTGCGCTGTGGCTCATTCACCGCCTGCAGTACAGTGCCTTCCAGCCGCATGGCATGGACCGGAACACCATGTGCCGCCGCGCGCGTGCTCGCCGACAACTCGCCATGCGCGATCACGAGATCGACCTCGGCCAGACGGGCAAGGGGCTCTCGCAACGGCCCCGCGGGCAGCAGCCAGCGGTTGCCCAGCGTGGCCTCATCGACGACCGCGATCTCGATGTCCCGCCCCAGGCGGTAGTGCTGCAGACCGTCGTCAGCGACGATCACGTCGCAAGCGGGCGTGTTCCGCAACAGCTCCGCCGCGGCCGCCACCCGGTCCCGTCCCACCACCAATGGACACCCGGTGATCCGAGCCAGCAGAACCGGTTCGTCGCCGAACGTCGCCGGGTCACCATCGGCCGGCACTGCCGCGACGCCCTGCACGCTACCGCCGTGGCCGCGACTCACGATCCCCGGCTGCCAGCCGGCCGCGCGCAATACCTCGACCAGCCAGGCCACGACCGGCGTCTTGCCACTGCCGCCCACTGCGATGTTGCCAACGATGACCACCGGCACCGGCAGGCGCTGAGCGCGCACGCGCGCGCGCCGCCGACGCGCGAGCGCACCGAACAGCGCCGACAGCGGCCGCAACGCGCACGCGACGGGACCGCGGCCCCGCCAGAAGTCTGGCGCGCGCGCGGCCATGCTCACGCGCTCACTGCGCGGGCGCCTGGGTGGCGAAGGTGATGTGCGGCAGCCCGGCGCGCTGGGCTGCCTGCATGACATCCACCACACTCTGGTGGGTCGCCTTCGCGTCGGCATTGATGACCACCACGGGCGGATCGCCAGGCTCTCCAGGCACGGCCTTGCCAAGGGCGGCGGCAATCGCCTCGATGCTGCGGTCGGCGACCGGCAGGCGGTTGACGACGATCTCCCCCGTTGCCGTTACTGCGACGATGATCTCGCGTGCGACGACCTCACTGCCCTCCGACTCGGCGGTGGGCAGGTTGACCTCGAGCCCCGACACCTTCGAGAAGGTCGTCGTCAGCATCAGGAAGATGATGATCACCAGGACGACATCGATGAGCGGAATCATGTTGATCTCCGGCTCCTCGTTGCGGCTGCCACGGCGGAAGTTCATGCCGGCACTCCGTCAGGCCCGCCGCTCGCCATGTGCCACCTCGACAAGCTTGATCGCCTGCTGCTCCATGTCGATCACGAAACTGTCGATGAGCGCACGGAAATGCCGCCAGAAGATCATCGCCGGGATCGCGATGATCAGTCCGAGGCCGGTCGTGTACAGCGCAATCGAGATGCCCTGGGCGAGCTGCGCTGGATTGGCCCCGCTGACGCCCTGCGAAGCGAAGATGTCGATCATGCCGATGATGGTACCGAGCAGCCCCATCAGCGGGCTGATGGCGGCAATGGTGCCGAGGGTGGTCAGGAAGCGCTCGAGTTCGTGCACAACCGCACGGCCGGTCTCCTCGATCGATTCCTTCATCATCTCGCGCGGACTATTGACGTTGCGCAAGCCTGCAGCCAGCACTCGTCCCAATGGCGAATGGAGCGCAACACGCTCGATCATCGCAGCAGACGCGCCGTCCTGCTGCAGATCATTGAGCACGTTGTCGAGCAGGCCGGCAGGCACGACGCGAGCGCGACGCAAGGTGATGGAACGCTCGATGATCAGCGCGACCGCAATCACCGAAGCGAGGATCAGGGGCCAGATGGGCCAGCCTACGGCCTGAATGATTGCGAACACGCGGAGCAACCTCTTGCGGGCAAAGGCGGAACTCTAGCGCCGACGCCCGCGTGCAGCAAGCAGCCGGCATTTCACAGACCACCCCAATGAATCCACAAAAGCTGTGGATAAGTTTGTGGACATTTCGTGAAAGCGGGCCGAAAAGCCTACCGCTACAGGCATTCCTTCACTCCGATGCAAAATTGTGCAACATATTAAACACAATAAAATCAGATACTTAACAACAAACCCCTTTCCCGTCAAGCACTTGCAACATGAGTCTTGACAAGGCCTGAAGACTGTGGATTCCGCTAGAATCCCTCCATGACTTTCCCCTACGAAACGCCGGTTTCACGGCCCACTGGAATCGAGCAGACGAGCACTGCTGTGCTGAGCGTGAGCGCCCTCAACCGCCTCGCTCGCGAGGCACTGGAAACCGCGCTACCTCTATTATGGGTTGGCGGAGAAATCTCCAACCTGACCCGCGCTGCATCGGGCCACCTCTATTTCACCCTGAAGGACGCGAATGCCCAGGTGCGCTGCGCAATGTGGCGCAACAAGGCCCAGCTGCTAGCCTTCCGGCCGCAGAACGG
Organism: Thauera sp. 28; assembly: GCF_000310145.2. Taxonomy (GTDB): domain Bacteria; phylum Pseudomonadota; class Gammaproteobacteria; order Burkholderiales; family Rhodocyclaceae; genus Thauera; species Thauera mechernichensis. Next base: position 111,399 of record NZ_AMXA01000009.1, read on the forward strand.
CATGCGTGTGGAAGCCCGCGCGCTGGTCACGCTCTACGAAGCCCGCGGCGACTACCAGCTCAACATCGAGAGCCTGCGCCCCGCCGGCATCGGCAGCCTGTTCGAGGCCTTCAACCGTCTCAAGGAGAAGCTCGCCGCGGAGGGCCTCTTCGACGCCGCCGGGCGGCGCCCCCTGCCTCGTCTGCCGCGGGCAATCGGGGTGGTCACATCGGCCCAGGCCGCCGCCCTGCGCGACGTGATCATCACCTTGCGACGGCGAGCCCCCCATGTACCGATCATTGTCTTCCCGACCCCCGTCCAGGGGCCGGATGCCGGCCCCGGCCTGCTCGCGGCACTCGACGCTGCCGCCGCGCATGCTGCGCAGGAGTCGATCGACGTCGTGCTGCTGGTGCGCGGCGGCGGCAGTATCGAGGATCTATGGGCGTTCAACGACGAGACGCTCGCGCGCGCCCTGCGGGCCAGTCGCCTGCCGGTGGTGTGCGGGGTCGGCCACGAAACCGATGTGACCATCGCCGACTTCGCAGCCGACCTGCGTGCCCCGACTCCGACCGGCGCCGCCGAACTCGTCACCGAAGGGTGGCATGCAATGCGTTCGACCCTGCCCGGACTCGATGTCCAGCTGCAGCGCGCCATGATTCGGCGACTTGAAGCGCTCGGCCAGCGCCTCGACCGTGCCGCCTTGCAGCTCAAGCACCCACGCGCGCGCATGGCCGACGAGGCCAAAAGCCTGCAGGGCCTGGGCCAGCGCCTGAGCGACGCCATGAGGCGACGCCTGGCGTTCGACCGCTTGCATGCAGCGCATGTGGGGGCGCGCCTGCGCGCAGCGGTACCACGGCTGGCGCAGGACCAGCGCACAATGGACGCACTCGCGCACCGATTGCGGCGCAGCCTGCAGCACCTTTTGACCCATCAGCGCCAGCGCACCGAAGCCCTCGCGGCAAGCCTGCAGCACCTGGCCCCTGAAGCCGTGCTCGAGCGCGGCTACGCGATCGCACGCGACACGCAGGGCCGCGTCCTCCGTCATGCTGCCGAAGTGCCCGACGGCGCGACCGTAAGCGTGCAACTTGCCCACGGCAGCCTCGCCACCCGCGTCACCGGGCACCAGGACGACTGATTGAGGTCGAAACAGGTGCTCGCAGCCATCCATCAGCCAGCCTCACCCGCTTGGCCGACCCTGCGGCCCCCGACACGACCTGTTCCGCAAACCCGCGGATAGGCTTAACATTCTGGGCCCAGCATTGTCAGCACGCAGCAAACCAGACTAAAATGGTCCTGGTTTAATGCCGCCGACGGACAAATCGAATACAGGAGAAACTCCATGGAACACACTCTGCCCGCCCTGCCTTACGCCAAGGATGCCCTCGCTCCGCACATCTCCGCGGAAACGCTGGAGTTCCACTACGGCAAGCACCACCAGGCCTACGTCACCAACCTGAACAACCTGATCAAGGGCACCGAGTACGAGAACCTCGACCTCGAGGCCATCGTCAAGAAGGCGCCGGCCGGCGGCATCTACAACAACTCGGCCCAGGTCTGGAACCACACCTTCTTCTGGAACAGCATGGCGCCCAACGGCGGCGGCGAGCCCACCGGCGCGCTGGCTGACGCCATCAAGGCCAAGTGGGGCTCGTTCGAAGACTTCAAGAAGGCCTTCCAGGCCTCGGCAGTCGGCAACTTCGGCTCTGGCTGGACCTGGCTGGTCAAGAAGGCCGACGGTTCGGTGGACATCGTCAACATGGGCGCCGCCGGCACCCCGCTGACGACCGGCGACACCGCCCTGCTCTGTATCGACGTATGGGAGCATGCCTACTACATCGACTACCGCAACCGCCGCCCGGACTTCGTTGCCACCTTCCTCGACAAGCTGGCCAACTGGGAATTCGCCGCGAAGAACTTCGCCTGATCCCCAGCCGCCCGGTTGCAACCGGGCCTGCCTCACCGAAAGCGACCCCACCGGGTCGCTTTCTTGCTTTACGCCCCCTGACCAGGCGCCCCGACCATGCTCCAGGTGCTCTACCGCGACGAATGGCTCATCGCCATCGACAAACCCTCGGGACTGCTCGTGCACAGAAGCCCGATTGCCGCCCAGGAGGCGCGCTTCGCCGTTCAGCTCCTGAGGGACCAGATCGGCCAGCGTGTCTACCCGGCGCATCGCCTCGACCGTGGCACATCCGGTGTGCTGCTGTTCGCCCTCGACCGCACTGTGGCCGCTCGGCTGGGCGCACAGTTCGAGACCCGCACGGTCGACAAACGCTACCTCGCCATCGTCCGTGGCCATCCAGCACAGGCAGGCCTGATCGACCACCCGCTGGCACGCCGGCTAGACGCCATCGAGCGCGATCGCGGCGTGGGCGCAGGTAACCGCGATGGGCACCCCGAAGACCTCGAGCGCGACGAGGTGACTAGCACTGCGCTCGATGCGCGCACGCGCTTCAGGCGCCTGGCCTGTGCCGAACTGCCCCATCGGGTCGACCGCTATGCAAGCAGCCGCTACGCGCTGCTGGAGCTCGCGCCCGAAACCGGACGCCGTCATCAGATCCGCCGTCACCTCAAACACATCTCGCATCCGATCATCGGTGACGCCACCTATGGCAAGGGCAGGCACAACCGGCTGTTCGCCGAACTGTTCGACAGCCATCGCCTGCTGCTGGCGTGCACACGCCTGGCACTGCGCCACCCGGTGCTGGACACTGCGCTGGAGATCATGGCGCCGCCGGCGGATGACTTCCACAGCGTCATGCGCGGTCTGGGCTGGCCCCTGGAACTTGCAACAAGCTGAAGCGCTCGGTGCAGCCATGTGGCTCCACCGAGCGGCCGTTTCGAGGCACAATGCCGCTTCACTAAGCCGGCTGCCGTGCGCCGTCTCTGCCCGCAGCACGAATCCGGCCCTTGCTCCAATCCCATCCCACCCAGGTAGATCGATGAATCCGCTGCTCCAGGTACGTCAGTTCGGCCAGCAGATCTGGCTCGACAATCTCTCCCGCACGCTGCTCAACGACGGCCACCTTGCCCGCTTCATCAACGAGGATGGCGTCACTGGCATCACCACGAATCCGGCTATTTTCCACAAGGCGATTTCCGGGGGACGGTATTACGAGGACGACCTGGCCAGGCTCAAGCAGCAGCCGATGAGCGCCGAAGCGCGCTACGAGGGGCTCGTGATTCCCGATGTCCAGCGTGCCTGCGATCTCCTTGCCCCCCTTTTCCGGGACAGCGGCGGCGAGGCCGGCTACGTGAGCCTGGAGGTGTCGCCTGCACTCGCACACGATGCGGCAGGGACACTGGCAGCCGGCCTGCGCCTGAAGACTGCGGTCAACCGGCCAAACCTGTTGATCAAGGTCCCAGCCACCCGCGCCGGGTTGGTGGCAATCGAGGAGCTGGTTGCGGCCGGCATCAGCGTGAACGTGACCCTCATGTTCTCGCTCACCCATGTCGATGCGGTCGCCCAGGCATACGTCCGCGGACTCGAGCGCCTGCGTGCTCAAGGGGGCGACCTGCGGTCGGTCATGTCGGTCGCAAGCCTGTTCCTGTCGCGCGTCGATACGCTGGTGGACAAGCAGCTCGAAGCGCTTGCGGCGGACACCCCGGCCCGTCCGGGACGCACCGCGGTCGCACTTGCCCGCCTCGCCTACCAGCGCTACCGCGCACGCTTTCACGGCGAGGGTTTCGCGAACCTGCGTGCTGCCGGTGCGCGTCCGCAGTACATGTTGTGGGCGAGCACAGGCACGAAGAACCCGGCCTACAGCGACCTGCTGTACGTCGAACCCCTGATCGGTGCAGAGACGGTCAATACGCTCCCTGATGCAACGCTCGACGCCCTGCGCGACCATGGCAAGGCAGCGGCCTCCCTCGAACTCGAACTCGACCAGGCTCAGGCGCAATTCGCGGCCCTGGCGGCCGCCGGCATCGACCTCGAGGCCGCCGGAGAGCGCCTGCAGCAGGAAGGCTTGGCGCAGTTCGAGCAGGCTTTTGCAGCGCTGCTCGAACTGACCGCCTGACAGGCTCAAAGGCCTTAGCGCGGGGCGGCTGCAAAGCGCGCCCCGTCGTGCTCAAGTCAGCGCAGGGACGACGTCGGCGATCAGCGCATTGCGCGAAATGCCCCGGCGGTCACCCGCCGCATCGAGCAACTCCTTCATGTCCAGGATCAGCACGATCTGGCCGTTGGACAGCGTCGTGACGCCGGCCACACCCTTGGGCCGGAAGTCGTCGAGCGACTTGATCACAGCATCCTCGCGCCCGGCAAAGCTGTCGACCGCAAGGATGAAGGACCACTCGGCAGCCTGCATCAACACCCCGTACTGAGGTATGCGCTCGCGCGGCCAGCCCAACAGCATCGACAGCGGCACGATCGGCAGAACCTCCCCGCGTACAACCATGGTCGCACGCCCACCAACATCCTGAATGGCGTCGGGCACGATCGGCAGGATCTCCCGCACCATTGACAGTGGCACCGCGAAAGGCTGATCGGCCAGCCGCACCAGCAACACCGGCAGGATCGCCAGCGTGAGCGGCAGGTTGATGATGAGCGTGGTGCCCTTGCCAAGCTCGGACTTGATCTCGATCGTGCCGTTCAGCTTCTGGATGTTGGTGCGCACGACATCCATGCCGACGCCGCGCCCAGAAACGTCCGACACCTTGTCGGCCATCGAAAAGCCAGGCAGGAAGATGAGGTTGTAGCTCTGGCGATCATCCATGGTGCTCGCCTCCTCATCGGTGATGAGGCCGCGCTGGAGGGCCTTGGCCCGCAGTCGCTCGGCGTCCATGCCGCGCCCATCATCTGCCACCATGATGACGATGTGATCGCCTTCCTGGCGTGCCTCGAGGCGGACCAGGGACTTCTGCGGCTTGCCGGCGGCCCCCCGCCCTTCCGCATCCTCGATACCGTGATCGACTGCATTGCGAACGAGGTGGATGATCGGATCCGAGAGATCCTCGATCATCGTCTTGTCGATCTCCGTCTCCTCGCCGACCAGAACCAGCTCGACGTCCTTGCCCAGGTTACGCGCCAGATCGCGCGCAATGCGCGGATACTTCTGGAACAGGCGGCCAATCGGCTGCATGCGGGTCTTCATGACCGCGTTCTGCAGATCCGACACCAGCAGGTCCAGCTGGCTCACGGCCAGGTCAAGCGCATGCAGGGTCTCGGTGTCGTTACGGCCGCTGAGGATGTCGCTGCGCAAGGCATTGAGCCGGTTCTTGGTGAGGCCGATCTCCCCCGACAGGTTGAGCACCTGGTCGAGGCGCGCGGTATCGACGCGGATGGAGTTGTCGCGCTGCCGCTCCGTTTCCCGCCTGCCCGTCGGCCCACTGGCCCCCGGCACATCGGTTGCACGCCGCCCGAGCGCGGCCTTTACGACAGGGTCCTCGGACTCCGTGCGTACCGTGGCCGGGCCGGTCTCCACAGCTACCGGTGCAGGCGCCTTGGTGGCAGGCACGACCGCCTTGCCGGTCACGGTCTCGTACAGAACGTCCCAATCAGGCTCTCCCTGCCGCGGCACCTTCACCGCAGCAGCAGGTCCAGGCTCAGCCGCAGGCACCTCGGCCCCGTCCTCTCCGTCAACCGCAGCCCGCAGCTTCGCGATCAACGCGGGGGCGGCCGGCGCCGGCTGGGTGCCACGTTCGAGATCGCCGAACATCTGGCGGACCGACGCCGTCGCGGCAAGGATGACGTCCATGCGTTCCGGCGTCACCTTCAGCTCGCCATTGCGCAACCTGTCGAAGAGGCTCTCGGTCAGATGGCACAGCGTGACGAGCTCGCCCGCGTTGAGGAAACCCGCCCCCCCCTTGATCGTGTGGAAACCGCGGAAAATCTCGTTGAGCAGGCCGACATCGTCCGGCGCCCGCTCCAGATCGACCAGCTTGTTGTCCACGCCGGACAGCAGATCCTCGGCCTCGACGAGAAAATCCTGCAGCAGCTCTTCCATTCCGGCGAAATCACTCATGGCTCACCTATGCTCTTCATTGACCCGGACCCTGTGCCCATAAAAGCCGGCCGTCCGCTTTAGAACCCGAGGCTCTCGAGAAGGTCGTCCACCTCGGACTGGTTATGCAGCACGTCCGCCCCCGCAACCCCATCGATCACCGGCCCGTTGAGCAGGCTCGCCTTGCATTCGGCCCGGACCTGCGGTGGCGTGGCTTCGATCAAGACCTGTACGAGCTGGCTCTCGAGCATTTGCGCCAGTTCCAGCACGCGCTTGATCACCTGTCCAGTCAGATCCTGAAAGTCCTGCGCCATCATGATTTCGTGCAACTGCTTGCTGGTCGAACGCGAGCCTGCCGCGACCTCGGCGATGAAACGTCGCGTGTCACCGCTCAAGTCACGGAACTCGCCGGGCGACAACTCACCGGCATAAAGTCGATCCCAGCGCGCGCCCAAGGCATTGGCACCGCTGGCAAGCGCGGACTGGATCGGCGCAGCAACATCGGTCGCATTCAGAACGCGGCTGGCAGACTGCTCGGTCATCTGGGCGATGTAGGCCAGTCGCTGACGTACGTCAGGGATGGCTTCTGCCGCCTCTTGCAGCGTGGTCTCAAGCCCCAACTCACGCAAGGTGTCGTGAACCTGCCGAGTCAGCTGCCCCAGGCGGGTGAACACCACGGCAGGTTCGACCTGTTCCGCGACCGGGGCTTGCGTGGTGCTGGCAGCCGCTGCCGGGGCGGCCGCTTGGGACGCAGCCGGCTCGGCGGTGTGCTCCGCCTGCGAGGCCACGGCGTCGAACAAGGCCTGCAGTTCGTCACTGTCACCGGTATCGGCACTCGCACCAAGCGGACTGGTCTCGACGGGCCGCGCTACCGACGGGCTTCGAGTTCGCCCCACCGGCTCAGCCGCAATGCTGTCGAACAGCGCCTGCAGCTCGTCGGAATCACCGGCCTCATCGATCTTCGACTTCTTGCTCATCTGTCTTGCTCCGTTCCCAACCGAAGGCGGCGCTCACGCCGAGTTCTGGCCCATCTTCTCGAAGATTTTCTCCAGCTTCTCGGCCAGGGTCACCGCCGTGAAGGGCTTGACGACATACCCGCTCGCGCCGGCCTGGGCCGCGGCGATGATGTTCTCCTTCTTGGCTTCGGCCGTGACCATCAGCACGGGAAGGTGCTTGAGGTGCGGCGTGCGCCGGATGGTCTGGAGCAGAGTCAGCCCGTCCATGTTGGGCATGTTCCAGTCTGTCACGACGAAATCGAAAGAGCCGCTGTTGAGCTTCTGCAGCGCAACCGCACCGTCCTCTGCCTCGTCGACGTTGGCGAATCCAAGCTCCTTGAGGAGATTGCGGACAATGCGCCGCATCGTCGAGAAGTCGTCGACAACAAGGAATTTGGTTTTAGGGTCGGCCATGTTCTGTGTTCTCCGGGGTTCTATGCCTGCGCCGTTCTAGTTCAGCGACGGCCACGATTCAACATGGGCCGAATCGTCTCGGCCAGCACGTCGGCGTCGAATTTTGCCACGTAGGCGTCGACCCCGACGCGTTTGCCCATCGCGCGATTGGCGTCCGAAGACAGCGACGAGTGCATCACGACGGGAATGCCATTGAATCTGTGGTCCGCCTTGATGTTGCGCGTAAGTACGTAGCCATCCATCTCCGGCATCTCTGCGTCCACCAGGATCAGGTCGATCTCATCGATCACCTGGCGTCCAACCTGGTCCGCATGCGTTGCGATGCCCTGCAGCCGGTTCCAGGCCTCGAGGCCGTTCTGCGCGTGCTTGTGCCGCACACCGAGCTTGTCCAGGACCTCGGTGATCTTGCGCCGGGCCACGCTGGAGTCATCGACGAAGAAGACGCTGCATTCGTGGCCATGGCTGATCGGCGCGATGTTTCCGACCACCGCATCGCCAAAGGTGTTGGCGAGGATGGTCTCGACATCGAGGATCGACACCAGGCGACCGTCGGGAAGCTCGGTAATCGCAGTGATGAAGGTCTGGGAGGACGACGATACGTTCTCCGGCGCCCGCACCTTCTCCCAGTCGACCCGCACGATGCGGTCCACCGAATCGACCAGGAACCCGAGCGTGCGCTTGCTGTACTCGGTCACCATCATCGCCCCGCCCAGCGGGGCACCGGGCTTGGTGAGATCCAGTATGCGCCCCAGGGAAAGCACGGGAATCACGTTACCGCGCAGCGAAATCAGGCCCTCGACGCCGGCCGGCATGTTGGGGGTACGCGTGATGAAGGGCGTCTGGGAAACCTCGCGCACCTTGAACACGTTGATGCCGAAGTGCTCATTGGTGCCCAGCGAGAACAGGAGGATCTCCATCCGGTTCGAGCCCGCCAGGCTGGTGCGCTTCTCGACGGTATCGAACAGCGCGTTCTCTTCGTTCTGCAGCTCTCGCATGTTGCCTCCTCAATCCGCCTGATCCTTGTCCGCCGCCCGCATGAGACGCACCAGCGTCTCGGCCAGCTTCACTGGCTCGAACTTCGGCACGTACTCGTCGACCCCCACGGAATGCCCGAGCTGCTGGTTCGACATCCCCGACAGCGACGAATGCATGAGCACCGGAATGCCGGCGAAACGCCGATCGGCCTTGATCTGGCGCGTCAACATGTAGCCGTCGAGCTCCGGCATCTCGACGTCGGTCAGTATCAGGCTCACGAGGTCGGATACCTTGCGCCCGGTCGCCTCGGCCTGCATGGCGGCCTTGTTCAGCTCTTCCCAAGCCTGGCGGCCATTCACGGAGCCCACGTACCGCACCCCCATCGCGTCCAGGGTCTGGGTGATCTGCCGACGCGCCACGGAGGAGTCATCGGCGAAGTACACGACGTGATTCTCGGCCCCGGGGAAGGGACGGATGTCACGGAACTCGATATCGTCGTCATAGTTCGAGGTTTCGGACAACACCTTCTCGACGTCGAGCAACATGACCAGACGGCCATCGGCGAGCTCGGTCACAGCCGTCACGAGCCCCCCGAGCCTGGCCGTGAGCATCTCCGGGGGGACTCGCATCTGCGACCAGTCCAGCCTGAGGATGGTATCCACGGCCTCCACCAGAAAACCCTGGGTATGGCCGTTGTATTCGGTGACGATCATGATCTCGCGCGGACTGTCGTCACTGATGCCGCCATATCGCCCCAGATCGACCACCGGCACCAGGGCGCCACGCAGGCTGACCATGCCTTTAACGGCGTCGGGCATCTCCGGCGCCGCCGTGATCTGCGGCGTGCGCATCACCTCGCGGACCTTGAAGACATTGATACCGAAGGTCTCCCTTCGGCCCGTTCGCGCGTCGACACCCAGCGTAAAAAGCAGGATCTCGAGCTTGTTCGTTCCCGCAAGCCGGGTACGGGCGTCGATATTCTTGAGCAGTTCGGACATGTCTTGTTCCGCTTTCCGGTTGGGTTTAGGCCGCCGCGCCGGCTGCCTTGAAAGATGTATCGGCTACAGCTCGATTAACTTTAGGTTAGTGCATCAACGCAGCGGCGCGCCAAAGATATCACTGACGACAGCGTCCCCTCCATCCGGCTCGCGAGCACCGGGCGCACCCGCCCCCTCGACCTCGATCTGCCGCCCAGGCGCCCGCATCGCCTCCTCCGCTGCCTTGTTCAGGACGACGATGCTGATGCGACGGTTGGCCGGATCCAGGGGGTCATCCGGGTTCAGGTGCGCAGTGTCGGCAAGTCCGAGCACGCGCACCAGCTTGCCCGGCTCGAGCCCGCCGGCGACCAGCTCTCGGCGCGCTGCATTGGCACGATCGGCCGACAGCTCCCAGTTCGAGAACCCGCGCTCCCCGCCCGCATACTGCGCGGAGTCGGTATGCCCCGACATGCTGATGCGGTTGTCGACATCATTGAGGGCGCGTGCAATCTCGCGCAGCAGCTCGCGGGTATATGGACGCAGATTGGCGCTGGCCGACGTGAACATCGGACGGTTCTGCGCATCGACGAGCTGTATCCTGAGCCCTTCCGAAATGATGTCGAGCAGGATCTGTTCCTTGAACTGGCGCAACGATGGGTTGGCCTCGATGATTGCCTCCAGCTTTCCCTTCAGATCGATCATCCGCGCACGCTCACGGCGCTTGGCCGCCTCGAGAGCCTCCTCGGCACGCATCTCGTCCGGCGTCTTCACGCGCGCACGCGCGGCATCGACGTTGATCGCACGCGTGCTAGGCGTGTCTCCGCGCCGCACCTGGCCGACCTTGCGCGACAGATCCTCGCCACCGCCCTTGATGATGCTCGAGCTGTCACCCGTACCCTCGCCCCCGGCCATGGCCAGCTTGAGCGGGTTCTGGAAGTGATCGGCAATGCCCTCGAGATCTCCCTGGGCCGTCGAACCGAGCAACCACATCAGCAGGAAGAAAGCCATCATCGCGGTCACGAAATCCGCATAGGCGATCTTCCATGCACCGCCATGGTGGCCTCCACCCCCCTTCTTGATGCGCTTGACGACGATTGGCTGCTGGGTATCGTCGCTCATCACGCGCTCCAGACCACGCCAACCTGAAGACGGCGTGAGTACTCAGGCGGGACGGAACCCGGTGAAGGCATAGGGCTCAACCCTTCCGGTTCTTGATTTCCTGCTCGAGCTCGACAAAGCCCGGGCGATCGGTCGAGTACAGCACCTTGCGACCGAACTCGATCGCAACCTGCGGCGCATAGCCGTTCATGCTCGCCAGCAGCACCACCTTGATGACCTGGTAGATCTTGCCCCCTTCTTCGACCTTCTGCTCGAGCTGGCCGGCAAGCGGTGCGACAAAGCCGTACGACACGAGAATCCCCAGGAAGGTACCGACGAGCGCACCGCCGATCATCTTGCCCAGCACAGCAGGGGGCTGGCCCACCGAGCCCATCACGTTGACCACCCCCATAACCGCCACCACGATACCGAAGGCCGGCACCGCGTCGGCAACCTTGGCGACCACGTGCGGCGCCGTATGCGCCTCCTGATGGTGAGTCTCGATCTCCATGTCCATCAGGTTCTCGATCTCGAACGCATTGAGGTTGCCACCCACCATCATGCGCAGGTAGTCGGTCATGAATTCGACCACATGGTGGTCGGCGGTCACGCTCGGATACTTGGAAAAGATCGGGCTGGAGTCAGGGTTCTCGATGTCGTTCTCGATCGACATCAGGCCCTCCTTGCGTACCTTGGCCAGGATCTCGAACAACAGGGCAAGCAGATCGACGTAAAGCGCCTTGTTGTACGGCGACCCCTTGAGCGCCATCGGCAAGCCCTTGAGCGTCGCCTTGATTGCCTTCGGGCCATTGCCGGCGATGAAGCCGCCGATCATCAGGCCGAAGATCGCGACATACTCGAGCGGCACCCACAAGGCGAGCAGGTCGCCATGCATCGCATAGGTCCCAAGCGACGCCAGCAGCACGACAACGTATCCAATGATCAGGAACACCAGTGACTCCAGGGCGTATGGCCACGCCTGCCGACCTTCGGCTCGCGACCTATGACCGACTTATCGGCGCGACCTCGCGAAACTTGAACGGCTCGCACGATCAGGCAGGCATGCACCAAAAAAACATGGGCCGCGTGTTACCAGCGCGGCCCATGAAGCATATCCGGAATGCCCGCCAGCGGGCACGGTCTCAAGCCGATACGGCCACTCGCGTGCGGGACACGGCCTTGCGCGTGGCCTTCTTGCGCGAAGAACCCGCCCGCGACGGCATGTTGCACAAGCCGCAGACATAGCCCTGTACCGGGTCATGCGCATGGCCGACGAAGCGTCCACCGCAGCAGGTGCAGGTACTGAGTTGCAGCAGGTCGGCATCGAAGAAGCGCACCAGCGTCCACGCCCGAGTCAAGCTCAGCACCGGCTCCATGGCCGAGCTCTCGATGTGGTCGAGGTAGAGGTTGTACGACTTGAGGATGGCATCCAGCCCACGCACACCGGCACGCTCGACGAAGAAGCGATGAAAGCCCATGAACAGCGACGAGTGCACATTGGGCTGCCAGGTCATGAACCAGTCCGTCGAGAACGGCAGCATGCCCTTGGGCGGTGACACACCGCGCACTTCCTTGTAGATCCGAAGCAGCTTTTCGCGGCTGAGACGAGTCTCGACCTCGAGCATCTGCATGCGCGCGCCAAGCTGGACCATCTCGACCGCGCGCCGGACGTCCTCGGCTTCCTCGATCACTGTCTTGTTCTTCATCTAGGCCTCCTCAGGCCGCCTCTTCCGCTGCCTTGCCCGCCGCGAGGATCGCTGCGTGCAAACCAGCACTGACGGCGTCGCGCCCCTCGCCAGCCATCAGTCGGGCAAGTTGCGCATCGTCGAAGCGAAAACACGGCAACAGCATCTGGCTGCTGGCCATTCGCACAAGTTTTGCCGCCGACATCGATTCGATCAGGTCCGCCAGCGCGTCGCTGATGCCGAGCCTGAACAAGGCCGTCGCCCGATCTCCGCGCAGCATCTGCTGGGCAAGCATCAGGTAGGCAAGGTTCAGTTCGCGGATCTCGGCCTGATAGTCTGGTCGATCCATGAAATCCAATCCCCTTCAGGGATGAGTGTTTGCAACTTAAAGTAAATTCTCAGCAACATCAAGCCTGAAAATCGCGATTTTGCCAATTCGATCACGCCCCATCGTGGCTTCGTCGCAACACCGGCAAAGGCAAGGAGCCCGCACTCACCGGTCCGGCGTCAGCGAGCCAAACCTGAATGCTGCCGGCACCGCGGGCCGTCCATAGCGGAAACCCTGAAGCGAATCACAGCATGAGGCCTGCAGCAGAATCTCCTGCGCGGCGGTCTCGACGCCTTCGGCAACCACCTTCAAGCGCAGGCTATGCGCCATCGCCAGTGCTGCGCGCACAATGGCTTCAGCATCATTATCGCGATCGACCTCGCCGATCAGCTCGCGATCGATCTTGATCACGTCAATGGGCAGTCGGCGCAGGTAGGCAAGCGAAGAGTAACCGGTCCCGAAGTCGTCAATGGCGATGCGCACACCAAGCGTCTTCAATGCCCGCAGGCATTGTTCGGCGTGCCCGGTGTCACTCATCAGCGAGCTCTCGGTAATCTCCAGGATCAGCGCGGACGGCGGAAACCCGCTCTGGGCAAGTGCACACTCCACCTGCGCGAGCAGGCCGGGACGCGCGAACTGTACGGCGGACACATTGACCGACATCTCGAAGCCCTCGACCCCCTCCTTACGCCAGCGCGCGCCCTGCAGGCAGGCATGGGCGAGCACCCAGCCGCCAATGTCGACGATCAGTCCGGTCCGGTCCGCTATCGGAACGAAGCGATCGGGCTCCAGCAAGCCGTGCACGGGATGCTGCCAGCGCAGCAGGGCTTCGGCTCCGCGCGCGTGACAACTGGATGCGCCGACGATCGGCTGGTAGTGCAGCCTGAACTCCTCGCGCTCGAGCGCAGCCCGCAGGTCCAGTTCGAGGGCAAAGGCCTCGAGCGAGGACCGACTCATGCCTGCAGCGTGTATGCGCAACTGGTTACCGCCGGCACGCTTGCACTCGGCGAGCGCCAGCTCGGCCTGAGTGAGCACATCCGCTGCCTGGTCCGCGGCATCGTCGAACAGGACAATCCCGACGCTCGCCGTCAGTCGCAGCGCTCCCCGCGGCGACGCGAACGGCCGATCCACCGCGCGCAACAACCAGCGCGCAGTGAACTCGGCCTGCCCCTCATCTGCGACGCCCGGAACGAACACGCCGAACAAGTCGCCCTCGAGGCGCGCGAGCACGCCCTGCGCGGGCACGATCGCGGCGAGGCGGCGACCGAGCTCGAGCAGGATTTCGGAACCGGCACCGTAGCCGTAACCCAGATTGACGCGCATGAACTGGTCGACATCGATGACGAACATGGCCGCAGCCGCCCGCCCCGCGCCACGACGGCGACACGCCATCCAGTCAGCCACGCGAGCGAGAAAATTGACCTTGTTCGGCAGCATGCTGCCGTGGTCGAACAAGCTCAGCTCGCGGATCCGGCGTACCGCGTGCCTGACCGCACTGCGGTCCGAGAGCGCCTGCCGCTCACGTTCGATGACGGCAAGCAGGCGGGCGAAGTCCCCTTTCGGCACAAAGTCACGCGCGCCTTCGTACATCACCCCCACGCCCTCGCCTGCACTCATGCTCCCCGAATGCACGACAAACGGCACATCCTTTCCGCTGCGCTGCAACACCTGCAAGGCACGCCGGCAATCGAAGGCCGGCATGGCCTGATCACACAGCACAAGGTCCCACTCATCGGCGGCGAGCGCAGCCGCCATGTCCACCGGCTCATCGACGCGCCGCCAGGATACCCGCATGCCTCGGCGCGCCAACTCCGCCTCGACCAGTAGCGCATCGTCCTCGCAGTCATCGACGATCAGCAGTCTTGGCGCCTGGCGCTCGGGAGCGCGCGTGTCGGGCAGCAACCCCATCGAATCCGTCATGCGCCCGCCGCCTGCAAGGCAATGACCCGGTTGCGCCCGGTCTCCTTGGCCGCATAAGCCCCCTGGTCGGCGAGCTTGACCAGGCTGTTGAAGCCCTGCATTCCGGGCTCGCGGATCGCCACACCCACGCTCACTGTCATCCGCAACCGCGGGCCGCCCGTATCGGGCTCGAAGGCCTCGACCGCAGCCCGCAGGCGCTGCGCCACGACCACGACGGCCGCGAGGTCGGTGTCGGGGCAGATCACGAGGAACTCGTCCCCCCCCATCCGGCAAAGGATGTCCTGTGCACGCAGGGCCCGGCGCAACACTTCGGACACCTGGCGCAGCGCGATGTCACCGACGTCATGACCATGGGTATCGTTGATCGCCTTGAGCTCGTCCAGATCGACGATCATCACCGCCAAGCTGCGCGAGTGCCGTATCGATGACGCCCACTCCACCTGCATCGCCTCGAGTGCGTGGCGGCGGTTCGGCAAGCCCGTGAGCGGGTCGGTCAGCGCCGCCTCCTGGAGGCGACGGTTCGAGATCGCCAGTTCAGCGGCAAAATTGCGCAATTCCTCGCGCTCGCGCTCCAGTTCCAGCTGCAAGCCCAGCATTTTCAGCAATACCTGCAGGCGCGCCTTGAGCGCCACGCCCCCCAAGGGCAACAGGAGATAATCGTCCGCGCCGGCTTCCGACAACCAGCGCAGCGCATCATCATCGTTGTCCGGCAGCACCGCCACGACCTGCAGGCTGCGCCGCAGCCGCATGTCATGCAGATCACGCACGAAGGCCTGCCCCTCGTCCCCAGCCTCACGCTGCCACTGCACGAAGACGAGTTGCGGCTGGACGTCGATCGCCATCTCGATCGCGAGCCGCGCCGACGACGCCTCGCACACCGCAAGCCCCGCAGCCTCGAGGGCTGCCCGCAGGGCATGGCGGCACTGTTCTTCGGGCACGAGCAGCAGCGCCTTCAAGGGCCTGGCCTCCTCCGCCTCGCCCGAACCGGCAGGCTCCCCGCGATCACCGACAGCCACGGCAGCGCGATTGCCCAACTCGCCAAAACGCGGAGCGGCTTCGGTACGCAACTGGAGCAGCTTGCCCCACTCACCCCATTCCCGCCCCACGCGCTCACACAACGCGATGAAATCGCTGCGCCCAATCCCCAGCCGGCTGGACAACCTCAGCATCGGCCCCATCAGACGCTCGTGCTCGCTCTCCGCCGCGAGGCAGAGTTGCGCGATCGCACGCGACAGCACCAGACACTGGACCAGTCCGTGCTCGCGCGAGCCCTCGGCGTAGCCCGGCACCTCGGGGCACTCGTGAAAGCGCACCGGCTGTACCAGCACATCGGGCACCCCCCAGTCCGTCAGCATGGCCGCCCCGAGTTCGCGGTGGTTGGTCGCGAACGCCTGGTCCTCGAGACTGACCTGCTGGAGCCCCGGATTTCTCCCGATATCGTTGAGCAGGCGCGAGAACGCATCAGGATAAAGGGTGGCAAGCGCGAGCTCGCCGACGCGGGCGAGCAGCCCCAGACTGAAAGCATCGTCAGGTGCGGCCAAGCGCACGCGCAGCATCAGCGCCTGCATCGAGATGGCCATGAGCAGGGAGGACGACCAGAAGTGTCCGTAGTCGAACCCGGCGCAGCCCCCCTTGCGGTAATGCGACAGCAGCGAAAATCCGAGAGCCATCGTGCGCACCGCCGGCAGGCCGAGCACCATCAGCGCCTCCTGGACCGAGACGACCGCCCGTCGGTTCTCCACCACCAGTCCATTGGCCGCCTTGACCAGACGCCCCACGAACGCGGGATCGCCCTTGATCACGCGTGCGAGCTCGGCCATCGACACGTTGTTCGACTGGGTAAGGCGGATGATGGCGATCGCAACGCCGCGCGGCGACGGCAACTCCCCCGCCGCCTTGAGCTGCGCAAATCGCTTCATGTCGATCGGCTGTACCATGCACTCCCCGGTTTGAATGGTCCTGCTACGGAGGCCTGCGAGCGCGCCACCGGTTTGCCTCTGCGTGCCACACCAAAGCATGATTCTTTCTTGCCTGCGCCCCGGAGGGCAAGCGAAAGCACGCTAGAATCCGTGAAAACCACAGGTCGCCGACCATGAAATTCTGCTCGAACTGCGGCGCTGCCGTCACTTTCCGCACCCCACCCGGGGACTCTCTGCCCCGCCACGTGTGCGAGCAGTGCGGCACCATCCACTACCAGAACCCCAAGATCGTGGTCGGCGCCCTCCCTGTCTGGGAGGATCGCGTCCTCCTCTGCCGGCGCGCCATCGAGCCGCGCTACGGCATGTGGACCCTGCCCGCCGGGTTCATGGAAAACGAGGAAACCACCGCCCAGGCAGCCGCCCGCGAAACACTGGAAGAGGCCTGCGCGCGAATCGAGGTGGGCGAACTCTACACCTTGATCGACGTACCCCACATCAGCCAGGTGCACATGGTCTACCGCGCCCGCCTGCTCGACCTCGGCTTCAAGCCGGGCGAGGAGTCGCTCGAAGTGGCCCTGTTCCGCGAGGAAGACATCCCCTGGGAGCAGATCGCCTTCCGCTCCATCTCGATGAGCCTACGCCATTTCTTCGACGACCGCCGCAACGGAACCTGGACACTCCACACTGCCAGCCTCGCGCCGCCGCCCGCCGAGTGGCGATGAACGGCCAGGCCGAGCGCCGCTGCCCCACAAGACTACGCGCACGCCAGGGTTGAGCCCCCCTGCGCTGCAGAGGATAATCGCGGGATTCCTTTCCGCCTGCGGATCATGACAAGCTACATCTTCATCGTCATCGGCGCTGTTCTGGTGAACAACGTCGTCTTCGTCCGCATTCTCGGGCTATGTCCGTTCATGGGTGTCTCGAAGAAACTCGAGACCGCCATCGGCATGGGCGCCGCAACCACCTTCGTGCTGACCCTGGGCTCGGGCACCAGCTACCTGATCGACCACTACCTGCTCCAGCCGCTCGACCTCGTATACCTGCGCACGCTATCGTTCATCGTCGTCATCGCTGCCATCGTCCAGCTCACCGAGCTCGTCATTCAGAAGACCAGCCCGCTGCTGCACCAGGTGCTGGGCATCTATCTGCCCCTCATCACCACCAACTGTGCGGTACTCGGCGTGCCGCTGCTCAACGTCGGCCTGCGCCACGACCTGCTCGAATCGCTGCTGTTCGGCCTGGGTTCCTCGGTCGGCTTCACGCTCGCGCTGGTGCTGTTCGCCGGCATCCGCGAGCGCCTGGACGGCGCCGACGTACCGCTGCCGTTCAAGGGTACGGCCATCGCCATGATAACTGCAGGCTTCATGAGCCTCGCCTTCATGGGCTTTGCCGGCCTCGACCGCTTCCACTGAGGACTGCACGCGCATGATCACAGCCCTCCTCGTCATGGCCGGCATCGCCATCGTGCTCGGTGCCGCGCTCGGCTACGCCGCGATCCGTTTCCGCGTCGAAGGCGATCCGCTGGTCGAGAAGATCGACGCCATACTGCCGCAAACCCAGTGTGGCCAGTGCGGCTTCCCCGGCTGCAAGCCCTACGCCCAGGCCATCGCCAACGGCGAGGCCGACATCAACCAGTGCCCGCCCGGCGGTGATGAAGGCGTGCGCAAGCTCGCCGACCTGCTCGGCCGCGAGTTCAAACCGCTGTCCGAAGAGCATGGCATCGAGAAGCCCAAGGCTGTCGCCGTCATCGACGAGCAGACCTGCATCGGCTGCACGCTGTGCATCCAGGCCTGCCCGGTAGACGCCATCGTCGGCGCAGCCAAGCAGATGCACACCGTGGTCGAACCGCTGTGCACCGGCTGCGAGCTGTGCGTCGCCCCCTGCCCGGTCGACTGCATCGCCATGGTGCCAATCGCCGAGACCGTGCAGACCTGGAAATGGAAATATCCCGTGGTCGAAATCAGGAAGGCGGCATGATCGGGCGCCTGTTCAAGTTCCATGGCGGCATCAAGCCCGCTGCCCACAAGGATGAATCGGCCAAGGCACCGATCCGGCGTGCGCCTCTGCCTGCGCGGCTGATCGTGCCCCTGCGCCAGAGCACGCGCGCCACCGCCACCTGTATCGTCGAGATCGGCCAGAAGGTGCTCAAGGGGCAGTGCATCGGCGAGCCGGAAGGCTTCCTGGGCACGGCAGTGCATGCACCGACTTCGGGTACCGTGGTCGACATCGCGCCCCACACCATGGCGCACGCCTCGGCCCTGCAGACCCGTTGCGTGGTCATCGAGCCCGACGGCGAGGAGCGCTGGATCGAGCACGCTCCCTTCGACTACCACGGCGCCAGCCGCGACGAGTCGCTCGCCTGGCTGCGCGCATGCGGCATCGTCGGCATGGGCGGCGCCACCTTCCCCAGCCACGTCAAGCTCGGCAAGGGCGCAGGCATCGAGACGCTGATCCTCAATGGCGGCGAATGCGAACCCTGGATCACCTGCGACGACCGCCTCATGCGCGAGCGCGCCGCCGACATCCTGGCCGGCGCCGTCATCCTGCGCGAGCTCATCGGCGCACGCGAAATGGTGGTCGGCATCGAGGACAACAAGCCCGAAGCCATCGCCGCCATGCAGGACGCCGCCGCCGCATCGGGGCACGGCGTGCGCATCGTGCCCATCCCCTCGCTGTATCCGGCGGGTGGCGAGAAGCAGCTCATCCGCGTACTCACAGGCATCGAGATCCCCTACGGCAAGCTGGGTGGTGACTACGGCGTGCAGTGCTTCAACGTCGGCACCGCACATGCCGTGTATCGCGCCATTGCCCATGGTGAGCCGCTGCTGAGCCGCATCGTCACGCTCACCGGCAACGTCGAGGACGCAGGCAACTGGGAGGTACTGATCGGCACCCCCATCGAGGAACTGCTCCAACTGGCGCGCCCGAAGCCGGATACCGACCGCAGCATCATGGGCGGCCCAATGATGGGCTTCGCCCTGCCACGCCTGGATGTACCCATCGTCAAGGGCAGCAACTGCATCATCTCGGCCTCGCCCACGCTGTTCCCGCCGCCGCCGCCCGAGCAGCCCTGCATCCGCTGCACCGAATGCGCCAAGGCCTGCCCGGCCGAGCTGCAGCCCTTCGAGCTGTACTGGTTCGGACGCTCGAAGAACTTCGGCAAGGCGCAGGAATACAACCTATTCGACTGCATAGAATGCGGCTGCTGCGCCTACGTGTGCCCGTCGCACATCCCGCTGGTCGACTACTTCCGCTTCTCCAAGAGCGAGATCTGGGCGCGCGAGCGCGACAAGTCCGCCGCCGATCAGGCACGCGAACGTTTCGAGTTCCGCAACTTCCGCCAGGAACGCGAGAAGGCCGAGAAGGCCGCCAAGCTCGCTGCGAAGGCCGCGGAGACACGCGCCAAGCTTGCCGAAGGCGGCGAAGCGCCAGCGCCAAAGACGGCGGCCGAGCCCGGCGAAGACCCCAAGAAGGCCCTCATCGCTGCTGCACTGGCGCGCGCCCAGGCGCAGAAGGCCGAAGTCAAGCCGCAGAACACCGACAATCTCAGCGCCGACAAGCTGGCCGAGATAGCCGACATCGAAGCCCGCCGCCTGGCGGCAGCCGTCACCGCGCCGGCCGCCGATGCGACGCCGGGCGCGGACACGCCGGCCGCCACCGTGGCAGTGGACGCCGAGTCCAGGAACTGAGCCGTACATGATCCACTCCCCTTACGTCCGCAAACAGGTCAGCGTGCAGCGCACGATGGGCCTCGTACTGCTCGCGCTGCTGCCCGCCATCGCGCTCTACGCCTGGAAGATCGGCACCGGCATCCTGGTCAGCCTTGCGCTTGCCACCCTTACCGCGCTGGCGGCAGAAGCACTCGTGCTGGCGCTGCGCAAGCGGCCCGTCGGCATCGCGCTGGGCGACCTGTCCGCCGTGGTCACCGCCTGGCTGGTCGCCCTCAGCCTGCCCGCAATCGCCCCCTGGTGGCTCACCGTAGCGGCCGTGCTGGTGGCTATCGTCGCGGTCAAGCACATCTACGGCGGCCTCGGCCAGAACCCGTTCAACCCGGCCATGGTCGCCTACTGCACGATGATCGTCGCCTTCCCGGCACTGATGTCGCAGTGGCCGGCCGCGGGCGCGCTCGACTTCGACACCCAGTTGGGCCTGATCCTCGGCAGCGCGCGCGAGCTCGACGCCATCACCGGCGCCACCGCGCTCGACGCCCTCCGCACAGGGCTGCGCGCCGATGGTGCGAGCGTGCAGTCGGTGCTGCAGGGGCCGGCCTTCGGCATGGCCGGCGGGCGCGAATGGGAATGGGTCGGCCTCGGCTACCTCGCCGGCGGCGCGCTGCTGCTCGCCACGCGGATCATCACCTGGCACATGCCTGCCGCCTTCCTCGGCACGCTGGTGGTGGTGTCCGGCCTGTTCTGGCTGATCGCGCCCGGCCAGTTCGCCTCGCCGCTGTTCCACCTCGCCAGCGGCGGCACCCTGCTCGCCGCCTTCTTCATCATCACCGACCCCGTCTCGGGCGCCACCACGCCGCGCGGCAAGCTCGTGTTCGCGGCTGGCATCGCGCTCATCGTGTGGCTGATCCGCAGCTTCGGCGCCTACCCCGACGGCATCGCCTTCGCCGTGCTGCTGATGAACATGTGCGTGCCGCTGCTCGACATGAAGACGCAACCACGCGTGTTCGGCCACCGCAATGAGGCCGGGGAAAGCGTCCGGACCGGGGAGAGGCGTCCATGAGCGGCCGCTACACAGCCACCCGCACCTCGCTGCGCACCGGCGGCATCATGCTGCTGTTTACGCTCGCCTTCACCGCGCTCATGGCCTCCACCTTCCAGGTCACGCGGCCTGCGATCGAGGCCTCCCGCCAGGAGGCGCAGATGCGCCTGCTCGCCGAGGTGCTGCCGCCGGGCAGCTACGACAACGCCCTGCTCGACGACTACGTGCGCTTCGGGCCCGCGCCGCAGATCGGCATGGACGCCGGCGGACGGGTATGGCGCGCACGCAAGGCGGGCGAGCCGGTCGCTCTGATCATCGAGGGCGCCGCAAGCGACGGCTACGCCGGCCGCATCGGCCTGGTGGTCGCGGTGCATCGCGACGGCCGCCTGAGCGGCGTACGCGTCACCGAACACAAGGAAACCCCGGGCCTGGGCGACTACATCGACCCGCGCAAGGACCGCCGCAAGGACACGCCCTGGATCGCCCAGTTCACCGGCGCGACCTGGGCCGAAGTCGACACCGCGGCATGGACGGTGCGCAAGGATGGCGGCAGCTTCGACTATCGCGCCGGCGCCACCATCAGCGCGCGTGCGGTCACGCGCGCCGCCGGCCGCAGCGCCGCCTTCGCCGCGCAGCGCATGGACGCGCTCTTCGCCGCCCCCGCAGGCGGCCTGCTCGGAGACACGCAATGAGCCCGCAACAGTTCCGCGACATTTCCTGGAACGGCCTGTGGAAGCAGAACCCAGGCCTCGCCCAGTTGCTCGGCCTGTGTCCGATCCTCGCCATCAGCACCACCATGGTCAACGCGGTGAGCCTGGGCATCGCCACCGTGCTGGTGATGACCGTCGCCAACCTCGCGGTGTCGGGGCTGCGCAATTTCGTACCCTACGAGATCCGCATCCCGGTCTTCATCCTCATCATCGCCGCCCTGGTGACGATGGTGGATCTCGCCTTCAACGCCTACTTCCACGACCTCTACCTGGTGCTGGGCATCTTCATCCCGCTCATCGTCACCAACTGCATCGTGCTCGCCCGCGTCGAGGCCTACGCGGCCAAGAACGACCCGCTCACGTCCACGGTGGACGGCATCATGATGGGCATCGGCCTGGTATGGGTGCTCGCCCTGCTCGGCGGCCTGCGCGAACTGCTCGGCGCCGGCACCCTGTTCTCGGGCATCGAGATGATCATCCCCGGCGCCAGCGCGTGGTCGG
Organism: Thauera sp. 28; assembly: GCF_000310145.2. GTDB lineage: Bacteria > Pseudomonadota > Gammaproteobacteria > Burkholderiales > Rhodocyclaceae > Thauera > Thauera mechernichensis. The sequence continues at coordinate 133,552 of NZ_AMXA01000009.1, forward strand.
TGTTCGGCGACGACTACCCCGGCTTCCTGATCGCCATCCTGCCGCCTGGTGCCTTCTTCGCGCTCGGCGTGCTGATCGCCGTCTTCAACGTCATCAACGCCCGTCTCGCCGCCCGCGCACGGCGCCAGCCACCGCCCACCGCACCCGCGCCTGCAACCAGGGCAGAGGGCGACGGCGAGGCGGTTGCCGCAGGCTGAAGCGATGGCGCTGATGAAGCGCGAGGCGATCCGCGAGTTCTTCCGCCGCCTGCACGCCGCCAACCCCGAGCCACAGACCGAGCTCGAGTACGCCTCGCCCTACCAGCTGCTGGTGGCCGTGGTGCTGTCCGCCCAGGCCACCGACCGCAGCGTCAACATCGCCACCCGCAAGCTGTTCGCGCTCGCGCCGACGCCAGAGGCCATGGTCACGCTCGGCGAAGAAGGCATTGCCGACTGCATCAAGACCATCGGCCTGTTCCGCAACAAGGCGAAGAACACCCTCGCACTGTCGCGTCTGCTGCTGGAACGCCACGGTGGTGAGGTGCCAGCCGAGCGCGAAGCACTGGAGGCCCTGCCCGGCGTCGGCCGCAAGACCGCCAACGTGGTACTCAACACCGTCTTCCGCCAGCCGGTGATGGCGGTCGATACCCACATCTTCCGCCTCGCCAACCGCACCGGACTCGCCCCCGGCAAGGACGTCGTCGAGGTGGAGAAGGCCTTGATGCGGCGCGTACCAAAGGACTACCTGCTCGACGCTCACCACTGGCTGATCCTGCACGGCCGCTACGTATGCACCGCACGCAGCCCGCGCTGCGCCCAATGCAGCGTGCGCGACCTGTGCCTGTGCCGCGACAAGACCGACTGACCCGCCCCACCGGAGACGCTCCGCCATGTTCAACCCCAGCCGCGACCAGGTGCGCAGCTTCTTCATCGACACCTGGCGCAAGGCGCGCGCCAAGGAAGTGCTGACGCCGATGGAAACCATCGCCGCCGACATCATCGCGCTCCACCCCGAGTACCACGCCATCGTCGAGGACCCGGACGCGATCGACCGCGACTTCCCGCCCGAGGCCGGCCAGATCAACCCTTTCCTGCACCTGTCGCTGCACCTGGCGATCGAGGAGCAGCTCTCCATCGACCAGCCGCCGGGCATCCGCGCCGCCTTCGACGCCGCCTGCAAGCGCCGCGGCGAACGCCACGACGCCCTCCACGACGCCCTGGAGGCGCTCGGCGAGATGCTCTTCGAGGCCCAGCGCAAAGGCACCCCACCCGACGGCACCACCTATGTACGCAGCCTGCGTCGCAAGGCCGGGCTGGAGTGAATGCCGGGTGCCTCACCAAAAGCTCGCGGCTGGCGCCGCTCCTACCGGAAACCACCACGTGCATCGCCCGCCGTGGGAGCGGCGCCAGCCGCGAGGGGTTG
>NZ_AMXA01000010.1 GCF_000310145.2 Thauera sp. 28
CACAGTGCCTGGCGGCGGTGGCCGGCGAGGCTGGCGAGCGCGCCGGCGCCCGCCAGCCTGCGCAGCGTGCCGCCGTCGAGCCCGGTGCGCAGCGCGAGGTCCTGCGTATCGGCAAAGCGGCGTTCGTGGCGCGCTGCCACGATGCGGGTGGCCGCATCCCGGCCCAGGTCATGGATCATGCGCAGCCCAAGGCGCACGGCCGCTTGTGTAGCAGCTTGAGCGGCATCGGCTGTGTCCGTGCTGGCGGGCGGGACGGCTTCGAGCGTGCAGTCCCAGTCGCTGGCGCATACATCGGCCGTGCGCACCTCGACGCCATGCCGGCGTGCGTCCTGGATGAGCTGCGAGGGGGAATAGAAACCCATCGGCTGGCTGTTGAGCAGGGCGGCCAGGAAGGCGGCGGGCTCGAAGCACTTCATCCACGCCGAGGCGTACACCAGCAGCGCGAAGCTGGCAGCGTGCGACTCGGGAAAGCCGTAGCTGCCGAAGCCTTCGATCTGCTGACACAGGCGTTGGGCAAAGTCGGCGTCGTAGCCGTTTTTCGCCAGCCCGGCGAGGAGCTGTTCGCGATAGCGCTCGAGTTCGCCCTTGCGCCGCCAGGCGCCCATCGCTCGGCGCAGCTGGTCAGCCTCGCCGCCGGTGAAGCCGGCGGCCACCACCGCCAGCTGCATCACCTGTTCCTGGAAGATCGGCACCCCGAGCGTGCGCGCCAGTACGCCGCGGATCTCCGGGCGCAACCCATCCATGGGGTCCTCGCCGCGCGCGTCGCGTTCGCGCGCGTGCAGGTAGGGATGGACCATGCCGCCCTGGATCGGGCCGGGGCGCACGATGGCGACCTCCACCACCAGGTCGTAGAAGCGGCGTGGCCTCAAGCGCGGCAGCATGGTCATCTGCGCGCGCGACTCGACCTGGAACACGCCGATCGAGTCGGCGCGCGACAGCATCGCGTACACCGCGGGCTGCTCGCGCGGGATGCTCGCCAGCGTCAGTGCCTGCCCGCGCCAGGCCGACACCAGGGCCAGGCCGCGGCGCAGTGCGGACAGCATGCCGAGCGCGAGCACGTCGATCTTCATCAGGCCGACGGCGTCGAGGTCGTCCTTGTCCCACTGGATCACGGTGCGTTCTGGCATGGCGGCATTCTCGACCGGCACCAGTTCGTCGAGCCGGCCGCGGGCGATGACGAAACCGCCGACATGCTGCGACAGATGGCGCGGAAAGCCGATGAGTTCCTCGGTGAGTGCGACCAGGCGCCGGGTGACCGGACTGGTGGGGTCGAAGCCCGCTTCCTGCAGGCGCTCGGGCAGGATGCGACGGCCGTCGAACCAGTGGTGCTCGCGCGTCAGGCGCTCGATCTGCGCCTCGTCCAGGCCGAGGGCACGGCCGACGTCGCGCAGGGCGCTGCGCGCCCGGTAGCTGATTACGGTGGCAGCCAGCGCCGCGCGTTCGCGGCCGTACTTGCGGTAGATGTACTGGATGACCTCCTCGCGGCGGTCGTGCTCGAAATCGACGTCGATGTCGGGTGGTTCGTTGCGCTCGCGCGAGATGAAGCGCTCGACCAGCATGATGCCCAATGTCGGATCGACCTCGGTGATGCCCAGAGCCCAGCACACCACCGAATTCGCCGCCGAGCCGCGGCCCTGGCACAGGATGCCCACGCTGCGGGCGAAGCGGACGATGTCATGCACGGTGAGGAAGTAGGGCTCGTAGCCGAGCTCGACGATGAGGGCGAGCTCGTACTCGATCTGCCGGCGCACCTGGGGTGGGGCAGGGTCATCGGCAGCGGCGGGCGGCAGCTCGCCCGCCGCGGGTTCGGCGACGGCGTGGCCGGCCTGTCCGCGGTAGCGCCAGCACAGCCCGCCTTCCACCAGCCGACGCAGCCAGCTCGCCGGAGTCTCGCCTGCGGGGACGAGCTCGGCCGGGTACTCGTAGCGCAGTTCGTCGAGGCTGAAGCTGCAGCGTGCGGCGACCGCGAGGGTCTCGGCGAGCAGAGCGGGGGGGTAGCGGCGGGCGAGGGTGTCGCGATCGTGCAGGCGCAGCTCCGCATTGGGGGCGAGTGCGAGTCCGGCCTCGGCGACGCTGCAGTGCAGGCGCAGCGCGGTCATCACGTCGGCCAGTGGACGGCGCGCGGCGTCGTGCATGAGTGCGGCGCTGGCGGCGACCGCGGACACACCGGTGGTGCGAGCGATGCGGCGCAGCAGGGTGATGCGGGCGCGGTCGCGGCCATCGAGCCGCACCGTCACCGTCAGCCAGCTGCGGCCGGGATAGCAGCGCGCCAGCCACGCGGCATCGGCCGCCAGCGCCGTGCTGGCAGCGTCAACGCCGGTGCGGGGCGGAAATGCCGCCGGCGCGACCAGCAGCGCCAGGCAGTCGGTCTGCAGCCCCTCGCGGCAGGCAGCCTCGACCATGTTGCGGGTGAGGTGGTAGCGCCCCTTGTCTGCTGCGCGCCGGGCCTGGGTGATGAGGCGAGACAGCTGGCCATAGCCGGCGCGCGTGGCGGCCAGCAGCACGATGCAGGGGCCGTCGGCAAGTTGAAGCTCGCTGCCGATGATCAGCTGCGGCCGTGCGTCGGCAGGCAGGGCTTGCAGCGCACGGTGGGCACGTACCACGCCCGCGAGCGAGCATTCGTCGGTGAGGGCGATGGCGGTGTAGCCGAAGGCCGCCGCCTGCGCCACGAGCTCCTCGGGGTGCGAGGCGCCGCGCTGGAAGCTGAAATTGCTGAGGCAGTGGAGTTCGGCATGTTGCGGAGTCACAGGTTGACTGTAAAAAAATACAGCTTCAGGCGCAAGCGCGCGCCCTGCACCCAGGGCGTCGTCCGCTGGCAGCCTCGTCTTTGCTGTCGCGGAAACCGGGCGGGCCCGGTACACTCACGCGCTTTGGCCGGCGCTGTCGCAGGCCGAGTCTGCAGATCATTTTCGGGCCGATATGGCCAGCAAGGAGTTTTCGATGCGCTTCGAGATGACCCGCGCCGCACTGTTCGGCGCCCTGGCACTGGCATTTGCGCTGGGCACGCCAGCCCATGCGCAGCAGAAGTCGGTGGCCATCACCGCCATCGTCGAGCATCCGGCGCTCGACGCCGTGCGCGATGGCGTCAAGCAAGGCTTGGCCGAGGCGGGTTTCGAAGAGGGCAAGAACCTCAAGTGGCAGTACCAGAGCGCGCAGGGCAACACCGGCACGGCGGCGCAGATCGCGCGCAAGTTCATCGGTGACCGCGTCGACGTCATCGTCGCCATCGCCACGCCTTCGGCCCAGGCCGTGGCTGCGGCAACGCGCAACATCCCGCTGGTGTATTCCGCAGTGACCGACCCGGTCGCCGCCAAGCTGGTGCCGTCGCTGGCCGCATCGGGCACCAACGTCACGGGCGTGTCCGATGCGCTCGAGCTGGACAAGCAGATCGAGCTGATCAAGCGCGTGACGCCCGAGGCCAAGCGTGTCGGCATGGTCTTCAACCCGGGCGAGGCCAACTCGGTGGTGGTGCTCGAGCGCATGCGCGAACTGCTGCCCAAGTACGGCATGAGCCTGGTCGAGGCCGCCGCGCCGCGTTCGGTTGACGTCGGCTCTGCCGCGCGCAGCCTGATCGGCAAGGTCGATGTGTTCTACACCAGCACCGACAACAACGTGGTGTCGGCCTATGAGGCCCTGGTCAAGGTCGGCATGGATGCCGGCATCCCGCTGGTGGCTGCAGACACCGACAGCGTCAAGCGTGGCGCCGTCGCCGCCTATGGCATGGACTACAAGGCGCTCGGCGTGCAGACCGGCCACATGGTGGCGCGCATCCTCAAGGGCGAGAAGCCGGGCGACATCGCCTCGGAAACCAGCAACAGGCTCGACCTCCATGTGAGCCCGGCCGCCGCCCGTCGCCAGGGCATCACGCTGTCGGAGGCGCTCATCAAGGACGCCGCCCAGGTCGTCGAGTAAGCGGCTGCAAGCCCGGTACGCGACTGCCGCGGTGCAGTCGCCCCGGGTGTTCGCGGCGGGGTTTCCTCGTCGCCCATCCTCAAACGGTTATTTCCCATGTCGCTCTACACCTTGCTCGGGGCACTGGAGATCGGCCTGATCTTCAGCCTGGTCGCGCTGGGCGTGTACATTTCCTTCCGCCTGTTGCGCTTCCCTGACCTTACCGTCGATGGCAGCTTCCCGCTCGGCGGCGCCGTTGCCGCGACCATGATCGCAGCCGGCCAGGACCCCTTTACCGCCACCATTGCCGCCACGCTGGCAGGTGCCGCGGCTGGCATGATCACCGGCTGGCTCAATGTGCGCCTCAAGATCATGGATCTGCTCGCCAGCATTCTGATGATGATCGCGCTCTACTCGATCAACCTGCGCATCATGGGCAAGCCCAATGTGCCCTTGATCATGGAGCCGACGGTATTCAACCTGCTCCAGCCCGAGGCGCTGGTGGACTACGTGTTCCGCCCGCTGCTGCTGGTGCTGATCGTGATCGTCGTGAAGCTGGGGCTCGATGCCTATTTCTCCACCCAGACCGGGCTGGCCATCCGCGCCACCGGTTCCAACGCGCGCATGGCGCGCGCGCAGGGCGTCAACACCGGGCTGGCGGTGCTCGCCGGCATGGCACTGTCGAACGCGCTCGTCGGCTTGGCCGGGGCGCTGTTCGCGCAGACCCAGGGCGGGGCCGACATCTCGATGGGCGTGGGCACCATCGTCATCGGCCTGGCGGCGGTGATCGTGGGCGAGAGCCTGCTGCCTTCGCGCAAGCTTTACCTGGCGACGATCGCGGTCATCGTCGGCGCCATCGTGTATCGCTTCTTCATCGCGGTCGCGCTCAACTCCGACTTCATCGGCCTGCAGGCGCAGGACCTCAACCTCGTCACCGCGTTGCTCGTCACCGTCGCGCTCGTGGTGCCCAGGCTGCGTGCCCACTGGTCCGGCAGGAAGGGAGGCTGACATGCTCAACGTTCAGGATCTGCGCCTGACCTTCAACCCCGGTACGCCGATCGAGACCCAGGCCCTGCGCGGCATGTCGCTCGAGATCCCGACCGGGCAGTTCGTCACCGTCATCGGCTCCAACGGCGCTGGCAAGTCGACCTTCCTCAACGCCGTCTCCGGCGAGCAGAAGGTCGACAGTGGCAGGATCGAGATCGACGGCATCGACATGACCCGGCAGCCGGTGTGGGCGCGGGCGCGCCACGTCGCCCGCGTGTTTCAGGATCCGCTCGCGGGCACCTGCGAGGACCTGACCATCGAGGAGAACATGGCGCTCGCCAGCATGCGCGGCGAGCGTCGCGGCTTCTCGTTTGCCGTCAAGCCGGCGCTGCGCGAGGAGTTTCGCGCTCAGCTCTCGACCCTTGGCCTCGGCCTGGAGAGCCGCCTGTCCGATCGCATCGGCCTGCTCTCCGGCGGCCAGCGCCAGGCAGTGAGCCTGCTGATGGCGGCGCTGCGGCCGTCGCGCCTGCTGCTGCTCGACGAGCACACCGCAGCGCTCGATCCGCGCACCGCGGCCTTCGTGCTCGAGCTCACCGTGCGCATCGTCGCCGAGCACAAGCTCACCACGATGATGGTCACGCACTCCATGCGCCAGGCGCTCGACGTCGGCCAGCGCACAGTGATGCTGCATCAGGGCAGGGTAGTGCTCGACGTGGCGGGCGAGGAGCGCGAGGGCCTTGACGTGCATCACCTGCTGGCGATGTTCGAGAAGGTGCGCGGCGAGGAAATCGACGACGACAAGCTGTTGCTGAGCTGAACGCCTGCACGGATGCCGATGCCCGAAAGGCTCGCGACTTGCGTCGCGCCTACGGCACCCCGCGGCGCGCATCGCCCCCATGTGGGAGCGGCGCGAGCCGCGAGGGGTTGAAGGCGATGGGGCTTGAGGGCGGCCGCGAAAGGCTCGCGACTTGCGTCGCGCCTACGGCACCCCGCGGCGCGGCAATCGCTTAGAATCCGCGCTTCGCTCAAGCATCCAGTTTCCTTTTCGCCATGTCCCAAGCCATTGCCTCCCGTCCTGTCCGCACCCGCTTCGCACCCAGCCCGACTGGCTACCTGCACATTGGTGGCGCGCGTACCGCGCTGTTCTCCTGGGCTTTTGCCCGTCGCCATGGCGGAACCTTCGTCCTCCGCATCGAGGACACCGACGTTGCCCGCTCGACGCCGGAGGCGGTGCAGGCCATCCTCGACGGTATGGACTGGCTGGGCCTGGCGCATGACGAAGGTCCGTTCTATCAGATGCAGCGCATGGACCGGTACAAGGAGGTCATCGGCCAGATGCTGGCCGCCGGCACCGCCTACCACTGCTACATGTCGTCCGAGGAACTCGACGCTATCCGCGAGGCGCAGCGCGCCCGCGGCGAGAAGCCGCGCTATGACGGGCGCTGGCGCCCCGAGGCGGGCAAGGCCCTGGCGCAGCCGCCCGAAGGCGTGCAGCCGGTGGTGCGCTTCCGCAATCCGACCGATGGCGTGGTGGCGTGGGACGATCTCGTCAAGGGGCGCATCGAGATCGCCAACGCCGAGATGGACGACTTCATCATCGCGCGTGCCGACGGCACGCCGACCTACAACTTCTGCGTGGTGGTGGACGACTGGGACATGGGCATCACCCATGTCATCCGTGGCGACGACCACGTGAACAACACCCCGCGCCAGATCAACGTGCTGCGCGCGCTCGGCGCCGAGGTGCCGCTCTACGCCCACCTGTCGATGATCCTGGGCGATGATGGCACCAAGCTCTCCAAGCGCCACGGTGCGGTGAGCGTGATGCAGTATGACGACGACGGCTACCTGCCCGAAGCCGTGATCAACTATCTGGCGCGCCTGGGCTGGAGCCATGGTGACGACGAGGTCTTCAGCCGTGATCAGTTCGTCGAATGGTTCGATCTCGACCATATCACCCCCTCGGCGGCGCAGTTCAATACCGAGAAGCTGAACTGGCTCAACGCGCAGTACATCAAGAAGGCGGATGACGGCTTTCTCGCTGCCGAAGTTGCCAACCGCCTCGCTCGTCGCGGTGTCAATCCCGAGACCGGGGTGGCGCTCGAGGCCGTGGTGGCGCTGTACAAGGACCGTGTCGCCAATCTCAACGAACTGGCGGACTCGGCCGAGCTGTTCGTGGCCGATGTTCATCCTGCACCCGAGGTGATCGGGCAGCACCTGACCGACGCTGCGCGTGCTGCGCTGGTCAGCCTGCGTGCCCGCCTTGCCGGCACCGACTGGAACAAGGCTGCGCTGTCGCAGGCGATCAAGGACACGATGGCCGAGCATGGCCTGAAGATGCCGCAGGTGGCCATTCCGCTGCGGGTGGCCGTGCTGGGCGTGCCGCAGACGCCGTCGATCGATGCGGTGCTCGAAGTGCTTGGCCGCGAGCGCGTGCTGGCGCGCCTGGACCGCCATCTGTGACCGAGGCTTTCCGCGGCGGTTGAGCGTCGCGCTTCAGCGCTGCTGGCGGCGGGGGCGAAACTCGCTGCCGACCCAGCGCGCGAACTCGATTCTGGTGCAGCGGCCGGTACGATCCAGGCCGCGTCCGGCGACGACCCGATAGATGACGATGTCTTCGTCCGGGTTTGCCGAGCGGTGCTCGTCGATGATCTGGCGCACGGACCATTGTTGTCCCGGGCGGTCGTTGCAGTAGAAGTGACCGGCCTTCACCTGGGGCAGTCTGCTGTCGGCGCTGGATTGCGCGATTGCGAGCGCGCGGTGGACGACCTGGCGAAGTTCGTCCGTGCCGACGTCCAGCACGACATTGAGCTCGTCCATTGCCTTGCGTACATGTTCGTCGCCGGGCAGTGGGTAGCCGCCACCGCCACGCCCAGGGGGCAGCGGTGCGTAGTGGGTGAGGCTGGCCGGATAGCGCCGCCAGGGGAAGGGATAGTTGAAGAGGATGGCGGTTGCGCCCAGGATCAGGCAGTTCAGGCCGACCGGATAGAGGGCATAGGCAAAGCCGAGGTCGTGGATCGCCGGGCCGCCGACGACTGCAGCCAGTGCGGTCGCACCGCCGGGCGGATGTATGCAGCGTGCCAGGTGCATGACACCGATCGCGCCGCCCACCGCTGCCGCGCCGGCCAGCGTCGGGTCGGGGATGATGAGCTGGCTGAGCACGCCGACCAGTGCCGACAGCATGTTTCCGGCCAGCAGGGGCCAGGGCTGCGCGAACTGGCTGTGCGGCGCGGCGAACACGATCACCGCAGCAGCGCCGAGCGAGGGCACCACGAACACGGCCGCCTCGCTGCCCACCATGCCCTGCGTGAGCGCGACCACGATCGCGATTCCGAGCAGGCCTCCGAGACTTGCCACCCAGGGCTCGCCGCCATGCTGGCTGCTGTGTGGAATGCCTGCGAGCTCGTGCATGCGCTCGCGTATGGCGGTCAGTCTTCGTGTCGATGACATTGCTGCTTGGTGGTGTCGGTGATCGGTTTTTCGCCCGGTTCTACTTCGTCAGGCGTTCGTACAGCTTGACTGCCGTGTCCACGTAGCGCAGCAGGCGGTCGCCCTCGGCCAGCAGCAGGCGCGCGTGGCGGTTCCTGTTCATCCGCGAGGGGTCGGGCGCGAGCGCGGCGCTGAAACGCTCCCACTGCTGCGCGACCTCGTCGAGCTGGGCGATGAGCTCCGGCAGCCGGCGACTGCCTTGGCGCAATTCGTCGAGGTTGGCGTCGAACTCGACGATCGATGCGCTGATCTGGTCGTCGATCTCCTCCTGCGTGTCGACCAGTTCGCGGAACAGGAACAGCTTGCCGATGCGCTGCGACAGCATGCGGTTCCTTCCCGCAACGTTCACATAGCGTGCGTCGGGCGTACCGGCGCACTGCGCAGCCACGCTGGTGAGGTGGTCCGCGACGTTGAGCACTGCTTCGCTGAGGCGGAACAGCTTCAAGCGGTCCTGGGCGGTGGCTGCAGTCGATAACAGGGCTTGGCGATAGGCCGGCCAGGTGCTCAGGACAGCCGCCAGAGGTTCCTCCAACGCCGCTTCCAGTGGCAGTTTGCGCAGACGAGCCAAGGTGCGTTCGAACTCGCCGTCGAACTGGCGCAGGCGGATCCGGGCATCAGCGGGTGCGATCTCCCACACCAGCCGGGCCGAGGCGATGGCCAGCTGCTGCGAAAGGAAGCGAAGGCGACCGCAGAGGTTGATCAGCGCCCCGGGCGGGAGACCGTTACGCATGTCCGTGGCCGTGCGCCGTGTCTTGCGCGCAAAGCTCAGGCGATGGCCGGCGTCACCGAGCCCGGTATCGAGCAAGGCCGCATGCTGGATGTGGAAATTGCGCTTGTCGACCACGAGCACCCCCTGGTCGATCAACTGGCGCAGGCTGCGCGAGAAGGCCTCTGGCGTGAGTCCCACCTGAGATGCGATCACCTTCTTGGTGGCATTCAGCGTGACGGTGCTTTCTCCTGCCAGCCTGCCCGGCTCGCCGGCTTGCTCGAGAAGGTAGTCGAGGATGCGCTGGGCGCCAGTGGTGCTGCGATGATGCCCCCGGCTGTCGGTTTCCGTTGCCGACAGGCGACGCGCGAGCGCTTCGATGATCGATGCGCTCAAGGCCGGTTCGGCGCTGATCATCGGCCGCAGCACGCGCATGTCGATCGCAACGAGAATGCAGCGGCTGCTGCTTTCGCACGAGGAGCGGTAGTGCGTTGCGCTGAAGGTCTCACCGAGGTTGAGCAACTGAGGGCCCTGGACGACTTCGATGGCCCGCCGGCCACCATCCTCGAGTGGCTGGAAGCGCACCACGCTGCCGCTGCACAACAGCCTGGCGTCGCGCACGGGCTCGCCGCTGCGATACAGGCTTGCGTGGCTGGAGAGTTCCACGAGGCGCCCTGCGCGCTCGAGTTCTTCGAGGCGTTGGGGTGACAGTCCAAAAAAGATGGCACAGCGGGACAGGAAGTCCCGTTGTGCCCAAGTACCGCGTCGTAACCGTGTGTTCAAGTGATTCAGGCCTTTTGTCCGTTGTCCGACCGGCGGTGCCGGCACCAGAGGCCGGTCGGACATCGTGCCCCCCGGGTAGCCTCGATATTAATAGACGTCGTGCTGGGTGTTATAGACGTTGAACTTGCCGGTGGGCGTGATCAGGCGCGGGTCGCGGATCACGGCCTTGAGCTTGCGCGTCCGGTCATCGACCACGACGATGGCCGATTCCTGGTCCGCACCGTTCCACACCGAGAACCAGACCTCGTCGCCCGCCTTGTTGTACTCGGGCTGAACGACGCGCTTGGGGCCGGCCTTGATGCCCGACCAGTCGCCGATCGGGATCAGCTCGTAGCCCTTGTCGATGTTGTCGATGTCCCATACCGCAACCGCCTGGCTGATCTTCTCGTCGGGGTTGAGCGTGGTGTCTACCCACAGATTCTTGGAGGTGGGGTGCGTCTTCAGGAACAGTGAGCCGCCGCCCAGGCCCTTGAGCGTGCGCACGACCTTCCAGGCGTTGTCCGGGTGCTTTTCGGGGTCGGTGCCGATCAACGAGATGGTTTCATCGCCGAGGTGGCCGGTCGCCCACACCGGGCCGTACTTGGGATCGAGGAAGTTGGCACCGCGGCCCGGGTGCGGCACCTTGCCCACGTCCACCAGTTTCTCGAGCTTGCCTTCCTTGGTGTCGATGACGGCGATCTTGTCCGAGGCGTTGGCTGCGTCCATGAAGTAGCGATGCGAGGACTCGAAGCCGCCGTCATGGAGGAAGGGCGCGGCCTCGATCATCTTGATGCTCAGGTTCTCGAGGTCGCGATAGTCCACCGAGTACACCATGCCGGTTTCCTTCACATTGACGAAGAACTCCGGGTTGAAGTGCGAGGAGATGATGGCGGCCACGCGCGGTTCGGGGTGGTAGTCCTGGGTGCCGACCACCATGCCGCGGGTCGACACGATCTTGCGCGGTTGCAGGGTGTCGCCGTCCATGATCACGAACTGGGGCGGCCAGTAGGTCCCGGCGATGGCGTACTTGTCCTCCCAGCCCTTGGCCTTGGAGCTCTCGACCGAGCGTGCCTCGAGGCCGACCTTGATCTCGGCGACAGTCTCGGGCTTCTCCATCCACAGGTCGATCAGGTTGATCTTGGCGTCGCGGCCGATCACGAACAGGTAGCGGCCCGACGCCGACATGCGCGAGATATGCACCGCGTATCCGGTCTCGATGATGCTCACGATCTGCTTGCTGTCGCCGTCGATGAGGGCGATCTTGCCGTCATCGCGCAGCGTCACCGAGAACAGGTTCTCGAGCTTGAGGTCGTTCATTTTCTTCGTGGGGCGCTTCTCCACCGGGATCACGACCTTCCACGAGGCTTCCATTTCCTTGAGGCCGAACTCGGGCGGGGCGGGCGGCGTCTGCTGGATGTAGCGTGCCATCAGGTCGACTTCGTCGTCGGTGAGCACGCCCGAAGTGCCCCAGTTGGGCATGCCGCCCGGCGAGCCGTACTTGATGAAGACCTTGAGGTAGTCGAGTCCCTTCTCGAGGGTAAGGTCAGGCGTCAGCGCCTTGCCGGTGGCACCCTTGCGCAGCACGCCGTGGCAGCCGGCGCAGCGTTCGAAGAAGATGCGGCTGGCTTTGTCGAACTCAGGCTCCGACATGCGCGGTGCGAGCGGGTTGATGTCATGGTGCATCGGCACCTCGGCCAAGGGCGAGGCTGCAGCCTGATATTCCTTCATTGCTGCGTCACTATGGCCGGCCGGAGCCTCGGCGAAGGCCGCCTGGCAGGCCAGAGCCAGGGCCGAGATTGCAATGGCGCGAAGATGCTTGGAACTTCCTACGATCATGATGTGCTCACCCCTGTGAAAGTTGCTTCGGTGGCGCACTCTTGCAGGCTGAAAGTTCCCTGCTTTGATCGACATCAATATTTTCGGACCCCTAGTGCTGGCGCGGTTTCTATCGATTTGCGTGCTTGATGATCATCAAGCACGCAAATCGCGGCGACAAAAAAGCCCCGGCAGGCCGGGGCTTGAAGCGGGGCGCTGGTACGCCTGGTCAGGCTGCCTTGCGGGTGCGTGACGCGGTGCTTGTGGCGGGCACGATGACCTCCAGCGGGTTGACCTTGCTCAGCTTGCCGGCCTCCTCGAACATCGACTGCATGGTTCGTTGCAGGTCTGCAAACTGGCGGGAACCCACTTCGACGACCTCGCTTTGCGTCTGCACGCAGAGCTCACTCACTTCACGCAAATAGCTGGTGAGGTGCTCGAAGCCCTTGCTCTGGGTGACGCCCTGTGTCGCGAGTGCGCTGCGCAGGTCGCCCGATTCGAGCTGTGCGCCACTGTTCGAAGCCAGCTCGCACAAGGTGCGTGCGGTGTCGAGGTTGAGTGCGAGCAGTTTCTCCGCGGCGGAGAGGGTGATCTGTGCGTAGGCCTCGAGGTGTTCGATGCTGGCTTGGGCGTTTGCCGAGAATTTCTCGACGTTGGGTTGGTGGATCATGAAGGCCTCCGGACGGTCGTTGCAGGAAAGTGCTTGTTCTGGCGATGCTATATGAATGCGCGTTGCGCACCCATACCCGCTTCGCGCTGTTCTGCATACCGTGAACCCGGTAGCCATCGGCCAGGGACGGACGCCGGCAAGGTCAGGGCAGGCGAGAGAGCTCGCCTGCGGTGCTTGGGCTGATGCCGTTGGTGATCGCGTAACGTGTGAGTTCGGCGACATTGTGCAGGTCGAGCTTGCGCATGATGTTGCGCCTGTGCACCTCGACGGTGGACGGGGCGACATGCAGGCGTTCGGCAATGCGCGGTGAGGTGTAGCCCTCGGCAATGAGCTGGAGCACCTGGCGTTCGCGCGCGGTGAGGCGGGGCAGCGCGGTCTCGAGGCTGTCGCGGTCTCGCAGGGCGCCTGCAACTGCCCCAGCCACATCGGGGCAGATGTAGCTACGGCCCTGCTGCACCGTGCGGATCGCACGCAGCAACTCGTCGCCAGCCTCTGACTTGGTGATGTAGCCGCTGGCGCCGGCGTTGAGCAGGTCCATGACGAACTGGCGGTCGGCGAAGGCCGAGAGGCCGATGACACGAACGCCAGGGTGGCTGGCACACAGCCTGCGGGTTGCCTCGATGCCGTTCATGCCCGGCATGGCGACGTCCATGCATACGAGATCCACCTCTTGGCGGGCGACGACAGCGAGGACTTCGTCGCCACTCGCCGCTTCGGCGACGACCTCCAGGCCGTTGTCACGGGCAAGCAGGGCACGCAGGGCGTGGCGGAACATCTGGTGGTCATCGGCAAGCACGATACGAAGCTTCATGATGGTCGCTCCGTCAACAAGTCAGGTGCGGGATGGAAACCTGTATGGCAGTGCCTTCTCCAGGCTTGGTCATCAGAACGAACTGGCCGCCTGCCAGCTCCACGCGTTCGCGCATCGTGATCAGCCCAAGTCCGGGCGTGCTGCCCGGTTGTCCGAGCAGGGCAAGCTCGAAGCCTACGCCGTCGTCCACGATGGACAGGCGCGTGCGCGTCGGCTCGCGCTCGAGCCCGATACGAACCTGCCCGGCGCATGCGTGCTTGGCACAGTTTGTCAAAGCCTCCTTAACCAGCCTGAACAGCAGGGTCTGGGCCTCGGCGGCGAGTCCGGGCGCTTCGGCACCGGCCGTTGTCAACACCACATCGAGCCGTGTGCGTTTTCTGAACGCTTCGACATATTCCCGCAGCGCAGGTTCGAGACCTGCGTAATCGAGTGTGGCCGGACGCAGGTCGGTGCAGATCTCGCGGATGCCTGCGGTGGTGTCCGCCAGCAGTGCGTCGACGTCCTCCAGCAGCGTTCCGCACGCTGCGCGCACTTGTGTGGGCAGGCTGTCGGCGAGGTTGGCGAACAGGATGCGCAGCGCGGCGAGGTTCGGACTGGCGCGGTCGTGGAGCGCGCTTGCAAGCTGGCGGCGTTCGCGTTCCTCGATCTCGATCATGTGGCGGGACAGTTCGGCCAGGCGGGCGAGCTGGCGGATACGCTCGGCCTCGAGGCGTTTGCGCGTGGTGATGTCCTGTACCGTGCCGTAGAGTCTCACGACGCGACCGCTTGCGTCCTTGTGCGGCTCGATGACGGTGAAGTGGTGACGCTGCTTGCCCGAGGGCAGCAGCACCTCTTGCTCCAGCGAACAACGATCGCCGGTGTCGATTGCGTGCCAGAA
The DNA here is from genome assembly GCF_000310145.2 of Thauera sp. 28. Taxonomy (GTDB): domain Bacteria; phylum Pseudomonadota; class Gammaproteobacteria; order Burkholderiales; family Rhodocyclaceae; genus Thauera; species Thauera mechernichensis. The sequence goes on from NZ_AMXA01000010.1 coordinate 14,009, forward strand.
GAGGTCGCGGGTGCGATCGAGCGAGCTCGGTGTGTAGTAGGACAAGACCTCGTTGATGTCCGGTTCGCCCAGGTGCTGAGGGCGCTCGAGCATGCGGAAGAGCTCGCGCGACCAGGTCATCCTTCCGCTGTCGCGGTCGAGTGTCCAGTCGCCGACCTGGGCAAGGCGTTGCGTCGTTGCCAGCCGCCATCCGGTCAGCTCGAGCGCGGCCCGCAACTCGGCGATGTTGCGGCCGCTCATTCGGCCGTACGCCCCGGGCGCGGCGGACGGAGCAGGAAGCGGCCCGGATCGAGTGCCTCCCAAAGGTCGCGCTCGAGCGGCAGTGGTTCGGCGCACAGCGCACTGGCGAGGCTCTCGGCCGCCAATGTCGTCCACACCAGGCCGCGTGCGCCGTAGCCTGACAGCACATGCAGTCCCGCCTGGCGTGCCAGACCTGCGAGTTCGGCCCGTGGCGCGGCTGTCCCGTCCGCAGGGAGGGCGCCGATCATCGGTAGGCGGTCGGGGGAGGCCGGGCGGAAACCCACACGGCCGCGCAGCGCAGTTGCGTCGAGGCCATGGGTGAAGCCAGGCAGCATGGCTTCGAGCTTGCCGAGGTTGTCGGCATGGTCGCGGGCGCGAAGCGCAGGCTCGCTGTCATCGACGTCGAAGGTCGCACCCGCGCAGCGCAGTCCGTCGATCTCCGGACTTACGTAGCCGCCGCGGCACACCACGACGCGCGGCGGGCTGGCACTGGCAGCAGGCAGCAGGGACACCTGTCCGCGGGCACTGACCACCGGGAGCCGCATGCCGGTGTCCAGTTCGAGTACGCCGACGCCGGCCGCAAGGATGACCACCGGCGCCGCCGCAATCAGCCGGTGCTGGTCGTCGTAGGCGTGCCATAGCCCGCCCTGGCGCTCGAGCTGAGTCAGCTTGCGGCCGAAGTGCGTGTGCAGGCTTTGCCCGCTTGCGGCCAGGTTGGCCGCGCACAGGCTGGGCGGCTGCACCCAGCCGCTGCCAGCGAACCACCATCCGCCCGCGGCGACGGTGCAGCCGGCGATGCGTGCGGCAGCGTCCGCGTCGACGTGGCTCAGATGCGAGGCGGGCAGGCCCAGGCGTTCGACCACCGCCTGCATCTTGGCTGCTTGCGCGCCGTCGCGTGCAAGGTGGAGCACGCCGCAGGCGTCCGCCTGCACGGCGAGGCCGCGCGCGCGCAGGCGCGCGATGTGCGCCCAGCCATGCAGCGTGCCGGCGCGTGTGAGCCGGCTCATGCGGTTGTCGTCCAGGCTGGGTAGCGGGCGCAGCACGCCTGCAAGGTTGCCGGAGGCGCCGTTTGCGGGGCCTGCTGCCTGGTCGATCAGTTCGATCGTCCAGCCCCGTGCGGCGAGGCGTTCGGCCATGCTGCACCCAGCCAGCCCCGCGCCCACGATGAGCGCATGTCCGCGTGCTGGCAGTGCCTGTTCGTCCGTCTGCGAGCGCGTCTCGCTGTTGGCGAGGATGCCGCACAGCATCTGGCGCTTGCCGCCGAAGCCTGCAGCCTTGCGGACCTCGAAGCCGGCGCGGCGCAAGCCTTCGCGGACTTCGCCCGCCACCGACCACGTGGCAAGCGTGGCGCCCGGTGCGGCCAGGCGGGCAAGCAGGTGAAAGATGCGCGCTGACCAGAGCTCAGGGTTGCGTGCGGGCGAGAAACCGTCGAGATAGAAGGCGTCTGCACGGGCTAGCAGCTGGGCCAGGCCCTCGCGTGCATCGCCGAAGTAAAGCGTCAGCGTCACCTGGTCGTTGTCCAGGTGCAGGCGGTGCAGGCCCTGCGTCAGTGCGGGCCATTGCGCGCGCAAGGCGTCCGCTTGTGCGGCAAGTTGTGGCCAGCGCGCATGCACGCGGGCAAGGTCTTCGGTGCTGAAGGGGTGCAGTTCGCAGGAGACGAAGTGCAAGCGTTTGCAACGCTGCGGGTCGGCTCGCCATGCGGCCCAGGTGGCGAGAAAGTTGAGTCCGAGTCCGAAGCCGGTCTCGAGGATGACGAAGTGTTCGCGGCCCTGCCAGCGTTCGGGCAGGGCGTTGCCGGCCAGGAACACGTGCTGCGCCTGGCCGAGCGCGCCATCGGCCGAGTGGTAGATGTCGTCGAAGGTGCTGGAGTAGGGAACGCCGTCGGCGCTGTGCTCGAGGCGGGCGGGGATGATCGGCATTGTGCGGCGGCGAGGTGTTCCGGCGCAGGGCCGGCGTCAAGGTGGTGTTTGAAAGCGTGTAATGGTAGCTTGCGCGCCGTTCAATTTCGATTCGCCCTGGTAACGCCATGTCCGCACTCAAAGCGCTCGTCGAATCTTCCCGATTCCAGAAATTCATCATCGCGGTGATCGTCATCAATGCGATCACACTCGGCCTGGAGACCTCGCCCACCGTGATGGCAGCGGCCGGTAGTGCGCTGGTCATGCTGGACCGTGTCGCGCTCGCCATCTTCGTGCTCGAGATCGTGCTCAAGCTGGTCGTGTATCGGCACAATTTCTTCCGCAGCGGCTGGAACGTGTTCGATTTCCTGATCGTGGGCGTCACGCTGCTGCCGGTGGGCGAGGGCGTGTCGGTGCTGCGTGCGCTGCGCATCCTGCGCGCGCTGCGCCTGATCTCGGTGGTGCCGTCGATGCGCAAGGTGGTCAATGCGCTGCTGCGCGCGATCCCTGGCATGAGTTCCGTGCTGACGCTGCTGCTGCTGGTGTTCTACGTGGCCGCGGTGATGGCGACCAAGCTCTTTGCAACCGACTTTCCGGAGTGGTTCGGCAGCATCGGAGCGTCCTTCTACACCCTGTTCCAGGTGATGACGCTGGAGTCATGGTCGATGGGGATCGTGCGCCCGGTGATGGAGGTGCATCCGCTTGCATGGCTGTTCTTCGTCGTCTTCATCCTGACCACCACTTTCGCGGTCCTCAACCTGTTCATTGCCATCGTTGTGGACGCGATGAATACCAGCGATCATGCCGAGCAGGAGGAGACCCGCGAACTGGTGGTAACCGAGCATGAGCTGGTGATGGCGGAGCTGAAGGCCTTGCGCACGGAACTCGCCGAGTTGCGCGCCGAGCGCGGCGGTGCTGCTCCGGCAAGCGGCGATCAGGCGCTGGCGAGCCGCCTGTAGGCGCGCAGGCGCACTTCGGCGCCAAGCGCGAGTCGCGTGAGCGCCGCTGCGCGTTCGCGCCCGGCGGGGCTGGTGCGGTAGAGGTGCGGAGTCATTGTCAGCAAGTCGGCGATGAGTGCAGCGCCTTCGAGCTCGAAGTCGAAGGCCAGGCGGCGTTGCTCGATCAGCTCGAAGCCTGCAGGTGGCGCATCGTCGAGCATGCGCTCGGGCTTGATACTCGGGTAGATGATCTCGCGCAGCGCGAGCAGGTGGCTCGGGCCGGTGTCGAGTTGCAGCAGTATGCCGCCGGGCCTGAGAACGCGCGCGAACTCGGCATGCACCGGGAAGCCGAAAAGGCACAGCACGGCATCGAGCGTGCCCGGCAGGATCGGCAACCGGGCATTGCTGCCCACGATCCAGCACGTGTGGGGATCCCGCCGCGCGGCGGCCAGCACTGCCCATTTCGAGATGTCGAGGCCGACGAGACTCAGGTTGTGGGCCTCGCCGACGGATTCCGCTACGCAGCGCAGGTAGTAGCCCTCGCCACAGCCCGCGTCCAGGCAGGCAAGCTCGTCGGTGTGCGCAGCGCCAAGCTCGATCAGTGCGGCGGCGACTGCATCGGCGATGGGACGGTAGTGGCCGGCCTCGAGGAATCGCCGCCGTGCAGCGACCATCTCCTTGCTGTCGCCGGGGTCCTTCGAGCGCTTGTGTTGCACCGGCAGCAGGTTGATGTAGCCCTGGCTTGCGATGTCGAAGCTGTGGCCCGCCTCGCAACGCCAGCAAGCGCCCCCGTGCTGCAGCGGTGCGCCATCAAGTGGGCAGGCGAGCGCAGTGAAGGGCGCGCGGGCGAAGCTCACATCAGTGCCCCCAGAAAAGCACCAGCAGCAAGCCGCCCAGCGCGAGCCGATAGATCACGAAGGGCAACATGCCGATGCGGTCGAGCAACTTCAGAAAGACGTGGATGCACAGGTAGGCACTGATTGCCGACAGCACCACCCCCCAGGCCATTGCCGACCAGTCCACGGCATGTTCTTCCCGGACAAGGTCGAGCGCACTCAGGCCACCGGCGAGGACGATCACCGGAATCGACAGCAGGAAGGAGAAGCGCGCAGCCCCCGAGCGTGACAGTCCGAGCAGAAGCCCAGCGGTCATCGTGACCCCTGAGCGCGAGGTACCGGGGATGAGCGCCAGGGCCTGTGCGCAGCCGATGAGCAGGATGTCGCGGCGGGAAAGCGCATGTTCGCTGCGAGGCTGGGCGACCTTGCGGCCATGCAGGTCGGCGACCCAGAGCAGCAGGCCGAAGCCGATCGTGGTCCACGCGATGACCAGCGGTGAGCGCAGCGCCTGCTCGATGAAGCCCTTGAACAGCAGTCCGGCGAGTCCGACCGGGATGGTGCCGAGGATGACTGCCCAAGCCAGGCGGCTGTCGCCGACGCGCTGCCTGCGGACGAGCGATGCGGCCCAATCCTTCGTCATGGCGGTGATTTCGTCGCGGAAGTACCACACCACCGCAACCAGAGTGCCCAGGTGCACGGCGACGTCGAAGGCAAGACCCTGGTCGTCCCAGCCAGCGAGCCTTGGGAACAGGATCAGGTGCGCCGAACTGGAGATGGGCAGGAATTCAGTGAGGCCCTGGAGGATTGCAAGGATGACGATCTGGATGAAATCCATCGGGGGCCCTTACCGGTGGTGTGTACGGGAGTGCGGCGCTCACGGCAAGGTGCCGTGGCGCCTGCACGCGATCGGGCGTGATGCGTGCTCAGTCGCTCATTCCATGCGCATTTGCGGGAAGAGGATGACGTCGCGGATTGACGGCGAGTCGGTGAGCAGCATCACCAGGCGGTCGATGCCGATGCCGCAGCCGCCGGTCGGGGGCAAGCCGTACTCGAGCGCGCGGATGTAGTCGGCGTCGAAATACATGGCTTCCTCGTCGCCGGCCTCCTTGGCCTCGACCTGCGCACGGAAGCGCGCGGCCTGGTCCTCGGGGTCGTTGAGCTCGGAGAAGCCGTTGGCGATCTCGCGGCCGACGATGAAGAGCTCGAAGCGCTCGGTGATCTCGGGGTCGGTGTCGGAGGCGCGTGCCAGCGGCGAAACCTCGACCGGGTAGTCGATGATGAAGGTCGGCTCCCACAGTTCGGCTTCGGCACAGGCTTCGAAAAGCTGCAGCTGCAGGCTGCCCAGGCCGCCCGGCTTCACCTTTTCGCCGAAGTCCTTGATCTTCTGCTTGAGCCACGCCGCGTCCGCCAGCTGCTCCAGCGTGAAGCCCGGGTGGTACTTGCGAATTGCCTCGACGATGGTGAGGCGGTGGAAGGGCTTGGAGAGGTCGAGCTCACGCCCCTGGTACACGAAGGATTCGGTGCCCAGCGCCTCGCGTGCGGCGTGGCGGATCAGGCCTTCGGTGAAGTCCATCAGCGTCTTGTAGTTCGCGTACGCCTCGTAGAACTCCATCATGGTGAATTCGGGGTTGTGGCGCGGGCTGAGGCCTTCGTTGCGGAAGTTGCGGTTGACCTCGAACACCTTCTCGAAGCCGCCCACCACCAGGCGCTTGAGGTAGAGCTCGGGCGCGATGCGCAGGAACAGCTCCATGTCGAGCGCATTGTGGTGGGTGGTGAAGGGCTTGGCTGCGGCGCCACCCGGGATCGGGTGCATCATCGGCGTCTCGACCTCGAGGAAGCCGTGGCCTGTCATGTAGTTGCGGATCGACTGCACCATGCGGCTGCGCGCCACGAAGGTGAAGCGCGACTGCTCGCTCATGATGAGGTCGACATAGCGTTGGCGGTACTTCTGCTCGACGTCGGTAAGGCCGTGGAACTTGTCCGGCAGCGGACGCAGGCTCTTGGTGAGCAGGCGGATCTCGCTGGCCTTGACCGACAGTTCGCCGGTCTTGGTCTTGAACACCGTGCCGACGCAGCCGACGATGTCGCCGATGTCCCAGGTCTTGAACTGTGCATACACGTCCTCGCCCACGCCGTCGCGCTGCACGTAGAGCTGGATGCGGCCCGACAGGTCCTGGATGGTGACGAAGCTCGCCTTGCCCATCACGCGCTTCAACATGATGCGGCCGGCCACCTTGACCTCGACCGGCATGGCTTCCAGCGCCTCGGCGTCTTTCTCGCCATACAGCTCGTCGAGCTTGCCGGCGGTGTTCTCGCGTGAGAAGTCGTTGGGGAAGGCACGGCCGCTCTGGCGCCAGGCAGCGAGTTTCTCGCGACGCTCGGCGATCAGGTGGTTTTCGTCCTGCGGCGGGGTGTTCGTCTGGTCGGACATGGTGTGGATTCGGGTCGGATGGAAATTCGTGGGCGCCGGCGCGGTGCCAGCGGCAAAGGCGTGATTGTCGCAGGCGGAGGGGGGGCAGGGCAATTGCGGCAGGGCAGCGTTGCCATCCCCTTCTGCCAGAGGGAGGGGGCAGCCGCGGGGTGACGGTGGCGCGGCAACGGGGCGTGCATTGTTTCTCGGAAATATTTCGCGAACCGCCCTAAAGTGCGTGCTCTGCACTCCGATAGTGGTATCACCGATCCTATTCGTCCCAGGAACCAGGAAATGAGCAGTTTCCGCGAGCTATACGAATCCGTCGAAAAGACGTTCTGGAACTCTCTGACCAAGAAGCTCAGCAGCTTCCTGTTGCTGCCGCTGCTGAACCTCTGCTACCTCGTCCTGTTCTGGTGGCAGTCGGCCGAGATCGAGCGTCTCATTGCACGAGGGCCCGAGGCAGCGGCCGGCATTACGGCGATGCTGGACAAGGGCTTCGTCATTGCGGTCTTCCTGAGCGCCCTTGCACTGGTGATGACGGTCGGACACATCCTCTACATGCGCCACCTGATCGTGCGTCCGGTGCGCGCCATCTGTGGCGTGTTCGAAGAGATCGCGCGCGGCGAAGGTGACTTCTCGCGCAACCTGCCGGTGAGCAGTCATGACGAACTCCGCGACCTGGCCCTCGGTTACAACCGCTTTGCCGACCGCATGCGCGAGATCATCGGCGAAGTGCGGAACATGAGCGTGAAGATTGCGCGCGAGGCCGTGCAGGTCAAGCTGCGCATCGAGGAGTCGGCCGCAGGCGCGCGCGAGCAGGAGCGCATGACCACTCAGGTTTTCGAAACCAGCACCGCCTCCACCGCGGCGATTGATGACGTCTCCCACAGTGCGCACCAGATCACCGACTCGACCAACGCCAACCTTGCCATTGCGCGTGACTCGCTGGTCGAGATGCAGGAGATTGCGGGCAAGATCAACACCGTCAGCGACAAGGTGCTCAGGTTCAACACCACGGTGGACGACCTGTCCACGCGTTCGGAGAGTGTCAAGCAGATCGCCGTGCTGATTCGCGAGATCGCAGACCAGACCAATCTGCTGGCGCTCAATGCCGCGATCGAGGCAGCGCGTGCCGGCGAGGCGGGGCGTGGCTTTGCCGTGGTCGCGGATGAGGTGCGCAAGCTGGCCGAGCGCGTCAACAAGGCCACCGAGGAGATCGTGGGCAACATCAATGGCATGCTGGGCCTGGTGGCGAACACCCGCAGCGAGAACGAGATCATCAATGTCGACGTGCAGGATACGCGGACGGTGGTCGAGCGCTCTGCGCGTCAGTTCGAGCACATGGTCGGCGAGTTCGAAGCCACGGGACAGCAGCTGAGCCAGATCGCCAGCGCGATGGAGTCGTTGAGCAGCACCAATGCCCGCGTGCACGAGAGTGTCACCGCCATCAACCAGCTGTCGGCCAAGGTTGGCGAGCAGATGCAGGACAGCGAGCAGCGAACGGTCGGGCTGACCAAGGCGACCGAGGCGGTACAGGAACTGGTGTCGCGCTTCAAGATCGGCCGCGGGACGTTTGACCAGGTGGTCGACCAGACCCGCATCTTCCGCGACCGCATCCAGGAACAGCTCGAGCAGATGGCGGCCAACCACGTCGATGTCTTCGATCGTCGCTATACGCCGATGGCCGGCACCAACCCGCCCAAGTTCAAGGTGAGCTGGGGCGAGGAGTTCACCCGCCGCTGCCAGGCCATCCTCGACGGCAGCCTCAATGCCGCGCAAGGCGCAGCGTTTGCCGTGGCGGTCAATACCGACAGCTACCTGTCGACCCACAACAGCAAGTTTTCCAAGCCGTTGACCGGCAATTACGAGGCTGATCTGGTCGGCAACCGTACCTGCCGCAAGTTCGACCGCCCACCCGAGCTGCGCGCGGCGCGCAATACCGAGTCGATGTTGTTGCAGACCTATCTGCGTGACACCGGCGAGGTGCTGTGCGACATCGCCATGCCGATCATGGTGGGTGGCCGGCACTGGGGCAATGTGCGGGTCGGTGTGCCTGCCGAATCCCTCATCGCCGACTGAACTGAATACCCGCATGGGGCATGCCGGCAGCAAGACGGCTTGCCCTGTGGGACTGCGGCGGCGTATAGTCCGCCCCGTATCGAACGGGAGCGCCTGGATGAGTCCTCATCCGGGTGTGAAACGGGAAGTCCGGTGAAGCGAGGCCATAGGCCCGCCATTCCGGCGCAGCCCCCGCTGCTGTAAGCCTGACGGTGCCATCAATCAATGCCACTGGAGCACACTGCTCCGGGAAGGCGATGGCAACCGGACGAAGGTGAGCCAGAAGACCGACCCGCTCGATCAGACAGGTAAGTGCCCCGGGGTGCGGGCAAATGCCGACTGCTTGAGCGGATCCATGATCCGCCCGCGTCCTGCCCGATCCGAGTCTCTGCGGTATCGCACGCGTTCATGCTGTCGCCATTGTTTCGCCCTCCGCTTACACCTTGGAAGACTTGGAGCGCGGAACGATGGATGAGAACAGGAAGCACAGCCACAATGAACGCATGCAGCGCAAGAAGGAGGTGGTCGATGCGGCCATCGAGCGCGCGCAGGAAGAACGCGGCATCGTCATCCTGATCACCGGCAACGGCAAGGGCAAGACGACCTCCGCCTTCGGCACCCTCTATCGTGCACTCGGCCATGGCCAGCAAGCGGGCGTGGTGCAGTTCATCAAGGGCACCCATGCTACCGGCGAGGTGGCCTTCCTGCAGCGCAACCCGGGCGCCTGCGCCGTGCGCTACCACGCGATGGCCACCGGCTTCACCTGGAACACGCAGAACTGGGACGCCGACAAGCGCGCCGCCGACGAAGCCTGGGCGCAGGCCGTCGCCATGCTCGCCGACCCGGCGCTGAGCCTCGTCGTGCTCGACGAGCTCACCTACATGCTCAAGTACAACTACCTCGACACCGAACAGGTGCTCGCCGCGGTGCGCGCGCGCCCGCCGAAGCAGACCGTGATCATTACCGGTCGCGCAGCCAAGCCCGAACTCGTCGACCTGGCCGACACGGTCAGCGAGATCGCCGACCGCAAGCATGCCTTCAAGGCCGGGGTGAAGGCCCAGGCCGGCATCGACTTCTGAGCGCCTGGCGCTTGCCTGCCGCACACATCCTGCGATCACACCGTCGCGCCCCCGGAGCATCCCGATGAGCATTCGCCCCAAGATCCCCGCCACCATCGTCACCGGCTTCCTCGGCAGCGGCAAGACGACCCTGCTGCGCCACATCCTCGCCCATGCGGGCGGGCGGCGAATCGCCGTCATCGTCAACGAGTTCGGTGAACTCGGCATCGACGGTGAGATCCTGCGCGGCTGCGGCATCGGCTGCGAGGATGAGGGAGGCGAGCGTGCTGGCCAGCTCTATGAGCTGGCCAACGGTTGCCTGTGCTGCACCGTTCAGGAGGAGTTCTACCCGGTGATGCGCGAGCTCATCGCACGCCGCGACGACATCGACCACATCCTCATCGAGACCTCCGGCCTCGCCCTGCCCAAGCCGCTGGTGCAGGCCTTCAACTGGCCCGAGATCCGCAACGCCTGCACCGTGGACGCGGTGATCACCGTGGTGGACGTGCCCGCCGCCGCGGCCGGCCAGTTCGCGGCCAACCCGCAGGCGGTGGACGCGCAGCGCCGAGCCGACGCCAACCTCGACCACGAGTCGCCGCTGCACGAGCTTTTCGAGGACCAGCTGTCGGCAGCCGATCTGGTGATCCTGTCCAAGACCGATCTTGCCGACGAGACGGCACGCGCTACCGTCGAGGCCCTGGTACGCGAGGAACTGCCACCTGCAGTGAAGGTGGTCGCGAGCGAGCACGGGCGTATCGACCTCGAGCTCGTCCTTGGCCTGGGCGCTGCCGCCGAGGACAACATCCACCTGCGTGCGAGCCACCACGACCATGAAGAGGGCGACGCCCACGACCATGACCACGACGCCTTCCAGTCGGTCTCGGTCGAGCTGCCCGCGGTCGATCGCGAGCGCCTGCTTGCCATCCTCCATGATCTGGTTCAGGCCCACACCATCTATCGCATCAAGGGCTTCGTGGCCCTGCCGGGCAAGCCGATGCGCCTGGTCGTGCATGGCGTCGGCCGGCGCTTCGACAGCTACTTCGACCGGCGCTGGCTGGCGGACGAGACGCCGCGTACCCGCCTGGTGCTGATCGGCGAGGACCTCGACGCCAGCGCTCTGGCGGCTGCGCTCGCCGTTGCCGAAGCGGTCGAGACCGCCTGACATGCACCTGCTGGCGGCACAGGCCGGAGGCTTCGTGGAGGACGACTCGGTGGTCACGCGCATCGCGCAGGACCCGGCTGACATCGTCATCCTCAGCGCTGCCGACACAACCCTGGCCCTGCTCGCCGCGGCCTGCCCCGGGGAGGGGTTCCCGAGCGTGCGCCTGGCCAACCTCCTGCATCTGCGTCAGCCTGCGTCGGTGGACCTCTACCTCGACGAGGTGCTGCAGCATGCGCGGGTGGTCGTCATCGACCATCTCGGCGGTGAGAGCTACTGGCCCTACGGCACCGAGCAGGTTGGCCAGGTGTGCCGGGCACATGGCATCGCGCTGGTGATGTTTTCGGGCGACGCGACCGAGGACACCAACCTGCTCATGAAGGGCAGTGTCGACGTCGAGCTTGCACGCACGCTATGGCGCTACCTGCGCGAGGGCGGGCCGGCGAATGCGCGCAATTTCTATCGTTTCATCGGTGCGCAGTTCTTTGGCCTGGATGATGTGCCCGAACCGCCGCGCCCCTTGCCCGCGGTGGCGGTCTTCCATCCTGCGCACGATTTCGGAGAGCTCGCGCACTGGCAGGCCGACTGGGAGGACGGTGCACCCTGCGTGCCCGTGCTGTTCTACCGTGCCCATCTGCAGGCCGGCAACACCGCCGCCTTCGCCGCCTTGTGCGCCGCCTTGCAGGCGCGCGGCATGAATCCGCTGCCGCTCGCCGTAACCTCGCTCAAGGATCCGCAGTGCATCGACAGCCTGCGTGCGCTGGCGACCGAGCAGGGCGCAGCGCTCATCCTCAACACCACCGCGTTCTCGCGCGCCGCGCTCGACGAGCCCGGCGACCATGCGCTTGCGGGCGACGTGCCGGTACTGCAATTGGTGCTCTCCGGCGGCAACGAGGCACTATGGCGCGCCGACCCCCACGGGCTGGCGCCGCGCGACATCGCCATGCACATCGCCATGCCCGAGGTCGACGGCCGCATCATCACGCGTGCGGTCAGCTTCAAGGGGCTCGACCACCGCTGCGAGGCGACGCAGAGCGATGTCGTGCAGTACCGCCCCGAGCCCGGGCGCATGGATTTCGTGGCCGAACTGGCGCAGCGCTGGTGCCGGTTGCGCACCCTGGCCAACGCTGACAAGCGCCTTGCCCTCATCCTCGCCAACTACCCGGTGCGCGACGGCCGGCTGGGCAACGGCGTCGGCCTCGATACCCCGGCCTCGGTGCTCGCCATTCTCGATCGCCTGCAGGCCGAGGGCTACGCGGTGTCCGACCGTCCTGCCGACGGCGAGGCGCTGATGGCGCAGCTGCGCGCGGGCATCACCAACGACCCCGACAACTGGACGCTGCGACCGGCGCAGCAGAGCCTGGCGCTGGCCGACTACCTGAGCTTCCTCGAGTGCCTGCCGGCGGCCTGCCGTGAGGCCATCGTCCAGCGCTGGGGGGCGCCCGAAACCGACCCGATGCTGCGTCAAGGGCGCTTCATGATCGCCGGCCTGCGCTGCGGCAAGGTCTTCGTTGGCATCCAGCCCGCGCGCGGCTACCAGCTCGACCCGATGGCGAGCTACCACGATCCCGACCTCGTGCCGCCGCATCATTACCTTGCCTTCTACCTGTGGCTGCGCGCGCACTGGCGCTGCGATGCCATCGTGCACGTGGGCAAGCACGGCAACCTGGAATGGCTGCCGGGCAAGAGCGTTGCGCTGTCCGAGACGTGCTGGCCGGATCTGGTGTTCGGGCCGATGCCGCACCTGTATCCCTTCATCGTCAATGATCCGGGTGAGGGCACCCAGGCCAAGCGCCGTGCGCAGGCGGTCATCATCGACCACCTGATGCCGCCGCTGACGCGTGCCGAGAGCTACGGCCCGACGCGCGACCTCGAGCGCATGGTCGACGAGTACTACGAGGCGGTCATGCTCGACCGCAGCCGCGCCGACCTGCTGCGCCGCCAGATCCTCGACCACATCCTGCGCCACGACTTGCACCGCGACCTCGGCCTGGCCGCGCCGGCCACGACCGAGGACGAGCAACTGCTGCTCAACCGCACCGACGCCTACCTGTGCGAACTCAAGGAGGCGCAGATCCGCGACGGCCTGCACGTGTTCGGCCATTCGCCCACCGGCCGCCTTCGCCGCGACACGCTGCTCGCCCTGGCACGCCATCCCGCTGGCGACGGGCAGGGCGCGCGCCAGGGGCTGACGCGCGCGCTCGCAGCCGATCTCGAACTCGGTACGGGCTTCGATCCGCTCGATGCCGACTGGGCCGCAGCCTGGGAGGGGCCGCGCCCGGCGGCGCTGGCGCAAGTGGATGCAGGCGCATGGCGCACCACCGGCGATACGCGCGAACGTCTCGAATTGCTGGCCTTGCAGGTGCTCGATCACGGCCTGCCCGCTGCAGACGACATGGCCTGGCCGGCGACGCGTGCCGTACTTGCGCGCATCGACGCCGAGCTCAAGCCGCGTCTCGATGCCTGCGGCGAGCAGGAGCTGTACCAGCTCATGCGCGGCCTGTGCGGGCGCTTCGTGCCGGCCGGGCCGAGCGGGGCACCGACCCGCGGCCGGCCCGACGTGTTGCCCACCGGGCGCAACTTCTATTCGGTCGATACCCGCGCCGTACCCACCCAGACTAGCTGGACCCTGGGCCTGCGCTCGGCCGAGCGCCTGGTCGAGCGCCATGTGCAGGAGCATGGCGATTTTCCGCGTGCCATCGGGCTGTCGGTGTGGGGCACGGCAACCATGCGCACCGGTGGTGACGACATTGCGCAGGCCTTCGCCCTCATCGGCGTGCGTCCGAAATGGGCCGACGGCAGCCATCGCGTGAGCGACTTCGAGATCCTGCCGATGTCGCTGTTCGACCGCCCGCGCATCGACGTCACGCTGCGCGTGTCGGGCTTCTTCCGCGACGCCTTTGCCAACGTCATCCGCCTGTTCGATGCCGCGGTGCAGGCGGTCGCCGCGCTCGACGAACCCGCCGATGTGAACCCGATCCGCGCCCGCATCCTGGGCGAGGCGAGCGCGCTCGAGGGGCGCGGTTTTGCCTCCGCCGACGCTCGCCGTCAGGCTGGTCACCGTGTCTTCGGTGCCAAGCCCGGGGCCTATGGTGCGGGACTTCAGGGCCTGATCGAAGGCCGTAACTGGGATAGCGATGCCGACCTGGCCGCCGCCTACCTCACCTGGGGTGGGCACGCCTACGGCCAGGACGACTATGGCACCCCCGCAAGCGACAGCTTTGCGAAGCGGCTGGCCGGAATCGACCTGGTCATGCAGAACCAGGACAACCGCGAGCATGACCTGCTCGATTCCGATGACTACTACCAGTTCCAGGGCGGCATGAGCGCGGCGGTACGCCACCTCTCGGGCAAGCAGCCGGCACTGTACTTCGGCGACCACAGCAACCCCGGCTCGCCGGCGATCCGCTCGCTTGCCGAGGAGATCAGCCGCGTCGTGCGCAGTCGCGCGACCAACCCGAAGTGGATCGAGAGCGTGATGCGCCACGGCTACAAGGGCGCGTTCGAGATGGCGGCGACGGTGGACTTTCTGTTTGCCTTCGATGCCACCGCGCGTGTCGTCCGCGACGACCAGTACGCCCGTGTCACCGACGCCTATCTGGAGGATGCCGCTGCCCGCGACTTCCTCCAGCGCCACAACCCCGAAGCGCTCGCCGGCATCTGCGAGCGCCTGCTCGAAGCCATGGACCGAGGCCTGTGGCAGTCGCCCGGCGACTACCGTGGGCGTGTCGAGCAGCACTTGCTCGCTGCCGAACAGCGTGTGGAGGAACGATGAGCCCTGGTGCCAGCGTCGGCCTGCCGCCGGCCTTTCCCTTCGTCGCCCTACATGGCCAGTCTGCGCTGCAGACGGCCTTGCTGCTGTCTACAGTCGATCCGCTGATCGGCGGCGTGCTGGTGGAGGGGCCGCGCGGCATCGCCAAGTCGACCGCCGCACGCGCGCTGGCAGCCCTGCTGCCGGGCGGGCGCTTCGTCAATCTGCCACTGTCGGCAAGTGAGGAACAGCTGGTGGGTACGCTCGACCTCGAGGCTGCCCTCAAGGCCGGCGAAGTACGCTTCCGTCCCGGCCTGCTGGCGCGCGCGCACGAGGGCGTGCTCTATGTAGACGAGGTCAATCTGCTCGCCGACGGTTTGGTGGATCTGCTGCTCGACGTGTGTGCGAGCGGCATCAATCACGTCGAGCGCGACGGCATCAGCCACGTGCATCCGGCGCGCATCACGCTCGTTGGCACGATGAACCCGGAGGAGGGCGAGCTGAGGCCGCAACTGCTCGACCGCTTCGGCCTCTTCGTGCGTATCGGCAACGCCCTGGCGCCGGCTGCGCGCGAGGCCATCGTGCGTGCCCGCCTCGCCTTCGACGCCGATCCGGCGGGCTTCGTCGCCAGCCATGACGAAGCCCAGCGCATGCTCGGCGCACGTATCGTCGCGGCGCGTGCCGCGCTGCCGGCCATCGGCTTCGACGACCAGACCCATGCTGCCGTGGCGGCACGCTGCCATGCCGCGGCAGTGGAGGGGGTCCGCGCCGATCTGGTGATGTTGCGTGCGGCCCGCGCCCACGCCGCGCTCGAGGGTCGCACGCGCATCGAGGTCGCCGATGTCGATGCGGTCGCCGAACTGGTGCTCGCCCATCGACGCCAGGACGACGCCGAGCGCGCAGCGCAGCCGCCGGCGCCTGCACCGGCCACTGATCAGCCGCCGCCCGCCAGCGGCGAGGACTGGGGGGCGCTGCCTGCGCAGGACGTACCCATTGCTGCAGTCAAGAACGTGAGGCCGCTCAATGCAAAAAAGCCCTGACGCGTCTCGCAGCGCCCGGCAAGGGGGCTGCGGGACGCGCGCCGAACGCGCCGCGGCGCGCACGCGGGTGGCGCGTTGCCGGTGGCCGCATCGACTGGCCGCGCAGCCTTGCCGCCAAGGGGGTCGGCGCGCTCGAGCCTGCCCACCTGCGTCGTCGACCGCGCCCCGTGGGCAGCGCGTGCCTGCACTGCCTGGTGCTCGATTGCTCGGGCTCGATGCTGAAGGGGCGCCGTCTGGCGCTCGCCAAGGGTTTGCTGCTGGCGTGGACCGCTCAGCTCTACCGGCGGCGCGAGTCGCTCGCTGTGATCGGCTTCTCGGGCACTGCGGCGCGCGTGCTGCAGCCGCCGCGCAAGGCGGTCGCCTTCAACACGCGCTGGATCGCGCCCGTCGCCGGCGGCGGTGGCTCACCCGCCGCTTCGGCGGTGGTGCTCGCCGATCGCATGCTCGCCAGGCGTCGGCGCGCACAGGCAGGCGAGACAGTCCATCTCTGGCTGCTGTCGGACGTGCGCTTTGCCAGCCTGCCGCCGCGCCCGCTACATGCCACGCACTGCAGCGTCATCGATTTCGACGAGGGGCCGTTCGCCCTCGGTCGTGCGCGCCAGCTCGCGCAGCTTTGGGGTGCGGAGCATCTGTCCGCATCCGCTTTCGCGTCGGCCCTCGGCTGACGTTTCGTTCCACCACCCGTGCCTGAATCAGGAGAAAACATCATGCATATCGAACCGGGTATCGTCGAGGGCAGCAAGATCCTGCTCAGTTATGGCACCGCTGCGGCGGCCATCGGTTTTGCCGGCAAGCTCGTCGTGGATGCCGTCAAGCGTGACGGGGCAGCGGCAATCATGCTGCGCGCCGTGCTTGCCACCGTCCTGGTCTTCGCCTTCTTCGAGATCCTGCCCACGCAGGAAGTCGGCGTTTCCGAGGTCCACCTCATCCTTGGCTCTACGCTGCTGCTGCTCTTCGGCGCGGCGCCCACGGCGATCGGCCTGGCGCTCGGGCTGCTCGCCCAGGGGCTGTTCTTCGCTCCCGACGACCTGCCGCAGTACACGATGAACGTCACCACCTTGCTGGTGCCGCTGTTTGCCATCGCTGCGCTCGCACGCCGCATCATCCCAGCGAACACGCCCTACGTGGACCTGAGCTATGGCCAGGTGTTCAGGCTGTCGCTGGCCTACCAGGGCGGCATCGTCGCCTGGGTGGCGTTCTGGGCGCTCTATGGCCAGGGCGTGGGCGCGGACAACCTGAGCAATGTGTTCAGCTTTGGTGCTGCCTACATGCTGGTGGTCGTGCTCGAGCCGCTCGTTGACCTTGGCGTGCTCGCCGCGGCGAAGGCGCTTCATCAGCTCAAGGGCAGCATGGCTGTCGACAAGCGCCTGTACGAAGGCGCGCGCTGAGCTCGGGCACAGCCTCCGGCGGCGTGACGATTCGGCGCTGGAGGCGTGCCGCCTCTGAACTGGCAGACTGAAGATGACAGATAACGCGACCGCGCTGGCAGGAGCCCGCGTCGGGACGATGGCTGCGCCGCGCGTGCAGGGCTGGTGCCCGGGCGCGCTGCGGCCGATGATGTCGGGCGATGGCCTGGTACTGCGGCTGCGTCCGCGGCTGGCCCGCTTCACCCGCGACCAGATCCTGGGCATCTGCGCGGCAGCTCGCAGGCATGGCGCCGGCCTGGTTGACCTTACCAGCCGCGCCAACCTGCAGGTACGCGGCGTGCCCGAAGCGGCCTGGCCTCAGCTGCTCGACGCCTTCGGCGAGCTCGGCCTGCTCGACGCCGATGCTCGCCTGGAGGGGCGGCGGAACCTGCTGGTGGCGCCCGATTGGGTGGCGGGCGACGACACCGAGCGCCTTGCCATCGAGTTGGCGGGGCGCCTGGATGAACTCCCCGACCTGCCGGCCAAGGTCGGCTTCGTGATCGATGCAGGCGACGCGCCCCGGCTGCTCGGCGACCCGGGCGACTTCCGCATCGAGCGTGGCGAACAGGGTGGCTTGATCCTGCGCGCCGCAGGGAGGGTGCAAGGCGTTGAGGTCACTGCAGATGCGGCGGTTGACGCACTTATCGCCCTCGCTCACTGGTTCGCGGCAAGTGGCGGCGCTGCCGCCGGGCGCATGGTACGCCACCGGGCACCCCTGCCAGCCTGGGCCTGCGGAGCGCTGTTGCCTGCTGCTGCGGCAGCCCGCCTTGCCCCGGGCGCGCATCCGCTGGGGTGGGTATGCAGCCTGCCGTTCGGCCAGGCCGATGCGGCTGCGCTGGCCGATGCCGTGGTCGCGAGCGGCGCCAAGGCCGTGCGGATCACGCCTTGGCGGCAGCTGCTGCTCGAGGCGGCCCGGTCCGGTGTTTCTCACAAGCTCGACAGCGCCTGTACCGACAGCGACGCGTTGGCGGCAGCCGGCTGGCAGGTCGAAGCCTGCGCAGGCGCGCCGTATTGCGTGCAGGCGGGCGTCGACACCCGCGCGCTCGCGCTGCGCCTGGCGGCAGCAGCTGCGCAGGGTGGCCTGTCTCTGCCTGCGGCACTGGCGGATGCGCCGCGCCTGATCCACGTCTCCGGCTGCGCCAAGGGGTGCGCACACGCGGGCCCTGCAGCCATCTGCCTGACCGGTCGCGGCACGGCCTTCGATCTTGCCTTCGATGCCCGTCCGGGCGAGCCCGTGCACGCGGCGGGGCTGAGCCCGGCTGCCGTGCTCGAGCGTCTTGGAGTTCATTGATGCCCCATGTATTCGAAACCGACGGTGCGGCGATCTACCGCCAGTCCTTCGCCATGATCCGCGCCGAGGCCGAGCTCGGCCGTTTCGATGCCGATGAGGAGCCGGTGGCCGTGCGCATGATTCACGCTGCGGGCATGGTCGGGCTCGCGCCGTTCATCGAATTCTCGCCCGGCTTCGCCGTCCGTGCCCGGGCTGCACTCGACGGCGGGGCACCGATCCTGTGCGATGCACGCATGGTGTCGGAGGGCATCACCCGTGCGCGCCTGCCGGCGGACAACGTCGTGCTGTGCACGCTGTCCGATCCGGCCGTGGCCGGCATGGCGCAGGCCATGAGAACAACCCGCTCGGCCGCTGCGCTGGAGTTGTGGCGGCCTCATCTGGAAGGCGCCGTGGTGGCCATCGGTAACGCGCCCACCGCGCTCTTCCATCTGCTCAACATGCTCGAGGACACCGCCTGCCCGCGCCCGGCGGCCATCATCGGCTGTCCGGTCGGCTTCGTCGGCGCGGTCGAGTCCAAGGATGCGCTGTGGGATGCACTGCCAGTGCCGAGCTGCATCGTGCGTGGCCGGCTGGGCGGCAGCGCGATCACCGTCGCGGCCGTCAATGCGCTCGCGAGTCGCAAGGAATAACAATGTTGAAGATCACCCCTTCCGTGATGGAACGCGTGCCGGCCGACACCCTGGGCGGCGCGCAGGCTGCGGCCACCGCGCTAGGCACCATCCATGGCGTTGGCCTCGGGCCTGGTGCGCAGGACCTGCTGAGCGTCCGCGCCGACCGTCTCGTGCGCGGCACTCGGCATGTAGCGTATTTCCGCAAGGCCGGGCGTGCCGGGCGTGCGCGGCGCATCGTCGAGGGTATGCTGCGTGACGACGTGGTCGAGTTTGCGATGGAGTACCCGGTCACGACCGAGATCCCCTTCAGCGACCCGCGCTACAACGCCTTGCTCGCCGAGTTCTACGCGGCATGCATCGAGCGCCTGCACGCCATTGCCCGCAGCGGCGAGGACGTGGTCGTGCTGTGCGAAGGCGATCCCTTCTTCTACGGCTCCTTCATGCACCTGTACGCACGTCTGCAGGGCGTGGTGCCGGTGCGCGTGGTGCCGGGCATCACCGGCATGTCGGGGGCATGGACGGTGAGTGGCACGCCGATCACCTGGGGCGACGACATGCTCACCGTGCTGATGGCCACGCTGCCGGAGGAGGATCTCGCGCGCCGTATCCGCGACACCGATGCGCTCGCGGTGATGAAGGTCGGACGCAACCTGCCCAAGCTGCGCCGCGCAGTGGCTGCGGCCGGGCGCGAGGACGAGGCCTGGCTGGTCGAGTACGCGACCATGCCCGAGGAGCGCGTGACGCACCTGCGCGACGCCAGCGATGCCACGCCGTATTTCTCGATCCTGCTCATCCACGGCCAGGGGCGGCGTCCATGAGCGGCTGGCTGGCAATCGCCGGGCTCGGCCCGGGCGGGCAGGCGCTGGTGACACCGCAGGTGGCCGCCGCCCTCGAGGCCGCCAGCGACGTGGTGGGCTACTTCCCCTATGTGGACCGGGTGCCGGTGCGCGCCGGCCAGGCCCGCCATGCCTCGGACAATCGCGAGGAGCTGGCGCGCGCCCGGCACGCGCTGGCCTTGGCCGCATCCGGTCGTGGGGTGGTGGTCGTGTCCTCGGGCGACCCTGGCGTGTTCGCCATGGCGTCCGCGGTGTGCGAGGCGCTCGAGCATGGGCCGGCCGCCTGGGGCGATGTCGAGGTACAGGTGCTGCCCGGCATCACTGCGATGCTGGCTGCCAGTGCGCGTGCCGGCGCCCCGCTTGGGCATGACTTCTGCGCCATCAACCTGTCCGACAACCTCAAGCCGTGGACGCTGATCGAGCGCCGCCTGCGCCTTGCGGTCGAGGCCGACTTTGCCATCGCGCTCTACAACCCGCGCTCGCGGTCGAGGCCCGAGGGCTTCGCGCGCACGCTCGCGGTGTTGCGCGAGGTGTGCACGGACGATCGCCTGATTCTCTTCGCGCGCGCGGTGAGCACACCGGACGAGCGCCTCGAGGTGGTCCCGCTCGGCGCTGCGCACGCCGAGATGGCCGACATGCGCACCGTGGTGATCATCGGCTCCAGCCTGACGCGGCTGCTGCAGCGTCCGGCCGGCGCCTTGCTCTACACCCCGCGCGCCACCCCGAGGGTAGCGCCGTGACCCAGCCAGGCGAGTACCGCGTCCACCTCGTGCACCTCTGTGCGCGCGGGCAGGACGGGGCGCTGCACCATCAGCACCGGCACGCCGAGTTGGCGCGCCGCGGCGAGCTTGGCGCTCGCGCCCTCGCCGCCGGCGTTCTTGCTGACGACGAGTTCGATACGGTGGCGCTGCAGCAGCGCGAGGTCGCCGGCGACATCGAAGGGACCGCGGTCGACCACCACGTGGTGGTCGGGCAGCGGGATCGGCGCGGCCGGCGGGTCGACCAGGCGCAGCACGTAATGATGCTGGGGCTGCGCGGCAAACTCGGCCAGGTGCATGCGGCCGAGCGCGAGCAGCACCCGGCGGGGCGCACCGCCAAGCGCAGCGACGGCGGACGGCATGTCGGCGACCGTTTGCCAGCGGTCTCCAGCCTGCGCGGTCCATGCCGGGCGGGTGAGGGCGATCAGCGGCACGCCCGCCTGGCGGGCTGCAACGATCGCATTGGCGCTCATGCGCGCGGCGAAGGGGTGGGTGGCGTCAATGAGATGGGTGATGCGTTCGTCCGCCAGGTAGCGCACCAGGCCGGCGACGCCACCGAAGCCGCCGACGCGCGTCGGCAGGGGCTGCGGGCGGGGCGTCTGCACGCGCCCGGCGTAGCTGTAACAGGCCCGTATGCCGCTTGCGGCAAGCGCTTGAGCGAGCGCGCCGGCCTCGGTGGTACCGCCGAGGACAAGGACATTGGGAGCGTGCTTGGGGGAGACTCTGGAGTGGGGCTTGTGGTGGAGATCGGGCATGGATGAATCGCGCAGCCCTGCGTGGCTGACCATCGTCGGAGTCGGCGAGGATGGCATGGCGGGGCTGGCCGAGGCAAGCCGCGCTGCGCTCGCCGGTGCCGAGTTCGTGATCGGGGCGCAGCGCCATCTCGGCCTCGTGCCCGCGGTCGCCAGCCCCGATGCCGAACGCATCGAGTGGCCGGTGCCGTTTGCTGACGGCATCGAGCGGCTGCTCGCGCTGCGTGGCCGGCGGGTGGTGATGCTGGCCTCGGGCGACCCCTTCTGCCTGGGTGGCGGCAGCGTGGTTGCGCGCCATCTCGCCGTTGGCGAGTGGACCGCGCTGCCTGCGCCTTCGGTGTTCAGCCTTGCTGCGGCTCGCCTGGGCTGGCCGTTGGAGCGCACCGTCTGCGTGGGCCTGCATGCGGCGCCGCTCGGCCGGCTGCGCGCGCAGTTGGCGCCGAGGCTGCGCATGCTCGTCACCCTGCGCGATGGCGCGGCCGTCGCCAGCCTGGCGCACTGGCTGGTGGCGCAAGGCTTTGGTGCCAGCACGCTGCATGTGCTCGAAGCCCTCGGCGGCGTGCGTGAGCGCACGCGTACCACCCTTGCCGCAGGCTACGCATTCGCCGATGTGGCGCATCCCGTGGTGGTGGGCATCGAGGCCGCGGCTGAGGCCCGCGATGTGGTGCCGCGCGCGTGCGGCCTGCCTGATGGCTTGTTCGAGCATGACGGCCAGATCACCAAGCGGCCGATGCGCGCGCTCACCCTGTCGGCCTTGGCGCCGCGGCCCGGCGAGCATTTGTGGGACATCGGCACCGGGTCGGGATCGATCTCGATCGAGTGGCTGCTTGCCCACCCTGCGAATGCGGCCACAGCCTTCGAGGCCGACCCGCGGCGTGCGCAGCGCGCGCGCAGCAATGCATGCGCGCTTGGCGTCGACTGCCTGCAGGTCATCGAGGGGCGCGCGCCGGCCGTGCTCGATGGCCAGCCCTTGCCCGATGCCGTATTCGTTGGCGGCGGGCTGTCGGCGGCGTTGCTCGAGGCCTTGTGGGCCAGGCTACGGCCGGGCACGCGCGTGGTCTGCAACGCGGTGACCCTGGAGTCGGAGGCCTTGCTCGCACAGTGGCAGGCTGTCCATGGCGGTACGCTGCTGCGCATCGAGCTGGCCGAGGCGGCGGCGCTCGGCAGTCGCCGGGGCTGGAAGTCGGCCTACCCGGTCGTGCAGTGGAGCACCTGCCGATGATCGTCGCTGGCTTCGGCTGCCGGGCAGGGGCGTCTGCTGCCGCCTTGCAGGCCGCGCTCGACGCGGCACTGGTCACGGTGCGTGCACGCCGCCCCGGTCTGCCGGGCCCCGATGTGCTGGCGGCGCCGCTCGACCGCCTTGCCATGCTCGAGCCGCTGGCTGATGCGCTCGGGGCCCGACTCGTCGGTGTCGATGAAGTTGCCTTGCGCGGGCAGCATACTCCGACGCGCTCGCTTCGCATCCTCGCCGTACGCGGCTGTGGCAGTGTCGCCGAGGCCGCGGCGCTGGCCACGGCCGGACCGCTATCGCGCTTGCTTGTCGCGCGGCACATTTCCCCCGACCGCAGCGCCACATGTGCGCTCGCCCAAGGATCCCAGACATGACCATTCACTTCATCGGCGCCGGACCCGGCGCCCCCGACCTGCTTACCCTGCGCGGACGCGACCTCATTGCCGCATGTCCGGTCTGCCTGTACGCCGGCTCGCTGATTCCCGAGGCCGTGCTCGGCCATTGCCCGCCGGGCGCGCGCATCATCAATACCGCCCCGCTGTCGCTCGACGACATCGTGGCCGAGATGCAGGCCGCGCATGCGCGCGGGCAGGACGTTGCCCGCCTGCATTCTGGCGATCTGTCGGTGTGGTCGGCGATGGGCGAGCAGTTGCGCAGGCTGCGTGCGCTCGGCATCCCGTACACGGTGACGCCAGGCGTGCCTTCGTTTGCGGCTGCGGCTGCCAGCCTGGGGACCGAGCTGACCCTGCCGGGGATTGCGCAGTCGGTGGTCCTCACGCGCACGCCCGGGCGTGCGAGCGCGATGCCGGCCAGCGAGAGCCTTGGCCATTTCGCCGCCACCGGCGCCACGCTGGCCATCCACCTCTCGATCCACAACCTGGCAGGTGTCGTCGCCAGCTTGCTGCCGCACTACGGCCCGGCCTGCCCGGTGGCGGTGGTGTGGCGGGCGAGCTGGCCGGAGCAGCGTATCGTGCGTGCGACGCTGGAGAGCATCGCTGCTGCCGTGGATGAGGGCATGGAGCGTACCGCGCTGATCCTGGTCGGCCCCGCGCTGGCAGCCGAGGGCTTCGACGAGAGCCGGCTGTACGCGCCGGACTACGAACGCCGCTTCCGGCCGCAGTCGGCGCTTGCCAACAGCCCGACGGCAGCGCCGGCGGATGAAGGCCGGGGCGAGAGGCAGCATGCGGGCTGTTGAGGACGTTGACGCGGCGCTCGAGCTGCAGCTGGTCGGCATCGGGACCGGCAATCCGGCACACCTGACACTGGCGGCGATCGAGGCGCTCAACCAGGCCGCGTTGATCCTGCTGCCGCGCAAGGGCGAGGACAAGCTCGAACTGCTCGACCTGCGTCGCCATATCTGCGCCCGCGTGCTCGACGGGCCGGTGCGGATCGTCGAGTTCGACCTGCCGCAGCGCGCTGCAGACGGCGATTACCTGGCAGCGGTGGCGGACTGGCACGAGGCGATCGCCGCAGAGTGGCTGCGTCAGATCGATGTGCACCTGCCAACCGGCGGCGGCAAGGTGGCGCTGCTGGTATGGGGCGACCCCTCGCTCTACGACAGCACGCTGCGCATCGCCGCTCACGTGCAGCACGAGCGCCCGCTGCACGTGTCGGTGGTGCCCGGCATCACCAGCCTTCAGGTGCTCACCGCGGCGCATCGTATCCCGCTCAATGACGTCGCTGCCCCGGTCATGATCACAACCGGCCGCCGCCTGCGCGAACAGGGCTGGCCGGTCGGCGCCGATACCGTGGCGGTGATGCTCGATGGCAACTGCGCCTTCACGACCCTGGAGGGCGCTGGCATCGAGATCTGGTGGGGTGCCTACGTCGGCATGGCGCAGCAGGCCCTGGTCGCGGGCCCGCTCGGCGAGGTCGCGGACCAGATCGTGCGCCTGCGTGCGCAGCTGCGCGCCCGCCACGGCTGGATCATGGATATCTACCTGCTGCGCCGCCGCAGTCGGGGCTGAGCGCCCAGCCTTCGGCACGCCGGTGCTGTGTGGGCGGCTTGCTTCTTTCGACTTCGCGGGAACGAGTGGGCTCGTGGCGAATGGGGAGCCCAGACATCGGCGCCGACTACGGCCCGGTTGCCGTCTGTCGTGTCCCCAAATAGATGGAGACTGGGTTACGCTTGCAATCCCGCCAGGATATGCAAAGGAGCTAAGAATTGTCTTACCCCCCTCCGCAACACGGCACGGCAGTACGCCGCGGCCTCAACACCTCTTCCTCGCCCGCGCAGCGGCACCGGCGCGGTCGCAACGCGGTACCTTGGCCCGCGCGGCAGCCAGCATCGCACTCGGCGTCGCCTTGTTCGCAGCTGCGCCGCTGAGCGGCGTTCCGCTTGGCGGGGCGAGCGCTCTTGCCGCGCCTCCAGCCCAGATCAAGACACAGGTGCCCGGCTACTATCGCCTTGGGCTTGGCAGCTTCGAAGTCACCGCCTTGTACGACGGCTTCGTCGATCTGCATGTCGGATTGCTCAAGGGCATGGGGGTCGAGCAGATCCAGTCCTTGCTGGCGCGCATGTTCCTTGAACACACTGACGGCGTGCAGACGGCCGTCAACGCTTACCTGGTGCATACCGGCGAGCGTCTGATCCTGGTCGATGCAGGTTCGGCGGCCTGCTTCGGTCCCACCCTGGGACAGGTCGTCGCCAACATACGTGCCGCCGGTTACGCCCCGGAGGCGGTGGATACCGTCCTGCTTACCCACCTCCATCCCGACCATGTGTGTGGCCTGCTGAGTGCCGATGGCAGCGTCGCCTTCCCGAATGCGACCGTGTGGGCTGCACAGGAGGATGTCGACTACTGGCTGAGCGAAGCCGTCGCGGAGGCGGCGCCGGAGGGCAACCGACCATTCTTTACCATGGCACGACAGGCGGTCGAGCCTTACCAGGCCGCTGGTCGCTTTCGTAGCTTTGGGCGGAATGACGCGCTGTTGCCGGGTGTGACGGTGATACCGACCCCCGGGCATACGCCGGGGCATACCTCGTACCTATTCGATTCGGGCGGTCAGAAGCTGCTGGTGTGGGGCGACGTCGTGCACAGCCACTCGGTGCAGTTCCGCCATCCGGAAGTGGCGCTGGAGTTCGACACCGACCAGGACGCGGCGATCAGTACCCGGCGTGCGGTGTTTGCCCGAGCGGTCGAAGAGGGCTGGCGCATTGCCGGGGCGCATCTGCCATTCCCGGGGTTGGGGCGTATGCGCGCGGAGGCCGAAGGGTTCGCCTGGGTGCCGGCGGAGTTCGGGCCGATCCGCGATACGCGCTGAGCACATCCAGCAGAGCTCCCCGCTATGAGGGCTGCTCTGCTGGCTTCGGGTTTGGGCGACCGGGCAGTAAGGGAGGCTCCTTAGTTTACTGCGCGCTGCAGGATTCCGATCGGCGGCGCCCAGTCGCTCGCCGGCTGTTTCTTGCGCGTCACCAGCGTGAGCTGCGCGGGTGCGAACACGTTGGCGTTGTGGGTCACCGGCGTCGTGATCAGGTACTGCGCACGGGTGGCACGCAGGAAGGTGCCGACGCGGTCGATGTTGGCGACGTCCAGATGCGCGAAGGGTTCGTCGATGAACACGAAGCCGCCAGGGCGCGCTTCGTCCATGAGCAGGCCGATGAGCAGGATCAGCGACTTCATGACCTGCTGGCCACCCGAGGCCTCGCCGTCGTTGAGGCCCACTGCGCCCTTGCGGTCGAAGTCGAAACGCACCTCCAGGCCGGCCTGGGCGAGCGAGAGGTCGTCGTTTTCCAGGTGCGGCGTGGGGCAGTCGACGTTGACGTTGGCGAGTTCGCCGAGCGCCTTCAGGTTCTTCGCGTACTGGCGCACCGTGGCGCGCAGTTTGGCGATGTAGGCGGCGCGCGCATTGTCGGTGTGCAGGCGTGCGGTGGTGCAGTAGCCCTGGCGGTTGAGGTAGTCGCGCTCGCGCAGTGCGACGTCGGCGCCTAGGCGGTCGCGCACGACCAGTACGGCAGGGTCGGTGATCCAGTCGCCTTCGTCGAGGTGGCGGCGCAGGCGATCGAGCTGGAGTCGCGCGCCGCGTGCGTCGCCGTACTTGTCGGCAAGCAGGGCGAGTTCGTTGGGCTCCAACCAGTGTGCGGCCATACCGTGCCGGCGGTGGCGCAGCTTGACGATGCGCTCGGCCTGGGCGTGGCGGCGCGGGCCGTGCTCGCGGGCGATGTCCGCCAGGCGCAGATCGACTGCCTTGAGCTCGCGGGTGCGGCGTTCGAGCTCGATCTGGATGCCGTTGAGCTTGTCCGAGAGACGGTCCATCTCGCCGCGTGTGTCGCTGCGTGCGGCGATGGCTTCGGTGAGCGCCTTGCGTGCGGCAGGCAGCTCGGCCTCGGCGCTGGCGTAGGCCTCGCTGCGGGCGGCGAGCAGTTGTGCCGACTGCAGGCCGAGCAGGCCCTGGCGGATGGTGGTGAGGCGCGCGGCGGCGGCGTCGAGCTTGGGGCGCAGGGCCTGGAGCTGTTTGTCGAGCGCGCTGATCTCGTCCTGCAGCGCGGCGATGCGCGACTGGCGGGCGAGCTCGCCGAAGTGGAACTCCTGCGGCCGGCCGAGATGGCGGGCGCCGCGGCGCTCGCGGTGGTAGCCGTCGCGGGTGATCCATTCCTGCTCGCGCGGCAGGTCGCGTGCCGCCTCGGCATTGTCGACGCGGCGGATGCGGTTGAGCAGATCGGTGAGCCAGCGCGGCACCGCGGCGCTGAACTCGACCACTTCGGCCAAGCTCATGCCGCGCGGCGGTGGTGCGTGCTCGCGTTCGGCGACGATGAAGTGGCGGAAGCGTTCGCGCTCGCCGATCGCCCAGGCGGCATGGCGGTCGCCTTCGCGCTCGAGCAGGATGAGGTGGCGGTATGGACGCAGGATGGCTTCGAGCGCAGCCTGCCAGGCCGGGTCGGTCACTTCGACCACTTCGGCGAGGCTGCGATGGGCGATGCCTTCGGCTGTCAGCTTGACGCGGAAGCGCGCGACCTCGGCGTCGCCCGGCGGGCCGGCGCGGTTGCGCTCGCCGCGCAGGGTGTCGGTCTTGTCCTCGAAGGCGGCGAGCAGTTCGCGTTCCTTGCGGCGCAGGCCGGCGAGCGCGGCGTCGGCGTCCTCGTGCTCCTTCTCAAGCGCGAGCGCGTCGGCGCCATGCTCGCTGGCGAGCTGGGCGCGCAGCACGTCGCGCTCGGCGAGCAGTTTCTCCAGGTCGCGCACGCGGTCGTGGGCGGCGAGATAGTGCTGCTCGGATGCGCTGTCCGCCTCCCTGAGGCGCTTGCGCTCGGCCTGCACGGCTTCCTGCTCGGACCGCACCAGTTCGAGGCGCTGGCGCGATTCGCGCTGCTCGACGAGCTTCTCGGCGCGCTCGCGGCCAACGCGCTGCAGGGCTTCGCGTTCGCTGGCGATCTCGCGCTCGAGTTCGGCAATCTCGAGTCGGGGGACGATCTCGGCTTCCAGCGCCTGCACTTCGTCGGCGAGCTGCTTCCATTCCAGGAAGCGGTTGGCCTCTGCCTTTTTCTCCTCAGCCTGGGTCTTGAGTCGGTCGAGGTCGATGCCGAGCTCGTCGAGTTCGCGTTCGGCCGACTTCTGCTCCTCGCGTGCGGCCTGGTAGTTGTCCAGCACCTCCTTGTCGCCGAAGACGTCGAAGACGAGCTCCAGCAACGCTTTGGGCGAGTATTCGCACAGCTTGTCGGTGTCGCCCTGTTCGAGCGCCAGCACCTTGGTGATGGCCGGTGTCAGGCCGCCCCAGGCCAGCCGGTTCTGGTAGTCGCGCAGGCCGACCCAGTCATTGGTCTGTTCGAGCGCCTCGATGGGCACGTTGCCATCGACGATGGTGTAGTCGCGGATCCATTCGCCGCCAGCCTTGCGGATGCGGCAGGCGAGCGTGACCTCGTCGGCCAGGCAGGGAAAGAAGGGGCGCTTGCCGCTGTGGCCGGGCTGGTTTGCGACCACGGCGCGGATCCAGGCGAAGCTGCGGTCGGCGCGGCGCACATAGCGGCGGAAGTCGCGCTTGCCCGAGCAGCGCAGTGCGAACAGGGTGCGCAGGGCGTCGAGCAGCGTGGTCTTGCCCGAGCCGTTGGGGCCGACGATGGTGATGATCTGGGCGTCCAGCGGCAGGGTGAAGCGCCGCCAGAAGTCCCAGTGGACGAGCTCGAGGGTCTTGATGTGGAACATGGGCCTGGGTCGCGGTGAGGTTCAGCGCCGCTGCAGCAGCAGCCCGCACTCGAGGTGGTGGGTGTAGGGGAACTGGTCGAATGCCGCCGCCGCCGCGATGCGGTGGGTGGCGGCGAGCGCAGCCACGTTGGCGCGCAGCGTCTCGGGGTTGCAGGAGATGTAGAGGATGCTGTCGAAACGCTTCGCCAGCGCGATCGTGCCGTCATCGAGGCCGGCACGCGGCGGGTCGACGAAAAGGGTGGAGAAGCGGTAGCCGGCGAGATCGACGCCCTGCATGCGGCGGTATTCGCGGCCACCGGCCAGCGCGTCGCTGATCTCCTCGCTCGCCATGCGCACCATGGTGACGTTGCCGATGTCATTGTCGGCGAGGTTGGTGTGGGCGGCGCGCACCGAAGTCTTGCTCATCTCGGTGGCGAGCACGCGGTCGAACAGCGGCGCCAGCGCCACGGTGAAGTTGCCGTTGCCGCAGTACAGTTCGAGCAGGTCGCCACCCAGGCCCCTGGCCTGCGCACGCGCCCATGACAGCATGTGCTGGTTAACCCCAGCGTTCGGCTGGGTGAAGCTGCCCTCGAACTGCTGGTAGCGCAGGCGCTGGCCGTCGACAACGAGCGCTTCCTGAACCCAGTCGCGCTCGAGCACGATCTTCTGCTTGCGGCTGCGGCCGATCACCTGAATGCCCAGCGCGGCGGCGAGCGCGCGCGCAGCGGCCTCCCAGGCCTCGTCGAGCGGACGGTGATAGACAAGGCTCACCAGGCATTCACCGCTCAGGGTGGCGAGGAACTCGACCTGGAAGATCTTGCGGCGCAAGGCCTCGCTGGCCTGGATGGCGTCGCGCAGGCGCGGCATGAGGCCGGCGATGGGTTCGGCGGCAGCAGGAAAGCTGTCGATCAGGATGGGCTGCCTAGGATCGGCGCTGTCGAACATCGCATAGTCGATGCGGCCGTCGTGGTGCCACAGGCGGAATTCGGCACGCAGGCGATAGTGCAGCGGCGCTGAGCGGAAGACGGTGGGTTCGGGCAGTGCAAACTCGGCGAAGTCGGCGCTGTAGCGCGCGAGCTTGGCGGCGAGCTGCGCTTCGTAGTGCGCGGGGTCGATGACGGGCAGGGGCATGGGTTCAGCGCGCCTCCTCGGCAACCTCGTCGTCGGGCAGGGCGTCGGCGAGGCGATCGGCATGGGCGAAGGCGTTGGCCTCGGGCATGGGATGGCCGGCGGCGGCGAGTACCTCGCCGAGCGTGCCGTGGATGATGCGATCGGCCATCACGCGGTAGTCGAGCGCGAGGTCGAGCAGCGGACCTTCGCTGATGAGGCCGTTGCGGCGTTCGATGAAGCCGAGGCGGGCGAGTTTGCCGAGCATGAAGTTGCGCACCTTGGTGCGTCCGCCGAGGCGGGGGCCGAAGTCGGCGATCAGCGAGGCCTCTGTGAGCGTGCCCGAGACGGCGTCTCCATGCGCGACCGGTTTGTCGCCGCCGAACATGTCGGTCTGGCCGTCGTCCACCCGCTCGCGGCGGGTGACCTGGCGCTCGCGCTTGGGCAGCACGATCAGCGACCAGATGATGACGAGCAGGGCGATCTCGTCGCGCGTGAGGCCCATGTTGCTGGCGGCGTACTCGCGGCCGGCGCCGAACACCGGTTCGGCGAGTTCGGGTTGCAGGGCAACACCGACGTGGGCGGCATAGGGGTTGTCGAGCAGGCGCAGGCCGACATCGGCGAGGCGGCGGTCGAGTTCATGGCGGAAGGTCTCATCGACCAGGGCGCGCCGCACCAGCTTGTCGTTGCGCGGAAGCCAGCGCTGCGCGAGCAGCCGCGTGGTGAGGGTCTTGAGTTCGTGTTCCATGGAAATCCTGGGGGCTCAGGCTGGGGTGGTGGCGCGCGGACGCACCTCGCCGAGCGTCATCGCCGCGATTTCGTCTTCACCGACTGCAGTCAGGGTGTCGCTGAATGCGACCTCGATCGGCAGGCGCATGAGGCTGCCGACCGGGCCGTCTTCCGGGCCGGCCTCGGCGCCGTCGGCCAGCAGGGCAAGCAGCGACAGGCGATAGCTCGCCGGCGCGAAGCCGCCGCCAGCGATGACCTGGTGCAGCGGCTGCGGCACTGGCAGGGTGCCGAGGCGGTGGGTGAAGTGCTCGAGCAGGCGCAGGTCTTCGGCTTGCAGCGTGACGCCTGCGGGCTCGGCATCGGGCGGCGGCAGTGCCGCTTGCGTATTGGTCGCGGCGGACTCGCCTTCGAGCATGGCCTCGGCGCGGTCGAGCAGCTCGTGGCCACCCGCCAGCAGGGCGAGTTCGGGCACGGTCGCGCAGGCGTCGGCTGCGAGCCCGGCAATGCGGTGGGCATCCAGGCTGCGTAGCCAGGCGGCGACATCGGAGGACGAGATGCCCGAGCCACCCAGGGTGACGCGCTGGGCTTCGATCTTGTTGAGTGCGCGCTGGAAGGAGGCGTCCACCCGCGCCAGGCGCGACTGCGCCAGGCCGATGCGCTGCGCGATGCGGGCGATGTCGAAGTCGACCTCGGGGTCGGCGAGCAGTTTGTTGAGGATGTCGGTGCCGCGGTCGAGCCAGCGCCCGTTGGCAGACAGGCGGCGGCGGGCGTCCAGGATGCGGAACTCCGAGCCGGAGGCGATAGCCTCCTCGAAGTGCCAGGAGAGGTCGTTGAGCTTGGACAGCAGGTGGCCGAGCGCCTCGGGGGTGATGCTGCCCACCGCCTGCAGGCCGGCGAGCTGGGCGGTGAGGAAGCCGAGTTCGGCGTCTTCCTCCTCGCCGAAGCGCAGCAACATGGCGATCGCTGCCACCGCATTGCGACCGATGTCGGAGAGGGCGTAGTGGCCGTCCTCGCCGATGGCCAGCAGTGCATTGTCGCGCAGGCGCTTCAACACCGTCTCGAGCTTGACCGGGTCTAGATAGGTGAAGCGCGCACGCAGCGCCTCGGGCGACCAGCGCGGACTGTCGGCCTCGCGGCCGATCTCGCGCAGCACGAGCAGGCGCATGAGCACCTCGGCCTCGGTGCCGCGGAAGAGCGTGATGAAGGCCTCCAGCAACGGGCGTGCCGACGCCAGTGCCGCCAGTTCGGGCACTTCGTCGGCGTCCACGCCTGCAGCGAGAAAGTCGGTGAGGGGCGCTTCGGTCAAACCTTAGACGCCCTGCTTGAGGCTGGCGGCGATGAAGTCGTCCAGGTCACCGTCGAGCACGGCCTGGGTGTTGCCGACCTCGTAGTTGGTACGCAGATCCTTGATGCGCGACTGGTCGAGAACGTAGCTGCGGATCTGGTGGCCCCAGCCGATGTCGCTCTTGGAGTCCTCCAGCTTCTGCTGCTCGGACTGGCGCTTGCGCAGTTCGGCCTCGTACAGGCGCGCTTTGAGCATCGACATGGCCTCGGCCTTGTTCTTGTGCTGAGAGCGGTCGTTCTGGCACTGCACGACGATGCCGGTCGGCTCGTGGGTGATACGCACTGCGGAGTCGGTCTTGTTGATGTGCTGGCCGCCGGCGCCCGAGGCGCGGTAGGTGTCGATGCGCAGATCGGCGGGGTTGATCTCGATCTCGATCGAGTCGTCGACTTCCGGAAACACGAACACCGAGGTGAAGCTGGTGTGGCGACGGGCGTTGGAGTCGAACGGCGATTTGCGCACCAGGCGGTGGATGCCGGTCTCGGTGCGCAGATAGCCGTAGGCGTATTCGCCCGAGAGCTTGATCGTGCAGTTCTTGATGCCGGCGACTTCGCCCTCGGTCTCTTCCATCAGCTCGACGCTGAAGCCCTTCTTCTCGCCGTAGCGCAGGTACATGCGTTCGAGCATGCCCGCCCAGTCCTGGGCCTCGGTGCCACCGGCGCCGGCCTGGATTTCGATGAAGCAGTTGTTGGGGTCCATCGGGTTGCTGAACATGCGACGGAATTCGAGCTTCTCGATCTCGCCTTGCAGCTCGCCGAGGTCGGTCTCGACCGCCTCGAAGGTGTCGTCGTCGTCCTCGGCCTCGGCGAGTTCGAAGAGATCCTTGAGGTCGCGCGACTGCGCGTCGATCTTCTGCAGCGTCAGTACCACGTCTTCGAGCTGGCGCTTTTCCTTGCCGAGCTCCTGCGCGCGCTCGGCGTTGTTCCAGACGGCAGGGTCTTCCAGCGCGCGGTTAACTTCTTCGAGCTTCGATGCTTTCACATCGTAGTCAAAGATACCTCCGTAGTTCGCGACCGCGGGCGGCGAGGTCGGCGAGTTTTTCGGCGATGGCGTTCTGGCGTTCGGCTTCCATGGCTGCGGCTCCGGCTCAATCTGGGAAACCGCGCATTATAGCCGGAGCGCGCGCCTGCCTGCAGGCCTCGCTGTCACTGCCATGACCCCTGAACGACGTGTCATGAACCTGGCGCAGCGCGGGGACCGGCGGTCAGGTACCGGGTTCCTCCGACGCTCGCCGCCAAGCCGGACTGGAACCCGCAGCGCCTGCCCGATAACATGCGCTCAGATGTGCTGCGGCCCTGTCCTGGCCGGGCGCCTCCTTTACTTGCAACTGGGTGCCATGCAGCGGAACAAGAGAACGATCCATATCGCACTGGTTGCGACGGTGCTGGCGCTGAACCTGTTCATTGCCGGCTTGCTTGCATACACCCTTGAGGTGGCGAAGGAGCGCAAGGAGGAAGAAGTCCGGGTGACCGTGGAGAATCTGTCGCTGCTCCTTGACCAGAGCGTAAGTTCGTCCATCCGCGAGATCGACCTCAGCCTGCGCGAAGTGCAGGGTGATCTCGAACGTTCGCTGCTCGAACACGGCAGGCTTGACCACGCACTGCTGAGCGAGCGTATCGCGCGTTTCCACGACTGGCTGGCGCCGATTGCCGAGTTCAAGGTCACCGACGCCGAGGGCAGGGTGATCCTCGGGCACGCGGTGACGCCCGATACCCGGGTCAGCTATGCCGACCGCAGCTATTTTTACGAGCATCGGAGCGCGGATGATGGCGTCACACGCGCCAGCAAGCTCGTCTATGGCCGTGTTGCGGGCACCTGGGGCAATGTCTTCTCGCGGCGCTACAACGATGCCTCGGGGCAGTTTGCGGGGGTGGTGACCGCGGTGGTGCCGGTGGCGTACTTCGAGCGCTTGCTGTCCGGCCTCAGCCTCGGCAGCCGAGGCATTGCGCTGATGCGCGACCTGGACATGAGCCTGATCGCGCGTTTTCCACCCCTTGAGACCGATGCCGGCGGAGTAGGCTCGCGTGGCGGTTCGCTGGAACTGCGCGACATCGTCGCGGCGGGCGTGCAGGCACAATCCTTTTACAGTGCGCAGACCGCAGACGGCATCAACCGCATCAATGCCTATCGCAAGCTCGCCTCCATGCCGGCCTTCGTGGTCGTGGGCTGGGGCGAGGACGACTACCTTGCCCAGTGGCATTACGACCGCTGGAAGGCGATCGTGTTCTTTCTGACGTTCTGCGCCGTGACGCTGGTCGCAGGCGGCTTGTTGTGGCGCTTGGTCAGGGCCACCGAGCGCGCCAATCAGCGCAGCCGCATTCTGTTGCAGAACGCGAGCGATGGCATTCACATCACCGATGCCGCGGGCACCGTGGTGGAGGCCAGCGATGCCTTTTGCCGCATGATCGGGCACCCCCGTGCCGACGTGATCGGGATGAACGTGACGCAGTGGGATGCAGGTTTCTCGGCAGATGGGTTGCGGGAGGTCACCGAGCGCTTGCTGGAGTCGTCGGAGGTGCTGACCTTCGAGACCGTTTACCGCCGTCGCGATGGCGGCACGTTTCCCGTGGAGATCACCGCGTTTGCGCTCGAGGTTGACGGTCGGCGCGTGCTGTTCTGTTCCGCGCGGGACATCAGCGCGCGCAAGTCGGCCGAGGCCGAAGTGCGGCAGCTTGCCTATTACGATGCACTCACCGGACTGCCCAACCGGCGCCTGCTGCTCGAACGGCTGGAGGCAGCCCAGGCGGCCAGTGCGAAGCTCGGCAGCCGTGGTGCCCTGTTGTTCATCGACCTCGACAACTTCAAGACGATCAACGACACGGTCGGGCACCAGCAGGGCGATGCCCTGTTGAAGGAGGTGGCGAGCGTACTGGGTCGATGCGTGCGCAAGGAGGATACGGTGGCTCGGCTCGGCGGAGACGAGTTCGTGGTCATGCTGGAGAACCTCGACGAACGCGAGGACGCGGCGGCCCGCGTCGCAGAGGCCATTGGTGGCAAGATTCTGCAGGCGTTGCGCAAGACCTTCGCGGTGGGCAACTGCGAACGCCGTGTGTCGGCCAGCATCGGCGTCACGCTGTTTGGCGGTGAGGCTGGCGAGGCGTTGGAGGAGCCGTTGATGCGGGCCGACCTCGCCATGTACCAGGCCAAATATGCCGGCCGTGATGCGATGCGCTTCTTCAACCCGCAGATGCAGGCCGACGCCCAGATCCGTGCAGAGCTCGAGGCCGGGCTGTGGAGCGCGCTCGAGAAGGGGCAGTTCGTGCTCGAGTATCAGCCCCAGGTGAGGGGCAGCGCAAAGGTGATCGGGGTGGAGGCGCTGGTGCGTTGGCGGCATCCCGAGCGTGGTCTGGTGTCGCCGGCCGAGTTCATCCCGATCGCTGAGGAGAACGGCCTGATCGTGCCGCTCGGTCGCTGGGTCATCGAGACTGCGTGTGTCCAACTGGCGGCGTGGGCATCGGTGCCCGGGCGCGCGGAATTGTCGATCGCAGTGAATGTGAGTGCGCGTCAGTTCCTGCAGCCGGATTTCGTGGCCGATGTGCTCGGAGCCCTGGAACGCAGCGGCGCTTGCGCGCAGCGGCTGGAGATCGAACTGACCGAAAGCACGCTGATCACTGACATCGAGCAGATCATCGCCCGCATGGAGGTGCTGAGAGCGCATGGGCTGCGCTTTTCCCTCGACGATTTCGGCACGGGCTACTCTTCGTTGGCCTACCTCAAGCGCTTGCCGCTGGATCAGGTCAAGATCGACCGCAGTTTCGTACGTGACATCCTGGTCGATCCGAACGATGCAGCCATTGCGACCATGATCACGGTGCTGGGCGAGACACTGGGCCTCGTGGTGGTCGCCGAAGGTGTCGAGACCGAAGCCCAGCGCGACTGCCTGCTGCAGATCGGTTGCCGGGCCTATCAAGGTTTCCTGTTCAGCCGTCCGCTTGGCGCGGTGCAGCTGGAGGCGTTCCTGGACGCGATGTCACCACAGGCGGCGGCTCAGTCCCCACGTTGAAGATCGTCGATCACTGCCCTCAGGAAGCGCGCCGCTTCCCCGCCGGTGACCACCCGGTGGTCGAAGGACAGGCTGAGCGGTAGCACGCGGCGCACCGCAGGCTTGCCATCGACCGGGCGCAGCTGTTCGTGCACCCGTCCGGCGCCCAGAATGGCTACGGTGGGCGGCAGTACGATCGGCGAGGCGTACTTGCCGCCGATCATGCCGAAGTTGGACAGCGTGATGGTGTTGCCGCGCAACTCCTCTGCCGGGATCCGGCGCGCCTGCACGTCCGCCCGCATGCGGTCCAGCCCGGCGCGCAGGTCGGCCGGGTCACGGTTGGCGACGTCGCGCATCACCGGCACGAACAGGCCCTCGGGCAAGTCGAGCGCGATGCCGACGTCGATCCTGCTCACCAGACGGCGGGCCATGGTGTGGCTTTCGTACCATGCGTTCAGCGCGGGCTCGGCCCGGCAGCCGGCAACCAGTGCGCGAAGCAGGCGTACGGTGACATCGGCGTCCGCAGCCCAGGCGTGGATGTCGGCATCGTCGATGACGGTGGCGGCGGCCACCTCGCTCTGGGCCAGCGCCATGTTCTGCGCCATTGCGCGCCGTACGCCGCGCAGGGGCTCGGCAGGGCCGACCTCGGCGAGGATCTTCGCCACGCGCTGCACGTCTGCAGTGGTGATGACCCCGTCGGGCCCGGACGGCGTGACCATCTCGAGTTCGACCTTGAGCTGGCGGGCGAGCGCGCGCACCGCGGGTGTGGCCCGGATGGCGCCGCCCGCGTGGGCGACGGGGGCGGGTGCTTCGGCCCTGACCTCGCGGCCGACCTGCACTTCGCCCACCACCGTACCAGCGTCCTCTTCCTCGGCTGCGCCCTCGAAGCCGACGAGCGGTGCGCCCACATGCACGACCTTGCCGGCCTCGCAGTAGAGCTTCTGCACGCGCCCGGCGAAAGGCGAGGGGATGTCGACGATGGCCTTGGCGGTCTCGACCGAGACCAGGGGCTGGTCTGCGGCGATTTCGTCACCGACACTGACGTGCCATTCGACGACCTCGGCTTCCTGCAGGCCTTCGCCGAGGTCGGGCAGCTTGAAGATCTTCATGATGCCTCCAGGGTCTTGCGCGCCGCTGCGACGATGCGCTCGACGCTGGGCAGGTACTGGTTCTCGAGCCGCGACAGCGGCATCACGGTGTCGTAGCCGGTGACGCGCTGTACCGGCGCCAGCAGCGA
Organism: Thauera sp. 28; assembly: GCF_000310145.2. Classification (GTDB taxonomy): domain Bacteria; phylum Pseudomonadota; class Gammaproteobacteria; order Burkholderiales; family Rhodocyclaceae; genus Thauera; species Thauera mechernichensis. The sequence continues at coordinate 50,798 of NZ_AMXA01000010.1, forward strand.
GTACAGGCCCTCGTCCGCGAGGCAGGCGGCGATCTCTGCACCCAGGCCTGCTGTGCGTGCAGCCTCGTGCACGATCACGCAGCGCCCTGTGCGTGCCACCGACTCGAGGATGGTGGCGGTGTCGAGCGGCTTCAGCGTGGCGACGTCGATGACCTCGGTCGATACGCCCTCGGCGGCGAGCGCATCGGCGGCGGCCTGGGTTTCGTGCAGCATCGCGCCCCAGCTCACCAGGGTGAGGTCGCTGCCGCTGCGCAGGGTGAAACATACGTCGAGCGGCAGCGCCTCGCCGTCGTCGGCGACCTCCTGGCGGAACAGGCGGTACATCCGCGTCGGTTCAAGGAACATCACCGGATCGGGGTCGCGGATGGCCGCAAGCAGCAGGCCGTAGGCGCGCGCGGGTGACGAGGGCATCACCACGCGCAGGCCGGGCGTGTGGGCCAGCATCGCCTCGGGGCTCTCGGAATGGTGTTCGGGCGCATGGATGCCGCCGCCGCAGGGCGTGCGCACGACCAGCGGACAGGCGAGCCGGCCGCGCGTGCGGTTGCGCAGGCGTGCGGCGTGGTTGATCAGGTGGTCGAGCGCCGGGTAAAGAAAGCCGGAGAACTGGATCTCGGCCACCGGTCTGAGGCCCATCGCCGCCATGCCGATCGCGGTGCCGACGATTGCGGTCTCGGCGAGCGGGGTGTCGATCACTCTGCCGGCGCCGAAGCGTTGCTGCAGCCCGACCGTGGCGCGGAACACGCCGCCGTTGGCACCGATGTCCTCGCCGAGCAGCACGACCGCTTCGTCGCGTGCCAGTTCGTGGGCGAGGGCGAGGTTGACTGCCTCGACAAGGTTGATCTCAGCCATGATCGCCTCCCGTGTTTCTGCCCGCGCTGCCAGGTGCGAAGCGCAGCGCCTCGTCGCGCTGGGCGGCGAGCGCGGCGGGCAGTGTTGCGAACAGGTGCTCGAACATTGCTGTGGTCACAGGCGGTGGGGTCGAGAGATAGGCCTCGACGGCGGCATTCACGGTATCGGCGCATTCGCGTGCGAGCGCTTCTTCCTTGTCCGGCCCCCAGGCGCCAAGCTTGAGCAGATGGTTGCGCAGGCGGGTGAGCGGCTCGAAGGACCATTGTTCCTGCACCACGGCCGGGTCGCGGTAGCGCGAGGCGTCGTCGGCGGTGGTGTGGTCGCCGAGGCGGTAGGTGACGGCCTCGATCAGGGTCGGCCCACCACCCGCCCGCGCCTTGGCGAGTGCTTCGCGGGCACAGTGGTGCACCGCCACCAGATCGTTGCCATCGACCTGTACGCCTTCGATACCGGCAGCGATGGCTTTCTGCGCCAGCGTGGCGGTGGCGCTCTGTGCGCTGCGCGGTACCGAGATCGCCCACTGGTTGTTGCTGAGCACCACCACCAGTGGCGCTTGCCATACGGCGGCGAAGTTGAGCGCTTCGTAGAAATCGCCCTTGGAGCTGGCGCCGTCGCCCAGGAAGCTCACCGCGGCACGGGCCTCGTTGCGCAGCTTGAAGGCGTAGGCTGCCCCCGCGGCATGGCACACCTGGGTGGCGATCGGCACACAGTTGGGAAAATCCAGGCGTGCCGCGGCGAAGTCGCTGCCGCGCTCATCGCCGCCCCAGTAGCGCAGGCTTTCGTCGATGCGCACGCCGCGCACGAGCTGTGCGGCGTGTTCGCGGTAGGACGGGAAGAGCACGTCTTCGCTGCGCATCGCACTGGCCACCCCGACGCCGATGGCCTCCTGGCCGAGCGCCGAGGCGAAGGTGCCGAGCTTGCCGGTCCGTTGCAATGCGATGGCCTTGGCGTCGAAGGTCCGGGTAAGGTACATCGCGCGGTACATCGGCACGAGTTGCGCCGGATCGCGCGCGAAGTCGGGCAGCGGCCCGAGCGCCTCGCCCTGCGGGTCGAGGAAACGGCGATGGTCGATCTGGAACCGGGTAACAGTGCTCATGGCGCGCTCCCCTTCGGTCTCGGTCGATCCCGCATGCACCTGTGCCCGTCGGGGGGGTCTCCTTGGGCTGCCTTCCGCATCCGGGGGCGAGTGTCGGCGGCTACCGGTTTGCGGTGCCGCGACCTGGTCCGTTTGCCGGGTTGGAGCGCCCGCGGGCATGGATGTTCCCGCATGCCCGCGGGCCGAACGATGTCGGGCCGTGACCGGTGTCACGCCAGCAGCCAATGACCGGCTGGTGCGCGCTCAGGCCGCCTCGAAATGCTCCAGCATCAATTGCACGCTGGCGACGCCGTTGTACTCGTTGACGCCGAGACGGAAGGCCGCATGGATCTGGGCGGCAGCACCGTCGGCGTGGTTGAAGCGGATCGCCTCGTAGCGCGTACCGCTGCGCGACAGCTCGAGCTTGAGGTGCTTGTCCTTCAGCAGGCGCTGGCGCTCGACACGGAAGACGTCGTCGAACACCGGCGCCGCAAAGCCCTGGCCCCAGATCTCGTTGTCGAGCATGCGGGCGGCGTCGAGTGCGAAATAGCCGGATTCGAGGCTGCCGTCCGTTTCGATGCGACGCTCGAGCTGCGCGGGTTCGAGCAGTTCGCTGACGACCTCTTCGAAAGCAGCGTCGAAACGTGCGAGTTCGGATTCGCGGATGGTCAGGCCCGCGGCCATGGCGTGGCCGCCGAAGCGCACGATGAGTTCCGGGTGGCGCTTGGTGACGAGGTCGAGCGCGTCGCGCAGGTGCAGGCCCGGAATCGACCGCCCGGACCCCTTGAGCTCACCGTCGTTGGCGCGCGCAAAGGCGATGGTCGGGCGGTGCAGGCGCTCCTTGATGCGGCCGGCGACGATGCCGATCACGCCCTGGTGCCAGTCGGGTTCGAACAGCGCCACGGTGGCGCGGTTGCCTGCCTCGAAACCGGAGAGCCGGGCGAGTGCCTCCTCCTGCATGCCGGCCTCGATGCCGCGCCGCTCACGGTTGAGCTTGTCGAGTTCCTGGGCGATGTTCATCGCGCGGCCGGGGTCGTCGGTGATCAGGCACTCGATGCCAAGGCTCATGTCGGAGAGCCGCCCCGCGGCGTTAAGGCGCGGACCGATCATGAAGCCGAGATCCATCGTGCTGGCGCGAGCCGGATCGCGCCCGGCGAGTGCGAACAGGGCGCGTATGCCCGCCTGCATGCGCCCGGCGCGCATGCGTGCCAGACCCTGTGCGACCAGGATGCGGTTGTTGCGGTCGAGCTTGACCACGTCGGCGACGGTGCCGAGCGCGACCAGGTCGAGCAACTCGGCGAGGTTGGGCTCCTTGCCACCGGCGAAGGCGCCGCGCTCGCGCAGCTCGGCGCGCAGTGCGAGCATGGTGTAGAACATCGCGCCCACGCCGGCCAGTGCCTTGCTCGGGAAATCGCAGCCGGGCTGGTTGGGGTTCACGATGACGTCGGCTTCGGGCAGCACGTCGCCGGGCAGGTGGTGGTCGGTGATCACGGTGGCCATGCCGTGGGCACGCGCTGCGGCGATGCCCTCGACGCTGGCGATGCCGTTGTCGACGGTGATCAGCACGTCTGGCTCGAGGCGTGCGGCGATGTCGACCATCGCAGGCGTGAGGCCGTAGCCCAGGGTTACGCGATCAGGCACCAGGTAATGCACGTCGGCGCCAAAGGCGCGCAGCGCACGCATGCCAACGGCGCAAGCGGTGGCGCCGTCGCAGTCGTAATCGGCGACGATGACCATGCGCGCGCCAGCTTCGATGGCGTCGGCCAGCAACTGCGCTGCCTCTGCCGTGCCGGTGAGCGCCTCGGGCGGCAGCAGGTTCTTCAGACTGGTGTCGAGTTCGTCGGCGCGGCTGATCCCGCGCGCGGCGTAAAGGCGGGCGAGCAGGGGGTGCAGGCCGGCATCGGCAAGGCGGGCGAAGGCCTGCTGGGGGACGGGGCGGGGCTGGATGCGAGTCATCGGGCTTCGTGGGGGGGCGGTGGCGGCGTTGCCTCAGGCAGCGGCATGGGAGCTGGGGCGAGCGACTTCAGCAGGTCGTCGAATGCGTAGGGCTTGCGCCAGAACTTCCAGCGCTCGCTACGCTGGTTGGCGACGAGCAGCGTAGCGCGGTCGCCGGGGGCGGTGATGTGCAGGCTGTCGATGCGGCCGCCTTTCAGTGCAGTGGCGAGTGGCGCGAACCAGTCGCGCTCCAGTGCTTCGAGACCAGTGCGCCATGCGTCGAGATCCAGCGCTTGGGCGGGGAGTCGCAAGCCGTCGAGTACGACCAGCGTGTCCTGTCGAAGTGCGGCGGAGACATCGGGCATGGCGACGGGGAGGCCGCAGTTGCGTGCCAGGCCGACGCTGAGCGGGTCGGTGGCCTGCACCAGCGCCGCCGGTGCCTGTGGTGCGTGTTCGAGTGCGCCGGCGCCCCACAGCCAGATACTATTTACCGCGCGCAGGCCGGATGCCTCGCGGGCGCGGCTGCGCGGATGATTGTGCAACACGATCTGCGCTTCATTCATGGTGCGCTGCCACAGGCGGGCGTCCTCGCCTTCGGGAAGGAAGTGCTTGACCGGGCGGCCTACAACGTCGTCCAGTGGGTATAGCGTGGCCTTGGAGGCTTGCGCCAGCCTGAGGTACCAGCGTGTCGGCGTGCAGGCCTCGAACTGGCCGAGGTCGGTGAAGACCTCGTTGAGCGCAGCGACCAGTTCGGCGGCTTCCTCCGCATCAAGCTGGCTGTCGTCGAAGCTTTGCAGCAGGAGATGCTCGCGGGCGAAGGAGAGGTTGACCGGGTCAGCGCACAGCCAGTGGCCACCCTCCGCCGGGGGCGGGGCATCGGGCTCGCCACTGCGGCGCAATGCGGCCAGCGGCAGCGGTCCGCCTTCGAGTCCGAACAGCCGCGCCAGCTGGCGGTCGTAGGGCTCGAACGCGAGCACCGAGCGCGAACCGCGGCCAAGCAGGCCGGCCAGCCCGTCGAGCGTCAGGCCCGAGGCCGGTCCGAGCAGGGTTGCGGTAGGCCACAGCAGGCCGGGGATCAAGAGCTGGATATGCATCGGAGACGTCACTTTGGAAGCCGCGCGAGTCTAGCACGCGTGATGGGCACTGCTTGCCTGTGTGGTCATGTCGGTGGCGCAGCCGCGATCAGGCTTGACACGAGATGCTGAAGGGTCTTCAATTGATCTATCGATATCAATCAGATGATTGAAGGAACCCAGCATGAAGCCCACGCCTACCCCGGTTCGAGCGCCCTCAGCGGCCTACGCCGCACGCGCCACCCTGAGCGGGGCAGACATTGATCGTTACCTTCATGCAGCGTCCGCGCTCGAGCGTGACCACATGGTGCGCGAAGGCTTCGAGACCGGCTCGCTCGAGGCCTTCGCACATCGCTTCGGACGCAGCGGGCGCAGCTTGGCGCAGTTGCTGGGTGTGGCACCTGCAACCTATGACCGCCGCGTGCGCGAGGGCAAGCCTCTGTCGCAGGACGATTCCGACCGCGTCGCGCGGTTGATCGACGTCGAGCGTGCGGCGACCCGGGTGTTTGGCGACGAGGCCGCTGCACGCGAGTGGTTGGCTGCTCCCGTCCCCGTGCTGGGGGGCGCCATACCGATCGAACTGCTCGCCACCACCCCGGGGCACCAGGCGGTGATGAACGCCCTGCGCCGAATCATGGCCGGTACCGTCGCCTGATGGCGGCGCGCACGGCGACATTGTGGCGGCTGGCGCAGGACTGGATCGATCTCGATACGGGTGCGCTGCTCTGTGCGGCCGAGGATCTCGCCTGCGCAGGCAATGGTGCGGCTGCGGTCGGGGGGCGCTGGAACAGTGTCGGCAGACCGGTGATCTATCTCGCCGATAGTCTCGCGCTTGCGCAGCTGGAGAAGCGGGTGCACACGCCGCTGCGCCCGCCGCGGGAGCTGGTGGCTGTCGAGGTGACGCTTCCGGCGGCAGCAGTGCTCGAGGCCGAGACGCTTGTCCCGCCCGTGGGCTGGAGCATGGACAACGTGGATTGGTCGGTGGGCCGTACGCCATCGCAGCACCTGGGTGATGACTGGGTCGAGCGCAATGACACCCTGCTGCTGCGTGTGCCGTCGGTTGTTGTGCCCGTGGGCTGGAACTATCTGCTCAACCCGTCTCACCCCGATGCGCGCCGGCTGCGCACACGGCGCCTGCCTTATCGGCCCGACGCACGCTTGTGGTGACGGCGGCGCTGACCGCATGGGCACGCGCCGCTGCCGGAGTGGCTGCCTCAGGCGTGCCTTGTGTAGCGGCGTACGCCGAGCAGGCTCAGTAGCCCGATGGCGAGCAGGGCCGGCACCGCGGGCTCGGGAACGGTGGCATGGAAACGCTCGCCGAGCAGCCGGTGCGCTGCACTTGTCGGGTGGACGCCGTCGAAGAAGAGATACTCGTCGCAGTTCGACACTGCACTGAAGATGCACCCGTCACTCATGTTGGTGAAGCCATAGGTGCCGGGATCGCCGATGACCTCATCTAGGAAGGCTGCGGTGTCGAACTCCATCAGGCGGAGCCCGCCGGGGAGGCCCGGAATGCTCCCGGCACGGATGTGCGCCAAAGTGCTGGCGAGCGCGTTATTGAAGCCGGTCGAGATGAGGTCCAGGCCTTGGCGTGCCTCGTCGGTCTGCCCCAGGCCCAGAGGGGTGCTCGCCAGGTTGGGCATGTTGGGGATGAGGAAGTCGGTTGCGCCGATGCTCGCCAGCAGACCGATCGAACTTACCAGATTGGTCACTGCCGTCTCGGCGGCGGCAAGCAGGTTGCCGCCGGTTGCGAGCGTGAAGAAGAAGTCGTTGGGCGCTGCCCACAGCATGAACAAGCTGCTGGCCGGGTCGAAGCTCGCCGCCGGGCTGCCCATGAACTGAAGCACCTGCGCCTGGGCGCCGGTCAGCTCAAGGCTGGGCGGCAGGGGGAAGGGTGAGCCGGTGAGGTAGTTGAAATTGCCCAGGCCGGTCATCGCGCCGCCCACCGCAAAGTTGCTGCCGCCGCTGGTCGATGGGGCAAGCGCAATGCCCAGTTGTGCCGCGAGGTGTTCGGCCGCTGTCGGGCCATCCGTGAATCGCTCGGCGTAGGGCGGCGATGGCGGCCAAGGGGCGAACGGCGCCCCGGCGGCGGACGACAGGGCATAGGCATTGCCGCCGTCGGAGAGACTGTCACCAAACACGAACATGGCGTTATAGGCAGCCTGGGCCGGCAGGCCGGCCAGGAGCAGGCAGGACAACAGGAACGCGCGCATCTTGATGTCTCCTTTTGTTGTTTGTCAGCCGACACGGGTGGCGTGCCCGACTGCGGCACTTTTAACCCAGCGCCGGGGCGCGGGCAAGCGAGGGGATTCCCTGCCCTCGAGGTGGCGCGCGCGTCGGGCAGTGCATGAAGCCTGGCGTATCGCCTTGTGCAAGGTTTCCGTGCAGCCATTGGCTACAATGCATCTCCGCATCATCGACTTGGAATGCTCTGGTGACCAACCCTCATGCAGGTTGCGACCGCAGGGCGGCGTTGTCCACGCGTGCCCGGACAGCACCTGAATCCTTGCCCCTGCCTACCGCGGCCGTTCTTCCCGACTACGGCGACGAAGGCTTGTACGGCTTCGCCGCCGGCTTGCGCACCTGGCTGCATGACCTCCGTGCCGGTTGGCACCATGGTGGTGTCGAGCCCGGCGCGAGCAGCACGGTGGTGGTGATCGTCATCGATGGCTTGGGCGACGGCTTTCTCAACACCGTGGGCGCGGGCTCGACGCTGCTCGCGTATCGGCGTGGCAGCATGAGCTCGGTCTTTCCGAGCACGACTGCGAGCGCGCTTACCACGCTGCTTACTGGGGTCGCGCCGGCGGTCCATGGGCTGAACGGCTGGTTCATCCACGACCGTCGCTTCGGGGGGGTGATCGCGCCGCTGCCGCTGCTGCACCGGGGCGGGCCTGAGATTTCTGCGTTCCGCCTGCTGCCACGCCTGTGTCCGGTGGCGCCGATGTGGCACCACGCGTGCCGCCCCGTCAATCTGGTGTCGCCTGCCGAGATTGCCTACTCGCGTTTCTCGCTGCATCACGGCCGCGGCGCCCATATCGAGCCCTACGATGGCATCGAGGATTTCGGCCAGCGCATCATCGACATGGTCGATGCCCTGGCCTCCAGTGGTGGCCTCGTCCACGCCTACTACCCGGGCTTCGACGCTTTGAGCCATCTTCATGGCTGTCGGTCTGCGCATGTGCAAGCCTGTTTCTGGCGGCTCGATGCACTGTTCGCAAGCTTGCTCGATCGCCTGTCGGGGCGTGGCGTGCATCTGGTGGTGACGGCTGACCATGGCTTCATCGACGCGCCTGCCGCTGGTCGGGTGGATATCGCGCCGGGCAGCGAGTCTGCGGCGATGCTCGCCGCACCCTTGTTTGGCGAGCGCCGCCTGGCTTTCTGCAAGGTTCGGGAAGGGGCTGGCGACGAGTTCGAGGCTTGGGCAGGCACGGCGCTGGCCGGCAAGGCGGTTGCGATTCGCGCCCACGATTGCCTCGCTGCCGGCCTGCTCGGGCCGGGTGAGGCGCACTCTCGCCTGCTGGAGCGGGTGGGGACGCACGTGTTGCTGATGGAGCCCGGATGCACCATCGTCGATCAGGTCGAAGGCGAGACGCCTTATGCGCTCATTGGTGTCCACGGTGGCCTGACCGCGGACGAGATGCGAGTGCCGCGAATTGTCGCCTGCACCTGAGTGCAGCGGCGACTGCGCTTCAGTGCAGATCGTCGTCCTTGACGGGTACGGGTAACACCATGATGCCTTCGTCGAGCAACGCCTCGACGTCGTCGCGTGATGCGGCTCCGCGGATGTTGCGTGCCTCGGCTTCGCCGTAGTGGATGCGCCGCGCCTCCTCCGGCAGGCGCTCGCCCACGTCCTCGGCGTCGCGCGCCAGATTGCGCAGGGCATGGACAACCTGCGCAATCACTTGTGAGGGTGGCGAGGAGGCAGCGCTTGCAGGTTGGCCAGCATGTTCATCGTTGCCAACTGGCTTGCGTGTGCCGGGCATGGACGTGCGGGTCTGCACGTAGGGGGCGCTGGGCAGGCGGCAGATGCCGCGGCTGCTACAGATCGGACAGCTCACCAGACCGCGGGCAAGCTGATCCTCGAAGGCTGCGCTGGAGGCGAACCAGCCTTCGAATACGTGCTCATCGGGACAGGACAGATTCAGTACGATCAAGGCGGGCGTCCAGCGAAAAGAGGGTGCAGGCCCTATCCGGGCCGCAGTGCATGGACTTCAGCTGTGGTAAATGGTGCCCGGAGCGGGGATCGAACCCGCACGCCATGAGGCGAGGGATTTTAAGTCCCTTGTGTCTACCAGTTTCACCATCCGGGCGTTGTCGCGTCAGCGGCCCTGTTCGGGCAGCACGATGTTGACCTCAAGCACCTCGTAGTTGTCCTGCTTCTCGAGCTGCACCTTGATGTCGTCGGGGTTCACCGCGACGTACTTGGAGATGACCTCGATGAGCTCACGCTGGAGCGCAGGGAGGAAATCGGCCGTGGCACTGCCGCCGGCGCGCTCGTGGGCGATCAGCAGTGACAGGCGGTTCTTCGCGATCTCCGCGGTCTTCTTCTTTTCGCCGAAGAGGCGGGCGAGGAAGGACATGTCACTTGCCTCCGAACAGACGCTTGATGAGGCCCGGCTTCTCGTAATTGACGAAGCGTAGCGGACGGTCTTCGCCCAGGAAGCGGCCGACCACGTCGGAATAAGCCTCGGCCACGTCCGTACCCTTGAGATGGATGGCGGGAGTGCCCTGGTTGGAGGCGTGCAGCACCGACTCGGACTCGGGGATGACGCCGATGAGCTGGACCCGCAGCAGTTCCTGAACGTCCTTGTAGGAAAGCATCTCACCGTCATCGACACGCTTGGGCGAGTAGCGGGTGATGAGCAGGTGCTCCTTCACCGGCTCGCCGCCTTCGCGTGCGCGCTTGGACTTGGACTGCAGGATGCCGAGGATGCGGTCCGAGTCGCGCACCGAGGAAACCTCGGGATTGGTGGTCACGATGGCCTCGTCGGCGAACGTCAGCGCCATCACGGCGCCGCGCTCGATGCCGGCCGGGGAGTCGCACACCACGTATTCGAAGCCCATGTGCTCGAGTTCCTGCAGCACCTTCTCGACACCCTCCTCGGTCAGCGCATCCTTGTCACGGGTCTGCGAGGCGGGGAGAACGAAGAGGTTCTCGCAGTGCTTGTCCTTGATCAACGCCTGGTTCAGGCGCGCTTCGCCATTGACGACGTTGACGAGGTCGTACACCACCCGCCGCTCGCAACCCATGATGAGGTCGAGGTTGCGCAGGCCGACGTCGAAGTCGATCACTGCGGTCTTGTAGCCGCGCAGGGCGAGGCCGGATGCGAAGGCTGCGCTGGTGGTGGTTTTGCCCACACCGCCCTTGCCTGAGGTTACGACGATGACTCTCACGCTATCCCCTTGGTCTGATGCAATGCGCTGGCTCAGCCGAGCTGCAGCGCGTCGATGTTGAGTTGATGGTCGCTGCCCGTCAGTCGCACCATGGCCGGACGGCCTGCGATGGATTCGGGAATGCCGCGTTCGAACGTACGGAAAACGCCAGAGATCGAGACGAGCTCCGGCCCGAAATTGCTGGACATGATGCGAGCCGAGTGGTCGCCCTGGGCGCCCGCGATGGCGCGCCCGCGCAAGGGGCCGTAACAGTGGATGCTGCCATCGGCGATGACCTCGGCGCCCGGGCTCACGCCCCCGAGCAGGACCAGGTCGGCGCCGCGTGCATAGACCTGCTGGCCCGAGCGCAGCGGCCGGTCGACAAACAATGTCGGCGCGGGGCTGGGCGACGCAGCCGGCTGAGCAGCGGGCTGGGAGGCAGGCGCTGCCGCAGGCTCGGGCTGGCGCGCCGGCTCTGCGGCCGGCCGTTCCGGAAGCAGGGCGGCGTCCAGCAGCGCCAGTCCGGCCTGGCGGGCGCCGGCGTGGTGGTGTTCGGCGAGCCGGCAGGTACCGATCGGCTGCAGGCGGTAGCGTCGCAGCAGGGACTGCAGGCCCGCCCAGTCGATGCGCTCGGGGCCGTCGCGCAGGCTGCCGAAGTCGAGCACGACCGCCTCGCCGTTGAAGAAGTCGGGCATGCCGCCGAGCATCTTGTGCAGGGCGTCGGCGAGGACGGTGGGCTCTGCGGCCTGCAGCACGGCGACGGTGGCGCCCAGCGTGGTGTTGCGAAACTCGATCGGGCGGGCGGGCGCGGGCATGGACTGAACGTTCTTCAAAATCAAGGAAGTGTACTGATGCTCAGGCCATCGGGCAAGCGCGTACGGTGCATGCGTCGTGGGTGTCGCCTGATCCGCCGCCCACGCGTTGTGTGCCGTCAGTGCAGGGTCGGCGGCCGGAACAGTGCGTCGATGTCGTCCGCATCGAAGCGGTAGGTGTGGTTCGACAGGTCGTCGTGGACGACGATCTCTCCGTGTTCGGCGAGCATTGCGCGAACCTCCTGCTCGCCCAGGCCCTGTAGCATGGCCCCCACCTTGGCAGGGTCGGCAGGCCAGTCGTGGCGAACCGGCCGAGCCTCGAACAGGCGCACGGTCTCCTCGGCGAACAGCCGGCGCAGGATCTCCTCGGCCTCCAGGCCAAGCAGTTCGTCTTCGCGCACGGTCTGTGCCAGATGCTGCACCCGTGCCCATCCGTCGGCGTCGCGTTCGTCGGCGCCGGGCAGCTTCTGGACGAACAGCGCGACGGCGGCGTCCGCCGAGCAGGCCAGCCAGAGGCCTGCGGGTTGTTGCTCCGACTGGGCGAGATAGTTCTCGAAGCAGCGGGCGATGCTGTCGCCTTCGAGCGGGACCAGGCTCTGATAGGGCTGATCGAGGCCGGGGATGTCGAGCGAAAGCTGCAGGCGGCCGTCTCCGACCAGGTCGGCGACCCCGCCGTCGAGGGCCACCGAGGCAGGCACGGCGTCGGCCTTGGCGTAGGCGCGCAGGTTGAGCGATTCATTGCAGTCGACGACGAGCAGGCTGACCGGACCATGGCCGTTGACCTGGAAGGTCAGCCGCCCGGGCTGCTTGAGGTTGCCGGCGATGACGGCAGACACGGCAGTCATCTGGCCGAGCAGGCTTGCCACGGCAGGCGCATACCCGCGCTCGCGCTGCAGGGCCTGCCAGACGTCGGTCAGACGGACCACGGCGCCGCGGATGTCGAGTTCTTCCAGCAGGAAGCGCTGGACGTAACTTTTTGGGGGAAGGGCATTCATCAGTCGGTATTCCGTTGTCCCTGCACGCATGCAGGGGCTGTGTTGTTCAGCGTCGGGCGAGGTGCTCGAATGCTGCGGTATCGAGACCGACGACGAGTTCGCCGTCGGCGAACTCGACCACCGGGCGGCGGATCAGGCTGGGCTGGGCCTGCATCAGCGCGATTGCGGCAGCGGTGTCGGCAAGCGCTTGCTGTTCGGCTGAGAGTTTGCGCCAGGTCGTGCCACGTGTGTTGACGAGGGCCTTCCAGCCCAGGCGGTCGCACCAGCGGGTCAGCGTTGCGGTGTCGATACCGACCTTCTTGTAATCATGGAACGCATATGCGATGCCCTCGCCATCGAACCAGGCGAAGGTTTTTTTCATGGTGTCGCAGTTCTTGATGCCGTGGATGATCGGTTTCATGTCCTGAATCAGTGCTCTGAGGGTGGCGTGCGGCGGCGCGGTCCTGACTACTTGCCGTTGCGGGCGCGGGCGAAGGCATCGGCAAGGGCGTTGCCGGTCGCTGCGCGTGATGCGTCCTGGCGGCCAGCCGTCTTGTCCTGGGCGGGGGCACGACGGCCGTCATTGGTGCGGGGGCGCTGGTCGGCGCGTATCGCCGGGGCGCTGTCGCCACGGCGTGGCGTGGCGTCGTGCCGTCTTGCTCCAGGCTCGTTGCGCCTGGGCGTCGCTTCGTCCCCGAGCCGCATGGTCAGGGCGATGCGATGGCGCGGGATGTCCACTTCGAGCACCTTTACCTTTACGACTTGGCCGGCCTTGACCACGCTGTGGGGGTCCTTGACGAAGGTGTTCGACAGCGCGGAGATGTGGACCAGGCCGTCCTGATGCACGCCGATGTCCACAAAGGCGCCAAAGTTGGTCACGTTGGTGACCACGCCTTCGAGCAGCATGCCGGGCTCGAGGTCCTTGAGCGTTTCCACGCCCTCCCGGAAGGAGGCGGTGCGGAACTCGGGGCGCGGGTCGCGGCCGGGTTTCTCGAGCTCGGCGAGGATGTCCTGCACCGTGGGCAGGCCGAAGCGCTCGTCGGTGAACTCCGCCGGCTTCAGGCTCTTGAGGAAGCTGCCGTTGCCCATCAGCTCGCGCACGCCTTTCTGCACCTTGGCGAGAATGCGCTCGACCACCGGGTAGGCCTCCGGGTGCACAGACGAGGCGTCGAGCGGGTTGTCGCCACTCGGGATGCGCAGGAATCCCGCGGCCTGCTCGAAGGTTTTGGGGCCGAGGCGTGGTACGTCCTTGAGCGCGTTGCGGCTGCGGAACGGCCCCTTGGCATTGCGATACTCGACGATGTTGCCGGCCAGCGTGGCGTTGAGCCCCGAGATGCGTGCGAGCAGCGGCGCCGAGGCGGTATTGACGTCCACACCGACCGCGTTCACGCAGTCTTCCACCACCGCATCCAGGCTCTTGGCCAGCCGGCCCTGGTTGACGTCGTGCTGGTACTGGCCGACGCCGATCGACTTGGGGTCGATCTTGACCAGTTCGGCGAGCGGATCCTGAAGGCGACGGGCGATCGAGACGGCACCACGCAGGCTGACGTCGAGCTCGGGGAACTCGCGTGCGGCGAGCTCCGAGGCCGAATACACCGATGCGCCGGCCTCGGATACCACGATCTTCGTCAGGCGCAGCTCGGGGTAGCGCTTCATCAGTTCTGCGACCAGCGCGTCGGTTTCGCGCGAGGCCGTGCCGTTGCCGATGGCAATCAGCTCGACACCATGCTTTTTCGCCAGCGCGGCGATGGTGGCGATCGAGGACTCGCGGTCGCGGCGCGGCTCGAAGGGATACACGGTGGACGTGTCGACCACCTTGCCGGTGGCATCGACCACCGCGACCTTGACCCCTGTACGAATGCCCGGGTCGAGGCCGATGGTTGCGCGCGTGCCGGCCGGTGCTGCAAGCAGGAGATCCTTGAGGTTGCGCGCGAAGACACGGATCGCCTCTTCCTCGGCGCGCTCGCGCAGCTCGCTCATCAACTCGAGCTCGAGGTGGATGGAGATCTTTACGCTCCACGCCCAACGTGCAGTCTCGGCGAGCCAGCGGTCGGCCGGTCGGCCCTGGTTGCGAATGCCGAAGTGCACCGCAATGCGCCCCTCGCAGGGGTGCGGGGCGTCGGGGTCGTCGCGGTCGACGTCGAGTGCAAGGCGCAGCACGCCCTCGTTGCGCCCGCGCAACAGCGCCAGTGCGCGATGCGAGGGCATGGTCGCAATCGGCTCGGCGAAGTCGAACCAGTCGCGGAACTTGGCGCCTTCGTTCTCCTTGCCCTCAATCACGCTCGATCGTACCTGTCCGTGTTCGTGCAGCCAGCCACGCAGCTCGCCGAGCAGGCGGGCGTCCTCGGCAAAGTGCTCCATCAGGATCTGGCGCGCGCCGTCGAGCACCGCTTTGGTGTCGGCGAAGCCAGCCTCGGCATTCAGGTATTTCCCCGCCTCGGCCTCGGGCGTCAGGGTGGGGTCGGCGAGCAGGGCTTCGGCAAGCGGGCCGATGCCGGCTTCGCGCGCGATCTGGGCCTTGGTGCGACGCTTGGGCTTGTAGGGCAGGTAGAGGTCTTCGAGGCGCTGCTTGGTGTCGGCGTGCTCGACCTCGGCGCGCAGTTCGGCGGTGAGCTTGCCCTGCTCGTCAATCGACGCGAGCACGGTAGCGCGCCGGTCTTCGAGTTCGCGCAGATAGCCAAGTCGCTCCTCCAGCGTGCGCAGCTGGGTGTCGTCCAGGCCGCCGGTGACTTCCTTGCGGTAACGGGCGATGAAGGGCACGGTGGCGCCGTCATCGAGGAGCTGGACTGCGCAGATGACCTGGCGCGGTGAGACACCGAGCTCGTCGGCGATGCGATGTTCGATCGGGGGAAGCATGGGCGGAATACGGCCTCTAGGCGCTGGAGAGGGGGAGGGGCCGGATAGTGCAACAGGCAGCGCGCGAAGATCAACCGCGATTGCGTGATTGTGTGGGCGTGATTGCGGCCAGCGTGGCCGGGTGTCGATACAATGGCGCCCATCATGCGTCAAACAGTTCGCTCCCTGCCTCCTGCTGCCCCTCCGCCCGCCTTGCCCGCAGGCGCTCCCAGCATTCTGCCCGCCGCCGAAAGTGGCGCCGCCGCGCCTTTCCTGCCCATGTCGCGCAAGGAAATGGACGCGCTCGGCTGGGACGAATGCGATGTGATCCTGGTGACGGGCGATGCCTATATCGACCACCCCAGTTTCGGCATGGCCCTTGTCGGGCGCCTGCTCGAAGCCCATGGCTTCAGGGTCGGCATCATCAGCCAGCCCGACTGGCAGTCGGCCGAGCCCTTCCGTGCGCTGGGCCGGCCAAGGCTGTATTTCGGCATCACCGCCGGCAACATGGATTCGCTGGTCAATCGCTATACCTCGGACCGCAAGATCCGCTCCGAGGACGCCTACACGCCGAATGCCGAGGCTGGCAAGCGGCCCGACCGCGCGGTGACGGTCTATGCGCAGCGCGCCCGGGAAGCTTTCCCGGGTACGCCGATCGTCATTGGCAGCATTGAGGCCTCGCTGCGCCGGATCGCGCACTATGACTACTGGTCGGACAAGGTGCGGCGCTCGGTGTTGCCGGACGCCAAGGCCGACATTTTGCTCTTCGGCAATGCCGAGCGTGCGCTGGTGGCGCTCACCCAGCGCATGGCGGCGGGCGAGGCGATCGACTCGATTCGCGATCTGCGCGGCACCGCCTTCATGGTCAAGCCGGGCTGGCGCCCGTCCGACGAGTGGCATGAAACCGATTCACTGGCGCTGGACCGGCCAGGGCGCATCG
Source organism: Thauera sp. 28 (assembly GCF_000310145.2). Classification (GTDB taxonomy): domain Bacteria; phylum Pseudomonadota; class Gammaproteobacteria; order Burkholderiales; family Rhodocyclaceae; genus Thauera; species Thauera mechernichensis. The sequence goes on from NZ_AMXA01000010.1 coordinate 66,664, forward strand.
ACACTCACCCCGACCCCTACGCGATGGAGCCGGCGGCGGCTGCGCCCAGGCCGACGGCGGACGGCGCCCAGCCGGTGCGCATCGTACCCGCAGCAGAGCGTGTCGCCGCACGCCGCGCCGACCGTGCCCACACGGTAATCCGCCTGCCGTCCTACGAGCAGGTGAAGGACGATGCGGTGATGTACGCGCACGCCTCGCGGGTGTTCCACCTCGAGTCCAATCCGGGTAACGCGCGTGCCATGGTGCAGTGTCATGGCGAGGGGCCGGGCGCGCGTGACGTGTGGATCAACCCGCCGCCGGTGCCGCTCACCACGCCCGAGATGGATTTCGTCTACGGTCGTCCCTACGCGCGTGCGCCGCACCCGAGCTATGGCAGTGCCCGCATCCCGGCCTGGGACATGATCAAGTTCTCGATCAACATCATGCGCGGCTGTTTCGGTGGCTGTACCTTCTGTTCGATCACCGAGCACGAGGGCCGCATCATCCAGAGCCGCTCGCACGAATCGATCATCCACGAGATCGAGGAGATCCGCGACAAGTCGCCTGACTTCAAGGGCCACATCACCGATCTTGGCGGGCCCACGGCCAACATGTACCGGATGGCGTGCAAGAGCAAGGCGATCGAGGAAAACTGCCGACGCCTGTCCTGTGTGTACCCGGGCATCTGCGAGAACCTGAACACCGATCACAGCTCGCTCGTCGAACTCTACCGCAAGGCGCGCGCCGTGCCCGGCGTCAAGCGCATCACCATCGGCTCGGGCCTGCGCTACGATCTGGCAGTGCGCTCGCCCGAGTACGTCAAGGAACTCGTCACCCATCACGTCAGCGGCCTGCTCAAGATTGCGCCCGAGCACACCGAGGAGAACACCCTCGCCAAGATGATGAAGCCGGGCATCGGTGCCTACGAGGAGTTCGCCCGCATGTTCGAGAAGTTCTCGGCGCAGGCTGGCAAGAAGCAGCACCTGGTGCCGTACTTCATCGCTGCCCATCCGGGGACGACCGACGAGGACATGCTCAACCTGGCGCTATGGCTGAAGAAGCACAACTTCCGCCTCGATCAGGTGCAGACTTTCCTGCCCACGCCGATGGCGATGGCGACCACGATGTATCACTCGCGCAAGAACCCGCTGAAAAAGGTGTCGGCCGACTCCGAAGTGGTCGAGACCGCGCGTGCTGGCAAGATCCGCAAGCTGCACAAGGCCTTCCTGCGCTGGCACGACCCGGAGAACTGGCCGATCCTGCGCGAAGGCCTGATGCGCATGGGGCGCGCTGAACTCATCGGCAACGGGCCCAACTGCCTTGTGCCGCGGCATCAGCCGGTTGCCAACCAGGCGAGCGTTGCAACGCGCAAGCCGGCACCCGGGACGTGCCGATCGTCCGCGAAAGGCCGCAAGGCCGTTGACCGGCGGGGGGCGCGCTAGGAGCGGGCGCTTCCTTGGCCGCCTGGCAGTGCGAGTGCCGATGCCGCGCTGGTCTCGACGCGGTTGCGCCCGCCCGCCTTGGCGCGGTACATCGCAGCGTCGGCCCGGCGCAGCAGCGACTCGGCGCTGTCGTCCTCGCCGCTGAAGCAGGTCAGGCCGATGCTTGGCGTGCTCTGGAGCGTCGCGGAGCCCACTTCGAAAGGCTGGTTCAGCGCGGCGAGGATCTTGTCGGTGATGACGGTGCCCTTGGCAAAGGCCTCCGTGCTGGAGTCGCCCAGGTCCTCGAGCATGATCACGAATTCATCCCCGCCCAGGCGTGCGACCGTGTCGCCCTCGCGTACGCATTGGCGCAGGCGGCTGGCAACCTCGCACAGCAACTCGTCGCCGGCTTCGTGGCCGTGGGCGTCGTTCACCGCCTTGAAGTGGTCGAGGTCGACGAACAGCAGTGCGCCGTGGTGGCCGTGGCGCCGGCTGTTTGCAAGGCCCTGCCGTAGCCGGTCGAGCAGGAAGCGGCGATTGGGGAGTTGGGTGAGCGTGTCGACGAAGGCGAGGCTGCGCATGGTCTCCTCGGCGTGCTTGAGCGCGCTGATGTCGACGATCACCCCATCGAGCCAGAGGTCTCGACCCAGCGCATCGGCGTGCACCCGCCCGCGCTCGCTGACCCAGCGCACCGCTCCGTCACGACCGAGCATGCGGTATTCCACCTCGTAGCTCGTCTGCTTGTCCGCGGCGTCGCGGATGGCCTGCTCGATGCGAGGGATGTCCTCGGGCTCGATGAAGTCGGCGAAAGACACCGCTCCGGAGACGAACTCATCCGCCGTGGCACCGGTCAGCGCCTCGACGCTCTGGCCGATGTGGATCACGGGCCAGGGGGCGCCGACCTGGCAGCGGAAGACCACGCCAGGTACGTTCTCGACCAGGGCGCGGAACTCGTCCCTGCTGGCGGCAAGGCTGTTCGCCGCGGCCTGCATGCGCCGACGGTGGAGTGCGTTGGTACGCAATACCGTGAACAGCAGCACCCCTAGTGCCGAGCCGCCGACGAGGATCAACATCGGTTCCGCACTTTGGGAGTCGGCCTCGAAAGCCGCCGTGCTGCTGAAGCGCACCACCCAGTTGCGGCCGCCGACCTCCACCGCATGCGTCACCGTGTGACGTGCGTCGTGGCGCGCTGGGGCAGAGGCGAACAGCAGGTTGGCGTCGTCGGGGTGGTCGTCGAAGAGCTCGACGATGGCGTTGCGCAGGCCGTCGGCGAAGATGCTGCGCATCATGTCGTGCGCACGAAATGGGCTGTAGACATAGCCGAGCAGTGCGGTCCGTCGCCCCACGACATCACGGGTGTCGATCTGGCGATCGAAAACGGGGAGATAGATCAGGAAGCCGGGCTGAGTGTTCCGGCCGTCCTCCTGGACCAGCGTCACCTTGCCCGATAGCGCGGCTTGGCCACTGTCGCGCGCGCGCGACATCGCCTCGCGCCGCACCGGCTCTGAGTACATGTCGTAGCCGAAGGCACGCAGGTTGCGGTCGATGAAGGGCTCGAGGTAGACGATGCTCGTGTAGGGGTCGCGCGCGCCCGGCGGGTGGACGCTGTAGCCCGGAAAGCCCTCGCTGCGCACTGCGGCATGGTGCTCATCGAGCCTGGATGCAGGGATCAGCTCGGCAAAGCCGATGCCCTGGATGCCTGGCAATCCATCGTCGAGGTCGAGTGCAGCGACGTAGTCGTGCCACTCCTTGCGGTCGACATGCTCGCTCGCCGCGAACAGCGCCGCGCCACCGCGCAAGACCTGCTCGTAGGCGCGCATGCGCGACAGGAGCTGGTTGCGCGCCACTTCCGTGCCGATCATGAAGCGGTCCTGGGCCCGCGTGTCGAGATGGGTAGCCACGTACTGCGCCAGTGCGATGGTCAGCGCACAGCTCACGCCCAAGGCAAGCCACGCGGCGGCACTGCGGTCGAGCAGTCCCGGGGTGCGGCCTTGCGGAGCATTCGCTTCTGGCGGCATGGGGCGACGTTTCCTGCGCTGTCGTTACCGATCAGTGTTTCACGAATTTCGGGCGCCTGCCAGCGTCGTGGCCGGCGGGCTGCAGCGCTGCCGGGCTTGGCGGCAAGTGCCCCGACTTACATTCGCATGCGCTTTGGTGTCGCGCTGCAGGCCAAGGGCGGGCACAATGCCGGGCTTGTCCGAACCGGGCTGAGGATACCTGAATTCCATGCGTTATGAATTTCTCGTGGGCATGCGCTACACGCGCTCGCGCAAGCGCGCGCAGGGGCGCAACCGTTTCATCTCCTTCATTTCGTTCGTATCCATGTTTGGCATCGCGCTCGGGGTTGCGGCCCTGATCGTCGTACTGTCGGTCATGAACGGCTTCCAGGAGGAGTTGCGCACCCGCATCCTGGGGGTTGCCTCCCATATCCAGGTGCAGAGCCGCGGCGAGGGGTTGGAGACCTGGCAACAGGTCGCAGAGGAGAGCATGCAGCATCCTTCGGTGCGCGCGGCCGCGCCCTACGTGCAGGAGCAGGGCATGCTGTCCTTCGACGATGCAGTACGCGGCACCGTCGTGCGCGGGGTCATTCCGAGCGAGGAAGACAAGGTGGCCGACTTCGGCGGCTACATGCAGAGTGGCGACTTCCACGCCTTGCAAGCCGGGCGCTTCGGCATCGTGCTCGGGCGCGACCTTGCATTTGCCCTGCGCGTGCAACTGGGCGACAAGGTGACACTGATCGCGCCTCAGGGGCTGGTCACTCCAGCCGCGGTGCTACCGCGCGTCAAGCAGTTCGAGGTGGTGGGCATCTTCGAGGCTGGCATGTACGAATACGACTCCGGCCTTGCCCTGGTGCATGTCGCCGATGCCCAGGCGCTGTATCGGCTCGGTGATGCGGTGAGTGGCGTGCGGCTCAAGCTCGACGATCTGTTTGCCGCGCCGCGTGTGGCCCGCGAGCTGGCGCTGATGATCAGCGAGCCCGGGCTGATCGTGGCTGACTGGACGCGCAGCCATGCCAACTTCTTCCGCGCCGTCGCGCTCGAGAAGACGATGATGACGCTGATCCTGTTCCTGATCGTCGCGGTGGCCGCCTTCAACATCGTATCCACGCTGGTCATGGCAGTGCAGGAGAAGTATGCCGACATCGCCATCCTGCGCACTCTGGGTGCGAGCCCGGCCTCGATCATGACCATCTTCGTGCTCCAGGGCTCGATCATCGGTGTCGTCGGTCTGCTGGCCGGCGTCGCTGGCGGGCTTGCCATCGCCGGCAACCTCGATGTGGTGATCCCCGCGCTCGAGACGGTGACCGGGGCTACGCTGTGGAACAAGGAGGTGTATTACATCGACGAGTTGCCATCGAAGGTGTTGACGTCCGACGTGGTCAGCATCGTGTCCGTGTCCTTTGTACTCACCCTGCTGGCGGCGATCTACCCTAGTTGGCGCGCGTCACGGGTGAACCCGGCGGAGGCCCTGCGCTATGAGTGATCCCGTGATGATGCCGGCGGCTTCGTCGGTGGTGGCCTGCGAAGGCCTGAGCAAACACTTCCGTGAAGGTGCCGATGCGGTCAAAGTGCTCGACGGCGTGAATCTGCGCATCGAGCGTGGCGAGCGCGTCGCCATCGTCGGCGCCTCGGGTTCGGGCAAGAGCACGCTGCTGCATCTGCTCGGCGGGCTGGACGTACCCAGTGCGGGCAAGGTCAGCCTGATGGGGCAGGATTTCTCGGGCATGTCGGAAACGGCGCGTGGCCGGTTGCGCAACGCTGCGCTGGGCTTCGTGTACCAGTTTCATCACCTGCTGCCCGAGTTCAGCGCGCTGGAGAATGTCGCCATGCCGCTTTACGTCCGCCGTATCGCCCGCGAGGAGGCCGAGGCGCGGGCGGCCAGGATGCTCACCGAGGTCGGTCTTGGTCATCGCCTCGATCACGCGCCGGGCGAACTGTCCGGTGGCGAGCGCCAGCGTGCGGCGATCGCTCGCGCCCTGGTGAGCGAGCCGGCCTGCGTGCTCGCCGACGAGCCGACAGGCAACCTCGATAGGCGAACTGCGGGTGCGGTGTTCGAGCTGATGCTGTCGCTCAATGAGCGCTTCTCGACCAGCTTCGTCATCGTCACCCATGATGAAGCGCTCGCCGCACGCGCCCAGCGCACCTTGCGGCTGAGTGATGGCCGGCTCGAATAGTGCCGTCGCGGGAGGCGCTGCTGCCGTGCTCAGCGCGGAGCGGCGCCTCCCGTTCTTGCGCGCCGGGCTTTGCGCTGAGCCCACTGGCGCAAAAGCCAGTAGCGCCAGCTCCAGCGCACGCCCAGGTAGCCCACGATCGACAAGCCCGCCGCGAGTGCCACCAGGCCGATGAACAGGGGTCTGCCCAGGCTTGTCGTCCACGCGAGCAGATCGCTGATCCAGGTCGCCGGGTTCAGGCTGGCGAGTTCGGGGGGTGGAGCAAACGCAATGTCCCCGTTGCCAGTGATGAGGCTGCCGATCCCGAAGGCCAGCACATACAGGGGCACGATGGTGATCGGGTTGGTGTAGAGCGTCGTCAGCAAGGCGAGCGGCAAATTGACCCGAAAGGCCACGCAGAAGAGCGCAGCACTGAGCATCTGCAGCGGGCCGGGGACAAGGCCGCAGAACAGGCCCACGGCTACCGCGCCTGCGGCGGAATGGCGGTTCAGGTGCCACAGGCGCGGATGCAGCAGGGTGGATGCGAACGGGCGCAGCCAGCGGTTCGCGCTGATGGTCTGGTGATCGGGCAGGAGGCGCTTGAGTCGCTTGCGCATGGACTTGTCTTGCTGGCGCAGGGTTCCTGGACGGCGGCGCAGTCTAGCAGTTCGGCAGCCGTCCGGGCCCTTGTGTCCCGGCTGATGTGGGCTGCCGATTGTCACCACAGGTTTCGCTGCGGATAGGCAGCAGGCAATGCTTTTGGCATCATTCGATGTCATGAGGATGGTTGCGTTGGGTTTCCTGGCAGGCGTGTGCCTGCTTCAAACCCGCAGCACGCTCGATGCCGGGCCTGCAGCGGCGGGCATTGCACTTGCGTGCGTGCTGCTCGGGGCGCTGTTCGGCGCGAGCGCCAGGGGCTGGGCGGGGCGCTACGCCATCGCTGCCTGTGTCGTGGCGACGGCATGTGCGACGGGGTTCGCGTGGGCGGCGCAGCGTGCGGAGTGGCGCATGGCCGATGCCCTCGCCCACACGCTGGAAGGGCAGGATATCTCGGTGGCGGGGCGCATCACCGGCTTGCCGCAACCCTTGGCCGGCGGCTGGCGATTCGTGTTCGAGCCCGACGCCGCGCCGGAAGGTGTGCCCGCTCGCATCCAGTTGTCGTGGTACGAAAACCATCGTGCGCCGAACCCCCTTCCGGCCTTGCAGGCCGGCGAGCGTTGGCACTTCGTGGTCCGCCTCAGGCCCCCGCATGGTTTTGCCAATCCGCATGGTTTCGACTACGAGGGCTGGCTGCTCGAGCGCGCCATTCGTGCGACCGGCTACGTACGTGCGGATGCCGAATTGCTCGACGCCGCGCCAAGCGGTGTAATGCAATGGGTGCACCGTCAGCGTGGGGTCGTGCGCGAACGCATTCTCGCCGCATTGCCGGAGGGCGAGCATGCAGGCGTGCTCGCCGCACTGGCCGTGGGCGACCAGCGCGCAATTGCAGAGGCCGACTGGACCGTATTCCGCAATACCGGCATTGGCCATCTCGTGGCGGTGTCGGGGCTGCACGTCAGCCTGGTCGGCTTGCTGTGTGGCGGCTTGTGCAGCCTGGCGTGGCGGCGGGCTCCGGGCTTGGCGTTGCGTCTGCCAGTACACAAGGCGCGCGCCTTGGCAGCCCTTGCGGGGGCAAGCGCCTATGCACTGCTGGCCGGGCTTGGCCTGCCGGTGCTGCGGGCCTGGCTGATGCTGGCGGTGGCGGTACTGGCGCTGCTTTCCGGCCGCAGGCTGGCAGCTTCGCGCGTGCTGGCGGCAGCGCTGCTGGTGGTGCTGGTGGCCGACCCGTGGGCCGTGCTGTCGGCCGGGTTCTGGATGTCATTTGCGGCGGTGGCGATCATCCTGGCCGTGCTCGGTGGTCGCGTCCGCCCGCCTTCGGGATGGCGCGCCGCGTTGCGCGTGCAGTTGGCGATCAGCTTTGCGCTGGCGCCTGCGCTGCTCGCCCTGTTTCAGTCCTTCCCGCTCGTGTCGCCGCTGGCCAATCTGGTCGCCATCCCGGGGGTGAGCTTCGTGATCGCGCCGCTCGTGCTGCTCGCGCTGATCGTGCCGGTCGATGGCCTGTTCGTCCTGGCACATGGCGCCACCGTGATGATGATGGATGTCGTGCGGCCGCTTGCCGAGCTCGAACACGCGCTCTGGGAGCAGGCCCGGCCGCCGCCATGGCTGATTGCCGCTGGGGCGCTCGCCGTCGCCATGCTGTTGTTGCCACGCGCGACGCCCGGGCGTCTGGCGGCGCCGGCGCTGCTTGCCGGACTGGCGTTGTGGGCACCCCCGCGGCCGGAGCCGGGTGCTTTCGTAGCCCGCACGCTCGATGTCGGCCAGGGCTTGGCGGTGCATGTACAGACACACCGCCACGACATGCTGTTCGATGCCGGTCCTGCTTACGGCATGAGCGCCGACGCGGGTAGCCGTGTCATCCTGCCCTACTTGCGCGCGCACGGCGTTGCCGCGCTCGATCTGCTCGTGCTTTCACACGATGACATCGATCATGTCGGCGGTGCTTCGAGCCTCCTTGAGGCGATGTCGGTGGGCACCGTGCTTGCCGGTCCACATGACGCTGATGCGCGCTGGGGAGCGGCCTGGGCAGCCCAGGCCGGCGCGGCGGGTACGGCGCGGCGTTGCCAGCGCGGCCAGGCATGGGAATGGGATGGCGTCCGTTTCGAGGTACTGCATCCGGGCGGTGAGGTGGCGCTTGCTGGCTCGTCACGCCACGATAATGACAACTCCTGCGTGCTGCGAGTGCTTGGCCCCGGGGGCGCGCTCTTGCTTACCGGCGACATCGGACGCAACGCGGAGGCACAACTGATCGCCCGCGAGCGCGAGGGTTTGGAGAGCGACGTGGTACTGAGTCCTCACCATGGCAGCCGCAGTTCGTCTTCGCAGGCGTTCGTGGCAGCGACCTCGCCTGAGCACGTGATCCATTCGGCGGGCCGGCGTAACGCCTTCGGTCATCCGCATCCCGAGGTGTTGGCACGCTGGACGCAGGCGGGGACACGCAACTGGCGTACCGACAGCCAGGGCGCGGTGACGGCGGCGTTCCCGGCGCGTGGCGGCGAGCGCGTCCGCATCAGGGCGGAGCGCACCGAACGGACGCGATACTGGCATGGGCGCTGAGTGCCGTCAGCGACAGTCGCAGCCTCAGTCGCATTCGGGCTAGACTTGGGTCACTGCCGATAACACGGGATCTGCCTGCTGCCATGACTACATCGAGCCCCCTGTTCGCCGCGTCCTCCCTCGGTGCAGGTTCGCGGCACAACCTGCGCGAGCGTCGTGTGCAGTGCCTCGGGCCGCATGGCCTGCACCGCATGGCCTACACCGAATGGGGCGACCCCGCCAACCCGCGCGTACTGCTCTGCGTCCACGGACTGACGCGCAACGGCCGCGATTTCGACGACTTGGCGCGCGTGCTGGCCGACGACTACCGCGTCGTCTGTCCTGACGTGGTTGGGCGCGGGCGCAGCGACTGGCTGGGGGTCAAGTCCGATTACGGCTTTCCCGTGTACGTGGCGGACATGGTGACGCTGATCGCGCGCCTGGATGTCGAGGAGGTGCATTGGGTCGGTACTTCGATGGGCGGCATCATCGGCATGCTGCTCGCCAGCCAGCCGCATACGCCGATCAGCCGCCTGGTGCTCAACGATGTCGGTCCCGTCATCACCCGCGTGGCGCTCGAGCGCATTGCTCAGTACGTCGGCATGACGCCGCGCTTTCCGACCATGGAGGCGGCCGAGGCCTACATCCGCGAGGTAAGCGCGCCGTTCGGACCGCTCAGCGACGCGCAATGGCGCCACCTCACGCAATACTCGGTACGGCCGGTTGGCGGCGAAGGCGGTGGCTTCGCCTTTGTGTATGACCCAGGGCTGGGCGATGCCTTCCGCGCCGGGCCGATCGATGCCGATATCGACTTGTGGCCTGTGTACGAGGGCGTGCGCTGCCCGACCCTGGCCTTGCGTGGTGCGCAGTCCGATTTGCTCGCGGCCGACGTCTTCGAGGCAATGGGTACGCGAGGGCCGCGGGCGCGCACCGTCGAATTCACCGGGGTGGGGCACGCGCCGATGCTGATGGATCCGGTGCAGATCGAGGTGGTGCGGGGCTTTCTGCTCGAAGCCTGATCATCAGGCCCGCCGCGCCAGCCCGGGGCCGCTCCCGTCAGGACTACCAGCCCGGATTGAGCCTACGTGCGGCGGCAATCTCTTCGCGAATGCTGCGGTAATGTTCCCAGCGTCGGCGGTGGATTGCTCCGGACTCGAGGGCGGCACGCAGCGCACAGCCTGGCTCTGCCTCGTGGCGGCAGTCGCGGAAGCGGCATTGGCCTAGATGAGGGCGGAACTCGACGAAGGCTTCGGCGAGGTCCTCGGCTGAAAGGTGCGCAAGCCCGAAAGCCTGCAGCCCAGGGCTGTCGATGAGCCAGCCGGCAGGCTCGCCGGCCCGTGCCGGCGGTAGTGGATAGAGGCGGGCGAAGGTGGTGGTGTGCTTGCCGGAGTCGAGCGCGGCCGAGATTTCCCGAGTGGCGGCATTGGCCTCGGGGACAATCGCGTTGGTCAGGGTGGACTTGCCCATGCCCGATTGGCCGACGAAGATCGCGCGCAATCCTGCGAGGCGCTTGCGCAGCACATCCGCACCCTCCAGGGCCGAAACCTCGATCACCTCGTAGCCGAGGCGCGCGAAGGGTTCCAGCTGGGCGCGTGCAGCAGGCAAACGTTCATGCAGGTCGGCCTTGTTGAGGACCACCAGCGGCGTGATTTCCTGGCTCTCGGCGGCGGCAATGCAGCGCGACACCAGCAGATCCGAGAAGCCCGGCTCGGTTGCGACGACAATGACGATGTGGCTGAGGTTGGCGGCGATCAGCTTTTCGCGGAAGGCATCCGATCGCCACAACAGGTTGCGGCGCGGTCTCAGCGTCTCGATCACGCCCTGGCCGTCACCCCCGGGCAGGACTTGCACCTCGTCGCCGCAGGCAAAGCTGCTCTTCTTGCCGCGTGGATAGCAGCGCAGGCGTCCTTCGGGCGTGTCGATTTCGTAGTGGCGGCCAAAGGCGGCGACGATCACGCCATCCACCCCATGTTCTTGGCCACCGCCGGGCCGGACGCGTTTTCTCACTCGAACCTGTCGCTGTGCTTGTTGTGGAACCGGGCGCGATGGTATTCGCCCTCGGCCAGGAGGTCCACGATTCAGTGCGGCAATGCCTGCAGGCGCGCCACGCGCAGCACCGCGGGCGGGTGCGAGTCGAACACGCGCGAATACAGGGGGTCAGGCGTCAGCGTCGAGGCATTGTCGCGGTAGAGCTTGACCAGCGCTGCGACGAGATCCGATGCGCGCGTCTGCTTCGCCGCGTAGGCGTCGGCCTCGAACTCGTGCCTGCGCGACATGTGGCTGAGCACCGGCGCGAGCGGAAAGGTGAAGGCAGGCAGCACGAGGAAGAACAGGGCCAGTGCGGTCGCCATGTCATTTGCCGAAGTCCCCAGTCCGGTGAAGAACCAGGGCTGGCTCGCGAGCCATCCCAGCAGGGCGAGCAGGACCAGGCTGGTCGGTGCAAGCACGGCCAGGCGCTTGATGATGTGGCGGTGACGGAAGTGTCCGAGTTCGTGGGCGAGCACGGCTTCGACTTCGTCTGTGTTGAGCTTGGCGAGCAGGGTGTCGAAGAAGACGATGCGTTTGGCGGCACCGAAGCCGGTGAAATAGGCATTGCCATGCGCCGAGCGCCGTGAGCCGTCCATCACGAACAGCCCCTTGGACTGGAAGCCGCAACGTGCCAGCAGGGCTTCGACGCGTGCCTTGAGCGCGGAGTCGGCTAGCGGCGTGAAGGTATTGAAGAGAGGCGCGATGAAGGTGGGCCAGATGATCATCGCCAGCAGGTTGAAGCCGAGCCAGAAGGCCCACACCCACAGCCACCAGAGTTCGCCCATTGCGCCCGCGAGCCATAGCAGCAGCGCAAGCACGGGCAGGCCGATCAAGGCCGCGAGTGCGCCCTGGCGGACAGTGTCGGTGACGAAAAGGCGCGGGGTCATGCGATTGAAACCGAAGCGTCGCTCGATGCCGAAGGTGCGTGCGAGCACGAAGGGTAGGTCCACCAGCCAGCCCAGCACACCCAGCGTCGCCAGCAGGGCGACACCGTGCGCCAGGCTGCCGGCACCGAGCAGCGGCGCCCACGCGTCATGGATGAACTGCAGTCCGCCGCCCAGTGTCAGCACCAGGACCAGCACCACGCCTGCCACTGCGTCGCGCATGCCGAGGCCGACGCGTGCTGCCGTGTAGTCGGCCGCACGCTGGTGTGAGGCGAGCGGGATGGCATCGGCAAAGGCCTCGGGCACGCGATCGCGATGTGCCTGCACGTGGTGCCTGTGGCGCTGCATCAGTGCCAGCCGCGCGGCGAGGCCGAGCAGCAGGACGCAGACGAAGAGGGCGGTGAATGCATTCATCGGTGGTCAGGGGAGGCGAGGGTGACTGTTGAACAACGGGCCTGCTGCCGAGGACTGGGCGTTCGGCCATGGGGTGCGGGGCGCCAGCTTCGAAACACGGGCTGGCGCTCCTGCGATTGCGGCAGCCAAGGCGAGCCGTGGGTGCAGCGAGTCATGCGAACTGTGACACAATCGCCCCCTTGATTGTTTCGTGGCAACGCACCGACAGGGCGCATCGATTATGGCACAGGACCCCAAGACCCTTATCTGGCTGGACATGGAGATGACCGGCCTGGAACCCGATCGCGATCGCATCATCGAGATCGCCATCGTGCTCACCAACGAGCAGCTCGAGACCATCGCCGAGGCGCCGGTGATCACCGTTCACCAGCCCGACAGCGTGCTCGACGGCATGGACGAATGGAACCGCAACACGCATGGCAAGTCCGGCCTCACGGCGCGGGTGCGGGCATCGACCGTGTCCGAGGCGGAGGCCGAGGCTACGGTGCTGGAATTTCTGCAGCAATGGGTGCCGGCGCGCAGTTCGCCGATGTGCGGCAACTCGGTGTGCCAGGATCGTCGCTTTCTTGCACGCTGGATGCCGGGCCTGGAGGCCTGGTTCCATTACCGCAACCTCGACGTGTCCACAGTCAAGGAGCTCGCCAGGCGCTGGCGCCCGGAGGTGTACGAGGGCGTCAAGAAGGCCGGCACACACACCGCACTGGCTGACATCCACGAATCGATTGCCGAGTTGCGCCACTATCGCGATCACTTCCTGCGCCTGGACTGAGCAGCGGTCTTACTCCCTCCGCCGCAACAGCCTGAAGTTCTCCTGGCGCTTGCCGGCGCCACGGCGGAACTCCCACACTGTCTCCCATTCGGGCGCGAGCTCGACGGCGCCCTCGCGACGCTCGAGCTGCACCAGCAGCAGCGGGCACGGCGTACTGCCTGCGACGATACGTTCGGCGCGCAGCCCGGCGTAATAGTCCATCGAGGTGCGCATCGCGTCGGATAGTCCGGTGGTGGCAATGCAGCTCAGTGGCCGTTCGCTGCGTTCGCCCTGGACGGCGATATCCAACGATTGCACCACACCGCGGTAGCTGCGCCCATGGTCGAACCACGGCATCAGCAGGACCACGGCAAGGCTCCACAGCATGACCAGGCCGATTGCCCAGTTGGCAGGCGCTCGCGAGATGCTGCGTGGCAGGCGCGCCACGAGCAGGATCCACAGCGCAGTGATCGCCACGCCTGCGATCAGGCGGTATTGTTCCTGTGGCAGGACGAAGTCGGGCGCATTGCGCTCAACGTGGCGGGCAAGCCCTGGCGGCCACTCGAATGCCTGAGCGCTCCACGCCAGCCAGACCAGGATCCCGAATACTGCCAGGCTCATCAGCGCGAACCAGTCGAAGGCGCTCGCTGCGCCGCGACGCAGTTGCACGACCCCCACTGCCGCGAGCAAGGCGGCACCTGGAATCAGGGCGAGCAGGTTGGCCTGCGACAGGTCGCCGGACAGGACCACCCAGCCCAGGCCCAGCGCGAGGCTGAGCACCGGCAGCAGGGCGGGCAGAGAAGTGAGGTGGCGGCGGGCGCGCCACAGCCCCCACAGTGCGACTGGCCACAGCGGCCACAGGAACCAGCCGACGAGTTCGAGCAGGCGGGGTGTTTCCGCGACGGCGAGTGCTGCGGCCGACAGCCTCAGCCATTCGGCACCCAGCCACAGGTTGAGCAGTTCGGGGGCGTTCAGGTGCAGGGCAAGTGGCCAGGCACCCGACACGGCCAGCATCAGGCACAGACCGGCAAGCAGTCCGCCGCTGGCGCGTGGCTGGCGGCATTCGGCGCTGAGTAGCGCCAGCATCATCAAGGGCGCTGTGATCAAGAGCCCGCCGAGGCCGCCGGCGAGGAAGGCAAGGCCGCTGCCCAGCCCGGCCGTGACGCCGCCGGCGAGGGGGCGCCGCGGCAGTTCGGCCAGACCGCTCAGCGTCAGTGCGAGCATGGCGAACACCGCCAGCAAAGGCTGAGTCTCATGGGCATGCAGGACGAGACCGAGCGTACCGAGCGCAAGCAGGGCCGCTGGCGTGCGACTGGACCGACCGTGGAGGGATTCTGCCGCGCGGGCGGTGAAGAAAATGGCGATTGCGACGAATAGCGCACTCGCAAGGCGTGCAGCGCCATGTGCCGTGAGCAGATCGCCAGCCAATGCGGCAAACACCGCTGCCACCCAGTAGTAGAGTGGCGGATAGTCTGTCAGTGGCTCGCCAGCCAGCATCGGGAACAGCGCTGACTCGCCCTGCAGGATGCTCAGCACGGGGCCGAAATAGCGCGCATCGTCGCCGCGCCAGGGGTCGTGCACGGTGAGACCGACAAGCAGGTAAGCCGCGATCAGCACGGTCAGGCCGACGGTGCCATAGATGCGGCGCTGGAACAGGGTAGGCGTGGCGGGCTCGCGAATCATGCGCGCATTGTGCGGGTGAGTTGTATTGCATGGCAAACATGCCGGCAGCGTGGGCTGAGGGTGCGGTGCGGGCGCAACGCCCGCTACGCCCGCCAGGACGGTGCAGCGCTGCTGCGCCGGGGCTTTGGGCGCCACGCTTGTGTATGCGCCGGACACAAAAAAGGCAGCCGAAGCTGCCTGTTCTGTGCTGCCGAGGCGCGTTTGGGCGCTCTGGCGTGCAGCGCCTCGTCGGGCGCCGCGCGTGCCGGATCAGCTGGCGCGCTGGACGCTGCCGTACTTCTGGCGGAAGCGCTCGACGCGGCCGGCGGTGTCGACGATCTTCTGCTTGCCAGTGTAGAACGGGTGGCAGGCCGAGCACACTTCAACGTGGTAGGCGGGCTTGCCCAGGGTCGAGCGAGTGACGAACGTGTTACCGCAGGAGCAGGTCACGTTGACGTCGTTGTACTTGGGATGGATGTCCGCTTTCATGGTGGTTTCCTGATGCTGGCGGGCGGCGGATGTGACCACCCTGTTGTGAAGAATCCAGGATTATCCGACAGTCGCAACACCCATGCAAGGAAAATGCGCAGCGCGGGCCTGGCTGCGGTATTACAATCGCGCCCTTTCGGACCGGCTGCCGCCTCTGCGGCAAGGAGACCGCGGTGCTGTTGCTCGCGCCCATGGAAGGCTTGCTCGATGACGTCCTGCGCGCGGTGCTGACGCGGGTGGGCGGCTACGACCACGCGGTGACCGAGTTCGTACGCGTTTCCGGCACCCTTCTGCCCGACCGCTACTTTCGCCGCATCGCCCCCGAGCTGGATGCCGGTAGCCGCACGGGCGCCGGAGTTCCTGTGCGGGTGCAGCTGCTCGGCTCCGACCCGGCCTGCATGGCGGCCAACGCCGAGCGCCTGGCGCGGCTCGATCCCGCCGGGGTTGATCTCAATTTCGGCTGCCCTGCGCCCACGGTCAACCGCCATCGTGGTGGTGCCGTGCTGCTCGACGAGCCCGAACTGCTGCATCGCATCGCCGCAGCGCTCGCGGCTGTGCTG
Organism: Thauera sp. 28; assembly: GCF_000310145.2. Taxonomy (GTDB): domain Bacteria; phylum Pseudomonadota; class Gammaproteobacteria; order Burkholderiales; family Rhodocyclaceae; genus Thauera; species Thauera mechernichensis. The sequence goes on from NZ_AMXA01000010.1 coordinate 82,131, forward strand.
CCGCCTGGCCTGCCGCTCACGGCCAAGATGCGCCTGGGGGTTGCCGACCCGGGCCGCGCGCGCGAGTGTGCGCTGGCCCTGGTCGAAGGCGGTGTGCATGGCCTGGTGGTCCATGCGCGCACCAAGGTGCAGGGCTACAAGCCGCCTGCGCACTGGGAATGGGTTGCGCGCATCGCCGATGTGGTGAACGTGCCGGTCGTCGCCAACGGCGAGGTGTGGACCGCCGCCGACTGGGTGCGCTGCCGCGCCGTCGCTGGCGTGCCGGGCGTAATGATCGGGCGCGGCGCGGTGGCTGACCCCTTCCTCGCCGCGCGCATCCGTGCAGGGCGGCTGGACGCGCCGGACGCCGCCGAGCGCGCGCGCGAATGGCAGGTGTTGCTGATGCTGCTGGAGGATTTTCGCGTCCGCGTGCGGCGCAAGGTCGAGCCGCGCCACGTGTCCGGGCGCATCAAGCAGTGGCTGCACCTGCTCGCCCGCAACTACCCACAGGCCGATCGCCTCTTCACCGACATCCGGCCCATCAAGGCGCTGGCCGAGATCGAAGCGGTGATGGCGCGACACGGCGTCCCGCTCGGTGCGCAGGCGAGCTGTGTGGCCGATACCGTTGCCGATGCCTTGCCTGAGGCCAAGCGCCTGCTGCCGATTGCCGCATGATCCAGACCGAACCGACGTGCCTCGCCGAGGACAGCCGATGAGCTACGCCAACTCCAGTATCCCGCAGAGCGCCCAGCAGACGGTGCACCATGCCCTCGCCGAGCGTGTGCGCAAGCACCTCGCCGAGCCTTTTCGCAAGCCCTACGCGGAGTACAACCGCGCCGCCTTCGACATCAGCCTGGCGGGCTGGGACGGGCGTGCGCCGCTCATCCTGGACGCCGGCTGCGGCGTGGGCCACAGCACCATCCAGATCGCCCGCCAGTTCCCGGACCACTGGGTGATCGGCGTCGATCAGTCCCAGGACCGGCTGTCGCGACGCAAGCCCTACCCGGATGCGCTGCTGCCCAGGAACATGGTCTTCGTACGCGCCGACCTGGTTGACTACTGGCGCCTGCTCGACGCCGCCGGGCTGCGGCTGGCGCGCCACTACCTGCTGTATCCCAATCCCTGGCCCAAGATCGGCCACCTGGGTCGACGCTGGCACGCTCATCCGGTGTTCCCGTGGATCGTCCGCGCCGGCGGGGTGCTGGAATGCCGCAGCAACTGGCAGGTCTATATCGAGGAGTTCGCGTGTGCGCTCGGCGTGGCACTCGGCAGTGCGCCGTCGTGGGAGACCTTCGAGGCCGACCAGCCGCTCACGCCCTTCGAGCGCAAGTATCGCGATTCCGGCCAGGCGCTTTACCGGCTCGTACTCGAACTGCCGTCCGCCGCAATCACTGCGGGCGCTGTAACGGATCTTTGACTTGCCGGGCGGCGCTGCATGCGCCACCCTTGGTACCGACCTGTGGAGACTGCCATGACCGACCTGCCCGAAAACACCCCCGAAAACACGCCTGTACCCCCGGCCAAGCCCAGTCTCATGCGTGACGAGGACTTCGAAGCGCTGGAGGAAATCCTGACCTCCGACGTCGTGCCCGAGGACTGCATGGATCTCGAGATGCTGGACGGCTACCTCGCTGGCGTTCTGCTGTCGCCGCGGCCGATCGGCCCCGAACGCTGGATGCCCGGCGTCTGGTCGGCTCATGGCGACGAGATCGGCTTCGGCTCGGGTAGCGGATTGCAGCGCGCGATCCGTCTGGTGAAGGCCTATCACAACGAGTTGCTCGCCACCCTCGGTCTGGACGATGACGACGAAGCCTGCTGGGAGCCGTTCTGCTTCGCCATCTCCGAAGGCGACAGCCTGAAGCTGGGCGAGGCCTGGATCGACGGTTTTGCGCAGGGTCTGGACCTGTGGCCTGAAGGTTGGGAAGAAGGGCTGGACGAGGAGGCGGTGGAGGCCGTGCGCGAGGCGCTTGACGAGGTGCTCGCGCCCTGGGGCGAGGACGACGCGGCGGGCGCCGATGATGAAACCCGTCTGGGCTGGCTCGGTGCAGTGGGCGAGACGGTCAACGACGTGTTCTCGCACTGGCGCGACCTGGGGCTGCCAACGGCAGAGGTCCTGTCGACCGAGGCGCCGCGCAAGCCCGCCGCCGCGACGCCTGGGCGCAATGACGCCTGCCCCTGCGGCAGCGGCAAGAAGTACAAGAAGTGCTGCGGCGCCGAGGGTGCGCCTCAGGAGGATTGAATCTTTCTGCAAAATGTTTTGCAGGGCATTGATTGATAAGCACTAATCAGGTGCTCGGGGGCTTGCGTGGCGTAGCCGTTGGGATAGAATCCGCGCGCCTCTCGGCCCCCGATCAATGTTCATTTCCTGCGAAAACGGTTCATGGAAGGTTTCAACCCCTGCCTGGATTGCGGCATCTGCTGCACCCACTTCCGCATCTCGTTCTACTGGGCAGAGGCGGACGATGCCCCCGGCGGGTTCGTGCCCGCCGCCATGACCGAGAAGCTCAACCATACGATGCGTTGCATGAAGGGCAGCAACACGGTGCCGCGGCGCTGTTCAGCACTCGCCGGCGAGGTTGGCAAGCAGGTCGCATGCACCATCTACGAGAACCGTCCGACGCCCTGTCGCGAGTTTCCGGTCTATTTCGACGACGGCACGCCCAACCCGAAGTGCGATGAGCTGCGCGCCACCATTGGCCTGCCGCCGCTGCCGCACTCGCCATTGCCCCAGTCGCCGCTGCCGCGTGCAGCCTGAGGGAATGCGCCTCACCCCGGCCGACCAACTGCGGCGAGCACCGCAAGCGCACCTGCAGCGCGCAGGCGCGCGATCTGGGCGTGGTCACGTACGAACAGTGAACCTGCGTACGCCAGCGAGTTGATCGATACGTCCTGCCATTTCTCCTGCGTGCGCGGCACCAGCAGCAGGCACTCGCGGCTGACCAGCAGGTTGTAGTCAGGCATCGATTGGGCGCGCGCGGGCATGGAAAGCGCTGCGCAGGCAGTCTGGAGAGCTGCGCGCAGGTTCTGGCCCGCGGCTGTGTCGTCTCGCCACGCGTGCTCTTCCAGACCGACGAACGCGTGTGCCCAGGGCAGTGCGGGGTTGCATACCGCGTACCCGGGCCTATCGAGGCAGGAGCGCGGCACGAAGGGTGTCAGTGCAGCTGCGGTCGATGGTACCCACTGCAAGTGCTTGTGCGCCTGGCTGGCACCGGCAATGCGTCCGCCGTTGTAGAAACCCAAGCCGCCATGTGCGCGCAGCACTTTTGCGAGGGCGAGCAGGTCGGAGTCCGACAGCGCTGCCGTCTGGGGCTCGAACGCACGGGTGACGATCAGCAGGTGGCGCTCGATCACCGGAAACTTGTTGAGCACGACGAGGTGATGCTCGCCGATTGCTGCCACCGTCAGCGCGGGCTCAGGTGGCAGGAATGGGTTGAAGTCGGGGCGCCGGCGAATGACGGTGTCGACGCGTGCGCGGTCCTTGAGTGCGAGCGAGGATACCCAGCGTACGGAAAAGCGCAGGCCTTCGGCGTCGAGCCAGGTCTGCTCGGTGCGAATGGGCTGCAGCGCACCGCACGCGAACGCGTCTGCGCTGCAGCGGTCTGCACGCTGCAGCAGCGCGTCCATAGGACAATCGGCTGCCGTTGCGCCGGGAGCGTCCGTTTCGTTGGGGGATGCTTCGATGCGGGGTGGCGCGATGGCGGTAGGGCGGGCGTTGCGGGTCATGCGGGCGAGTGGTCTGGGCCAAGGGCGGGGATGTCGTTCCCTGCATGCTACATGGAGCGTTAAGCTCCGACCATTGGGCTGGGCACACGCGGAGGCTCGCGGGGGGCGCTGTTCAGCCATTCATCAAACGCGTACCGGCCTGAGTCACTGACCTTGTGCGTTGATCCGGCAAAGGAGAAAAGCGACCATGGAGCAGGTCGATGTCGTGGTGATCGGTGCCGGCGTAGTGGGGCTTGCGTGCGCGAAGGCCTTGGCCGAAGCAGGCCGCGAGGTGCTCGTCATCGAGCGTGAAGACCGCATCGGCAGCGGTATCAGTGCCCGCAGCAGCGAGGTCATCCACGCCGGTCTGTACTATCCGCCGGGCTCGCTGAAGGCCCGGCTGTGTGTAGCCGGGCGGGAGATGCTGTACGCGTACTGTGCGCGGCGTGGGGTCGCACATGTGCGCTGCGGCAAGCTTGTGGTTGCCGCGCGGGCGGCCCAGGCCGATGCGCTCGAGGCGATCGCGGCGCGTGCCCGCGCCAACGGGGTAGGCGACCTGCGCCGGCTCGATGGCCGCGCCTTGGCAGCGCTCGAACCGGCGCTGGAGGCACATGCGGCGCTGCTGTCGCCGTCGACCGGCATCATCGACAGCCATGGCCTGATGCTCGCCCTGCTGGCCGATGCCGAGCGCCATGGTGCCGTGCTTGTGCTGCGCAGCCCGGTGACTGGCGGGGTTGCCGAGGATGGGGGTGTGGTGGTCGAGGTGGGCGGCACCGCGCCGATGGAGCTACGCGCGCGCTGGGTGGTCAATGCGGCCGGGTTGGAGGCGGTCGGTCTGGGGCGTGCCATCCGCAGCGCGGCCTCGGCGCAGGCGCCGCGGGCCTGCTATGCGCGCGGGGTGTATTTTGGCTATGCCGGCAAGGCGCCGTTCTCGCATCTCGTCTATCCCATCCCTGAGCCTGGCGGGCTGGGCGTACACCTCACCCTGGACCTGGCCGGCCAGGCCCGCTTCGGGCCCGATGTCGAGTGGGTCGATTCCCCCGACTACCATGTCGATCCAGCGCGGGCGGAGCGCTTTGCCTGCGCCATCCGCGACTGGTGGCCCGCGCTCGATGCAGCGCGACTGCAGCCTGCCTATGCCGGCGTGCGGCCGAAGATCGTGGGCCCGGGCGAGGCCGATGCCGACTTCCGCATCGACAGCCCGGTGCAGCATGGCGTGGCGGGTCTGGTGCACCTTTACGGCATCGAATCGCCCGGCCTGACCTCGGCGCTGGCAATCGGCGCCCATGTGGCGGGGATGGTGATCAGCGGCGCTAGCCTTCAGGCTGAGGGTTCGGCTTCTGCCTCGACCCCGCCGATGCTGTAGAAGAGCTCGACCACTGCCGTGCGTGGCAGCTCGCGGACGATGAAGACCAGGCGGCTCTTGCGGTCGTCGTAGGGCGGCTGGTCGGGCCAGGCTGGCAGGCTCGTGGGCTGGTAGATCGAGTGCTGAACGCATTGGACGATGCGTGGCAGCGGGTCGCCGGCCACGTTGAGCAAGCCCTTGATGCGCAGCACGCGTTCGCCGTAGACCTGCAACAGCAGGCCGAGCGCATCCGAGAAGGCGAACCAGTTGAGCGGCTCGGGGAAGGTCAGCACGTAGCTCGTCACGTTCGCGTCGTGGCGGGCGGGCGCCGTCGGCGCCACGATCGGCTGGCCGCTCTTGCGCCAGGCCAGCGGCGCAGCAAGTGCGGCCTTGCGTGCCTGCTGATGGCGCACCCGCTCTTCGCCAAGCCAGGCCGCGACGTCAGGCGACTTGGCGCCAGGGTCGTAGAGCCCGCAGCCGAACACGACATCCGGGTCAGTGCTGCCATGGCTGATCTCGACCTGCTGCGCGCCCGGGTTGAGTGTCGCGATGCGGGCTGCAACCTCGGCCAGGGTTGCGGTGTCGGCGAGGTCGCACTTCGTGATCAGCAGGCGATCGGCCATCGCCACCTGGCGCACCGCCTCGCGGTTGTCGCCGAGCTGGGTGATCGCATGGGTGGCGTCCACTGCGGTGATCACGCCGTCGCAGCGGTAGCGTTCGGCTATGAAGGGTTCCTCCATCACGGTGTGCACCACCGGCACCGGGTCGGCAAGGCCGGTGGTCTCGATCAGCACGCGGGTGACGGGCGGAATCTCCTTGCGCAGGGCGCGCATGAAGATGCCCTTGAGCGCCTTCACCAGGTCGCCCTGCACGCTGCAGCAGATGCAGCCGGAGTCGAGCAGTACGACCGACTCGTCGACCTGCTCGACCAGATGATGATCAACGCCGACCTCGCCGAACTCGTTGATCAGCACCGCCGCACCAGCCATTTGCGGCTGCTTGAGCAGGTGGTTGAGCAAGGTGGTCTTGCCCGCCCCGAGGAAGCCGGTGAGGATGGTGACCGGGATGCGGTGGTCGTGAGAGGCAGGTGGTGGGGGGCTGGGCGGCGTTGTGGAGCTCATGTTCGGCAGGCGGTGGAGGGCGTGAGGACGTGATGGTAGCAGCAGCGTTGGATGGAAGAATGCAAAACGCTCGCGACTGGCGCCGCTCCTGCGGTGCCCCGTAGCGCACGTCGCCTGCAGGGCGCGCGGCGCGGGCCGGCAGGCCGGATTCAATTGAGTTGGAACGGGCTCGCAGGCTACAGTGGCGGCCGTTTGTGGAGAAGATGATGACGATGCAGTTTGAAGTGCGCGGGGAGTACATCCAGCTTGACCAGTTGCTCAAGGCGAGCGGGCTGGTGGGCTCGGGGGGTGAAGCGCATGCCCTGGTCGAGCAGGGCGGTGTGGCGGTGGATGGCGTGTGCGAGACGCGCAAGCGCGCCAAGCTGAGGCCCGGGCAGCGCGTGCGCCTGGGCGGTGAGGAGGTGGTACTGGTCGCCGCGGGCGCTCAGGGCAGATAGCTGCCGTTGCTCTTTGGTCTGCCGTTCGCCGGGGCGGGCAGGCTTGCTCGCGCCTTGCTGCGCGCGAGACGCTCCCAGATCCAGCCGCCGGGCAGGTCTTCGCCGGTGAGCACGTAGTTGAGCGTGTGCTCGTTGCCGACGATGAGCCGGAAATCGTTCAGCGCGGCCGCGGTACCGGCGAGCAGCAGTTCGTCACCGGCTCGGATTGGCGTGTTGGCGGCCGGCATCAGCAGGTGGTCGTCGTCGTCGCGATCGAGGAATAGCACTTCGCAGTGCAGCGCCACGCTGCGATCGACCGGCGAGCGCAGCAGCATCGACAGCGTCACAGTCTCGCCGCGCATCAGGCGCCGGTAGAGGGCTGGGGCGCGGCTGAGGTTGATGCGTTCGCTGCGGATCTCGGGCACGGTCCAGCCCAGGCGGGTGGTGAGGCGTTCGAGGTGGGCACCGCACCAGTCCTCGTCACGCGTGCGCACCTCGGCGAGGAAGGGGGCGAGCAGAGGTGTGCTGAGGATGGCCAGGCATTCGTGGGCGATGATGCGGCTCGGTACTACGGTGATGTCCGATTCGAAGGCATCGAACAGGGCGCGGTTGTCGTAGTGGTTCTGGCGCAGGATGACGAACAGCCCGGGGTTGAGCTCGCGCGCGGTCACCGCGATCGACAGGTTGTCGACATCGGAGCTGGTGCCGCACACGATGCCGCTGGCGGTGGTCACGCCTGCTTCGGTGAGGGCGTCCTGGCCGGTGCCGTCGCCCTGCACCCAGCGGTGCACGCCGTCGCCCTTGGGCTCGATGTCGATGATCGTCACCGGCACCGCCTCGGCATCCATGGCATCCACCATCCAGCGCCCGAAGCGGCCATGGCCGCAGATGATCCAGTGTCCGCGCGGCGGGTCGCGTCGGCGTTCGAAGCGCGTGCCCGGCAACCCAGTGAGCCAGCCCATGAGCTGGGAAGCGTTGGGCGCATGCAGCGCTAGCGCCAGCGTCTCGCTGAAGCGTTCGAAGGGGTTGATGATGTGGCGGGTGCCGAAGGAGGCCATGTTTGCCGAGGTAGCGCGATGCTCGGCACGGCATACCGCCGGCACCTTGGGCGCCAGCAGGCGCGCCGAGATGGCCAGTGCGAGGTTGGTCTGGTCGTCGTTGGTGAGCGCAACCACGCCCGCGCAATGGGGGTGTGTGAGGCCGGCATACTTGAGCGTTTCGGGGTTGCCGGCGTCGGCGCAGATTGCCGGTACATCGAGCGCGTAGCTGTGCAGGTCGATCTCGCCCACCTTGTTGTCGTCGATTTCCAGCACGACGGCGCGCACGCCCTTGCGGTCCAGTGCCTGGCAGATGAGCCGGCCGGTCTCGCCATAGCCGGCGACCAGGTAGAACGGTTCGCGCAGGCGGCGCACCGCGCGCACGAAGCGCTGCATCGATATGGCCTGGCGCAGGCTGCGGTCCGACAGCAGGTTGAACACCGAGCCCAGCGTATAGGCCCAGCCGATCACCGACATGTAGATGGAGATGGTCACCCACAGCCGCTGCTGGTCGGAGAATGAGTAGGGCACCTCACCGAAGCCGATCGTCGTCGCCGTGTAACTCATGAAGTACAGGGCGTGGAAGAAGCTCAGGTAGGTGACCTTGCCATCGTCGTCCACGCCGGGTACCAGCGTGAGCCCGAGCACCGAGATCGCCATGATCGTGATCAGCATGATCAGCGGTGTGCGCATGCGCCGCATGATCAGGAAGAAGACGCTGTGGTGGCGGGCGAGCGGTTCCATGGCCGTTATCCGGGCGGGAGCAAGTCAGCGGCGCTGGATGATGGTCTCGGCGATGAGGATGACCACCGACACCATGTTGGCCAGCAGCGCGCCTGCGGACAGCGACACGATGCTGGCCGTGGCCTCCGGTGTCACGCCTGCTGCGGAGACGTGGGCAGCGTAGCCCCACACCATGGCCGCCGCCACCAGCTGGAGGTCGGCCACCAGGCTTGTCGACAGGTGGATGGCACCGATCTGGGTGCGATCGCCGAACTTGAGCACGGTGGCGATCATGCTCACCACGAGGGCGGCGAACAGTTCGTAGATGTGATGATGGGTGGGGTCGTCGAAGTCACCGAGCACGAAACCGAAGTTGAGCGTGGCAGCGAGCACGATGAAGAAGCCGAAGATGACTTTTTCGAGGTTCATGGCGGGCAGGTCCGGGTCAGAAAAGGGTTCCGTCGACGTAGTACCAGCGCTCGTCGACGCGCACGAACCTGCTGCGCTCGTGCAGCCGGTGGGCGCGGCCACCGATACGGTAGCGGGCGACGAACTCGACCTCGGCGCGGTCGGGGGCGCAGCGTACATGGTCCCTGACCTGCAGGCCGATCCAGCGTACCGCCGGCTCATTGGCTAGGTCGAGCGCAGCCGGGCGCGTGCTGGGGTGCCAGGTGGCGAGCAGGTAGTCTTCGCGGCCGAGCACGAAGGCGGTATAGCGCGAGCGCATGAGGGCTTCGGCACTCGCGGCCGGTGCGCCGCTGTCTAGCAACAACGCGCAGCAGTGCGCATGGAGGCGGCTGGAGCCGCAGGGGCAGGGCTGGTCTGGCTTCATGCTGGATCAAAATGCTGCAATGCCCCGATTCTGCCCGAATTCGACGCATGCACAGCGAAAACCGCTGACGCGCATGGGATGCCGCGCGGCGGGCAGCGGGCTTGCGGTATCCTCGCACGCTTTCACATCCGCTTAACGAACCGCGCTCGCGATGGACAAAGACACACAACAACGCATCCGCACCACCCGGCGCTACCTGCTGATCGGCCTGTTGACGGCCGCACCGCTGTGGGTCACCTGGCTCGTATTCGACTTCATCTTCACCCAGCTCTCGAAGCTGGGCACGCCCTGGGTCGTTGCCATCTCGCGCGGCCTGCGGCGCAACTACCCGGCGATTGCCGATTTCATCCTGCTTCCGCAGTTCCAGTCGGTACTGGGCGTCATCTTCACCCTGGTGGTGCTCTACCTGCTGGGCTGGCTGGCTTCGCTGGTCATCGGTCAGCGCATCATCGGCTGGCTCGAGCGCCTGGTGCAGAACATTCCGCTGGTGGCGGCCATCTACGGCGGCACCAAGCGATTTCTCGCCGCCGTCAAGGAGAAGCCCGCTGGCGTGCAGCGCGTCGTGCTGATCAGTTTCCCCAGTCCGGACATGAAGGCCGTGGGCTTCGTCACCCGGGTGATCCGCGACGAGACCACCGGTGAGGAACTGGCCGCCGTGTATGTGCCGACCTCGCCCAATCCGACCTCCGGATACATCGAGATCGTGCCGGTGTCGAAGGTCGTGTCGACCGACTGGACCATGGACGAAGCAATGAGCTTCGTGATGACCGGAGGCGCCACCTCGCCGGCGAACATCCGGTATCGCGCGGCAGGCGAAAGCCGCGCCGGAGAGGAGTAGAATCTGCAAGTTTTCACCCGGATCACATGTCTGCTTGCTGCGCTGCACCGCAAGTCTTATAAAAGACATATAATCCAGTTCGATCCGCAAGGGTGATCCCCGTGCGGAGCCTTGATCACCGCCACGAAAAGTGAGGAAGTCGCCGTGCTTGAAGCCTACCGTGCCCATGTCGCCGAACGTGCCGCCCTCGGAATCCCGCCGCTGCCGCTGTCCAAGCAGCAGGTCACCGAGCTGGTCGAGCTGCTGAAGAACCCCCCCGCCGGCGAGGAGGCCTTCCTCGTCGAGCTCCTCACCTATCGTGTGCCGGCTGGCGTCGATGACGCAGCCAAGGTCAAGGCCGAATTCCTCGCCAAGGTTGCCAAGGGCGAAGAGGCCTGTGGCCTGGTATCGCGCGCCAAGGCCACCGAACTGCTCGGCACCATGCTGGGCGGCTTCAACATCAAGCCGATGATCGACCTGCTGGGCGACGCCGAAGTGGGCGCAGTCGCGGCCGAGGGCCTCAAGAAGACCCTGCTGATGTTCGACTACTTCCACGACGTCAAGGAACTGGCCGCCGCCGGCAACGCCAACGCCAAGGCCGTCATGCAGTCGTGGGCCGACGCCGAGTGGTTCACCAGCCGCCCGGAAGTCCCCGCCTCGCAGAAACTCACCGTGTTCAAGGTCACCGGCGAGACCAACACCGACGACCTGTCGCCCGCACCGGACGCCTGGTCGCGCCCCGACATCCCGCTGCACGCGCTGGCCATGCTCAAGAACCCGCGCCCGGGCATCGAGCCGGAAGAGGCCGGCGTGCGTGGTCCGGTCAAGTTCCTCGAGGAGCTCAAGGCCAAGGGCAACCTGGTCGCCTACGTTGGCGACGTGGTTGGTACCGGTTCCTCGCGCAAGTCCGCTACCAACTCGGTGCTGTGGTTCACCGGTGAGGACATCCCCTTCGTGCCGAACAAGCGCTTCGGCGGCGTGTGCCTGGGCTCCAAGATCGCCCCGATCTTCTTCAACACCATGGAAGACGCCGGCGCGCTGCCGATCGAGATCGACGCCGGCCAGATGGACATGGGCGACGAGATCGAGCTCAAGGTCGACCACGCCACCGGCAAGGTCACCGCGCTGAAGAACGGCGCCATGATCGCCGAGTCGCAGCTGAAGACCCTGGTGATCCTGGACGAAGTGCGCGCAGGTGGCCGCATCCCGCTGATCATCGGCCGTGGCCTCACCACCAAGGCGCGTGAGGCCCTCGGCCTGCCGCCCTCGACGCTCTTCCGCCTGCCGCAGGCCCCCGCCGACACCGGCAAGGGCTTCTCGCTGGCGCAGAAGATGGTCGGCCGCGCCTGCGGCATGCCGGAAGGCCAGGGCATCCGCCCGGGTACCTACTGCGAACCCAAGATGACCACCGTCGGCAGCCAGGACACCACCGGCCCGATGACTCGCGACGAGTTGAAGGACCTCGCCTGCCTCGGCTTCTCGGCCGACCTGGTGATGCAGTCCTTCTGCCACACCGCCGCCTACCCGAAGCTGGTCGACGTCAAGATGCACCGTGAGCTGCCGAGCTTCATCAGCACCCGCGGCGGCGTCTCGCTGCGTCCGGGCGACGGTGTCATCCACTCCTGGCTCAACCGCCTGCTGCTGCCCGACACCGTCGGCACCGGCGGCGACAGCCACACCCGCTTCCCGATCGGCATCTCCTTCCCGGCCGGCTCCGGCCTGGTGGCCTTTGCCGCCGCGACCGGCGTGATGCCGCTCGACATGCCGGAATCGGTGCTGGTGCGCTTCAAGGGCACGATGCAGCCGGGCGTCACGCTGCGTGACCTGGTCAACGCGATCCCGCTGTACGCCATCCGCCAGGGCCTGCTGACGGTCGAGAAGAAGGGCAAGAAGAACATCTTCTCCGGCCGCATCCTCGAGATCGAAGGCCTGCCGGATCTGAAGGTCGAACAGGCTTTCGAACTGACCGACGCTTCGGCCGAGCGCTCCGCCGCCGGCTGCACGGTCCACCTCAACAAGGCGCCGATCGTCGAGTACATGAACTCGAACATCACCCTGATGAAGTGGATGATCGCCAACGGCTACCAGGATGCCCGCACCCTCAAGCGCCGCATCAAGGCCATGGAAGACTGGATCGCCAACGGCGAGCTGCTCTCCGGTGATGCCGACGCCGACTACGCCGCCGTGATCGAGATCGACCTCGCCGACATCAAGGAGCCCATCGTCGCCTGCCCGAACGACCCGGACGACGTCAAGCTGCTGTCCGAAGTCGCTGGCGACAAGATCGACGAAGTCTTCATCGGCTCGTGCATGACCAACATCGGCCACTTCCGCGCTGCCGGCAAGGTGCTCGACGGCAAGACCGACATCCCGACCCGCCTGTGGATTGCCCCGCCCACCAAGATGGACGCGATGATCCTCAACGAGGAAGGCTACTACGGCGTGCTCGGCAAGTCCGGCGCCCGCATGGAGATGCCGGGCTGCTCGCTGTGCATGGGCAACCAGGCGCAGATCCGCAAGGGCAGCACCGCGATGTCGACCTCGACGCGTAACTTCCCCAACCGCCTGGGCATCGACACCCGCGTCTATCTGGGTTCGGCCGAGCTGGCCGCGGTGTGCGCGCTGATGGGCAAGATCCCGACCGTGCAGGAGTACCTGGCGCAGGTGGAGGTGGTGAACAAGAAAGCCGCCGACATCTACCGCTACATGAACTTCGACCAGATCGAGGAATTCCGCTCCGTTGCTGACACTGTGGAGGTTTAAGGTTCCAAAGTGTCTAAGAAATAAGGCTAGTTAGGCTTACTAAAACCCCCGTCGTTACTGATGGGGGTTCTTCTTTTTAGACACTCATTTGGCATTTTTGGCCGGCTTTGTTTTTATGGCATCCGGGTGATGATGGCTGTGCGGCACCATGACTTTGAGCCCTTGGTAACGGTGCTTGGGAGGTGTCGTGGGTTCGCTGCTGTCGGGCTTCGGGCAGATCATGATCAGATGGGTTGGTGTACACTCCGCCCGCAGACCGGGCCTCACCGATGCGATCCGTACGACTATTCCTCGACACCGAATTCACCGCTTTCACTCGCCCCCGCTTGATGTCCTTCGCGCTCGTTGCCGAAACCGGCGAGGCGCTGTATCTCGAGCGCTCAGAGGGCTGGACGATTGAGGACTGCTCGGGCTTCGTACGAGAGGCAGTCCTGCCGCTCCTGGGCCCTCCAGAAGCGCGCGCTGTCGCTGATGGTGACACCCTCACCGTGTTGAAAAGCGACTTCCAGCAGGTAAAGGTTCGGCTCGCCGAGATCGACGCGCCTGAGAAGCGACAGCCCTTCGGAACGCGCTCGAGGCAGTCGCTTGCTGCGCTGTGCCTCGAAAAGCGCGCGGAAGTCCGTGTCGTAGATGTCGATCGATACAAGCGCATCGTGGGGCGTGTGCATTGTGGCGGTGTCGATGCGAACGCGGCCCAGGTGCGACGAGGGATGGCTTGGGTGTATGAGCGCTATGCGACCGATGCCGCGCTCCCCGAACTTCAGGACGAGGCGCGTGCCGCGAAGAGGGGATTGTGGGTAGATCCGGCGCCAGTGCCACCCTGGGAGTGGCGAAAGCGCTGAAAGCTTGATGATAGTCGGCTACGTGGAGGAAGCCCTGCGGAACCGAATGGCTGTTGCTGATCGGGAGGAGGGACTATCTGCTGTGGTGGCGCTGTTGGCAATCAAGTGGGGTGTCACGTGCACAAGGCGAGGCTGGGTACCGTGCGTGCTCTCGGGGTCCCAGCCTTAAGCCCTGCGGACAACAGCAATCGGGCAGAAGCGGCCTTTGCGAAGCGAGGCCGGTAAGCGGGTACTCACAATCTCTTCCTCGCTCGGACGAGGTTCGCATGTCATCCGCGCGTCGACGGGTATCAAGCGACACGTGGACGTCCGTCGGCAAGGCACCCCTCGCCCTCCTCCAATTACCAATAACACTGCCCCAGAAAGGCGCGACCACGCGAACCGCATCCGAGAGGCCGGATCGCTGGCGCCGGAGCCGACCTCTTTCTGGCCTTCGCGAAGACATGTCCCAATTGGCCAGCTCTCGCTCTGCGGCCAACATCCCCCCGGCCCGCCCCCACGAGGAGCTCCACCGTCGACGATTTACGCAGATCCGAAGCGCATCCATTGACTTGCGCACTTTGTGCGCGCACACTGTGCGCACAACTGGAGGGAGCACCAATGGCATGGGAACACACCATTCACAGCGGCACGGCAACACACATTGAATCTGGCGCGGTCTTCGAGGTTGTCTATCGATCTCGAGACGTTCAATCTGTCGACGACTTGGACCTCATTCCCACGAAGAAGGGAAAGTCGAGCCCTGATGACATCGCGAAGCTCAAACAAGACTTATGGCGCCACATTGAGGCCGAGCAGGACAGAGGCGCCCTCTTGGGGATGATCCAGAAGGACTTCCTCGGGGACTGCCAACGGGCAGCGCGAGCGATCACGGGAGTGTCCGGCCAGAAGGTCTCCGAAAGAACTATTCAGGCGTGGCTCATCGACCCTAGCCGGGTGAGTAGCCGCAAGTGCCCTATGTGGGCCGTGAAGGCACTCCGCGACTACCTTGCGGTTCCGGAGAACAAACGCAACCTCGCCGAGTTGGCCGAATACCGCGAGCAAATTGGCCAACAGCGAAGCAGGATCAACGACGTAATCGACCGGCACCAGGTGCGCATGGCGACCACCGAAATCGAGGTCGAGCATGCGAATCGCCAACGCTGGGCCGAGTGCAGTTTCAACGAGCTGCCTACGAGGCTTTTCGAACTGGAAAAGCGCTTCGCTGATCACCTCGAATATCTAAATTGCAAGCTGTCTGCCGTGATGCACGCACTGGAGACAAGCAGTACGTTCGAGGACTTCAAGAGGCTGGTGAAGGACAAGATCAACGAGGAGTGGATGGTCTCGAACGTAGTCAGGAACGCACGCAGGGCGATCGAAGACGGCACTGACGAATTCGCGAACGAGGACGGGGTGCAGAATCATGGGCGGCACACCTAGCTCACGGTTGCCGTCTCCAACGGTGCCTCCTCGCCGCATTTCTCCCGACTTCTCACACCTAGTGATCAGATCGTATCATGCGCGTTCGTCGCAGCTCCTCAGCTCTTCCGAGACGGCGTGAGCGCGACACAACAGGGGAAACCTGCCGTTCGAGGCACCGACCGCGTGCGGGACGCCCCGTTCGATAGGACACACTGACGTCGATTACTTGAGCTCCGGGTTTTGGGCGCTCCAGACGCTCGCAACCGCTATCCCAAGGTCTCAGCCCGGCCAACTGCTGCCGCACGACTATCGGATATACCTGCTGTCACTGCCGCTCGAACGGCCGCTTCGCTTGGCCGACTACCTCTCGGCCAGTGGAGGCTCTTTCCGCTTAGCCTAAGTACGGCGTGAGTAAGACCCTCGTTGTGGAAGGTCGGGTTGCCTGCGGGCAGGATGTGCCGTTTTGTCTCTAGTCGGATCGTATCCGCGTCCTAAGCAACCGACACGGCACCACGCGTGCTACGTGGGGATTCGACAGCGCTTCGGTCGAACAAGGTCTGAAGTATCTTATACGTCATAATGAACGACGCCGCCTAGCTCACGCCCTCGACCCTATCTGCGCTTCGGACTAACTTGCCCTCTGTTCTGCGAATCTTCGCTCGAATCCGAACAACATACGGCCTGGTCGCCCCATGAACAGACCCGTCCGCCAACACAGCGATCGAAAACCTTGAAAAGCGCTCTCTTCGTCGATTTCGACAACGTTTACTCCGGCCTCCGCAAGCTCGACCAAACCATCGCCGACCGCTTCGCCCGCCAACCGCTGGAGTGGATGAACTGGATCATCAATGAACTCGAGTTGCCAGACCACACGCCCGACGGCGCGCGACGGCGCGTCCTGGTCAGGCGCTGCTACCTGAATCCACAGGCGTACCAGCGCTTCCGGCCCTCCTTCAATCTTGCCGGCTTCGAGATCATCGACTGTCCCGCGCTTACGAGCGAGGGCAAGACCAGCACCGATATCCACATGGTGCTCGACATCATTGACCTCCTCCAACACGAGACCCATTACGACGAGTTCATCGTCTTCTCGGCGGACGCCGACTTCACGCCCGTTCTGCGCAAGCTGAGGCGGTGGGATCGTCGCACGACGGTGCTGGCAATCGGCTTTCCATCAGCGGCGTATCGCGCCTCTGCCGACCTTCTGATCGATCAGGATGAGTTCGTCCGCAATGCACTTGGCTTCAAGGACGAGGACGAGCCACCGGTCACGGAATCCGTGGTGGCCCCGCCGAAGCCAGCGTCGGATGCCAGCACCTTGTCAGCCGCTGCGCGGGTGCTCGTGGAGGAAACGGTCCGAGAATCTGCTGTCGCCGTGCCCATGGCGAAGGTTGCAGCGCACATCTTGGACACCCTGGAGGGAATGGACGCATCGACCTGGGCGGGCCATGGGAGCTTTCGAGGGCTCATCGAATCTTGGGATGCCGACTCGGTTCGTTTCACCACGGCGGGAGGCGGCGTAATCTACGATCCACGCCGCCACACCGCCCCGACCGCAACACCCGTCGCCAGTGCAAAGCCGCTTGACCGAGATACCGACAGCGTGACCGAGGCCATACGAAAGGAAGTCGCGCGATCCTCCACCGTCGTCCCCTGCAGTCGCCTCGCCAAGCACCTCACGGAGATGTTCAGCACTATCGCAGCGGACTGGAATGGCAAGGGCAGCTTCCGAAAATACGTCGAAGGTCTCGATCTCGCGCCACTGTGCTTCGATTGGACCAGCGGAGGCGGGGTGATCTACGACCCAACTCGGCCCGAAGCACGCACTCGAAACGGGAACGGCACGACCGACTGGGGTAACGATCGGGACATCTTCGTCGTCGCCACCCAGATCCATGAGGTCTCGGACGCGCCCCTGCTCAGGCCGAACGATTACCGCGCGCTGTTTTCGATCATCGAACAGGACACCCGCTCGCACCCGTTCGATCTCAAGGAAACTGGCAAGCGCGTTCGCGATGGTCTGCGAGAGCGCGGGCTCGGGGGAAGCCGCCTCGACGTCAACTGGGTTTTACGCGGTCTGCTCATGCGTGGTCATGTTTTCGGCAAAGTGTTGGCGCCGGCCGAAAACTGACCATCTAACGGGGTGAATTCCGGTTGAAGACTGACCAGGGTGTTTAACCTCTCTGCCTCATTTTGAGGCAGAGGACATGAGGTGATCACCATGGAACTGTTGGGGAAGGTCAGACGGATGCATTACCGGGACGGGCTGTCCCGTTCGGAGATTGCGCGGCGCACGGGGCTGTCGCGCAACACGGTGAAGAAGTGGCTGACGGCCCCTGAGGCCGTCGAGCCGCGTTACCGGCGCTTGCAAGCACCGGGCAAGTTGGATCCCTTCCACGGTGCGCTGTTGCAGGCGCTGGAAGCCGATGCGCGGCGCCCGAAGCGCGACCGGCGTACGGCGAAGGCGCTTTACGCGGAACTGAAATCGCAGGGCTATGCCGGCGGTTACACGGTCCTGACCGATTTCATCCGCCACTGGCGTGAGCAGGCGGGCGCGAACGCGCCGACGCGCGCCTTTGTGCCGCTGAGGTTCGAGCTGGGCGAAGCGTTCCAGTTCGACTGGAGCGAAGAGCGGCTGGTGATCGGCGGGGTCTGGCGGAAGCTTCTGGTGGCGCACCTGAAGTTGTGTGCGAGCCGAGCCTTCGTGCTGATCGCCTACCCGAGCCAAAGTCACGAGATGCTGTTCGACGCCCACACACGCAGTTTCCAGGCGCTGGGCGGGATTCCCCGGCGCGGCATCTACGACAATATGAAGACGGCGGTCGACAAGGTCAAGAAGGGTAAGGGCCGGGTGGTCAATGCACGCTTCTCGGCGCTGTGCTCGCACTATCTGTTCGATCCGGACTTCTGCAACGTCGCCTCGGGATGGGAGAAAGGTGTCGTCGAGAAGAACGTGCAGGACAGCCGGCGGCGGATCTGGCAGGAGGCCGGCACGTTGCGCTTTGGCAGCTTTGCTGAGCTGAACGCCTGGCTGCTGGCCCGTTGCCAGGCCCTGTGGCAGGAAGTGCGTCATCCCGAGTACGCGTTGTCGGTGGCCGAGATGCTCGAACACGAGCAACCGCACCTGATGCCGATGGTGTCTGCCTTCGATGGGTATGTCGAAGAGCCGGGCCGCGTGTCGAGCACCTGTCTGGTGACGGCCGCCCGCAACCACTACTCGGTGCCGTGCGAGCTGGCGGGCAAGCTGATCAGCAAGCGGTTCTATCCGGAGCGCATCGAGATCGTGTTCGACGAGGTCGTGATGGCAAGTCACCCGCGCCTGTTCGAGCGGGGGCAAACCCGCTACGACTGGCGCCACTACCTGCCGCTGGTGGAGCGCAAGCCCGGGGTGTTGAGGAACGGGGCGCCGTTTGCCGAGATGCCCGAGCCGCTGGTGCGGCTGCAACGCCTGCTGCTGCGGCGCGAAGGCGGTGACCGGGTGATGAGCCAGATGCTCGCGGTGGTGCCCAAGGCCGGGCTCGACACGGTGCTCGTCGCCGTCGAGTTGGTGCTCGAATCGGGTGTGGTCAGTGTGGAGCATGTGCTCAATGTCATTGCCCGGCTCAACCAGGCGCCGTTGCCCGAATCGGTGCCGACCACGCTGCAGGTCAAGGAGGCGCCGGTGGCCGACACCGGTCGCTACGACCGCCTGCGTACCCAGGAGGCTGATCATGCGTGAGCTCGGCGCCGAACTGAAAGCCTTGCGTCTGTATGGCATGGCCAGCACCTGGGCCGAGTTGAGCGCCAATGGCGGTGACGTCGGGCTCCAGAGCGCGTGCTGGCTCATCGAGCGCCTGTTGGAGGCCGAATCCACCGACCGCGCCATGCGCTCGGTCCGCTACCAGATGTCGGCCGCCCGCTTCCCCGTTCATCGGGATCTGGCGGGTTTCGACTTCGGGCAGTCGTGCGTTGAGCGCAAGCTCATCACAGGACTGGCCGATCTGTCGTTTACCGACCAGGCGCACAACGTCGTCTTCATCGGCGGGCCGGGCACGGGCAAGACCCATCTGGCAACGGCGCTGGGCGTCTCAGGGATTACGCGTCATGGCCGGCGAGTGCGCTTTTACTCGACGGTCGATCTGGTCAATGCGCTCGAACAGGAGAAGGCCGCTGGCAAAGCCGGGCGGCTTGCGCTGTCGCTGCGCAGCATGGACCTGGTCATCCTCGATGAGCTGGGCTATCTCCCCTTCAGCCAAGCCGGCGGCGCCTTGCTCTTCCACCTGCTCTCCAAGCTCTACGAACACACCAGCGTGATGATCACGACCAACCTGACCTTCGGGGAATGGGCCAGCGTGTTCGGCGACGCCAAGATGACGACGGCGCTGCTGGACCGGCTGACGCATCACTGCCACATCGTGGAGACCGGTAACGAGTCGTGGCGCTTCCAGCACAGCAGCGCGGCCGCCAAGTCCCGCATCCAGTCAAGGGAGAAGAGCAAGCGGGCTGTAGCGTCTGAAAGCGACGGGGCTGACCCGTTCTGAGCCGGCGCGACGCGGGGGAATCTGCTTCGGGCTACGCCCTTCGCAGATTCCCCCGCGTCGCCTCTCCCTCGCTCGACAGCAAGCACACAGGAGGGCAAACAGGACCGCGAATCCGATACACTTATCCACAGCTGCAGCAATGACGAGCAGCTATCGCCCCTGGTCAAAATTCAACCGGTACACCTGGTCAATATTGGACCGGCGCCGACACACCGGGCTCCGTCACCAGCCCGGGTCTTGCGGTGTCGAACTCCGTGTCCGACACGGCGAGAAAACGGTCGGCGCCCGCGCGGAAGCCGTAGCCGGCGTGAAAGAAGACAATTAGAGCGTCCTGCACCGGCAGTGACGGCTGGGGCTGCGCGCCATCGGGTTCCACAGTAATGCCCACACGTCGAATCGACGCGGCCACCTCGTCTGGAGTGGAAACGCAAATTGCCTCGATCGACGCCAGAACGGACGCCCGCGTCGGATCGCGCAGCGTTTGCACGTTGAATCCGCTCGCAGACGGCGCTTGGGGGATGGGTGGCCGAGGAATACGTCACCGTTCATGTCGGACGAAATGAACGGCCGCTGACTGCCGTTGGTGGCTTTCGCGACCTGGGTCGTCGTCTGGGAGAGCGCCACCCACAACGAGATGTTGGGCGACTGCAGTTCCCGCAGCAAGGTGCCAGTGTAGGGCGAGTGGCTATCCGCGCCACTGTCCATCGCCAACTGGCCGGGCGATTTGGCGTAGGCCGCGATCTGTCCGCTAGTCGATGCTCCCAGTCCTCCCCCGCTGCGATGTCGCTGCGGTCCAGGTAGCCCTCGAACTGCAGCAACTTGAGTGCAGTGACCAGTTCCTCGGCCAGCGTGCCGCAGTCCTGCCGGGCATAGGACACGAACACCTTCGGGGCGATCTTCGCTGCAATGTCCAAGGTCCGCCCTCCTGCGCGTTGGCGCCCCCTCTGCAAGGGCACGGTCAACTTTGGTCCACGTCCAGGCGCGGGTCCAGCCCGTCGAAATATGTCTCGGCCCGCCAGGGGCGTTCGATTACGCGACTTCAGCAGGCCGAAAACAGCGCGCTCGCCCGAGAGCGAACTTCAGTCAGTCAACGGCATTTCGGGCCATAACGGGACGCCAGATCGCCGGCTTGGTCATCGGTTGCAAGAACATACACAATCAGCCGGAAGCAGCAGTGGCCGTTAGTTTCACTTGCAGGCCGATGGAGCTCGTCTATGTTGAAGTAATGGCGTGATACAAGGTTCCCGTCCGGGAGAGGTCCGCAATCCTCATTTTTCTTTTCGAACCCTTAGCTAGAAATCCTGCCGAGACGAATATCGCATCACTTCGACTATTGCAACGTCCGAAGTGCCCCTGACTTTCGTCTTTACTGATTGATGGATAAAACATGGCAAGTAGGCAACTCCTCGCTGTCGCCAACTATTGGCTTCTCGAGATCGGTAAATATAACAAATGAAGAAACTCGCGCCGCATTAGAAGTCAAAACCAATATCTCTTAAGATTGAATCGCGCATTAGTACCGCAACTCCGATTACTCGCGATTAGGCGGAGGAGAGAGCTATGATTCGCACGAGACATCCATCACTATTGATTTTCATTGCGGCGATCTTCGTGTCGTCATCTAGTTTCGCGCAGGGCATCATCGAGCAGAAAAGATGCCCAAATGCAGAAAAGGGGCATCACGATGGTAATGGTGGTGGGTATTCGGACCAATTTACCTACGAGTCTTGGGTTGACGACGACATGGATCGGGACGGTAGGTATTTCCGGCGATGCATTGAAAACAAAGCATCGAAGAGTATCTGGACTCATTGGAAGGGAGTGCTTTCTAGCAGTTGGATTCCAGTTGAGCATCGCCTATTCGGTTCCACATTCATCACTAGAGGGGAGGTTGATAATAGCAAAACCGATCTCTGGTGGGGAGATAATAGGAGCCAAAGGTTAGTTGCAGAGGCGAGGTGTTACAAAGGAGAGGACGCCTGCAAGGGAGCCAAGACCTCAAGAGTCGGGCAGTTTATGATGGTTCAATGGTCGGGCTCTATCGGCCGGGCTTTTAGTCTCTCGGAAGAACTCGCGAGCGCGCTGGACTCGAAGAAGGACTTCGCCGTTCACTCCTACCAAGAGTTCTTTGTATCCTCTGACGGACAAAGTCAAAATGCGAATCTTTCTAAGATTGCACTCAGTGTAAGTAGCCGATTAAATGCAGGCGAGTTGGCTTACTCCGTCCGCGTACAGACATCGGTTGGACTATCACTGAAGAACTCGGAGGAGACTCTTTTTCGTCTTAGCGTGGCTGATAGCAAGTTTTCGAAAATGGTTCCGATCGATGAAATTAGATTCACCAATTATTTGCTAAACTGGGCATCAGGCCGACGTATTGATGTCATGAAGGAAGTCAAGTTCAGGCCAAGCCGTATTTTCGCTCGCATGATTAGCATCGACGTGATCGACTCTTCCGAGGTTGTTATTGCCTCGATACCCATGACTGTCCTTGAGGGTGAGTAAGTTGCCTCGGTCCGCCCCCTCACTACGTGACCTTATTTTTGGGTGGCCTAATTGGGCGCTGCCGGGAATTCTCTCACTACTTTCCCCATGGCTTGCTCATGTTATGAGGCTGCCTCTTATCAGCGATTGGTACCAACCACATCTCAATTCCGCAACCAGTGCCTTGGTAGCTGTCGTTTTTCTTTGCGCCTATGCTTTACTTTTCAGAGAATCCGAGAAGGCTAAGAGAGCTTGGCTTTTGCGAGTTGTATCGGTCTTCATTGGTTCTTTTGTTGTTTGTCTTCTTACTCCAGTTCTACTCAGTCAAGGTTGGGAGATCCCAACTCTGATCGTGGATCTCATAAACTTGATGCATGTTCTCTTATATGTCGTGTTATTTTCCGCATTTTCTGTAGGGCTGATGATTGCATTTCTCCTTAGCGCATCTGTTTATAGAAAATCGAAGAAATTCGATAAACCTGCTGAGAATGATACAGAGAATGCGCACTCTGAAAGGAGAATCCTTGTGCTGTTCTTGGGAGCAAATCCTAAGGACACAAGCAGACTGAGGCTTGATGAGGAGGTCCGGAGTATCGACGAGGCTCTCAGAATGGCGTCACAGCGTGATAAACTGGAGATCGTACAACACTGGGCTGTACGAGTTTCCGACTTACAAAGTTGCCTTCTTCGTTACAGTCCTGACATTCTGCATTTTAGTGGACACGCGAGTGCCGCTAACGGAATCCTCATAGAGGATCAGAGTGGAAACGGCCGACCTGTGTCTACAGACGCGTTGCGTAAATTGTTTTCGATATTCAAGGGAAAGGTACGGTGCATAGTGCTCAATGCGTGTTATTCCGAGCAACAAGCTCGCGCTATCGCGCAGGAGATTGACTGCGTTATCGGAAATTCGGAGGCAATAGAAGATCAAGCCGCGATTACTTTTGCAGCAGGGTTTTACGAAGCAATCGGGCATGGGAAAGATATACATACTGCATATGAGTTGGGCTGTAGTCGTTTGCAAATGGAGTGGCCCAGTGAGCGCACGACGCCGAAATTGATAGCTGTGAATGTCGACCCCAAGGACGTCTTGCTCGTACCAAAGCCTAAAGCGACATGACTAGGTGGCGAACTCCGAGACTCGCTAAACTAGCTGTCCTCCGACGCCCAAGTCTACTTGTTGTGGTTCAACTTGATTGCGGTTGGGGGTCAGGGTGCAATCTGAATGACCGTCCCCTCGGGGTCGGGGTCCAGATAGCCGCAGTGAGGTCGCAGCGTTTCCGTGCGCCTGCTGGGCTGGAAGTCTCAGTCCCGCCATCACGGGCCGCAACGGCCCCGCCGGTCTGACCGCGCTTGACGTGCTCATAGACCCGATTGGGCTGCGGTAATTTCCTGGCTTCCCGTTGATCCGCGACCTGGTCGTGGAGAGGATGCAGTTGTTCGCCCATCCCCATTACCTCAGCGCCTTGGTGAATAACGACGAGCTACTGCTCGAGCGGGAACCGCTGCAGAAGCCGGCCGAGCGCGAGCGCCTGGACGGGCGGCGAGACGAATGCATCCTGTGCGCTTGCAGCAGTGTGCCATGTCCGCCTACAGGTGGAATCCAGGCAAGTTCATCGGGCCTTCGTGGCCGTTGAAGGCGTCCAGCTTCATCGCCGACAGCCGAGAGACCGCTTCGGCCGAGCGCCTGGATTACGTTGACGATCTGCATCGCCTTCACTTCTCCCGCATGACCATGGCCTGCACCGAGGTCTGCGCGAAGGGCTTGCGTCTCTCGCAGGCGGTTTAGCGTATCTGCCTGGCACTTCTGGGCTGTTCATCCGAGCCTCAAGCACCGCACACTGCTGCAGTCACTTCGCTGCGTGCGCAAACGGGAGTTGGCGCTGCACCCTTCGAGTCCGAGCCGGTTGAGTGAGAGCCATCTCGGAGTGCTGGTGTAAGTGGAGCACAAAGTGCGAGACATCCCGCCCGGTGGTCTGCGCCAGGGAGGGTTCGCCCCAGATCGTGAGCAGGGCTCACAACCGTCGTTGTGCTGGATGTCCGTAAGGACGCGGACAGTCGCGTGTTGCACGCTTGCACCAGCGTGGCCGTGAACGCGCTCATGTCCAGAGCAGTGGTGATCCGAGGCGCGATTGTGCGATCCAACATCACACGCTGGTTATTATCGAGCACGAACTGGATCGACCCCTACAGTCGGGTTGTCGATGGCCGGCCGAAGCAGACACCGTCCAGCGCGCCATCAAGCCTGCAGACTGGATCAAGTTGCCTGGCCAATTATGTAACGAGGCACCTGACCAGTACGTGGCCTAGTTCCACCTAGCTGAACACGTTGCTTAGACCGATCGATTCGTGTTCTCCTCAGGCTAAAACAATTGTTGCTGCAGTCTGACTGGAAAGTCGGATGCGAATCCCTTCGTAGAGGGGATTGCGATGAATGTGTAAATGGCTATAGTTAAAAACTTGACTATTTTTATTAGATTAGAATACTGGAGTCACCTTTTTTATAAGGATGGATATCCGGCTATTAATCGAAAATATCAGACTGTCCGTTTTGGGAAAATGAAAAAGTCATCAAGTTTTGGAACAATTGTTAAAAAGGCAAGTGGGGGGTGATTGAGAAATGCGGTGCAGTTGAGTTATGTTTAAATGGCTCCGTGAGAACCCTCGTTTTTTTGTTGGTTGTGTGATAATGAGTAGCTGCGTGGCTTATCTATTAACGGGCTATTCAAATCATGTCTTCGAGAATCCAGCAGGGACCCGCCTCAACAACTCAACGAAGGCAGGGAATTCGAAAAGCCTGCTGTGATGTAGTGGAAGTGACCTACGGCGATGCTCTTCAGGCACTCCTTGACGGGAACTTGCCCGCAGATTTCGCTGGCTGGGGGCTTCGTGAGCCACGCCGCCCTTTCAATGGTGGACCGCATACCTTGGCGCACTATGCAGCGAGGCGAGGACTACTTCCCGATGGCTTTGAATGTTGGGGCCTTGTAAACGGTCGTGGAGAGACCGTCGCACATGTTGCGCTTGAGCGCGGTCCGCTGCCGTCCAGTTTCGACCGCTGGGAACTGAAGGGAGCCTTTTATGAACCTGTTGCGCATGTCGCAGCGAAGACTGGGCGTCTCCCACAAGGCTTCTGGCTCTGGGAACTGATGAATGACTACGGCAATACGGTCGCTCATTCTGCAGCCTACGCGGGTCGGTTGCCTAAAGACTTCGATCGCTGGGAACTGAGAGCCGCTGACCTGTCAACAGTCGCTCACGCATCTGCGTTTGCTGGAAACCTGCCCGAGCGCTTCTCAGCCTGGCACCTACGAGACGGCTTCGGAGAAACAGTTGCTAGCCTGGCACTGCGTCATTGTCGCATGGGGAGTGAGTACGCCCGGCGTTACGCCGCTTATCAAGCCGCAAGACTTGCGGACGCCATCGAGGTGGAGCGCCGGGATAATAAAGGGATGGCTGGCATTGCGAGTAAGCCGGCTTGCATTTCCCCTTGCAAGTCCGCAATTGCGCGAGATAGTGGTCCTTAATATCACCTTAGATCTTCGAGCATGGCTTCGCGTGCTTTTAGATGCCGTAGGGCTCAATCCCGCAAAACTCGATGTGATCAGAGAAAATGTCGATCATCAGGAATTTTTTCTTTCCAGCGAGGCATCTGGAAAGATCCTCAGGAGCCAAGGAGTACATGCAAGGCTCCCCTTTATGAAGCGCTGAAAGCTGATGAAGGAGAGGCATGCAGTTTGCCGATTGGCTTTGAAGTGGAAGAACTGCTGTTTGATCCTCCCGGCTGTGGATGCCATCGATAATGCAAACTGAGAAATATGGTTGCTGGTCTCCGAGTGAATTTACGTTGCTCGAGGAATTGATCACAAGCCATATTCCCGGATCAGCCTGGTGTGAACGTTTATCGGGAATTTTTGAAGCAGAGATTGAGCTGATCCGGGATCGGTGCAACAGCTTGGCAATGGTATCTGCGTTGAAAGAAATGGTATAGAAAGCCATAGAAGTAAAGACTGTGATTAGTTGGATGATACATCATTTCATAAATAATCTTGTTTTTAATGTCGTAAATTGAGTTCAAAGGGCAGCCGGATAGAGGTAACGATCGCGTTGATGATAATGCAGGCTGGTCGCCAGGAGCTTTTCAGAAGTCGGGCTCTCTTTGATTAATGATCCAGGTCAGGGAATCTGTTTGGTCTTTGAGGGGCTGTGCTGATTGCGCTGCCTGTTTCGCCCATTTTGGGGGTGCTTGTTGAGCGCCAAGATGCCCTTTTTGACCGTTACAAAGCGCAGCTGATGGGGTGCCTTCATCGTCGGCCGGTTGCAAGCCTTGCTATGAACTGCTCGCTTCGCTCCTTGATTCTTCCGTCCGCGTGGTAGCCCTCAGCACAATGTCACCAGAACGCGTTTGGTCTTCACGAACCGCTTTCCACCTGGCATCTGTGGGACTACCTACCTACGACTGCCACCATCTTAGTGAATGGCAGGGAAGGGGCCTGGCTGGGCAAGGTGGTCATTGGTGCGCCTGCGAGGAGCGAAAACAATCTCTGTTTGCTATCGTCAATACTTTCCGTAGAGCAATGAGGTCAATTCGTGTCCGAACGGGGCGTCGATGGTCGTGCAGCCAAGCGCACGGATGATCAGAGGTACATGAAGGAAGTCGAGGCCCTACGTGAGGCTGCCCATTTCCTGGCCTCTGCAGGCTCTGAGCTCGAGTCACTGCGTCTAGAGCTTGCGGTCCTTACGGTAACTGGTGAGCGCCGTTCGAGGGCATCCCCCGGTGACATCCGTCCCCAGAAGGTCCGTCGTCGAGAGCTTTAGGGTAAGCGTCCGCCCAATGCCGTCTTCCCTTCAGCGTAGCTGTCGCTGACGATCACCCCCTCGGAGGGGGCACCCAACTTTGTGCCCACAATGGATTTCATGGACACAAATTTGGACCAACGCCCGCATCGCGACCTGCGCGGCCCATACCGCCGCCATTCGATCGATTTCAAGCGCACCGTCGTCGAACAGTCGCTGCAGCCGGGCGCCTCCGTGTCGCGTCTCGCGCGCCAACACGACGTCAACGCCAACCAGATCTTCGCGTGGCGCAAGGCCTACCAGGAAGGTCGCCTGGGGGTGGCTGCGTTCGTGCCGATCATCCTCGCCGACACCGACGATGAGGACGCGCCCGAGATGCTCGATACCCCAGCGGCCGCGTTCGGTCGGCTGACGATCGAGCGCAAGGGCGCACGGCTGACTGTCGAAGGACGTCCCGACGCCCAGGTGCTCGCGCAGGTTCTCGCGGTACTGCTGCGGTGATCGTCCCGCCTGCGGGCACGCGGATCTGGATCGCAGCCGGGATCACCGACATGCGGCGCGGCTTCGACGGCCTGGCCGCGCTCGTTCAGACCCAACTCCAAGCCGATCCCTTCAGCGGACAGATCTTCGTGTTCCGGGGCCGGCGTGGAGATCGGATCAAGGTGCTGTGGTGGGACGGCGACGGGCCGTGCCTGTTCGCCAAGCGGCTCGAGCACGGTAAATTCGTCTGGCCGCAGGTGACTCATGGGACCGTGGCGCTGACGCCGGCCCAGTTGTCGATGCTGCTCGAGGGCATCGACTGGCGGCGTCCGGTCAGAACGGCGCCGAATCGCGCTGCATAGCGGCTTATAGGAGCTTTTTAGCGTCATTTGGCGGCTTTTGGCGGCATGCTCCGGTATCATGTCGCCATGTCGAACACCCCTGTTTCCTCTCCTGACGAAGTCATCGCCCTGCGGGCGAAGGTGAGCGAACAGGCCGCCGAGATCGAGCACCTGAAGCTGGTGATCGCCAAGCTGCGCCGCATGCAGTTCGGCCGCAGCTCGGAGCAGATGAACGAGATGCTCGGCCAGTTGGAGCTCTCGCTCGAGGAGCTCGAGACCCTGCGTGCCGAGACCCCGGCCGAACCGCCCGCGCCAGCCGATATGCGCGAGGTGCCCCCGCCCCGCAAACCGCTCCCCGATCATCTGCCACGCGACATTGAGGAGCACCTGCCTTCGGCGTGCGACTGCCCAGCCTGTGGCACCTCGCTCAAGAAGCTGGGCGAGACCGTCAGCGAGATGCTCGAGTACGTGCCGGCGAGCTTCCGGGTGATCCGTCATGTGCGCCCGAAGTTCGCCTGCAGCCGCTGCGACACGATCGTGCAGGCGAACGCGCCCGCGCGACCGATCGCCCGGGGGCTGGCCGGCGCGGGGCTCCTGGCCCATGTGCTGGTCGCGAAGTATTGCGATCACCTGCCGCTGTACCGCCAGAGCACCATCTACGCTCGGGAGGGTGTCGAACTCGAGCGCTCCACGCTGGCCGACTGGGTGGGGCAATGCAATGCGCTGCTGCGCCCGTTGGTCGAGGCGCTGCGCAAGCATGTGCTCTCGGCCACCAAGCTGCATGCCGACGACACCCCGGTGCCGGTGCTCTCGCCGGGTGAAGGCCAGACCCGGACCGGTCGGTTGTGGACCTACGTGCGCGATGACCGCCCTGCAGGCGATGAGACACCCCCTGCCGTGTGGTTCGCCTACTCGCCCAATCGCCGGGGCGAGCACCCGCAACGCCACCTCGCGCGCTTCAAGGGCGTGCTGCAGGCAGATGCCTTTGCCGGATTCGCGCCGCTCTATCTGGGCGGGGCCATCCAGGAGGCCGCCTGCTGGGCACATGTGCGGCGCAAGTTCTACGATCTGCACAAGACGCAGGCCTCGCCCCTGGCGGCCGAGGCGCTCAAGCAGATCGGCCTGCTGTACGCGGTTGAAGAGGCGATTCGCGGCAAACCGCCCGAACTGCGCCGGGCCGAGCGGCAGGCGCGCGCTGGCCCCGTGCTGGTCGCGCTACGCGCCTGGTTCGACGCCACGCTCAAACAACTCTCGCAGAAATCGGCATTGGCCGAGGCGATCCGCTATGCGCTCGCCCGCTGGGACGCGCTCGTGCGCTACAGCACCGACGGGCGCATCGAGATCGACAACAACGCCGCCGAACGGGCGCTGCGCACGGTCGCCCTGGGTCGGAAGAATTTCCTCTTCGGGGGCTCCAACGCCGGGGGCGAGCGTGCGGCGGCGATCTACAGCCTGATCGGCTCGGCCAAGCTCAACGGCCTCGACCCCGAGGCCTACCTGCGTCATGTGATCGGCCGCATCGCCGAGCATCCGGTCAATCGTGTCGATGAGCTGTTGCCGTGGAAGGTCGAGCTGAAGGTGCCGGCTCCCGAACAGAAGGCCGCCTGATGAAGTATCCCGCCGTCGACCCGCTGGCAGCGCTCAAGAACGTGGACTGGCTGATATCAAATGGGGGCCAGATCTCGCTCGGCGCTGTCGGCCCGGTTGAGTGTGCCGCAGTGGCCAGTGACGAGAGTGAATGCCTGGCGATGCTACAGCGCCGCGATGGTGAATCCCTCTACCAGCTTCTGACCCGCCTCGATGCCGCCATCGCCCGCGCATGGAATGAGGGCGAGTTCACCGACGAGATCAACCCGGACTGCTGAATAACTGGCAAGACGGCGATCGTCGGACGCTTACGCTTTAGGCAACGTGGTCTGGTAGATGCGAAAACCAAGAACCTGAAAATTTAAAAGAACACGAAATCTCTTAAGAAAAAACTTGCATTGGTTTTAAAAATGATTTAGGCTCTCTTCATCTTATAGAGGAGGGGAGATTGTTTTACATCGGAAGAAAGGATGTAGTCTTTAGGGAATTTGGTGTCGTCAGGGCAGTCGATTCGCGCTCCGTCGGGCAGCGGAACGGGAGGCTGTCATGAGCACGCGGCACGGTTTCTTGTCAGCAGATTTTATCGATCATCTTCATTCAAACGTGCCGGAGTACGCGAAGCTGACCCGGCGTCAGCAGTGGGCGCTGGCCGATATGCTGTGGTGCAGCTCCTCAAAGGCGCGTAGGCATAGCATTCTCGAAGATTTTCAGAGCTTCCATTACGCAGAGCTTGAGAACTGGTTCGGTCGAGAGGGCTTCTCCCGGATCAATGAGCGGCTGCAGATCTTTGATGTAACCCCAAACTGGTTCTATGAGGAAGGTGCAACTAAGGGGTATCGGTTGCGTCCTAAATTCCAGCGCATTCTGGATAGCTACTTCCTTGACCCTGGCTCGTCGCCATCCTACTTGGTGACAGGGAACCTTCGCGCGATCAAGAAGTTCCGGGCGGCAGTTGCATCTACGGACATGCGTGGCTCCAAGGCTACGGAATGGCCTTGCGGGAGCTTTCTGAACTGCGTTCCGGTCCGGGTTGATATGCTTGAGTCTCTGCATGCAGGTTTGAGCGAAAAATTTCGTTCCTCTTGCGATCAAGGGTCAGGTGAAGGTAGCGAGACCATTAGGCGTCTTCTCCTTTCGGCCGCTTGTGCAATCCGTCTCTCGACATCGCTCTCTGCACGGCCTGGTTTCATGCCCCATCTCTATGTTGAAGCTGAAAGCGGCCGTCTCTATGCACGAGGGCTGAGTCTTCAGAATGCCCCGAGAATTGTGAAACGGGCAGCCTTGTATGGGCTCTGGGATTACGACTTTTCTAACTGCCACTTCACTATCTTTGCCCAGATGAGCGAGAGGAATGGCTACAGGACTGAAGCCATTCAGGACTACCTCAGCAGAAAGGCAGAAATCCGCCAGAGCATTGCTCAACAAGCTTCAATCTCAGTCGAGCAGGCCAAGCAGTGCTTGATCGCAGTCATGTACGGAGCATCAACAACGCTCTGGTATAACAATGCGATCCCCAGGGAGATCGGACAGGACGCTGCCGCACGCTTGTTTGCAGTGCCGTTTTTCAAAGACTTGGTCAGAGACATCTATAGGGGGCGCGAGGTCATTCTTAATGAGCGACCTCGAACAGCCAACTGGCGACTCCCCAACGCTATGGGGAAGGCGATCAAGTTCGAGAAGAGCAAACCGATGCGTGCGATTGCCCATCTGATTCAAGGTGTTGAAGCCCTTGCGCTTAAGAGTACGCTCGAGCTCTACAACGATGAGATCGTCCTTCTTCAGCATGATGGATTTGCCGCACATAGCCGCTTGGATAGGCTGAAGATTGAGCAGTACGTAGAAAATCGTACAGGATACAGGCTCACGCTTGATGAAAAGAGGATTGGTTTTAATTCCAGTGAGCTTGATGTGCTGGTTGAGGGAACCCATCAGAATCAAAAACAAGAGGCTTGCAAAACATGAGTAGTTATATCACTTTTTCAAGCCGAAATAATCTTCTTGCGCAAGTTAGTAGGTATCCTGTTCCTCGGGTAGTGGCGCCCCTGTGGCCCTCTCCCTCCTCCTCCTTCGCTTCTCTCGTCCGTGCTGTTTGCAATTTCGATCCTGTTCGACATGGTTTCTATCTTCACTCACGTCTCGAAGATCCGATAGGGCGGTTTTCTAATCGGAGGGTGGGAGATGCTTGAGGCTAGGGCACGAGATGATGGGGGCTATGTCCCTACGAAGTTTTTCAATGAGCGTGGTCAATCCATTCTTCTTCCGCGAGAAGCGGCGCGGCGGATCGCCGAAGAGAAGGTCAAGGCGCGCCAAGCCGAGCAGAAGGAACTGGAAGACAGGCGGCAGGAGGAGAGCGGGGATGTAGAGGTGGCTGGAGAGGGGGAGTGCGCGCCGTTGCAAAGTGACGCCCCTCCTGGACCTATGCGTCAGATCTTCGACCTCGTCGCGTTCTCGGGCGTCATCGAGATGCGTGGCAAAAGTGATCGGGAGCGGCGCGAACAGCTACAAGGCTGGGAGAAGCTGATGCGCAGGCATCGGGGGCGCCGCGCTGTTCGCCAATTTCCCCACCGCCTGGACTCGCTTCGGGAACGTTTTCCGAACTTCGCGCGTGTCGTGGATGCAATTGAGGCGCTGGTCGCTGTCAGTTCCGACCTTGCGCACGGACTGGTGGTAGAGCCGCTGTTGATGGTCGGCCCTCCAGGCGTCGGGAAAACGCTCTTTGTCGAGGCACTGGCTGAGGCTGTTGGGGTCGACATGGCATCCATCCCGCTCGGTGCGGCGCAGGGTGGTTTTCAGGTTGTGGGAACGTCCACCCACTGGTCGAACAGCTCCCCGGGCCAGGTTTGGAAGCTTTTGGCCTCGGGCGACTTCGCAAACGGCGTGTTGCTGCTCGATGAGATCGACAAGATGAGCGGTGACTCCAGGTACAGCACGGAGAGCTCGCTGCTTGACCTCCTTGACCCCCGGACGGCCAAGCGTTTCGAAGACCAGGCCGTGGACATCGCCTTTGACGCATCGGCGTTGTGGAAGCTGGCTACGGCAAATGAGCTCGGGACCCTGTCGAAGCCGATCAAGAGTCGGTTCGAGATCGTTGAAATCAAGCCGCCAACTGCTAGCGAATTGGCCGAGATCTATCGGCGGCAGTGGCTCGCCCATTGTGAAGGGCACCCGAGTGCGCCGGAACTGAGTCGGGCGGTCTTGGAGAGGATGGCCAGTGAGCGGATCTCGCCCCGTGAGGCCAGCCGGCGCTTGCGTTTCACCCTCGGGGCGGCGATCCGGGATGGACTTGGCCGTGTAGATGCTCTTTTCGAGATCGCCGGAGGATCGAAGAAGGGCGCGAGGATCGGGTTTGTGACCGAGTAGTTGCTCGGCCGTCAAGCTTTCGGCTCAATAACGGTGGCAGCCTTATCGATGCCCTAAAAAAGATGATTCTTGGGCTCTATCTATTGAATCGAAAAGTAAAGGGTGTTCCAGGATTAAAGGCGCGACGATCAATACTAAACTGGGATCCTATGATGCTGAGAATCACTGAGGGCGGTCTTGTCGAGAAGTATCCTCTGATCTTTCAGGATCGTTATGCATCAGTGAGAAATAGCTGCATGGCTTTTGGGATTGAGTGTGGTCCCGGTTGGTATCCGATCCTCGATGTACTGTTTGATAAAATAACTAAATATTGCGAAGAGGTTCGATTTCCATCACCGAAGGCGCTTCAGATCAAAGAGAAATTTGGAAACCTCCGCGTCTACATGGACGTCACGACGCCCTACATCGATGGCTTGATCTGGATGGCTGAGAGCATTACAGACTCGACCTGTGAGGTTTGCGGCGGGCCGGCGAGGCTGATGGGTTTCGAAGCGGGCTGGCTGGAGGTCCGTTGTCCGGACCACAGCCGTATCAAGGCTGGGGCTGCTGCCTCGAGGAATGCGGTCGGCAGCGTTCCAAAGACGATCACGGATCGGCCGCCCTACGAGCGCCGTGTTCCTGCTTATACGAAGGATGGAGAGTCGATCGCCCTTCTGGACGTCTTGAACGTTGCGCTCATCAGCTACTGCGAGTCGAGAAAGGGCGCGGACGTTAAGGTCAAAGAGGTCCGGATTGAAGATGGCAGCATGCTCTTCGATGCGGAGGGCGTCGATGAAGAGGCGCAGGGGATCATGGATATGGCCGCAGCTTTCTGGAGGACGACGAGCGCTTGAACGATCTCATTCAAGATGGCCTGCTCGCCCGGTATCCGGAGATCCTCGGCAGCCTGGCCGACGGCATCCAGTGCGACGACGGTTGGCTGGATCTGCTCGATGCCCTGTTCGATGAGATCACGAGGCAGTGCATGAGCGTTGGGATCCCACTTCCAAGAGCTCGTAAGGTCAAGGAAAAAACCGGCTCGCTTCGCTGCTACCTCTCTTCCAAAGATGATTTCATAGTCGGCCTGGTTCAGATGGCTGAGGAGATCTCGGGGAGGACCTGCGAGGTATGCGGAGAGGCCGGTGTAATGGACGTACAGGACAACGTGGTTCAGGTGCGGTGCCTTCTTCATGGAGGCCGAAGCGGGGCTGATCGCAATCGCATGACGACGATCTGGCGCTTTGATCCCAACAGGCCAGCCTCGTTAGTGCGAAGGGTGCCTGGAACAACGGAGGAGGGGGCCGAGCTTTGGGTCCTTGATCTGTTGAACGAGGTCGCGGATGACTACTGCGTGAAGCGGGCGACGGGATTTCGCGCGAACGCTGTTCGTGGGGGTGATGGCCTTCGGTTCGACGCAGCGAATGCCGACCAGCGGCTTCAGGGGATGATGGCAATGACCTCGGCGTTCTGGAAGCGGCGGTCGCCGTGAGCTTCTTCGTGTTGTTTCAGGGTTCCGACCGCGTTGTGCACCCTGACAACGATCAACCGATTGAGATGAGGCTCCGTACGCAGCGTATGCCGAAAGAGGTCCTCTGCTGGAGAGGGGGTTTTAGCCCGACCGCAATCCCTGTTTACCCGTGAGGGCCACTGTGACCTACAACGAAGCGCTACTCCATCTGACCGGTCGCACGCTCCCATCTGACTTCTCGGATTGGGGGCTCAAGGACGAGCGAGGGGCGCCGCTTGCCCATTTTGCAGCCATGCATGGATTGCTGCCGGCGGGGTTCGAGCACTGGGATCTCGCGAATGAGTTCGGAGTCACGACGCTTCGCGTGCTGCTCGGTGTCGGCGCAGATGTTCCGGATGGGTTCGAAGACTGGGCGAGGCTCGTCGACGGAGAGCGCACCGTTATTGAGGTGGCCCGTGCTCTTGGAAATCGGCGACTCGTTGCGAAATTCGAGGCCTGGAAACTGGCTCACAATATCGCCAAAGACACCTCCAGCCTGCTGTCTCGCCCGTTGATCACTCGGGATGCCGTGTGAGCTGGGCTGACTGTTCATCGTCAATGACCACGCAGCACCTGCAGTCAGGCCAATTTTCGCCGGCCGATCTGAGCAAAATCTATTCTCCACGTGGGTAGCGCTCACCACAAGGAAAGGACTGCCGGCCTCAGATCGCCTGCGGCAGGTTGGTTTACTTGAGATGAAAGGTGAGAGCGACTTTCGGCCCCACCTGTCGCATACGAGGAGAAAATTGTGGTCAAGGCCGTAAGAGCTCTTCGGATGGACGACCTGCTGGCCGGCATGATCCGACCGGCCCGCTTTCCCGAACTCCACTTCATCATGTGGGACCAGCGCGATACTCCGATGATCACGCCCGAACTAGCGCATGCGCTGTATCGCGACCGATGGAGCTACGTGCACGAACATCGGATGCTGTCCAACGAGGCTGCACTCGTCGACCACCTTGAGCGGAAGTTCGGGGCGATCCGAGAACAGCGCAACTGGCGCCGAGCTCGTGGCGCCTGGGTGCCCGGAAAGCCGATTTTCTGCCGAGGCCTTCAGGGGAAACATCGCGGATGTCCGAGCCAGCCCGAAGTCGGGGTATGTGATGACCGTCAACAGCATCAGCACGATCAATGATAGTACGGATATCGATGGTTGAGATGGGGCTTTCTTGTGTCCGGACGTCCACACGACAGAAGAATATGTCGCCAAGATTGTGGTGATGACGGAATGGGATTGAGTTGTTGTGCAAGGCGTCCGAAGTAACCATCTCTTAAGTTGAAGATAGTCTGCATCTAGAGTCCACCGCACGGCCGATACCGATGCAAACCCGAGATCTATTGAAAGCCGAGCACGGCGTGAAAGACTAAACGAGGCACATTACGTTTAAGAAAAAACTTGACTTTTTCATAAAGAGCGTAAAATACTAAGCAAGCATTTTAAAGACGGGACCGTCCGATTTCTTATGGATGCCTATTAAAGGAGAGGTTGTGGTAGTCGCTATCAAGACTGAGCTCGAACACAGGGTCGCGAGAACGAAAGATGAAGAAAAGGTCAAATCACTTTCAGTCCTAGACGGGCGCCGAGAGCCTTTTGAAGGCTGTACTAGCGTTGTGTAAGCATTGCGAAGAGATGAGGAAAGGGTATGGAGATATAGGGTGCGAACGTTCTTGGTTGGAAATTGACGATGAGCCGATTGACCCCGACGATCTCGAAGAGATCATACGTTTAAATACTGTTTTCTCTAGGCACCGGCCCTTCATACGTCCTCATGTACGGTCACAGATCCAAAAAAACGAGCTAATTGACCATGCGGGGGCGCGCAAAGTCGCCGTTTTAACAAGGGTCTGTGAGTGCACTTCTTTCCGAGCCAGATCGAGCAGAAAGAAATAAAATTTTTTCGCCATTGATAGGGGACTAAATCCAGTCTCATGACTTTTCAGGTTTAGTGCGACAGAAGATAAAGTGCTAGATTTGGAGTGCCGCGCAGAAGAGGTAATATTTTGGACGAAAGGCTGCATGTTTTTCTTGGCTTTGAAAGTGTTAAGAAACTGTCTTTTATGATAGTGTAATAACATTAATAATTCTGTAAAACGTGCGTTCTTTTTGTGTTATTCGGAAAGCGTTCGTGGTGGCGCTGCTCATTATGTGGTCGCCCGGTTGGTGATTCTGTGAATATTTGAAGTGTGGCACGTGGGGTCGCAGCATCAGTTTTTAGAAAAATTTGAATAGAGAGGTTCTGCTATGAATAATATATTTGAAGTTAAGTGTAGAAAGTTTGATGGGAAAGACGGGTTAGGCCTGAGTTTCGATGAACTTGTTGAGAAGTTGAATAATAGTTCTTTTGCGGAAGACCTGGCTCCTGAGATTTGGGGCTTGCGAGGTCGCGATCCCTTTTTGTTGGATTCTGTAGATTCTGAAGTTACGCTTGCGCACATAGCCGCACTGTACAATCGTTTGCCCGCCAGTTTTAGTTTATGGGGGCTCGTGGATGACAATGGCTGGACGGTGGCCCATGCCGCTGCTGCAATGGGCGTATTGCCTGATGATTTTCAAGATTGGAGCTTTGCGGACAAGGACGGAACCACTGTGGCCCATGTGGCTGCTGAGGAAGGGCTGTTACCAGATGGCTTTTCAATGTGGGATTTGCGCGATCTAAAAGGCGCTACAGTCGCTCACGTTGCCGCAAGAAACGCGAATTTGCCTTCTGGGTTCTCTCAGTGGCAACTAGCGGACAATCGTGGACGCACCGTCGCGCATGAAGCGGCAGCATATGGTTCCCTTCCCGAAAGTTTTCAAGACTGGAGGTTGGCTGACTCCGATGGTTGGACTCTTGCACATGAGGCGGCTGAGGTTGGTCTTCTTCCTCGGGAGTTCGATGGCTGGGATTGGGCAACAAAGTCAGGGGTTACGGTTGCACATGCCGCTACAATCGGAACAATACATCCCGCTGATTTTCGCTTTTGGAGCCTTCCTGATATAAACGGAAATACTGTGGCTCATAAAGCTGCGAAGCATGGAACTTTGCCAACTGGATTCACCCGCTGGGGTCTAGTGAACAATAAGAAAGAGACGGTGGCTCACGCTTATCTGCTTGCAGCTAAAGAACGTTGCGGTCGGGGAGAGTTCAGCCATAGAATTGAGTTTCCGGACAACTTTGAGGATTGGGATGCGGTAACAGATGAGGGTGTTAGCGTTATAGAGTTAGCTCGCATCTTAGAGATTGGAGGGGTTATTGCAAAATATGATGCCTACAAAATAGAACAGTATATTGCCGAAGGAGGGAGGCCTTGGCGTGTTGGAAGTGTATTGAGAAAGGAGGTCTAAGGTATTTTGGCTTTAAATGCTGAACGCAGTCGAGAACGAGTGGAACAGACCTCTCGTTTCATTTACGATGGTTGCGATTTTTTGCATCGATTGCGTATCTAAGGTGAGACTGAAGAATAAGCCCTAAAATTACGTTTTTAGTTTGAGTGTTTTGATTGGATGCGGACGATTAAAGGCTTGGTCGGTAAGGAAAGTACAGAGATCGGCTTTAAAGTTGATTCTTCGTCTAAACGCCGTGCGAATCTCATCGTTGTTGGAAATAGTGTATTTCGATAGTAGGCTCCGGGGTTCGATACCCAATGCTCTCAACTTAACGCTCCCTTATAGGACATATGCAAATGTGGCTTGCTTCGGGGCGGTCGTGGGTAGCTTCTGCCTGGCTGGATGCGGCATCGACTGCGGCCCATGGCGGCCAGGGTATCGGGCAATGCCGCCCATGCCTGAGCGATGCCGAGCAGGCACCCGGCGAGGATGGGCTTGAGTGCGCCGAATGCGTAGGTGCGATTCGGGCGGGAGTCGGTCTGGATGGCGTCGTCGGTGCCGCTGCCGCTGAGCAGTGCGCACAGGTTGTCGGCCAGGATCTTGGCGGCGAAGTCCTGCTGCAGGGCGAGGTAGTTCAACCCCGTCGTGGCCTCGAGGCGCAGACGATGCTTGATGCGCTTGAAGGCCTCCTCGACGCGCCAGCGCTGGTGATAGAGCGCGCTGAACTGCGCGGCCGGATACGACTGGGCATCGAGCAGGTTGGTCATCAGGACGCGGATCTGGCCGTTCGGAGCGATGTTGCGGATCAGGCGCACGGTGGTGGCGGTGCGGGCCAGATCGAACGTGCTGGCATCGCGTGCGGTGGGCGGCGACAGTGTGACCACGCGCTCGGCCTCGTTCGAGCGTCGGAAGTCGGCGACGCAACGCCAGCCGCTGGCATCGACGCGCAGACAGAAGGCCATGCCGTGTTGCGCCAGCGTCGCCGCCATGGTGTTGCCGACGTAACCTCGGTCGAGCACGAGCAGATCCTGCGCCGGATCGAGTGCGTCGAGCGCCTCGAACAGCATCTGCCGCTCCGAGCCGTCGGCCGGATGCAGACTGGCGTGCAGCGTGAGTTCGGTGCCCGGCAGAAACAAGGCAAACGCGTAGTGGTCCGCCGTCAGTGCGGCCGTCTTGCGTGTCGACACACGCAGGCGCGACGCATCAGCCGCCACCACGCGGCGGCCATTCCAGCGTGCCGCCTCGATGTGCGGGCGCGCCAGGTGCAGCAGGTGCGCACTGGCCAATTCGAACAGCCGGCCCGAAAACCCCTGGCGGGCCTTGCTGAAGGCCTGTGCGCTGACCTCGCGGATCCGCCCGGGCACCGCATGCAGGCGACCAAAAAAGGCGTCGAGTTCGGCTTGAACGCTCGCGCACATGCCCGAGATCATCATGGCCGCCAGGCGCGGCAGGGTGAGCTTGCGATCGCGGGTGAAAGCCCCAGGCCGAAGACGTACCTGCTCGGCCAGCGCGGGCTCGAGCAGAAAGTCAGCGAACTCGGACAGCAGCGACTCGTGGTCGAGTATTCGAGTTCATATTGTCTATTTATCAATGACTTAACGAACGACATTTTACCCGTTTCCCATAGGGCTCACAAGGGCTATAAGCTAAAGTTGAGAGCATTGGTTCGATACCCCCCCCGATTGTCGTCCCTTTTCCGAAATTGCCTCCAACGTCGGCTAGGGTTTGAAGGCCGTGATTGCAAAAGCGCGGTGGTGGCACGTTTTTTAACAGTTACCTTCAAGGGGTCACTGCGCCTTCTCGGCTAACCGCGAGCGCTTGCTCAAGGAGGGCGTGATGTACGAGTTCTTCGGCGGCGTGATCACGATCGCCGAATGGGCCGAGCTGGTGTCCTATGAGCATTTCAGCGTCGTCAGCTAGCTCAGCGGGCGTGGGCCTCGCACAAGAGCATGGTCGCGCGCGACGACTCGGATGAGCCGTCTGGGCCGGCTCCGGGCCGCAATCCCGAGGTCAATTTCCGAGGCCAGAACCGCTCGAACGCGACGCACATCTCGCGTAACGACCCCGATTTGCCGCTCGCGAGCAAAGGTGGCGGCATGGCGTTTCTAAGCTACGCCACGCATGCCTTGGCCGAAAATCGGCACAGGCCGCTCTTCGATTTGCACACACACACGGCTGCAGCCACCGGGACCGTCGAACGTGAGGCTGCGCTGTTGCATGTCAAGAGTAGCGTCAAGCCGGCGAGCGGGAGCCGCAAACCCACCGTCGCTGCAGACCGGGGTTACGACACCGCCGAGTTCGTGGGCGCCCTGACGGCACAGGGGTTGCACCCAACGTGGCCGGCAGCGAACCCCACGCCGGGGTTCTTCAGCGTCGATTCTTTCCAGCAAAGCTGGAAGCCGAAGGTGACGACGCATTTTCCAACACGTTGCTAGGAGTGGCCCACCCGCCGATGGCATGGGGTGGCTGGCGATAACGATGGGTGCCTCAAAATTGAGCAAGAAGACCTGGAAATACTAAGTTTCTTAAACTAGCAGGTTGTTGATTTAGCTAAAACCGAGCACCGGCAAGGCTTTCCCGGACGTTACAATACGATCTGCATTACCACTCGAATTGCTCCGATGCGCGGCACCGACCATAAACAGAGCCCCCTGTTCAGCTACGTTAATCTCGAGGATCGAATTCCCCGAGACCATCCGCTGCGTCGCGTGAAGGTGCTCGCCGATCTGGTTTTGCGTTCGATGTCTGCGCATTTCGATGCGCTCTATGCCGAAGGCGGACGTCCCTCGATTGCGCCGGAACGATTGCTGCGGGCCTCGCTGCTGCAATGCTTGTTTTCGATCCGCTCGGAACGCGCGCTGGTCGAACATATCGACTTCAACATGATGTACCGCTGGTTCGTCGGGCTGACGCTGGACGAGGCGATCTGGGATCACTCGACGTTCTCGGCCAACCGAGATCGCCTGCTCAAGGAGAGCGTGATGCGCGAGTTCTTCGGCGGCGTGGTCGCGATCGCCGAATGGGCCGAGTTGGCGTCCGATGAGCATTTCAGCGTCGACGGCTCGCTGCTGCGGGCGTGGGCCTCGCACAAGAGCATGGCCGCACGCGACGGCTCGGACGAGCCACCCGGACCGGATCAGGGGCGCAACCCCGAGGTCGATTTCCGGGGCAAGAAACGCTCGAAAGCAACGCACGTTTCGCGCACAGACCCCGAGTCCCTGTTGGCGAGCAAGGGCGGCGGCATGGCGTTTCTGAGCTACACCACGCATGCACTGGCCGAGAACCAGCACGGGCTGATCGTCGATGTGCACACGACCCCAGCCACCGGGACCGCCGAACGTGAGGCCGCGCTGGTGATGCTCAAGCGCAGCGTCAAGCCAGCGAGCGGGGGCCGCAAACCCACCGTGGCTGCGGATCGCGGTTACGACACTGCCAAATTCGTGGGCGCCCTGACGGCACTGGGCATCGCCCCGCATGTGGCTGCCAAGACCCAGGGCAGTGCAGTGCCCGAACACATCAAGACCACCGAAGGCTATAGGGTCAGTCTGCGTCGTCGAAAGATGATCGAGGAAGCCTTCGGCTGGGTGAAGGATATCGGCACGCTGCGCCGTTTGATGGCGCGCGGCCTGGACAAGATTCGCGCGCATGCGCTGCTCAATTTCGCCGTGTACAACCTGACGCGATTGGGCAATCTGCTGGCGCCGTAATTTGTTGGCGCTCGCGCGCCATTCGAAGTGCGGCATGGGATAGGAAACAACGTCTTTGCAGCGACGGGAGCGCTGCTGAATTGCGGTAGCGGAATCGGCTCGAAAGACGGCTGGAAAGTGCTTCATGCCAAACCACGCCGGGGTTCTTCAGCGTCGATTTTTCCCAGCCAACCTGGAAACCGAAGGTGATGATGCAATTTTCAACACCCTGCTAGGTCGGGGAGTTAGTTTAAGAAAGTTGTGTTTTGTGGGCCACAACGAGGACGGAACCGGATGTTGCTCTAAAGCGGTCCTGGGTGCCTTGCGTCCTTTGACACCCCAAAAGCGGAGCGTATAACGGGACCAGCTTGGTCCGCGACAGAGTGCATTTTCCTTTTTTCGATTGAGGTTTTTCGTTCGCTAAGAGATCAACAGGAGCAACCTGGCCTTGCGGTTCTCCAGGTCAGCCTGGGGTCGGCCTTTCAAGTTTCGCGTGAAGCAGTCGGTGCACCATGTGCTCCGCAGGGAGGACGTCCAGCATCTGTTGCAACTGACCGAGAGCGCGGTCGAGGCACTGGGCTCGTCCGCCGGCCTCGAGCAAATGATCGAAAGCGGCCAGGATTTCACCGGTGCTCACCTCGAAGGCTCGCCCAGCGCTGATCCAGTGCAGCGCGAGCAAGGCGCAGTCCGCTGCAAAGCTGGGCTGGCACTCGGAAAAATCCTTTGCGGCCCGGATGAGTGTGCGGTGATCCACCGGCGAGCGTCGTGCAAGTTCGCTCGCCAGCGCGTACAGGCCGGCATCTTTTGCGGCAGCGAACCATTTGCCTTCGTCACCCGGGCTTCGGTCGATCAGATCCTGTAGGACCAGCTCGGGTGCTTTGTGCGGATATCTCTTGCAGAGGGCACGGAAGGTGGGGAGGTAAGTGCCCGCGTAGTTGGCCTCGATGGCGTAGCGGGCGTAGGCCTCATCGGCGCGGCCGCAGGACAAGAGGATGGCTTCGCAGGCCCGGGCGACCTCGTCGCGCGGGGCGCTCTGCTCTCGCAGGGCTTCCGCGTATTGCAGGGCCTCTTCCGTGCGCCCCAGGGCGGCCAAGGCCTTCACGCCCCACTGGTGATCGTGCCAAAGCCTGTAGGGGCACTTGTCGAGGAGGCCTAGGAGGCGATCGTACTGTCCAGCCGCCAGCATTGCCGAGAGGCCCACGTTGGTGCCATGAAAGTACACGTGTTCCTGCGGATACCGGCGCCAAGCCGTCTCGATTGTCAGTGCCAGTGCGTCGGCCCACTCGGCTGCAAGTGTGGGGCTCGCGCATAGCGTGCCCCAGTGGTCACCCAGCGGTTCGATGTACGGAATGGATTCTGCGCCGTGGGCTTCAAAAAGTGCTCCGAGCCATCGGCGACGTGTCGGCAGATCAGCCGGGGCATCCGCAATCAAGGGCACCAGGGCATCGATCGCTCTGTTTACCGCGTTGCTAATC
This sequence comes from Thauera sp. 28, assembly GCF_000310145.2. Classification (GTDB taxonomy): domain Bacteria; phylum Pseudomonadota; class Gammaproteobacteria; order Burkholderiales; family Rhodocyclaceae; genus Thauera; species Thauera mechernichensis. The sequence continues at coordinate 124,635 of NZ_AMXA01000010.1, forward strand.
GACCCCGACGAGCTGTCCACGTGTTCGATCGCTGGCGAGATACGCACCAGAAACATGACTGCGCCCTCGGCGCCGCGCACGGGGTCCTTGCGGGCCACGGCCTTGATCTCGGAGACGGCTTCGCGGATGCGGGTGATGGCAGGCTGGGCCTTCCAGCCGAAGGTGTGGCGCCGAAAGCGCGCAGCGAATTCCCAGGTGGCCTTGTCAGTCTTTGTGCTCATGAAATCGCGATATTGTTTGGTCCGTCATGGGGCGGGAAGTCGGCGACGTCGGGAAGCCGAGTACGTGATGCGCAGGTGCGCTGTTCGGTTTGCGTCCCGGCGAGGAGGTGTTGCGCAGGTCCGGCGTGGTCCCGCAACATCGGTATTTTCTCCCCAATCCGACTCTGTGACCGTGGCCGAATGACGAGAGGGCTTTTGAGCCAGCTTCACCGCAAGCAGGTGAGCTTTCATCGCACTGCCCGGAGTCCCGATACCGAAGCCCATGGACAACCAGCAACAAGTCATCGACTACCTTGAGAGCCTTGGCGCGGCGGCGTTGCGCAAGGTGCTGCTCGAGGCCGCCTTCAACAACGCCGAACTGTGGAAGCGCCTGGTGACCCAGGTGACGGCAGCAAAGCGTCCGGGCTTGCGAACGCTCGAGAAGGCACTTCTGCATAGCCTCACTCCCGAAGGCAGTTTCGGCTGGGCGGATGACGCCGGCTACGCCGATCGTGTGGAAGATGCGGTCCGACTGCTCGACGCACGCATCGGAGACGGCGATCCTGCCTTGCTTGAGCTCGTCGAGAAGCTCATCGACCTCGTCGAGCGGTCAGTCGAGCAATTCCACGAGTCCTCTGGCCTCCTGGATGATGCGATCCGTGACCTCCACCGAACGCATCTCGACGCCTGCGCTGCACTCCGCATTCCTCCGGAAGACGTGGGGCGCGCGCTATTCCGACGGCAACTCGAGGACCGCTGGGGGTTTCTTCCCGAAATCATCGAGGACTACTTCGAACTGATCGGTGAAGCCGGCCAGTCTGCGTACTGGCGGGCCGCCTTCGAAGCCTGGGAAGTCTTGCCCGCCCTTGAGGCCGGAGACAGGAGCTCCTCGGTTAGCTCAAGGCGCCATGCGATCGAAGCAATCGTCGAAGGAAGGCTGGCTCAGGCTGGCGATCTGGACGCCCTGATCCGCGCGAAAGCCAGAAATCTCTCCCGAAGTGGTCGCCATCTGGAGCTCGCAAAGCTTTGCCGCGAACATGGGCGGCTTGACGAGGCGATTCGTTGGGCGGAGGAGGGCTTCGAAGCGTTTCCTATTAACGAGTCCTACCCGCTCGAGAGTCTCTTGGTCGAGCTCTATCGCGAAAGGGGGGATTACGAAAAGGTCGAGAAGGTCGCCTGGCAACGCTTCGAGCGTCTCGCCGGGTGCAACGCCTTCTTCGATCTGCTCGAGATTGGCAAGCTGATCGGACGAGAGGGCAGCTTGCGTGAGCGGGCGTTGGGGCTGCTGTGGTCGCGGGTCGAGAAACAGGAGTCCGAATCATCAAAAGGTGGATCTTCCCGACGGTCGGCCCTGTTCGGTTTCGAGCGTGATCACCTGGTCGGCATTCACCGGGAGGAAGGAGACGTCGAGGCGATGTGGGCCGTCTTCTGCGGAGGTCCCGTGTCCGTGAAGCTCTGGGAGGCGGTGGCGGCCATGCGAGGCAAGACGCATCCCGACGAGGCCGTTGCGCTTTACCGTCGGCTGCTCCCGCACGTGGTCGAAGCCGAAGGGCCGGGCGCGCGCTACGACCGCGCGTTCGAGATTGTCGACGCGATCCGGCAGCTACGCCTCCAAGAAGGGCAGCCCCGGAAATTCGAGAACGAGCTTCGTGAAATCCGGGTCGAGTGGAGGCGCAAGCGCAATTTCATGAAACGGCTCGAGGGGCTCTGAAGCGGTTCTGGTGCGCAGGTGGGGGAGCTATCTGCACCGAATATCTGCACCGAATATAAACGCCGCACGGTGGGGCGTTTATAATTCGTTCGGAAATCCAATGTTCACAACGAAAAATGCCTGAATGAAGTCACCGAACGGTGCGATTTGGGAGCCTTTCGGTGCTGTTACTGCACCGGACGGTGCAAATTTGTCGATGGCGCGCAACGTTACATCCCGTGAGTCAGCTTGCTGTGCGATAAGGATTTCCTCCATCGAACTGAACGCCAGGAAGCGCAATGGCCCACGTGCTGATCTTCTTTGTGATCGCCTGTCCGACCGTGAGGAGTCAGCGTCCTTCCGGTCAGATGGTCGGCCCATAAACTTTGGGCCTGTGTTCGCCGAGATAGTCGTTAGCAGGCTTGAAACGGCGAGACGAGGCTCATCAATATCGTGTCTCCTGGACAAAAGGCCACCATCCTGGCGTCGGCAACCGGGGGAAATAGGGCGCCCTGGGTAATTCTCGGGAGACCCTGCACGAAGCGGGTTGTGCGGCTGCAGTTCTTGGTGTTCCTGTACCTTTGGGCATCCTGGAAGCTAAGAGCCCTAGCTTTTGCCTGGTGGATCACTATTCATGAGAGGTGGGCGCCTGCGATCCGAAACCAGGTCTTCCTGCGTTTTAAAGGGAGTCCTCGGACGCTGTTCAGAGGGGTGTTACACACCCTGCAGGAGAGTGCGCGTCCGTTACAAGTAAACCCGCCACCGCTCGTCCCGGGCCGACGCTTCGTGCTCGTGACCGGGGTTTTTTGAACGTAAAGCATTGAATTGAAGTATGTAACGCTCCCGCGTGACCACATCGCCGATGTCGTTTTAAAGGCGTTACATACTTTGTCGTCTCGCTCGCTGGCTTTTTTCGCGCACGCGGCCTTGCTCACGCTCGGTGATCGGTGGATCAGCAATGCCCAGCGTGCTCAGTACGAATTTCGGCACTACGGATAGCGCTGTCGTGAGAGGCGTCAAGAAGGCCTCCTGTGGAATAATCCATGCCGTCATCCTCAACAACAAGCACACCCGATGGCGCAAATATCCCCGGCTCTGGATACCCTCCGGCACGATGCCGGCCTGTACCGCGAGCTTGATGTTCTGGACCGTCTGCAGCAGTCGCTGCCTGGCGGTTACGAGGTCTTCCATAGCGTCGCCTGGCAGACCGCGCATCAGGGCGAGGACTGGCATGGCGAGATCGACCTCGTCGTCCTGGCGCCGAGCGGCAACATCCTCCTGGTCGAGGTCAAGGCGGGCGAGCTCGCGCTGATCGACGGCAATCTCGTCAAGCTCTACGGGCAACGCGAACACGATGTTGCCCGCCAGACCCGAGTGCAGCATGCGGCCATGCTCAACCGCCTTGCCGAGGCCGGCCTGCATGCGCACGTCACCGGCTGTGTCGTCCTTCCCGATTATCAGGTGGAAGAGGCCCGCATCGTCTCGATGCCGCGCGAGCGCATCATCGACGCGAACGACTACTCGCATCTTGGTACCCGTGTGCGAGAGCTGCTCGAACACGGCAGCAGTCGCAGCGACGTGGAATCGCTCCGCCGCTTCCTGGGCAACGTCTTCAAGGTCTCGATTGACCTGCAGGTGCTCGGTGACCAGGTGCGCCAGACGAGCCGTCGCCTCGCCGACGGCCTTGCCACCTGGGTTCCGCGCATTGCCTCGCCATCCGGCGTGGTGCGCATCCAGGCGACAGCAGGTTCCGGGAAAACGCAGCTTGCGCTCCGCCTGCTCGACGACGCGGCGGCCGCAGGGCAGCGGGCCCTTTACGTCTGCTTCAACCGCACCCTGGCGGATCACATCGGCCGCATCGCGCCGGCGCGTGCGCGGGTGTCGAGTTTTCACGAGCTCTGCGTGGAGCACTGGCGGCGTACCCAGGGTGAGCCGGATTTCACCGCCGAGGGCATCTTCCAGGCGGTCGTCGAGCGCTACGGCAGTGATGCGCAGGACTTCGAGGCGCTGTACGACCTCGTGATCATCGACGAAGGGCAGGACTTCGACCCCGCCTGGGTCGCGAGCCTGCTGCCGCAGTTGAAGGAAGACGGGCGACTCTATCTGCTCGAGGACCAGGCGCAGCGTCTCTACGAGCGCGACGGCTTCGATCTCGACGGCGCGGTCAGCGTGCGCTGCAACGACAACTTCCGTTCGCCGCGCGCCATCGTCGATGTGATCAACGCGTTGGGCCTGGCCGAAGGAGCGGTCGAGGCGCGCAGCCCATACGCAGGCGAGCTCCCGACCTTCCGCGCGTACGACGATGGTCGCGGCCTGCGCCGCGAGACGCTGGCGGCGGTGGAGTCTTTGCGCGAACGCGGCATTCCGCTCGCCGAGATCGTAGTCTTGAGCGCGCGCGGACACGGTCGCTCGCACCTGCTGAAGGAGGCGAAGCTGGGGGCGTTTGCGCTGCGGAAGTTTCTGGGGCGATATACGGCTGATGGTGAGCCTGTGTGGTCAGAGGGCGAGCTCCTGATCGAGTCCGTGCATCGGTTCAAAGGACAGAGCGCCATGGGCGTCGTGCTGGCGGAGGTGGACTTCGACCAGCTCGACGAGGCAGCACGCAGGCGCCTGTTCGTGGGGATGACCCGGGCTCAGTTGGGGTTGGAGGTGGTGGTGTCGAGGCGAACAGAGGCGGATCTTGCCGCCTTGCTGTAGGGCGATCCTTCGTTGATCGACGCGGTATTGGATTACGACGCCCTACCGCGTGCCAGACATCATCAACGGCGATTCTGCCGCTCAGCAGAGTTCCTTTCCGACATAGTTCTCTGCCCAGGATGTGTCTGGCTTTAAGGACAGCTTCGGGGGAGGGAGTGCTCTCGTAACCTTGCCCACCTCGAGGAAGCTCAGGCCATACGCCACGGTCATCCGGTCGTAATTGCTTCGGTGAAGCCCCGGGGCCTCGAGGTTCTTGGGCAACTCGATTCGCCGGGGTTCAGCCCTGAGCCAAGTGTAGCCAGGCATCGACTGCATCTGGCTCTGCAGCTTGTTGTAGAATTCCATACGCATGCCGCCTCCACAATAGAACGCAGGTACGCCGATCAGCTGGGCGGGGGTGAGGTGCCCATCTCTCCATGCCCGCCAGTAGCTTTTGCCGCGCACCTGGCTGACCACCTTCTTCTGGAAGAAGGTGTCATCGGGGTCGTCCGAGGGCTTGCGTAGGAACACCTTCGCATCATGGACGTAGCGAGTGAAGCGACTCGGCAAAGCGACGGTCCGATCCGTCGGGTACTTGTGCTCTGCGAGCGCGCTCGAGATGAGTCCGGCCGTAGGTTCGCTGCACTGCGAAAGCGCCTCTTCCCACCATCCCACACGATGGCGATGGAGGTTCATGACGCCGTGCGGTTCGACGATAGAAGTGAAAAACTCGAAGTCCCATTTTCCCCCGCGCGCCGGCTTGACGTGGAACAGCGATGAGTCGACCGAGCCGGCGCCGACGTCCACCATCAGGTAGATGTTCTGCTCTTTGCGATTGAAGCGGCTCGAATTCACGAAGCCGTAGATCTGCGCAGCGATCTCCGGAACGACGCTGATCTCGACATCCTCGTCCTCCGACATGCGCTCGGGGGCTGCCGCAATTTCGCGCTTGCGATCCCTTGCGGCTGCGATTGTGGTGCGTGAGATATCTCGAGGCGTGCACGCTGCAAGCCAGGCCACGTGCGCGACATCGTTGAAGGTCTGGGTCAGCTCATCGTCCAGGTGGTGGGCGACGGGCAGGCCAATCGAGAGCTTCCACAGGAGTCGGGTTCGGGCGAAGACGTCGGCATGCGTTGCGAACAGCCAGCCCCGAGCTTGCCTGATGACCAGGGCGAGCATGGCGGACACGCGCTCGCGCAACACCAGATCGCCGGGGTTCGCAATCAATGCGAGTTTCAGGTCGCGATGCGTTTCTTCTCCTTCGCATAAGGAGAACCGTCCTGCCGATTCGTGCAAGCGGGTTGGCAGGAGATACCGGGCGACATCGCTTGCCGTTGTGAACGGTACTCCGAAGGCTTTGCCGAGGGCGGGATCGCCGATCACCACCTTGATGCTCGACGTCCCGAAATCGACTCCCATGGCGATCAGATGCTCGTCGTCCGCCGTCTCGTGGCAGCACTGGCTGCTCCGTCCCAACTCCTCGTATCCATCCAGCACTTCGAGCCCGACCTGTTCGTCGAGGGTGAGCGCAAGCCTTGCAGCGGAGCCGAGGCGAACCTCATACGGCGACACCTTGCCCTCGGGTGATTGGTCTGCACGCTCGGGCGATGAGTCGTAGCAAGCGAGGGGAGGGGCCTTTTGAGACGCTTTGACCGGCGTCTTGGCGCGAGCCACCGGATGCTCCGCACGCCACTTCTTGCAAGCCTCGGCGATCGGGTCGGATCTCTTTCCTTCCTTGGGTGCCGTGGGGCCCGCCGGGGGCGACACCGTCGGTGTTTTCGCGCTTTGGCCCGTGTGCTGTGATGGCTCGCCACTGTCGGGCGGGAGAACCTTTCGGGTCTCGACCTTGGCGCCTGGAAGCTGCACGCCCTTCTCTGCAAAGGCCTTCTTCAACAGTTCTGCCATCTGGCCAGCCATCTTCTTCTCCCTTTTCGTGCCGGTTCAGACCACTCGGATAACGCCGCCCGACACCATGCTGTCGTGGGCCTGGATCGACTCCTTCAGGCGCAACTCAGCGATCCGTGCCTCGATGCGCTGGGTGAGCTTCTTGAGCCGGCCCTCTTCCGCTGGAATCAGTCGCCTCTGCTTGTCGGTACCGTGCAGTCGATACTTCTCGATTCGTTCGTGGAAGCGCCTGCGCTGGTTATCCAGGTGATGCCGAAGGGTGTTCACCATGAAGCTGACGCGATCTCGGTTTTCGCGGATCTGTGCGTCACGAAATGCGCGAAAACGCTCTTCGAGCTCGGCACGGCAGTCGTCGAGCACCCCGGCGGTGTGCGCATGGTTCAGGCTTGTGCTTGCGCCCAGCCAGTCCCGGCCCTGGAGACCTGCGGCATTCACGAGAAACTCCGCCTGCTCGCCGTCGAGCAATGAACCGTCTGCAAGCCGCTGGACCAGATACTCCAGCCGCTCAATGTCGCGGGCACCTGAGACGGCCCAGCGTGCGATCGCATAGACGTAGATGTCGCGCTCGACGGTTCCAACCGTGTTGCCCAGGATCTCCACTGCAGCAACCGGGCTGTAGAGCGGCCCCTTTCCAGCCTTCTTCAACTCATCCGCCACGAAGCGCACGAGCGGATGATCTTGCGTGATCCGTTCCTTTCCGGACGAGTTCCGCCCATGACGGTTCTCGAAGATGAGCCTTGGCGGTGCGGCACCAAGGAGGCGCGTTGCGCCCTGAAGCCGTTGTTGCTGGAGAAACTCGGACAAAGCGACGCGGGCCTCGGTCGAGAGCTCGATGACATGCTCGAGCTCGTCGTCATCGTCCGCAAGCAAACGCGTCCCGGGAAACTCACGCTCGAGAAAATCCTTCACGTAGGCGAGCAGATCCTCGCCTCGGATGAAGCGACCCAGCTCCTTGGCGGCCTGTACCTTGTTCTGGATGAAATCGCCGTGGGCGATCAGTTGGGTGGCTTCCTCTTCCAGCAGCGCCTGCTGCCTGCTCACTCGCTCGATGGCAAGACTTGCGCGGTCGATGCGTTCCTGCTCCTGCTCCGGTGTGAGCTTGTGCGACAGCAGCTCGTAGCTCAGCGTGCGGATCTCGGTGCCCAGCATCGCCTCCATGCTGCCGAGCGCCTGGCGGAAGATGTCGAGGCGCTCCAGCAGTCGGTCGTAGATCCGTTCATCAATCGTGTGCGTGTAGATGAAATTCCAGATCAGGATCTTCTCGGCTTCCTGTCCGATCCGGTCGATACGACCAATGCGCTGTTCGATCCGGGCTGGGTTCCAGGGCAGGTCGTAGTTGATGAGCAGGCTGGAGAACTGGAGGTCCACACCCTCGGAAGCGACCTCTGAAGAAATCAGTATGTCGGGGCCTTCGGTCGACTCGAAGTGCCGCAGCACGCCATGCTTGTCCATCCCGCCGTGGAGCACTGCAGACTGGATCCCTTCTGCCGCCAACCGGCGTGCGATGTAGTGGAGTGTGTTGCGGTAGAAGGAGAACAGAACGATCTTCTTGCCGGGGTAGGCGGCCCAGTATTGCTTCAGGTTGCGGACCAGCATGTCGTACTTGCTGTCCACCGCTTCGAGTGCCGTGTGGTCGCCAACGCGTCGTGCAATGCCCACGAGTGTTCGCAATAGGGCGCCCAGGCTCGGGCGTTTCTCGTTGTCCTCGGCATCGCCGTAGAGCTCGAAGACCTCGCTTTCAAGCTCTTCGTCATCGAGTTCCGTGCGATCGAGCCAACCCTTGCACGCGGCTGCCACGCAGCTGGACAACTGGCGCTGCGGAATCGTCAGCATGAAGCCTTCGGAGATGTCGATGCGCGCGCAGAACTCGCGAACCGCCTCGGTCACTCGATCGTAGAACTCGCGCTCGATCGGGTTCATCTCCACGCGGATCGTGACTGGATCTCGCTGTACGCGCATTTCCTGCACGTCGCGTTTCAGGGTTCGCGTGACGACCTTGGTCAACGGGTTGATGCGGTCGAGCTGATCGGCAATTTCTGAGCGTCCGCGCGGCGAGGAAAGATCCTCGGCAGAGGGCGGATGATTGATGAGGTGCTCGAGCTGAGCGTTGTCGCCGAAGATGCGACCACCAACTGCCTCACGCAATGTCTCTACGAAGTCCGTGGGCGTGACCACGTGGCTCAGAATCCGGTCGCGCAAGGCGACGATCGGTGCGTTTTCCTGCAGGGAATATTGGAACGAGGAGGGAAAGGGGAAGGAGTCCTCGTCGATCAGGTTGAGCAGGTTGAAAAGATCGTCGCTCCGCAACTGGATCGGTGTCGCCGACAGCATCACCATGCTCTGCACGACTGGACGAAGCAGCCGGGCCAGACGATGGGTAGCCGTTTCGTCGTTTCGCAGATAGTGCGCCTCGTCGATGATCAGCATGTCGAGCAGGGGCTCTTCGAGGTCCGCCTCGTTCAGAAAGCGCGCCAGCTTTGCAGTGGTTGCCTGGGACGGCTCCTCATCGTCATTCCAGCCCTTGGCCGGGCGCAAGCCTTGCATGCTGGCGATCAGCGCGAACTGTTGCTGGGGGCGTTCCCTTACGCTCTGCAGGTGGTCCAGCAGGCCGCGTGCGTCGACGATCTCCGCGCTCACCCCGAAGCGCTCGGATAGTTCGGCCTTCCACTTCTCGCGAAGCATCGCGGGACAGATCACAAGGAGGCGCTTCGCATCGACACGGGCGCGGAGCTCCGTCCAGATCAGGCCGGCCTCGATGGTCTTGCCGAGGCCGACCTCGTCCGCAATGAGGATGCCGTTCGAGGGCGAGTCGAGGAACTGCAGTACGGGCTTGAACTGGTAGGCAAGGAACTGCGTGTTCGTCGTGTTCAGGCTGTAGATGAGGTTCGCCAGCCGACCGCTCAAGCGGTAATACGTGATCGCGCCACGGAGATCCTCGACTCGGCCGTAACGACCGCTGGCCACCATTGCGTAGGGTCCTGCAGATGCCCGGTCGACCTTCTCGAGCGAGTTCTTGAGCACGAATTGCTCGTCGCCATCCGTGAAAGTGACGAGAACCCGGAGTCGATGCGGCGGGCCATCGGTTTCGTTGCCGAGGATGCCAACCCTGCCCGGGTTGGCCTTCAAGCGGACTTTATCGCCGGGCTGCAAGCTGAGGGTCTCACTCATAGTCATCATGAGATGGGTAGGAGCCAAATTGGCCGCTTCCATACTCCCTGAAGACATGCGTACCGCTTGTTCCGTCTTCATCGCGACCACGAGGGGGCAAGCGAGAGTCTCCCATATCTGTAGAGGCTGCATGCGTGGCGGGGGTGTCCCCCGGCGACACGTGCTTGTGCCTCACCCGACCATGAAATTTCTTCTTCGAGGCGGAGCCAGCAGGCTTCACTGGCGTGGGGCTATTCGGCTTGATCTTCTCCTTCGGCTGTTTGCGTGTTCGCTTTGCTTTGGGGGGCTGGGGGGGGG